>JAXDBP010000019.1:0-28891 GCA_034678705.1 Bellilinea sp.
GGGAGAGAATTTACAACTACGTCAGACCACATCGTGCACTGGACAACTTATCCCCCGCAGAGTATATTCAAAATCACCACCCGACGATTTGCCCCCGACTGTCTCACATGTCCTGAACCCATACAAAATCTTGTCAAAGGGGGGCGGGTCGGGTATAATTTTTTCACAACGGGCGCGTAGCTCAGTTGGTTAGAGCGCACGGTTCACATCCGTGAGGTTCGGAGGTTCGAGCCCTCTCGCGCCCACTTTTTATTTAATCTCACATCCGTGTCCCCGGAAGGGGATGATAAGGTTCGGAGGTTCGAGCCCTCTCGCGCCCACAAATTAAATGTCACGCCCATGTTAATGGGGGCGCAGGGTTGCATCCACGAGCGTATCCGAACCAGGATGCCCTGCGCCCGATCAGTTACAGCGTTTATCCGGGCGCAGGGCGTTTTGATCGCCCAACGTCGGGGAGACATCCTGCGCCCTTACGGAAAATGCTTGAGCAGATGTTTTCTAAAGCTGGTAAACGAATATCCTCTTCCTTACCTGCTCGATGATTTCACCAATTTTCATCCGCTCCAGGCGCTGAACATCCTCCTGCCGGAGTGTCTCTTCATCCAATCCCTTCATCCAGTGCTCGGCTTGCATGAGGAAGGCACCGGGAACTTGCGGATGCCGCCGGACGAAGAAGAACAGCTCCATAGCGGCTTGCTCCTCTCCCTGAGCTGCGAAGATGCAGGCGGCTCCTGCCAGTGCGTAAAGGATGATCGGCAGCATCTGCTCCCGCCCGGACTGCTCCAGAGTAGTGATGACAGACCGTTTGGCTTGCTCGAGTTCTCCCAGCCCGAGATGGGCAAAAATCATGCGGCAATACGTCAGGCAGATCACCCACTGGTGACCGATCTTCTCGCAGAACTGGCAGGCTTGCCGACCGTAATCCAGCGCTAACCGATATTCCCCCAACAGCGCGGCGCTCATGGACATGCGACTGAGGGCAAAACCCTGACCGGCGGAGTTGTTGATTCGGTTGAAGATTGCCAGCGCATCGCGGTGGGCCTGCAGCGCTTTGGCGTGCTCGCCCATCCCATCTAACGCCAGGCCCATTTTGCTGAGACCAAAAGCGATGCCCCAATGTGTGCCCAACCGCTCGAATAGCTCGATGCTCTTTTCGAGGGTCAGCTTGCCCTGTTCGTACTCTCCCAGGAGGAAGTAAGTATGTCCGAGCCATAGCAGACAGGTATACCAGACCAGATGCCCGCACTCTCTCCCGACCTGTATCGCTTTTTCCAGCCAATCGCATGATCCAATGTAATCCCCGCGAAATGAGGCATTTACCCCCAGATTGTTCATACACTCGGTGAGTTCTTCCTTCATTCCAAGCTCGATCAACCTGTTCACACATTCTCTGGAAATGGCTTCGCTTTCCTCGATCTGACCGAGCTCGGTTTGAAAAAGCGCCTGGTGGGTGCGTGCAGCTAAATAAATCGGATCTGTCGTGGGATTGACAGGTCCGCGGGCAAGAAGAGCCTCTTTCCGCTGGCGGGCAATCTCGCGAAAGGCATCCTTACCCCCATGCCATCCATGACAAACATAAAAATACATCAGGGCAATTAGCGCATGCCTGAATTTGACCTCGTCCCACTGCAGACAGGCCCAATCGATGGCCGCATGCAAGTTTTCTATCTCTTGCCGAATTTCCTCCCTGGCCTGGAGCATGCGTGTCCCCCAAAAATCCATCTCACGATCCAGCAGCAGGCTGACGTAGTACTGGCTGTAGCGCATGTGGAGCGCCTCTCGTTCCTTTTCGCTGAACAAGTCGAGTTTCTCAAGTGCGAACTGGCGCAGCAGGTTGTGCATGTCGAATTTGCCGGAGCTGGTCTTCCACAGCAAGGATTTGTCCCGCAGTTTTGTGAGCTGCGCCAGGCTGGCCCCGCAGATCTGCTCGGCGGCATGGCGTGTAAAGCCGCCGCGGAAGATGGCCAATCGACTGAACAGAATTTGTTCTTCAGGACTCAACAGGGCCCAGGTGCTGTCGAATACCGCCCGCAGGCTGCGGTGTTTCTCCGGCATGTCCCGCATCGAACTCGACAGGAAATCCAGGTCTTTTTCCATTTCCCCGGCAATTTCCGCCGGGTTGAGCATGGGATGCCAGGCGGCGGCCAGCTCGATGCCGAGCGGCATGCCCTCGACAAGCTGGCAGATGCGTACGACTGATTCCTGGTCAGACTCCACCAACTGGAAATCCAGGTTCGACTGCCTGGCGCGTGCGCAGAACAACTGGGCCGCGTCCGAGTCTTGCGCTTCTGTCGGCGTTGCCACAGGATCAACGGGCAATCCTTCTAGCTGCAGGATCCACTCGCCGTGCAGACCCAGGCGCTGGCGGGAGGTGACGATCAGCCTGGCTTTTGGCGCGGCTTCCAGGATTTCCGAGAGCAGCCCGGCCCCTTCGACCAGGTGTTCAAATCCGTCCATCAAGAGCAGGATCGAGCGGCCGCGTAAATAGTCCAGCAACTGGGTTTTGGGATCAAAATCGGAGGCATACCCATCGATACTGAACTCCAGGGCTTTGGCAATGGCGTTCACCAGGAGTTTGGTTGAGCCGCAGGCTTCCAGCGGTACATAGCAGGCGCCGTCGGTAAAAGAGCGCATAGCTCTTCCGGCAGCCTGGAGCGCCAGGCGGCTCTTGCCGCACCCGCCCGGACCGACCAGGCTGATCAGCCGGCAGGCAGGATCGTTGAGCATGGCTGCCAGCTGGCGCAATTCAGGCTCGCGCCCGATGAAGCTGGTCTGCGCGGCGGGCAGGTTATGCCCGGGCATCACCGGCGCGGGGGCGGTCAGTTTTTCTCCGCGCAGAATTTTTTGATACAGACGCTCTACGTCCAAGGAGGGTGGTGCATCGAGTTCTTCCTTAAAAATCACGCGGCAGCGCTCGTATTGAGCCAGGGCAGCCCCGCGCTGACCGTCTAGAGCCAGCAGGAGCATGCATTTCTCATGCGCCGACTCATCCAGTGGGTCCAGCTCGAGCAGCCGGTGAAGATAGCCAATCCCGCAGACATATTCGCCGTCCGTCATGGCGGTATCGGCGGCAGTATGCAGCGCTTTGAGCAACGGGCTGCGCGCGCGGTCAGCCTCCCAGCGCGCCCATTCTTCGAAGCCGGCGGCGTCGTGAAGGTGAAATCCCTGCAGGAAATCGCCCTGGTAAATTTCAATCGCCTGTTCGATCTTGCCGCTGGCGAGCTTCTCCTGCAAATCCACCAGGTCGAGGTAGAGACGAGCCCCGGGTTTGATCCGCGCGGTTTCGCGAGTGATGTCCAGATGATCAGCCAGGTGCCGTCGCAAGACGGTCAGCGCGACCCGCAGGCTGGTCGCGGCCTGGACCTGCGAGCATTCCGGCCAGAGCAGCGAGGCAAGCACACTGCGGTTGTGCAGCCCGCCTTCCACCGCCAGATAGACCAGCAGCGCCTCAGCCTTGCGCGAGCCCATATCCTGAATGACCCGACCGTCCAGGCTGAGCGAAAATCCCCCCAGGGTTCTGATCTCTAGCATTCCGCCTCCTTATCGAAAGGAGCCCGCTGATCCGTGCGCTGGCGGCGATCAGAATGTGACTGTGATCTTTAGTGGTTATTCTTCGGGGAGCTTACCAGCTTAACGAAAACTTAGCGATCTTAATACGGCTGATTCTTATTATACAGGTAGAAATCCCCTGCAGCACAAGGAGTCCCAGCCGATGGAAAAAGACCTTACCCCACTGCTTCACTTTCAGGTCCTTGCGGTGACCTGGGCGCTGATCGGGATTTCGGCCAGTTTTGTGCTGACCTGCCTGCTCTTTGTGATTCGTGAAACCGGAGAGCGAAGGCGGCCGGGAATCAATATCAAGGGATTGTAGAAAGGTGGAGGTGTGTGATGAAATTCAAAACGATGATGGTCATTAAAGCGGTGGTGTGTTTGGGCTTCGGTTTGGGGATGCTGTTCCTGCCAGATTTCATCTACGGCATTTTCGGCGCAGAGTTAACCGATGCAGGCCGATTTGCCGCCCGGGAGTATGCGGCTGCGATGCTGGGCATCCTGATGATCACCTGGCTCGGGCGCAATGCAGTCGAATCCGGCTTGCGCAAGGGGGTGATCATCGGCCTGACGCTGTATGATGCCATCGGCGCAGTCATTTCAGTTATTGCTGTTCTGGCTGGAGTGATGAGCGCCCTCGGTTGGCTGGTCGTTGTGCTGTACCTGTTCCTGGCGGTTGGGTTTGGCTACTTCTGGATCAAGCCGCCAAAGCCGTAAACACGCTAATCCTTTAAAAAGGGTAAAATCCAATCAATGCATCAGTAGGGGCGGGCTTTATGCCCGCCCGACCTGCTGTCCTTTCCTGGAGCAAACATGACCACCCAATGTCTGCTGGATGCGAAAGAAGCACTGGAGACGCTCGATCTGGCAAAGATTTCGCGCATCTACGCCACGGATTTTATCTTCGAGGACATACCAGGCAGAGAGGTAATCAATGATCAGGCTGCGCTGCATGGCTACTTCAGCCGCCTTTTCGCTTTGCCCGGTGTGGCATTTTCGGATATCCGCATCTTCGATGGCGGAACTTTCGCCGCCCTCGAATGGACTTGATCGGGCATCCATCACAAGACCGGCGAGGCTTACCACGTGCGCGGCGCGTCGCTGATCGAGCTGCGCGGGGGTAAAATCGCACGCGAAAGCATCTATTACGATCCACACCCGGCGTTGTAGGGCAGGCATCCATGCCCGCCGATCTGGACTGTGGGGGCGCAGGGTTGCATCCACGAGCGTATCCGTACTAAGACCCTGCTTCCCTGTGATTCTTTCCTCGCTCACGCCGGGAAGGCTAGACGCTCCTTACCCGCCGCGTCGCGCATGGTGTTCAGCAGCAGCCGCTTGAGGATCTCAGTGAAAGAAACGCCGTACTTGTCCAGGATGACCGACAGGGCCACGTCGAATTCCTTGGGTCCGAAGGCCGGGTTGCAGTTGCTGTCGATGAAGAAGTAGCGCCCGGACTGGTCGAGGCGGATGTCGAACTTGCCGTAGTCGTACATGTTGGTCACGTCGAAGGCTTTTTTGACGTATTCGCGCAGCACGGGATCGTGATATTTATGGTAATGGAAGGTCGCGTCGCCGGGCGCCAGCCACTGGTCGGCGAAGGTGGTGTACATATATTTCTGCTCGGGCTTGATGAAGACCTTTTCAGCCAGGTAGACCTTCTTGTTCCTGCCCTCGAGCAGGATCGCGGTAATCTCGCGCCCGACGATGAACTCCTCGACCAGCGCCGGCTGCTTATAGGTGTGGATCAGGAAGCGCAGCCGCTCGCGCAGGTGCCTCTCGTTCTCCGAGACGGCATCCTCGGTGATCTCCACCGCGCCGTGGACGGCGTTGAGCTTGGAAATGAGCGGGAAACGCAGGGTGGGATCGAGCCGGTCGGTCGGCCGGTTGAAGAGCTGGTAGTGCGGCACCGGCACGCCGTTCTGCTGCAGCAGCTTTTTGACCAGGAACTTATTGGTATCCAGCGAGAGGCCCAGGATGTCGGCGCCGGTGTAGGGGATGTCGAGCAGCTCGAGCACGCCGGGGATGGTTGCTGCCAGGCTCTCGATGCCCTTGACCGAATCGACCAGATTGATGATCATCTCGGGCCGGTCGCGGTAGAGCAGGGCGGGCAGTTCGGCCGAGCCCGGGTAGAGGTGGACGCTCACGCCGAGAGATTCCAGGTATTTGCCGATTGCGGCGGCGTCCTCGTCGGCGCCCTTTTCAGTGATGTACTGCGCCTCGGTCGGAAAGTCCTCCCGCCGCGCCTCGCTGTAGACGATGCCGATCCGACTGGGCAGTTCTTCAACAAAGCCGTTGTTCGCAGCTTTCCGCGCCATAATCCCTCCCGTAAGCGGTGATGCCCCCGGGATGATTTTACCAGTCTTTTCAGGTTAGGTGGCGCGTTCACTGCCCGTGTGGATCGGTGGCTGAACGCTAATAAATACGTAGCAGTACTTAAGTAAATCTGCCCGATTCGGCGTCATTTGTAATAAATTCTTTAGAAAACCAACCAGATAGTATATTTTTAGTTGAATCAGCGGATATTGTTTGTTATAATCTTCACAGGTTGACTGCATAGCGGGGATGAAGCATCGCAGAGGATGTCCCCACCTTAATTTACTGGTAATTTCAGGGGAAGCTTTGATCCGAGAGCGTATTATTGGTCGCAGCCTGTGGTTTGGGGGGCGCTTTCGGGGAGCCAGTGCGAAACCGGCCCAACGTATTCGGGCCGGTATTTGTGTTAAATCATACAAAAATATCTGATTAATTTCACGAAGGGAGGGCAATATTAATCGACGACTCACGCGTTTCAGGAGGGAAGGCGCCCGAGGGGCGCTCCTGGCATTTAACCCAACAGATAAGCACAAAAACAGGAATTATTGTTAATTTTATCGGATAGTGCATTAGAAATACCGCGTTATTGGTAAGAAAGGGAACGAATAACTGGAGAGAACCGAAGCATGCACACCAGGTGGGAATTAGCCGACAATCATTCCGTTATGTTTAGAAATATCAATTGGAGGGATACGATGAACACAGAAAGCAGGGATCACACGCGTAAGCATTATTTGACTACGGCGGGCAGGCTGGTGCTGCTGCTCGCGCTGCTGGCCGGCCTGCTGGCCGCGGGGGGAGCGCGGGAGGTGATGGCCCAGGGCAACCCGGTGCCGGTGCAAACCTTTTATGTGCCGTTCCCGGAGGACCAGCTGCTGCTGGGATTACGGGGGATTACTGGCACAACCGTGCCAACAAACCCGATAACCACTTACATCTCATTGGCTGCAATAGCAGATGGGACCATCATCTATTATGACCACTGGGAGTACGGCTACGATGACGATATCGCCAACCCTGACGACCTGTACAGTTACCCGGGGAATGTAGACGGCACGCAGATCTGGGGTAATGGCGAAGCCGATGACGGTTGCCCGCCCAATTTCAGCGGCGTGATATTAACATGTACGGATGCAAACGATGTCATTAACGCCGGAGCGGTGATCGTTCTCCGAAACAACGTCTCCACAACCAGTCCTCTGACAATCGATTTCGATGGACGAGACAAGATTGCAACCACCAAGAACATCGCCGTTACCCGCACAGGATGGGCGAATGGATCGGGCACCCTACTGGCTGGCTCGGTCGAGGTTTTCGACACCAGTCTGTGGGGAACCAGCTACCGTGTCCCGGTGGGCGAGAACATCCCAGACACGACTGATTACCAGATGTTTAGTTATACCGGCCTGGCAATCATGGCAGGACCGGCTGGCGCAACCGTTCAGATTGACGCGGATAATGACGGCGGCTTTGAAACGACAGTAACTCTGACTGAAGGACAGAGCCACTTTGTCAACGGCGGCGTCAATGTGGGCGCGCAGGTTGTTTCCGATAATCCGGTACAGGTGGATATTCTGACTGGCGATCGAGGCTCCAACTATGAGAGCCGTGACTCGGCCCTGCTGCCAACTGACCTGTGGTCGAGCAGCTACTACACCCCAGTTTCGACGGCTAATCCCACTGGTTATACTGCTGGCACAACTGTCTGGCTGTATAACCCCAATGCAACCGCGATTACTGTCAGCTACGAGTGGTCAGGGGGGAGCGATTCCATCAGCGTCGGTGCTGGCTCATATAGCAAGGTGATCCTTGACGACCCATATGCCTATCACTTTTACACGGCTGGCGATCAGCACTTCTATGCATTCTCTACGACCGACTCAACCAGTTCCTCTTCTGGCGACAACCAGGCCTGGGACTGGGGCTACTCGCTGGTCCCAGAGGAATCGCTGACACCTCAAGTGTTGATCGGGTTGGGCATTGGCAAAGACCCTACTTACACGAGTACCGAGAACGGCAACCCGGTGTGGGTTACGCCCGTCGGCAATGGCGCTACTCCTGTCACCGTTTACGTCGACTACGATGGCGACGGCGTCTGTGTTGGCTTGACGGATCCCAACGGTAACTGCTACGACGTGTCGTACAATCTGACTGAGCTTCAGCAGCTAAAAATCTTTGACCCAGACCGCGATCAGACAGGGATGCTGGTGTATGTTTTAACTCCCGGCGTCAAGCTTGCTGCTGCCTGGGGGCAGGATCCGTTGGCAGCCAGCGCAAGCAACCCTGGCCTGGATGTCGGCACTGGCGTACCCCCCTTCCCGCTGCTCTCGCCTGGCAAGAACGGTACACTCTATACAGACAACGATGGCGACGGATTCGTCAGCGCGGGTGATGTATTGGAATACACCATCATCGTCAACAACATCAGCCGTGCGCCGGTTCCGGATGTTGTCCTGATCGATTATCTCCCGGATGAAGTATCCTATGTGGAGGGCAGTACAGAGGTCGACGGAGTTTCGATTGCGGATGATGTAGACCCAGCCACTCCATTCCCGTTCGACGAAACAGGGAGAGAGCTCGGCAGCCTGCCCGTAGGGGACTCATTCACGGTAACTCTCCTTGTTTTGATTGATAATCCACTGCCTTTAGGCACGACAGATATCCTGAACCAGGGCAAGGCAATATCCGTGGGGATCGAAGTCCCATTCGAGGATCTAACCCCACTTGGTGGGAAGCTTGACGTACAGAAGTATGTCAGCGTGGATGGTGGTATTACCTGGGTGGATGCCGACGAAGCCCCCGGGCCGTATGCCAGCGGTGGCACCAACCCGCTGTTCAAGATCGTGGTCACAAACACCGGTAACGCAAACCTGAGTAATGTGGATGTGACCGACGATGTGTACGGGGATATCCACCTGGACGGCACGCTGGCGATCGGCGAGTACGCTGAATATACCATTACCACTGCCACCTGGGCTGCCGGGCAGCACACCAACACAGCCACGGCGACAGGTGATTTTGTCGATGAGGATGGCGTTACCCAGACGCTGACGGATACAGATCCAGCCAATTATTTTGGCCAGACCCCGTCGATCAGCATTGTGAAGACGACGAACGAGGATGACGGGCTGAATATCCCGGTGGGCGATCCGATCACCTGGACGTACGTGGTGACAAACACAGGCAACGTGGCGCTGACCAGTGTGACGGTAACCGACGACCAGGGTGTAACGGTCACTTGCCCGCAGACGACGCTGGCGGTGGACGAGAGCATGACCTGCACGGCGACGGGAGTGGCGGTAGCCGGTGCGTACAGCAACATTGGCACGGCGACGGGCACTCCGCCGGCGGGCGATCCGGTGTCGGACAGCGATCCGAGCTCATACTTCGGATCTGACCCGGAGATCACGGTGACGAAGACGGGCGATCCGACCTCGGTACCGGAGACGGGCGGGGACGTGACGTTCACTTACGTTGTCGCCAATACTGGCAACGTACCGGTGACGATCACGAGCCTGGCGGACGACCAGTTCGGCACGCTGGCGGGTGACGCGGACTGCATGGTCGGGACGGAGCTGGCAGCAGGGACATCCTGCAGCTTCGAGGCGACCTTCGCGATCCCTGCAGGGGCAACTGGCTCAACGCACGTGGATGTCTTCACGGCGCACGCCGACGACGCTGACGGGAACGACGCCTCGGATACGGACGATGAGACGATCACGCGGACGGACGTGGAGCCGGAGATCACGGTGACGAAGACGGGCGATCCGCTGACCGTACCGGAGACGGGCGGGGACGTGACCTTCACCTACGTGGTGGAGAACACGGGCGACGTGGCAGTGACGATCACGAGCCTGGCGGACGACCAGTTCGGCACGCTGGCGGGTGACGCGGACTGCATGGTCGGGACGGAGCTGGCAGCAGGGACATCCTGTAGCTTCGAGGCGACGTTCTTTGTGAAGGGAGATTATGAAACCAGCACAACTCATACCAACACCTTCATAGCGCACGCTGAGGATGCTGAAGAAAACGACGCTTGGGATGATGATGATGAAACCGTCACCTTCACCGACGTCGATCCGGCGATCGATGTTGAGAAGTATGTCAGCATCGACGGCGGTCTGACCTGGGCAGACGCGGATACCGCCACCGGGCCGTACCTGGTCAGCGGCACAGCTCCGCAGTTCATGTTCGTGGTCACCAACACCGGCAATGTAGCTTTGAGCAATGTTGACGTGACGGATGATGTACTCGGTAATATCCATCTGGACGGCACTCTCGCTGTTGGCGCTAGCGCTGAATACTTCGTCACTGGAACCTGGGCGGCTGGGCAGCACACCAACACCGCCACCGCTTCAGGTGAAATGACCGACGGAGCTGGCAACACTGAAACCGCGACCGACACCGACGACGCCAACTACTTCGGCGCCGATCCGAGCTTCACGGTCAGCAAAGCCTGCGACAGTACTCAACCTGTATCTCAGGAAGGACCGGCTTCATTTGAGGTGACCTTCACCAATAACGGCAACGTACCGCTCAACATCACCTCGGATGACGGCATTGGAACCTTCGACCTGGCGATCGGCGAGATCAAGAGCTTCAGTGTCTCGCTAGAAGGTCCCTTCAGTGGCTATGCAACCGCCGACAACACGGTCAACGCCTCGGCGACCTACACGGATGACGCTGGCACGGTAAAGACAGTCACACACGAAGCCAGCGCCTCCTGCCGCGTGGGCAGCCGGATCAATGTGCTCAAACTGGTGAACGGAGAACCAAATCCTGAAAAGGAGTTCACCTTCAGCCTCTGGGTGGGCCCGAAGGGCTTTAACGGCACTAAATTAGCCAGCGATACCTCATCCGGGAAATCAGACGGTTTCCTCACCTTTGGCAACCCCAACCTGGATCGGTTCAAGACCTACACGCTGTGCGAGGAAGGTGTTCCGGTCAGCTGGATGACTGAATGGCTGGTTGGCGGTGTACCGCTAACTCCTTACAATCCCGATTACGATCCCAACATATTCCCCAATGAAGACTACGGCAACCGCTGTGTGGACTTCGGCGCTGGAACCATCGCAGATCTGCTCACCGACGGCGACACGCTGGTCTTCCAGGTCAACAATTCCACGGAATATGGCGAGGGACGCACACCGGGCTACTGGAAGAACTGGAGCTCCTGCTCCGGCGGGAAGCAGTTCGAAACTGCAGCCAAGAATGGCGGCTGGGAAGCTGACTTTTGGACACTTGATGATGTGCTAGGGCTCAGTACTTCGACATTCCCTTATGGCGGGATCGTCTGGGATGACATCCTCGCGGACGGGTTCGAGTTCCCGATCGACTCGTGCGAACTTGGCGTGTCAATCCTCTCCTCGACAGACATCGGGAACCGATCTAACAAGTCCAATGATGCGGCCTACACCCTGGCCAGGCAGCTGTTGGCAACTCAGGCAAACTTCATAGCCGGCGTGAACACCTGTCCGGCAGTCGTAGATGCAGCCGAGGCTGCTGAACAACTGCTCGACAAGCTCAACTTTGATGCCAGCGGCGACTTCCTGAGCAACAAAAACAAGAAGGTCAAAGCCGATTACAACCTGGCGCTCTCCCTGGCCACCACCCTGGATCAGTACAACAACAACGTGTTGTGCAGCTACGATGACACTCCGTCGAACTACCCGCCGGTCGTGGTAATTACCGGCCCGGCTGATGGCGCAACGGTCAGCGGCACTTCGGTGGCTATCACAGCCGACGCCTCTGATGACAGCGGCGTGACGCAGGTGGAGTTCTTCGTCGATGGTGTGTCCATCGGACTGGGTACAGAAAGCTCGGACATTTGGTCAGCCAGCTGGGATTTGACTGGTGTATCCGATGGGGCTCATAGCATCACCGCCACCGCAACAGATACAACCGATCAAACCAGCAGCCACGCGATCAGCATTACTGTGGATAATGTGACCGAGCCGCCGATCAAAGTTGTCAGCCTGGAAGGAGATAGCGCCTGGACTAAAGCTGGCGTCCAATGGCGGGCGACGGTCACCGTGACGGTCGATCCGGCTCTCGAAGGCGCGGTTGTCACCGGCAAATGGAGCAACGGCGCCAGCGGAACTTGCACGACGGACGCGTACGGCGTTTGTACCATCACCCTGTCCAACATCAGCAAGAAGACTGCATCGGTCACCTTTACCGTGAGCAATGTCGTCAAGACCGGTTATGTCTACGAAGCAAATGGTGATCCTACTGTAACGGTTTACAGACCATAGTAATAGCTAACGGGGACCGGAGAACCGGTCCCCGCACCATAACCTCATACCGGCGGTGGCGAGGATTACTCGCCACCGCTTGGAAGTTCTCTCTCAACTTTACTATCGGGATCAGCCAGGAGTATGGTGTTGAAAAAAAACATTTACACTCTGATTGTAATTTTCTTTCTGCTGGGCATCACTGCGCCTGCCCGGGCTGATCTGGAAGTATCCGAAGGGGCGTTGAACCCGGATGGCACAGCCTACGAGATCAACCCGGACGGCCAGGGCTGGCTGTGGATCAGTGACTTCGATGCCGGCCAGATCTGGGGGCTGGATGTAAGCGGTGGATATTTTGAAATATATCCTCTGATTTATGATGATTCTGATCCAGATCCCAGCCAGTGGGTTTGGGGCGCGCCGAGCGATGCCCGCCGGGTCGGCAGCGACTTGTGGTGGGCAGACGGTAAAACCGGCGTCCTTGGACGGGTATCCACTGAAGACGGCGCCTACACCCTCTGGAGGGTGGAAGGGGCGGACGGCTTTTACGGCACGGCGGTGGACGAGCAAGGGCGCTTGTGGGCGACGGACAGCGCGGAGCCTTACCTCTATCGCCTCGACGCCGACGCAGGCGAGCTGTGCACCTTCAGCCTGCCACAATCTGGCAAATTGTATTACCTGCTCCACCAGGCGGGCTACCTTTATGCGGGCGATGATGTTAATGATCGTCTGCTGCGCCTGAAGGTTAGCGATAACACCCTGGACTGGTGGCAGCTGCCCGCTGACAGTTCAATCCTCGGCCTGACGATGGATGGCGAGGGGGATGTCTGGTACGCCGACTCAGTTCTCAACCTGCTGGCCGAGCTGGTGCCCGGCGAAAACCAGCTCAGCAGTTATCCCCTGCCGCAATCAGCCGAACCAGCCATGCTGGCAGCGCACGAGGGGCGGTTGTGGTTCAGCAGCGATTTGGACGGCCGCATCGGGATTCTGGATCCCGAAGTCGCCGCCCCGAGCGTTTCTACCCTTGACATGGGGAGTGAGAACCTGGCGCCCAGCTGTAGTGATCTATCGGTTGAAGGCACGGGCTTTTTTACCATCACGATTGAGGATTTCATTCCAGATCCAACCACTTACGAAACGGTTGTGAACAGCGGCGGCTGGCATGTCTATCAGATGTCCGCGAGCGCGGTCCCCTGGGGCATCACCACGCTTGACGGAATGGTTTACGTGGTCGACAACGGCCGGCAGGTGCTGGTCCAGGCGGAGGGCTTTATCGAGGCACCCTCCCTGTCGATTGACAAGTCGGCGGCGCCGGCCACCTACGACGCGGTCGGCGACGTGATCAACTACGAGTACCTGGTGACCAACACGGGCAATGTCGTCCTGTACAACGTCTCCGTAGTGGACGATAAGGCGAGTGACGAATCCTGCCCAAGCACAGCCGCCGGCCTGCTGCCGCAGGCGCAGATCACCTGCACGGCCAGCCACACTGTCACCCAGGCGGACCTGGACGCGGGCTCGCTGACCAACTCGGCTTACGCGACCGACGGCTCGATCAGCTCCATGCCTGACACAGCGACAGTAACCGCCGTGAAAAAACCCGCACTGGGGCTGCAAAAATCAGGCGCGCCGGGGACGTTCAGGGAAGTCGGCGATCAGATCAACTATGAGTATCGGGTGATCAACGCGGGCAACGTCACGCTGTTCAACATCACCGTCATCGACGATAAAACCACGGTCGATTGCCCGAGCACCGCAGCCGGGCTGGCGCCGAAGGCGCAGATCACCTGCACGGCCAGCTACACCATCACCCAGGCCGACCTGGATGCGGGTTCAGTAACCAATATCGCTCATGCGACCGACGGAAGCATTAGTTCAGGCGAAGCCAGCTTTACGGTGATCTATAATGCGGATGAGGAGAGGTATCTTTTCTTGCCGATGATCATCCGCTGAAACCGCCCGGGGCGGTTGGCGAGCTGCTAGCTGTTCACCTGGCCTGGTTGCTCGCACACCCCTGAAGTTCTCTGCCTGCGCGGGTATCCATAACCTTGAAACAGTTTGAAAATTCTGGCAGCAACGCCTGGTTTTCACTTGATATGCGTACCACTACTGATTAATTGTCGCCAAGTTGGATGACAAATGTCACCAATTGAGCCGCGCATTAAGCAGTTTGTAACATTAATGTTGAAGAATTGGATTTTGTTTGTTAAAATAATCACAATCACTGCAGCTCTGTTGTACGAATCATCGCGGAGGCAATCCCCACCTCAGTTTATTTGTTGAGCCCAGGGGAGGCAACAATCCAGAAGCGGTTAATGGTACCTGTCGTGCTGTTCTGGGGGCGCTTCTGGAGCGTGAATATAGCAACCGGCCTGATCAATCGGGCCGGTTTTTCTTCTTTGAGACGTACGTCCCCGCCAGTCTGATGAGGAGCCTGCTGAAAGATTAAGGATATTCTCTGAATCTGGCGGCCCTGGACAGGTTATAATAATGATCATCCTCTTCAATTTACTCTTTGGCCATCATTATCTTGACGGTCCTCAATAATTCCAGCCAGCGCGCCAGGCGGGGTCGAAGCGTTTGCTGATTTTCCATCCTGTTGAACATTACATTTATTAGGATATTATTGATGCATGCTCCTTACCGTTTATTACTGGTAATCCTGGTCCTGGCAGTGCTGCTCGGGGGCAGCCTGTTGGGCGGCTCCGCGCCCGCCCGGGCCGATTTTCAGGCGTTCGAGGCCGGGCTGAATCCTGACGGGGTAGCTTATGAAATCAACGCGGATAGTGAGGGTTTATTGTGGATCAGCGATTACTACGGCGAGATCTGGAGCATCGACCCGCTGTCTGCCCAATACAAGATTTATTCAGCTGGCGGCAGTCCTGCCGATGCCCGCCGCGCCGGAGATTTCATCTACTGGGTAGACAGCAATAAAATTGTGCGCTCAAACCTATCCGGTGAGTACTATACCTGGATGGTAGGCAGTGCTGCAACCTTGTACAGCACGGCTGTTGATTCACTGGGCCGCTTGTGGGCAATCGATTTTTTGGATCATTATCTATACCGCCTCGATCCGAATCCAGTCGGACTGGATCCAGCTCAAAATGAGTTGTGTACATACACAATCCAAGACAATTTATGGGGAAGCGGCTACCTGCACAGCTATAGTTATGGAGGGAAAGACTATTTAATCTTTGGAAATGATGACCTCAGCCGATTATATCGATATAACATCACCGATGATCAGCTGGAATGGTGGCAAGAGTCCACAAAAATTGGTTCAATTTATGGCCTGACGGTCGACGCTCAGCATAATATCTGGTTTGCCAACTATCATACTGATAAGTCTCTATCAGAGCTGGACCCAGTTTCAAGCAAACTGAAACAATATATATTGCCCAACACTTCCCCGCCCGCCATGATTGCCGTTCAAGACGACCTGATTTGGTATTCGGTGATCGACCTTCCTCGCCTGGGTGTCCTTGACCCATCCACGGCCGCGTACACCGAGACGAATTTATCATCAAATCACGGGCAGGGGCAGCCAAAAATCTCGTGTACACCAGTGCTGCCCGAAGGTCCATACCAGATGTTCGTGTCTCCAGCACAGGATCTGAACCTGAGCGGAGAGAAGTATACAGCGTTCTATGAGGCGGACGGCTGGTATATGTACCTGATGCCCCAGGGCGCTCAACCATGGGGAATCGCCCAGGTGGACGGCAAAGTCTGGATGGTGGATCAGGGCCGGCAGAAACTGGTGCAGACCTGGCTGCAGGCCAGCCTGCGCGCCTGTAAAAAGTGGGATCTTGATAAGGATGCAGGTACCAGCGGGGACCAATACCCGGTCCCCGGCTGGCGCATGGACCTATATAAAAACGGCTCGCTTGATCCGGTCGATTCCAAACTCACCGGGCCGGACGGCTGCGCGCAGTGGGACGGGCTGGAGTTGCCGGCGACCTATGAGGTCAAAGAAGAGCTCCGCGATTGGGAGTATCTTGCCTCAAGCGGATGCGGCCCAACCGCGATCACCCTGCCGGGCACAACCACCTGCAAGTTTGTCAACTGGACAGAGGTCCATCCGGTTTTCCTGCCGCTGCTGCGGCGCTAGTCCGGGGGGATTCGCACGCAACTTCCGGTTGTAGCATTCGTTATATGCTATATCGAATCTCTCCGCTGGAGGAATGGCTGTGACGAGACAGGACGCAAGGGCTTTGTATCTGCGCTGGCTGGCGGCGAACGCCTTCGGCGAGCTGTTCGGGCTGGGGCTGAGCCTGACCGCCCTGGCGCTCTACCTCAGCCGCGCCGGGGAGGGGCGCGGGATCGGCGCGGCGCTGCTCTCCTTCCTGGTCGCGGTCGCCAGCGGGGTCTTCGAGGCGACCGTGGTCAGCTTTGCCCAGCATTGGGCGATGCGGCCCTGGTTCCCGGCTCTCAGGCGGCGCGCCTGGTGGCTGGGCACGCTGGCCGGCGCGCTGCTGGCATACGTGCTCGGTTACCTGCCTTCCACGATCATGGACATGGGCGCGGCGTCCGGGCAATCCGCGCCGGCCGAGGAGCCGGCGCAGTGGATCGTGCTACTCCTGGCGGCCGGATTGGGGCTGGTCGCCGGGGCGGTGCTCTCCTTTGCCCAGTGGCTGGCGCTTCGCAGGGCCGCGCGTGGGGCGGGCGTCTGGATCCCGGCCAACATGCTCGCCTGGATGCTCTCCATGCCGCTCATCTTCTGGGGCATCGACGTGGCGCAGAAAGTCCAACCGCTCTACCTGACCGTGCTGATTATGGCGGGGGTGCTGCTGCTGGCAGGCGCGCTCGCCGGCGGGGTGCACGGGCTGTTTCTGGCGCGCATCGCGGGGAGAAACCGGGCAGCTTGAATGATTGCTTGCTGGAAAAAAAGGCCGCGATTTTCCCCCACATTTCCGATGATCGGATAAAATCAATAGGGCAGGTCACGGACCTTGCCGATATTTCGGAAAGCCTGGCCTGTCTCCTTAAGATGGATTTGCATTTCGCTTGAAAATTCCTGCCTGATTAAGGAGCGTTGATGTCTTTATTGTCTTATCCGATCGAGTATATCGAAGAAGATGGCAGCCTGGTGAGGGGGACTTTACTTCTCGAAGATGCGATTTCCTATCCACTGAACAGCCGCGGTAGCGGATTTTACCGTCCGGGGAAGATCAAATTGGAAAGCAGCGCCGAGCTTGATCTGGCGCTGTACCACAACGACGCGACTGCCAGGTTCATCTATCTGCGCGACGAACGGACCGATGCCGATCTCCTCAAGCTGGTCGGGCTCGATCCGGAAGAAATCGCCAAAGTCAAAAAACTTCGCCTGCCAGGCCAGCTTTGCCTGGGCGCCGAGCGCGCCCGGTTGATCGGGCGGGCGGTTCAGGAGGTGCTTGGCGCGCCGAACCTCCGCACGTCCATTGCCCGCCAGCGCCAGGAGAACATCGCCATTTTCCCCATAGCTCGCGAGGGGCTCAAATACCAGGTGGCTGAAGCGCTCTTCGAAAACCACGGCTACTACTGCGATGAGATCGTCCTGGATGCGCATCACGTCTTCGACCAGTCGGTTCCGCTCTACAGCCGCAAGGTCGAGATGACCCTTTTCAAAGACAAAGACCTCGATCAACAGCAGCACGAGAACATCACCACCGCATTCATTGCCGACAGCATCGCCAGCGGTCTGGTGATGCGCGAGGTGATCGAGCAGGTCTACCAGCGGTTCCACCACATCCAGCAGGTGGAGGTTATTTCACCGTTCGCTACCATTCGCGGATTGTGCCGCATCGCCCGTCGAGAAAACCTGCAGGAAATCCCGATTCGGGTGCACTCCTTCGAAACGCTGCTTAACGCCTTGCCGCCGGATTTTTACTTTTCGGCGCATATTAACCTGCCCGAGCTGCACATCCGCCCGGATCTGGAGCAGCAGTACCGCGCCTGGTGGGGTCAGGACGGGCAGGGCATCTGGATCGCCGACACTGCCTGCGCCGGCTACGGCTGGAGCGAGGTGTTCTATTCGCCGCGCAAGCAGATCGAGATGATGAACGGCGAGCTGCGCTCCCGCCACGGGCTGACCATCGCGGAAATTGTCAGGCGCAATGCAGTGCGCGGTTAGGGTTCCCGCAGGAGAAGAAAGCCTTCAACTCCCTATGAATGGGAATGCGATTTTGTGTGGGGGCGAAGCCAGGGTTATGCGATGGGAGGTCGGTTAACGATTTGCCGAATAGTAAACTTTCAGCTCGTTGGGAGTATATTAAATGAAATCCCCCACTGCCGCCCTGCTGGCACTGGCGGCTATCCTCATCTGGAGCACGCTGGCGCTGGCAGGCGCGGGACTCCAGCAGGTGCCGCCTTTCCTGCTGCTGGCGGCGGCTTTTTCCACCAGCGGGGCTTACGCGTTGATCCGCTGGCGCGCCTGGCGGACGCCGCTCAAAGTGCTGGCAGTCGGCGTGGCGGGGATTTTCGGCTATCACTTCCTCTACTTTCGCGCTTTTGCCCACGCTCCAGCGATCGAGGTCAACCTGATCAACTACCTCTGGCCGCTGCTGATCGTCGTGCTATCGCCGCTGATATTGCCGGGCTACCGGCTGGGCTCCCGGCATGTGCTTGGCGCGCTGCTCGGCCTGGCGGGTGCGGCGTTGATCGCCACCGGCGGGCGTTTCAACCTGCAAGCGCACTATCTGACCGGTTACCTGCTGGCCGGCGCCACCGCGCTTACCTGGGCGCTCTACTCGCTGCTGACCAAACGCCTGCCGCGCTTCTCGACCGAGACGGTCGCTGTCTTTTGCTTGATATCCGCTGCGCTGGCCTGGGGCGTCTATTTCGCTACTGGCGGCTCACTGTCGGAGATGGCCGCTCAGCCGCCACGTGTCTGGCTGGCGCTGGCGCTGGTCGGGCTGGGCCCGATGGGCGCAGCCTTCTATCTTTGGGATGCGGCCCTCAAGCGCGGCGATCCGCGTGTGATCGGCTCGCTGGCCTACCTGACCCCGCTGCTGTCGACTCTCAACCTGATCGTTTTCGGCGGGCAGAGGATGACCTGGGTGAGCGGCGCTGCCATGGCGCTGATCATCTGCGGCGCGCTGATTAGTGCCTGGAAGGTCCAACAGTCGCGCCTAAATCCGCACTACGAATAGCTGGGTGTAATCCACACCTAAGTTTCGCCCAAAGGTGCGGCGATTTGCTCCCGCTCGAGTAAGGGAGCCAGGTCAGAAGATAACCCATTTGGCAGGGAACCTGACCCGTTGAGGATTCCAATGATAAGATCGAGAAATTGAGTGAAGATCGAAAAGCCATCCTTGCAAAACCTAAAAGCGAGGGAAATGGCCAGATCGTGTGATACTTTTAGCGAATTCACGTATACATTAATAAGATGATCACTCAAGTGGACTGGTTAAAACGCTTATTCGGACAGGAAAGTGCGGTAAATTGGGACGAGGTTTTTTCGATCGAGTTTCCCCGCATCCTAAATTATTTCCGATATCACGGTGTTGAAGATACTATAGCTGAAGACTTAACGGCCTCAACGTTCGAGAAAGCATGGTCTTCTCGACAATCATATAGATGCGAAAAATCAACTGTTTCCACTTGGCTGTACACAATTGCCAAGCATACGATGATTGACCATTTCCGCGCCCGTACCAATGAGCTACCGCTAGATAATTTGGAAGACTACCCGCAAAGACATAAACATTTGTCTCCCGAAGAAGCAGCCAAAAGATCTGAGGAAAAGGAACGTTTGCGACGTCTTCTATCACGTCTTTCAGAGAGAGAACGTGAGCTGGTCGCTCTCAAATATGGTGTGGGGATGACCAACCGGGCTATCGCAAAACAAATAGGGTTGTCGGAGACAAATGTTGGAACGATCTTAAATCGGATTGTAAAAACCTTGCGCAGGAAAATGGAGGAGGAAAAATGAGCGATAAGTTTCTAAGAAGTTATCGTATTGCGCCAAGACCGGCATTTGCCCAAGATATGCGCAAGCGTCTGGAAATTGATGAAGAAAAGACATCGCGAGTAAGGCCTCTTCTACTTCACCCGGTTGCGCTTGGTGCAATCACTCTTATGCTGGTCTTCACTTTAACGCTCATTGTTTCTCCGGCTGCACGTGCTCAGGTACAAGATTGGGTTGGGCAGGTAGGCGGCGTTCTTTTCACAGCAACCGGCGATTATCCGGATGGGGATGAGCCAGTAACGATTGCCCCAGGTGAGAGGATGAGTTTGGAAGATGCCCTTGAAATTTTACCGTTCACAATCGATCTTCCAACTTGGGTTCCAGAAGGCTACGTGCTTGAGGAAACAGTCACCTTAGTACATTTCGAGGATGGCGCGGAAAGAATTTTCATTCAGTGGCGTGCTCCACAGAAAGCTCTCCTGGAACTTGAAATAGAGGACCTTCCTCCAGACGAGTCGAAATGGCTCGTCGGGCTGGAAAGTATCGAAGAAGTACTGGTTGATGGAGAGACAGCCGCGTTGGTGCGGGGTGGTTGGCACGTGGATACGAAACAATGGGAAAATCCAGAAATTCTCCATCTTTATGTTCCACATAATGGTCAAACATATATCATTTTTTCGATGGAGAAAGATATTTCTGTCGATGAGTTGATCCGCATTGCTGAATCGCTTCCGTAATTATCGATAAGCAAGCTCCTCAAAATAACCGCTCCCCGTGCATTGACGAGGAGCGGTTGTTAATATGTAATCTGCCATCATAAGTGGGATGCCACTAGATTAGGAGATAATTAGGTACTTAAGACCTGCTCTGGTATAATTTTGCCATTATTGGGAGGTGGATATGTCGGACGAAAGCAGGCAGAAATACGAGCAAAGTGATCTATACCGCATCCGCCACTCGCTGGCCCACATCATGGCCCAGGCGGTGGTCGAAATGTTCCCCGAGGCCAAGTACACCATCGGCCCGCCGGTGGAGAACGGCTTTTACTACGACTTCGACCTGCCGCGCACGCTGATCCCTGAGGACCTGGAAAAGATCGAAAAGCGCATGCGCCAGATCATCGCCGGGCGGCATCCTTTCCTCCGCAAGGTGGTCTCCGCGCAGGAAGCCGAACAGATCTTTAAAGATCAGCCCTACAAGCTGGAGCTGATCCACGATCTGGAGAAGGGCGAGACCGACGAGCACGGCAACCCGCTCAGCGAGAAGCCTGAAATCTCGATCTACACCTCCGATACATTCGTCGACCTGTGCCGCGGACCGCACGTCGAGAGCACCGCTCAGATCAACCCCTCGGCCTTCAAGCTGACGACGGTCGCCGGGGCCTACTGGCGCGGCGACGAGCACAACCCGATGCTGCAGCGCATCTACGGCACCGGCTGGCGCACAAAAGACGAGCTAACCCAATATCTACAAATGCTCGAGGAGGCCAAGAAACGCGATCACCGCAAACTTGGTAAGGATCTGGAGATCTACTTCTACGACGACGAGGTTGGCCCCGGGCTGCCCCTGTGGATGCCGCGCGGCGGAGTGGTCATTGAGGAGCTGGAAAAGCTGGCCAAGGAGATGGAAGAACAGGCTGGCTATGTGCGCGTGCGCACCCCACACCTGACCAAAGAGGACCTCTTCATCCGCTCGGGTCACCTGCCGTATTACGCCGAGAGCATGTACCCGCCCATGGAGCTGGAGGGCGTCAAGTACTATGTTAAACCGATGAACTGCCCGATGCACCACAAGATCTTCGCCGCCAAACCGCGCAGCTACCGCGACATGCCCATCCGCCTGGCCGAGTACGGCACCTGCTACCGCTACGAGAAGAGCGGTGAGCTGTTCGGGTTGATGCGCGTGCGCTCGATGCAGATGAACGACGCGCACATCTACTGCGCGGAAGATCAGTTCGAGCAGGAATTCATGGCGGTGATCGATCTGTACCATAAGTATTTTCATTTGTTCCAAATCGACAAGTACATTATGCGCCTGAGCACCCATCACCGGCGAGGATTGGGCAAGAAGTACGTCGACAACGAGCGGCTCTGGCTGAAGACCGAGGAGATGGTGCGCCGGGCGATGCAGAACGGCGGCGTTCCTTATGAAGAAGCCGCAGATGAGGCGGCCTTCTACGGACCAAAGATCGACGTCCAGATCTGGAGCGCGGTCGGGCGCGAATTCACCCTGGCGACCAACCAGGTCGACTTTGCCGTGCCGGAGCGCTTCGAGCTGACCTTCGTCAACCGCAGCGGCGAGGATGAGACGCCGCTGTGCATCCACCGCGCCCCGCTCAGCACGCACGAGCGCATGGTGGGCTTCCTGCTCGAGCATTACGCCGGTAACTTCCCGGTCTGGCTCTCGCCGGATCAGGTGCGGGTCATCCCGATCACCGATGCACACAACGAGTACGCCGCGCAATTAGCCGGCCGCATGAAGGCAACCGGCATCCGCGCCGAGGCTGACCTTGGCGCCGACCGGATGAACGCCAAGATCCGCAGCGCGCAGTTATTGAAGATCCCCTACATGGCGGTGGTCGGCGATCAGGAGATGAGCGCCGGTACACTCGCGCTGCGCAGACGTGACGGCTCGCGCCAGAACGATCTGCCGGTCGAGGAGTTCATCGCCCAGGTGGTCGAGCGGATCAGGACGAGGGCAAAGGATCTTTAGGACAGCGCGGCGGTCTTCTGTTCTGCTGATGCGGTAACTTCTTGAATCTAAATCCCCCTCCGGCCTCCCCCAAATTCGCTAACGGCGAATTTGGGGGAGGTGCAGGTGGGGGTTGTTCCTTCTTCCGCGAGCGCAGCGCGGCAGTCTCCACGCTCCACAAGTGTCATCGCGAGCGCAGCGACGCAATCCTGCGCGAGCAAGCCGGAAGATTGCTTCGGTCGCAAAAACCGCTCCCTCGCAAGGTCAGTATCTTTTTTCCTTGCATTTTAGATAACTCTCTTGGCTTGACGCCCCTTTTTGGGTATGCTAGAGTAGCAGCGGGATGAAATGGTCCGGCGGTTCCTGCCATTCCTGCAGAAACCGCTTTCAGCGGACAGGCTTACCCCTGGCAAGATGATTGCAACTTAATTAGTCCATCGAGGAATATTCGGAAGGAGTCCAGCTTTGACCAAATCGAGAACTCAACTCATGGTGGACCGCCTGCGCGCCCTGCAGGCTTCCTCTCCAGATATCGAGGCATCCGCCATTGTCAGCGTGGATGGTTTGACCATCGCATCGGCGCTGCCGCAGGGGGTAGAGGAGGACCGCGTTTCAGCCATGTCGGCGGCTATGCTATCGCTCGGCGAGCGCATCGCCAGTGAGCTGGGCCGCGGAACGCTCGAGCAGGTCTACATAAAAGGCGAAACCGGGTACGTGGTCTTGATGTCCGTCGGGGAAGAGGCTGTACTGACCGCCCTGGCCCGCGAGCATGCCAAGCTTGGGCTGATATTCCTGGACATGCGCCGGGCAACAGAAGACCTCACCAAGCTGATCTAGGTCTGATCCATGGAATCCATCCCCAAGAGCGGTAAATACTACCCGAATAAATTCGGGCGGATGACGATTCTGGCTCTGGAAGATGTGATGGGCCGCAACGGCGTCAACGCGATTTTAAATCTGGCCAATCTGCCGGAATGGATCAACCATCTCCCGCCAGATAACCTGGATAAGAACTTCGATTTCGCCGACTATTCGGCGATCAACGGCGCACTGGAAGTGCTCTACGGCGCGCGCGGCGGGCGCGCCCTGGCTGAGCGGGTCGGCCGGGCGACGTTCAACGACGTCTGGCGCAGCTTTGCCGCTCTGGCCGGCATTAGTGACCTGGCTGAGAAGAAGATGTCTCTGGAGGAAAAACTGCGCATCGGTCTGCCGGCCATGGCGCGCATCTTCAGCAAAACGAGCGACCAGCACTGTGCAGTGACCGAGAAGGACGGACGGTTCATCTACACCATCCACGCCTGCCCGGTTTGCTGGGGGCGCCGCGCGGATCAGCCGGACTGCTACCTCACGGTCGGCCTGCTTAGGGCTAGCCTGAAGTGGCTTTCGAACGGGCAGGAGTTCGACGTCCGTGAATCCAGCTGCGTGGCGGCGGGCGGTCAGGTTTGCGAATTTACCATCTCCAAAGAGCCGCTGGCATAATCATCCCGGCGCGGCAAATTGCACGTTCAATCAAAAAACTTCGCGGCGGGGGAGCGCATCCGGGGTATAATTCCCGGGTGTGAGCCAGCTGACCGCCAGCCGCGTATCAATCCCCCTTGGTGATATCACAGGTGGCTGTTGAAAATCATCGTTGTCATACCCACGTATAACGAATCTGAAAACCTGCCCAGGCTTGCCGAAGCGTTATTTGCTCTGCCCCTGCCGGAGCTGTCGCTGCTGGTCGTCGACGATAACAGCCCGGATGGCACCGGGCAGCTCGCCGAAGACCTCAGCCAGCAGTACGGCGGGCGCGTCAACGTCATGCACCGCTCGGGCAAGCTCGGCCTGGGCAGCGCCTACATCCAGGGCTTTGGCCGCGCGCTGACGCTCGGCGCGGAGGCGATCGCTCAGATGGACGCGGATTTCTCGCACGACCCCAAAAAGCTGGTCGAAATGGCCGCCGCGCTGGAGGGCGTGGACGCGGTGATCGGCTCGCGCTACGTGCCCGGCGGGCAGCTCGACGAGCGCTGGCCCTTCTGGCGCAGGGCGCTCTCGGGCTTTGGCAACTTCTACGCGCGGACGATCCTCAACCTGCCGGTGCGCGACACCACCGGCGGTTACCGCCTCTGGCGGCGGGAGACGCTGCAACGCATGCCGCTCGAGCGGGTCAAGTCCAACGGCTACGTATTCCAGGTGGAGATGGCCTATGTCGCTACCCTGCTGGGCATGCGCTTCAAGGAAATCCCGATTTACTTCGCCGATCGGCGCTGGGGAAAATCGAAAATGTCCTTCCGCATCCAGATCGAGGCGGCCTTTCGCGTCTGGTTATTACCCGGCTTTTACACCGACCTGCGGCGGAAACGCAGCCTGTCCGTGTGAAATAAAATAGAACGTTGAGGGGCGATGGGGGAATCAGCACGGGAATGTCGTTCTCGGCTTAGTGTTCCCATCCTGCCGTTAACAACAATGATCCGGGGTATTGAAAGGCATGGATGCACTTGCGCCTGGCAAGCGCTCTTCGCCAGCCACAACCGGCAGACCCGCTTGTTTCCAGCCGTCCGAGGATGTATATTATGATCGAGTGAAGATCGAATGTGAGTCAGTGAGGGGATGTGAGCAGGAAGGAGCACGATCATGAAGATCACCATCGAACTAAACGATGACCAGGCGGCGGCGCTTGAGCGGGCGCTGGCCTCGCCGCGCTTCAAAACCCGCGAGGACCTGGCTCAGGCCTGGCTGCCGCTGGCGGCCGAGGCCTGGCTGGGCTGGCTTTCTGGCGAGAAGCGCTACAACTCGCTGACCGAGCAGTACAGCGACTGGATCGAGCAGATCTACGCCCGGCTGCTGCCCGAGACCGAAGCACCCAGCGCCGAGCGGTTGTTCAACTCGTTCAACGTGCCCTACGGGCAGGCGCAATACATCGCCCGGGTGCTCAACAACCGCGCCCTGGCGCGCTGGCGCGAGCACGCCCTCGAGCAGCTTAAAGCCGCTCTGCTGGAGCGCAAAGACGAGGTCTATGCCTGGATCGCTGATCAGCGCGAGACGGCAGTGGTCGAACTGGTGCTGTTCAAGCCTGCAGCGACCGAGCTGGAGATCCTCGTCGAGAGCCTGTTCCGCGATTCCCCGGGCGAGGTGGACATCCCGCGTACGTCCGGCACGCGCAACCTGAGCGCGGTGCGCATCACCGCGCGCACCTTCGAGAAGGTGTGCGAACTGTTAAATATATAAGGAGTGAACATGGAGGGGACTTCTGCTGGCGCCGATGCCCTGTCAGTAATCGGGTTCTTTCTGACCCTGGTCGGATTGCTGGGTTCGTTCTTCTACATCCACCTGAGCGACTGGCTGCGCGAGGTGATCGCGCTGGAAACCAAGTGGCGCATCAACGCGGTCGGCGACGACACCGACCAGCGCGCCGCACGGCGCGAATGCCGTTATGAGGTCGAACAGATCGCCGGCTGGACCACCCTGCTGACCAGTCTTGTGGTGACCGTTTTTGTCGCCTTCATTTTCGTGCTCGCGGTAATTTTGTGGCGCGCCCAACCGGAAAAGAGCGCCGCCTGGATTTACATCGGCTGGGCGGGCGCAGGTTTCATGCTCATCTATCTCGGCATGACCGTCTACCTGCTGAGCCGCGGCTACGTCAAGGCCAGGCGTCTGTATTCCACTGTGCGCGCATATTTTGACAAAAAGAAGCGGGGCTAACCACTTTCCCCGGCAGTTTTTTCTTCCAAAAATTCGGCTGTCAGGCGCGACCACTCTTCCAGGCTGAGCGTCTCCGCGCGGCGCATCGGGTCGATGGCGCACCGTTCGAGCATCCGGGCCGTCTGCTGAGGGCGCCAGGCCAACCCGGCTGAGAGCGCGTTGCGCAGCGTTTTGCGCTTCTGGCTGAAGCCTGCCTTTGCCAGACGGAAGAAGGCATCCAATTGCCCGGCGGGGATGCGCGGCTGCGGGTATATGTCCACCCGCAGCGTGGTTGAATCGACCTGCGGCGGCGGGTAGAACGCGCCGGCCGGGATCCTGAGCACCGGGCGAGGATCGCCGTAGACCTGCACGCTGAGCGAGAGCAAGCTGTGCCCGCCAGGCGCGGCGCAGATGCGCTCGGCGACCTCGCGCTGGACGGTCAGCACCAGGCGCGCGGGCCTTATCCGCGCTTCGAGCAGGTGGCGCAGGATGGCAGAGGTGATGTAGTAGGGGATGTTGGCCGCCACCAGGTAGCCGGGCGGCAGCTCCAGCGCAGACGGATTGAGCGCCAGGATATCGCCCTGCAGGATACGCACATTCCTTGCTCCCGCCAGCACGCTTTCCAGAATGGGGATCAGTTCTCTGTCGAGTTCCACGGCGACCACCTGCGCGGCTGCGAGCGCCAGGTGGCGGGTCAGGCTGCCCAGCCCGGCGCCGATTTCCAGAACGGTGTCGCCCTGGGTCACCTCGGTGGCAGCGGCCAGCTTTTTCAGCGCCGAATCGTCGATCAGAAAGTTCTGTCCCAGCCCTTTTTTCGGAAAAAGGTTGTGGCGGCGCAGCAGGCCGGGAATATCGAGCGGCGCCAGTTCTATGGAAGGATCCATGGGACGCTCGCCGGAATGGGGGTGAGGAAATAGATGGTCACCGTCGAATGCCAGGACACGAAGTCGGCGTCGCTGTAGCCCAGGTCGATCCAGTAGCGCCCGGGTATCCCGCCGCCGGTGTCGGCGATGACGGCGATGCCGTAGCCAGGGATGTAGACGCGCTGCCCTGCCAGCCAGGAATACCAGGCGCGCGTGACCGCCGCGATCCCCTGGCGGAGCGTCTGCCCGCTGGCGGTAACCGAGTTGCAGTAATTGGGGACGCCCAGCCGGCAGGGTGAATAAGAGGTAGCGTAAACATCGACCGCGCGGTAGTACTCGAGCGCGCCGTAAGGGCTGTCGATCGTTTTAACCACCGGCTGGGTGCCGTAGCCAATCACCTGGTCGCGCGGCTCTTTGGCGGTCCACTTGTCTTCTTCGCTGCGGGCGACTTCGACGCCGTCTTCATAACGGACTCGCTGACGGGCGACCTGCACGCCGAATTCCCCCGGTGTGACGATGCTGCGTTTGTCCAGCTCTGTATTCGCGTCCGGCTGGAACGTGTTTTTATAAGGCAGCGGCGTTTGCTGCAGGGTAACCTCTTCGCGCACGCGCACCACGCGGATAGCGCGGTCGGCGGGCAGCGGCTCGTCCTCAGCCGGCAGGCTGTAGTCCAATCCCTGCAGGCTGACGCCCGCCTCCTGCAGGGCTTCTGCCACGCTGGCGGCGGCGCTCGGCAGGCTGATCTCCCGCCCGTCCAGTTGAACCTTCACCGGCTGCGCTCGCTCGATTTGCACCTCCAGCGGCTGGTCGAGCGGCGTATCGAGCGGCAGAGAGGTGCGGTCCGCGGCCTGCACCCTGATGCCGGCCTCCCATAACGCCTGCCCGAGCATGGCGGCGCTGGATTGCAGTGTACGGCTGGCGCCGTCCTCGCGCACGGTGACCGCGACTGCCTGGCGCAGCTCGAGCAGCACCTGACCTGCGTAAGGCAACTCGGCCTGAGCGTCCAGCGGCAGGCCGTTGAGGGACAGCCGGTCGTGCTCACCGAGCGTCAATCCGGCTTCTACCAGCAAGTAGGCCGGGCGGCGCTGCGCCGAGCGCAGCTCGACGATCTCGCCGGAAGGAAAAACTAGGATGGTCACCGCCTGGGCCTGCTCCAAACGGATGGTTGCGCCGGGCTTCAGTAGCGCGGAGGCGGCCGGGTCGAGCCGGTCATCGGCACTGAGGACCAGCCCGGCCTGGCGCAGCGCACCGTCGACGGTCAGCGCGCGGGTGCGCAGGGGTTGGCTCTGACCGTTGACCACCAGCTTAACAGTCCTCGGGATGGCCAGGAGAAGCGCCAGAATCACCAGCAGAACCGCGCCCGCGGCGATCAATGCGAATTTTCTCGACATGGTAAGCCTGATTCTAACAGAGAATTCCGGATACAAAAAACCCCCGCGAGGGGGGCAGAGTGCCGAGAGCCAGAATCGAACTGGCGACACCGCAATTTTCAGTCGCGTGCTCTACCAACTGAGCTATCTCGGCAAATGGAGCGAGGTGATTTTACCTGTATGCGCCTGAGATGTCAAGCAAATGTATGGGTTCAGGACATGTGAGACAGTCGGGGGCAAATCGTCGGGTGGTGATTTTGAATATACTCTGCGGGGGATAAGTTGTCCAGTGCACGATGTGGTCTGACGTAGTTGTAAATTCTCTCC
>JAXDBP010000020.1:0-10961 GCA_034678705.1 Bellilinea sp.
ATCCGGCCTTCTATGGCCACTCAACTGTTCGGGCTTTCTTGGATGATGGACACGGCGGTTGTACTGCGAGTCGGTCTCCTGGACCTAATGACAAGCAACCTGCCGTGTCCCTTTTATTATCATACTAGTGACAAGCCCGCAAGTTAGGTTATTGATTTCCGCCGATCCCTGAGCCTGTCGAAGGGTCGGCGGAGATCACTGTGATGGCTCAAGCTGTCTTCTTCTGCACGGCGCAGTTGCCATACCCAGGCCAGGGTCATCTCGAGCGAAGCGAGTGATCGATTGACATGTGTACAGATACCTCATCGCTTCGCTCGCTGTTACAGGGATGTAGGGGCGATTCATGAATCCCCTACGGTTTATTGGCAGGGAATTCAGCCCGCGTTGTCTACCAATAGCCAGCGTGGTAGAATCATAATGAAGATACTATTTTTATGAAAGCCGATGCGAATCAGCGTTACCGGCCGAGAGGCGTATGAAAATTGGCGTGCTTGCCCTGCAGGGCGACTTCAGCGAACATCAAGTAATCATGGAACGCTTGGGTGCAGAGGTGGTTCAGGTGCGCCTGCCTGAGCATTTGCAGCAACTGGACGGGTTGATCATCCCCGGCGGCGAATCGACCACCATCGGCAAGCTGGCCAACGAATTCGGCCTGATCGAGCCGCTGCGCAGCTTCGCCCACCGGCGAGCCGTCTGGGGCACCTGCGCCGGAGCGATCTTCATCTCCAAGGACATCCACCGTGACCAGCCGCTGCTCGGCCTGATGGACATCACCATCCAGCGCAACGCCTTCGGCCGCCAGGTGGACAGCTTTGAGACCGACCTGGAAGTTCCCTGTCTGGCGCAGGTGAATGGAGACGCCCGCCTCTTCCATGCCGTTTTCATCCGCGCACCGCTGATCGAGAAGGTCAGCGGCCCGGCTGAGGCGCTGGCATCGCTGCCGGATGGGACGATTGTCGCCGCCCGGCAGGGACGCTGGCTGGCGACTTCCTTTCACCCAGAGTTGACCGAGGACGACCGCTTCCACCTATATTTTATGGAGATGGCGAGATAGAAGCTCGAGCGCTTGCCTGGCACGATCTGCCAGCCATTTACCGCTTTCGCAACCAGGTGCAGTGTCTGGACACTGCACTTGCGCTGACGCGCGGCAGCCCGGTGGGCTTTTGGGCTGTGCTGGGCAATATGCGCCTGGAGCACGGCAGCTACACCGGCGTGCTGCGGCCCGGCGGCGGTCAACCGCCGATAATTGGACAGGTGCACTACAACACCAACGAGCGAGCCGCGCGCATCGCCTTCCTTTTACCGCTGCGCGCGCTGGAATCGCCCGACCTGAGCAGGCTGCTGGATCATCTGGCCTGGGCAGCCAGCGAGAGCGGCGCGCACAGCCTGGTAGCCGAGGTCGAGGAAGCCAGCCCGGTGCTGGAATCGCTGCGCCGCTGCGGTTTTGGCGTCTATGCCTGGCAGCGGGTGTGGAAGATCGCCAATACTCCGCAGACCAGTGACAATTCGAAACGGTGGGAGCCGGCTTCAGACCTGGACCGCATCGCCATCCGCAGCCTGTTCCAATCCCTCGTCCCCCCGCTGGTGCAAAGCGCCGAGCCGCTTTCCGACCACACCGATCAGGGCTTCGTCTATGAGAAGAACGGCGAGCTGCTCGGCTACATCGAGGCGGTCTACGGCCCAAACGGAATTTACCTGCAGCCGCTGATCCACCCGGCCAGCGAGGGCGTGGCACAGCTGCTCAGTTCGTTCTTAGCCAACCTGCCGTTCCACCTCGGCCGTCCGGCTTATTTCTCCGTCCGCTCGTATCAGGCCTGGCTGGAGAATCCCCTGGCGGAACTGCAGGCTGAATCCGGCCCGCGCCAGGCGCTTCTGGTCAAACACCTGGCGGTCGCCCAGCGCGCTCCAGCCTACGCGGTGCGCAACGGTGCGCTGGAAAAACACCAGCCTGCGCTTGTCGATGCTCAGGGCGGAAAATCAGCGCTTCCTCTGACCCAGGCCCGCCTGGCGGGAAAAGAACCGGTTAAAAACCATTTCTCTGCCGCCGATAACAGCAAGGATACCAAATAGTTATCTGTAGAAGGACCGATAACCTCGAAAATGACGCAACGAAAAATAACCGACGACTTGCAGGCTTTACTCGATGTCCTGCCCCCAAAAATCACCGCAGCGGTAATTAAGGCGGACGATAGCGACAATCTGCTCGAGATCGTGCTTGACCTGGGCCGCCTGCCTGTTGCGCGCTTCGTCCATTCAGAAGTCGTGCTCAGCGAGCAGGAGACCACCCACGAGGATATCCAGGCAGTCGTCTCGAAAATTGGCGAGTTCGACGCGGACAACCGCGCCGGTCTCGAGCGAACCCTGCACCGCATCTCGGCCATCCGCAACCGGCACAACCACATCGTCGGGTTGACCTGCCGGGTCGGGCGGGCGGTTTACGGCACGATCGACATCATCCAGGATCTGGTCGAATCCGGGCAGAGCCTCCTGCTGCTCGGCCGCCCGGGCATCGGCAAGACAACCATGCTGCGCGAGTCCGCGCGTATCCTGGCCGAAAAGCACCGCGTGATCATCGTCGACACCTCCAACGAAATTGGCGGAGACGGCGACGTGCCCCACCCGGCGGTCGGGCGCGCGCGGAGAATGCAGGTCAGCAAACCCTCGCTGCAGCACGAAGTGATGATCGAGGCGGTTGAAAACCACAATCCGGAGGTCATCATCATCGATGAGATTGGCCGCGAGCTGGAAGCGCTGGCAGCCCGCACCATCGCCGAGCGCGGGGTGCAGCTGGTGGCTACCGCTCACGGCCGCACGCTGGAAAACCTGCTGCTCAATCCGACCCTCTCCGACCTGGTCGGCGGGATCGAATCAGTGACGCTCTCGGACGAGGAAGCCCGCCGGCGCGGCACGCAGAAGACCGTGCTGGAGCGCCGCTCGCCGCCGACCTTCGACGTCTTGATCGAGATCCAGGAGCGCGACCGGCTGCATGTCCATCCGGACGTGGCCGCCGCGGTGGACGCGCTTGTGCGCGGCTACCCACTGCAGCCGGAAATCCGCTACCGCGACGAGGACGGCGAGATTCACACCCAAAAGCCGGCACCGCTGCCTGCCTCGCGGCCGGTGCCGCAAACCTCCCGCCGCGCGTTTGTCAACGGTGACACGCTGCCGCTCAGTCGTTCCTCCCGCGCAACACCCGCCAGGGAGGAGAACCTGGCAGCCGCCTCCGGCACTGAGCCGGCTGCCTTCAGCCAGCCGGCCGCGCCGCTGCAGCCCATCCGCATCTACCCTTACGGCGTGGCGCGCAACCGGTTGATCCAGGCCTCCAAACGGCTCGGCGTGCCGGCTCTGGTTGTGCACAATTTGGAAGAAGCCGATGTGCTGATGACCCTGCGCACCTACTACCGCTCGCGCCAGCAGCCGATTGTGCTGGCCGAGGAGCGCAGCATGCCCATCTACGTCCTGCGCGCCAACACCATCAACCAGATGGAGCAGTCGCTGGCAGAGCTGTTCAACCTGCACGTCGAGAGCGGCTCGACGGAGTGGGACATCATCGCCGCGCAGACGCAAATCGCCATCCAAAACGTTCTCAACGGGCAGCGCTTCGCCGACCTGCCCCCGGCTTCCTCGACCATCCGCCGGCTGCAGCATGAGATGGCCCGCGAGGCGCAGCTTGTTTCGCACTCCTACGGTAAAGAGCCCAACCGCCGGGTGCGAATCTTCCGCGAATAAGGCTCATCCCCGCCAGCAAGGAGTCGCAATCCGTGTTCATCACCCTCGAAGGTCCGGACGGCAGCGGGAAGACCAGCCAGGTACCCCCGCTGGAAGAGTTTATGCAAAAACAGGGGTTGCCCGTGTTGGCGTTGCGCGAGCCCGGCGGCACGGAGATCAGCGAGCAGGTGCGCCAGGTGATCATGACCTTAAAAAACACCGGTATGAATCCGCGCACCGAAATTTTGCTCTTTCTGGCTGCCCGCGCCCAGCTGGTCGCTGAGGTTATCCGCCCAGCCCTGAATCAAGGGAAGGTGATCCTCTGCGACCGCTACGCCGATTCGACCCTGGCTTATCAAGGCTACGGGCACGGCGTTGACCTGGAGATCCTGCGCAGCATGCTCGATTTCGCCACCGGACGGCTCTACCCGGATCTGACACTCCTGCTCGACATTGAAACCGAGGCCGGACTGCGCCGCAAGCGCCGGGCGGGGGGAGAATGGAACCGCCTGGATGCCTACGATGTCGATTTTCACCGGCGCGTCCGCCAGGGCTACTTCGAGCTGGCCGCCAGCGAGCCCGAGCGCTGGGTGGTGATCGACGCCAGCCAGCCGCCTGAAGTGGTACAATCGGCGATGCGTCAGGCGATCATCGCACGCATCCGCGCCTGACCATCCGGCGTGCACCCATACCAACTCTGAAAGGTGAACCCTTTTATGCGAAGACTTTGGCTATTGATTGCCCTGCTGGCTGCGGCCCTCCTGACGGCCTGCGGCCAGGCTGGCGCATCCCCGCAGGCCACCGCGACCGCCCAACAAGAGGCGATGGAGTGCACGCTCTCGACAATTTTTCCCGAAGCGCGGGACCTCGCCTCGGTCAACCTGCCGGCAATCAGCGGGGAAGACTGGTCGCGTGGGCCTGAAAAAGCCCTGCTGACCATTTTGGTCTACAGCGACTTCCAATGCCCTTACTGCTCGCTGGCTGGGCGGTACCTCAAAGAATTCGGAACTGCCCATCCCGACGAGGTGCGCGTCGTCTACCGCCATTTTCCGCTGAGCAGCCACGATAAAGCCCTGATCAGCGCGCAGGCGGCTGAAGCCGCCGGCCTGCAGGGCAAGTTCTGGGAGATGCACGACCTGCTGGTGGCGGAGGAAAACTGGGAAGCCTGGAGAACCATGGCGCCGTCTGACTTCGAAACCTGGATCGTCGAACAGGCCGCGTCTATCGGGTTGGACACAGCGCAGTTCCGTGAGGATCTCACCGCTCAGGCGACCGTCGCGAAGGTCGCGCAGACCTACCAGGCCGCCCTGGACGTCGGTTTGAACAGCACCCCCTCGCTGTACTACTTTCTCAACGGCGAACTGATATTCATCCCGGCCGACCAGGTTCCCTACAATCCGGTGACCCTGGAAACGATCCTCAAAGTCAAGAAAATGGAGGGCATGCAATACGCCGCCTGCCCGCCGATGGTGATCGACCCGGCAAAACAATATACCGCCACGATCAAAACCGAAAAAGGCGATATTGTGGTGAACCTGTATGCCGATAAAGCGCCGCTCGCGGTGAACAGCTTCGTCTTCCTTGCCCGCGAGGGTTTCTACGACAATATCACCTTCCACCGCGTGCTCAAGGATTTCGTCGCCCAAAGCGGCGATCCAAGCGGCAGCGGCGCCGGCGGGCCGGGCTACGTGTTCGCCAACGAGATATCGGAAGACCTGAAATTCGACCGTGCCGGCCTGCTCGGCATGGCCAACGCCGGCGTCGATACCAACGGCAGCCAGTTCTTCATCACCTACAAGGATCTGCCGGACCTGGATGGGCGCTATCCCATCTTCGGCGAGGTCGCCGCCGGCATGGACGTTGTGCAGCAGTTGACGCTGCGCAACCAGGACGCGTCGGAGGACGTCGTGCTCCCACCTGGCGACCGCGTGATCGGCATCACCATCGAGGAAAAGTAAATGCAGCCGGCGCTGAGCGCACGCTGGTACTCCTGGCTGACGCTGGTCGTCAGCGGACTCGGCGCGCTCACTGCGCTGGGCTTCAGCGCGCTGCTGCTGCTCAGCGGCGGGATCGGGCTGCTTGGCGAAACCCTCCCGGCAACCAACGGTATTTCCGTGCTCAACCTCGGCTGGGCTTCGGCGCTGGTCGCTCTGCTGTGCGTACCAGGGCTGATCTTCTCCTTCCTCGAGCTGCGCGGTCGGCCGCTGGCCGAACGCCACGGGCGGCGCAATTTGGTCCTCGCCATCCTGGCGGCGCTGGTCTGGATCGGGCTGGTCTTCCTGTTTAAACCGTTGGAAACCTCCAGGCTGGCCTGGCTGCTGCTGCCGCCGCTGGTGGTGATCACCACGGTCATTCCGCTCTGGTTTTACCTGGAGATCGGCCGGGGCGGCCTTTTCAGCGGTTCACAGACGCGCACCTGGGGAACGGTCAGTTTCAGCCTGATCGTAACGCTGCCGGTGATCATGATCCTGGAGATCATCCTGCTGCTAATTGTGCTGGTCGCTGCCGGTGTTTACATAAGCACCCAGCCGGATCTGGCCCTTGAGCTGGAACGCTACGCGCGTATTTTCAGCAATTTCGACGCGAATCCGGAAGCGCTGGAGCGGGCATTCGCCGGTCTCTTCCGGCGGCCGGGGGTGATCGCCGTCGCGCTGGGATTAGCCGCCGGCGCCATCCCGCTGCTCGAGGAGCTGTTCAAGCCGCTGGCGGTCTGGCTGCTGGCCGGGCAGCGCCTGACGCCCGCGCAGGGCTTCGTCGCCGGCATGTTGAGCGGCGCCTGTTTTGCCCTCTACGAAAACCTGACCGCCCTGAGCGCAGCCGGCAGCGGCAACGGCACGACGATTTTGCTGGCGCGGGTCGGCACCGGCCTGCTGCACATCGTCACCGCCGGCATGGTCGGCTGGGGGCTGGCCTCCGCCTGGCGCGAGCGGAAAGGCGTAAAACGTCTGGCGATTGCCTTTCTGCTGGCCGTATTATTGCACGCATCCTGGAACAGCGCCGGCGTGCTCGCCGGGGTGGCGACGTTCCTGCCCGTTCCGGCAGAGCCCACGTTGTTTTCCACTGGGATGACCCAGACCGCGTCGATCATCCTGTACATCCTGCTCTTTGTGAATCTATTCCTGCTCATTTATATGAACATCCGCCTGCGCCGGGAAAACGCCGCGCAGGAGACCGCCGTGATTCCGGCTGAGCCTGCGCCATCCGGAGCCGACGAGGATCTACCCTGATTATTGGAGTTTCCTAATGGATTTTCTCAAGACCGCCATCGACTTCGTCCTGCACATCGACAAATACCTGGATATCATCATCCGCGCGGTGGGTCTGTGGACCTACGCGGTTCTTTTCGTGATCATCTTCATCGAAACCGGGCTGGTGGTGACCCCCTTCCTGCCCGGCGACTCGCTGCTGTTCGCCGCCGGCGCCTTTGCTGCCAAAGGCTCGCTGAACGTCTACACGATGTGGATCACCCTGATGATCGCGGCCGTGCTCGGCGATACCGCCAATTACTGGATCGGCCATTACATCGGTCCCCGCGCCGCGAATCTGCGCTGGGTGAAGAAGGAATATCTCGAACGCACCCAGGCCTTCTACGCAAAACACGGCGGCAAGACCATCTTTTTGGCGCGCTTTGTCCCGATCATCCGCACCTTTGCCCCGTTCGTGGCCGGCATCGGCAAGATGCGCTACGGCTACTTCCTGACCTACAACCTGGTTGGCGGGGTGGTCTGGGTCTCGGCATTCCTCTGGCTGGGCTACTTCTTCGGCAATCTGCCCTTTATCGAGCGCAATTTTTCGCTGGTCGTGATTGCCATCATCCTGATCTCGGTCATGCCGGCGGTGATCGAGGCGATCAAGGCCCACCGCGAGGGAAAAGGGAAAGGTCAACCCCCCGTCCAGGCGGAGTTGAGCGAAGAATGACATCCCTGAACCAAAGTTCGCTTCTGCGGGTTAAAGATCAAAAAAAGGCAAAACTTATGGAAGCCAAACGCGAGCTGGAACGGAACAAGCTGCAACGATTTGTCGCGTTCCTGATCAATCATCTGACCCGCACCGAATACCACGGGGTCGAGCACCTGCCGAAACGCGGCGGATTCCTCGTCGCGACCAATCACATCAGCCGCCTGGACATCCCGGTGCTGTTCGTCAACCCCGTCCGCGCCGATATCACCGCGTTGGTAGCGGATAAATATCTGAAGAATCCCTTCATCCGCTGGTTCGCGGTCAAAGCGGGCGGGATCTGGCTCGACCGCAGCAAGGCGGATTTCACTGCCTTTGGGCAGGCGCTGGCGACGCTGCAGTCGGGCCGCGCGCTGGGCATCGCGCCGGAGGGTACGCGCAGTAAAAACCAGCAGCTGCTGGAGGGCAAGCCGGGGGTGGTGCTGCTGGCCCACCGCGGGCGCGTGCCGATCGTGCCGGTCGGCATCACCGGCACCGAGTCCGCCCTGGCGAAGATCTTCACCTTCCGCACCGCGCGCATCCAGGTGCGCTTTGGCGAGCCCATCCACCTGCCGCCCTTCTCGCGCGAGAGCCGCGAGGAGGATTTGCAGCGCCAGACCGAGGAGATCATGTGCCGGATCGCCGCGCTGCTGCCGCCCGAATACCGCGGCTTCTACGCCGATCACCCGCGCTTGAAGGAGATATTGGATGAGCGAGGGGAAACTTAGTTCACTGGCGCATGGTACATAAAAAGCTTATGGTGTCTGAGTCTTCAGCCGGAGAATCAGACCGCTGATAATAAAACAAACCACTCCGGTGCGTATGCTGTTTCCACCACCGCCGAAGTCGCTGACCACATTGTAGACAATTTTCAGTCATATCCCTGTTGCAATGTTTTGGTATTTAAATAAAATACTAATCAATACTGGTGTTTTATGGGGAATTTACAGCCAGAGTTGGAGCTAACAAACCAAATTGCCAGGTGGTATCAAATCGGGTATTTAAACTTTGAGCTGCGCATTCCATTCTGCTCTTCACTCGGTTATCATCTTAACATTTCTCGTCTCTACAATAGCGCCTGTTGATTCTGGCAGTAACCACCCGAGCGCAATCAGCGGGCAGGACGTGAGCTACATCTACGGCCTGGAGCGGCTGGCGCGGCAGGCGAACACCGGCGAGAATGAATACTACCTGCCAGACCGCCTCGGCAGCGTGAGGCAGGTAGCTGGGGAGAGCGGCTTCCCGTCCTTCGCCCAAGAGTTCGACCCTTATGGGAATCTGATTGGGTATGCAGGCCGAGGCGGCAGTAGTTATGCCTTTGCGGGAGAACTCGGCGATCCTTCAGGATTTACCTTCCTCCGAGCCAGGTATTACTCACCAATCCAGGGTCGGTTCATCACCCGCGATCCCTTCCCAGGGTTGATTTCACAGCCCGCCTCGCTGAACCCGTACGCTTATGCTCTGAACAACCCGGTTTTATACACCGACCCGAGCGGCGAGTTCGTCGAGACGATCTTCGACGCCGCCATGCTGGGTTACGACCTGTTCACCATCATCGACAAGGCCAGCCGTGGCTGCTCCATAGGTCTGGCTGATTGGGGCGCGCTGGGCCTGGACGCCCTCAGCCTGGCGGTGCCCTTCCTGCCGGCGGCAGGGATGGCCATCCGCTTCGCTGCGCATGCTGATGATATGTTGGGTAGCCTCAAATCTTTTGCTACAATTACAAAGATAGAAAAACAGACGGATAAGACTTATTCTGTCTACCGGTCAATCGTCAATGGGACTACAACATATGTGGGAATAACCAATAATTTTTTCAGAAGAGCAAGTGAGCATTTTAGAGAAACTGGAAAAATAATTAGTAAATTCCCAGGTTTGGAGAATCTCTCAAGGCAAGATGCCAGAGCAGTGGAGCAAGTATTGATTGAACATTTTAAATTGAGCAAACATGGTGGTACTTTAAGAAATCTAATCAACAGCATATCATCAAAGCGGGGGGAATTTTATAAAAACGCTTTTGAACTGGGCACAAAATTATTGGATGATATAGATCCGCTGTGGAGGCAATGGAAATGAAAACCGCCAAGCTTAGAGTGGGTAGTGTATTTGAAATTCCTCTTGACGGAAACCGGAAGGCATTTGGCCGCTATCTTCACAAAGATCCAAAAAGCGGTCCACTTGTTCAAGTATTCAATATTATTTTAGATTGCCATCAAGATATTGTTATTTCAACGCTTCCTGAATATGGGAATATGTTTCCACCGATAATTGTTGGGCTTCAAGCGGCGATTCGTGAAGGGTATTGGAAAATCGTTGGTTTTATACCTGTCGAGGAGTTCCATTATCCTGAATTTATTACCGCATTTTGGGGAGGAGACCCCCCAGAAATCCATCAATGGCTCTTATGGGATGGAAAACAGTATAAATCACTAGGATCTACGCTCCCAGATCAATATAAAGATTCAGAATTCTATGGTGTATTAACGGCACATGACGTAACAAAGCGGATCGAAACTGGAGAGGGATCGTTTGTAAAAACTTTGCTTACCTGGGAAAAACGGTGAAGGATTCGAATAGTAAACCAAAATCCGCACCTTAACAATCTAAAGCTTCGCTGGCTAGTGGTTTAACCCAATTAGTTGGGTCTACCTGTGCGCGTGCTACTACTCTTCAGCCCTGAGGCGTTTCAAGACTTGGGCTCCCTTCCCGGGGCTGGTTTCACAGCCTGCCTCGCTGAATCCCTACGCCTACGCCCTGAACAACCCGGTTCTATACACCGACCCGAGCGGCGAGTTCGTTCTGCCGTTCGTCGCCGCGGCGGCGATTGGCGGGGTGATCAGCGCTGGCGCAAATGTGGTTGGTCAGATGCTGGCGCTGGGCCCGGGCGACTTCGGCGCAAAATTGCGTTGCGTGGATTGGGGACAGGTGGGCATTTCGTTTGCCGCCGGCGCAGTGGCGGGGTTGGTCGGGTTCACTGTCTTTGGCGGCGTCACGGCCTTGATGGGCACCGGCTTTCTGGCGAACGTGGCGGCGGGGGCGCTCTCGGGCGTCGTCGCCGGGCAGCATGGCAATTTGACCTACCTGACGCTTTCGGGGCAGATCGATCAGTCGCGCGGCAGCCTGTTCCGCTGGCGAGTCCACCCTCTCACCCACCGCAGCTTACGCACCCCGTTAGGCAGTGACCGAGTCTATTCACATCCATAAGGAGGTTACCTGCATTGGATATTCCACGGATTTTCAACATCACTGAAAGTGCTCACCGAATCCATAACCCATTCACGCCCGAAAAACTCGCCACCCTCGGCGCGGCGCTGCGT
>JAXDBP010000021.1:0-127849 GCA_034678705.1 Bellilinea sp.
ATGAAATTGGGGTCAGCGCCATGGCAATCTCAAAATATGAACGAGACCAGGATGTGCCCAGCTCTGGCGTATTGCTGCGGCTGTCTCAGGCTTTGCAGGTCAAGGTGGATTTCTTCTTTCGCCCGAGCACGGTATCAGTTCAACTTCAAGCCTATCGAAAACACGCTGTACTGGGCGTCAAAGAACAGGAAGCCATCCAAATGCGTATCCAGGATTGGGTGGAGCGTTATCTCGAGGTTGAAAGTCTTTTCCCGGAAGAACAACATGCAGCAAACCTCCCACTGCGCAAAGTGACCTCACTGGATGAAATTGAAACCGCTGCTCTCGAATTACGTGACCACTGGAGCCTGGGCTATGATGCAATCGAAAATCTGGTCCAGTTGCTGGAGGACCGGGGAATCAAGGTGGGGATCATCTCTGGTTTCGAGCATTTTGACGCCTGCACTTTCAAAGCCGATGGCGACCCAGTCATTGTAACCAAAGGCGAATTATCAGGCGACCGGCAGCGATTCAATTTAGGGCATGAGCTGGGGCACCTGATCCTGGATGTTCAGGGCGACCTTAATCCAGAACAGGCGGCTAATCGGTTTGTTGGGGCTTTCCTCGTGCCGGCAGCAACGGCTCGATATGAGCTGGGTGCCAACCGGACGGACCTCAACATCAACGAGCTGCACATGCTTAAGCATAAATACGGCTTAAGTATGCAAGCCTGGATTTACCGTGCCAAGGATCTTTCCATTATTTCTGAAAACACCGCAGCGCGTTTATTCCAGCAGTTCCGCGTCAATGATTGGCATCGCCAAGAACCAGGAAAACCTTATTCACCCGAAACGCCCATGCGGATGGAACGGTTAATTTATCGCGCTTTGGCTGAGGATTTGATCTCGCGTTCCAGGGCGCAGGAATTGTATGGCAAGCCATTACAACTAGGGTGGGAGATGGAGGCACTGCAGCAAAATGACCTTGCCATCCGTTCTGGTAACTGATACGAATATTTGGATCGACCTCGAGAACGGCAAGATATTAGCCGATGTTTTCCGTCTTCCATACCAATTCTACATAACTGATTTTGCGGTTGAAGAGTTTATTCATCCCGGGTGGGCACAGCTTCACGATCTGGGATTGCAAACACATGGTCTTGAACCTGAATATGTGCTCGAATTAGTCCGGCTAAGGCAAATCCATCATCAATTATCAGCCATCGACCTGGCTGCATTATTGCTTGCCAGGGCTTTGAATGCAAGTTTGGTGACCGGCGACCGAAGACTTAATGAACTTGCCAAGGCGCAGGGATTACCGGTTCACGGGGTGTTATGGATATTGGATGAAATGGTGATCCACCATGTTCTTACAGCAAACCAGGCTGCTATTGCCCTCCGGGAAATGCTCGGTCAAGGGGCAAGGCTGCCAGACGGTGAATGTCAAAAACGTTTTAATCGTTGGTCATTTTGACCAGAAAGGATATTCGAGTGAGTAAACCCAAAGGTACAATGCACTAGCCGGGTCAGAAGGCTCCGGAATCTGGACAATATGGCGTAGTTGGTCCAAAAGGCGGAAAAACCGGTACTGAAGTCACCGTTACCAAAGGCGAAACCTTGCCGCCAACACCAAAACCAGGCCAGGGATTTATCTTGGTGGACAAGACCAAACACAAAGATGACAAATGATGTAGCCAAGGATAAAACACTAGTCCAGAATTATTTCGGATGAATACTTTTAATGCTGTCTTCAGGCAGCGGCTATTTTCGTAAATGAGAACACATCCAATGTTATTATCATTTCAGTCTAAAAATGATAATAGCAGGGCCGGTTATAGTTTCACAACACAGGCAACAAGAAAAACGTGATGATGATAATGATGTTTTTCTTGTTGCTTTCTTTTTAAGCAATTTTACTCATATGTACTTTACCTCTTCTTCTTGAAAATGATATGTTCAAAATGGGATCTAATCCAATCGTTTAATAATGGCCAACTATCTTTGCTGATTTGCTTTTAAAAGTGAAGCGAATAAAATTAATAAGAATCATATCAAAGCACACCTTGCAGTGCGATTCTTAACGTGAGGTGATCAATGCAGCCAGTTAGCCCATCACTTTTCAATCTCTTCGCGTCCAAAAATCCCCAGTATTGGAAATCAATTGAAGGTTGCGAGATAATTCATAAAGTATGGGGAAAATGCATTATTGAAAAAGTAGATCTCGCACAGAAGGTAATAATTGTACTGGGTCGGAAAGTCGCTCTTGAATACTTTAGAGACGAAATATTTGATGGATTGTGTCTACCATCAGAAATTGTGGAGAAGGTTTCTTTATTCGAAATACAAAAAAAAGAAGAAGAGCAATTTATCATACGAAGGCGAATTGAAGAAGAATCAAAGAAAAACCTCGAAGCATCTATCAGACAAAAAGCGCGACTTGAAAAAGAAAAGATAGAAAGGGAAAAACAGGCAGAAATCGATAGATTAAGATTAGAAAAAGCTCAACAACAAGAGGCAAAAAGAATTGCACAAATTGAAGCAGAAAAACAATCCAGACTCAAGGTAGCACAAGAACGCTCACGACGAATATCTGAATTTTGTTCTACAAAAAGGATTGTTTATCTTATTCATTTTACGAGGATAGAAAACCTCAAGAGAATATTACAGCAAGGGTTGATCAATCGGAAGGAATTATCTCGTTTGTCAGAATCAGAGCGCCCAATTTTTAATGATCAAGAAAGGTTTGATGGTCATATCGAAGCTGTTTGTGTGTCAATCAGCTTTCCAAATTATCAAATGTTTTATAAATTAAATAAGGATAAACCAGATGATTGGGTCGTTTTACTTCTAGACTCTTCAATATTATGGGATCTCGATTGTGCCTTTTGTCAAACCAATGCTGCCTCATCAATTATTTCAAGAATCCCATTGGAACAACGGAAAACTTTTGAAGCACTCGTTCAAATGTTTACTGATGAAGAAAATGTATCAAGAGATGAATTAGCTATACCTGCCAACTTTACGACAAATCCTCAAGCTGAAGTTTTAGTTTTTGATACAATACCTGTAAAGTACATTCGTTGTGTTAATTTCCGATCAATATCAGCGATGAAAGCCTGGCAAAACTTGAATTCATATCCAGAAAATATATCTTTGGTCGCTTCGGATACTTATTTTAAACCCCGTCGCGATTGGCCTAAATGGCAAAAATCTCAAGAAAATCACAATGTACCACCAGAATTCGATGAATTCGAAATAATTGATATATAAAATTATGGCAAAACGACCCGTTTTTATTCCATCATATTCTCATTATCCATATACCAAGGAAATCATCATTGATTTCGAATGGTATCCAGGGTTTGCCAAAACTCAAGCCCAAAAATCCATCCAATCTTTACATAACGAAGCCAAGAAAAGGGGTTTATCTCCAATTCTTGAGATTTCATCCAAATCATTAGATTCTCTGGGGGTTTCCCTTAGTGCGTTTAACCTCATGCTAACAGTAGAAAACTTAACAATGTCTGTTGAATGTGCCTTTCAAGGGAGCAAGGTTTTCAGAAATGGAGGTCCTTATACCGATCTTTATCACTCAACTAGTATTGAGGCCAAGAAGAATGTAAGGATTAAAGAATCTGGTGAATTAATAGGCTTTATTTTTTTGGGAATGGAATTTCCCACCAGGCCTTTTACATTGTTTTATGATTGGATATATCTTATAGCGCTTTCACAAAATCCCACTTTATCAGAGAGAATGCTGAAGTACAGTGGCTTTTCTGATATTGCATTTAACCCCGAACATTCTATAAATTGCCAGGCAAGATCTGCTGCTTTATTTGTTGCGCTTTCCAATTCCCCTGAAATTGATATGAATTTATTGATCTCTGACAAAAACTATTATTTGGAGATTATGGGCGAGAAGAACGAACAACATGATCGAACGCCAAAAAATCCTAACCAGTTAGGTTTCTCATTTTAATTTTTGCCAAAGAAAATCATCATCCACCAGGCTTTGACAGAATCAAACGGCCTCGAATCTTAAAGATTTTTTCATTTCACAAAAGTTCTTCAAAAAAGAGGACGTTCATTCACCAAAACTCAACCATCGTCCTCCGGGTCGCGAAAAAACTACTACTTGACCCTGTCATAAAAAGTCACTATCATACGTCTAATAACTCGTAACCAAAGATCCTCCGGCTTCTTCAGAAGAGCGTCCCTCAGGCCAGGCTAAAATGCGGAGCCTGCGTTCAAGACGTTCCGAAACCAGGAAAACCTCTCATAACCCGGAAGCCCCAGATTCGAATCCACTCCCCGCAACTAACCAGAACCGCAGCCCCTTGGGGCTGCGGTTCTTTGATAGGCCTGAGGGTCGATGGTTGCGAAAAATCACTTTTACCGACTGAGATCACAGGCGCCAGATGAGAATCCTTGCCTCCAGCGCTAAAACCAGACTCTGGATGGATCCTGGTGGATTGAATCAAGCACAGCGAAGAAATGTGATTCTGCTTAAGATGACATCATTCTGGAGATAGTGGGCGTGGATATCTATGGCATCCCTCTTCAGCTTGTGGATATTTAGGTTAACGCGAAGGCATCGCTGCATTATTTCCGCTTCCCATACAAATGAATTTAATGGAAAAACGGCCTATGAGGGCCGTTTTTCGGGTAAAGGCATTAAGTAACTAGCGCCGCTTGATGAGGCGGTACAGGGCAACGACAATGATCGCGCCGATCAAGGCTACGATGATGCTGGTTAGATTGACGCCGGTCATCAGATCCACGCCGGTGAGCAAACTGGCGATCCACCCGCCGATGATGCTGCCGACCACCCCGAGAACCAGATTCAGCCAGAGCCCGGTTTTGGCCTTCATGATCAAAGATGCCAGCCAGCCTGCGATCAGCCCTACAATGATTGTTGCAATCAGACCCATAATGTTTTCTCCACTCCTGAAAGATTAAATGCTTTCCACCAGTTTTCTGAACAGGACCATTGCCTTTTTGACCTTAATCGCGTCGACCGGATTGCCGCCGGCGATGAAACTGCCCAGTATGCCGCCGCCCATCAGTGTGTCAAGGGTGTATTCCACCTTGCACTCATCGGTGTTCAAGCCCAGGAAACCGCCGCTCGCGCGCAGTTTAAAGACATGCGCGTCCTTGTCGTCGCCTAACTGGGTCATTATCTTGAGTTCCCTCAATGGTTCCATCGCGACGATGGTGCCCATGCCTGTTCTGCCCTCCCTCGTCCATTCGAAGCTTCCACCCCGCTGGACTGCGGTTACCTTTGAGACGCTTTCCATACCAGGAAACCACTTCGGCCAGTGCTGCGGATTGGTAAGCACTTCCCAAACTTTCTCGACGGGAGCGTCAATCTCCACTTCACGTTCAAATTTCGGCATATTTTTTACCTCCTGTATATGAACAGTGTAGCACTGTAAGATGTCGGATCATATTAAGGAACCGAGCCGGTATTGCAGGATTTCTCAAAAAACGTATCACCTTGACCCAGTTCAGCTTTACTCCGGTTTCTGCCTCCGGGCGAAAGCGTAAAAGTGTTTTCAACCTGGTGATTAACCTGGCATGAACCTTGCTCGATATGTCCTAATTATGTGTCCTGTATGTCGAGATCAAAATTTGCATCCTGATCAATAACTCAAGACCGTGGACTTCCATAAATCAATAGAAAAATGTTGAGCTTGTAAAGGAGAGTGAGATTATGGGTATTACTGTGGCTGTTTTGTGGATTGTTGCGTTTATTTTTATCCTGGTGACCTTGATCAACATGATTAATCGCGCCATTAAAAAGCAACGCTGTACCGCTGTTGTCACCGGCACAATTTCGGAAGTGAAAGAAAAAGTGAGCAGGAGAAATGACGTCCCAACCAGGGAGTATATTCCGACTGTTGTTTACACGGTGAACGGCGTTGAGTATAGTAAACCGTTCACAAAGGCATATAACGCCGCAACGTACACGGTCGGGCAGAAAGTGGAGGTCATGTACAATCCCAATAAACCGGTGGAGATCAACAAAAAGGGGACAAGCAACAAGGCGGATATCGTGATATTGTGCATCGGTGTGTTGATCGCCATCATAGGAGCTGTATTACTGGCGATAAGCTAATGGATTGAGGTAAGTGCAGTCCACACGGCCAATGGACAGGTCTTTCAGGCCTTATGACAGGATCCCGACGAGCTGAAGTTCCCGGATCGAGTCAGTGCGTGGATCTTAATACCAAGTTAATCTGGGTTGAAAAACACCCCGTTCGCCTGACCGTCTGATTTGAATGACAAGCTGAATATCAAACAAAGGGGAAGATGGTGGGATTCAACCGGTATTGACGGTTTTGTCATATCCAAAACCGCTGAAGGCTTAAGCCAACGGACGGTCGATTCGGATGGGTCGGAGCTGCGGGGTTGGATGGAAAAGTGCGCAGACAGGCCGGTTGGCTCCCTTCAGTTCGTGCACGAAAAAGCCGCGTGTGATGAAATCTTCGATCACTGCTGCGATAAGCCCAACAACGATGAAGAAAAACGCAATGGATTAAACGTCAGCCACAGGATCATAACATCCGCTTCTGGATCCATAGCTCGTAGTGAGAATGTGGAGGCATAAGCCCAGTCGAGACCGAGGATAACAAGGCCAGGGTGGCATACCAGGGAGCAGGCGCAAGAAGGCCTATACTCCTCGGGTTGGTTTTTGGGGTTCGTATCAGTATGCCCGTAACCAGCAAGGCGAACAATAAAGCGCTGAGAAAGCTGGTCATTTGCCAGAACCTTGTTGTATAACCATCAAATCGATCGACTAAACGGTCAAGTGTGGCCGCAAAACACGGTCCTGGGATTACGACCATAACCAATGAGATAACCGCTTCATTTTGCCAATCCCTGGTTACCTCAGCCCATTCTTTTGCACTGGTTATGTGTCTCACACTCTCCTCCAATAATCCGGCGCATAATATTAACGATAATATTTAACCGCTATCATTCACCTTTCGAGTGCAATAGTACATTCCTCATGCGGCGCTTGCCGTTCCTGCTGCGAACTCTGTTTCATACTGTCGCGCCTTTGTTTACCGGAGTCCAGGATCTCCATTATCGCGGGTATCTCCCATCAAATTGGATGTCAATCGGGTAAAATTATTAATGGAACAGATAACTGAAGGAAGGTTATGACTCACATTCTATTCGTCGAAGATGACCAAACGATTGCCAGCGCGGTGGAGTTTTCGCTCACGCGCGAGGGGTTTGATATTACCCTGTCTAGCCGCGTGGAGGATACACGCCTCCGGCTCAAAAAGCAGCGCTTCGATCTGGTGCTGCTCGACCTGGGCCTTCCGGACGGCAGCGGTTACACCCTGTGTAAAGAGATACACGCGGCAGGTGATACCCCGGTGATCATCCTTTCGGCAAAAGATGAAGAAGTGAATATCATTATGGGGCTGGACCTTGGCGCGGATGACTACATCACCAAGCCCTTCCGGCTGGGCGAGCTCATTTCTCGCATTAAAGCGGTGCTGCGCCGCCGTCAACCGGCTGCCTTTGAAGAGCGTACGCTCAGCCTCGGTGGTATTCGGATCCTTGCCAACCAGGCAAAAGTATTAAAAAACGATCAGGAGGTCATCCTGACCGCCATGGAGTACCGGCTGCTGCTGACCTTGCTGAATCATCAGGGGCAAGTGCTCAGCAGAGACCAGATCTTTGCCCACATCTGGGATGTGAATGAAAACTTCGTCAGCGATAATACGCTGACTGTATACATCAAGCGTCTGCGTGAAAAATTGGAAGACGATCCGAAAAACCCGGTGCTGATTAAAACCGTTCGCGGACTGGGATACATGATAGGTAATTGACATGCAGTACCTTCACCCTGTTACCGGCAAAAACCGGCTGCCGATGTTTGTGTTGATTCTGGTTGGGGGATTGGCGGCGGCGCTTCTGCTCAACCTGCTCTCCCTCCAGTTTGCCAACCGTACAATCCACAATGCATTTGCGATGGTGATTGCCAATGTTTCCGAAAAATACCCTCAGGCTGAAGAGAAGGTGATTGAGGATCTCCGCGCAACCGATCCAGCTTCCATCGCTCGGGGGAGGGACATACTGCGCCAGTACGGGTTGGACGAAAAGGGCGTGCAGGATAATATGGTCGGTTACGCACTGGTAAGCCGTCTTCTGCCGGGCAGCATCCTGCTGGTTCTGCTTGTCACCGCTGCCTTTGCCGCCCTTCACATATCCGACCAGCGGGTGGTTTATGCACAGATCGCGGAGCTTACCAATTATTTACAGCGGTTGGAGCAGGGGGATTACCGGCTGGATGTAAGGGATAGCGGTGAAAGCGGCTTCAGCCTGTTGAAAAATGAACTGTACAAAATCACTGTCCGGCTGCGCGAGCAGGCGGAGCTGCTCAAGCGGGATAAAGTGTTTTTATCAGATGCCATCGCGGATATATCACACCAGATCAAAACACCGTTAACCTCTTTATCGGTGCTGGTGGACTTGCTGGCTGATGATCCGGCGGAAAAAGATCGGCGCGAGTTTGTGAGCCGGATGCGCCCGCAGTTAGGGCGTATCCAATGGTTGATCACCGCGCTGCTTAAACTCTCCCGACTGGACGCGGGAACAGCCAACCTCAAGCGCGAACCGGTAAATATTAAGCGGCTGCTTGAACAGGCCCTGGAGCCGCTGCGCATTCCCATTGAACTCAACAAACTACAGCTCATCGTTCAGGGGGACGACCAGGCAAGTTTTGATGGGGATTTCCTATGGAGCGCAGAGGCCCTCACCAACCTGATAAAAAACTGTGTGGAGCACACCCCGGAAGGCGGCTGTATTGACATCCGCTATACGGTAAATCCGCTCTACGTAGAAATCACGGTAGCCGACACCGGAGAGGGTATCGCCAGCGAGGATTTACCCAGGATCTTTCAGCGTTTTTACCGGGGCAAAAACGCCTCTGAGCACTCCATAGGCATCGGGCTGGCGCTGGCCAAGGCTATTTTCATAGAACAAGGCGGTGATATCACGGTAAGCAGCCAGCCTGGACAAGGAACCCGTTTTTCGGTCAAAGTCTTTCACGGGGTCCATTAAGGGGAGTATACGCAGCTTACCATAAGGTTCAGTCTGATCGGCGAGCAGCGGAGTCGGTCTGATCATCTAAAAACAACAGCGGCAGCAATGTGATGACAATAAACAGACCGGCCACAACGGCCACCGCGGTCTGAATGCTTGGCGCGCTGTCACTCAGGGTTTGATCGGACTGATCCTCTTGCGTATCTGGCGGGCTCACCGCCGCATCTTTCGCCGAATCTGTCAGTTCCACAACCGCGGCAGCCGGCGGATAGCTCCATCCCTGGACAACTGCCGCCGCAAGGATGATGGTCAATATCACACCAAGTTTATGCATGAAGGTAAGTCTCATTCGATTTTTCTCCAATAATTAACGGATCACCGGTGAGGCGAATATTGCGATGTTGTGATCAGCCGCTTTCCTATCTGCTTAAGTCAGGCGGATATTTTTGATGATACAAACTTCAAGTGAGAATCGGGTGATACCGCTGGTGACAATTTTTTCACCAGGAAAAGCTCCTCAGGCTGTGAGAGTGATCGCCCCCACGGTTTATGACTAAACTGTCACACTGGTTGTCACAAAGGCGTCATGCTCAGTGGGTATGATACAAATACAACCCTTCTTTGAGGAGAATTTTCTGTATGGAAATATTAAGAGTGGAAAACCTTTCCAAGGTTTATGGCAGCAACAATACTCAGGTGCGGGCGCTGGACAATGTAAGTTTCAGCGTGGATAAGGGCGATTTTGTCGCCGTAGTAGGACCTTCTGGTTCTGGCAAATCCACATTGTTGCACATCCTTGGCGGTGTTGATACACCCACCGCGGGAAAGGTGCTGATCGACAGCACCGATATCTTCAAGTTGGATCCGACGAAACTGGCTGTTTTTCGCCGGCGGCAAATCGGGTTGATTTACCAGTTTTACAATCTGATTCCAATTTTGAATGTGGAAGAAAACATCACCCTGCCGCTGCTGTTGGATGGGCGCAAGGTCGACCGCCAGCATCTGCGTGAAATTGTGGAAACGCTGGATATGACCGACCGGATTGCTCACCTTCCAAACCAGTTGTCGGGCGGGCAGCAGCAGCGGGTTTCGATTGGACGCGCGTTGATCAATCATCCAGCCCTGATCCTGGCCGATGAACCCACCGGCAACCTGGACAGCCGTAACGCCAAAGAGCTCCTTAATCTGCTCAAGCTCTCCAATAAGCGGTATCGGCAGACGTTGATCGTCGTGACCCATGACCGGGAAATCGCCTTACAGGCTGACCGGATTATATCCTTCCAGGATGGCCGCATTATTCGCGATGAGGTGAACCGGCCATGAACATTCTGGCTCGCTACTCTCTGAAATATCTCTGGTTGAACCGGAAACGCACCGGCGTGACCGTTCTGGGGGTGATCATATCCAGCGCGCTGATCTGCGGGGTCATTCTGCTGGGCGCCAGCATGCGTAAAATGATGATTGACAATGCCATTTCCTCCAATGGCAACTATCACGCCAAGTTTTCGAATGTGCCGTATGAGAAGGTGAAGTACATCGCTCAGCACACCGAGGTGAAAGCTTCCATGCTGACGGGGCCCACCGAACTTAGTGTGGTGCAAGGCAAACAGAATCCTGCCAAACCCTACTTTTACCTGACCGCGTATGACCAGCAGGCTATGAGCAATATGCCCGTTAACCTTACAGCAGGCGGGCTGCCGCAAAATCCGGGAGAAATCCTGGTGTCATCCCTTATGGTAGCGGAAACTGGCGGGAATATTACTATTGGTGATCAGATCCAGGTGTCTTTTGGGAAGCGCACCGATTCGAATGGCGAAGAATTGAATCCCTTCACTTCGACAGAAGAAGGCGAAATATTTACCCCATCCCAGACCGTTTCATATACTATCGTGGGGATTATCCAGCCTACCTTCGATGAGTTGATCTCGGGTTTTCCTGGTTACGCCGGCATCACTCTTTTGGATCCCGACACCCTTGCCCCGGGTGACCTGGTAAACGTTGGGATTCTACTGAGTAATCCTTACAAGGTATATAAGACTGTGCCAACGATCGCTGGCAACGCGGGCTTGTCTGTCCTCAGTCCGGAATCATCGGAACCTGGTTCGGTCGTGCTGTATTACAACGATGATCTGCTCCAGTGGAGCGGGATTAAGAGCAACGCCGAGTTCACTGTGTTTTTCGTGGGAGTGCTGGGCTTCTTGATTACCCTGGTAGTGGTTGGCTCGGGGTTGGTGATCTACAATGCCTTTGCGATTTCGATCAACGAACGCAAAAAACAGTTTGGCATGTTCGCCAGTACCGGAGCCACCGCCAGTCAGATTCACCAGGCGGTGATGTTTGAAGCTCTGATGATCGGATTGATCGGTATTCCGCCGGGTATCCTGGGCGGGATCGTGGGGGTGGGGATCACCCTATCCTACGCGCAGGATATTATCAGCGAGATAACCAGAGTTGAGCAGGGCATGCAGCTTGTGGTTTCCCCCATGATTATCCTGGCCACCATCCTGTTTTCAGCCGGCATGATCGTGGTATCAGCCTGGATTCCCGCAAATCGTGCTGCCAGGGTTTCTCCCATCGATGCGATCCGATTAAGCGGAGAAATATCCTTTTCCGCAGGTGCTCATCTAAAGATCAGCTCGCTGGTACGGCGCATTTTTGGCTTTGAAGTTATCCTTGCATTAAAATCCATCTGGCGTGACCGTAAGCGGTACCGTACCACGGTTTTTTCCTTAACGATCAGCATCGTTCTCTTTGTAGTGTTCAACAGCATGATGGAATACTCCAGCGTTACCGCAAGGATGAACAACCAGGCCACAAACTATGACCTGGTAGTCTACCTGAGCGGACCGGAAGGTGATCTCAGCCGCTTCATAGAAAAGGCCGTTAGTCTGCCGCAGGTGCAGGCTTACAGCCTCAAGCGATGTATATACAGTCAAGCGCAGGTGGCTGAAGATCAATTGACCCGGCAGGCAAGGGAAGCTCTGAAAGAATCCTCCATGATATATCTTGAAGCAGGTCAGGCAACTATACCGGTGGACATTTGTGCTTATGGTCTGTCGGAGCATGAACGATACCGACAATCGCTCGGGTTTAGCCGGCAGGAGGAAGCTGTCAATAACAGGTTGGAAGCAATCCTGGTTAACCGCAATAATGTCCACATGGGCAAGCTTTACGAGTTCGATCTGCTAAATACCACGGCAGGTGACAGTGTCGAGGTCGAGCTTGGCGAGGGCGCCGACAGCGAACTATCCGGCAGCATCTCATTCGTCATTGCTGCGGTCGCGGATACCGTGCCTATGGGCGGCACTATGCCTTCCGGGCAGATCAGGTTGGTGGTCTCTGACGAGGTTTTCGACCGCCTCATAGGTCAGGCAAGTTCAGACAGTCCTCCCATGGACTCGCTCTACTTTACGACTGATGATTTGGTTGCCCTGGTCCAGGATGTCAAGGTGGCCTACAGCACAACCGTTGGCCTTTCGCTGGCCTACCACTCTCCTTATGAAACCAACCAGCGGGATCAAATGATGGAAACTCTGGTCAAACTCTTCTTTTATGGGTTTCTCACTCTGATTACCCTGGTTGGGATCACTAACATGATCAACATAGTGGATACCAACCTGCAGCTTAGGAGGCGCGAGTTCGCCATGCTTAAATCGGTCGGATTGACGCCGCGTGGATTCCAGCGCATCCTGCGTTTTGAAAGTCTGGTTTACAGTTGCGCAGCGCTGATCGTTGGGCTTCCCATCGCCGTCGTATTGAGCGTCATCCTTTACAAAATATTCGCCCATGTCAGCAGCTTTCAATTCACCCTGCCCTGGCGGCCCATGCTGATCAGCGCCGCCGCTGTCCTGCTGATTGTATATACCACCATGACAGTGTCCGGTTCGCGCGTAGGCAAGGATAACATCGTCGAATCCATCAAAGAGGATAACTACTGAAGTATTAAGCTATCCAAAAAAAACCGGGCGGGCTTCTCGCCCGCCCGGTAGGGGTTTGTTGGCCAAAAAATCCCGGGCGCTGAACGGGCTGCCCTTGATTAACCCGCTTCTCCTCGCCATTATGCGCGCTGAGGGTGTTTGAACGACCTGCTACCGGGGGAGGCGGCTCAATTTCGCCCGCTCTGACCTTGCATTTGTTGGGGGAACACCACTTGACAATGTGTATAGTTAACTATATACTATGTATATAATAATATACATTTTGTGGTTGAGGACTGCATTGAAACTGGGCAACAACTTACGCAAGATTCGCTTTGAGCACGACGAGATCTCTCAACAGGATCTGGCTAACGCGGTTGGGGTGACCCGGTTGACTATCCATTCGATCGAAGCCGGAAAGTTCAATCCATCCACTTTGCTGGCGCTGAAAATCGCCCGTTTCTTCAATAAGTCCGTCGAAGATATTTTTTCCCTTGTCGAGGATGAAAGCGAACAATGAAAAATACCAGTCAGACTCTGCGAACGATCGTTATCACGTTGGGATTTCTCTCCGTCGCTCTCTTTGTCTATGATTTGATCATATTTGTCCGCCTGCAGCCCAAAATGGTCGCATTTGAATCGCTCACCGGGTTCGAGGAAAACCTGATCACCTGGGCGGGGATTGGGTTAATGGTGATCCTGCTTTTCTTTCTGCTTTCCTTGCTGTCCCTGGTCCGTCACGTAAAGAGCGCTAATGAGGTTCGGCCATTCCCGCTGTTTCTGATCATTGCCGGTGTGGTGGCTTTGCTGTGCGTCTTCGCCGACGTGGCGCTATTGAGCGACATCCACAAGCAATACCGGCACGGGCTCGCGCAGCCCGAATGGACGCTGGTTTACCCGATCATCGCGGGTCAGCTTTTGGTCGCGCTGATCTTTACGTTCCTTCATTTATCCGGTTTCTTTGTCAGGAAACAACCTGACGAGATCGTGCGGGACATCAATGTCTTCCTGGTGGTGCAGTACGTCGGCCTGGTTTGCGGATTGATGGGATTGACGTCGGCGGGTTTGGGCTTCATTTACCGTACGGCTTACAATCCATTGACTCATGTGGTCTTGACCGGGATTGTATTACTATTTCCCTATGCGCTGGCGGTCCTCTACTGGCTGATGATCAAACTTCGCGAGAAAGAACGGCAGTGGTTCGACGAGAAACAGCTTCAAGACGTGGGAAAATCTGCGCTGCTGACCCTGCTGATCAGCGCTGTCTATATGACAGCCCTGTTCATCTTCAATCTGCAAGACCTCGCCGGCGTGGTCCGGCTGGTCTGGCTGCCGCTGCATCTATTCGGTGTTATCTTCCTTTTCTCGCTGGGCAATTTGTGGTTCAGCAAGCGGATATAAGTCCAGGCCGTTTGCAGCCATATCTGCCGGGTAGCGCCGCGCAATCTGGAAAGTTCCCCAGAGGCCAATCAAACTGATGACGGCGACAACCGCTTCAATGGTCCAGAGTTTTACCGCCGTGCCCGTTCCCCAGAAGGCGGCAAAGCCTGCCGGGGCGTCGAGCAGGGTTTTGTAGAGGATTGCCAGCCAGCCCCACCTGGCTTGCCTGCTGGCGATGGCGTAAAAAATCAGGACGCAGGCGAAGATGTGCGCCAGAATGACGAAGAACCGCTCGATGACCGGGGCAAGGCCGGCGGGAGTGGCGCTGGCTGCCAGGATGCCCAGGGTGGGAACGGGAAACAGGTTCGGGGCAAGCAGGGCCGAGAATGCTCCTGCCAGTCCGTACCCCCCCAGAAGAACCGCCTCAACCACGCCAAAACCCATTCCAAAGACCAGCGCCTGATTCCAGGACGCTTTCCCCCAGCGGACCTTCCTCAGAATCAGCCAGGCCAGACCGGCTTCGAACACACCGGTCAGGGCGCCGATGTAGAAATAGGCTGCCAGGTTGCCGGAGGAGAAGAGATGGTCGGCTGAGACGTCGAGCCAGCGGAAGACCAGCGGATTGAGCGGGATTGCAACGGCAAATTTGATCACGACCGTCAAAACCCAGAACAGCCCGCCTAAAAACAGATAACGCCAACTCAGCAGCCGCCGGCGGGCAGCGTAGATCACAAATACCAGCCCGGTCAGGATCATCCCAATGCCTGGCAGGAGAATGACCGGCCCGAGCTCGAAGGCGTACCAGCTCAGCGCATAAGTGGCTGTGGTATTGTCCCCATGTACCATTCCAAGAGCGAAGGTTCCGGTCTGCCCGGCCGGGACGGGATAATCGGCGCTGATTGAAAAATCGCCGGGTCGAATCGTCCCAGACTCCCAGACTGCCTGACCGTCAGGCCGGCGAAGTTCAAAGCGCAGCCAACCGGACGCCACCTTACCACTGGTTTGGATTTTGATCGGCGCGCCGTCCGCGATAAAGCCCTCATCAACCAAAATATGGAAAAAGAATTGTTCTCCTGCCTGGGTCTCCTGCACCTGGCTGCCGTCCGTGGAAGCCCAGCGGAGATCCACGGGAACGCCTGACTGATTTGAGGCGCAGCCGGTCAACAGGCTGACAAGGATTCCAGCGGCGATGATCAAAATCACGCGCCGGCTGCCTGCAAACCAGGATATTTGCAGGGGGAGAACGCGGTGCAATGTTTGTTTCTGTCTCATAGCCTTACCTTTTGGATGCATACCGAAGAAATCAATCTCCCGACCTCTACAGTATACTAACCTTTCAGCTTATATTCTACAAAGGAGTGGGAATCGATCGGGGCGATGTGATGATATATCTGAATATGGGAGAGAACAAATCGTGCCGCGTCCATCCCTGGACACGGTTGCGGCTCCGGAGCAGCCGATGAGCCGTTTCGATTTAGGAGAGAAACCCTCCCAACGCTGGGCTTAAGTGTTAGCTCGCAGCGCTCGTTAAAAGGACAACGTCTCTGCCTCCTTCCAAAATTGCGGCTAATGTATCCTTCGACATGCTTCCAATCTGAAAATCTCGCGTGGTCGATCATTTCGAGATTGGATGTACAATCATTAAAGAACTTCATTAATCGGGAGAAAAAATTATGGAGGTGAACGATGGATAACGGCACCAATAGGATTGTTGTTGTCGGCTCTGGTTCGGCGGCATTGACCGCCGCCCTGGCGGCCAAAGAAGCAGGCCTAGAGCCATTGGTCGTGGAAAGCATGTCCCTGGTCGGAGGATCGTCAGCCATGTCCGGCGGGGGATTCTGGATACCTAACAATCCACTGATGCTGAAAGCCGGAGTACATGACAGCTACGAGGACGCCAGATTATATATGGATACTGTGATTGGAGACGTCGGCCCGGCAAGTTCCCCTGAACGGAGGGAAATGTACCTTCGCGAAGGACCGCGGATGGTCGAATGGCTGGCAAGCCTCGGGTTTGGTTTCTCCTACACGCCGGGGTACTCGGATTATTACCCCGAGGCTCCAGGAGGGAGCGTCAGGGGCCGCTGCGTGGAACCGGGCTTTTTCGACTTGAAAAAGTTGGGAGAGTGGAAAGATAAACTGAATATCATCATGCCAATCCCACTTCATACGCTCGACGCTGCTCAGCTTTCTCTTTCCATGAGGACCCTTCCGGCATTTCTCCACACTGCGGAAGTGATTGGAATTCGAACGATGGGCAGCATGCTGTTTGGAAAGAGGCTGGCCGGGCTCGGCGGCGCCTTGATTGGACAGTTGCTCCACCTGGCGCTCAACCGCTCGATCCCTGTCTGGCTGAACAGCCCGATGGTGGAGTTGATTTACGAAAATGGGATTGTTAGAGGCGTGATCGTCGAAAAAGACGGCGTCAAACAGGAAGTCCTCGCTAAAGCGGTCATTCTTGCGGCCGGCGGATTTCCGCACAACCTGGAAATGCGGCTGAAGTACCATCCCCACCCGATCACTACGGATTGGACGGTTGCCAATCCGGGCAATTTGGGAGGCGCGATCCAGGCTGGGATGGCTGTCGGCGCAGCAACTGCCCTGATGGATGATGCCTGGTGGGGGCCGGTCTTTATTGACAGTAAAGGCAAAGCTCAATTCATGCTCTGGGAGCGTTCAGCGCCGTTCGGCATCATCGTCGACAGTTCTGGTCAGCGGTTCATGAACGAGTCGGCTTCCTACGTCGATTGCGGTCACTGGCAGTATGAACGTAATAAGGAAGTGCCCGCCATCCCGGCCTACATGATAGCCGATGCGAGGCACAGAAAATATTACCTCTATGGAACCATGTTCCCTGGCATCACCCCCAAGGAGGTCTATCAATCGGGGATGATGGTCAAGGCTGATTCGATCCCTGAACTTGCCCGGGCCTGCGGTATCGATCCCCAAAACCTGGTGGAGACGGTCAGGCGCTTCAACCAGTTCGCTGCCTCCGGAAAGGACCTCGATTTCCACCGCGGCGACAGCGCCTACGACCGGGTGTACAGCGACCCGAAGGTCAAGCCAAACCCCAACCTGGGTTCAATTGAAAAACCACCGTTCTTTGCCGTCCGAGTCTGGCCGGGTGACCTGGGCACGAAAGGCGGATTGCTCACCGACGAGTTCTCACGGGTGCTCCGCGAAGGGGGCGATCCGATCCCGGGATTGTACGCCGCCGGTAATACCTCGGCGTCGGTCATGGGGCGCACTTATCCCGGACCTGGCTCGACGATTGGACCAGCCATGGTCTTTGGGATGGTCGCCGGGAGGCACGCGGCGGCGAGCGGCTAAACGTGCTCACCAGCCGCTGGCCAGGATCAGGCAGGCGATGAATCTACCACCGGAGGGGCAACCTCCGGTGGGGATTTATGCAGTCATCAGGTTGATCCCCCTTTTTTCGCTATTATCACATTCGGTGCTGACAATATCATGAGGTGCGTCCCGCAATCGAACGCACCTCATGAATCGGCGGCCCGCTGGTTCACGCAAAGGCCGGAGGCCGCCGTGTCGATCAGACTGACCGGCTAATCTGCCAGCAGCGAGCGCATCTGCGAGTAGATTATTTTTGCGGCTCGTTCCGGCATCAGGCGGCTGAGCAAATTCATCGTTTTCGCGTCCGAACCCACCATAATGTGGTATTTGTTTTTCTCGATCCCAGCCAGGATGATTTTGGCCGCATCGGTTGCCAGGGTCATTTTGAATTTCTGCTCTCCCTCGGATGCGATGGTCTGATCGGACGTCACACCCGAGTTGACGGTGATGTTCGTTGCAATGGCGCCAGGAAAGACCAGAGAGACGCGCACGTTCGTGGGCAGCAGTTCAGAATTCAATCCTTCGGTGAACAATTTCACCGCAGCTTTAGAAGCGCCGTAAGCCGTTTGACCAGGGACGGGCAAATAGCCGCCCATGCTGGAGACGTTGACGATATGCGCTTCAGGCCGTTCGAGCAGGTGAGGCAGGAATGCCTTGGTGACATACACTGTGCCCCAAAAATTCACATTGAATACCCGTTCCATGGCATTAAAGTCCAGGTCTTTAACTTTGACGAAGGGCTGGATGATCCCGGCGTTGTTGATCACGCCGTCCACTTCGCCGTGGGCCTGAACCACTGCCTGGGGCAGGGCAAAGACAGCTTCGCGATCTATGACGTTCACGGTGTGAGTGGACAAACGGCCTTGATGATCGCCTGCCAGTGTTGCAGTTTCCTTCAACGAGGCTTCATTTACATCTACAGCGGCAACCCTGGCGCCCATTGTAAGGAGGAGAAGAGTCAATTCGCGCCCCATGCCGCTGCCGCCGCCGGTTACAACCCATGTCTTTCCCGGAATATTCATGTTTTACCTCCTGGTGGATTAGTGATACTGTTAGGCTCTTGGGGGCCATTATACAACACATAGTGAAATTATTCACCATATGGATGGGCCAGTAGAAAAGACCGCCGAGACGATTTACATCAAGTCAGAAAGGGATGCCGCCATGCACGCGCAGCGTGTTATCTGGACCAGCCCACGCCAGCAATGGCCGCACAATGTGGCTGGTATTCCCCGCGCTTGCGCCGCCAGGAGGGATCGCCCGGTCTAATGTGGAGAGCGTACCGCCGAAAGGAAGGATCGTACCTGTTGTTTCAGGCTTTATCCGGCGGTTTCCTTCAAACTCTTCGGCAGGTATGCATAGAACTCAGTTGCGGCGACCACGTCATCCAGTGAAACCTGATCGTTGATCGCATGGGCGTAAATCTCATCACCTGGCCCAAAGCCGATAGACGCGATTTTTGCCTTACCAGCCCAGTAAGTGCCGTTGGTCGAAAAATCCCATACGCCCAGCGGACGAGATTCGCCCCACAAATCCTGGATGGATGTCAAACCAGCCTGGACAAGCGGGTGCGTTTCCTCATGCAGCCAGGGCGGGAAATATTTGCTGATCGGAAAGACAAATCCGGTGTAAGACGGCTCATCGTAGAATAACTCCTCGACCAGGATCTCTTCCTTCAGGTAACCGGGGATCAGTCCCTTAATCTGATCGATTACCCCATCGTGCGTCTCACTGATGGTCATCCGGCGGTCGAGATAAATCGTGAACTGGTTTGGCACCGCGTTGATGGAATTGGTGCGCACGTGAGCATCGGTCACAGCGATGGAGGGATTCCCGAGTACCGGGTGAGCGCCCAATCCAAAGCGGAACCGGTTGTCCAGATCGCGGATCATATTGATCACGGGCATCATTTTATAGATTGCGTTATCGCCAAGGTAGTGCACCGCAGCGTGCGCCGAACGGCCCTGGGCGGTGATCTTCATCTCGATGCGTCCTTTGTGCCCGCGATAGACGTTCATCTTTGTCGGTTCGCCGATGACAACAAAGTCCGGGCGGACTTTTGGATCGGCTTCGACGAAGGCGTTAGGGGCGATTCCGTCGCACCACTCCTCCATGTTGCCAAAATAATACACAGTGTAACCGTCCAGCAGCCCCAGGTCGCGGGCGATTGCCAGACCGTAGACCATCCCGGGGGTGCTGCCTTTTTCATCACAGGCGCCGCGGGCATAGAGTATGCCGTCTTCGACCTTGCCGATGAAAGGATCCCACTCCCAATCCTCACGGTCGCCAACACCGACGGTGTCGATGTGAGAATCATAGACCAGCACCTTGGGGCCGCTGCCGATGCGGCCCAGGGTGTTGCCCATCTTGTCGAAGCGGACTTCGTCGTAGCCAAGCGCGCGCATTTCTTGCTGGATGCGCTCGCCGACCGGGCCGATTTGCGAATCCGTGGATGGGATCGCGCAAATATCGCGCATGAATTGAATGATCTCGTTTCTCCTGGCTGTTACCCTTTGTTTGATCTCACTTTGAATATCCATGTTTCCTCTCCGGTCTTGTGATGAAATCGTGGAATATATGAATGAGCGAAGCCAGACAAGGATAAGCAACCAGCATGCCTACCTTTGTGAATTAATACTGACCTGGGTCCAACCAGTTCTCCCCTGCCGGCATCCGCCCGGAGCAACCATTTGGTTCTATTTTACATTCGCGCATGGTTAAAGGTCAATAGTTGTCTGACATTTACTTCAGACACCTATCGCCTGGACAGTTCGTGGTAGCTGGATGCAGGAATCGAAGATGAAGGTGTGGACCGTTGCAACAAATGTGGTAGATAACTGCGGACAATTGAGATGCCGTGACCGGTTAAAAAGTGGTCGTTTTGTATATCCAATTTCCTTCGTTTCCTCGATTACGAAATTTTCCCCGCCTGTTATTCTGATTTTGGAACAAATCCCCTGACGGGATTGTCCCCAGGAAGTCGCACTTTGAACCGTATCAATCGATCGGACACCACCATATCTCGATGCGCGGAATGAACTTCAGTGAGGCTGGGAGTTTTCTGGAGCAATACCGAAAGGAATTGGAATAACAAAAGGTTCGTTTTCTGGGTTGAATTTCAGGTAATGAAAGGAAAGACAGATGGTAACTCAAAACACTGCTCCGAAGAAGAGAATAAAGCGGTGCTGATCGAATGATACCGAGCAGGTTTCATACGCCCCGAATTGTTAACGCAGCGCCTGATAAAACCGGCTGGGGCAGCAGAATCAAAAAAGGTGCGCTCAATTCATGAACGCACCTGGTAGTACTGTGACTCAGCTTCGCGGATCAACCACCCGAGAAGTCGATATATTACATCAATTCAACCGGTTCGCCGGCGAGGATGCGCGCCACGCGGCGAGCGAAGGTGACAGTCCGGCCGTTGGCGTATCCAGTGAACAGGTTGGGATAGGTGTGGGCGAAGTAGCTGCCGGAGGAATCGCCAATGACAAATAATCCCTCGAAGGGCACACCCGCTTTATCCAACGGCCGCGCCTGGGTGTCGACCTTAATGCCGTCCATGGTGGAGAGCAGCATGCCGGTGCAGCGAATTCCGTAGTAAGGGGGCGCTTTCAGCGCGATCAGCCGGTAGCCGTCTTTATAGAAGTCCTCATCTACGCCTTTATCGGCAAGCTCGTTGTACCGTTTGAGAGTGGCGGCAAAAGTATCGGCGGGGATGTTGAGCTTTTTGGCGAGGTCTTCGGGAGTATCGGCCTGTTGGAGATGGCCGCTCTCGATCATGCCTGCCACGACTCCCTTCCAGCTTTCTTCGATCTTTGCCATGTCCGTCCCGCTTTCACCGAAGGGCGGGGTGTCGTTCGGGCTGCCGTTGGGGAAGGGGAACACGCGCGAGCAGCCGACAGAAGAAAATTGCACTACCTGGCTGAAGTAGGTCGAGTCCATGATGCAGCAATAAGTGGCATCTGGCTGAGACGCCGCGGCATGGAGTATGAAATCGTATGGCAACGACTCGTTGGTGAAGCGCTCGCCTTTCAGGTTGACCTTCAACCAGGGCTGCGAACCCCACCAGAACAGGGTCGGCGCGGTCATCGTCGCGGGGGTTTCGCTGGGCATCAGTCCCATGCGGTCGAAGAGCATGCTGGTATGGCACTCGTCCATCGCTGCGCCCATCCACAGGCAGGCTTTTATGCCGTCGCCGGACTGCGGGCCGGGAGCCGGACGAGCCATGATCATCACATCCGCGGGCTGCAGGGCATTGAGCATATCCGGATTGCCCTGATAGCCGCCCGCTGCGAGGACGATGCCCTTTTTGCCAACGAAGCGGATATACTTGCCATCTTTATCTTTGGCGATCGCTGCGGTTACTTTTTTGCCCTCGTGCTCGAACTTGACGAACGAGGTCTCGAAGCGGTACTCGCCGCCCATCCCGGTGATATACTCTTGCATCATCTTGGCCGTATTCATATCCGGGGAGTTCCAAAAGGCGCTGTGCCCGGTTGGGAACTTCGGGAAGGTGGTGGGGCTGAGATCAGGCTCATAACCGCCCTCATGATAGAATCTGCCGCCCTTGCTCTCGATCAGCTCGCCAATCCAATCGATTGCTGCGCCGCTTTCCTTCGCCCATACGATCGGTAGTCGCGAATCAAAGCGGTTGGCATTGTACATCATGTGGTAGTGAAGCACCACCGCCGGATCGATCTCCGTGCCTTCTGCTTTTTGGTATTTAGAACCGATTGATCCCCAGTCGTTGCGTACTGTGCTTGGCTGGTTGAGCTTTTCTAATAGAATAACCTTCAGACCTTTCTCTGCACAGGAAGCGGCGATATACGCGCCGCCAGTGCCAGCGCCGATGACGATGACATCGCTCTCGACGGTTTCGGCGATATCCTTAATTTCCGGTTCCTCGCCGAGCCAATCCGCAGCTGGCGTGACTGGCGTGGATGGCTGAGCTGTATCGACAATTTTCGGTGAGCAGCCGGCTAGGATACCCGCCCCAGTCGCCAGAGTGGCGCTTTTAATGAAATCGCGACGCGATAATTTCTTGCAGTCTTTTGACATTCTTTTCTCCTTATCCTCAGATAAATATTTATGCCATTAAAGTCGTTCAGCAGATACTTATTACTGAATTACCTGGTAATGACATAAATATAGTAGCACGGTTATTTGTATGGACAAGTGATGTTTATCACAAATTTATGAAGTTATCATTAAATTATGGAGGATTTCAGCATTTTTCAGCTTATCAAGGCACAGAGGTTAACCGCGCAATTCGGGGTAAACTATGTTGGATCGGAAACACAGTTATGACGTACCGGTCAACAGTTCCGGATAAATGGCCTGTGAGGTCAGCGGAATCAATAAATTCCATTCTGGGATGGGCGCTAATCTCGCGCCGATATCGTCATCCATACCGCTGCCGCCCTGCCGCTTTATCCGCCCGTGAAGCATCGGTTTACACAGAGTAATTAGGTGTTACAGAAAATGACGCGAGCGCGGGGGGTGACGCCGCATCAGCTCTCACTTGCCTGGCTGGCGGCGCAACCGCATCCTCATGTAGTTCAATCCACAACACCAGGCGGAAAACCTGGCAGCGGTGGATCTTGTGTTTAGCACGGAAAAAATGGCGCAACCGATCGGGTTGGCCTGAGTTCATGCAGCGAATCGTTGTGAAAGTAAAAGTGCCCTCCTGAAAAGGAGGGCACTCGTGATTCGCTAGGATTATTCTGGCTGCGTAACATATATTAGATTTTCCGAGCGGTCAGGTTGCCAGCTATAATCGCTTCGGCGATGTTCCAGGGCTCATTACAATCGCCTACCGCATACGTTTCCATACCGGAGAGACCATCCATAATACTGGTGTTGGGAAGCATGTCCATGGCCTCGATAACTGTATCGCATTTGACGATCGTGTTGAACCCGGTTTCGCCCAGGATGGTAACTTCCCCATTGCCCACCGAGACAATCTTCGCATTAGGCCACACACGCGTACCACGGGCATAGACCATGGGCAATGTGAAGGTTTTTACCCAATTCGAATGGCCACTGCCCAGACTCTCGATTGGATCGGGGGTCACCATCGTAACATGTTTTCCCTGCTCCAGCAGGTAGAGCGCGGTGTCTATAGCCTGGCAATTACCACCAACAATAGTCACCTTCTCACCAATTTCAGCGGTCGCGATATCGTCGATGGATACGACCTTCGTGCCCTCTGTTTCGGTGAGCCCAAGGGTAGCACGCAGACCGCCAACGGCAAGAATGACCACATCGGGTGCCTTTTCAGTGATGAAGCTGGCATCGACTGCTTGACCGGTGACTACTGTAACACCCTTGACCTCAAGCTGGCGCTCAAGGTAGGCTCGTAGATCTAACAGGTTTTCGTGCGGGCCTTTCACTGCATCAGCGAAACCGAGCAAACCTCCAACGGTTTTTTCCTTCTCATAGAGGGTCACCTTGTGGCCGCGCTGCGCGGCGATGCGTGCAGCCTCCATTCCAGCAGGACCACCTCCAACGACCATGACGTTCTTCACTTTGCTCGCGGGGAGTGGATCGTAGCCTTCGGGCATCTGGTCGCGGTATGCACGCTGGAGGCAGGCGTTCACACGGCAATGCTCATAACTCTTGCCCTCCTTATTCCTATCCTGATGGCAGTGCATGCAGCGCGTACAAGGGGCGATTTCGTCGATGCGTCCTTCTTTGAGCTTGTTCACATATTCGGTATCGACGGTTAGGGGTCGGTTCATCAAATAGAAATCGACCTTGCCCTCTTTCAAGGCGTTCTCGAAGAAATCAGGCGCATGAGCGGGATCCATATAGGTGACTGTCCCCACAGGAATCGAAACAGCATCTTTTATCTCTTTGGCCACGTCGAGCAACATACCGCAACCTGAATGCTTGGAAATTAGTTTTCCTCCCCAATGGCGGGAGAAGTCAAACTGGGTGCCGTATGCGGTAGTACCTTCGATACCGCGTCCAGTGAAGTAGAGGTCGGAGGCGAACTGGCAAACATGCATGCCGGTAGGCCCAAGACGTACGTGCAAACTGTCTGCCCCGGCTGCTTCAAGTATCTTGGCGAACTCCTTATTCTCTTCAACTGAGACTAGCATTGAGCTATTGCCCATATTCTGGTCATTCTCTTCTATGCCATTAATGAGCACTTGGACAACGAAGTCGTTTCCGCACGCCTTCTTCATACCTTGGATAATCTCGGTCACGAAACGGGTACGGTTCTCTAAAGACTGGGGTCCGTATTTATCCGTACGATTATTGCGTCCGCGCGACCAGAAATACGTTCCAATGTTGTTGCCGGCCATATTGATCTCAAATGCATCGAAGCCGGCATCGTGCAGGATCTTGGCAGCAGCGATCATATCGTTTTGAATTAGATTGACATCGTCTATTGTCACTAGTTCTGCGAAAGGTACATTCATTGAATCGTTTTGGTAGCCAATGTAAGCTCCTGCCGCATGGACAGCATCGGCTAGATCCTTAATAGGAGCTTGTGTAAGGTCTACCTTTCTCGGGGTTTGAGGATATTTGGAGAAACAGCTTCCAAAGTTCTCACACCAAACCATTTTGATGCCACCTTTGGCGAAACTAGTGTAGTAGGCGATCATCTCTTCGCTGATACCTTTTGAATAGGTATCGGACCCGGCGGCTGATTTGACCATACGGTTGCCGATAGTCAGCGAGCCAAGCTTCCATTCAGAGAACAGGGTTGCAAAGTCGGTTGTATTGCTTCGGTAGTCATAGTCCTGCGGATTTAGGTATGCTCCAGCCGTTTGAGGAGTAATACATTGACCAGTTTGCACACCAGTTGTAGTGTTTGCTGGTGTTTCGACCACACTTGGCGTGCAGCCGGCCAGGATACCCGCCCCAGTCGCCAGAGTGGCGGTTTTAATGAAATCGCGACGTGATAATTTCTTGCTGTCTTTTGACATTTTTTCTCCTTATCCTTAAAACAAATATTTACGCCATTAAAGTCGTTTAGCACATAATTATTACTGGATCACCTAGTAATAATAAAAATATGGTAGCACGGAAATTTGTGCAGGCAAGTGATTTTTATCACAAATTTATGAAGTTATCATTAAATTATCGAGGATTTCAGCATGTTTCAGCTTATCAAGGCGCGGAGGTTAACCGCGCGATCCGGGTTACACTATGTTGGATCGGAAACACAGTTACGACGTGCCGGTCAACAGTGTTGGATAAACGGCCTGTGACGGTCGGCGGTATCAAAATATTTATTCTGGGATGGGCGTCAATCTTGCACCGAGACGTCTGATCAAAAGCAGTCTGGAGCAGCTATGAAGATTTACATCACCGGAATCAGCGGCTTTCTGAGCATCAATCTGGTTCGGTTTTTACTGTTGCGCGGATATCATGATATCGCCGGCATCGATCTGGTCAATTTCGACTACCCCGAGCGCGGGCGAATCGATTTCCTCCAGGGCGATATCCGCGACGCGCAGGCGGTCAGCGCGAGCATGCGCGGCGCCGACATCGTCATCCATACCGCTGCCGCCCTGCCGCTCTATCCGCCCGAGGAGATCTTTTCCACCGACGTCGAGGGCACCCGCATCGTCCTGCAGCAGGCGCAGGAATATGGCGTGAAGCGCTTTATTCACATCTCCACCACTGCGGTGTACGGCGTGCCGGATCACCATCCGCTGTTTGAAACCGATCCGATGAAGGGGGTTGGACCTTACGGCCAGGCCAAGGTGACGGCCGAGGAGGTTTGCCAGGAGTACCGCCGGAAGGGCCTGTGCGTCCCGATTCTGCGCCCCAAATCGTTCGTAGGACCGGAGCGGCTGGGTGTCTTCGCCATTTTCTACGAGTGGGCCAGCGAGGGGCGCCATTTTCCGATGATCGGCTCGGGCAATAACCGCTACCAACTGCTGGACGTGGAAGACCTGTGCCAGGCGGTTTTGAGCTGTATGACCCTGGAGGAAGAGCGGGTCAACGACACATTCAACATCGGGGCGGCGGAATTCACCACGATGAAACAGGATTATCAGGCGGTATTGGATGAGGCCGGCTTCGGCAAACGGATCATCCCCTTCCCGGCGGGGCCGGTTGTGATGGCGCTGCGCGTGCTGGAGAAGCTGAAATTATCGCCGCTCTATCCCTGGATTTACGAGACCGCCTCGGCGGATTCGTTTGTCTCCATCGAAAAAGCGCAACAGCGATTGAACTTCCAGCCCGAATTCTCGAACCGGGACGCGCTGCTGCGCAATTACCGCTGGTATCTGGCCAATAAGGACCGGCTGACCGAAGGCGATGGCGTCACCCACCGCCGCCCGTGGAAGCAGAAGGCGCTCAAGCTGGTTAAAGTCTTTTTCTGATCCCTTCTGCGCCTGCGGCAGAGGGGCAGCAGCCGGTTTTCTCGGACGCGGAGCGGCTCGCCTGTTTCAGGGACTGAGAGCTTAACCCGCGTCCACAGCGACCGCCCGTTGTAGCAGCCAGGGATTGTGCGGCCAGGATGTCCGGGGTGTGCGGCTGGCTGTCAGGAACAGCGTCCATCCTTCTGGCGCGATAAGTTATCGGTTGTCCGCTTTTCGATAAGAATCCGATTAAGATAATAGAGATGTTTCTATTAACCGATATGAGCGATCACAGCGGCTCAACTGCCGAAAACGCGTCGCTGGAGGCTGACTTGGCAGCGAACCTGGATGAGGATAAGCTGATCCGCCTGGCCAGGGAAGACCTGGCGCAATTCCGACCGCTTTACGAGCGCTGGCTGCCGCCGGTCTACCGCTATTTCTATCACCGGGTCGGCAATTCTCAGGATGCGGAGGAATTGACCGCGCAGGTATTCCTCGCCGTGTGCGAAAAATTGCCCGCCTACCGCCACCGGGGTCACTTCGCTGCCTGGCTGTTCAGCATCGCCCGCCGGCGGGCCGCGGACTACTTCCGAAAGCGCGATCCCTCTGTGCCGCTGGAAATTATCGACCCGGCCGATCCGGCGCCCAATCCCTTGGTGCAGGCAATTAACAGCGATGAGATTCAACGCCTGCGAGGGATCATCCAGAGCCTGCCTGAGCGGGATCAGGAACTCATCCGATTGCGTTATGTGGCTCAATTGACCTTCGGCGCAATCGCCAGGCTGTTTAATCGGAAGGAAGACTCGGTTCGAAAACAACTATCGCGGTTGCTGGTCCGTATGCAAAACCAGATGGAGGATAAATATGAAGGAGCAGGTTCAATCAACCCTGGATGATAAAATCAGCCAGGCGACCCGCGTCCCCGAGCCCGGCTCGGAGTTCGCCGGTCGGTTGTGGCAGCTCATGAAGGCGCGCTCGACCCCCGTTCCTGCCCGTGAACGGCCATTCCACTGGGCGTATCGCTGGCCGGGATGGTCGCTGGCGGCGCTGATTTTCCTTGTGCTGCTCATCGGTACGCTCATCATCGGACCCGAGCGCGTCCTGGCGGCGCTGCAAAAGGGAATGGGCTACGTCCGCTGGGTCGGCTTTGTCGACACGGCCCAGGCGATGGCGTTGCGCGAGCCGGTGGAGGCCAGCCGCGGCGGGCAGACTCTGCGAGTCGAGCAGTTGATTTCTACGGAAAAGGAAACGGTATTAACTGTCCGCCTGCTCGGTTTCCCGGCTTATCAGGATGTCGGTCTGGATGACGGTCTGTGGCTGGCTTTACCCGACGGCTATGCCCGCAGGCCTGGCTCGCGCAGCGTCGAAATCACCAGCCTGCCGGGCGAGTACATCGGCGTCTTCAAGTTCCATTCCTTACCCAAAGGGATCAGCAGCCTCAGGATCATCTGGCAGCCGCAGCCTGACGCGCTGGAATGGCAAATCCCGGTTGAGTTGTATCCACTGACCGATGCTGAGGCGGCCAGGCGTCTGCCTGCGAGCTACACCCCTGAGGGAGCTGCCTTCACCTACCGCGGAGTGACCATCGGCGTGGATCAGGTTTCCAGCAGCGCCAGCGGGACGGCAGTCCGGCTGCAGATCAGTTTTCCGGATGACCTGGACTACGCCCTGGTTGGTGAGGCAGCCTTGAGCGACGAACACGGGCGGGCCTACCCGATGATTCCGCAGGCGCACTTCGAAGACCAGGGGCAGCAAATTCAGTCTGTCGGCTCCGGGGATAGCATTTCGCCCATGTTGAAAAATCTGCAAAGCACCTGGGAATTCCAGCCGGTCCAGACCGGGGCAGAACACCTGACCATGACGGTGGAATCGGTATCCTTTGGTGCGACGCCGGACGTGCGATTTGAGGTGGATCTGGGATTGCAGCCTGCGCTGGGGGATGTGTTTCCAATCGACCAGGTCTTCACGTTGGGCGAACTGAACTTCCGCATCAGCCAGGCCCGGCTGGTTTCAGTAGAATCAAATGGGCAGCCGCTGGCCGGGCTGGTGCTGGATATCCAGCCGGTTGACCCGCAGGAGATCCAGGTGGAGCAGGTCTGGCTTTTTGAGACGTACTCAAACGGCGGTATCCTGGTCGAATCCGATGTCCCGACCTGGACGGTCGGCTGGCCGGTTGATAAGATTCCAACCGGGCGGCTTGTGGTCAAGATCAGCGGAATCCGAGGTGCAATTCCCGGGGAATGGCAGATAAATTGGGAGCATATCCTTCCATAGGATGTGTCCACCCAATCCGTCTGTATCCGGTAAGAGGGTTGGAAAAACCAGGTTTATTCTGATAAATTAAGTATAATTTATCGGATATGACCTTAAAAATGGAACCGGTTGCTCGATTCAACCGTCTATGTTCTATTAATTTTTTTCAAAATGTGTAAGATTGACCTAGAATAAGACCATGCGCCATTACCGAATCCTGCTCCTGTCGATCCTCGCCGTTTTCTTCTTATCAGCCAGCAGCGACCCGCCGCCGCAGCCCGCCACAGCCGAGACGCAGGCCGAGCTTTCGGCGGCTTTCTCCCGCCGGGTGGAAAGTCCCGGGGTAAAATCCCTGACCTTCGACCTGTTCGACCCGGAGGTGGACGTTGCCTTCACCAGCCCGGACGGGGCGACCGCCGTGCTCTGGCTGGCCCTGCGCGACGACGCCGGCCGCCTGCTGGCGACCGAACCGGGCCTGGCCCTGGCAACCCGCACAGACGATGGCTGGCAGGTGCTGCTGCCCGGCGATCCCGGCTGGGAGGAAGCCCTGGCGGCTTTGCCGGAGGGGATGCTGCCCATCGAGCTCAGCCCGGCGCCGGAAGGCGTGTCATTGCAGGCCAACGTCGACACTTTGTATGGATATTACCTGCCCTACGCGGCCGGCACCGCCCGCTGGCTGGAGGGCTCCATCAGCCATTTTCAGTCTATCCCGGAGCTGGGCTACCCTTCCTGTGATGCGCAATACTGCCGCTACGCCTATGACTTCACCGATTCCTGGCATTTTCCGCTGCTGGCCTCCAAGGACGGCACGGTGGTCGGCTCGCGCGACACCTGCGCCGACGGCAGCCCGACCTGCACCAACTACATCGTTTTGCGCAACGGCGGCGATGGCGCTTACCAGATCTACCTGCACCTGGCCTACGGCACAATCCCCGACAAACTGAGCAACGGCGCCTCCGTCAAGCGTGGGCAGTACCTTGGCGACAGCGACGACACCGGTTACAGCACCTCGCAGCATGTCCATTTCATGGTCACCGACAGTATCTGGATGGGCAACAGCGGCTATTACTGGGGACGTTCGATCGATATCCGCTTCGCCGACGTCGCCATCAACAGCGGCATCCCGCGCAACTGTTATGAGGTGGTCTATTTCCCCATCTATGATGGGGCGACCCAGTGCCTTGGCAGTAAATCCGACCCGCGCAACCCGAACAACGACTGGTTTGTCTCGGGCAACCTGGGCGCCTACCCGCCCACCGGCGCGCTGACCCGCCCGGCAGCCGGCGCGACCGTCGCCGGGGGGACCTCCCCGTCGATCGACGTCAGCGCCAACGCCAGCGATGACGTGCGCGTGACCGCGGTGCGCCTGGTTGCCAGAATCAACGGTCAATGGATGGAGATCGGCCCCAAGGTCAGCCAGCCTGCTTCTCCCGGCTTCTATGATTGGGATGTGGATCTGTGCGCGGCTGGCCCTTTTAACGGACCGCTAGAATTGGCGCTGCGCGTCTGGGATCACGAGGGCAACGTCGCCGCAGCGCTGGCTCCGCGCACAATCCAGGTCGATCACGCCTGCCCGCCGCCATCCAGCCAGCTCGAGCCGGCTGAGGTATTTGCATCGACCGCGCTGCGCCTGAACTGGGAGGCCAGCAGCAGCGGCGCGGGACTCGGCGGCTTTGAGCTGCAGTGGACCACAAGTCCCGGCAGTTGGAAACCGGCCGATACGATCAGCCTGCCGGGCGGGCTGCGCTCGACCTGGTTCGGCGGTCAGCCGGGCAGCACGGTTTATTTCCGCCTGCGCGCCCTGGACAGCAACGGTCAGGCCGAGGCGTGGCCCGCCAGCGCCGAAACATCGGCGGCGCTGCCGACCGGCTGCACACCGGACGGATTCGAGCCCGACGACACGCCTGACCAGGCTCGCGATCTGGCGCTCGGCGAGTGGGCGCTGGGCAGCCTGTGCGGTTCCAGCGATCCAGCCGGAAATCCGGACTGGTTTTGGGTGCAGATCGATCAGCCTGAGAAATATTTTGTCGGCATGAGCTCGCAAAGCGGCGGGGCGGCGGTGAAAATCACGGTTTACGGTGGGGATGGCTCTACGGTTCTGGCCAGCGGAGGATCTTCCGGCATCGGGCAGGGCGCCGGAGTGCGCTTCCAGGCAGAGACTGCCGGCGGTTACTACATTAAGGTTGAGCCGTTGACGCCAAATCTGTTCGGAACCGATGCGGTCTACCGGATTGTGGCGGCGCAGTTGAGAGAAATCTTCATGCCGGTGATGGCGCGCTGATTTTTATGCGTATCGGTTTTTCTGTGGGGATCTTCTTTCAGGGATAGCGGTGCGGAGCTGGACCTTTGGGAGTATACCAGCTCAGCCAGCTGCGCCAGCGCGAGAATAATTCATCCAGCCAGTCGAGGAAGCCGGAAAGGCGCAGGGCGCTCAGCAGGCAGGCGAGGGGGCGGGTCGAGTTCATCTCGCCCAGCAGGGCGACGCCACCGCCGTGGTTGCCGGCGATAGGCGCGCCGTTGGGCATCACCAACCACCAGCATTCGGTACGTTTCTCTTCAGGCACTGAGGCGAGCAGACCGGTCTCAGTGGAGCGCGTGTACGGCAGCAGCGCCAACTGCCCGCGGCGGTCGAGCCTGGCGACGAGCCTCGCCGCCCAGCGGCAGAATCTTCACTGGTCGTCGTAAATCAACACCGGGCGGGGCAGTTCCTGGCGGATGGATATGCTGGCGTCTGCAAGCGCCACTGGGGCTGCCGCTTCCTGAGCGGATTCGAGCAATCCCGCCTGTGCCCCCTGCATCTTGTCCTGGTTGCCGGTCTGGTCCATTGTTCTCGCCCTCAGCATCTGGTTGGTCGGCCAAATAGATATGGATGTCAATTAAACAGGTAAAATTACTGCGATTTCAACCATTATAACCACCAGCCGCTGGACGGTGAGCATGAATTTCTTGAGCAAAGGAATGATTCAGGGGTGATTGCGAATGGGTGAGAAGTTGTATGCATTAACCATCGAGGATTTGCGCCCTCATAATTTTTCTGCGGCCTTTGAGTTCCAAAGTAGCAAAGTGTTAATTAATAGTAAAGTGCAAATCTTGTAATTTGAGACTTTACAAAATATACTCATTTATGTAAAATATATATATGGCAACGATCGAACGCCCCATTTTTTCGTCGCTGATAGAAGCGCTGGGAGATCAGCGCGTGATTGTGCTGACCGGCATGCGCCGGGTCGGCAAAACAACCACAATCCGCTGGCTGCTGGAACAGGTTCAGCATCAAAACAAGATCTACATCGATCTGGAGCGTCAGGATCAACGCGACGTATTTTCAGAAAAAAATTACGAACTGGTAATTCAATATCTGCGCAACCTTGGATTGGATCCAAATCAGCCGATGACGGTGGCGCTGGACGAAATCCAATACGTTCCCAACCTGCCAAGCGTGGTTAAGTATCTCTTCGATCATTATGGGATCAAGTTCCTGCTGACCGGATCGAGTTCTTTTTATCTCAAGAACTACTTTAGCGAATCGATGGCGGGCAGGAAGATTATCTATGAGCTGTACCCTTTGCGGTTTGGAGAGTTCCTCGATTTTCATGGCATCCCGTTCAGGGCGAGAAGTTCAATCGAGGAGATGAAGTTTGACAGCTTTGAATATGAAAGGCTGAGGGGTTACTATGAAGAGTACTTAACCTTCGGAGGGCTCCCGAGCGTTGTTCTGGAGGTAAAACCGGACCTTAAGCGCGAAATCCTTAAGGATGTTTACTCTTCCTACATCAATATCGACGTTCGAGCGATGGCAGACTTTCGAAAAATCCACGAACTTAAGCAGCTGCTCAAAGCGCTTGCCATCAGAATTGGCAACAAAATCGACCTGTCCAAACTGGCTCAGGTCGTTGGTATCTCACGCCCAACTTTGAACGAATACCTGGAGTTCCTTGAGCGGACATACATTATCCATCAACTGCCGGCATTCGCGGGAGTTGACAAAACTTTGACACTTGGCAGGAAGTTATATTTTCGCGACAATGGAATCGCGAGTGTATTGGCCCATCCTGGCGACGGCGCCCTCTTCGAAAATTCGGTATTCAACCAGCTCTGGGCATTAGGCGAGCTGGCCCATTTATCGAAAAAGAATGAGTACGAGGTCGATTTCGTTCTCACTCAAGAAGCAGAGCCTCCGATTGCGCTGGAGGTCAAGTACCACCCGGTCGCATCGGATCAGAATAAGCTCAAAAGGATCGCCACTCGAAACGGTTTTGACCGGTATTGGATAATCGGCAAGCACGCAACACCTGATTTTGATCATTTTCTTTGGGCCGGATCAATTTTCTAGGTTCTGCCCGGCGAGCGAACGGTATAATCACTCTGTAGTAATCATCCATCTATACAAATCCGACCGCTCTTCAAATGATATTGAATAGCCAGCCGTAACCGGTTATTTTGCTTGTGGAGGAACTATCGATGGACATCAAAGTGCTGATGGCTTACGCCACCACTCACGGCGCGACGCGGGAGATCGCCGAGGCGGTCGCCGGGACGCTGCGCGAGCAGGGGTTGGCTGTCGATGTGCTGGCGGCGCGGCAGGTGAAGGCGCTGAGCAGCTACCAGGCGGTGGTGCTCGGCGCGCCGCTGTACATGTTCCACATGCACCGGGACGCCAAAGGCTTCCTTACGCGCCATCAAAAGGCGTTCGGCGCAGGCCTGCCGATCGCCATCTTCGCCGGCGGCCCGTTTGGCGATTCGGACGAAAAGGTTTGGACGGAAGTACGCCAGAAGCTGGATGAAGAGCTGGCGAAATACACCTGGCTCAAGCCGCTGGCGGTCGAGGTGGTCGGCGGGAAGTTCGATCCGGCCGGGCTGCATTTCCCGTGGAATCTCATGCCTTATATGAAGAGTCAACCGCCCAGCGACCTGCGCGACTGGGACGCCATCCGCGCCTGGGCGGTCGATCTGGCGGTGAAGATCCGCTCTGCGTTGACCAATTCATAGTCGGATTCAGTCCTCGATTGGACTGGTTGTGGAGCAGGAAATCAGCCGAAGGATCGATCCCCGTGACCGGCTGAGATTTCTGCGTGTGTGTAGAAACAAAACAAAAAGGTACATATGAATATTGATAAGGGCGAAATCGCCCGCCTGACCGAGGAATACGGCGGGGAGTGGGGCATCAACCACACCCGCCGGCTGCTGCAGCTGACATATGGATGAGCTGCTCTCCAGGTTCGAGCAGCAGACCTGGGGCTGTTTCTGAGGCTCGAAAGCGGACGGCCGGAAAAATTCAGCAGGGCGCTCCCCGCGTAATCCCGTGAAGCGCGGAACGGCTCTGCGTCCAACACACCGGTGTATTTATGATAATATCTAGGGTGTCGCCCTATACCACGCGGTTTTCGGCGACGAACTGATCCTTTTCCCTGGGTGAGCCTTGTCGACTGTCCGTTCCTTCCCCGAGCGAATCAAGCCGTGGCTGGTCGTGCTCTACTACGTCCTGCTGTCGTTGTTCATCACCTGGCCGCTGGCGCTGCACCTGGGCCAGGCGGTGGTCGGCGGGCTTGGCGATAACATCTACTTCGTCTGGCTGATCGGCTGGTACAGGCGCGCCATTTTCGATCTGCACATCCCGCCGCTGTTCAATCCCTGGATGAACTACCCTGAGGGCTGGAACCTTTCCACCACCGACACGGCCATGGCGACCACGTTGCCCGGCGTGGGATTCAGCCTGCTCTTCGGCCCCACCGCCGGCTATAACCTGGCGGCCATGCTCACCTTTGCCCTCTCCGGGCTGACCATGCACTGGTGGGTGCGCCGCCTGACCGGGCTGCGTTCGGCCGGGCTGGTCGCCGGGACAGTCTTCGCCATCCTGCCCTACCGCAGCGCGCACTTCCTCGCCGGTCACCTCAACCTGATGGGCACGCAGTGGTTCCCACTCTTCTTCATGGGCCTCTACGATACGCTCACCGAGGAGGGGAAAAAGCTGCCCTGGCGCTCGATCCTGCTGGCGGCGGCCGGCCTCGGCCTGACCGCCTTCAGCTCGATGTACTACCTTTACATGGGGCTGCTGATCGGGGCCGTGTCCGCCGCCGCGATTATCCTCTTCGGCGCATGGCGGCGGCTGGGCGAGCGGGCTTACTGGCTGCGCCTGGGCGCGCTGGCCGCCTGCTCGCTCCCGCTGCTGCTGCTGGCGCTGGTGCCCTTCCTCAGCCTTTCGGGCGCGGGCGAGCTGGCCGACCGTCCCTGGCAGTACGCGCGCATGTATTCGGCCAGCATTGCCGATTTTTTCTTGCCCTCCAGCCAGCATTTCCTGCTGGGCGGCTGGGTTAGCGAGCATTTCTACCGCGACCTGTGGATCGAATCCTCGCTCTATTTCGGCATCACCGTCCTCATCCTGGCGCTGACCGCCCTGGTTCGCCGCTCCAGGCTGGAGCGGGCGGGACGGCTGGTCTGGCCGGCGCTGATCGCTGCCGCAGCCGCCTTCATCCTCGCCCTCGGAATCGACCTGCACTGGCAGGGTCAGCCGGTGAGCCTGCAGGTGCCGGCTTTCCTGCAGGGCGTGCTCGGCCGCGAGGAGATCTCGCCGGTTTTCCTGCCGGCTTACTGGCTCTTCCACCGACTGCCGTTCTTCGCCAAAATGCGCGCGTTGATGCGATTCGGTCTGCTCGCTCTGGTCTTTATCACCGCGCTGGCAGGGTTGGGCGCGGGCCGGCTGCTGTCGCGGCTGCGCTCGCCGTTGATGCGCGGGCTGGCTGCTGGGTTGTTGATCGCCGCGGTGATTTTCGAGTTCTACCCCGGACCCTACCGGATGTTCTCGGCGGTCGCGCCCCGCCCGGTCGACCTCTGGCTGGCCGATCAGCCCGGGCAGGGCGCGGTGGCGCAGTTCCCGGCTGACCAGTTGGAGGACCAGCGCATCATCTACGGATTTATGACCAGTCAGAAGCCGTTCATCGGCGGATTCTTCAACGCCAACCAGACCCTGCAGTACCGGCGCATCCGGCCCGTGCTTGATACCTTCCCCAGCGCCGGGGCGCGCGACCTGCTGCGCAGCCTGGGCGTGGAGTACGTCGTGGTCGACACGAACGCTTACCCCGATTACCCCAGCGTCGATCGCGAGGTCCGCGCGCTGGGCTTTGTGTTGCTCGAGGAGCTCGGCAACGATTGGGTCTACGGCATTGCGCCTCCTTAGGATGGATTCATTGAATCGCTTTTTCAAACGTTTCACCCCTGTGGACGCCGTCACCGCGGCGGTCATCCTCGGCCTGACCGCGCTGGGCATCGCCCTGCTGAGCCGGGCGCTGACCTGGGGAGTGTGGGCCTACAGCGACTCGGCCGAGTACATTGTCTCGGCGCGCATGCTGCTGGCCGGACGCGGACTGGGCATCCCCGCGCCGGACGGCGGCTTTATGCCGCTCTCGCTGCATCCGCCGCTCTACTCGCTGGTGATCAGCCTCTTCCTGCTGCTTGGCGCCGATCCGCTGGACGCGCTGCCCGCCTTCAACCTGATCCTCTTCGGGCTGACCGCTCTGCTCTCTGGCGGTCTGGTCTACTCTCTCAGCCGCGATCCGTTGCTGGCGGCCGCGTTCTGCGCGCTGAACGTCCTGCCTGCGGCCATGCTGCGCAACTTCGACGGGGCGATGAGCGAGCCGCTCTATTTCCCGCTGAGCATCGCCGCGACCCTGCTGGCGGCCTGGTACTGGCACGCGCCGCGCAGGCGCCTGGCGGTCGCAGCCGGCATTCTCACCGGGCTGGCCGGGCTGACGCGCTACACCGGGCTGGCATTGCTGGCGGCCGGCGTGTTGATCATCCTGCTGAGCGGCTGCTCAATCCGGCGGCGCCTGGCCGACGCAGCCCTGTTCGCCGCCCTGGGCGGCGGACCGCTGTTGATCTGGTTCGCCTGGCTGTACGCTCAGTCCGGGCTGCTGGCCGCGCGCAGCATCACCGTCGGCGGCGACCTGGCCGGCAAGCTCTTCCTGCTGCGCAAGGGGGTGATGGAAACGCTGGTCGCCTGGCAGCCTTACCTGAACCGGGCGGATTCCTGGACGGTCAAAGCGCTGAGCACCTACGCGCTGATCGGCCTCGGCCTGCTCCTGGCCGGGCTGGCCTGCTGGCGGGCGTTCCGCCGCCGGACAACGCTCAGCGATGAGGCGCGGGCTGGCGTGCGGCTGATGGCCGCGGCGGGCATCGCGGCAGCCCTCTACGGGCTGTTCGTGACCCTCTCCTACCTCTTCTCGTCGGTCACCCCAGACATCAACGACCGCACCCTGTCGCCGCTGCTGCCGCTTTTGGCGCTCTTCCTCTGCGCTGCGTTTTTATTACTCCCGCGCGTTTTCGGCTGGTGCCGGATTTTCCAGCTCATCCCACTGGTGCTCATCCTGACCGCCCTGCCGTCGTTCTACATGCAGACCAGATCGCTGGCGGGCGACCGCGACGCGGCCTCGCGCGGCTACGCCGCCCCGCGCTGGCGCGAATCCGCGCTGATGCAGGCGGTGCGAGCGCTGCCGGCGGATACGTTGCTGATCTCCAATGCGCCGGCGGCGGTGCTGCTGCACACTGACCGAAATCCCTACCCCATCCAGGAGCTGGAGCTGGAGCAGGCTGAGACAGAGCCGGCCGCCTTCGGTCTCGGTGATGATCCGGCCGAGGCGGTCTTCTGCCAGCAGGGCGCTGCGCTGATCCTCTTCCGGCCCGAGCTGCAGCAGCAGATGGACGCGATCTACGGCGAGGACGGCCGCGCGCGCGCCGCGCAGCTCACCGAGGGACTCAGGCTGCTCGTCCAGAGCGCCGACGGGGCGATCTACAGCTGCCGTTAGCAGGGCGCAAACGAGTGCGCCGCATACAAAACGATAGAGCAGGAACGCCCCCTGTTCGTAATGCAGGAAATGGTTGGGAAATATTGGTTTCCCAACCTTAATAATTCACTCCCCCGGTGAGATCCAGCCAGGAGATCAGGAAGCGGTCCCCGCCGATGTCGAACAGGCGGCGCGCATCAGTCGGGCTGAGCCCGGGCTCGAGCGGTTTAAGCAGGAAGGTTTCATATCCTCTCCTGGTCACCCGAAAGCCGCTTCGTTCCAGGCTGGCGGCTTCCGCCGGGCGGCTGAGGTTTACCTGGATGAAATCGGTTTTTACAAGGGCAGTAACCGCGGCAACTGCTTCAGCCGCATCGACATCCATGCAGGCCACAAGTTCCTTTATTCTCAGCAGCCCCCTCTCCTGTGCGGTCAGGACATAGCCGACCGGCCGCCGGTTATCCCAGAGGATCAAAATATCCTCGAGGCGGATCCCCTCGCGCAGAGGGGCGAACGGCGAGGGCCGCCGGGTAAATCCGAGATAATCCCCGGCGACCGCCGCGAAGACCTCCTCGACCAGTCCAAATCCAGCTTCACCCGGCGGCTGGGCGTAATAGCGGGTTGGTTGTCGGGTCTTCTCCCAGCGGGCCAGCGCCGAGCCCCAGGTGCCCAAATCGGCGTATCCATGCTCGCGGAAAACCGAAACACCGGGATGGTTGCGGCGAACGGCCATTATAGAGAAACGCAGACCCTCCTCGCGTAAGCGGCTGTGAACTGCTTCAACCAGCGCAGAGAGGACGGCCCGCCGGCCTGTGCCGGGCAGCACGGCGACCGCCCATACCCCGCCCAAATCCTCGTGCCCATTGACCGTCACAACTGGCAGGCGTAAGAGACCGATCTGCCCAACCACCTTCCCTCGCTCGAGGGCATAGAACGCCAGGCAAGACATGACCCTCGGATCGGCGGCGCGCAGCCGGGCAGCCTGCTCGGGAGTCAGCGGGCGGCCGCTTGATAGCAGGTTCAGGTTCAACGCTTCCAAAGGATCGATCTGTTCATATTCGCTGATCTGAATCATGGCATCCTCGCGCCGTTTGGATAGGAGGGATCTCATCAACATCAACCATCATGCCGCCACAGGCCGGCCTGGATGAACCTGCTTGGCGGCCTTGCGGGATAGTCGCTGGCTGCCGGTTGCGGCGATAACCCCCAGCGCGGCCACCAATTCGAGCGCGACCAGGAGAACCAGCAGGTTGACGTCTCCGCCGGGGCCGGCAAACCTCACCGGCAGAAAGACGCCGGCCGTGTTCCCGGCGGCGTGCAGGAGGGTCGTGAGCAGCAGGCTGCCGCCGGTGTTGTTGTACAGCCAGGTGTAGAGGACCGAGTCGATCATCGTTTTGACCATGAACAGGGCGAAGACCTGAAAACTGGCATCCAGGTATTTGGGCAGGTGCCAGAAGCCCCAGATCAGGCCGATGGACAGGCTGGCGGCGAGCGCGCCGCGCCTGGCTTGCAGCCTGGGGAGAACGTAGCCGCGCCAGCCGATCTCCTCGCCGTTGGTCAGTGCGTCGAAAAAGAAGAAGGGCAGGACCAGCGCCGCCAGATTGGCCTTCGCCGGCAGGATTTGGCGGGCGAACACCTGGCTGAAATCCAGCGGCTGATTGGTAATCAGGCTGTTCAGCAGGGCGGCTGCCAGAAAGACCATCGGGTAGATAGCCAGAGCCGCCAGGTACCATTTCCAGCCCACCCGCCAGATCAGGAAGCGCCTGAGCAGAGCAATGATTGCCTTCTTCCCCTGGGTGATGCCAGTTATTAGAATTGCGCTGAAACCAAATCCGTAACCAACCAGTAGATAAACCGGGAAGGGTATCCTGATCGGCAGCCTGCTGGCATAACCCAGCTCGATCGACCAGGTCAATAGGAACATCATCCAGAGAGCGATTTTAAGCTCGTTTCGAGCGATCCATCCGCGCAGCCTGTTCATTATATTCTCCTCTCCTTACGGCTCCTGGACGAGCAGCTTGCCTTCCATGCCTGCCTGGCGGTGACCTGCCACGCTGCAGTAATAGGCGAACTCACCGCTTTCGCCCGCTGCGAAGACGGTTTCGGCCGTCTCCTGCCTGCTGCTGACCACCGCGGTCTGAGCGCCGAAATCCGGTGCGACCAGGTCGTGGGGCATGCCGTCTCCATTGATCAGGGTGACGCGGATTGTGCCGCCGCGGTGAACGGTCAGGTCGGGATTGACCCGGCCGTCGATCTCTCCGCCAACGCCGACGAAGACCATCCTGCCGCCTTCCATGCCGGTTGTCAGGGTGTATTCCACCCAGTTGGCCGGATCGGGGTCGATAGCTTGCGCCTGGACAACCGGCTCAGGGGACTGCACCGCGCAGCCCCCCGCAACCAACGCCGAGCAAAATATCAGGAAGCAGGCTAGAGTGCGGAACTTGTTCATGGTATTCTCCTCTCACCCGGCAGGGCCAGGATCATGCGGTTCAGAAGATCCAGTAGCGGGCGGTGCCCATGGCGACCATCGCGATCAAGAGGAAGATGATGTCGATGGTCTCCAGGCGGCTGAGCCTGGCTTCGAGCGCGTGCATCCTGCCGGTCTGCTCCTCCGAGGGTGGGCCGCCGGCCGCGGCGATCTGCTGACCGAGCGCGCCGATCTTCCCCGAGATCGGGCCGATGCCAAAGGTGCCGACCAGGAAGGGGACCAGGCCGCTCAATGAGCCGATGGTAAAGCCCAGCCCGGGTCCGCTGCTGATCCAGCCAAGGTTAAAGAAGCCCGAGGAGAAAGTGAAGAGGACCACCCCCGAGAGCACGGTCAGCAGGCTGGCGAGGCTCATGAAGAGCGGCAGGCGCTGCCGCTGGGTAAGGCTTTGCATAAATTTTGGGGCGGCAGGGCCGATGGCTTTGACCGAGGGCTTGATGAAAAACAGGTAGAACACGGCTGTGCCGCCCCAGAGGATCCCGCAAAGGACGTGGACCAGACGGAGAAGGATCATCAAATAAGCGTTCATTTTTTTACTCCTTATATCAGGTATGATTTTTGCTAACACCATTAAAAGACAAAAATAACCCGATTTGGTGCAGTTCACTCACCCTAAAACTCACCCCAGATGTGCTACAATCTGCAAGTAAGTGGCATGGATGGCTAAAGACGACCCCCCGGTTACGTTTGGCGGTTGGCTGAAACAGCACCGCCGGGCGCTCGACCTGACCCAGGATGAGCTCGCCCGTCGTGTCGGCTGCTCGGTCTTTGCCATGCGTAAAATCGAAGCAGGGGAGAGGAGGCCGTCCAAGCAGCTGGCCTTATTGCTGGCTGCCGCGCTGGAGATTCCTCAGGAAGATCGGGGGATTTTTCTACGGATCGCGCGCGGCGAGTTGAACCTGGAACGGCTGAGACCGCCGGCGCCAGACTCATCCACAAGCGGGAGCGCTGAGCCTTCTCCGGTCCATCCCGTTGTCCGCCTGCCTGTCCCGCCAACGCCGCTGATCGGACGGGAGACCGACCTGGCCGCGATCGGGCGCATCTTCAGCGAGACTTACTGCCGCCTGCTGACCCTCACCGGCCCGGGCGGGATTGGAAAGACCCGCCTGGCGATCGCGTTTGCCGCCTCCCAAATACCTTCTTTCAGCGGGGGGATCAGCTACGTTCCGCTGTCCTCAACCGATTCTGCCCGTATGGTAGTCCCAGCCATCGCCGATGCGCTCGGCCTTTCTCTCTCCGGTCCAGTTGATCCACAGGCCCAGCTCTTCAGCCATATCGAGCAGCGCATCCGCAGACCGTTGTTGCTGGTGCTGGATAACTTTGAGCACCTCCTCCAGCCAGCCCCTCAGGATGATATGGGCCTCTCGGCGGCGAGCCTGCTCGCCGAGCTGCTGGAGACTCTGCCGCAGGTCAAACTCCTGGTCACCTCGCGGGAGCGGCTCAACCTTCACGGCGAGTGGACCTACGAGCTGCACGGCCTGGCGGTCCCGTCGTCCGAATTTACCGGCCGGGTGCAGAGCTACAGCGCAGTTACGCTCTTTCTCCAGGCCGCGCAGCGGATCAAGGCGGATTTTGTCATTTCACCGGAGGATGAAGCGGACGTGGCTCAGATCTGCCGCTTCGTGGGAGGGATGCCCCTGGCGATCGAGCTGGCCGCCGCCTGGGTCGGGGTACTCTCCTGCGCCGAGATTGCCAGAGAGCTCAAATCCAACCTGGATATCCTTTCCACAAGCATGCGCGATCTGCCCGAGCGGCACCGCTCGATCCGCGCCACCTTCGACCATTCCTGGAAACTGCTCCGCGCGGAGGAGCGGCGCGCGCTCTGCCGCCTGTCGGTTTTCCGCGGCGGCTTTACCCGCGAAGCCGCCGAAATGGTCGTGGACGCCCACCTGCCTTTGCTGGCCTCATTGGCGGACAAATCGCTGATCCGGCGGAATGAATCCGGGCGCTACGACCTGCACGAGGCGATTCGCCAGTGCGCCTACGGGCATCTGGAGGCAGATCCCGAGAGGGATGTAACCCTTGCCGCCCACAGCCGCCACTACCTGGGCCGGCTGAGCAGGTGTGAAAAGGATTTAAAGAGCGGGCGCCAGCAAAGCGCGCTGCGCGAACTGCTGGATGATTACGAGAACCTGCGCTCGGCCTGGGCGTGGGCGGTCGAAAACGGCCAGCTTACTCATGTCGGACCGGCAATCCGCAGCTTCGGCCGGTTTGTCGAGGCCGCCGGCTGGCTCCAGGAGGGCATCGACCAGTTCGAAGCCCTGATCCACACATTAAAGGCGCGGCGGCGTGAAACCGAGGAGCTTTATATGCTCGGACAGGCGCTCACAGACCAGAGCATGCTTTACTTCCGCAAGGGCGATTTCAGCACCGCCGGCAAACAGCTCGAAGAGGTGCTTGCCCTTTACAGGGACCTGGATCCGGAACGCCTTCCGCCCGATCCGTTCATCTTCCTGGGGGTGATCACCCACCTGAACGGCGAAATGGAACGCGCCCGCGCGCTGATCGAAAAAGGCCTGGAACGCTCGCGGGCCGTCGGCGACCGCTGGTTCGAGGGCTATGCGGTCTTCAACCTGGGCTACCTCGACGGTTTGACCGGTAAGCCGGCTGAGGGCCGCCCGAACCTCGACGCCGGGCTGGCCATCTGGCGCGAGCTTGGCGATCCGCACTCGATTGCGATGGGGCTGAATTTCCTTGCCCCCATCCTGCTGAAACTGGGCCAGATTGAGGAAGCCCGGCAGAACACGCTCGAGAGCCTGGAGCTGTGCGCGAAAACGGGAAACCGATGGGGCGAAGGCACCGCTTACCGCTTTCTCGGCTGCGTTGACCTTGCCGCCGGTGATCTTACCGCGGCCGAGGAGATGCTGCAAAAGAGCATCCAGGTCTTCAGCGGCTACATCACCGGCTGGGATATCGCCATGTCGCTGATCTTCCTCGGCGAAGTCAAGCTGGCTGGCGGGGAGCTGGACGAATCCAGGCGGATCTACTACCAGGCGCTGTCGGTCGCCAGGGATGCCTGTTCGCTTCCGCTGCAACTGTATGCTCTGGTCGGCCTGGCCAGGGTGTTCGCCCAGACCGGCGAAGACGAACTTGCCGCGAAGATCGCCGCGATCGCCAGGACTCATCCGAACAGCTCGCTGGATACAGTCGAAATCGCCGCGCGGATGTTGAGTGAGCTTTCCAGTCGGGCGCCGGCCGGTACGCTGAACACCGCAGCCGTGAAGGCGGGCGGGCTGCAGCTCGCCGGGCTGGTCGCAGAGGTGATTGCCAGAGGCAGCCGCGATTAATCACAGGGGCGGATTCCCAACCGCGCCGGGTGACAAGCGGGTGGAGGTGAACGCGCTGGAAAGCATCGGCTGCGCGGCGGGCTATTACGGGGTGGAGCAGATCGTCGGGAGGTGATTCGGCCCTCACCCCAATCCCTCTCCCGAAACGGGAGAGGGGCTAAATGCACCCGAACGGACGCCAGCGGATATTTAACCCCCTCCCCGCCTCCTCCCGAGCGAAGCGAGAGGTGGAGGTATAGATTCGTAGGGTGCGTTCAGATATTGAACGCACCATTTGTTGCCATTTAATCGGTGCGTCCACCTGCGGGACGCACCCTACGCCTGCTTCAGCAGCAGATGGACGCGATCTACGGCGAGGACGGCCGCGCGCGCGCCGTGCAGCTCACCGAGGGACTCAGGCTGCTCGTCCAGAGCGCCGACGGGGCGATCTACAGCTGCCGCTAGTGGAGCGGAGATAAGCGCGGACCCGCATCGCCCGCGGCGAGGAAAGGCAATATAATATCCTTGCGCAGGCCACACCAGGCCGCCGCAAGGAGTTGCCAGTCCCGCACATGCCCGAGATAACTAACCCGCGTGAAGACCCAACTGCCCGGCCCGGCTGGATGCGCCTGAGCGCCTGGCTGCTGCCCGCTGCGCTGATCCTGGCGCTGCTGCCCTTCGCCTACACCGGCTGGTTCGCCCGCTACCAGGCTGACGATTACTGCTCGGCGCAACTGCTGCGCAGCGAGGGCTACTGGGGCGCGCAGTGGAGCTCCTACACTGGCTGGTCGAACCGCTTCGCGACCATGCTGGTCACCGGCCTGATCGACCCGCTGGACGTGCTCGGCATGCAGATCCTGCCGGCGCTGCTGACAGCCGGGCTGGTCGCCGCCGCCGCGCTGCTGCTGCGCCTGCGCGCGCTGACCGGCGCGCCGCTCCCCAATCCGTCCCTGCTGGCGCTGGCGGCGGGGGGCGTCTTCTTCGGCCTGTACACCCTGCCGTCGCGCTTCCAGTCGCTCTACTGGCGCTCGGGCAGTTTGACCTACACCCTGCCGGTGATCGCCCTGCTGCTGCTCCTGGCGGTTCTGCTCGCCCGGCGAGAGGGGCGCACTCCCTGGTACCAACTGGCTCTGACAGGATTGCTGGCCTTCATCGCCGCCGGCTTTTCGGAGACCAACGCGGCGCTGCAAACCGCGGTGATCGCACTCGGGCTGGCCGCCGTGCTGTGGTGCGGGCGTAAAGCCGCGCGGACGGGCCTCTACCGCGCCGCCTGGATCGCCGCGCTGATCGGCACGCTGCTGGCGCTGGCGGTGATGGCGCTGGCCCCGGGCAACGCCGTGCGCATGAGCCAGATGCCCGAGCCGCCGGCCTTCCTGCCCTGGCTGACGACCAGCCTGCGCTTCGGCTGGGACTTTCTCAAAAACAACACGGCCGCCTATATTCTGCCGCGCCTGGCCAGCCTGCTGTTCGGCGCAGCGCTGGCGGCGCTGTTCGATTGGCGCAGCCTTAAGACCGGGCGCATCGCCGGGCTGCTGCTGGCCGTCCCGCCGGCAGTCTATCTGCTGGCGGTCGCCTGCTGCGCGCCGAGCGTCTACGCGCAGAGCGCCTATCCCGAGGACCGCGCGCTGACAGGCGCGAATTTCGTCCTCACCGCCGGGCTGATGCTGGAAGGCGCGCTGCTGGGGGCGCTCGTCCGGCGCTGGCTGGCGAACCTGCGTCTGATCCCCCTGGCGGGCGCGCTGGCGCTGGCCGGGCTGAGCGCCTACGCGCTCTACGGCGGCTGGCAGGCGCTGGGCGGCGCGGCGGAGGAGCGCGCCCGCGCGGCGGCCTGGGATGCGCGCGCGGCGCAGATCGCCGGGCTGCGCGCGGTCGGCCAGACGCGGGTGGAGGTGAACGCGCTGGACAGCATCGGCAGCATCGCCGAGCTGAGCTCCGATCCGCAGGGCTGGGTCAACGGCTGCGCGGCGGGCTATTACGGGGTGGAGCAGATCGTCGGGAGGTGAACCGGCCCTCACCCCAACCCCTCTCCCGAAACGGGAGAGGGGCTATTACACAGGCTTTACCTGCCAGAGCACCAGAACCCATCAATTGAAGCCACCTTTGAAGCCTGGGGGGTGGTAGACTGAAATTACAGTTTCGTTAGCCTGGTTATCAGGCGGGCGAAATTATTGTAAAATATTTAGTGGCCGGTCTTATTGGTAACGAATGACGGGGTCTGTTTACCGATAATCATGGCTTATTATTGTTGAGCAGTTGATTTTTATCTAGTTATTCTGTATGTAGATCGTTTTTATCCCATTGATTGGAGATTCACACAATAATTCCCTCGTATGGGAGAGGAGCAACAAATTATGATGAACATGGACATTTCGGTATCTAATTTATTGATCGACTCCAACAACCCGCGTCTGGCGGAGACCATTAATAGTCAAAATGATTTAATTAGAGCTATTGCACAAAACCAGAATAAAAAATTGGCGCGTTTAGCTGCAGATATTGTTGAAAATGGTGTTAATCCCACAGAATTGCTACTTGTGATGTCGGCAGATACCTCTAGTAATTTATACATTGTCTTAGAGGGTAATCGAAGAATAGCTGCAATTAAAATCTTAGAGGAACCTGAAATAATTCATGGGGCTGTTGACAAGACCACCTATGAGCAAATAAAGAAAATCAGTAAGAACTATCACGAAAAACCCATTTTAAGTTTAAAATGTGTTGTTTTTGATACCAGGGATGATGCTAATCATTGGATAGAGCTCAAGCATACAGGGCAGAATGAAGGAGCAGGTATTGTTCAATGGGGTGCTGCCGAAACGGAAAGGTTTAGAAAACGCTCTGGCCAAAAACCACCTCATTTACAAATATTAGATTTCCTTGAGGAAAGAAAATATATTGACAATAACACAAAGAAAGCAACTCCTATTACGAGCCTAAAACGTTTAATAAGTACCCCTTACATTAGGGAAAAATTAGGCATAGAAGTTCACAGTGGGCAGGTTCATACCAAACTGAGTTCTGACGAATTTGGGAAAGGCTTGAAAAAAATTGTGGAGGATTTAGCCACACAGACGATTCGTACAGGAGATATTTACCATACTGAAGATAGAATTAAATATATAAATTCAATTAATCCTGACCTACTTCCTGATTTATCATTAAAAACAACGGAATCATTACCCATTGAAAAGACTACAAAATCCCCTATATCAAAATCATTACCATCACCAAGAGATATTCCTTCCAGTCAAAAAAGAAAATCATTGGTACCAAGTCGGGGATTTCACCTCAAAATAAACCAGGCAAGAATAAACAATATATATAATGAGTTAAAGACTTTAGATATTTTCCAATATACAAATGCGATTTCTGTCTTGTTTAGGGTATTCTTGGAGCTTAGTGTAGATGATTACATTGAAAAAAATAATCTTGGCACCGACATAAGGTCTAAGTTGAAGATAAAATTAGAACAAGTCGGCGAACACCTTTTGAATGTTGGGAAAATAAATGAACAACAGTTAAAACCAGTTCGTCGTGCTGCGGAATCGAATTCATTTTTTGGCCCCTCTGTTACATCAATGCATCAGTACATCCATAATCAATATTTTCATCCGGCTCCACAAGATTTAATAGCCAATTGGGATAGTTTAGAGCCCTTTATTCAAGCAATTTGGTCATAACAAAACAATGGCTTTCGTATCTCCCCTAAGGTATCCCGGTGGTAAAGGTAAATTAGCTAATTATATAAAGCTTGTATTACGTTATAACGATTTATTAGATGGTCATTATGTAGAGCCTTATGCCGGTGGATCTGCAGTTGCCATATCTTTACTTTTTAGTGAACACGTATCTAAAATCCATATTAATGATATATCTAGACCTATTTTTGCATTTTGGTACTCGGTATTATATCTAACTGACGATTTGTGTAAATTAATTCAAGACACTGACGTCAATATTAAAGAGTGGCATAAGCAGAAAGAAATTCAAAATAATCTTAATGATGTATCATTGCTAACACTGGGTTTTTCGACTTTCTTCTTAAATAGAACCAATCGTTCGGGAATTATCAAGGGCGGGGTAATTGGAGGTAAAAATCAGAAAGGTACTTATAAACTAGATGCAAGGTTTAACAAAAAAGAATTAATTAAACGTGTTGAAAAGATTGCAAGATATAAAGATCGAATTTCTCTTTATAACGAAGACGCAGAATTGTTTGTTACGACTAAATTAAATCAACTACCTAAAAAAACATTCATTTATTTTGATCCCCCTTATTTTACAAAAGGAAAAGGGCTATATGAAGATTATTATAAGCATCAAGATCATATAAAAATTTCGAGAATTCTTACTCTATTGGGGCGTAAATGGATAATTACTTACGACAATACCGAAGAAATTAGAGACATATATTTAGGATATCGTTTTATTACGTATAGTTTAAACTATAGTACTGCGATTCATCGTACAGGCGAGGAGATTATGTTTTTTAGTGAGAATTTGATAATTCCCCCAATAAATTCTCCTGCAAATATTAGTTTGAACATGTTTAATGAATTTGTTCAAGCGAGTCGGTGAATAGTCTTAAAAAGTATAATTTCAATTTTAGCTCCCTTCCCCATCCAAAATCCTGATCTCCTCCTCGCTCAGCCCGTAGAGCTCGTAGGCCAACCCATAACTGTTTTTCAAAGAAGCGCTCGACCAGCGCGGCGATCTCCTCCGGCGCGGTTGGGTGGTGCGGTGAGGTTGCATGGTTCATGTTCGTTTCCCCGAATGATATTAGTATAGGGGAAGGCGCTCAGCAGGTCAAGTGTTCGCGGCGCCCGGACGGACGCCGGTGGGTATGCAACCCCCTCCCGTCCTCCTCCAAAATCCATCGGATTTTGGGGTCGCGTTTTATGCACACCCGAGCGAAGCGAGAGGTGGAGGTGCAGGTGGGGGTCAGGGTTGTGCTGCGGCCCTCACCCCAACCCCTCTCCCAAAACGGGCGCAGGATTCGTAGGGTGCGTTCTGTTCTCGCGACTTTTGCGTCCCCGAGCAAAGCGAGTGGGATGAACGCACCTTTTTCGCTTGTCAGATGCTCAGCTCCGCCGCGTGCGCATAACTGATAAGCTCGCCGTTTCTGGTTTGCTGGTAGCCCTTTTCCTGATGGGAATATTGTTTGATTTGCGCGGCGTTGTACGCTCGGAATTTTTCTTTCACCGAAGCGATGCACTCCAATTCCGAAAGCTCGAACAGGCTCCTGTCCGGCGGGCCGCTGATGTACACTTCACCCAGATAATCGCCGAAGAGCTGTTCGTCCACGACGATCTCTTTGCGCCAGTCAGACAGCGCCGTGAGCCAGGTTTCGAATTCATCGGGAATCGGGCCGTGCGTGGCATGTGCGTAGCGCATGCCGGTGATCGAGACGGCGTGGTCTTTGAAGTACTTGAAATCGACGTAGAACAGCAGCTTATTAAGCTTGGTCTTGACCACCCCTTCGGGATAGCAGAGCAGCTTGATGGTTTCGAAGAACTTGTCGGAATCGAGGCGTTTGTAGCCGCTCATGATCGTTGGGGGGTAGCTGCCAAAGGTTTCGATGACCTCTTTCAGCAGGATTGCGGCGCTGTCGTCATCCCCTCGCAGGGCGGCGAAGACCCTTTGCCGGGTCTGGGTTGAGAGCAGGTCTGGATGGGACTCGAGAAATTGGATCAGATTTTCCGGCTGCATCAGCGTCTGGATCAGGCGGTCCTGCGCCTCGCTTTGCAGCGCGCCGTTTTCGTAGCGGTTCAGGCTGGCAATGCCAATACCTAATACCTGGCTCATCTCTTTTTGGGTGAGTCCCAGCTCCAGGCGGAATTCTTTGATCTGCTCCGGCTGGAGCATGCCCTTCCGGCGGCGGTATTCGCGGTAAGCGGCGTCCAGCGGATCATAACCCGGGCGGGGGATTTCAAAATCCTCGCCGCATTCTTCACACTGGTAGTATTCCACCTCCACATTGATCGTCTCTCCGCGGATTTCGAACTCTTCCTTGCACCGGATGAACCGTATCTCGATTTCTTTTTCGCAATTCGGACAAAAATCTTTCATAATCATGCCTATTCGATGATTGGCGGTTGGTTCCTTTGGGATCACGGACGAAATCGATACTTCATGGGGTGCTCGGATGGGTGGAAGGATATGCAGACTGCTTTCTCGTTACCATTCGGTCTGGTGACGATTTTGAGTTTGATGTAAATCTCCCCTCCGGCCAGGTCTTTACCAAACTCCCAGTATTCTCCGGGGTGCAGTTGATCGGGAAGCGGTCCTCTTGAAAAGTCGGCGAGCGTCAGCGATTTGATCGCTTCTTGGGCCTGCTGTTCAGTGATTTCAAGGTCTTTGAGGGTCATCAAGGTTTTCAGGTGATGCTTGAAGTAGAATGCACCCTCTGCCATCAACGCCTTGAAGTCTTTGAGAAAATTGTCAATCTGCCAGCGCAATTCGTCTTCAGATAAGCCGGTCATTTCAGCCCCCGAACCTGTTCTCATCTAAAGACAATATGAGTATATCGAATTATATATATTATTGCAATATCTATCAATTGATAAATATATATTCGTTAGGGGAAATTGATTAACCATAATTCTCCTTCCGAAATTAAATTCAGGGTTCCTTGACCACTCGCCTCTCCCCCTCGACGATCCTAGTTTCCTATTCGTTCAGCCCGTAGAGCTCGTAGACCAGCCCATAATTGCTTTTCACGGAAGCGCTCGACCAGCGCGGCGAGCTCCGCCGGTGCGGTTGGGTGGTGCGGTGAGGTTGCATGGTTCATGTTCGTTTCCCCGAATGATATTAGTATAGGGGAAGGCGCGCAGCAGGTCAAGTGCTCGCGGCGCCCGGGCGGGCGCCGGTGGGTATGCAACCCCCTCCCGTTCTCCCCCAAAATCCACAATTGGATTTTGGGGTTGCGGTTTATGCACACCCGAGCGAAGCGAGAGGTGGAGGTGCAGGTGGGGGTCAGGGTCGTGCGGCGGTGATTCTGTCGGGCCACTCATGATTTGCCCCTACGCATCTAACCCGTAGCCCGCCTCCAGCCGGCGGGCCAGGTCGTCGATGAAGCGCGCCGCCGGCGCGCCGTCGATCACGTCGTGGTCGACCAGCGCCGCCAGGTGCAGCACCTGCCCGGGTTCGATGCTCCCTTTGTGCACCAGCGGCTGCTCGTTGATCGAGCCAAACGCCAGGCAGAGCGGATGCATGCTGTACGGCAGGATCCAGCCGTGGGTGTGTCCAACCAGCCCGACCGTAGTGATCATCACCGAGCCCATCGCCTCTTTCGTCCGCAGGGGGTGGTTGAGGAAGACCGCGCGGAAGAGGAGCAGCCTCAGCGACTGCGGCAGGCGCACGAACCATTTCATCCCGGCCGGGCTGCGCTGCTGCCCGAGGACGTAGCCGCGCTCATCCCCCACCGTCTGCGATTTGGCTGCCTCGATCTCGTCCTGGATCTGGAAGAGGCTTTTCTTCTCCGCCTGGCGGATCACGTAGGGCAGCGGCACGGGGACTCCGTCCACGTCCTTTTCGACCACGATTGAAATATCGACGTCGTCGAAGACGACTACCCGGTTCCTGCCCGGGCGGTTGGCGCCTGCCACCGGCGGATGCTGGGCGACGCAGTCGGCGGTCGTCTTGATCAGCCAGGCGAGGAAGGAGACCTTCCTGCCGGTCCGCCGGCTCGCGCGGATGATCCGCCAGGGCTCGGAAACGTCCACCTCAAGCAGGGCCTTGACGTGGTGCTTGGCCAGGCCGATCTTGCCCAGGTCGAAGGTCAGGCGCCGGCTGGAGGGGTATTCCATTTCATAAAAGGATGGCTCGGGCATAGGGAAATTCTCCTTTATCGTTTCATTTTACATGGGAACATAGCTCTTTGTACGCTTTGCGTGCATTTGTGCCGCGCAAATCGAACACAGATTCGTAGATTCGTAGGGTGCGTTCAGATATTGAACGCACCATTTGTTGCCATTTAATCGGTGCGTCCACCTGCGGGACGCACCCTACGCCCTGCGCCTGTCAATTTTATCGCGCCCAGGGATGGGCGCGCTACGAATGATCCGTAGGGCGGGCATCCTTGCCCGCCGTTACAATTTGCAGATTGTGAACGCAACATTTCAAGCATCCGTTTTACTGCGTCCACCTGCGGGACTCACCCTGCGCCCGCCAATTTTTTCGCGCCCAGGGATGGGCACACTACAAATGATCCGTAGGGTGGGTATCTTTGCCTGCCGTTTTATGTGCCAATGTTATCTGATATGGTTGTGGTTTCACATTATTATCGTTGGGGCGAAGCATCCGGTTAGAAGGGATGGATCACCAAGAGTTCCAATGCGGATGCTTCGCCCCTACATATCACAGGTCGTGGGGTGCATTCAGATATTGAACGCACCAATTATTGCGGTTAACCCCGGCATCACTGCCCGCCGTTTGATTGCCTGCATACCTGTGTTTGTTGGGCGTTTGCGATCATACGGCCCTCACCCTAACCCCTCTCCCAAAACGGGAGAGGGGCTAGATGCGCCTGGACGGACGCCGGCGTATATTTAACCCCCTCCCGTCCTCCCCCAAAATCCATCGGATTTTGGGGGAGGTGCAGGTGGGGGTCAGGATTGTGCGGCGGCAACCCTCACCCCAACCCCTCTCCCAAAACGGGAGAGGGGCTAGATGCGCCCGAACTGAGGGTATAAATTTCACCCATTTGGTTTACAATGTTATTGTATAGACCAGTTGCGGCAGGCAGAACGATATGAAACCAATAATTGACAAGACCCGCTTCGGCTCGATCACCATCGCCGGCGAAAAGTACACAAACGACGTTCTCATCCGCCTGGATGGGGAGGTTGTCAAGCGCAAGAAGAAGCTCTCCAAAGCGGAATACGGCACCGCACACATCCTCTCGCTGGCGGAGGCCAAACATGTCTACGAAGATGGGGCGGCGTGGATCTTGATCGGCAGCGGCTATTCCGGCCTGGTGCGCCTCTCGGATGAAGCCGAGCAGTTCTTCAAGAAAAAGGACTGCCAGGTGAAGATCCTGCCCACGCCCGAGGCGGTCGACTGGTGGAATGAGGCTGAAGGTCCTGGCATCGGCCTGTTCCACGTGACCTGCTGAGGTGGGATTGCAGGCAAGAAGGGGCGTGTTTGCTATTTAACCTGGGGAGCGGTTGCGTGGCAGCCGCGCAGGCGGGCGGGGCAGCGGCTAAGGCTGTGCCGGCTGCCATCCCGGCGCGGCGGGTTACTGCGCGCTGCTGGTGAGATAGGGCTGGAACACGGAAGAAGCCGGAAATGATGAAAAACCACCTGGCGGTCAGCCAGGTGGATCGTCTTTCGCAGTCCCCTGCTGGTCTCAGTCCTCGGCGTAGCCGCACAGGGCCAGCGCGCCGGGACCGGTGTTGATCCCCAGAACGGGGCCGGTGATGTTGATCAACAACTCGACGGGATTGAACTCCGCGCGGATGCGCTCCGCCAGCGACGCGGCGGCCTGCGGGTCGTTGCCGTGCAGCACGGCGATCCGCAGATTTTTCCGCCCTTTGAATTGGTCGAAAAATTTTCGATAAAGTGCGTCGAGCAATGCGCTGGTCGTCCGGTAGAGTCCAACCGGCTGCACCACCCCGCTCTGGTGATTGATCGACACAAGCGGCTTCACTTTAAGCAGCGTGCCCGCCCATTTAGCCGCATCCCCGATCCGGCCGCCGTATTGCAGGAATTCCATGGTGATCATGGCGACCAGTTGGACCATCTTCGAGCGCACCTCGTCTACCCGGGTCAGGGTTTCATCCAGGCCTGCTCCGGCATCCCTGGCGCGAGCGGCAGCCAGCACCTGCCAGCCAAGGGTCATGGTAGGGCCTTTCGAATCGACCACCGCGATGGGACGATCGACCAGCGCAGCCGCGGTCCTGGCAATTTCAAACGTGCCGCTCATCGCGCTGCTGACGGTCAGGACGATCAGCTCTGTGGCTCCCCGCCCGATCGCCTGTTGAAAAGCGTCCTGGAAATCGCGGATGCCCGGCATGGATGAATGCGGGAGATTGGGCTCCGTTTTAAGGCGCTGGTAGAACTCGTCCGGTTGAAGGTCGATCCGATCGCGGTACTGATTCTCCCCCCAGATGACTACCTGGGGAACCACGATGATGCCGTACTGCTCGAGCAGATCGTTTGGAATGTCACAGGTGCTGTCGGTGATGATGCCGATCGATTTATTCATCCATACCTCTAAGCGTCTATCAGGCCGTTATTGCGATTATAACATCTGTCCAATGAATCATTGGACGGGGCTGCAATCTGGCATCTATGTGGTACAGGCGATGTAGGGATTCGGCGCCGGTTTTTAACCACAGCCGAGTTCGCCGCAGGAAGATCATACAATGGCTGAGATTCACCGTTCGGGATAAAAAATACCGCTCTGCTGGTGGATTTTCCGCAAGCTGCACGGGCATTCCTGCTTCGGTTTTCCCAGGATTCCTCGGGCTTTCCGCTGGTGATTGGGGTCTGCGCCGGGAAATCATATACAATAGGATTGTCTCGATGCCGCCTGATTAGCAAACCACAACAGGTGAAACGGTGTCTGTCTCGCTCGTTGCTACACAAATCAGTAAAAAATTCGGCTCTTTTTTGGCTCTGGCGCCGGTTTCCTTCGAATTATCCGCGGGCGAGGTCGCCGTCCTGACCGGCCCGAACGGCTCGGGCAAGACCACGCTGCTCTCCTGCCTGGCAGGTCTTACCCGCCCTTCCAGCGGCAGCGTGAGTGTGGCTGGCTTCGATTTATACCGGGATGAGGTCGAGGTCCGCCGGCGCATGGTTTTTGTCCCGGATGTGCCCCGCTTCTACCTGGAGCTGACCGCCTGGGAGCACCTGCGCTTCATCGCTATGGCCAATCAGGCGGATATGGATTTTGAGCAGCGCGGCGAGACATTGCTGCGCCAATTGGATCTCTGGGAAGCCAGAGACCTTTTTCCGCATCATTTTTCGCGCGGCATGCGCTTGAAGCTGGGGCTGGCGCTGGCGCTGATCCGGCCCTTCGAGGTGCTGCTGCTCGACGAGCCGACCTCCGCGCTGGACGCGGAAAGCGCGGCTGCCCTGAGCGCTGAGCTGCAGCGCCTGCGGTCAGAGGGCGCGGCTATCCTGCTGTCGACCCACGATCCAGGCCTGATCCAGCGCCTGGGTGGGCGCGGTATGTACATCCGAGGCGGGGTCGTCGAGGCGGGCTAGATGCGCGCAGTGCATTTCGTCCGCTCTCGCCAGGAGGTACGCGAACTGGCTTACTGGCTGGCTTTAGTCGCCTACGACCTGCGCGACCGCTCGCTGAACAACCGCATCTACCTGCTGTACATCATCGCATTCTTCGCTGTCTGGATATTCATCACCCTGACGTTCTTTGCCAGCGGCGGGGCGCTGCTCCTGCGGCTGCTCGATCCGCTCGATCCACTCCACGCTGCGGTCCTTATCGAGTTGGTCTTTTTGAGCGCCTGGTGCGTGCACGGTTTCTGGCAGGCAGCCAGGCGCAGCCCGGTGGTATTTTCGGAAGCCGACGAGGCCTTGATCTGTCAAATGCCGGTCGAACGTCGGGGGGTGGTTCTGCGCTGGCTGCTGATGCCCTGGCTGAAGAGCGCTGTCCCTTTCTGGTTGCTGGCTATCTTGCTGAGTTTTTCTGTGGCCGAAAATTCCATTCCCGGGGTGATGGATACTGGCCGCCTGCTCGAGTATGCCGGTTATGGGCTGCGCGCCTGGCTGGCGGTCCTCCCCCTGCATCTGGCGTTCTTTGCCCTGCAGTGGGCGGTGGGGGTCTGGCGGCTGCGGAAAGACGCCGTTCGGCGCTGGCTGGTCTGGCTGGTCGCGCCGGCTTCGCTGTTATTGTTCGCTTTTCTGCTGGCGGTCTCGTGGTCACACTCCGGTCTTCCTGCTCTATGGGCCGGGTTTGGCAAAGCGCTGCTTTACCCGTTGCGGGCGGGATTCGCTGCCGGTCAGTTTGGAGGTCCGCTGCTGGCGGGCTGGCTGACTGCGCTGGCGGCGCTCGCCGCGATGACCGCGCTTTCGGCAGGATTCAATCTCAGCCGGGCGGCGCAGGAAACCCGGGTGTTCGAGCAGATTCAATCGGCCTACAAGTATGGTTTCGGCTCGTACGCGGAACAGTTGCGCATCCAGCAGCGCCTGGTCGGCCGGCGGAGGCCGTCCAACCTTCCGGCGGCAGCCGGGGCAGGGATTTTACTCTGGAAGGATGTGCTCCAATCGCAGCGCACCCTGAGGCTGGGGGGATTGTTCCTCTGGGCGAGAGTCATGCTGATTATGTTCGTCTTCCCGTTGCTGCCCGATCCTGGCAGCCGTACATTGGCGGTCGGTTTTTGGGCGGCGCAGGTAGCCCAGGCGGCGGTGTTGCGCCTGCGCGGGGATCTTGCTCATTGGACTTTATTCGGGCAGCTGCCCATCGTCAGGCGCAAGCTGCTCCTGGCTGAGCTGGGCCTGCCATATCTGCTTGTGCTGCTGGTCAGCCTGGGCGGCCTGATATCCGGCTCGCTCCTTTTCCGAAAGCCGCTCGAGGGGCTGCTCTTGCTGTCCGTGGGGATGGCAGCATCGGCTGCCGGGATGGCGGCTTTTGACGTGATCCGGCGCGCGCGCAGCGATTTGCTCATGGCCGGATCGGCGCCAGATTTGAGCGCCGCGGGGGTGCTTCTCAGCCTGGCCGCCGCCGGTTTGCCCTGGCTGGTCTACATCCTGGCGCCAGGCCTGCTCGGGCTTGTCCTCGCCTTTCTCCTAAGCCTGGGACTGGGGGCGCTGGCTTTTCACCTGGCGGTGCGTGCGCTGGGTAGGATCGCTGCGGATTGATTTCTGCGAATGATTTTACTGCGCGAATTTTTTCACTTGTACCTGGTATTGTAAAATGTACGGTGGCGGCTGTGGTTCGCAACTCTGGGTCAGCTCCTGCTGGTTTCGATAACCTGGCTTCAGCTTAGCTTCTCGAATTGTCGATCTGGTTTAGTAACTGATCGACCGTTTGAGATATTTCTGTATAAATTCGGTAGTATTACCTGTCCTGAAAGGTGAAAGAAAATATTGTCCTGGCATAAACCAGATAAATGCGTATATTTTTAGTAAATTGTAAGTTTTATTTTTATTACCATATGCTACAATAACTCTGGACACGCCTACCCATCACCTGGCCAGTTTCGGGTTGGTGCCGTTTCTGTCTTAAGAGATCTACCTGCCGTTTCGCTACCCACCTGTTCTCCTCCCGCCCACGTTGGCTGAAAACTTGCATACCTTTACCTGATCAACTTATCCGCCAGAAGGAGCACGTCTCCGCAATAACATGAACTTTAATGCCCAGGCACTGAACCAGACGTCACCAATCATTTCGCCGCGAGAAGAGGAAGTAAAATGAGACCGAAAATCGGATTTTCTCTCGTAACGGTCGCACTGCTGATGGCAATGAGCGGGTCTGTGGCGGCTGCAGCGGGCGGTGATTCATTCACGACCACCAATCCACACGTGGATGGCCCCTCGACTGCGGCCTGCAAGAATCCCTCGGCGAATTGTAACCAATACGTTGGAAAGGAGTACGTCTGGTTGAACGGCGATGCGCTGGCTCAAAACCTGCGCCAGGATGGGGAGTACTTTTTCGCTGTGCTCGAGCCCGGCGGTCAGCAGGACCCCAACGACGGCAGCCAGAAAAACCTCTCAGATGACCACGACACATACGCCGACCGCACCTTCACGGTAGCCGGCGGCGAGCTGGCCTACACCGGCAGCACGCACTGGCTGGACAGCGGAAAAACCGAACCCGGCGACGTGGACCCGGCGCTAAACGGCCTGCCGCCCTATATCCGCCTGTTCCCCTTCGCTGACACGACCAATCCGGGCGGCGTCTACATTCTGGCAGTATGCTCACTGCAAGGTGGATACCCGGTCGAACCGCGCGCCTGCAATTACGAAGCCTTCATGGTGCGCGAAGGGAATGCACAGTCCTCCCTCTATTTCAGCGGCTGGGTGTTCGAGGATATGTTTGCCGACGGGGCCAGGGACGTCATCGATGCCGGCCTGAAACACTGGCAGGTGATGGTCACCGGCAGCGCCGCGGATGGGCAGGCGTTCAGCGGCGAGGCCCGCACGGACAAGGACGGTTACTGGGAATATGAAGCGCCCGTTATGGAACAGGCCGAAGACCAGGCGCCTCTGGAGATGTCCCTGTCATTTTGCGCCGAACTGCAGGAGGGCTGGACGCGTTCATATCCTGAGGGAGACGGCTGCCATACTCTCAACGTCGACGCGAGCACGGTCGGATCTTTTCTCGATCTCAACTTCGGCAACTGGTATCCGCTGGAAATCACCGCCTGCGGAGAGCGGCAAAAGAATAACGCGAAAGAACCGGTGACCGATCTGGTGGTGTCGTTGAGCAGAGAGGGTGAAGTACTCGATACCCGCGCGGCCGGCGTGGACGGCTGCGTCAACTGGACGGGGCTGACGCCCGGCTTTGTCTACAGCGTCCGCGCGGAGAGCGGGCTGGAGGGATTCGCCCCCGGCTCGCTGGAGCACGTCTTCCCGCGGGCAAAATCCGGCGAGCGCCTCAGCCATTCCTTTGTGGATATGATGGAAGGCTGCACGCCGGGCTTCTGGCAGGGAGGAAACGGGATCGGTTCGGCTGGCGGTAAATGGTTGTGGAATCAGCCAAACGACCCCGACTGGCTGCTCTCCGGCGGGGCGGGCTGGAATCCCTTCGTTTGGACGACGCGCTTTAATGATTTCTTCACCCCCTACGAGGGATTGCAGGATTTCGATATGCTTGCGCTGGTGGATAAAGGCGGAGGTTCTGACGACTACCAGAAAGCCGCGCGCGACCTGGTCGCGGCTACCTTGAACGCTGCCTGGGGCATGAATTACCCCTATACCACCGATCAGCTCGCCGCCATGTGGGCCGCGGCGGTTGCCTCCGGCGACTTCCACGGTTTGCACATCGAGCTGGACACGGCCAATAATGCCTACCAGAACGGCGGGAATGGCACTTGCCCGATTGATGCCAGCCACGATGGGGAAATCCCTAAAGTCTTTTTACCCATCATCCTTCGATAGCATGCCGCGGTTAATTGCGAATCAGCAGGATCCCCGAACAAACCAATCCGTCCCCCCGGACGGATTTTCGTTTGGGCATCCAGCCCAGGTGCGGATGTTTTCAAGGCTAGTGTAAAATCTTGCTCAAGAAATCCCGCGTCCTTTCCTTGCGCGGATGGGTATACAATTCCTCCGGCGTCAGGATTTCGACGATTCTGCCCTCGTCGATGAAGACGATCCGTTCAGCTACCGCGCGGGCAAAGCCCATCTCATGCGAGACGACGATCATGGTCATCTCATGCGCCAGCTCTTTCATTACGTCCAGCACCTCTCCGATCATTTCTGGATCGAGCGCAGAGGTAGGCTCATCGAAAAGCATCAGGTCGGGTTTCATCACCAGGGCGCGGGCGATGGCGATGCGCTGCTGCTGACCGCCGGAGAGCTCGCCGGGGTAGCTGTCGCGCTTGGCGAGCAGGTCGACCCGCCTCAACAGCCGCTCGGCTTCGGCGACGGCCTGCTGACGCGGCACTCCAAGCACCCTGACCGGCGCTTCGATGATGTTTTCCAGGGTGGTCAGGTGCGGAAACAAATTGAAGCGCTGGAACACCATGCCTATTCGGGCGCGCTGCCTGGCAATATTCCGCTGCGACTCTTCAACCAGCCTCCCGTTCTTCTCGTAATAGCCGATCATGCGCCCGCTGACGTAGATGCGGCCGGAGTCGATTGTTTCGAGGTGGTTGATCGTCCGCAGCAGAGTGCTCTTACCGGATCCGGATGGGCCGATGATGACCAGCGCCTCGTTCTGATAGACCTCAAGGCAGATGTCGTTCAGCACGCGCAGCGAGCCAAAGGATTTGTTGACGTGATCGAGCCTGACGATCACCCGGGAGTCGTTGCCGTGCGCCGGCGAGATGGCTGCGGAGGTCATATTCGCGCTCCTCGAAATTGAAAAACGCGCTCGAGCAAACCCGGCGCGCGCACGGCGCTTTTCCGTTCACCCAGGCTCGCCTCGATCCGGTTTTGGACGAAGGACCAGATGGTGGTCAGCGCCAGATAGTACAGCGATGCGGCGATGAACAGCTCGAAAGGTTTGAACAGGCGCGCATTGACCTGGGTAAAGCCAAAGAACAATTCTGCCGCCGAGATGACCACCATGATGGATGTGGTCTTCATCATGTTATTGAATTCGTTGCCGAGCGGCGGGATGATCACCTTGGCAGCCTGGGGCAGGATGATGCGGCGCATGGCCAGCCCGTAGGTCATCCCCAGCGACTTGGCAGCTTCCATCTGTCCCGGGTCGATGGCTTCGATCCCGGCGCGGATGATTTCGGCCATATACGCGCCTTCGTTGATCGCCAGGGCGATCGTGCCGGCCTGAATTGCGCCCGCGATCACCAATGCGCCCAGCTTCAGGTCGGGAAAATTGTAGATATGGGTTACGCCGAGTCCAAAGAAGAGCAGCATCATCTGTACCAGCAGCGGCGTGCCGCGAAAGTACCAGATGTAAATTTCAGCCAGCCAGCGCAGCGGCGGGATTTTCGACATTTTTGCCAGGGCGACGAATAATCCCAAAATCACGCCGATCAACTGGGCGATGATGCTGACGCTGACCGTGACGGCCAGCCCGGTGCGGATCAGCGGGTCCTGCAGCGCCGTACCGGGCCACAAATATTTCCAGAAAATTTCCCAGTCAAAATGGTACATGTATTCCTCGATATGTCTGTGGGGTTGAACGCCTGGACAGCATGCTGGCTGACCAGGGCTGCCTTCAGCCAGCCCTAACGGCCGGTCCAGGCCGGCTGAAGGCGTTTGCGTAATTTCGCCATCTGCCAGGTCACGGATTCACCGCGCTGGTGGCCAGGTTCCATCTGCTGAGAATGTCCTGGTAGGTACCGTCGGCGAACATGTCCTCGAGCGCCGCCTGGATTGCCAGACCGACCGGGGTGAGAGGCGCGCTGGTGCAGTCATCGGCGCCGCACGGCAGGGCAATCCCTTCGATGATCGGCTCGATGATCTGCCCGACCACCTCGAATTGGTCGGGATTCTGGGTGACGTAATACCCGGCGACGGGCGAATCGGTGAAGTAGGCGGCGACTTTACCCGTTTGAAGCTGCTGCAGAGCATCGGTATCTTTTTGGGTGATCACCACTTTTGGCGGCTCATTCCCTCCCGCCTCGCACTGCTGGGTCAGACCGTTATCCTGGTACGCCTCGGTGCCCAGCAGGAATTGGGCTTCGGTCGTGCCGCTCTCAGCCGCGGCTCCCAGCCCGCACAGATCCAGCGGGCCGGCGATGTTGCTCGGGTTGCCCTTGGCCACGACGATGGACTGCCCGGCCTGAAAGTACGGGATCATGCTGACCTGTTTGTGGCGGTCCGGGGTGATGTTCATGGCTGAGATAATGATGTCGCATTTGCCGCTGGTCACCGCGGCGATGATGGTGTCGAACACACTGTTCACTACCTGCATCTCCAGGCCAAGCCGGTCGGCGATGGCCTGCCCGATTTCGATATCGACCCCGGCCGGGTTGCCGGCCTCGTCGTAGAATTCCTGGGGCGGATAGGGGATGTCGGTGCAGATCAGCAGCTTGCCTGGCAGGACCAGGTTTTCAGGCGGAATTTGCGCCACCGGCGCCGGTCCGCTGGTAGGGATTGGGTTCTGGGTCGGGTTTGTGCCGCAGGCCGTTAGAAACAGGGCGGCTGCCAGCAATGCAACCAAGGATTTATAGTTTTGGTTTTTCATTTCGTAATCTTCCTCTCATGAATGGGTGTTACACACAGGGTGGTCCGGATTGTGAAAAGGTGGTGGATTTCACATGTTCATTTACCTCCAGGCTGATGAAGATTCAAACCAAAAACAAAAAGCCCTCCCGTTGAAGGGAGGGCTTGGTTTGTCTAAATCGTTTAAGCTAGAGTTTCAACAATACTGGAACTTCACCACATCACCTTCGCAGGGTTGGCGTCAGTCCGGTTGCGCTTGAGGGAAAATTCAAGATGCATTGGCTAGTTTATAGCATAACCGAACTCGAATGTCAATAATATTAACAAAACACCATTAAAGAATTTCCCTCGGCGACTCCTCCGGATATATGGTTGGATTTACCCGTTCCGTTCCGCGCCCCGCGACCGCCGAGAGGCGTCTGTGCTATAATGTCACAGGTTTGAAGGGGCGGCTGGCGGGCGATTGGAAGAGCCATTTTGAAGGTATCTTTCTAAATCCTTCCCGGGATTGGGCCAATAATTCATCATTTCTTGCAAAGACCCCGCTGCTTACTCATATTGACAAGAACATCTCATTTCTGGTCATCTCAGGCGGCACGATGATTCGGGCCAAGACGAAAGCATTCCTCAACTTCCTTGCATCCCACCGTGAGGCGGTTATTTATGTCCCGGTCTACTTTTTTATTTCCTTTACAAGCCTGATCTTAAAATTACGGCATACCGCATCGTGGCTGAACGGCACACTGGTCGAGAATCACCGCCAGTTGATGGCCTTTCAATATTTCAACAATGAGCAGTCGCGCATCCTGCAGTTTTTGGTGCCGGAAGCCTTACAACAGATATTCGATATTTCCGTCATCACCAGTTACGCCGTCAGCCGGCTGGTCTTTGTTTTTCTGGCGTTTCTGGTCTTCCACTATTTCCTGCGCAAATGGTTCAATCCGATTGCCAGTTTCGCGGCGGTACTGATCCTCAGCTCGGCAATGACGGTCAGTTACCTGATCCAGGATTTGCAGGAAAGCGCGCCGTTACTCATGCTCCTGTTCATCCTCGGGCTCTGGGCGATCCGCGAGGAGAAGGACGGATGGTTCTGCCTCTTCATGTTCCTCGGCGGCGGATTGACCAACGAGACCATGCTGGTCATGCCGCTCGGCTTTTTCCTTTACCGGGTCAGGTCATGGAGGTTCTCGCATCTTTTCCGGACGGGAATTCGGACAATTTTACTGGCGGCACCGGCTTTTCTCGCCCAGGGAGCCTTGCGGTACATCAACCGTTTCCAGCCTCACCTCGGCGGGGCGTTCCATTGGCCGGATAACATCCAGGGAATCTGGGCCGAGTTGACCTTCCCGTATCAAGCGATTTTCCACGGTATGTACATCTACTTGTTCCTGGTCTTTTCGATATTCTGGCTCCTGGCGCTATTTGGCCTGACAAAAAGCCCGCGATTTTTCCGCCGCGTCTTCTGGATCACGCCGTTTTTTCTGGCGGGAAATTTAATCACCGGCATCATCGCCGAATCCCGGCAGATGATCCCGCTGGGTTTCATCATCATTCCCCTGGCGTTGTTCTTTATCGCTCCGGAAGCGGTCCACACCTCGGAAGAGACTTAGCTTAACCTCCAGGCTGTTTAATGGCCGGATCAGCGGGAAAAAGAGAAAGGTTGTGACAGTCACTCTTCCTCGTGGATTTTAAACACCTGGTTGAAATCGATATTCAACTGGGCCAACATTTTGCCGGTATGATCTAGCCGCCGATCAGGGAAGCGGGTGCCAGACCATCGATAACGCGATCGCCAATCCAGCCAACAGCAGGCCGAAGGCGGCGAATCCAGCGCTGACTTCCAAATTTTCGTCGCGAGTAACCAGGTAGGTGGGCAGCTCCTCGAATACTTTGTGCAGTTCGCTGGCGCTGGTGGCGGCGTAGTACTGGCCGCCGGTTATTTCGGCAATACCTTTCAGCGTTTCTTCGTCGATTCCCCGCCGCCAGGTGCCCATGCCGCCCTCAAACCTGCGGTATCGCGGCGGCATGAACTGGCTGAAGTCCCGCCCGCCGCAGTTCATTTCCGATCCAGATGCGGTGCCGTAGCCGATGGTGTAGATACGCACTCCCCGTTCGACCGCCAGGCTGGCCGCATCCAGCGGCAGCGGGCCGGTGTTGCTGGCGCCGTCGCTCAACACAACGATGATGTCTGGGACGTATTCTCCACTTGGTAGCGGCGCGGGTGGTAATTCGCTGGATATGCCTTCCTCCACCGGCGGGATGTTGGGATTCACTTCGGAGAGCGCTTCTATCGCTTCGAGGATTCCGCTGCCTACCGCTGTTCGGCGGGCAGTTGTCAGGTTATTTACAGCGGTGCGTAAGGTTTCCTGGTCGGTTGTCGGCGGCTGGATGACTTCGGCGAATCCGGCGAAGGCGACGATTCCGATTTGTGTCCTTGTATCCTGACGCTCGATGAAAGACAGCATGGCGGCTTTAGCGGCCTTCAGGCGGTTGGGCGGGATGTCGGTCGAACACATGCTGCGCGACACGTCAACCGCCAGCATGACGGTCACATTACCGTAAGGAACCGCCACCGTCGCCGTGGGGCGGCTGAGCGCCGCAGCCAGACCGGCCAATCCGAGCAGGAACAGTCCGAACGGGAGGTGGCGGCGCAAGGCGGCCGTGCGCGGAATCGCATCACGCACCAGCGCCAGGCTTGAGTAGCGCACGGTAAATTTACGCCTGCGGCGTAAAATCCAGAGGTACGCGGCGACGATCAGGGGGAAAATTCCCAGGAGATATAGGGCTTGAGGCCAGAGGAATTTCATTTCTCACCTCCAATCAGCCGGGAAAGGCACGCCGGCAATTGAAAGCTCAGGGCAGCCTGCCGAACCAGATCAGTGACAACCAGCCGCCGATGAGCAAAATCGCCAGGCTCAGCCCGGCCAGAATCGCGGTGATCTCCATTTGTTCCGGCTTGATCACCAGTTCGGGAGAGATCTGGTCGTAAATCTTGCTGAAGTCTTCGCTGCTGCTGACGTTGAAATAAGCGCCGCCGGTCAGACCGGATATTTGCTCAAGCGTGACTTCATCGAGCTGAGTATGCACGATGAAGCCGTCGACTTCCAGGTTGGCGCCAGCCGGGCTGCCGATGCCGATCGAATAGATGCGCACCCCGCGCTGCGCTGCGGCGAAGGCGGCATCGAACGGGTCGGGCGGGGCGGTGTTTTCACCGTCGGTGAGCAGCACCATCAGCGCCGGCCCGTAGGATCCGGCCGTTTGCGGGGCGGGTGCAGGCATATCTGCTTCTGAGGGATTGTCCGGTGTTTGCGGAAATATATTGTCGAGCGCAGCCAGGATGCCGTAGCCGAGCGAGGTTCCCTGCTCCGGCTTCAGGCGGTTGATGGCGGAGAGAACCGCATCCGGATCGTTGGTTGGCGCCAGAACCGAAAGGCCGCTCTCGCTGAAGGCAACCACGCCGATCAGCACGCCGGGCGGCTGCCGCTGGACGAATTCGACAGCAGCGGTTTTAGCCGCGGTCAGTCGGTCGGGCTGGAAATCTGTGGCCGCCATGCTGCCCGAAACGTCGAAGACCAGGATGACCGTCCCTTGGATCTTCGGCAGGCTGACGGTCATCTGCGGGCGCGCCAGCGCCAGCATAAGCAGGGTCAGGCCAATTAAAAATAGCACAGGCGGGATATGGCGCAGCCGCCCCGGCCGTGAACTCGAGAGCTGCTCGCCGCTGAAGCTGGTGTAGCTGGCAGCCAGGCGTTTTCGCCGCCGCTGCAGCGCCAGGTACGCGACGACCAGAAGCGGGAGGGCGAAAAGCGAAACCAGCATCGACGGCCAGATAAATGACATTGCTGCTGCCTCCTACGCCTGCCTGGCCCGCCGGCGTTGACCCGCGAAGCGGATGATCGCCCGGGCCAGATCCTCATCGGCAGACAGCGAGAAAGCGCCGACGCTGGCCTGCCGGAAGGCCTGGTTGAGCTCGGTTTCTCGGTGCAGCGCAGCCTGGCGGAAGCGGGCGCGCAGTTTTGCGTCGTGCGTGTCGACATAGATTTGCTCGCCAGTCTCCGCGTCTTCCATGATGATCGGGCCAACATTCGGCAGGTCGATTTCGTTCGGGTGAAACAAACGGACGGCAATCAGCTCGTGGCGCTGGTTCATGTATTTCAGTGCATACTCCCAGCCCGGTGCGCTGATGAAATCCGAGATCAGGAAGACCAACGAGCGTCTTTTGATGGCGTTCAGCCCGCCTTGCAACAGCGCGGAGAGGTTGGTGAAAGGCGCGCGCTTCAGTCGCGGCTGCCTGAGCAGCTCGTGGATCAGCAGCAGCACCTGGTCCCGCCCGCCCCGAGCCGGGATGGTCTGGGTAACACTGCCGCCGTAAAAGACTGCGCCGACGCGGTTGCCGTGACGGGTGAGGACGCGCGCCATCGTGGCGACGAAATCGATCAGTTGATTTCGTTTGATCGATTCCGCGCTGCCAAAATCCATCGAGGGGCTCAGGTCGAGCAGAAACCAGGCTGTGATCTCGCGATCCTCCATGTACTGGCGGATATAAGGCGCGTCCATGCGGGCGGTGACGTTCCAGTCGATGTAGCGGATATCATCGCCGGGCTGGTATTCGCGCAGGTCGGCGAAATCGACGCCGTAGCCGTAGAACAGGCTGCGGTAATCACCCTGCAATTGGCCGTCCAGGCGGCGGATGACCTTCCAGTCGAGCCGCTGCAGGATGCGCTCAGGTGTTGAGATGGATGTTCTCGGGCTCACGTAACGGTACCACCGGGACCGGGATGCGGTTGAGGATCTTTTCGAGCAGATCGTCGCTGCTGATGTTTTCCGAAAGGGCTTCGTACGAAAGCACGATGCGGTGGCGGATCACATCCAGCGCCATGTCCAGGATGTCCTGCGGCAGGGCGTAGCTGCGCCCGCGCACAAAGGCCAGCGCCCGTGCGGTGAGGATCAGGTTGATCGAGGCGCGCGGGCTGGCCCCGAAAAGGATGTACGGTTTCAACTCGCCGAGGCCAAATGCATCCGGCTGGCGAGTGGCGCTGACGATCTGCACCGCGTACTCGATCAAAGCCGGATCAACGTAGACCCCGTCGGCCCGCTTCTGCAGCCTGAGCAGCTCATCTGTGGTCAGTACTTTCTGCACCGGCAGCAGCTGGGCGGTCATCCGCTCGACGATGACAAATTCCTCGGTAGATGTGGGATAATCGACCAGCACCTTGAGCATAAAACGATCGACCTGTGCTTCGGGCAGCGGATAGGTGCCTTCGGTCTCGATCGGATTTTGAGTAGCCAGCACCAGGAACGGCTCCGGCACGCGGTGGGTTTCGCGTCCGATGGTCACCTGGCGCTCCTGCATCACCTCCAGCAGCGCGCTCTGTACCTTAGCCGGCGCGCGGTTGATCTCGTCCGCCAGCAGCAGGTTGGTGAAGACCGGCCCCAGCGAGGTGTTGAACTCGCCGGTTTTCTGGTTGTAGATGCGGGTGCCGACCAGATCGGCAGGGACCAGATCCGGTGTGAACTGGATGCGTTTAAACTCGCCGCCGATGGACTCCGCCAGGGTTTTAATCGCCATGGTCTTTGCCAGTCCGGGCACGCCTTCGACCAGAATATGACCGCGCGAGAGCAGCGCGACGATCATGCTTTCGAGCAGGTGATCCTGCCCGACGATGATCTTCTTGACCTCGTATAACACCTTTTCCATCGGTTCGTCGTTTTTTGGGCGATCTTGAAGAGCCATTACCAACTCCAAATCCGGGTCTAAATTAATAGGGCGGGATGCCGGCTGCGCCGCCGGCGATATTAATCGGTACGGCAAAGCCGATGCCGATGAAGAATTCGCCTTCGACCGGCGTCACGATGCCAACCACGATGCCGATCACCTGCCCGTAACGATTCAACAGCGGCCCGCCCGAGTTGCCCGGGTTGACCGCCGCGTCGAACTGGATCAGATTTTCCAGACGGATATTTTTTTCTTTTAAATCAAAGGTGCGTTCGAAACCGGAGATGACCCCGGCGCTAGCTGAGCTGTACAATCCGAACGGGTTGCCAACCGCGACGACCTCGTCGCCCACCTGGGCCGAGCCGGCGCTGCCGAGCACCGCCGGGACGAGCACCTCGGGCAGCCGGTCGGCTGAAAGCAGGGCGATGTCATTTTCCTCCAGTGTGGAGATGATCTCGCCGGTGGCCCGCGTGCCGTCGGCGTAGGTGACCTGGATGGTGTCGGCGCCCTCGACGACGTGCAAGCTGGTCAGGATTTCACCGCGGTCGTTGATCACAACGCCGCTGCCGAGGCCGTCGCTTTGTTCGCTCGGTTTTCCCCCGGTATGCGTCTGGATGAGGACCAGCGACGGCTGGATAAACTGGTAGACCTGCGAGGCGAAGGAAGGCTCAGGCGTAGCAGCGGCCATGACCGCCAGGATGCGCTCGTCCAATTCCTGCCCGCTCATCACGTCCGGCCTGGGGATGAACTGGCCGTAGAGGTAAACGGCCAGCAGCGCGGCGAAGATCCCCGCGGCGAATTGAAATTCACCGCGCAGCTTTCTCAATGACGCTGAGAAACGCCGTTGTATCTTGGTAAAAGAACTCTCGCGATCAGGATTCTGTTCAATCATTCGCAGTAAACAATGCTGCTGCCCTTGAATGATGTCCGCAGTGATGATCTGGTGTCGAATGTTTAGGTTGGTATACTATAGCATAAAACATGATAATTTTTATCTAAATAATAGATTAGAAAATGCTACTTTCTTGAACGTGCAACGCGTATTTAACCCCATCGATGTCAACGTCGGTTGCGGTATTCCTGGTCGCTATAGTACAGCACAGCTGTTCAGTTGTAGGGATGAATCACCAATCATCTGGTAGATCAAAACCTCGCAGGACAAGCATTTCCCCTATCTTCTTCCGAAGTCCCTCCTCAGACTCCAACGACCCTGGCAGACAGGGGGATTTATGGTTTTCGATTTCCCCTTTCGTTATCGTGTTGCCTTTTAAATCATATGAAAACCACGTCTGGCATTGTATGATAATGAGCTTGCCAAACTGGTAGAAGGGAGGATTCAATTTATCTTTCGGCACTACCGGTTCGCCAGCCTTGTTAAAGTCGACCTCCACAGGTTCTGCCGCAATGAGTAACCGTCCTGGATCAACATCTTTAAGTAGGCTGATGCCCTCCATCCAATCGGGTGGTGCAATTCCCATGTAATCCAGAATGGTTGGGGCAATATCGATATTCTGTGTGTTTGCGGTGATTATGCCAGCATGCGCCCCGCCAGGAAAATTGATCAGTACAGGGATCCGATCTCGCGGGTCATTGCCGTTCGGGTGGTCAGTGTATATCACCAGAATTGTATTGTCGTAAATCCCGGCCTCGGTCAGGTCCTGGACAACCTGTTGTACGTATTGATCGAAATCCCGGATCGCGTCATCATAAAAATCGGTCATTTTGGGTTGACCCTGGATGCGGCCGGCTGAAAAGACTCTGGATTCTGGAAAATAATACTCCCCATGAGTGCCCATCAAGTGAATATGTGCAAACAAGGGCGTGCCATTCTGAACCGCCTCTTCCAATTCGGAGCGGAAGCATTCCAGTTTTCGCTGATCTTCGGGAACGCTGGTTTCAGATTGGGTAACTAGGTCGAAGGGATTTTGAATTTTATGTAAATAGTAAATATGACTGATTCGATTGAACAACCTATCGGCAGTGTTTTGCAGGAAGAATATCAGCTGATCGTGACCGGAAAAGAGCCCCGAAAGGGGACTAATGGTTACTTTGGTGCAATTTACGTAATCGAACCCATTCTGAAGGTTCAAGACGCGAGCATCTATATAGTAGTCTACACCAAGTGAAGTGGTTAGATACCCGCGACTTTTCAAAATTCCTGGCAGATGTTCATAAGCGCCCTGCCCCTGGAGTATATCCGGTGGATAAAGTACATGGGTGGTAATTGGCAGTTTGCCGGTTAAGATTGATGTTTCTGATCCCGTTGAGAGGTTGGAGTTCGAGAAGTGGCTCTGGCCGATCAACGAGCTGTTTGCCAGTTCGCGAAGAAATGGGGTTGTATCGCGTTCATAGCCATAGAGGGACATGTTATTTGCGCTCAGTGCGTCCGAGCTCAATAAAACTATATTTGGCCGGTTCGTTTTGAGAGGATGAACAGTCTTTAAATTATCGACAGGATTAGAATCCCGAACCGCTAAAACAGCGAAAAACAGGGATGGCGCCAGCAGGGATACAGCGATGATCGATTTTGTCATTCCTGATTTTCTGTTTAACGGATTCATTGCGCTGAGTTTCCCGGCGATGAAGACGATGCCAAGCAACAAACCAAATCCGTACAACAGATTCATAACCAATTTGGCGTCGAAAATGCCAAAGTTGAAAATTGTGTAAGTGAAGTTATCGATTAAGAGTAAACCGAGACAGGAAATCAGGAAAGACGCCGGGAAATGGATTGCGAATTTTCTATACACTGGGAAGATTGGTTTAAGCAGAAAATCCAGGATAATGACAATAACAAGTGCGGATAAGGCAACCAAGCTTACTACCAGGCTCGCAATAAAGAAAACCTCGACCTTCTTACTGAAGTCGACGCTATCCAGAACGGATGGTTTTGTGATCGTAAACAGCCACTCCATAAAGACGAGCAGGTAGGCCGACAAGATCGCATTGGCTGAGGCATTAAGCAGTGTAATCGGTGGAATGAAACCGTTCTTTGTCCGCTCAGACGCTGTCAATGGAGGATTCAGGAATTGGATCCATACCTGCACCATCCCTTTGGGCGATCTGATGATCGTTTGGCGTTTTTCTTTATCAATCAGAGCCTGTAGGATAAACAGAACCAATCCAAACATATGGATGGTGAAAATGAATCGCCAAAGGTTTTTCGATATTATGTGAGGCTTGATAGCTACCTGGTAACTGTGATCGTTGATCATGGCCGAGCTGGATTTGCCGGGGGTAAAAATGATGATTAATTGATTTTGGTTTACCTCGGCGATCGAATAACTTGACCATTTGCCAGATCGGACCTGGTGGACAGTGTCGAAAAACATTTGTTGTCCATCTTCGGCCATTACTAGGGTCGCAGGATTGAAAAAGCGTGTGTTCAAATAGAGTGGATATGAATAAGCCAGTCCATCGCGGGATATACGGTGAAGGTCGATTGTGGATTTTTTGTAAAATAGTGAAGCGTTAGGTCGCAAAAAAAAGATCAGGCTCGCAAAAAGCACGATCAAATATGCATAACCAAGGACTGCTTGGCAGGCGCGTTTCATGGATTCTCCCACCTTCGGCCCAGGATATGAATATGGATACACACCTGAAATTTCATCTTTAGATTTTATCAAATACTCCAAATATTAATTGGCTCAGCCTGGCGTAAGTATAAAAGAAGAATCCGGGATATGAAGCACAACAAATCCAACCTCACTGGTTGGATTTGTTGAGACGCCTGGACCTTATGACCGATCTACAGTTACGGTATCCTGAACAAACCCAGCTCTCTGGTTTCCTCGTCGGACGCTTCGGGCATGTCGAGTACGATCTTGATTTGGTGGAAAATGGGTTCAGGCAATTTACGTTTCAGGTGATCGGCTGTGGTGAGGATTGCTTTTCGGGTGGCGTCTTGGTCTACCCCAAGACTTTCGGACATCCGTTTGACAAGCTTATCCTGGCAGACACCTATCTCCCAAATGCCCATGGGTATCTATATTGTACAGAATCTTATTGGTAACTTATCAGAGGAAGATGGACGCATAAACTCCCCTTCTGCAGCCTTATTCCTGAAGAAACCAGGGATTGTGATCACAATATTGGATAACTCTAGAATATATAAATCATGCATTGGATTGTATCCACAAACCGAATATTACAGCACTATCTCAGCAGCCGGTGTCCCTACCCAGCGTCCTGGAAGATTCGACGGTGAGATTCTTTAGCTTAGTCAGCAGGCGCTTCGGAAGACAGATACCAATCTTTAGGTAGGGAAAAACCGCGTTCGCTTAGTAAATCAGCAACTCGCTTTTGGATTTCAACCTTCGTGTCTAATACATCCACCGGACATGGATATTCATAGCTCTCCAACTCCCCATAAGTCAGGATGCTTTTTTGCAGATCAACCTGGTACCAGTTCTGACATTGGATGATTGTGAGCGCACCGAATTGGTAAAAAGGTGGCTTTAGATTTTTTTGAGGCAGAAATGGTATACCAGTTTGCCCGAATTCACGTTCCACAGATGAGGCTGATATCATCAATCGGTCAGGTTCATTTTTCTGAAGCAGGCTTTGTCCCTCTATCCATGCTGGCTGGTCGATCTTCAGATAGTCGAGGATAGTTGGGACGATATCGATGTTCTGGGTATTTGTTTTGATGACTCCGTTATGCTCCCCCTTAGGAAAATGAATTATCAACGGGATTCTGTCTCTGGCATCGTACTGTTGTGAATGGTCAGAGTAAAGTACCAATACTGTGTTTTCATACTGTCCTATCTTGATCAATTCCTGAACCATCCTCTGGACAAGGCGGTCGTAATCCAAGATCGCATCGTCGTAGAAATCGACCATATTTGGTTCTGATTGAACTATTCCATCAGAAAATAATCTCACATTGGGATAATACTGATCTCCATGAGTGCCCATCATGTGAATGTGTGCAAACAGTGGGATTTTTGTTCGAATAGCATTATCCAGCTCGGAATAGAAGCAAGTCATTCTCCATTGATCCTCCTTGGTGTTGTCATCAGCCTGAACAACCAACGAGAATGGATTTTGAATATCTTTGATAAGGAAAATATTTAGTAATCGATCGGAAATCCTTTCTTCAAGAGTGTTGAAGAAATACACCTCGTTATCAAAATTCGATAAATAACCGGTCGGGATTAATCTTGTTTCCTTTCGGCAGTTCACTACATCAAAGGCATTTTGGAAGTTTAACGCTTCCGTATCCACGAAGTAGTCAACACCGAGTGATACCGTGCGATAACCGTAACTTTTTAGTATCCCAGGTAAATGTTGATACGCGTCTTTCCCTTGTAGTGTATTTGGATAGTAGAGAACACGAGTTGTAATGGCGAGTTTTCCAGTTAGTAAGGCGGTTTCAGATCCCGGTGAGTATGTGGAATTAGTGAAGTGATTCAGGCCAACCAGCGAAGAGGACGCCAACTCGCGGATAAAGGGGGTAGTGTCCCTTTCATATCCGTAGACAGACATATTCTCTGAAGTCAATGCATCTGTGCTTAAGAGGATGATGTTCGGCAATGAATTTCCTGCAGCACTGCCAACTTGCTCGCTTTTGTCAGAGCTCTTCGAAATGAAACCAATACCTAGGAGAACCAAAGAAGGCACAGACAACAGCAAAGCAATAATCAGTTTGAAATTTGATAATCCTGGATTATCTCCTTGGGCAATATTTTTTGAAAATATCCAGACGAAAGCAATAACCCCAGAAAAAAAAGCGAATGCATACAAAATCTTTACCGAGGTTGATACGTCATAAGTGCTGAAATTTATAATTGTGTAGGTGAAGTTGTCAATTAATAATAAACATAAACACGTGAGCAGGAACGACACCGGGAGGTGGATAGCATATTTGCGAAACGAGGGTACCAACGGAGTAAAAAGAATATCTAACAGGACGATGGCTCCCAAACTTAGTACCATTAGAACTGCGACTGCGATCCCATTAATCAGGAAGACTTCAAGTTTTTCACCCCAATTTAGGCTGTCTAAGAATGACGGCTTGCCTAAGGTAAAGACCCATTCCATGAAAACATATGTGAAAGCTGCTAATACGGCATGCACAACAGATTTTTTCACCAGTGTGTAAGGGAAGATGAATCGTGTTTCTCCTGATTGGGGTTCTTCAGGAGTGCGGTTTAATAAATCTACCCATAATTCCAACATCCCTTTTGGCGACTTACTTAAAATGGATCGTGTGATTGGGTTCGCAAGGTTGCAAGAGATAAATACGACGAATCCAAAGGCAAGCAGCAGGAATACCAACCTCCAGAGGTCCTGGGAGATTATGTAGGGGAGGATGTAACAATAATAGCTGCGACCATTTGTCGCGGGATTTCCGGAAAATCAGGGTGAAATAAAATAGAAATCTGATCTTTCTTAACGCTGTCGATTGCATATGTTCCGCGGCTGCCTGTTTTTACGTACGTGGGTTGACTGGAGAATAAAACTTTTGTGTCTTCTAACACCAGCAATGAAGTTGGATTATAGAAGTTGGTATTAATTTTTAACTGGTAGGAATATGCTTGGCCGGCTTGCTCCAGTTCATAAACATTAATTTGAACTTTCTTATAAAAAATTTTTGCCTCGGGCCTTAAGAAAATGACCAGGCTGGATAGAAGGGTAATACAATAAAGAATACCAAGAAATATATGGAATATCCGCCTCATTATAAATTCCCTGAAGGCAATTTCGTTGCACAAATTATACCCGCTGGGAATAGTCATAAATATAGTCTCGCCGGTAGACATTGATTCGGTTTTGTTGTTTTTAATAAACCCCATCCGGCGGCGGAGATTTTTTTTGCCCAAATTATCCGACCGTTAATACAAGTTCCATTACCTGATTAGCGGTTCGATGACCATTCGGGGCAGCTTAATGCTGATTGTGAGGAATATGGCATGCGGTATTTGAGATGACAGGGCCTAGAGAATTTACCAGGTGTTGATATTGAATGTCTGGTCTCGACCTGGGTCTTTACCTCCCCCATGTTTTTTTGAGCCTCAGCTGTGCTACCAGTGTCGAGAGAAGCTGCTTATCTCGGTGGGAGGGTACCTATCGCTGAGCGAAATTCACCGACTAGATTCCATTGGCAGTTCCGGTAAAATTGCTATAATCTATGAGGGTTTGCTTCAACCGGCTTGAAGCATGTCGCACCTTTTTACTCCATATCCTATCAATCAGGAGGAATAAGATGGTATCCAAAAAAATTGGAATAATATTGGCGTTGCTAATGGTTATTTCGCTGGTTCTATCCGCCTGCGGACCGACCGCCACCCCAGCACCGGCCGAACCGCCGCCCGCAGCGGAGCCAACCCAGGCGCCAGCGCAAACCGAGCCCACCAAAGCACCCGAGCCGACCGAAGAGGAGATGGAAATCACCGACACTGAGCTGAACCTGCTCTGCACGCCGCAGGAGCAGTGGTGCCAGGGCATGAAGCAGGAATTCGAAGCCCTGTACGGCATCACCGTAAACTACGTGCGCATGTCCTCAGGTGAGGCGCTCGCCCGTGTGCTGGCGGAGAAGGACAACCCGACCTTCGATATCTGGTGGGGCGGCCCGATCGACAGCTTTGTCGCAGCCAAGGGAGAGGGCGTGCTCGAGCAGTACGATTCGCCCAATTACGCCAACATCCGCGACCCAGAAAAGATGGCGGATGTCGATCACTACTGGGCAGGCATCTATGTTGGCACCCTGGGATTCGCCACCAACAAAGATTGGCTGGCAGCCAACCCCGGAACAGCAGCGCCGACCTCATGGGATGACCTGCTCAAGCCGGAGTTCAAGGGTCAGTTGATGGTTGCTCACCCCTCCACCTCTGGCACTTCCTACACTGCCATAGCGACAGTCCTGCAGATGCGCGGCGAGGAAGCCGGCTGGGAGTACATCAAGCAGTACGCCGCCCAGATGGCTCAGTTCACCAAGAGCGGCGCTGCGCCCGCCAAGTTCGTCGGACAGGGTGAGGCTGCGGTCGCGATTGTCTTCTCGCATGACATCGTCAACGAGATCGAGAACAACAAACTGCCGCTCGAGCTAACTTTCCCTGAGGAAGGCACCGGTTACGAGATCGGCGGTCAGGCGATTCTGAAGGGCGCCAAGAACATGCAGGCTGCCAAGCTGTGGTTCGATTGGGCGTTGACCCCCGAAGCTCAGTCGCTTGGTCCGGTCTATGCCGCCTACCAGGCGCCGACTGTTAACGGCGTGGAACTCTCCCATCCCGAGCTGATGGAAGTCAATCTGATCGATTACGACTTCATCTGGGCTGGCGAGCACAAGAAGGAATTCGTTGAGAAGTTCACCAACGAAATTGCCACGGCTGACAACCTGAAGGAGTAAGAGCGTCTTGACCATATCTGGGCGGCATTTTGCCGCCCAGATTTATTTATGGAGGGACGGAACGCTTGGCTATCACTCACGAAAAACCTAAAAGACAGTTCTTATCGGGGGCAATCACACGTATCCGAGAATTCACCATGATCTCCAGAGATCCAGTGCTTTTCTTAAGCCTGATGATCTCTGGCATGATCATATTCATCTTTGTCATCCTGCCGATTTATAAGACTGTTTCGGGCGGATTTTTCACGCCGGAGGGTCAATGGGACCTCTCATATTTCGCCCGCTACTTCGATGATTACTATGGCCCGGGCCTGCGGCTGGCGTTTATGGACACCATGAAGATGGGCGTGCTGACCGCCACCTTTGGCAGCCTGGTTGGATTTATTTTTGCCTACGCAATCGTTCGCTGCAACATGCCCGGGAAGAACATTGTCCACTGGCTGGCGCTGGTTCCGACCGTTTCACCGCCCTTTGCGCTCGCGTTGAGCATGATCCTGCTGTTCGGGCGCAGCGGGTTGATCACCAAAAAGGTGCTCGGCATTACCTATGTTCAGGGGGCAAACGACATCTACGGCATGGACGGGCTGGTGATCGTGCAGACCATCACCTTCTTCTCGGTCGCCTATCTGATCATCCGCGCCATGCTCGAGCGTCTGAATCCGTCCATGGAAGAGGCGGCTGCCAGCCTCGGCGCCGGGCGCTGGCACATCTTCCGTACGGTGACACTGCCGCTGCTGATCCCGGGGCTGGCCGGATCGTTTCTGCTGCTGTTTGTCGAATCGCTGGCTGACCTTGGCAATCCGCTGTTCATCGCCGGCAACACAACCGTGCTCTCGTCGCAAATTTTCCTGGCAGTCATTGGCGAATACGATTACCAAAAAGCCTCCGCCATATCATTTGTTTTGATCATTCCCACGCTGGTGTTGTATATGCTGCAGCGCTATTACGTCAACCGCCGGTCCTACATCTCAGTGACGGGCAAACCGGCCAGCGCTCAAATTATCGAAAAAGATCCGATCATCAGGTGGTCGGCGATTATCATCTCGTATCTGATCTGCGCGTTTGTAATCTTGCTGTACGCCACCATCGTCTACGGCTCGTTCAGCTTCTCCTGGGGCGTCGATTTCACCCCGTCGCTGCGTCACTGGGAACATACCATCACCCGCGGCGTCGAGGCTATTTTGGATACCACTTTCCTGAGCGCGCTGGCCACACCTTTCGCCGCTCTGCTCGGCATGATCATCGCCTGGCTGGTGGTGCGCAAGAAATTCAGCGGCAAGGAAGTGCTGGATTTCAGCTCGAACCTTGGCGGGGCGGTGCCAGGCACCATCCTGGGTATTGGCTTCATCATGGCGTTCAACACGCCTCAGCTTTCGCTTGCGATTGTCATTTATGCGCTTCTGGCGCTCTTCTTCGCTCAGGCGGTGGGGAAAAATGCCCTGGAGAGAATTACCATCCTGATTCTGGGAACCGGAGCCGGCGTACTCGTCAGCAAGCTGGAGACGGCCACGCTTTATTACCTCGTTGGCGGCATCTACATCCTCATTGGGCTCCTCCAAGCAGTTCAAAAGAAGAGGTTCGCAACGGTTGCGGCAGTCAGCCTGGTGGGCTTGTATTTGATGAGCACCAATTGGGCAACTCAACTTGCGAAACCCATCTCGGATTTCAGCCGGACGCTGGAACGCGGTTTCTGGAGCAATGCCATTGTCCAGTTTTCCGATCATCTTAAGACTTTGCTGCAGCCTCCACCATCACTGATGGCTATTGGCATGATGGTCGTGGGGGTTGTCATCCTGGCGAATATTCAGAAAAGATCGCTGCGCATCCCCCTGGGCATTGCCGGCCTGTTGGTTCCCTGCGCGCTGTTCTTCACCGGGGTGCCGTTCGCTCTGGTTGGCGGCGCTTATATCATCATGGCGGCTTACATCGTGCGCAGCCTGCCGGCATCGGTGCGCGCCGGGGTCGCCACCCTGCAGCAGATCGATCCGTCGATCGAAGAGGCTTCCAACAGCCTGGGCGCCGACGCTCAGTACACCTTCCGCAAGGTGACCCTGCCGCTGATCACGCCAGCTCTGCTGGCCGGCCTGATTTTCAGCTTTACCCGTCACATGACCAGCCTTTCGGCGATCATCTTCCTGGTCAGCGCCAAGTGGCGAATTGTGACAGCCTCCATTCTCAGCGAGTGGGAGCAGGGCGGGGTGAGCATCGCCGCGGCCTACTCTACCGTGATCATTCTGTTCGTTTTGATCGCAATTGGCGTATTGAGTCTGATCACAAACCGTATGTTCCGCGGGCGGGGTGGCGTGGACATCAGCCAGGGCTTCTGAAATTATCTCAAGAGGTAGCGACCCATGTATTTAATTTTGGACAACGTAACAAAGACATTTCCTCCCCGCGGGGGCGTGACCGAAGTCACAGCGGTCAACAACGTCAATCTCGAAATCCGCAAGAGTGAGCTGGTAACCCTGCTTGGCCCTTCGGGCTGCGGGAAGACGACCACCCTGCGCATGATCGCCGGCTTTGAGTTCCCGACCTACGGCCGGATCATCCTGGACGGCGAGGAGATCAACTCACTGCCGCCGCACAAGCGCGATATGTCGATGGTCTTCCAGAGTTATGCCATCTTTCCACACCTGAATGTATTCGAGAATATCGCATATGGGTTGAACGTGCAGAAACTGCCTAAGGACCAGATCAACCGACGGGTGAATCAGGCTTTAGAGCTGGTTCATCTGGAGGGCTACGGGCACCGCGCGCCCAACCAGCTTTCCGGGGGGCAGCAGCAGCGCGTTGCGCTGGCGCGCGCGCTGGTGATGGAGCCGAAAGTGCTGCTGATGGATGAGCCGCTTTCCAACCTGGACGCCAAGCTGCGCGAGGAGATGCGCATCGAAATCCGCCGTATCCAGCAGGAACTGAATATCACCAGCGTCTACGTCACTCACGACCAGATCGAGGCGATGACGCTCTCCGACCGGATCGTGATCATGAACCTGGGCGTGATCGAGCAGATCGGCACGCCGATGGAGGTGTACCGCTTCCCGAACAGCCATTTCGTGGCGAATTTCATCGGGCGGGCGAACTTCATCCCGGGCACAGTGAACACCATCGAGCGGAACTCCGTGGTCATCGACGCGCTTGGGAAAACGCTGGTAGTTACCAATCCGCGCCCGGACCTGCATGTGGGCGAACAGGTGACCATCATCGTCCGCCCCGAGGCGGTTAATGTGCAGCCGCAGAACGGAAACTACGAAGGCCTGGTACGGCGAGCAGTCTACCTTGGCAATCTGATCGAGTACGATATGGAAGTGAGCGGGCAGTTAATCACCGGCGTGGAAACGGATCCTTCGAAAATGGAAGTGATTCCTGTTGGTTCCAAAGTCTCGGTCGGCTTTGTCGAGGATTGCATCCAGGTCCTGCCGGCGGAGAAGGCGAATGGATAGCGTCGATGTCTTGATGGTGGGGAATTTCGCCAAAGACAAAATAATCGTGGATGGTATCGAGGAGATCGCTTCAGGGGGAGGGGTCTACTTCGGCTCGGTGGTCATCCGACGGCTGGGTCACCGCGTGGGGGTTGCCACGCGGCTGCACCCGCAGGATTTCCCCCGCCTGGACGAGCTGCGCCAGGAGGGCGTGCAGGTCTATGCCACCGCCGCAAGCGCCACCTCCGGTATCGCCAATTACTACAAATCGGACGACATGGAACGAAGGGTTTGCGTTCCGATCGGATTCGGCGGCAAGTACATGCTCACTGACATCCCTGCCATAGCCACAAAGGTGATCATGATCACCCCGCTTTTTGCCGGCGAGGTCGACCTGGAGTTGCTGGGGGCTCTGGCTGACCGCGCGCCGCTGGCGCTGGACGTGCAGGGATTCGTCCGCGTGCCGGTGGGCAACCGGCTGGATTTCCAACCCTGGGCGGAGATGACCGCCGGTCTGGCGCATGTGACCTATTTGAAAGTAGACCGGGCGGAGGCGGAGCACCTGACCGGCCTGACCGACCTTGCGCAAGCTGCCAGGGTACTGAGCGAAATGGGGCCGAAGGAGATTGTGCTGACCGAATCGGCCGGCGTTCGGGTGTTTGCCGGTGGGGAGATGCACTTTGCGCCCTTCATGCCGCGCTCACTGGCGGGCAGGACCGGGCGCGGCGACACCTGCTTTTCAACTTACGTCGCAAAGCGCCTGGATGCTGATCCGCAGACCGCCTGCCGCTGGGCCGGGGTGGTGACCTCAATTAAGCAGGAAACGCCAGGCCCGTGGAGGGGGACTCCGGAGGAGGTCGAACAAATCCTGGCGGGCGCTGTTTAGAAGATCTGATTATGGAAATGGAGGTCCGGCTGGGATTGCCAGGACCTCCATTTATTTTCACGCCGGGCGAGAATTTTGGCGCTGCTTAAAACGCCTGGTCTGGTTTCCAGACCTTCCAGACTTTGCCTGCCAGGTCAGGGCCGGGCTTGAGTGTCGGGCGCCCAGGTTGCCAGCCGGAGGGGGTCACCTCGCCGGTGGCGACGACGTGCTGGAAGGCCTGCACCTGGCGGATCAATTCGGACACGTTGCGCCCGACCTCCGGAGTGAGTACCTCCATGGCGCGGATGTTGAAATCGGGATCGATCAGGAAGCGTCCGCGCACATCCACGCCGGCCTCTTCGTCGTAAACCCCGTAGATACTGCCGACCCGTCCGCCTGCGTCGGAAAGCATCGGGAAGGGTACGCCGCCTTCGACCATCTTCGACAGCTCTTCCTCCTGCCAAATTTTATGCGAGAAGCGGCTGTCGACGCTGATGGCGAAAAATATCACACCAAGTTTCTGAAATTCGGGATATTTGACGGCAACTGCCGTCAGTTCAGTCGGTCAGACAAAGGTGAAATCCCCAGGATAGAAGCAGATGACGATCCATTTCCCCTTGTAATCCGACAATCTGATATTTTTAAACCCCCCCTCGTGATAAGCGCTGAGCTCGAAATCGGGAGCTGGTTTTCCAACGCGGGCTTGCACCATCGGCACCTCCTTTTTAAGTTCTTGACTGGCTGCTGGCAATTCGGGGGTTAGGAGAATCGGCCCCTTTGAAGGTTTCACACATCCATCTGGTTTATCGGTCATACTCCCTCCCAATAATAGTAACCCGGCGTAATTTGCACGAAAATACGCAAAAGAATGAGATGATCAAGGATTTTTCCTGGTTTGATACCACCCTTTCTTCTCAACTGAGAATATATCGAATTCGGGGATATACGGTTTGATGTCGAACAGGGGCGTTCCGTCCAACATGTCTGCGCCATTAAATAATAACAGGTTTTCCTCCCTGGCGATCAAACGGACTACCGAAAAGCCAATTGGGTTTGGCCGGCTTGGAAAGCGCGTGGCGAACACGCCGTGGAGCTTATCATCCAGATAAGGCTGGACGAGAAGAGAAGAAACGGGGCTCGAGCAGTGAAAACCGTATAAAAGGTAAATATGCGAAAAGCCTTCGATCCCTTCCAGTCCTGCCTGGTATTCGGGATACACCTCGGCAGTGCCGCTGGTATCCGAGCGCGCGGATTGGATAGGCGTTTCTTTCTCTTTCAGGAAGGGTGTGTGGATGATTCCGGTGGGCTTGAACAGAAATTCCATAGGGTTTACTTATCTACACAAAAGGGATGGCTGGAGGCGATCATTCGGCCGTCGAAGCTGCGCAAAAAATTGCCCCGGCAAGCGTTGGGTCAAACGAATCGGGCCAAATGGTTTCGCGGTTGTATTTGGCGCCTGCCAGGATGACATCCTCCATGTCGGCGTTCGAAAAATTTGCGCCTCGCAGATCAGCGCGTGTCAGATTGGCGCCCTTCATGTGAGCGCCTTTGAAGCTGGCATTTTTTAGATTCGCATCTTCCATATTCGCGCGCTTGCAAAACACGTCGTCCAATATTGCTCCTTCGAGATTTGCATGCCACAACAGGGCGCGCCTGATGTTCGCGCTCTCGAAATCGGCGCCTGAAAGGTTCACCTCGGCCATGAGCGCTCCAAAGAGCTCGGCTCCCTTCAGGCGGGCTTTCTCCCCTCCATCCTCTCCAGCGAGGTATTTATTGTGCAATCCGATAATCTGTTGTAGCTCATCAAAAGTCATCGTCATTTTGGTTCTCCAGCCAGGGTATTGATTGATAGGGAGGTGCTTCCGGGGGAGATAAACACCGATTAAACATCCACTATCTATTGTTTGTAAAGATAACCCTGGTAAAGTTTTAAAGAGTAAGAACGGTTATTTGGATGCGTGTTTTTATGTGAAACGGGGGCTTGTAAAAGTTGGTTCACTCCGTGGCGACAGGTAATCGAATCCCAAAGATTACTTAATGCAGCAGCTCTGTGTGATCGATCAGTTTGCCATCGATGAAAGCCTCAGCAGCGGTGTCAATATCGCGAAGATCCGTCACCAAGGGCTGAATATTGAGGCGGCGCATACTTTCGTAGGCTCCCATGCCCATGCCCCCGCAGATGATCACTTTACAATCGGCGATGACTTCGGCCATGTTGATGTGTTTGCTGTGCGAGACGTCATCCCTTCCGTGCTCCGCGCCGTGGAGCTGTTCGTCATGCGGCTGGTCGTGGAACTGCCGGTGTCCTGGCTTGTCGCGCATCTCGCGGTTTATGATTTTCCCTTCGTCGATCGTGAGCACTAAATAAAACGGCGCGCGCCCAAAATGCTGGCTGATGGTTTTTCCGTCGTCAGTGATGAAAGCAATCTTCATTGTTAGCTCCTGTTTCATGTAATCGAGTGAGAAATGTCGCCCGCCTGGTTCCTCCCTTCGGTCGGCAGGGTATAGGATGAGCAAGATTTGGGCGGTATCCTGACCGAGGTTTTCCCAACAGTGCGGCAGGTGAGCCTCGAATAACAGGCTGTCGCCCTGATTGAGGATGTACTCTTCCTGTTCAATCTGGTAACGGATGGCGCCTTGCAGGCAAAAAACGAACTCGTGCCCGGTATGGACGATCAACCGGTCGCCGCTGCCCATGCCGGGTTTAAGGGTAACCACAAAGGGCTGGACGTAACTGCCGGCCAGATCCTTTCCCAGATTTTGCATCTGTGTGCTTCCAACGGCAGCATGCGGCCGTTGGTCGGCAGGGGTAAAAACCACTCGCTTTTCCGGGATTGCCGATTCAAACAGGGTGGCGATGGGTACTTCCAGCGCCTGGGCCAGCTGCTGCAGCGTGCTGACCGATGGAGAGGTTTTACCGTTTTCGATCATGCTGAGGGTGTTGATGTTCAACCCGCTGTGTAAGGATAGCGCGCGTAAAGAGAGGCCTTTGCGATTGCGTAGTTCGCGCAACTTCCGACCGACCAACACTTCGGCAGGATCCTTGCTTTCAGGGTTGGGGAGCAGGGGGGTATTCATCGATCCATACTCGCTTCCTAGGTATTACCAAAATTATAGTACATTATTCGTATTATACAAGGTATTTTACTAAAAAATTGATAAACCACATGCCAATAATTTATAAAGAGAATATTCTCTATTTATCTATTGACTCAAAGAGAATAGCTTGGTATAATATCCGCATTAATATCCAGGAGGTAGTGTAGAATGCCACGACATCGGCACAGATGGGCAATAGCCCGCGAAGAAGGTAAGAATAATTACCATTCATCTCTTACGGTTTCATTGCTTGAACCCGTCCTATTAATTTTGTTAAAGGAACTGCCGCGGCACGGTTATTTGTTGCTGGCTGAATTGGTCAACCTGGGAATGGACTCCATTCACCCGAGCGTAGTCTACCGGACGCTGCGCGACCTTGAAAGGTATGCCTGGGTTCAATCGGATTGGGACATGAACCGGACGCAAGGCCCGCCGAGGAGAATTTACGCGTTAAGCGAGCAGGGCGAAATAGCATTGCTTTCCTGGCAAAAAGAGCTTGAGAAAGCTCAGGGTATCATCGCCGGATTACTAAAACGATTAGAAGAGTAAGAAAGGAGGTTCAATATGCCAGCAAGGGATGGAACTGGACCGAGGGGGCAGGGACCTAGATCCGGGCGCGGGATAGGAAATTGCGCCCCGAACTATGTGTACGTTCCTCGATCGAGACAATCGGGAACCGCGGTCCGCATCGGCTGGGGCGGAAAAGTGTGGCAGGCCACATTTGGCCGTCTGTTCAGGCTCAGGCGCAATTACCGCGGATACCGCTAACTAAGATACAGGATAACAAGGAGAAACATCATGCCAAATATGGATGGTTCAGGACCCATGGGCACGGGGCCCCTCGGAAGGGGGCTGGGTCCTTGCGGAAGCGGGCAGGCAGGCTGGGATCGAGGGCGCGGATTCCGGCGCGGTGGCGGGAGATGGGATTGGGCGCCGTTTTCCGCTGACCAAGAAAGCGCATTCCTGGAACAGAGAAAAAGCTGGTTGAAACGCCAGCTGGAGGCGATATCCCAGCGACAGCAGACACTCAAAGAAAAAGAAGGCTAAAGAAACTCATTAGCTGAAAACGGCCTTACCCTCCTTCAGCGGCGGCGGTCTCCAGCTTCTTCAATTCGGAGCCGCGGATGTCGCTGCCAAGCCGGCGCGTCTCGACCAGGAAGGACGATATCAAAGACTGGTTTTTTTGGTCGAGCTCGGCAACCTCGATTGTCAGATGACCCACTTCCTTCGCCCATTCATCGGAACGGCTTAATTCGTTTGCGATGTAATCCGCTCGGATTTGCAGCAGTTCCAACCGGCTGACCAACGAAGGATCGACGGCTGCCTTGTTCGCCTGCTCAGCGATCCGCTTGACGTATTTCCAGGATTCATAATCGTGCAGCGCCGCATTCAGGCTGCTGTATTCGCTAAACTTGTGCTCCAGCATGGCGGTCCATTCCAGCATCGAATCGGCCACCTGAATGCCGCTGGAGGTGCCCATTTTGGCGATTTCAATCCCAGCCCCTACCGAAATGGTGGCTTCGTTGGTGTAGAAATTCGCTTCCATTTGCAGCGCCTGCAGCTTTTTTCCCAGCGTTTTCAAAGCCGCTTCGTTTCCGCTGGCAGCAGCTGCGTTGTATTGCGCTTCGACCGCGTCTGCCTGCAGCAGCAGCTTATTTCGTTCCAGGCGGGCAGCATCCTCGCCGGTTTCAGCTAATTTGTGGATTTCAAACAAGTCCACTCCTGCTTCCAGGGCTTCATCCTCGATCGCGCCGACCAATTCCGGGTTGCCGGCGGCGGCTTTCATCCGGCGCGCCATGTTGAATTTGGTCGACATTTGGTGCTGCTTGATCTTCAATTCGGCTTTTTCGGCTGCCGTGAGCAAATGCTGGTACATTGGGGTCTCTGTGACCAAAAGCCGGGCTCGTAGATTGGTGTAGAAATTCACCCGCCAGGCTGTTTCCCAGCCAGGGCCGAATTTCGTGTTCATGTAGGTTTCAGCTTTCATCAGCTTTTCACCAGCCCCGACATTTTCGCCTGATTCGATCGGAATATCAAGGTCGCTGGTGCTGTGTTTGGACCCGGATAGATTTTCCGGATCGAAGCCAAGGATTTCCTTCAGTTTGCCGAGAACTTCATTTTTCCGAAAATCGACGATCTTGGCTGCAATTTGCTGCATTTCGGGAGTGCCTTTTTGCAATTCGGCCACCAGCGCTTCCCATTTTCCATGCGATTGGACCAGATTGATGATTGCATTCTGATTGCCGGCCATTAACGCTTTTGTGGTGGGATTCGTGGCATCCTTGAGAGATTCCATCAGGCTGGCGCGGCCCTTTACCTTGGCAGCCAGCTCCTCAGCGGTGATGCCCATGTTACGCAGGAATTGCTGCACGAATTCTTCCTCGCCCATCACCGCCGAAATGCCTGCGCTGCGGTAAACAGCCCGGGCCGCCTCGGCGGGATCACCCACTTTACCCAAAGACCGGATGGCGTTCGCCGCTTGCTTGAAGAGCTTGGTAGCTGCTCCAAGATCAGCAATCGCGCCGACGATATCCACCGCCAGCCAGAACAGGCTGGGATCTTCCTGGGAGATGGCCTTGGCTTTATCGAAGTTCGTGCCTGTGGCGGCTTTTTGGATCTGATATTCCCGAATGCCTTCATAGATCGTCATTGCGCTGGCAAATCCCAGGGCCGCTCCGCCGGCTGCCACCGCTGCGCCGGCTGCCAGGCTGCCTCCACCGGTCGGAATGGCCAGCAGCGCACCGGCGACCAGAGCAATGAAGCTCAGAGTCAATTTGCTCAACCGCTCGCTGGATTCGATTTCCCCAACCTTCGTATCAACGCCGTGATCCTCAACCGAGCCAGGCTGGACTGCCAGGCTTTTTTTGGTCGCGTGAACAATGCTGCCCTGCTTGAAGACAAATTTGCCATCACGGGCAATTTCTTTGATTTCCTTAATATTGGCTAGTTTTTCCTCGATGTCCTTACTGATGACCCCTTCGCGCGATTCCTTGTCGCCTTTTGCGATGGTATTCAGCATGGAAATGCCCTCGGGCGGGCGGCAGGAGGCCAGGATCGGGAACTTGCTTTCCGCCGTGATGCGAGCCTGATCATATTCTTTTTGTAGGGCGGCAATTTCTTCCCCAACCTGTTTATGCGCGGCTGGATCGGTAATCTCGGTATCGACCACGACCTGTTCCGGCAGGCTGTATCCCTTGTCCTTACCGGTATCCTTATAGCCGTATATCTTCTTTTCGTAGCTTTCACGCTTTAAAACCAGCGCCTTGATTCTGGTGTCAAAATCGATCAGTTGGCTTGCGGCGGTTGCCAGCTCGGCCGTTTTTTTCTCCGTGTCCTCTGCAGCGCCCCCGCCTCCTGCTCCTTCCCCCTCGGTTTTAACTCCATATTTTTCTGCTTCACCCTTGACAGTTTTCTCGCTATCCGCCAGGACCATCTCCAGGTTGGCGACTGCGGCTGGATAAAACTTCTTCTCGGCGAAATCCTTGCCCTCTTGAATCAAGCTATCCAGCTTGCTGCGCAAAATCGGAACAACTTTATCGTGCACTTCGCGTTGCTCCTCCTTAGGAGGAGTGCGCACGCTGTATCCGTTGATGAATCTCTTTGCGCCGTCAATGCCGCCCTTGGCGATCTCCGCGCGGAGGATTTTCTCCAGCGCGCCTTCATCCGGCGTCAGGGTATAGCCCTCATATTCCTCCTTGAACTCGCCAGGAGGCTCGCCTAAACCTTTCTGGGCTTCTTTCTTTTCCTGCTCGGAAAGCGGCTCGAGCTGGATCAGACTGCCGCGCGCACCGAGCATCTGGCGGGCGGCCTGGTTGCCCACTTTGCGCTGCAGCAGCGCCATCTGCCGCGGGCTGAAGAGCGGATTGGGTTGGGCGGCTGCGGGCGGCGCATCCGGATTGGAGGGATTGACCGCCTGGGTGGTCAACTGGCGAGCCAGTTCACCGGTCAGGTCGTCCAGTTCGGCTGCTTGTTCGCTAGAGGCGTCTACCTTGGGCTTGTCGACCTGCGGCTTGGCCTCTTCCTTGCTCCTCGGTCCAACAGTTTGGGAATGCTGCGGCATGCCACCTCTTTAAGCGGTAACCGATCATCTGTCAGCATCAATGATTTAGGGGAATTTTAAGAAACGCGTGGATCTGATTTGTGAGTATTTATTTTAATCAGTTGATTTTCTCTGGAACAATATTATTGTACGTCGACTTTCAGGAATGGAATACTGTTTTCGCAGGTCGAAATAAGGCTCGAATGCTTCCAACAGTCCCGAGAGGGTGTATTCTCCGAAGATATCGTCCCGCGACCGTAGCAGTCTCTGCACCTGGCTGTCTTGCTTTGGGACGAATTCGATTAATAGGAATCTGCCAAGGTTCGCCATGCTCCTGGCAATGTCGCCGAGAGGAACATTATTCGCGATGGCGAGGTGGTGGATCAAGGCCAGCGCCATGACCAGATCCGCCTGGCGGCGTGAAAAGAACGAATCCCTTTCTTTATTGCCCCATCCGATGGCCGGGGAAGGATTGTTGAGGTCGATGAGGAGCGGGAGGATGTTTGCCTGCTGGTCCTTTTTCAGCTGCTGGTAACTGATCTCCACGGCTTCCGGGTCGATATCCGCGGACACGACCAGGCAGCCTGCCTGCCTGGCTGCCTCGCGGCTGAAGATGCCGGTGTTCGCCCCCAGATCCAACACCAGCTTTGGCTGCAGTGCCTGCACGGTATCTGCCACAATTTTCTTTTTCTCGTCAAACGCGGCTTCGCTGTAATTCGTGTCCGAATAATAATTGGCCCAATCTTTGCCGGTGATCTTGAGGGATAACCTGTTTATCGCGCCTTCCAGGCTGTCGATCAATCCGATCAGGCCCAGCTTTGTGACTCGCGGTTTTTGCGCTGCCTGACCCTGCTCTTTTGGCGCGGAGGCATTCGCGTATCTTTTTTGCGCCCAGGCCTGCATGTGGATATGCGTCGATAATCCAAAATTGAGCCGGATCGAGCGTGGCAGCAGGCGGCTGCACAAATCCAGCGGGATCCCGTCGATGTGATTGACCAGCAAGCTGCCCATGCGGACATCCACTTTGCTCATCAGCGCCAGCGGGGCAAGAAAGTGCTGGCAAAACTGGCGATAGGCGATCCAGGGCGTGCCCTCCTCGTATTTTGCGAAACTGAGCGAGTCAATCAGAATTGGGCGCCCGGAGTGGAATTGGATATTGTATGCACTGGCGTCCTTCAGGACCATCCCGGCTTCCAGGGCGGTCTTTTGAATCCTCAGGGTCAGCAGAGCGGCATCCTTCAACTGCGAAAATGACCACTCATAGGGATAGGAGATATACTCGACAGCTTCCGGCTGTAAAATCTTATAGACCAGATCCGGAAGAAGCGGGCTTAGTTCGACTTCCTGGTGAGGGATGAGCAGGTTATGTTTGGTTAATTGATCGTATAAGCCTGATGAGATGAGCAGGTCGTAATCCTGCTGATAGACCTTATTAACCTGGCGATAAAGCGTATCGCCCTGCAAAAAAATAAAGCCGCTTGGATCTCGAAAAGAAGCGGCAACTCTTTCATTCATGGGCTGCTTACTCTTCTATGTTTTCGGGCTTTGTCTCGATATCTTCTTTTTTCACAAATACGGATTTAATTTTCTTCCAGAATACCTTGACAAGCACCCCTGCGCCTAAGACGCCGGCGATGATCACTTGCAAGATAACGCTTCCTGTTCCTGGATCGAGGTACATATTTATCTCCGCGTACTGTCAGTATTTTCTGCTCGCTGACGATCCTGGACATCGGTGGTATCACCCGGTCAGCGGGAAGCCTCCAGAAAACCTTGCCAAAATTATACTACAGATGATTTCCCGCTTTTGTCAGCAAAAAAAATCGGGGAGCCCTTTGGGATAGAGGAAACCTGCTCCTTAATCTATTTTGGTGAGATCCTTACGGTGATGAAGACCAAGTATCTGGCAAAACGTAGTCGTGCTCGGTCCACATCCGTCCCACTTTCTCACGGATGACCTGCTCAGAATCCAATTGATCTTCTGGATAAGGATCGTCATAGGCTTGCACCTCGCCCATGGTCACCTCCAGGGTTCTCAAGTTATAGGAAAACCAGTTCTGGCATTGGATCACGTTGAGCTTGCCGAATTGATAGAATGGCGGTTTCACTTGTTCATCAGGTATGACCCCTCGACCGATCGAATCGACTGCAACGCCAACAACGGATACATTGACGATCAGACGGTCTGGTTCCGGATCTGACAGTAAGCTGCCGCCTTCCAACCAGGGTGGTATATCGCTGTCGAGATAATCCAGGATGGTCGGAGCCACGTCGATAATTTGAGTGTTAGCGCTGATAACGCCAGCATAACGATCCCCTGGGAAGTGAATGAGCAAAGGCATCTTATCGACGCCAACATATTTTTGTGGATGGTCGGTGAAGACCACAATGATTGTCTGGTCATGACCGCCAAGCACTTCAGAAACTAGAGCAGATTAGCGTGTCCAACGTACAGCGGCGGTTGAATAAAAAACAATCGAGAGGCAGCTTCCCCGCCGCTGGGCGGAAGAAGCCAATCGCTGGCATCGGGAGGCACCTGCCCGGCGGATCGCATGGGACGAACAAGAACCAGGATGGATTTGAACGGATCCAGCCCTGCTCGATGATCTTTTGCGACAAAGAAATCCCACGTACAACGGCAGTGAATTCGTACCTAGAATAAAAAGACCTTCCTGAATGGTTTAAATCACGACCTTGGCACCATTATCTTTCGAATGAACTATTACCCCCTGGGCAGATATTGAATAGTATCAAACGAGTCACATTTACCAAGGCTCAGGTAAATCAAAACCATGGTGCTTTAGTTTATGTTCGATTGCTTCCAAAATGGTCTCTGGAGAATCTAGTTGTTCATCAGTGCAAGGATAGAAATAGCCGTTCACTTCACCTTGATCAATGGTCTTTTCATGTAAATCGATAGAATACCATTTTTGGCATTGGATAACATGTACTTTTCCAAACTGGTAGAAGGGCGGCTTGACTTTCTCAACCGGCACATATCTCCCACCAGCAGAACTTACAGCAATTTTTATGGTTTCTGCTGTAAATATCAGGCGGTCAGGTGCCAGCACATTGAACAGACTGTCGCCTTCCATCCACTCCGGTTGATCGATGTTAATGTAATCGAGGATAGTTGGGGCAAGATCAATATTTTGAGTGTTTACTGTGATTGCGCCAGAGGGATCATCATTTGGAAAATGAACGATCAAAGGAATTTTATCTGTACTAATATATTTTTGGGAATGATCTGTATACAAGACAAAGATTGTGTTATTGTATTGGTTGATTTGTTTCAAATATTCAATCAGATCTTCAGATACTTTATCGAAGCCCAGTATCGCGTCATCATAAAAATCGGTCATCCTCACTTCATCTTGGATTTTTCCCCTTGAAAAGACCTGATGGCTCAGAGAATATTTCTCACCATGCGTGCCCATGAGGTGAACGTGTGCAAAGAGGGGTTGACCTGTTTCAGCTGCCCGGCGTAGATCGGTTTTCAGGCAGTCGATCCGTTGTTTGTCTTCCAGAGTGTGGCTCTCATCTCCAACAACCTGGGTGTATGGATTTTCCATATCGCTTATATATAAAATGTGACTGATCCGTTCGCCTAATCGGTCTCTAAACATGGTCAAAAAATATATTTCGTCGCTGTATCCATACGCTGAGAATTTATTGCTCGGAGTGTCTGTGGGATTTTCATTACAATTTACAGCGTCGAACGCATTCTTGAAGTTGATTGTGTTTGCATCCACAAAGTAAGGCACTCCCAGTGAGATCGTCCGATAGCCGTTCCTCTTTAGAATTCCAGGCAGGTGTTGATACATATTAGTGCCTTGTAATGTATCAGGAGGAAACAAAACCCTGGTTGCGATCGGCAGTTTTCCGGTCAACAGGGCGGTTTCAGATCCAGTCGAATGAGGGGAGTTGGTAAAATGATTCCAACCGACGAGCGAGGTTTTTGCCAGTTCGCGCAGGAAGGGGGTTGTATCCCGCTCGTACCCGTAAACTGACATGTTGGACGCACTCAAGCCATCTGAACTCAGCAAGATGATATTGGGCAGCTCTTTGTTAGCGGAATGATCGATATTCTCGGCGGGAGCTAACATCTCGCGGTTGAATGAAACGCCGGTCAGGAGGATCGAAATCAAAACCACCAGGGAGGCAATGATGGGCGTCGACGGCTGAATTCGCCGAGTTTGGGCTTTAGGCTTTGAGCCGGTCAGTTTTATGACCAGATAGATGGTTGCAGCGATAAATCCAAGCCCATAAACAAAACGTATGATCTTGGTAGTATCGGCAATGCCGAACCTGAGAATTGTATAAGTGAAGTTGTCGATCAACAAGATTGCGAGGCATGCAAGGATCACAGAGGCGGGGAAATGGAAGGCGTACTTACGGAATGCGGGAAAGATTGGAAAAAGGAACAGATCGACTAAGAAAATGAGAAAAAGACCAGCCAGCGCAACCAGGCTCACCATAAAGCCGGAGATGAAAAATACATTTACTTTTTCTCCAAAGCTGAACAGGTCCATGAAGGAAGGTTTTGTAATGGTAAAAATCCATTCCATGAACACCAGGAGATATGCCGCCAGGACGGAGTTGACCGCCGCACGCCAAACGGCGGACAGGGGAGCAAATCGAGCGGCTGTTTTAGTAGAAGCAGCCGCATCCCTATTGGATTGCTCGAAGGAGCTGAGCCATAAGGTCAAAATCCCCCGCGGCGAAGCGAAGAGGATGCGGCGTTTTTGAGGATCGGCCAGGATTGTGCCGAAGAATGCGATCACCCCCAGCGAGAGAAGAACGAAAACGAAGAGCCCGAAATCAGGTGAAAACAGCGCGGGGCGGATGTAGACCTGGTAGGTTAGTCCGCTGTCGGCCGGATGGCCGGGAAGGGAGGGGGAGAATATGATGTCGACCACGCCTCCTTCGGTATTCCTCAATGCGAATGAGCCGGCTTCTCCTGCCAGCACGAGTTCCGGCTTGGTGGAGGATAACACCTGTTTGCCTTCTACGAGCAGGGCAGTGGCGGGGTCGATGGTCTTTGGATCGTATGGGAACTGATAGGCGAAAGCGCTGCCCTCAGGAGAGATATTCTGTACATCGAGCGGGTGTTTTATGTAAAAAATCGACGCGCCAGGCTTGATGAAAACCACCAGACTGGCGAGAAGGAGGAGTAAATAGACAATGGCGAAACCAATTTGAAAAGTACGCTTCAAGCTTATTCCTCTGGAGTAGACATGGCGGATGGGAAAAATTATACCAACCGGTCATCGATTGTCAACAACGTGATTAATGCGCGCCATGCCGCCTATTCGCATAGGTATTATTGAGTGGACGTCCCTGCCGAGCCGCAAAATCTATCGGCCCCTGGCTCAATAGCCGATCCTATAGGCTTGGAAGCACCCGGAGCAAAGCCCCTTCGGATCTCACTGGATAAGGTGGTGATCAGCAAGGGAAATGCTCCGATCAAGTGAAGAAGGCACCCTCGAGGGCCTGTTGAATACCAGGCCTGTCCTCACAAATTCTGGCTCTGACTGACAGGGCGCTGTACTCTATGAATTCGTCACCAATCTGCTCAGGATGGGCAGGATCTCCAGCCCGTCGCCAACCACGCCAAGATCAGCGGCCTTGAAGATCGCCGCTTCGGGATCCTTATTGATGGCAATGATTGTTTTCGACGAGCTCATCCCGACCAGGTGCTGGATGGCGCCGCTGATACCCACCGCGATATACAGCTCCGGCCCGACCGTGGTTCCGGATTGACCGACCTGGAGTGTGTGCGGGATCCAGCCCTGCTCGACGATGGCGCGCGTGCCGGCCAACACACCACCAAGCTGTCCGGCGAGGGTACGCAGCAGATCCAGGTTGGCGGCTTTCTGGCAGCCGCGCCCGCCGGAGACGATCACACTGGCGTCCTCGATACTGGTCTCTCCGTCCTCGGCGAAGTAGCTCTTTTCCACCAGCCGGGTGCGGATGGCGGCTTTATTGAGCGTCACCGGAAAGCGCTCGACGGCAACCTGGCGGTTTTCAACTGGCGCCGGAACGTTGAAGACATTCGGGCGCACCGTGGCGGTCTGCGGGCGGTTGTAAGGGGTGATGATCGAGGCCATAATGTTGCCGCCGAAGGCCGGGCGGGTTTGCACCAGTTGACCTTCGCTGTCGATATCCAGCCCGGTGCAGTCGGCGGTCAGGCCGAGGCGCAGGCGGGCGGCCACGCGCGGCGCCAGGTCGCGCCCGTGCGGTGTGGCGCCGTAGAGCACGACCGCCGGCTTGCGGGCTGCGATGACCGCGCAGACTACGTTTGTGTAGCCGTCGGTGGAGTAGCTCTGCAGCAGCTCGTGCTGGCAGAGGACGATCCGGTCGGCGCCGTACTTTGCCAGCTCCTGAACGTCAATGTCTCCCGCTCCTGCCAGGACCACGGCGATCAGCTCCTGATCCAGGCTGTCGGCCAGGGCGCGGCCCTTGCCGAGCAGCTCCAGGGCGACTTTTTTCGGTCGGGGGGGAGCTGACTCGCCGTCCAGCTCGATCCAGATGTAGACGCCCTGGTAGTGGGCCAATTCCTCCCTGGATGCCTGTTTACGCTGGATGTGCAGCGCGTGGAAGCGGCAGACGTTGACGCAGGCGCCGCACAGCGTGCACAGCTCGTTGCAAGCCAGGGTGTCGTTTTCCATATACAGCGCGCCGAAGGGGCAGCTGCGCACGCACAGCTGGCAGCCGTTACATTTTTCGCGGTCGATGATCAACATGGGCGACTCAGCCGGCGATGAACCGGCGCTCCTTAAGGAATTCGTAAATCTCGCGGGCAGCCTGCTCGGCTTCCAGATTCTGAAGAATGCGGCTGCACTTTTTCTCAGGCGGCGGAAACACCTTGACCACCTGAGTAAACGATCCCATCAGTCCGAGCGACTCTTCGGGCAGCCCCAGATCTTCCGCGCTGACGGTCTGGAAGGGCTTTTTCCGCGCGGCGATGACATCCAAAAACGAGGGGGCACGGCGCACGGTTTCACCCTTGCTGAAGGTCACCAGGGCGGGCAGCGGGGTTTCGTAGACTTCATAACCGCGCTCGACTTCCTTCTTTACGCGGATACGCCGACCGCTGCTGCTCAACTCCGCCTGTACGCCGTAGGTAATCTGCGGCAGGCTGAGGATTTCGGCGATCTCTGGACCAACCTGGGCAGTGTCGCCGTCGATGGCTTGCTTGCCTGTCAGGATCAGGTCGAAGTCGGGCGCGGCGAAGCGGATTGCCTCGGCGAGGGTCAACGCGGTCGCCCAGGTGTCCGCGCCGGCGAATTTGCGGTCGGTTACCAGGATAGCCCGGTCGGCGCCGAGCTCCAGGCAGCGCAGCAGGGCATTGCGCGCCTGTGGCGGGCCCATGCTGATCGCGATGATCTCCACGTTTTCGTTCGCCCTGGCAATGCGCACGGCGTGGTCGAGGGCGTACTCGCAGAAGGGGTTGAGAATGGCTTTAACGCCTTCACGGATCAGCGTGCTGGTCTGCGGGTCCACCTGCACGTCGGTTACTTCGGGCACCTGTTTGACGCAGACGACGATTTTCATGATGCAACCTCGGCGGTGAAGATGTCATTGGGGTTGAGCAGCCCGTGTGGATCGAGCGCATCTTTGATCCGCTTCATCTGGGCGATTTGCTCGGGGGAGTACATCAGGCGCAGGAACCGGGCCTTGATCTTGCCGATGCCGTGCTCGGCCGAGACCGCCCCGCCGAGCTCGACCGCGCGGCGTGCAAAGTGCTCATACAGCTCCAAACCTTTGTGCAGGTCGTTTATGTCTCTGGGGAGGATGTTGACGTGGATGTGGTTGTTGCCGATGTGCCCGAAGGCGCACCATTCCAGCCGGTTCTGCTCGCAGCTGCTTTTGTAGAGCTGCCACATTTCCTCCAGGTGCTCGTCCGGCACAGCCAGGTCGGTGCCGAGTTTGTGGATGCCGGGGAACTGCTTTTTGCGCTCGGCGATCATGCTGTTGACCGTCTCGGGCAGCAGATGGCGGAAGAGCTTGAAGCGCTCCAACTCGCGGCTCTCATAGCCTGCCCAGGAGTCGGCCAGGTTGGCGCCGACGCTGGCGGCAACCGCCTCGAGCGGTCCGCAGTCGAACGTATCGCCGCGCGGATCGAAGCTGAGCTCGATGAAGATGGCTGCCCTGGCCTCCGCCGGGATGGGCGGCATGCCGACCGTCGAGGGGGCTTCAAGCTGACGCGCGCGCAGCAGGTTGAGCGCGTGTTCAGAATAGAATTCCAGGAAGTCGAGCTGCAGGCGCGGTTCTTCGCGCAGCGCCCGGGTGAGCGCGATGGCCTGATCCTCTTCGAGCAGGAACTGGATGATGGAAACCTTGTCTTTTCGCTCGAGCAAAGCCACATCGACGCGGGTGACGATGCCGAGCACGCCCTCCGATCCGATGAACAGGTCGATCAGGTCCATTTGCGGGGCGGTGTAAAAGCCGCTGGCGCATTTGGTCTTCGGCAGAGAGTAGTCCGGGATGGTAAAGGAGCGCGCCGTTCCCAGCGAGCTGACAACGGTGAATTCCCCGGCGGGCGAGGCAAAGTACCTGCCGCGCGGAATATCGACGAATTCCCCGTCCGCCAGCAGCACACGGATGCCGCGCACCCAGGCGCGGGTCGGCCCGTAGCGGTATGTGCGCGCGCCGGAGGCGTTGGTCACCACTGAGCCGCCCAGCGAGGCGCTCATCTCGGTCGGATCAGGCGGGTAGAAGTAGCTGTGCGGGTTGGCCTTGAAGGAAGCCAGATCGCCCTGGACAGCAGGATCGCCGCAGCGCTCGAGAGAGGGGAATTGCTTGTTTTTAAGCATGCCCTCCAGGGTCTTCAGGCTGACACTGGTCTGCGCGCGCACCCGCCATTCGCCGGCGCCGGAGTCATACCAGACCCGTTCGACCCTGTCAAGGTGTTCCAGAGAAACCAGCGCGCCCTCCTGCGGGACGCAGCCGCCGACCAACCCGGTGCGCGCCCCGGCGACGGTGATGGGCACCCCGCGGCGGCCCATCTCGCGCACGACCGCCGCCAGCTCCGCCTCGTTTTTCGGGAAGAACAGGTAGTCGAAGGGTTTTGGCGAGAGTTTTGATTCGTCTGTCAGGTAGACAGGGTATTCGGCCTGGATTATCTCGAAGCCTTCGACGGACTTGACCTTGCGGATATCAACCTCGGGTATGGGCTGCGAGTAGATTTCGTGCATATTCAGCGGGCTCCGTGTTTGTTTCTACGATCTGGATGGTTGAACTGGATTGGCCTCATGCGCCATAGCTGCGACTGGAGAGTTCGTCCAGGATCGGCTTAAGATGGGCGAAGGATTCTCGCGCCGCGGTGAGTGCATCCGGCGCGGGCAGGAACTCACCCGAGACATAGCCTTGATAACCGCTGTCATCTAACGCCTCGAGCAGCATGCTAAAGTCCAGGTGGCCTGCGCCGGGATACCAGCGGTTGGAATCGGCGACGTGGAAGTGGTAGATGCGCTCACCGCAGCGGTGGATGCTGGCGGTCATGTCTGCTTCCTCGATGTTCATGTGGAAGGTATCCAACAGCAGGCCGAAGTTGTCCTCGCCCAGACGCTCGATCAGCTCCAGGCCCTGAGAAACGTCGTTGATCAGACTGGTTTCGTAGCGGTTGATCGGCTCGAGAGCCAGGCGCACGTCGCAAGGCCGTGCGGCCCGGCAGCATTCGCTCAACGCCTGGCAGAGCCAGTCCATCGCCCGGGCAGGCTCCACGCCTGGCCTGACCACCCCGCGTACCAGGCCGATGATGATCACCGCGCCGAAGCGGGCGGCGCCGTGGATGTGGCTCTTGATCCGCTCGACGGCAGCCCGGCGTACGCTCGGGTCGGGATCGGTGAAGGATAGGCGCTCCTCGCCCCAGGCTTGCCCGGTGCCGATGGCGGGCACCTCCAGTTGATGGCGGCGGGTGAGCTCGAAAAGCGCGTCGTAATCGACCAGTTGAGGATCGCGGACGGCTAGCTCGACGCCGTGGTAGCCGATCGCGGCGATCTGCGCCAGATTGGCGTCCAGATCGCCGGAGAGCGTCGCCGCCTGGAATTGGGTCGGCTGAATGGAGAGGACGATGGAGAGGTTCATGAGGTTTTCCTGATCGATTAGTTGGTTCCTAAAGACAACGTTGTGCATGGGAGGCGTATTCCGCCCTCATCCCTGGCCCTTCTCCCGTACCGGGAGAAGGGAATCTTAAGCCCGGAGGCTTTGACTCCTCTCCCGCTTGCGGGAGAGGCCTGGTGAGGGCATGAATAGCTGAAGATATGCTTCCGGCCCTTCTTCACGAGTTGTCGCCTTCACATATACGGCATATTTCAGCTAACACCGCGCCAATTTCCATTTCGACCATCTCATTCGTAAACCGGATGACACGGTATCCCATTTCTGTGAGCACAGAGATCGATTCCCATCATATTTCTCTTGATATTGATGGATTATGCCATTAATCTCAACAACCAGGCGGTGTTCGGTACAGTAAAAATCGACGATGAAAGATCCAATTGGGTGCTGCCGGCGGAACTATATACCATTCAATTGACGGTTACGCAGCGCAGCCCAAAGCCTGATCTCCGCAGGGGTCATTTCTTTGCGGAGTTCCCTGGCTAGTTCCTGCATCTGTTGAGAGGTTCGGATGCGTTCGGTTTTCATTTTGCACCGGGTCATTCGCCCCATCTCTCCCATTCACGGGAGAGATGGGGCCGGGGATTATGAGGGCAGAAACCAACCAGTATAGGTCTCAGGCCAAATACGTGATCTTCGCCTCCGAGCGGTCGGTCTGCAGGCGGATGATATTCTCGGGCACCTCGTCCAGTTTGATCTTCTTGGTGCTCATCACGGTCATGTCCATTCCGTCGGCCATGCACTCGATCACCCGCGCGAAGGTGCCGTGTCCGGAGTGCCCCTGCGCACCGATGATGGCAGCCCGGCGAACCTGCAGCACCTCGCCGGTGACCGGCATTTTCGCTTCGGCCCGGGCGGTGACGATCACCCGGCTGTTGAGCGTACGCCCTTCCCAGATGACCTGCTCGATCTGCGGGTAGACCACCTCGGGCAGACCGGTGGCTTCCATGAACAGGTCGGCGCCCATGCCGCCGGTGATCTCCAGCACGCGCTGGACGAAGTCCTCTTTGAGCGGATTGACGTGGTAGTCAGCGCCCAGCTTGAGCGCCATCTTGCCGCGGAATTCTTCGGTCTCCGAGATGATCACCTGCGACGCGCCGGCGCGCTTGAGCACCGCGCAGGCTGCCAGGCCGACCGGTCCGCCGCCGAGGATCACCACCCGGTCGCCCGGGCGGATGCCGCCACCGCGCTCGATGACCGCGTTGTAGGCCACGCTGGTCGGCTCGACCAGGCTGCCGGCGATGAACAGGTCAGTCTCGTTCTTGTAGATCTTGCGCAAAGGTTCCAGGCTCCAGATCGTTCGGGCGGGCACAACCAGGTATTTGGCGTAGGCGCCGTTGACGTTGAAGCCGATCTCGTCCAGCCGCTCGCAGTGATTCGGGTAGCCGTCGGCGCAAGGCTTACACTGCCCGCACCAGAGCATCTCTTCGGTAGTGACCGCCTCGCCGCCCTTGAAGGGCTTGTTGGTGCGCTTGTCGATCGCCTTTCTGCCGGCCTCGACTACCACGCCCGAAAGCTCGTGCCCGAGGATGCTGGGGAAGCCGGTCAGGCCGGGGTAGAAGATGTAGCCGTCCTTATCCGCCTGGGCCATGTGCACGTCTGAGCCGCAGATGCCGCAGGCTTTCACCTCCAGCAGCACCTCGTCGTCGGCGGGGGTTGGGATGGGATATTCACGTATCTCCAGGCGCGGATTGCGCCAGACCAGGCTGCCCAGGTAAGTCTGGCGGCCTTCGATATCTTTAGCGCCCAGCTTGAAGCCCGGCTTTGGATCCCAATCCGCGACCAGGGTTACGCCTTGCATCGTTCCTTTCATACTCATTCTCCTAAGGATTGTTTTTCTGATCTAGACCTCGGTGCCCTGACCGATGCGCGGCAGACCGTAGACGGGCTTCCAGCCGGGGCTGAGCGGCTCGCGCAGGTAGGCTTCCATTTCCTCAGCGCTGCGCAGGGTGACCTCCTCGACCGGCGGGACTTTGCCGGGGGGGAAGGCCTCCAGGATGTGGTCGTTCCACAGCGTCAGGTATTTGAGTATGGCAGCCATCGGGCGTTTTGCCTTGCGCGCGTCGCCGGATTTGGCCTTGCCGACCACGCCCTCGGGGGTGGCGGCGATCTCGATGGCGAAGTGCCCCTCGCCCTCGCTCCAGCGGCTGGGCCGCCCGAAGGGATCGACCGACTTATCGAAGTGTCCCTCGGGCAGGTAGCTCTTGCCCTCCGTGTCGACCGCGTAGCGCATGTCGACCATCTCGGGGTGCAGCAGCAGGCTGAGCGAGGTCTCCGACTCGTCGGCGTGGACGAAGTTGGTGCCCATCTGTCCGCCGCGCTCGACCGGACGGAAGAACTCGCGCACGCCGCGGTGCCAGTCGATGACGCGGAAGATGCCCGGCAGTTGATAGCGCTTCTGGAACTCCTGCACCGCCGATTCGAGCACCCACAACTGGCCGTGGTTGTTGACGATCAACTGCTTGCGGAAGCCGTCGTTCCACAGACCGAGCATGACGTCGATCATCATCTCGCGTACGGCGTGCTCGCGGACGATGACCGTGCCGGGCATGCCGACGTGATGATAGGGGTGCGCGCCGTAGTTGAGCGGCGGCAGGGCCAGGTTGACCGGCGCGCCGCGTTTGGCGGTGAAGCGCCGCACGCCCTCGCAGATGGCGCTGACGTAGAGCGTGTCGGCGGCGCTGGGCAGGTGCTGCCCGTGCAGCTCGGTGCAGCCGACCGGTATGAAGACGATGTCGTTCTTCTTGCGGTTGGCTTCCACCTGCCAGCGGGTGGTGGTCTGGATGTACGAGCCGGATTTGCCCCACTCGACCGGCGAGGGGATGCCGTAATCGGCCAGGATCGCGTCGATCTGCGCATCGCTGGCTTCCCAGACCTCTTTCTTCAGCCGGCCGACCGCGTTGTCCTCGAAGAACAGGTCAGGCTGGTCGCTCGGCAGGTATCCAACGGGAATTTTCGGTTCGGTCATTTTCTTACTCCTTTATTTAGTTGCGGATGGGCTGCCATTAATTGCTACTTCGCTAAAATTTCACTGATTTTAACCGGGCGGTTTTCGTGGAAGGATTTCCAGGCGGCGTGCCCAATCGCGACCGCCAAACGTCCGTCCTCGCCGCTGACCGGGACGGGCTTATCCTCGCGCACGCATTCGATGAACTGGCGCACCTCTTCCACGTAGCAGGGCGCATAGCGCTGCATGAAGAAATGCGGGATGCGCGCCGAATGGAACCCGTCGCGGTCGCCCTTGCGCACGCTGTGCTCGAGCTCGTTATCCGCCACGGCGGTGCCATTCAGGCAGAACACCTCCAGGCGCTGGTCGTAGCCGAAGACGGCCTGGCGGCTGTTATCGATCATCCCGATCGCGCCGTTGGCAAATTTCAAGGTCACAATGGATGTATCCACGTCGCCGAAACTGCGCAGCCGTTCGTCGATCAGGATGTTGCCGACGGCATAGACCTCTTCGATATCGCCGATCTGGTAGCGGGCCATGTCGAAATCGTGGATGCTCATATCCAGGAACATCCCGCCGGAGACGCGCATGAAATCGATGTTCGGCACCTCGGGATCACGGGCGACGATGTGCAGGATGCACGGCCGGCCCAGCTCGCCCGAGGCGACGATCTCGCGCACGCGCTGGAAATTATGGTCGAAGCGGCGGTTAAACCCGACCTGCAGCTTGACGCCGGCTTTCTTGACCGCTGCCAGCGCGATGTCGATGCTCTCCAGGTCGAGCGCCAGCGGTTTTTCTGAAAAAATGGCCTTGCCTGCCTCGGCGGCGTCGCGGATGATAAACCAGTGCGTGTCGGTGCTGCTGGCGATCAGCACCGCCTCGATCTCGGGGTCGGCCAGCAACTCATGGTAGTCACGCACCACGCGCTGGATGCCGAGCTGATCGGCCAGCGCCTGAGCGACCTCCAGGCGGATGTCGCAGATGGCGGACAGATTGGATTCGGGGATCTTGCGGGCCAGATTGGTCACATGGACGCTGCCCATCCTCCCGGTGCCGATGACGGCAATGTTGACTTTTCTACTCATGGGGTTCCTTTCATGCCAGCTCGGTTTAGTTGTTGGGAGAGGAAAGCCTGCACATCAGGGCTTCATCACGATTTTCATGGCGCTCTTGGGGTGGTGCGAGAGAGTCTGCATATCCAGACCGAGCATCTCGAATGCGCCTAAACCTTCGTCCAATGAGATGACTTTAGTGAAGAATGGCCCCATATTCAGCCGGTTTTCCTGGAAGATGCGGATGGAGGGCACCATAGTGTTCTGACCGAGGTACAATCCGAGGATTTTGGTCGCCCAGCGGGTGATCTCATTCGGGACGACCGTGGCGACGATGCTCGAATCCATGCCGAAGGGCAGCACCTTGCCGCCGGGAGTGACGCACTTGAGCGCCTGCTCCAGGGCGTTGCCGGTCGCCTCGATGACGATATCGGCTTTACGCCCGTAGGTGAACTCGGTGATCTTCTCGACCACGTCGACCTCGCGCGGGTTCCAGACGGTCAGCCCGCACTTTTTGGCGACCTCGATGCGGAATGGGTCGATCTCGGTCACGGCGACCTTGGCGGCGATATTTTTAGCGAACTGGGCAAAGAGATAGCCGATCGGCCCGAAGCCGAGGATCAGGACGTAATCATACGGAAGCATCAGCAGCGTGTTCATGCCGTTGACCACGGTCGCCAGCGTCTCCACCTGGGTGCCGAGCACGTCGTCGATTTCATCCGGCAGGACGAAGCACTGCTTCTCCGGAACCAGGCAGTACTCGGCGTAGCCGCCGTCGCGCATCACCCCCAGGGCGCTGGTTTTGATGTCCACGCACTGGCTGGTCAGGCCCATACGGCAGAACGAGCAAAAGCCGCAGCGGATGTTGTTGTCGACCGCCACCCGGTCGCCGATTTTAACGTGGTGAACATGCGAGCCGACCTCGACCACCTCGCCGCAGAACTCATGCCCGAGGACAGTGTCCGGCCTGAAGTGGTGCTTGCCCTCGACGATCTTCACGTCGCTGCCGCAGATGCCGACCGCGCGGATCTTGAGCAGGACGTCGTCGGGATCCTTGACGTGGGGGATCGGCCTATCCTCCATCACCAGCCTGCCGACGTCTTTGAAAACGAGCGCCTTCATCGTATCCATTTCTTGATTTCTCCTTTTGTATTAATTGCACACGTGTGCATAAAATCATATGAGAACAAACCCACAGGTGATTTGCGGAAAGGATTATCGCTGGATGCGCGCCGAGCCTCCTTTGGCGAATGCCTCGACCTGCTCTAGCGTCGCCATGGTGTTGTCGCCGGGGAAGGTGGTGATCAGCGCGCCGTGCGCCCAGCCCAGATTGACCGCCTCCTGCCCTGGGCGGCCGGAGATCAATCCGTAGAACAGCCCGGCAGCAAAGCCGTCTCCGCCGCCCACGCGGTCGTAGACGTCCAGCTCGGCGGTTGGCGACTGGTAGACATTACCGTTGATCCAGGCGACTGCCGCCCAGGAGTGGCGGTTGGTGGAGTGCACCTCGCGCAGCGTGGTCGCCACGACCTTGATCCGCGGATAGAGCCGCACCACCTCCTGGATCATCCCGATGAATGTGCTCGGATCGAGTTTTGATGCGCCCGCCACTGCCGGGCCGGGGATGCCCAGCCCTAGCTGCAAATCTTCTTCATTGCCGACCAGCACGTCGACGTTCTCGACGATGCGGCGCAGCACTGCCTGGGCGCGCTGCTGCCCGCCCCAGATGTTCCACAACTTGGCGCGGTAGTTCAAGTCAAAAGAGACCACCGCTCCGGCCGCGCGGGCGGCCTGCATGCCCTCGATGATCACCTCGCCGGTCGTCTCCGAGAGCGCGGCGAAGATGCCGCCGGAGTGGAACCAGCGTACCCCGCCGGATAAAATTGTCGCCCAGTCGAAATCGCCGGGCTTGAGCAGCGCCGCGGCCTCGTTGGCGCGGTTGTAAAAAACCATCGGCGCGCGCATGCCGTACCCGCGGTCGGAATAGATGGTCGCCATGTTCGGCCCGTTGACGCCGTTGTGTTTGAAGTGCACGTAATACGGGGTCACGCCCATCGAGCGCACCCGCTGGTCGATCAATTCGCCGATAGGGTAATCCACCATGGCGGAGGCCAGCCCGGCGCGCAGGCAGAAGCAGTCGGCCAGGTTGGCGGCGACGTTGTACTCGCCGCCGGAGGGGTGCACCTGCCACTCGGTTGCTTTGCGGAAAGGGACGATTCCCGAGTCGACGCGGTGATTCAACGCGCCGAGCGCGAGGAAATCCAGTCTGCCCTCTGAGGGGATCTTCATACCATCATTCATAGGCTACTCCTTTTCATCCTTTGATGTCCATTCGGTGTGGAAAACGCCCTCCCGGTCAGTGCGTCGGTAAGTGTGCGCGCCGAAGTAGTCACGCTGGGCCTGGATCAGGTTGGCCGGCAGGCGCTCGGAGCGGTAGGCGTCGTAATAAGCCAGCGAGGCGCTCATCGCCGGGATGGGGATGCCCAGCGCGACTGCAGTCTGCACCACCTGGCGCAGCATCGCCTGGCGGGACATGACCGCCTCGCGGAAGGTATCGTCGAGCAACAGGTTGGGCAGGTCGGGGCTGCGCCGGTAAGCGGCGCTGATCTCGCCGAGCAGGCTGGCGCGGATAATGCAGCCAGCCCGCCAGATTCGGGCGATCTCGCCGAGGTCGAGGTCGTACTTGTACTCGGCCGAGGCCAGTTTCATCATGCCCAGCCCCTGAGCGTAAGAGAGGATCTTACAGGCGTAGAGCGCCTCGCCGGCGGCCTGCATGATCACCGTGCGGTAGCCGCGGAACTGCCTCCCTGGTCCCCTCAGCACCTGGGCCGCCTCCACCCGCTCGCGCTTCAGCGCCGAGATGATGCGTCCTTCCAGCGCGGCGTGGACGGTCGGCGCGGGTGCGCCGATGTCCAGCGCGTTCTGGCTGGTCCATTTTCCGGTCCCTTTTTGCTGGGCCTCATCCAGGATGAAATCAACCAGCGGGCGGGAGGTGAGCGGATCGATGCGGGAGAGGATGTCGGCGGTGATCTCGATCAGATAGGATTTGAGCAGCCCCTGATTCCACTCCGCAAACAGCTCCGAGAGCCCGGTCAGGCCGATGCCCAGCCCGCGCCGGAGCAGGTCGTACACCTCGGCGATCAACTGCATGTCGGCATATTCGATGCCGTTGTGCACCATCTTGACATAGTGCCCGGCGCCGCGCGGGCCGATGTAGGCCACGCACGGCTGGCCGTCCTCGGCGCGGGCAGCGATGGCAGTGAAGATAGGCGCGATTTCCTCCCAGGCTTCACGGCTGCCGCCCGGCATCAGCGCAGGACCCCGTCGGGCGCCTTCCTCGCCGCCGGAAATGCCCGAGCCGATGAAGCGGAAGCCGGCCTTTTCCAGTTCGCCGCTGCGGCGCTCGGTGTCGAGGAAGTGCGAGTTGCCGCCGTCGATCAGGATATCGCCGCGCTCCAGGTGCGGCTGGAGCGCGGCGATCGCGTCATCGACCGGCGCCCCTGCCGGCACCAGCAGGATGATCCGCCGCGGTAACTCCAGCGAAGCGCACAGCGCTGCCAGGCTCTCCGCGCCGAGCAGTTGCCTGCCCTGACCTTCGCCCCGGGTGAAGGACTGCACTTTGCCGGGATCCAGGTCGTAGCCGGCCACCGAAAAACCATGGCGTTCGATGTTCAGCGCCAGATTGCGCCCCATCACGCCCAATCCCACCAGCCCGATTGCGTATTTCATCGACTACACCCTCTCGAAAAATGATTCTATGGATGATTGACCGCGCAGTCGGTAGAGCATCTCGCCCGCCTCGGGAACGACCAGCGTGTTCTCATCTTTTGTGCTGATTAACCGGGTCAGTTCTGCGGAATTGGGATCGAGGTAGCCCAGCCCGATTCTGCGGCAGCGCTCCGCGGGGACGCCGCTCGCCAGGGTAACCCGAATGCGCAGCGATTCGACGCCGGTTTCAGCCTCGTGGCTCCCCAGACCGCGCAGGTGGGTGGAGTGCGCCAGCACGCCCCATGGGTAGTCCTTGTATTTGTCCCACTGCTTGACGAAGAAATCGCGGCAGTGATAGCCGATCTCGTCCAGGATTTTGCCGTGGGTGTAGCTGACCTCGCTGACGTGCGGGGCGTAGATGATAACCTCGCCGCCGTCGGCGACCACCGGCTCCATTTTGTACATGCCCTTGGCGGCTGTCCAGAGGTCATCGTAGCGCCTGGGCATGATCGAGACGACCCGCTGATAAGGCCGGTCCACGTAGAGGATGTGCACCCTGGCCGAGAGCGCTGAGGCCGCCTGCCAGGACTCCTGGGCGCTGCCGAAATACATCCCGTGCAGGCCGGCGTGGGTAACTACCAGGCTGAAGCAGGCAACGGGCTTGTTAATGAAGGCCGCCGCCCGGTCGATCACCGCGCGCACGGGGGTGTAGCCGGCGCCAATGATCTGGTAGTTGGTGATCAGCGCACCCAGCCAGTGGGTGAAGTTGATGATCTCGGCTCCGGCGATGCCCGGGAAGAAGTATTTGTTGCCGCCCGAAAAGCCGACCACCTCGTGCGGGAAGACCGGTCCGCAGATGATCAACTGGTCATAATCCTCGATCAGCCGGTTCAATCTGACCGGCACGTCCATCGCCAGCATGCCATTGGTGATCCGGCTGATCTCCTCCTCCGGGATGACGCCGATGGTCTTGAAGGTGGCCGGATCGTTCCAGAGGTGGTTGAAGATCCTGCTCCTGCCGGTCTTCCCGTTAGTAACAACCTTGCCCACCAGGTGGGTCAGTTGGGAATCGCTCATCGGCTGGTGGGTGCCCAGGGCGACCAGATAGTCCAGCGCCTTGACCCGCCCGGCGAGGGCGTCCTCCAGCTGGCAGAACATGAGCGGCATGGGCATGGAGCGGGTCGCATCAGGGATGATCACCAGCACACGTTTGCCGTCCAGCGGCAGCCCAGCCAACGCCTGCTGGACGATCGCGGCGGTCTCCGCTTCGCTCAAGGTTCGATCGACAAAACCAGTGCCAATTACCATCTCGCTATACTCCACTGAACGCAGAAAACCCGCCGTCGATGGGCACGACGATGCCGGTGACGAAGGCTGAGGCGGGCGAGACCAGCCAGAGCACTGCGCCGAGCAGATCCTCGGGAGCGCCGAAACGTCCCATCGGCGTGTGGGCGATGATCGTCCTGCCGCGCGGGGTCAGCTCGCCGCTGGCCTCCTCGGTCAGCAGGAAACGGTTCTGCTCGGTCAGGAAGAATCCCGGCGCGATGGCGTTGACTCTGATCTCCGGCGAGTATTCCTGGGCCATGTGCACTGCCAGCCACTGGGTGAAGTTGCTCACTCCGGCTTTGGCGGCCGAATAAGCCGGGATGCGCGTCAACGGGCGCAGGGCGTTCATCGAGGCGATGTTCAGGATAACGCCGCGCTTCTGCCCGGCCATGATTCTGGCGAACACCTGGCTTGGCAGGACGGTGCCGATCAGGTTGAGATCCAGCACCCAGCGCAGCGCGTCGGCGGGCAGGTCGAAGAAGGGTTTGTCCGGCCCGGTGGTCGCCGCCGGTTTATTGCCGCCCGCGCCGTTGATCAGGATATCGACCCTACCGAACTGGTCGAGGATGGCTTGCGCGGCTGCCTCGATGCTGGACTTGTTCAGCACATCGCAGCCCAGGCCGAGCGCCTTGCCGCCGGCGGCGCGGATGTCGGCGGCGAGCTGTTCGGCGGCGGTCTGGTTCAAATCGAGGACCGCCACCGCCGCGCCGGCATCGGCCAGCGCGCGGCACATGCTGGCGCAGAGGATGCCGGCTCCGCCGGTGACGACGGCGGTCTGGCCGGAAAAGTCGTGGGCGTTTGAGGGAATATCAGGATTCATGGCAATCCTCTCGAAGGGCGCGCCGCCCGTTAGCGTTTCGCAAGGGGGGTCAGGTGGCGGATGAAGTGTTTTTCCAGGTTGGCGGCGTAGGCTTCAGCATTTTCCTGCAGCAGCGCCGTCAGCCGTTCGTGGAAGTGCGCCTGACCCTGCTCGTTTCGCGCGGTCAGCACCGATCCGTAGGTGTGGTGCAGAATCTGGCGGGCGTCGAACTGGTCGAGCAGCGCGCGCGGATCGCTGACCTGCCCGGGCAGCGGCGCGCGCTCCAGTTTGGCCGAGACGTGATAGGTGGCTCGGTCGATCTCGAAGCGCTGGCGGGCAAAGACGTAGATTTCGAGCAGCAGGTCGGCGTCCAGCGCGGCGATGGTGCGCAGCGCCTCCAGATAGCTGGTGCCGGCGGTCTTGAGGTGCACCAGCCCGCGCGTCAGGCGCACCGCCGCCGGATAGATGCTGAACTTGTCTGAGCCGGAGTGCAGGCTGAGTTTGTACGGGCCGAAATGCCTGGCGATGGCGGCGTGTCCGGCAATGTCCGTCTCGAAAGCTGCCACGTCGCCGATGTAATCCACTCCCTTCTCGAAGGAGCCTACGTAGCGCGGCGCCAGGCTAACCCAGCGCACGCCCAGGCGCTTTAATTCGCTGGCGATGTAGACGTGCTCGGCATGGCTGGTCGGCTGGTCGGTTTCATCCACCGACACCTCCAGCTCGAAGGGCCGTCCGTCGGCCTTCTCGCTCAGGTGACGGTACATGCGCGCCACGTGTCCGACGGCGCGGCCGTACTTGACCGCAGCTTTGCTAAGGACCAGCTCGTCGAAGGTCAGCGAGAGGTGTTCGATGGACAGCGTCTTTCCCAGCAGCCCGCAGGCGTCCGGCTGCAGCTCGCGCGGCAGCGCGGCAGCCAGTTCGCCCAGCTCGCCGGGAGAGGCGCTCTCCGCGCGATTGTCGACGTGCTCGCCAGGGTCGATGGTGAAGAAGGTGTAGCCGGCTGCCAGGCAGGAATCGATGTCATCGGTGGTCTTTAAATGATCGGCGTCCGCGCCGTAGCCATCCTGCCAGCTCTCCTGGAAGATGCCCCAGGTGGCGTCATCCAGCACCTGCTGCGGATTACGTCCGGTGCGCGCGTTCTCGCGGATGGACTGCTGGGCGAAGATCGGCGCGATGCCGCCGCCGACCGCTCGCACCGCGCGCACGTGCCCGGGGGTGGCCAGCCCAACCCGGTCGCCCAACCCGGCGGAGGTGCCGTGACCGAGCAGCTCGGGCCGCAGCCAGGGCAGTTGAGCCCGCAGGGCAGCCGCGTTCTGCGCGCTCAGCGGGGCGACCAGCAGCACCTGCCCGCCGATTTCGGAGGGCTCGCCGCTGAAAGCTCCCAGGGCGGGGTGATCCCGCCCGGCGAGAAGCGCCAGGCGCAGGGAGCGATTGACGCGCGCCAGGGCGTACTCAACTCCCTTGTGCGTGACCAGAGATTGAGGCAGCAGGTCGAGGTTGGCAGCGAGAAGTAGGCTTGATTCTAGAGTCATTTTTTACAGTCTCCCTGGGTTTCGGGCGCGGCGGTGGATTCACGCACCAGCAGCGTGCCTTTCAAGATTTTAACCTGTTGACCTTCGCTGGGACTGCCGTTGTCCGGCTTGAGCAGGTCCAGCAGCAGCTCAGCGGCTTCGCGGCCAATCGAGCGCTTTGGCTGGTCGAGGGTCGTCAGCGCGGGTCTGGTGTAGGCAGAAAAAGTGATGTTGTCGAATCCAGTGACGGAAATCTGCGCAGGCACGCTGATGCCGGCAAGGCTGAGGCCCTGCAGCACGCCGATGGCGAGCATGTCGTTGAAGCAGAGGATGGCAGTCGGGGGATGTTCCAGGCGCAGAAAGCGCTCGACGGCAGTCTGGCCCAGGTGCGGCTCGCCGCCGTGAACGTGTTGGATGTATTCATCCGGGATAGGCAATCTGGCGGCGTTCATTTCACTGCGGTAACCGCTGAGCCGGTCCAGGGTAGTGCGTCCCGAGTGGGAATTGCCCAGGTAGGCGATGCGCCGGTGGCCCAGGTTTATCAGGTGGCGGGTCAACTGGCGGCTGCCGTCGACGTCGTCGTGGTAAATCGAGTAATGGAATCCCTCGGCGGCCTGGTAGTTGACCGCCACGATCGGAAATCCGTGGGCGATCAGCTGCCGTCCCTGCTCGGCGCTGAAGGACGAGGAGCAGATGATCACCCCGTCGGTGCGCTGCTCCATCATCGTCTGCACGATCTTGCGCTCACGGGCCGGGTCGTGTTCGGAGGCGGCGATGAACAAGCTGTAGCCGCAGTCCTGGACGCACTGCTCGATGCCGTAGAGGATTTCACTGAAGAACGGGTCGGCCAAACTGCTGACAATCACGCCGAGCACCTGGGTGCGATTGGTCTTCAGGCTGCGCGCCGCCGCGCTCGGCTGATAGCCCATCTCCTGGGCTGCCCGGCGGATGCGTTCAGCCGTCTCGAGTGAGATTATTGTATTGCCGCGCAGCGCGCGCGAAACGGTGGAGTGCGAGACGCCGGTGCGTTTGGCGATGTCTTTGATCGTGGTTGCCATAGGGGATTGGTTCCTGCACACGTGTGCAATGGATACGTATAGTGTACGCAGACGGCGGCGAAATGTCAATACACTGCCAGCAGGGAAATGTTGGATTTCGGGCGGTCGCAGGCCGCATTCGGGCTTTGTACGAACCGCCCCCAACCCAACCTGCAATTTGGATTTTGTCATTTCGACGAGCGCAGCGAGGAGAAATCTTCATGGGCACGACATGATTTCTCACTTCGTTCGAAATGACAGGGGAGTTATTCCGGGAAAATGGCGGTGGATTTCGGGCGGACACACGCCGATTTTAGATTTCGTTCAATCCGCATTCAGCCCAACCTGCAATCTGCCTCCGACAATATCCGAGATTCATAGTATTCTTAAGGGGTTGGAGTTCCTTTGCCTGTGACCGCGAACCAGATTCCCTATCGACCTATTCCGCTGCCAAGACCAGCCGCGCCGATCCTTCAGGTGCTGCGGCGGGTGTACGGCTACCTCAAACCGTACTGGAAGCATGCGGCTGGAGCCTACGCATCGCTGCTGGTCATTCTGGCGCTCAGCACGTTGATTCCCCAGTTCATCCGCTGGATCATCGATACCGGCATCGAGGGCGGACGCCTGGACGTACTGACCTGGTCTGTGATTGCGCTTTTAGGGCTGACGCTGTTAAAAGGCGTCTTGAATTTTCTGCAGGGCCGGTTGAGCGAAACTGCCTCGCAGAACGTCGCCTTCGACCTGCGCAACGAAATCCAAAAAAAGCTGACCCAGCTCTCGTTTTCATTCCATGATCAATCGGAGACCGGCGAGCTGCTCTCGCGCGCCGTGCAGGACGTCGAGCGCATCCGCTTTTTAACCGGTCGGGCGACGATTCGCCTGCTCGAAGGCGTCTTGATCTTACTGATCACGATGATCGTGATGCTCCTCATGGACTACCGCCTGGCGCTGTTGATCATTGCCACGATTCCTTTCCTCGTCTATCAGGCGCTGCATTTCGGCACCCGCTACCGGCCGCTCTCGCTGCAGGTGCAGAAGCAGCTCGCGGTGCTGACCACCGCTGTCGAACAGAACCTGCGCGGCAGCAAGGTGGTCAAGGCGTATGCGCAGGAAAAGGCCGAGATCGAGCTTTTCGAGCGCGAGAACCGGCGCTGGTTCGATCTGTCGGTGACCGCCGCGCGCATGCAGGCGGTCAACGCGCCGCTGCTGATCATGATCGCGAACCTTGGCACGGCGGCCATCATCCTCTACGGCGGCATGCAGGTGATCAACGGGACGCTGACGATTGGCGAGGTGATCGCCTTCATCACCTATCTCGGGCAGTTGATCGAGCCGGTCCGCCGGCTGGGCATGATCATCCCGGCGACTGCCATCGCCGGCGCGTCAGCCGAACGCATTTTCGACATCCTGGATACCGTCTCCGAGGTCAGGGACGAGCCCGGCGCGAAGCCGATCGGTAAAATCGAGGGCAGGGTGCGTTTCGAGCACGTTTTTTTCAACTACGGCATCCGCAAAGTGCTGCGCGACATCGACTTTGAAGTCCAGCCTGGTCAGCGCGTGGCGCTGCTCGGCTCGACCGGGTCGGGCAAGTCATCGATCATCAACCTCATCCCCCGCTTTTACCAGCCGACCTCCGGCAGGATTTTAATCGACGGCATTGACATCCAGAAAGTCGCGCTGAAGTCGCTGCGCAGCCAGATCGGAATCATTTTGCAGGAAACGATCCTCTTTGCCGCCACTGTCCGCGAGAACATCGCCTTTGGCAGCGCAAAAGCGAGCGACGAGGAGATTATCCGCGCCGCCAGAGCCGCCCAGGCGCACGATTTCATCATGCAGCTTCCAGACGGCTACCAGACGCGCATCGGCGAGCGCGGGCAGACCCTGTCTGGCGGGCAGAAGCAGCGCCTGGCGATCGCCCGGGCGCTGTTGCTCGACCCGCGCATCCTGATCCTTGACGATGCCACCTCCTCGGTGGACACCGAAACCGAGTATTTGATCCAGCAGGCCTTCGCCAGCGTCATGCAGGGACGGACGACCTTCGTCATCGCCCACCGCCTGAGCACCGTGCGCGACGCCGACCTGATCCTGGTGCTGGATTCCGGGCGCATTGCCGCCCAGGGGACGCACGAGACCCTGCTGAACACTTCTCACCTCTACCGCAGCATATACAACCAGCAGCTTAAAAAGCAGGGAGCGCAGCCGTGAGCTTCTCCATCGGCTCGGGGACAGCTCATATGGGCCCGCGCTCGGCGCTGGAGGATTTCGGCTCCGCTCAGGCGGTCGGCGCGGTCTACAACCCGAAGGTGGTCAGCCGCATGCTGGCTTATCTGCGCCCGCACCGCTGGAAGATGCTGGCGGCGTTCCTCCTCACCCTGTGCCAGTCCGGGCTGACCCTGCTTTCACCCTACCTGATTAAAGTAGCCATCGATCAGTACATCCTCCCGGGTGACGCGCAGGGTCTGGTGGGTGTGGCGCTGCTCATCGCCGGCTCGTTTATCGCGTTGTTCTTCGCCAGCGCGGCGCAGGGCTACCTGCTTTCCTGGGTCGGGCAGCGCGTGCTGGCGGCCATGCGCAGCCAGTTGTTCGGCCACCTGCAGCGACTGCAGGCGGGCTACCACGACCGGCGCATCGTCGGCGTGACGGTTTCGCGGGTGATCAACGACGTGGCGGAGATCAACGAGCTGCTTTCGCAGGGGGTGATCACGCTGATGGGCGACCTGGTGGTGCTGGTCGGCATTATTATCATCATGATCAGCATGAGCCCCCGGCTTGCGCTGCTGACTTTCACGGTGCTGCCGTTGATGTTCCTGGCCACCTGGCTGTTCTCGCGCCAGGCACGCACAGCCTTCCGCGAGACGCGCTCGAAAGTCGCCGCGGTGGTCGGCGACCTGGCAGAGGATATCAGCGGGATGCGCGCCATCCAGGCTTTCACCCAGGAGAAGGCCGCCCAGGCGCGCTTCGAACAGATCAACAAGGAGAACCGCAACGCCTATATCAACGCCATGTCGCTGTCGTTCATCTTCCTGCCAGCGATCGAGTTCCTGGGAATGTTGGCGACGGTGATCGTGCTCTGGTTCGGCGGGCACTTCGTGCTCGATGAGCGGGTCACGCTGGGCGTGATGGTCGCGTTCCTGTCATATGTGTCCAGGTTCTTCCAGCCAATTCAGGAGCTCAGCCGGATGTACACCACCTTCCAATCTGCCATGGCAGGCGGAGAGCAGGTGATCAATCTGCTGGATACGCCGGTGGAGATCGCCGATGCGCCTGACGCGCGCGAGCTGGCGGATGTTAACGGCGAAATCAGGCTGGAGGATATCACCTTTCGATATTCTGCAGATGCACCGGTCGTGCTGGAGAACCTGAGCCTGACCTTCCCGGCAGGAAAGACCACCGCCCTGGTGGGGCCAACCGGCGCAGGCAAGACGACTGTCGCCAGCCTGATTGCCCGTTTTTACGAGGTCAGCGAGGGGGCGATCACCATCGACGGGATCGACATCCGCTCAGTCTCTCAGGCGTCGCTGCGCAGACACGTGCGCCTGATCTCTCAGGATCCGTTCCTTTTTTCGCGCAGCATCGCCGAGAACATCCGCTACGGCGCGCCAATCGCGGGCGACGAGGAGGTGGAGGAAGCTGCCCGCCAGGCCAACGCCCATGAGTTCATCACCCGGCTGCCCGATGGCTATCAGACGCGCATACTGGAAGGCGGGGTCAACCTCTCGCAGGGGCAACGCCAGCTGCTGAGCATCGCCAGGGCATTGCTCACCGATCCGCGCGTGCTCATCTTGGACGAGGCGACCGCGAACATCGACACCGTCACCGAGGCGCTCATCCAGGACGCGCTGGCGCGCCTGCTGCAGGGCAGGACAGCCATCGTGATCGCCCACCGCCTGACCACCGTGCGAAACGCCGACTGGGTCTATGTGCTCGACCGCGGGCGGGTGGTCGAACAGGGCTGTCACAGCGACTTGATCGCCAGGGACGGACTGTACGCCAGCCTGTACGAGCGGCAGTTCATGGACGAATAGCTGCAATCATCGAACCGGCCGGCGTTGTGGCTCGTCTTTTTCCGGCCTGTTGCTGCGAGGCTCGCTGCTGCCCGGTTCCCGCCCGGTCAGTTGGATAGCCTGGGCGGTTCTGTCGCTGATCCGCTTGAGAAGTTTGTATTCCTCCTGAGTATAGGGCCGCCCGGTCGTGCGCGGGCCGAGCATCAGCAGTCCGTAGCGCCGGCCGCCGGCTTCCACCGGCAGGCTGAGCATCGTTTCGCCCCGCCAGCGCTGGTAGATGTGCAGGATTCTGGCTTTGCCCGGATCGCCGTTCAGCAGGGCGAAGGCGCCGCTCTCAGCGCTCACAGCCGCGGCGGATTCGTGCAGCAGCCGGCGGGTGAGCTCCTCGGGGCTGTTCATCTGGATGTAAAAACCCATCTGCTCGTTGAAAGTCTGCAGGGCGCGTGTGTCGTCCGGGGTTTCCTTGAACTGCTTATCAACGAAAGCCTGAATTCTGGCGCGGATCGGCGCGATGGCTGAACCGACAATTAACGTGGTGATCACCAGCGCGGCGTCGTTGGCCGATCCGGTCAGGGCGATGAAGATTTTTTGCGAGAGGATGATCATGGCGGTGAAGAGCCCTGCGATAATGGCGGTCAGAACGCCGTAGACGATCGCCCGGTTGACCAGCATGTCGATCTCCAGCAGGCGGTAACGCAGGATGGCAACGGCTACCGAGAGGGGAAAGAGGATCAACGGGGGCAGGAACAGGCTGACGTTGAAGGTAATGGGCAGGTTGAACAGCGGGGAGATGAACCAGCTCAGAATCGGCAAAAAGGCCAGCGTGCTGCCGAGCAGAACGATCCGCGCCTGGCGGCGGACAGTAAACGAAGGGCTGCGCCTCTCTTGATACACCAGTACGCCGATGAAAAACAGGATGGCAAACGCCAGGAAGCGGTAACTGGCCCCCCAGGCGGTGTGATAAGCCCAGGGATTGGCGTTGTCGTAGGAGGTCAGCAGGTTCCAGCCCGCCAGTGGGAGGGAGACCGCGTACGGCAGGGCGAGCGCCCACAAACGCTTGCGCAGGATACGCCACTCCTGCGGGAAGCACATCCCCAGGCTGAGCAAGGAGGCGCTGACCAGCGCAATGGCCGTCGTCCAAATTCCGGTGGCGATATGGGTTGTGGACAGGTCGAAAATCAACGCGCAGATCACGGCGGTTAGCACGCAGAAAATGGCCAGCGCCAGCCCGGAAAATGCAATCCCGCGGGCGCGGTATATCCACACACCAACGCCGAGGTAAACCAGACCAATCAGATACGGCAGCCAGAAGAAGCGGATGATATCGCTGGGCGACAGCCGTCCCAGGATGATGGTGGGGATTAACGTTCCGATCCCATCGCGGGAGGTGACAAAGACTGACACCCTGGCAAAATCATCGAAGGAACTCAGCGCGGCGCGGTATTCCCTGGCGTCGTTGACCTCGATGCCGCCGATGCGTTCCAGGTGCTGGCCCGAAACGACCCCCGCCGCCAGACCGCTCCAGTTTTCCCCCTTGTTGTCATTGATCACCAGGGTCTGCTCGACGAAGAAACCCGGGAACGGCAAGCTCCGCCAGGCGATGGCCATGATCGGGGCGGCGATGAAAATGGCAACGGTAATACCGAAACCGACCAGGACAAGCCGATGCCCGAGGCGCACAAACGCGCTCTTTTGTGGGTCGGAAGTATCCTGCGTTCGCGCGGTCATAGCGCTCACTCCTCATGGATGCTTTCGAGCATCAGAATCGTAAGATCGCCTGCGGGTTCCCATTCCTCGCCGGAGAACTCGCGCAGCTGGCTGGTCAAGCGGTCCATAGTGGAACCGTCCTCGTCGCCCTGTCGGGTGAGAACGTCCAGCAGGCGCTGCTCGCCAAACTGATCGCCGGTGGGATTTTTCACGCCGACCACACTGTCGCAAGAGAGTACGATCCGCTCGCCTGATCGCAGCATGATCTGGTTTTGTTGGTAGCGGTTATCCAGCGATGAGCCAAGCGGCGCGCCGGGCGTCGCCAGCACGCTGGTTACTTTCCCGTTGACGTGATAGGCCTGAGCTTCTCCAGCGCAGGCGAACTCGAATTTGCCACTGACGGAGTCGAAAACACCGACCAGGGCTTTAGTGGTCGCATCCGACGAGGTTTCGCTGCAGAGCAGGCCGCTGCTGAATTCGAGCGCGTCAGCAGGGGCGAGCAGGCGCTGAGCAGCGCCGCGAAAACCGGCCCGAAGGGTAGCCATTCTCAACATTGCCGGAACGCCGCTGCCAGATACCTCTGCCATGACCAGCATCAGTCGGCCGTCGAGCAGGTGGACGAAATCGTAGTAATCCCCGCTTACCTGGCTGGCCGGGTGGTGATACACATTCAACTGCCAACCCGGCAGGATGGGCGCCTGTTTTGGCAGCAGCTTACGTTTGAGTTGGCGGGCGAGATTCGTCTCATTCTCGGCTTCGGATAGGTTGTCCAGCGCCCGGTTGCGCAGACGGATAAAAACGATCAGACCGGTGATTGAAAAGACGATGCCGACAACCATGATCAGTAACAGGATGTTGATGTATTGCCGGTTGGAGCTGGTCAGAATCGTCCATTCGTCTTCGGTTACCAGCGTCCACGAAGTGCCGGGAATGCTGGCGAAGGCTGTGACGATGTCATGTCCCTCTGCATCGATGGTCCGCGCAGCGGCGGATTGCTCGGAGAGCCTGATCCCCGAGGTTTCCTCTGTGTAAATTTTACCGACCAGGTTCGAGCTGGAGTCGAACAGGATCACGCCGTTATCGTCGACCACAAAGGTGTGCCCGCTCTGCCCCAGACGCAGACGGACGATGCTGGCATAAAAAGTGCTGACCGAGGTCCGGCCAAGTCGGAACATGCCGACCAGCGCTCCCATGAACTGCCCGGTGTCATCCAGAATGGGGACGCTGATGGCCACGACGGACTCGTCGTTCGGCCCGTCTTTGACCGCGTTGGAAAAAACCACCGATTGGCTGCTGAGCAGTTCGCGGAAGTATTCCTTATTCGACCAATCCTGGTTGATGATTTCTGGCCGGAATGGTTCAGAATTGACCACGCGGCCAAAATTGTCCAGGCGCACAATGCCGCCGTCGAAATCCGCAAACTGAGTTTCCGGACCTCTGGATGCCTTGCGCTGCAGCGCTACACTCGGGCTTGGGAGAACGTCGGCTCGGGCGAGACCTTCGAGCGTCTGAGAAAATTTATCCATCTCGACTTTCAGCCGGGTAGCGGAAAGATAGGTTAACTGTGCATCCCGCTCAATGACCAGCTCGGCTTCAGCGCGCTGGTAGGCCAGGTGGGTCATAACGGTGACGGCGATGAGTAACGACAGCGAGATGATCACTCCCACGACAATGACCCGGCCGGGTCTTCTATTTTTCGCTCCCCGAGAAAACATCTTTTCTCCGCTTACCCCGCTGGTCGCTGCAGTTGTTCGATCTGAGTCGCAACATCTTTCATGATATCGACCGGCGCCTGACCGAGGGTGAATATCTGCTCCCAGGCGGCGCGGGTTAATTTGAGAGCATCACCCATGTTGGCAAAAACTTCGGCGGTTACCGCGTAGCCCTGCTGCTGCCCTTCGGCAAAGGCAGCCAGATCCAGGTCGGCGGCCTGCGGGTATTGCTCGCGGATGATCCGTACCCAATCTTCGATCAGCGATGTGCGCGCGGGTTGGAGCAGCTCCGCCTCGGCCATAGCCAGGCTGTATTCTCTGCTGACCAGGAATTTCAACAGCTCCCAGGCGGCTTCGGGGTATTTTGTGCGCGAGTAGATGGCAAAACCGTCGGTGGTAGCCAGTGTGACTTGCCGGGCTGGCCCGGCCGGGAAAGGCGCCACGCCGATGCGGAAGGGCGCTGCATCCAGGATGTCCTTGAGCGCCCAGGAACCTTCTTCCACCATCGCGACGCGCTGGTCGATGAAAGCCTGGCGCGGCTCGACCTTGAGCACATCGAGGGGGCTGGCCATCACGTGGTCATCCCACATGCGCGCCCGCAGCCATTCCATGGCTGCCAGTGCTTCGGGATTGGCCATCATGCTGCGGGTATTGTCGTCAGGATCGACGAGATGGCCGCCCCAGGCGTTGACATGTACCTGAATGCGTTCCCAACTGATATCCAGGGTGGAACCCCAGATGTCGGTTTGCATATCGAGGGTAGTCTCTCTGGTCAGCTTGCTCATGGCGTCGTGGTAATCATCGTGAGTCCAGGATCTGTCGGGGTAGGGTACTTTGTACCTGTCAAAGAGATCCTTGTTATAGAGCAGGGCCAGACCGCCGTGATATTTTGGCAGGGCGTACTGCAAGCCGCCAGCTGTAAAAAATGTGTTGTACTGCGCGGCATTCCAATCGGCGACGTTGCTGGCGTCCAGGTCAGCCTGTACGTACGGCCGCAGGTCGAGCAGGTATCCCTTTTGCGCCCAGACGGGAAAGAAATCACAGCAGCCGGCCATCACGTCCGGCGCGGTTCCTCCTTCAAGGTCAGCCATCATGGTCTCCTCGAAGTTTTCAGGATCAGGAGAGTAGAAAACCTCGATCTGCGGGTGGGCTTCGGTGAATCTCTCCAGCATTAACTGCTCTCCGCGGCAGCGGCAGTCCTGATAGACCAGTTGGACTTTGTTCGATCCATGCGGGCCAGGACCGGTGCGGGTTGGGACACAGGCCGAGAGGGTCAATGCGGCAGAAGCCAGTCCCATGGATTTGAGGAAGTATCGTCTGGAAAATTGCCTTTGATCGTAGACTTTCATCGTCTTCTCATCACCTCACACTGTGTCACGCGACGTCGATATCCGGCAGCGAATGATAGAAGACGGTCAGGCAGGTGACCCGGCAGGGTAGACAGGTTCAATGGCTGTCTTCTGGGCAATATTTCGTTGAGCGACGTTCCCGCAATAATAGGTTTTTTGACTCCTGCTATCAGTCTCCGGTATATGTTAATTTTGAAAACGTCAGGATTTGACACCTGGAATGAAGTGATTATAGGTTGCCGAGATTAATTATACATTAATTACCTTGTTAATTATGGTACACAACGGTCTGATTTACCAGATCACCCAAAATAATGAAAAATTGGATCATTCCGACTTTACCTGCCCACATCGGATCGCGGCGGTTATGGATGAATCCTTCCCCGTATTATCTGCACAGGTGTATTAGCCTGAACCGCCGCTCGCATATCATCACGGGCGCTATTCGACTACTGCACTGCAAACATGACCTGCGTCTGACCAGGGCGTTGCCCTCCCGGCTCCATTTCTGGACCGCCGCCAGATATTTCCGAAAATAAATCAGCGAGGTTCAGCGGTGAACAGGCGTGTTGAACAGTGCAGGTGTGCCCACCTGTTATGATGGAAACGTTTTGTGTCCTGGATGTTGGACTTATAGCCCGCAGCAGGACCGCTCTGCGCGGCTGCCGGGCAGGGCGATTTTATTTTCTATGCGCGGTTCTATCTCCGCCGGATCGCGCGCAGAATGATCAGCAGGATCACCGCGCCAACGAAGGCATAAATGACATCCCAGATCAAACCCGAACCGAGGTTGAGGCCTAACAGGCCGAACAGCCACCCGCCGAGGAAACCGCCCAGAATGCCGACGATGATTTTTCCCAGTAAGCCGAGCTTGATGCCTTTAATTGCCCAATCGGCAAGAAAACCGGCGATCGCGCCGACCAATATCCAGATCAGAATATTCGTGATACCCATAATTCTCCTCCTTTTTCCCGGTTAATTCATTCTATCATTTTTTCCTTGATCCTGTGGGCGCGAGACTGCTCGCAGAGACGCCCGGCACGATTTATGTAACCACTATAGCGGCATCCCAAATCTTCGCAGCGTTCTGCTTTGAAAATCGATTATCTTTCTCGATTTTCTGATTGTATAATAATTTGAGCGCATTCCAGGAGCGCTGTGCGCCGCGGCGTTTTCCGGGTTCTTTTCAACAGTAACGTGGGTGGTGGACGGGCTGGCTGCGCCAGTTGCGTGTTTCCTCTTTTTGTTCTGCAAGGTTTTCTTCTTCCCGGACAGCAGGGGGGCGATCTTACTCGGTGAAAAGGATAGGAACGGATCATGACAACAAAGATCAACCATACCATCACTTTTATAGAAGGACCGCTGGCAGGCAAGAGTTATGATCTGGATAAACCTGAGTTGATCCTTGGCAGGGATCCTGCCGTTGATATTGTGATCAACAATCCGGATGTTTCACGCCGGCATGCAAAACTGGTCTTCACAGAGCGGGGCTGCCAGCTCGAGGATCTGGGCAGCAGTAACGGGACGTTTGTCAACGGCAGCCAGATATCTGCACCGCTGCTGCTCAAGAACGGCGATAAGGTCCAGCTTGGCCCTGGCGCGATGTTTGTATTTCAACAGCCCGAGGTTGAGCATGCGCCGACCCGCGCCGCGCCGGAAGAACAGCCAGCCACCCGCGTGGAAAAACCGCCGATGGGTACAGCCGCCAGAGCAATGGCGCCCGCGCCTCAATCGGCGCCGCCCAGCCTTAAGCTGTCTATCAGCGGCGGAGAGCCGCGCACGATCACTTTAACACAGCAGGAGGTCGTCATCGGGCGGGTAGCGACGAACGAGATCGTCGTCGATAGCGCGGATATCTCCCGCCGGCACGCCCGCCTGGTGCAGGTCGAGGGTGGTTATCAAATCGAAGACCTCAGCAGCAGCAACGGCACCTACGTCAACGGTGAGCGCATCAGCGCCGCGCGCATGCTCAAATCCGGCGACCAGGTGCGCCTGGGACAAACGGTCGAGTTCCGTTACGAGCAGCCATCCGCGGCGGCGGCGCCATCGCGAATGGAAACTGTGATGGATAAACAGAGCGCCCGCGAGGCGACCATGCTTGGCGAAGACCTGCCTGAAATGATCCCGCCTGAGCCGCCAAAGCTGACCATCACCGTTGCCGGGCAGAAGCCGGATACGTACACCCTTACCCAGCCAAGCATTCGCATCGGACGCGCGCCGGATAACGACATCGTCATCGATTCGCGCATCGTCTCGCGCTACCACGCCCGCCTGGAGCAGACTCCGCACGGCTACCAGCTCGTCTCTCTGCCGGAAGCGACCAATCCGATCCTGCTCGAAGGCCGCTCGCTGCTGGCATCGCACCCACTCGCCGACGGCAACCTGATGCGCATCGGCGGCGAGGACCCCGGCATGATGGTCACGCTGGTCTACAGCCAGCCCATGCTGGCGCTCTCGATGGAGATGCGCCCGATCCGCTTTGGCGATAAAACGCTGATATCGATCGGGCGCGATCCGAGCAACGACGTTGTGCTTGATTCGCCGACCGTTTCGCGCTTCCATGCCCAGATCGAGCGGGTTGGGCACCGCTACCGGCTGATCGACCTGCGCAGCGCCAACGGCACTTTCGTTAACGACCGGCGCATCGACGAGAAGGAATACTGGCTGAACGAAGCCGACACGGTGCGCATCGGGCGCCACCGCTTCGTGATGAAGCAGGACCAGTTGGATCAGTATGACGATACCCGGGGGTTGAAGGTCGAGGCGCTTGGTTTGAACAAGTGGGTGCGCAAGGATTTGAACATCCTGCAAAATATCTCGCTCTCGTTTCAGCCGCGCGAATTCATCGTGGTGGTTGGGCAGAGCGGCGGGGGCAAATCGACGCTGGTCGAGGCGATCCTCGGCTCGCGACCGGCCACTCACGGGCAGGTGCTGGTCAACGGTACGAACGTCTACAAGAATTACGACGCCGTGCGCAACGACATTGGATTTGTACCCCAGCGCGACATTATCCACACCGGATTGACCGTCTACCAGGCGCTGGAATACTCCGCCCGCCTGCGAATGCCGCGCGATACAACCAAAGAGGAGCGCCATAAACGAATCATGGAGGTGCTCGAAGACCTGGATCTGATGCACCGCAAAGACAATCCGATCAGCAAACTGAGCGGTGGGCAGATCAAGCGTGTCTCCATCGGCGTGGAGCTGCTGACTTCGCCGGGCTTATTCTTCCTGGATGAGCCGACCTCCGGGCTAGACCCGGGCACCGAAACCGCCTTCATGCACCTGATGCGCCGGCTGGCTGATCAGGGGCGCACCATCGTCATGGTCACCCACGCCACCAAAAACGTGATGCTGGCGGACAAGGTGGTCTTCCTGGCGCGCGGCGGCTACCTGGCCTGGTTCGGTCCACCGGATGAGGCGCTGGCGTACTTCGACACTTTCCGTACCGAGCGCGAGCGGCGCGCCCGCGACATGGAGTTCGACCAGATCTATGCCCTGCTGGATGATCCCTCGCGGGGGTCTGCGCAAGAGTGGGCCAGTCGATTCGCCGAAAGCCCGGCTTATCAGAAATACGTCGTCGAAGCGCTCAAGAACGTCGCTGCCCAGCAGCAGGCGGCTGCCGGGCCAGTCAGGGCGGCGCCGATCACTGCGCCGAAGCCGAAGACGGTGCGGCGAGTCTCGGGATTGAACCAGTTCCTTGTTCTTTCAGCCCGAAATATCCGCATCCTGCTGCGGGATAAATCCAGTCTGACCTTAATGTTGGCTGTGCCGCCGCTGGCGGCTATGCTGGATTTCGTCATCGCCCCGTTGATGGGCCGCGCACCGTTCGATTATGCCAGCGGCGACGCGGCGAACGGCTCGATCACGCTCTTCCTCATGTCGCTGTACTGCCTGCTGATCGCCGGCCTTTCGCAGATGCGCGAGTTTGTAAAGGAAGAGGACATCTATAAACGCGAGCGGCTGGTTAACCTGAAGATATTTCCTTATGTCGCCTCCAAAGTATGGGTGGCGTTATTGCTGGCCTTCTACCATGCGGCTGCGTATACTATTGTCCATTTCCTGGCTTTCGAAATGCCGGGCGGCATGGCCGACTTCGGACTGATCTACCTCACCATGGTGCTGGCGGCTATGGCGGGCATGGCCTGCGGACTGCTGGCTTCGGCACTCGCGCCGGCCGCCTCCTCCGCGCCGATGATCATGATTATGCTGCTCATCCCGCAGATCGTGCTCAGCGGCATTCTGGCGCCTGTCCCCGAGAAAATCAGCCAGATTGCTTCGACCAAATGGGCCTTTGAAGGTCTGATTGGCATCATTGGCTACGGCAAGGACGTGGCTGCCGACCCCTGCTGGAAGCTTCCGGAGGAATTGCGCGACGCAATGACCCTGGAAGATAAGGAGGCGCAGGGCTGCCGCTGTATGGGCACGGCGATCTTTAAACCCGGCTCGTGTAATTTCCCGGGCGTCGGACAGTTTTATGTGCCCGAAGTCGATCAGGCAGCGATCGAAAAGCCGGAAGACCTTGGAGCGAAACCAGCCGAGCCGGTCATTCCGCCGGCGCCAACCCCGCCGGCGGATCAAAACGACCAGGTCGAGATGGTCAAGTACCTGAACGCGCTTCAGTCCTACCAGGACGAGGTGGCGGTCATCCAGGAAGACTATAAGAATCAGATGGCGCTGTATGAATCCCAGGCGGAAGTCTACCAGGCGCAGATGGAGGACTACCAGAAATCAGTGCTGGAGTATGAGACGGCCCGGAACTCGGCAGTGCAGAAGGCTGAAGGGGTGATCGAAGCGGTCAACACCAGTTTCGGTTGGGCCTTCGTCGACAAGGATGACCCGGCCGTATATCGCGCCTGGCTGATCGAATCCTGGGGCGCGCAGGGGATCATCATCGCGGTCTTCCTGGGGATCGTCCTGGTATTGATCAAGCGGAAAGATGCGAAATAACCTGTCCGGATAAGAGAGGATCAGCGCGCAATGGGAGAGATGCCGTGAGACGGATGATGCGATCCAAAACCATTTTCCTTACAATCTGCATTTTTGCGATTGCCCTGCAGGGTTGTTCGACTTTTGGAGGGGAAAAGGAAGACCCGGAGCTGGCTGCATTGGGAACCAAAGTGGCGCAAACCGCCACAGCGGCTGCCCTGGACAGCGGCGACGTGAACGATCTGGCGACTGCCGAGGCAAAGGCGACCCAAAAAGGCGAGGAAGTGCTGGCGACCCAGACTGCACGGGCGCTCGGTCAAAGCGAGGGACAGATCGCCGAGGCGACCCTGGCCGCCCCGATGGTGGCTGAATTGCCCCAGTACGGGCTGGACAAGTCCAGCGGAAGACCGGCCTGGCTGCACGATCCGCTCGTTTTGGAGATCAGCGGCTACCAGCAGATGACCTACGGCAACGATCATATGGAGGTCACCGCCGCCGATTTCGTCCTGGCCGCCGATTTGATCTGGGATACGCAGTACGGCTCATCCGGCTGCGGTTTCATGTTCCGCTCCGACGGCAACCAGGACAAACCGAACATGTACATGATTCTGGCGTCGCGCTTTGGCAACGGGCACGTGATCTTCTCTGCGCTGGCGGACGGCGAGATCGCCAACGTGCACGATTTCTATCCCAAATCAGAGGATCAGTCCTTCCAGTGGCAGAACGGCACGACCAACCGTCTGGCGGTTGTGGCGCGCGGGACATTGATCGAGGTATACACCAACGGGGTGAAGATCGGCGAGGTGGACACCACCCAGCCGCCCAAGCGGCTGCCCTCGCCGCCCAAGCCGTTGGCGCCTTTCGATCAATCGAATACAGCGGCGGTGGCATCCTATCAGGCCCAGCTCAAAGAGTATGAAGAGATCGTCAAGCAGTCCGAAGCCATGTATCAATCTGCACTGAAGAAGTATAACGAGCGCATCGCGATCTTCGACGAGGGCTTTCTCGGCTTCGTCGCCGCCTCCGAATCCGGCAAGACAAAATGCACCTTCGAGGACGCCTGGCTGTGGCTGCTGGAGCCGTGAATATAGGATAGACCGGCGCGCCTGGAGATTAAGGCTGGAAGGGCGGGTCAAATCCTGCCCTTTATTGTGAAGCGGGCCGCCAAACCTTATGCAGCCGGAGGTTTCCTCTGTGACAGGCGTGTAGAATCCTATAAAATCTAGATGGATATACAGATAGCTAACATGATGAACCTCGGCGATGCCTGCCTGGATTATTCACAGCTTGCGGTTTGGTAAAGACTACATGAGTTATCGTTACCCTTTCTGGATACATGCACCACTGGGGCGGATCTCGAAATTGGTCCTTATGGATATTAAAAATTATGAGATAATACAATGTTTCCTTCCAACACCTGGCGCCGCAATTTGAGCAAGATATCAACGAGATCCAAGAGGGTGGTTATGAAGCGGTCTGCTTGCGGGGCATACCGTTTTAGAAGAAGGTTGATAATTTTGTTTGGCTGGTAACCGGCGACTGCCAGAAAGCCGTGCGAGTTATTGGTTAATTTGGATGGTGTATAAGTAAGTGATGGAGGTGTTTATGGGATTTTTACTGGTGTTGAAGATCATCGCTGCGCTGGCAACCGTCGCGACAGGTTTGCTCGGGTTGGTCAAGCCGGGCGCGGTTTACGGCTTCACCGGTTTGAGCGCCGCCGGCCCGCGCGGTGTTTCGGAGATCAGGGCGATCTTTGGGGGATTGTTCATTGGGATGGGTGTTGCGCCGCTCTTCCTGGGGCAGCCGGCGTACATTATGCTGGGCGCAGCCTACCTGGCGATAGCAATCGCGCGAGCCATTTCGATCATAATGGATAAATCCTACGCGCGGTCTAACCTGATCAGTCTGGCGATCGAGCTCATCCTCGGCGCGATCCTTGTCATACCGGGAGGCGCCTGATGAAAGTTCGCATCGTCACTGACAGCACTTGCGATTTACCGACGGAAATGACAGAAAAGTACGGCATCAACGTGGTTCCCCTGTATATCAATGTCGGCAAAGAAGGATTTCTGGACGGCATCGACATTTCCCGCGAGCAGTTCTATCGGAGCCTGCCGGGCTTTACCGAGCACCCGACCACCGCGGTGCCTTCGCCGCAGAAATTCCGCGCGATCTACGATAATCTAGCCGACCAGGGCGCCGATGAGGTGCTTTCCATCCACATCTCCTCCTCGCTGAGCGCGGTGGTCGATGTAGCCAACGCCGCAGCAAAAGAGACCACCTCGGTACCGGTGACTGTCTTCGATTCACAGCAGTTGAGCCTGGGGACTGGCTTCATGGTGGAAAAGGCGGCGAAACTGGCAGCGGCCGGCGCGACCGTAAAAGAAATCCTGACGCAGTTGAATGAGCAGATCAAGCGCTCGCACGTCTTCGCGGTGCTGGACACACTGGAATTCCTGCGCCGCTCGGGCCGTATGAACGGATTTATGGCCAATCTCGGCTCACTGCTGCAGATCAAGCCGATCCTGACCATGTACCAGGGCAAGCCCGGCACCGAAAAGGTGCGCACGCGCGACCGGGCGATGAAGCGCCTGTTCGAGATGCTCAACGAGATCGGCACGATCGAGCGGATTGCCATTGTGCACGCCAATGCACTTGAGCGGGTGGCCGAGCTGCGCAGTCTGCTCGAATCGTTGCTGCCCGGAAATGAGGTCATCGCGGTTGATATCACCCCGGTGATTGGCGCGCACATCGGCCCGGGCGCCTATGGATTTGCTGTCGAGGCGGCCCACTAGATAGGCGAGGAGAGATCATGGCTTTTATCCAGATTTACCTCATCCTTGGGCTCGTCATCCTTGGATTGATGACCTTGCTCTGGCTGGTCAGCCTGGCACTGAAGAATTCCAGCATTGTGGATATCTTCTGGGGCTTTGGCTTCGTCATCTTCGCCTGGGCGGCCTTCCTGCTGACGCCGGATGGATTCCTTGCGCGAAAATTATTACTCAGCCTGCTGGTGACGGTCTGGGGGCTGCGACTGACGCTGCACATCCTCACCCGCAACTGGGGCAAACCGGAAGACTTCCGCTACCAGGTCTGGCGTAAAGAGGCCGGATCTTCCTGGTGGTGGCGCAGTTTCTTCAAGGTGTTCCTGCTGCAGGGTGTGCTCCTTTGGGTGATCGCCGCGCCGCTGCTGGCGGCTCAATTCAGCCCGCTGCCTGCGCGCTTGATCTGGCTGGATTTCATCGCCATCCCGCTATGGATGATCGGCTTCTTCTTCGAGGCGGTCGGCGACTGGCAGCTGCGCCGCTTCATCGCCAATCCGGCTAACCGCGGCAAGCTGCTAACCAGCGGGGTCTGGCGCTACACGCGCCACCCGAATTATTTCGGCGATGCATCCCAGTGGTGGGCCTACTACCTGATCGCGGCGGCAGCCGGCGGCTGGTGGACGATCTTCAGCCCGATCATTATGACTTATTTGCTGACGCGCGTATCAGGAGTTGCACTGCTGGAGAAAACGCTGATCGACGAGAAACCCGGATACCGGGAATACGCCGAATCGACCAGCGGATTCATCCCCTGGTTTCCGCGCAAGAATAAACCGGCGGTGAAGGAGTAAGCCAGCGTGAAAATCGCAAAATGGATCGCCCTGGCCGGTCTGCTGGCGATGACCGCCGTGTTGATCTACGGCTTTACCATCGGCGATTTCGGTTCTGAGGGGGCGAAACTGCTCTCGATGCCCTGGGGCATCGTCTCGCTGGTGGACCTGTACGTCGGCTTTGCGCTCTTCTCCTGCTGGATCGTCTACCGCGAAAAAGCGCTGCTCCCCTCGATCCTATGGGTGATCCTGATGATGGTGCTGGGCTTCTGGGCCGGCGCGCTGTATACGCTGATCGCGCTACAGACCAGCGGGAACGATTGGCGCCGGTTTTGGATGGGCAAGCGGGCGGGTTGATTTCTCTGTCTCATACAAAAAAGTTGAGCGGCATACTAATGCCGCTCAACTTTTGTTATTGATCCAAGGATCGGGTTAGCGTCCGATGATTGGCAGGTAATATATGAATGGAGTTTCAATGACGTTCAGGGTGAAGGTCGCCGAAGCTTGCGCAGTGCCGTCAGTTGCGGTCACCTTGATCAGGTAGTCACCTGCATCGACATTCGCGGGCGTGCCGCTGAAGGTGCGGGTTGCGGGATTGAAGGTCAGCCAGGCGGGCAGGGCGCTGCCGTCGGACAATGTGGCGGTGTAGGTCAAATCGTCCAGATCGGCATCGGTGAACACAGGAATTTGATAAGTGTTCAAAATGCGAGCTGCCCATTCCTCGTCGGCGATGACCGGTGCCTCCGGGGCGTCGTTGACCGGTTTCACTGTGATTGTCACAGTCGCAACCGCGCTGACCAGCTCGCCGTCAGAAATGGTAACGGTGAAGCTGTCGGTGCCGTGCCAGTTGGCATCGGGGGTGTAGGTCAGGGCGGGCGCAGTTCCACTCAGCGTCCCGTTGACGGGATCGGACACGATCGTCCAGATCAGGTCGTCGCCGGGGTAGAGGTCTTCCGCGACCAGGGTGATGGCGACAGGCGTGTCTTCATCGGTTTCCACGCTCTGGCTTTCCA
>JAXDBP010000022.1:0-113892 GCA_034678705.1 Bellilinea sp.
ATGCGGGCAGATGATGATGACCTTGACGCCCTGGGAGATCAAGGACTCGACGTTGGCCTTCTCCACGGCAGAATCGCCCTGGCTGAAGAGGATCTGGACGTCGTAGCCGGCGGCTTCGAAAGCGTCCTTGAAGCGGGTTTCGTCCTGAATCCAGCGCGGCTCGTCCTTGGTCGGCAGAACCACACCGACGGAGAACTGGGCGCTGGGGGCTTGTGTCGCCTCCGGGGCCGGCGTGGGTGTGGCGGCCGGCTTGCAGGCGGACAGCACGGTAACGGCGATGATCAGGACGGTAATCAATGTCCAGAATGGGAATTTCTTGAACATGTACTTCTCTCCTTTTAGATACTGGTTGATGGTATTTCTGACTTAAGCGTCTTTATCCAGCCCGAAACAACATGCTCGTGCCTCGAAATCACCTCCTCTCGTTTGGTTCACACAGTACGGTTTCACCGTGTCAGCATCAGGGGTTGGTTTAAATCGGCCCCCGGATATCCAAAACCTATAAAAGTATACTCACATTCCTTGCCCTGTCAATTTCTTACTGAATTGGTCAACTTTTTCAGGCTGGATATCTTCGACCTGTCTATTGTATCACTGCTATTTGTCAAGTGGTGAGTTTGCCTTTACCGCGGTTGTACGGAGGGATCACCGGCGGCGAGGGATTATCGATTGAGTTGGTGCAAGAACTTTAGCAGGCGACTGCCGCAGTAAAAGATGCCGCGCCTGCGCTCACCTCCCCAGATGCGCAGGAAAGCGGTGGTTACCCTTCGTGACTGTATCGTGGGCAGGCGGAGTGGTATCTTCTACCTCAATTGTCCTGGCGGCTGCGACTTAAGCACAGCCGCGGCTGCAAGGCTGACCAGAAGCGCGAAGTAGAAAATCGCCATTTTTATCGATAGCGCCCGTGGAAATTTGGTGTAAGCTATAGACGGATTTCGCTGATTTTCGCCCGCCGATTCTTGCCATGCGTATGTCGGTCGAGAATGCCACAAGATTGTGGTATTATCCAGTGAAGGCAGCCGCCTGGGTGAGGATTTTTTCAAGCATCACGAAGCAGGTTGTCAAAAAAAAACGGAAGCAGATCATCATGAGCCCGCTCTCCCGCTACTCGCAGGAAAATCCCTTTCTCGTTATGCGCCCTCGCCATGTCTGAACGAGCCCGTTACGCTGTGCTGGCTGCCCTGGGGCTTACCCTGGTCGCTGTTCTTGCCCTCGGAGCGGGCATGCAGCAGCTTGAGTTCCAGGAAGGCAAACCGTTCGTTGGCGGCGATGCAAGCCTGCCTCTCTCTGAACCTGTTGGGGGATCGACTGTTGTCGGCAGTAACAGGCAGGTTCTGCCCTTCATACAAGGGGGGGTTGCCATTTTATTTATCGGGATGCTGATTTATTTATCGATCAGTCTGATCCGAGCTGTGCGGGTAAAGCATGTATTGATCTCATCCGCTGCTCTGCTGACGACTATTGCGCTGGTAATCATCCTCTCCCGCATCAGCACGCCCGGTTCTCCTTCACCAATAATAAATGAAAGTTCCGGTTTGGCCACTCCTGAGGTTTATGAATATGAGTTGACGCCGCTGGGCACCCCGCCGCGGTCGCTTACTTGGCTGGTCATACTGGGTGGGTGTGTATTAGCGGCAATTCTGGGTTTTTTATTCTTCAAGCGGCGCAAGGAGCGCGCGTCTTCACTTGAACGAGTGCTTAAAGAAGCTGAGGAGGCGGTCGGCGCACTGCAGAGTGGTGAGAACGTTCGCAATGTCATCGTTCGCTGCTACCTGCAAATGTCACAGGCGCTGCAAGAGGAACGCGGCATTGAACGGGCGCCCGCGGTTACCCCGCATGAATTCATCGACCTGTTGGTCGCCAAGGGGGTCCCGGCTGAGCCGGTGCGTTCATTGACGGTGTTATTCGAAAACGTGCGTTATGGGGATATTCCGGTCAATGCAGGGGATGAGCAGCGCGCACTGGATAGCCTGAAGGCGATCATCGCCGTCTGCCGGCGGGAGGCGCAACCGTGAAGAAGTCTCAGAGGCGCTGGATCATCCTCCTGGTCGCTCTGGCTGGCCTGTTAGCGATCGGCTGGGCTTTCCGGGGATTCCTGATGGCAAACGTCATCATGCCGGTTGTACTAACCATATGGATGATTCTGCGGGTTTTTATGACCGTCGATCAGGTAGTCTATTGGGTGGTATTCATATTTGCTGCTTTTGTGCTTGGACTAGGCTTGCTGCCCGGGCGGGAGAGCCTGGTCGTATCCTCGGACGAATCGATCGGTTCCCATCGATCGAAACGCTTCTCGTACTGGAATAAATTGATCCAGCGGTCTGAGAAATCGAGGGAAGATAGAATCGTGCTCGAAAACAACCTTAGGGATCTGGCGGTAAATGTCATTGCGACAGAGGAACAGATGCCTCCCGAAGAAGTGCGCCGCAGCCTCAGTCAGCGCAGCCTGTCGCTGCCTGATGAGGTCTACCAGTTCCTCACACCGGGCGCTGTCGAGAAGGGACAGGACAAAGCCAGCCCCCTGAAAGAATGGCTGGCGAACCGAGATAGAAAATCCAGAAAGACAGAAGTTGCTGCAACGATGGACACGCAACGGCTGCTGGAATATCTTGAAAAGTATGCGGAGATTATGGATGAGCATGAACGAAACCACAAAAATTGAGATCGAACCGATTGCTGCTCTGACCAGCAAGGTACTGGATGAAGTTGAGAAAGCTGTTATTGGCAGGCGCGAGGTGCTGCAAAAAATCCTGGCGGCTTTCCTCTGTCCGGGCGGGCATGTTCTGATTGAGGATTACCCCGGTCTGGCAAAGACCTTGATCGCGAACAGCTTCGCGACCGCGCTGGGAATGACCTTCAAACGAATACAATTCACCCCCGACTTGCTGCCTGGCGACATTACCGGCGGGTATATTTTCGACAGCGGGCAAAATCAGTTCTTCCTGCGTAAAGGACCATTATTCACCCAGATTCTTCTGGCGGACGAGATCAACCGGGCTTCGCCGAAGACGCAGTCTGCTCTGCTGGAAGCCATGCAGGAATACCAGGTGACGCTGGAAGGGCAGACCCTGGCGCTGGAGGAGCCGTTCCTTGTGGTCGCGACGCAGAATCCGATCGAATATGAAGGCACCTTCCCGCTGCCCGAAGCGCAGCTCGACCGTTTTATTGTCAAGCTGTCGGTCGGGTATCCGAGCGCGGAGGTTGAGCAGGAAATCCTGCGCCGAAGGCGCGAGCGCAAGCAGGAAGCGGCGGTGCTGCAGGCGGTGATCTCGCCTCAGGAATTTATGGATATGCGCCGCGCAATTGAAGAAGTCTATGTCGATGCGGATATCGAGCGATATATCATCGACCTGGTCGGGAAAACCCGCCGGCACCGGCAGATTGTGATCGGAGTCAGCCCGCGCGGATCGCTTGCCTTGCTGAAGCTTGCCCGAGCCTGGGCTGCTCTCCATGGACGCGGCTATGTCTTGCCAGACGATGTAAAGGAATTCGCGGCGCCGGCGTTGAGCCACCGAATCATCCTCGAACCGAGCCTTTGGGGCTCGAAGAAAGCTGAAAACACGTTGATCAGCGAAATCCTCGAATCAGTGCCGGTTCCGGTGGCGCAAAGCGGGAATGAATAAGCGGTTTCTGTTTCTGACGCTGCTCATCTACGCCCTCTTCCTCGCGGCTGCGCTGGCGAAGAACGGCGGATTGGCGTTGATGGCTTTACCCTTCCTGGTCTATCTGATGGTCGGGGTGTTCAACTCGCATGGCAAGGTTCAATTGAGCGCGCAACGCAGTTTGAGTAAATACAGCGCCGCCCCAGGCGAGGCGGTGGAGGTACGCGTCACGGTAGAAAATCAGGGAGGCGAATTGGTCAATCTGCGCCTTGCTGACCGCTGGCTGCCAGGGATGCGACTTGAGGAAGGGCAGCATGTCAGGCACCTTGCCCTACCGGCCGGCGCACGGACGGAGCTGGCGTATGTTTTCAGCGCCAGCCGGGGTTGCTACAGTTGGGAGGGCGTCGAAATACTCGCCAGCGATCCCTTTGGGCTGGTGGAAATTCCGCTGCAAGTGCCAGCACCCGGTGAAGTGCTGGTGTATCCAGATTCACAGCGGCTGAGGCACATTGCGCTGCGACCGCGCCACACTCTGCACTCTGCCGGTCCCATCCCTGCCAGGCGCGGTGGCAGCGGCACGGACTTCTGGGGGGTGCGCCAGTACCGACCCGGCGATCCGCTGCGCTGGGTTGCCTGGCGGCGGACAGCCCGCCAGCCCCATCTGCTCTTCACTAAAGAGTTCGAGCAGGAGGAAATTGCCGATATCGGGTTGATCCTGGATGCGCGTACACTGACAGTCCACGAAAATGGAGATTTCTCACTGTTCGAGCACGCCGTCTGCGCTTGCGCCTCGCTGACGGAATTGTTCATCCGCGAGGGCAACCGCGTCGGGTTGATGATCTACGGCGACCGCCTGCCTTACCTCTCGCCCGGCTACGGCAAGCTTCAGCACAACCGCATTCTGGCCGAGCTCGCCCGGGCGACGCCGGGCTCAAGTTACACCCTCGACAGCCTCAAGAACCTGCCGGTGCGGTTATTTCCCAGCCGGGCGGTGCTCTTCTTCATCAGCCCGCTGGGCGAGAATGACGCGCAGGTGTTTGCCCGGCTGCGCGGGCAGGGCTTCCAGATCGTCCTGGTCAGCCCGGATCCGGTCCGGTTCACGGCGGGCTCATCGCAAGGGGATTCGACAGCGCGGCTGGCTTACCGGGCTGCGCGCCTGGAGCGGATCGCCCTGCTCAAACAGATCGTGCGCATGGGCGTCCCGGTAGTGGATTGGCAGGTCGACCGGCCGCTGACCAATGCACTTCAGACTGTATTTCAACAGGCCGGGAATCCGGCCAGGCCGGTCTAGGTTGGCAGCATGAATGAGCGACGATTGGTGATCTTCTTGAGCGGCGTTGCAGCAATCGCCAGCCTGGCGGCAGGCCTGGGCGCCCGCTGGTGGCAGGGACTGATCCCTGTCGCGCTTTTGGCCGGTTGCTTGTTAATCAAGCCGCTCCGCAAGCTGGACTGGCTGCCCTCGGCTGTACTGGTGTTGTATCTGATCGCCGGCTCTGTCGCGATGTTGACTGGCGGCAGCGCGGTCTGGCTGGTTTACGGCGCCTGCGCTGCGCTGCTCAGCTGGGATATGGCAAATTTCTCTCGCAGCCTGGCAGGCGCTGATAACGATGGATTGGTGCAGCGCTGTAAGCGAATACACTACAAAATGCTCGGGTTAACCTCAGGACTTGGACTGGCAGCGGTCACGGTCGGGCTTATTGTGCGCCTGCGCCTGCCTTTCATTGTGATGCTCATTGCGCTGGTTGGCGCATCAGCTGGCCTGCTGCTGGCCTGGTGGCGCCTGCAAAAAAGAACACATGAAAACAACGCCGGGTGATGGCAATCGGAGAAGGCGGCCTTCCCGATTCACCACCCGCAGGAGTTGAAGATCACCCATCGGTAGAGGGCGAGAGGGCAGATTAACTTGCTTAGAAGGACAGCGCCGGCAGCGCTGACCGCATGGCATCTGCCCATGGTTCCAGCCTGAGTTTCCTCAGTACAGCGGCTCCTGGTGCACCTGGTGGTAATGCTGCATGGTCAGCGCCGAACAACTGCCGTGCAACGGCTCGAAAGCCGTGCCGTGGCCATACAGCGCGGGTATGGCGAATCCCAATCCGGGTCTGGTAGCCGGCCTGAGGCTGCATATTTTCTCGAACAGGGCTGTGGTTTCCGGCTCGGGAGGCTGACCGAGCTCTTCGTCGAGTACCCGCTGGCACTCCTCGTACTGCCGGAAGGCTGCCCCGCGTTGACCGGCCTGGGCGTAAGCCTGGATCAAAAAGCGTTGCGCTTCCTCATTGAATTTATCCAGCTTTACCCAGCGGTGGGCGTAGCGAACGACCCGGTCCACATCACCCAGGGCGGCGAATCCCTGCGCAAGCCGGCGCAGCGCGGAGGATAATTCCTGGGCAGCCTCCTCCCGCTGGAAGTACTGCCAATCGTCGAAGTCGTTGCAATCCTTGAAATTAAGGCAGGACAGGAACTCGCCCCGGTACAAGCGCACAGCCTCTTCCAGGCGCAGCAGACATTCCCGGCAGGGAGTGTCTGAAGGCGGGCAGTGCCGGCGGCAGCTCTGGATGAGAATGGACTGTCCGCACGCACGTCAGCAATATTCTCAGCAAGCTGCATCTCGCCAGCCGCACACAGGCGGCGCTGTATGCGCTGCGCACCGGCATTGCGACCATCGAAGATATCCCCTACGAAGAGGATGGGCAGCCCTGATACAAATGTGGTAGGGCTCGGGCACATTCGTCAAAGGAGACCGCCGAAAAGGCGGTCTTTTTGTTTAAGTAACTGCCATCTTTCCTGTGATTACCTGAACAGCGATTTCTGTTACCATGAATGTGACATTGATCTGGTTGTTCCACTCATATAAACCAGCAGGTTGACTCCCATTAAATGTACTTAATGACAACAATCCCCACTAAACCGGGCAACAAGTTAATCGGTCACTATTCTGAGGATAAGGATTTGCAGAAATACCGAATCATGATCGTGGATGATCAAAAAAGAACGCGTAACAGTCTGAGGGACTTACTACACAGCTGGGAGCAGGCGGGAGAAATTCAGGAAGGTGTCAATGGATTGGAAGCCATCGGTTTGGCGGAGGTTTTTCAACCGGAGATTATCCTCATGGACGTGCGCATGTGCAAAATGGACGCTATTCAGGCAGCCCGGGTCATCAAGCAGCAGGCGCCGCAAGTGAAGGTGATCATTCTCTCCATGTACCCCGATTTCGACATCGAGGCGATGGATGCCAACGCCGATGCGTTTGTTTCCAAGGGGGAATCTCCCGAACGGCTGCTTGGAATCATCCAGATGCTCGCAGCCGGGATCGAAACAGGAGAAAATTAACTGTCCATTCACCCAAACCAGTGATTATTTGCATCTACCAGGTTCAACTCTGTCAACAGACTGACCGCTGTTCAGAATGTGCGTAATTGTAAGCTCATTAAAATTGACTTAAGTGACAGATTCATTACAATGATATATTGATACGGTTTATCAATTTACCCAATGTATTTCATAGCTGCTGTTCCTGCCGCTTATTGCCTGAGAGGCGACGGCGAAAATTCTCTCCAATCATCAAGTAATTGATGGCAGTCGGCCGAGCAGAGCAGATCACTTGGATTGCTCTCGTCGGTCCCCCGTTTCAATGTTTCATTTGGATTGGGATGTCGGAATCCTCGGACAGGGGACATGTACGTAAATAATCAGAACAACATACACCCGGGTGACCGTGATCTAGCCAGGAATCTGAATCTCCAGTATACGGAGAATGAGATCGCGCGCCTGGATGTGATCCTGCACAGGGAGGTGCGCCGCTGGCGGCTGGCTGGACAAAACCCGGGTGATCAACTGCGCGGTTTGTACGTCTCCAACGAGTATGCGGACGCGCTGCTGGCGCGTCCGTTTGCTTCCAGTTGGGGGCAGTCGGTGCAGCTCGAGCCGAAGGAAGCTGCCCGATTCGATGCGGAATATGCCAGAGCCGTACAGCGCTCCGCGGAGCTGGTGCAGGCGGCGGTCGATCAGAGTCTGCCCCTGCCGCGGCTGGCCTGGCTGAGCCAGGCTTTCCGGCTCTCGGCCTTCGAACAGGATTTGCTGCTGTTGTGCTGCCTGCCCGAATTCGATCCGCGTTATGCGAGTCTGTTTGGTTTCCTGCAGGACGACGTGACCCGCAAGCAGCCCTCTTTCCAGCTTGCGCTTGACCTGTTCGCGCCTTCCGGCGGCGAGCGCCTGGCCTGGCGGCGCTACCTGGATGACGGCGCTGCGCTGTTCCACTTCGGTTTGATCCGCTGGGCAGGGGAGGGCGAGAGCGGCGGCGGCTTGACCGCTCCGCTTGAGGCCGACGCGAGCGTGATTAACTGGCTGGCGGGGATTTACCGCCCGGCCGGGCTTTTGAGCGAAACAGCCGCCCTTGAATATGTTGAAGACCGCGCGCAGGACGCCCTGCTGGCCTCGATCTGCGCGCCGCAGCTCGATCCGGCGTCGCTCGATACTCAGGTAGTTGCGCTTTATGGGCCTGACCGCCTGGCGCAGATGGCGTTCGCGCGCAGGGTTGCTCTGGCGCGCGGGCAGCCGCTGCTGATCGTGCGGCTGGATAAACTCCCGCCGGACGCCCTGCTTAAGGGACTGCGCCTGGCGCTGCGCGACGCCCGCTTGAATCAGGCCATCGCTGTATTAACCGGCTGGGAGGCACTGGCCGGCGAGCGGCAGTCGCCGCCAAAGGAAGCCATTGCCGAGCTGGTCGACTTCCCCGGGCTGGCCTTTGTCGCCAGCCCGCTGTTATGGCAGGTGCGCGGTTCTTCGCCCGCGCAGCGCTTCATCTGGGTCGAATGCCCGCTGCCCAATTTTGTTCAGCGCCGTGATATCTGGCGGCATTTCCTCGGCGACGCGCCCGTGGATCTGGACCTCGAGCAGGTTTCAGCCCAGTTCCATCTCTCCTGCGAGCAAATCCGGGATGCCTGCAATGCGGCTAGCTCCGAGGCGGCCTTTCAACAGGCTGAGATTTCCGCCGGCGGGCTGTTGAGCGCCGCCCGGCGCTATTCCAATCCGAACCTGTCGAAGCTGGCGACCAAGATCGAGCCGCACTTCGAGTGGAAGGATATCGTCCTGCCGGCTGACCAGATCGACCTGCTGCGCGAACTGGTCGCGACGGTGCGCTCGCAGCCGGTGGTGCTGGAGAGCTGGAAGGTTGGCCAGAAGCTGGTGGCATCCTCGGGGATCACGGTGTTGTTCGCCGGTCCGCCCGGCACCGGCAAGACCATGGCGGCCGAGGTGATTGCCAACGAGCTCGGCCTGGATTTATACAAAATCGATCTTTCGATGGTGGTCAGTAAATACATCGGCGAGACTGAGAAGAACCTGGAGCAAATCTTCCGCGAGGCGGAGACAAGCAACGCCATCCTCTTTTTCGACGAGGCGGACGCGCTCTTCGGCAAACGCTCCGAGGTGCGCGATTCGCACGACCGCTACGCCAACATCGAGATCAGCTACTTACTGCAGCGCATGGAGGCCTACAACGGCGTGGCCATTCTGGCGACCAACCTGCGCGCCAACCTGGACGAGGCCTTTACCCGCCGGCTGCAGTTTGTCGTCGACTTCCCCTTTCCCGACGAGGACGACCGGCTGCGCATCTGGCGGGCTCTGTTCCTGCCGACCATCCCGGTCGAGGGACCGATCGATTTTCCCCGCATGGCGCGCGAATTCAAGATCGCCGGCGGGAACATCCGCAACATCATCGTCAACGCCGCTTACCTGGCTGCCGCTGACGGCGGGGTGGTGCGCATGAACCACGTGCTGCACAGCACCCGGCGAGAGATGCAGAAAATGGGCCGCCTGACCAGCGACTCGAATTTCGAAGGGAAGCAGATGCCGGAAGATTTAGATTAGCAGTATCGCCTGGTTGATGGTTGGAAGGAGGCGTTCATGAGCCCGATTTTCGAGACCGATCCAAAATTACTGAGGAAAAAGAAGGAAAAGAATCAGGAGGATCTGGAAAAATCGCCCAAAAAACGTGTCCATGAGCCGCTGCAGCAGCTCCACCAGACGGTCGGCAATCAGGTCGTCCAGCGGCTGGTGATCCAGCGCAGCGGCGAGGGGGCTTTCGAGCTGGATGAGGAAATCAGTCAGCGAATTCAGGCGGAGCGCAGCGGCGGTGAAACGCTCGACGCTGAAGTCCAATCCAGCCTGGCTGAGAAGTTCGGCGAGGATTTCAGCGGGGTTCGCGTTCACACCGGTTCCGAATCGGATGCGCTCAACCGCGAGTTGGGGGCACGGGCATTCACCACCGGCAGCGACGTCTTCTTCCGCAGCGGCGCCTACCAGCCTGAGACCGAGGGCGGGCAGCGCCTGATCGCCCACGAATTGACCCACGTTTTACAGCAAGGCGGCGAAGCCGCAGAGGGCAACGCCCCTTTTCGTGTCAATCCGCCCGGTGATGTTTACGAGCAGGAAGCCGATTCGCTGGCGAACCAGGCGCTGAGCGCCGGTCATACCGACACCGCCATCGACCTGCAGCGGCAGGAGGAGGAAGAGGAAGAAGAACCGGTTCAGATGCAGGTAGGAGAAGAAGAAGAACTCGTCCAGCTGCAGGAGGAAGAGGAGGACGAGCAACAGGCTGCGCTGGAAACCACGGCTGAGGAAACGAACCTGGAGGAAACGCCCGAAGAGGAGGCGGAAAAAGGAACCGGGATGATCGAAGACGAAGACCATATTTTGCTGAAGAGACAGTGACGTCTGGATTTCATTAGGATGGAAGTTGCGTGAACGCAAATTGGACCGCTGAGGGAGGTGCCAGGAAACTCAAATGATAGCTGACTTGGATGAAACCCTGCGCGAATTATTGAAGGCCGAGCTGCCTGTCAAGAACAACGAGGTCGAAATCTCCTTCGACCAGCCCAAACGCGAATGGAGCGCGCGCCTCTCGCGCCCTACCATCAACCTTTTCTTGTACGATGTGCGTGAAAATCCCATGCTGCGCCGGCACCAGTGGGAGAACGCCCCCTCGGCGAGCAACGGTGTTAACCTGGCGCACCTAAAGCGCACCCCCTTCCGCGTCGACTGCACGTATGTGCTGACCAGCTGGGCTGCCGAGGCGGATGACGAGCACCGCCTGCTGGCGCGGGCGATGCTGGCCCTGTTCCGCTACCCGGTGCTGCCGGAGAAATACCTGCAGGGCAACATGAAGCACCAGCCGTTCGACCTGCAGACCTTCCTTGCCCAGCGTGACCGGCTGACCGACCCGGCTGAACTGTGGTCATCGCTCGACAATGAAGTACGGCCGAGCGTATCCTACGTGGTTACCCTGGCGCTCGACCCGTGGACCGAAATCACCGCCCCGCTGGTGCGCACCTTCACCATGCGCTCCGGTCAGGCCGCCGAGCTGCCCGTCTTCCAACGCCTGCCGGCCGGACAGCCGCCGAACGTGATGCTGCTGCTCGGCGGGACGGTCTGGCGCAAGCAGGCCGGCGGTGAAGCGCTGACAGAGGTTGAGGTGGCGGTCAAGGGTACCGGATACATCACCCGCACCGACGAGCAGGGCCGGTTTGTACTTGGCTACCTGCCGCCCGGTGAATACACCCTGATCGCCTGGGTCGGCGACGGAAAACCGCTCGAGAAGAAAATCGCGCTGCCCGCCAGGGACGGCAGCTACGATTTCATCGTGCCTTGAGCTCGAGATAACCGCACCAAGGCGCGTATTGTTTCTAGAAAAAACATTAAGAAGAATGCCATCGGAGGAATTATGGAAAGCCAATATTCAGACAAATGCCGCCCGCCGTAGCCCGCCGCCAGCTGAGTGAATCACAGGCGGGATGAGTTTCCCGTGAGGAAGTGTGACCGGATGATTTCACGAAACAGGAAAGAGAGAGGATAGTCAAGATGGCACTTACTTATGCATCTCCAGGTGTTTATGTAGAGGAAGTCGAGCGCGGCACCAAGCCAATCGAGGCGGTTGGGACCTCGATGGCGGCCTTCATCGGCGTCACCGCCGAGGCCAGCCGCAAACAAATCGACGCGGCGACCGGGCAGCGCGTGGTCGTCGAGAGCCGCCTGAACAAGCCGACCCTGGTGGCGAACTGGACGCAGTTCAGCGAGGTCTTCGGCGGCTTCATCGGCGGCGCCTATCTGCCCGACGCTGTATACGGATATTTTGCCAACGGCGGCGGCCCGTGCTACGTGGTCAGCCTGCGGGCGCTGACCGAGCAGACCGACCTGGTCAAGGCGGCCGAAGCTGCCGTGCCCTCCAAGACCAAGGGCAGCAGCTTTAAGGTGCGCGCCAAGACGCCCGGCCCCGGCGGAAACGCGCTGAGCGTCACAGTCAAGTCGACCGGCGAGGAAAGCTTCAGCCTGACCTGCGGCGCGCAAACGGCTGCCAACCTGACCATGAAGAAGGGCGAGAACTACGTCGGGGACGCGGTCTTCGACGCGATCGAGGTGTTCGACGCCGGCAGCGGCCTGCCCGAGGAGGGCACCTACAAATTGAGCGGCGGCGGTTCCGCGCCGATCGGCGTCGATGATTTCGTCGGCGACCCAACCGAGCGCACCGGCCTGGGCGGGCTGGAGGCAATCGATGAGGTGCGGCTGATCGCCTGCCCGGACATCATGGCGGGCTACGACGGCTCGAAGGAAGCCATGGAGCGGGTCAAGATGGTGCAGACCGCTATCATCGCCCACTGCGAGAAGCTGCGCTACCGCTTTGCCATCCTCGACACGCCGCCCGGGTTGAATCCCCAGCAGGCGAAGGAATGGCGCACCTATGTCAATTTCGACAGCTCCTACGCGGCGCTGTACTATCCCTGGATCAAGGTGGCGGATTTGAGCGGCTCGAACGGGGCGACCAAGCTGATCCCGCCGAGCGGCTATATGGCCGGCGTGTACAACCGCGTGGATGCCAACCGCGGCGTTCACAAGGCGCCCGCCAATGAGGTCGTTCTCGGCGCGATCGACCTGGAAGTCAACTGCAGCAAGGGCGAGCAGGATATTCTCAATCCGCTGGGCGTCAACTGCATCCGCGCCTTCCCGGCGCGCGGCATTCGCGTCTGGGGCGCGCGCACCTTGAGCAGCGACGGCGCCTGGCGCTATGTCAACGTCCGCCGCCTGTTCATTATGGTCGAGGCGTCGATGGAGGCCGGGCTGGCCTGGGTCGTCTTCGAACCCAACGACGCCACCCTGTGGGCCAAGGTCCGCCGGGATGTGACCTCCTTCCTGCGCGTGGTCTGGCGCGGCGGGGCGCTGTTCGGCACGACGCCCGAGCAGGCCTTCTACGTCAAGTGCGACGAGGAACTCAACCCGCTGGAAATTCGCGATCTGGGTCAGCTGATCATCGAGGTCGGTCTGGCGCCGGTCAAGCCGGCTGAGTTCGTCATCTTCCGCATCAGCCAGTGGGCTGGAGCGAATGCCCAGGAGTAACCGCGAGCGGGTGTACCCACACTAACAGCTCCTGTGGAACGACCAGAATTGTCTTAAGAAAGGAATGAACCATGGCTGGACGTGAAGACCCCCTTGTTGGTTTTCATTTTGCAGTGGATATCCAGGGCGCGGTGAAAGGCTACTTTACCGAATGTGCCGGGCTGGGCTCGGAGCATGAGGTTATCGAGCATAAAGTGGTGACCGAAAAAGGTCAGGAAGTGGTCTTGAAAATGCCCGGCCGGCTGAAGTGGGAGAACATCACCCTCAAGCGCGGCATCACCAGCAACATGGATATCTGGGATTGGCGGAAGAAGGTCGAGGACGGTGACGTGGACGGCGCGCGGCGAGACGGCTCGATCATCATGTACGACTCGACCCTGAAAGAAGTGGCCCGCTGGAACTTCGAGCGCGCCTGGCCGGTTAAAGTCACCGGACCGCAGCCCAAGGCCGATTCAAACGAAATCGGCATCGAGGAGCTCACCCTGGCGCACGAGTATATCAAGCGCGTTAAATAACCACCCTCGGGCAGGGCGCGAATCACCGCGCCCTGCCCGGATCGGATAACTCATGACCCTGCAGACGGAGTTCGATTTCACGCTGCCGATCGGCTATCCCTCGGCGGAGGGCAGGCTGATGCGCAGCGGCCGCATGCGCCGCGCGCTGGCGCTGGATGAGATCCAGGCAGCCGAAGACCTGCGCGTGCAGAGCAATCCGGCTTACCTGACCGTTGTGCTGCTCAGCCGGGTGATCACCCGCCTGGAGGAGCTTTCCTCCCTGACGCCCGAGATCGTAGAGCGTTTCTACGCCGCCGACCTGGCCTATCTGGAGGACCTTTACCTGCGGCTGAACAGTACCGAGGAGGTCGTGCTCGGCGCGGTCTGCCCGCATTGCAACGGGAGGTTCCAGATCAGGGTCGCGCCGCTTGGAATGGAAGAGGAATGAGCCATGCCGCCTGAACAGGAAGCATCCGCGCCGCGAACCGGCGAAAGCGCCAGCGCTAGCGTACCGGCACTGACGCCCGAGCAGTTCGGCAAGCTGGTCGATAAGGTGCTGGAAATGCTGCTGCTCGACCTTAAAGCAGAGCGCGAGCGGATTGGCGCATCGTTTGGATTTCCGCGCCGGAAAGGAGTGCGTTGATGCTGCTGGATAAACAGGTCCGCGATGGGATCACCGCGGCATTCCGCTTTGTCGTCTCGGTGGACGGCACTGCCCTGGCAGCCTTCAGCGAGTGCAAGCTGCCTGACCTGGAGCTCAACATGGAAGAGGTCAAGGAAGGCGGGCTGAACACCTACGTGCATATGCTTCCTGGGCAGCGCAAGCCCGCGCGGATCACCCTGAAGAACGGAGTCGGGGTGGCCAAGGAACTGAAGGAGTGGTACACCCAGGCGTTGAGTGAAAAATTCACCCGCAAGCGGGTCAGCATCCAGCTGCTGAACTCGAAGCTGGAAGCGGTGATGACCCTGGATTTCCAGAACGCCATCCCGATCAAATGGAGCGGTCCGAATCTCAAATCGGATGACAACACCATTGCGATTCAGGTGCTGGAATTATCGGTCGGCGAAGTGTCGATCAGTTAGCTATACCACCCTACGAATGGATTGGATGATAAGAGCAGAGCGATGAGTGCAGCCAGACGGCGAAGTTTGAGCAGCCGGATCTTCCGCAGGGTGCAGGCGCACGCCGGTGTGGCAGTGCTGTTCCGCGCCAGCGCCGGGTTCAAGCCGGTTACCCCGGCTTTGACATCGGCGCCCGAGCCTGCATCCCGGCCGGTGCCGGCGAGGTTGATCCCGCCGGACGCCGACCTGCCGCTTGGCAGGCTTCTCGGTGGGCTGCCGTTCGAACTGCCCCCGCCGCAGGTTGTCCCGGCCATGCCGCCCGCGCCGTCCGAGCCGCTCCCAGCGCCGCCTTCACAACCGGCGGCTAAGTTTGAAAAGCCGCTGCCGCCGCTGCCATCGATCGAGCCGGAGGAAGAGGCGCGCACGCTGGAAGAGGACTGGCCGCGGCTGCAGAGCATCATCCAGCGCCACAGGCAGGCCGAGGCTGCCGCCGAGGGGCCGCCCGGCGCGCCGACGGAATCGCCCAAACCGGCTGGAAAACCGCCCAAAACAGCCGCGCCCGCAGCCCACCCACAGGCAGTGCGGCCCGCCCCAGCGCCAGTTGAGCCCGCGGCGATCCAGGCTGACCGCGTGGAAGAGCCGCCCTCCAGACCCCCCGCGGCGCAACCCAAACCGGTCAAGCCCGGTCGGGTTCGGCGCGTCCGCAAAGCCGCCCCGGTTCAACGGGTGGAAGCCTCACCTGCGCCTGCGCCCCCAAAAGAGGAAAAACAGCCGCCTGTCGCGGAGGAAAAGACTGAGGTGATTCCCAAACCGGCTGCGGCGCCCCCCGCTGAAGCGCCAAAACCGAAGGCGGTGAAGCGAACCGCCCGCCCGGCTGAAAAGACGCCCGTCCAGGCCGTCCGCGAGGAGACACAGGCGCCGCCCCGGCTGCCGGCAGCAAAACCGCCCGAGGTAAAGCCGCGGGCAGAAATGCCGCCCGCGGCGCGGAAGGTCGAGCCGCTCCCTACGCCTGCGCCCGTCCCAGGCGAAAGTCCGCAGACCGAGCAGCCGCTGCCGTTGCAGGCAGCCTGGCCGGTGATTCAGCGCGAGCCGGCGGAAGTCAGGCCTCTCCAGGCGGCAGCGCCGCCTGTTGAGGAGGTTCCTCCGCCGCCAGCGGAACTGCCGCCGGCGGTTAAGAAGCGCCTGAAAAAAGTCGAAAGCATCCTGCAGAAGGTCGAGGCGGAGGCGCCGACCGATTCGCGGGTGGAGATCATCACCCCGCGCCGGCCGCGCCCGCCTGCACCGCCAAAACCGGTTCAAGAAGCGGCCGAAACGACGGAGGAAGCCGCTAAAGAATCAGAGCAGCCGGCGCCGCCTGTCGAAAAGCCAGCAGCGGCTGAAAAACCGGAAATGGTAGCAACCGAGATCGGCCCACTGCCCGGCGACCTGTGGCGCTTGATCGGCCAGCCCGTCCCGCAGCCGCAAATCCGGGAGGTTCAGCCGCTTGAGGAGCCGGCGCCAGAAGTCGAAAAACCTGCTCGGGCAGCGGTTTATCTCTGGCCTGAGGAAATAGAGACGCCAGAGGAGGAAGAGGAGCCTGAAGAATTGCAGTTGCAGGCTGAAAGCGCGCCAACACCGGGCGCAGCAGCCGGCGAGGAGGGCGGCGAAACCAACATTGAGGAGCTCGCCCGCCAGGTCTACCGCGAGATCAAGCGGCGCTTTGCTGTTGAGCTGGAGCGCTTTCGCAGGAAGAAATGATCCTTGATTGAAAGGATAGGGAAGCCTTATGGCGAACACCCGCAGTAATCTGGTCGCAGCGCGAATTTATGAAGTGGACCAATCCGGCAACGAAAAGGGCGGCGGCGTATCGGTCGATTGCATGTTCAATCCCTTCGAATACACCGTTTCCAAGTCGAACACTTATGAGCAGAAGCAGAAGAACAAATCCGCCGTGCCGGAAGTGGAATTTAAGAAAGCCGGTCCACAAAAGCTGGTCCTCTCGTTGATCTTCGACACCTACGAAAGCGACGAGGACGTCAGCCTGAAAACCAACCCGCTCTGGTCGTTGATGGAAGCCAACCGAAGCCAGGCGGGTCAATCCAACAAGAAAGTTCCGCCGCCTGAGGTGGCGTTTGAGTGGGGCGTGTTCCGTTTTGTGGCGGTGATCACCGACATGACCCAGAAGTTCACCCTGTTCAAATCCGACGGCACGCCGGTGCGCGCCAAAGTGGACGTGACCTTCACCCAGCACAAGGATTTGAACGATTATCCCTCGCAAAATCCGACCTCCGGCGGTGGCCCGCTGGAGCGCGTGCGCCGGGTGGTGGCCGGCGACCGGCTGGACACCATCGCCCACGAGGTCTACGGCAGCGCCGCCAAGTGGCGGCTGATCGCCGAGCGTAATCACATCACCAATCCGCTGGCGCTAAAGCCCGGCCAGGAATTATCCATCCCGGAGGATTGATCAGAGGAAGCGCATGCCAGATCCAAATGAACTTGCCAGCCAGGTTTCGATCAAGCTGAACGGCAGGGAACTGCCGGCGGACGTACAGTCGAAGCTGATGGCCGTCACCATCGACCAGCACGCCCACCTGCCGGCCATGTTCACCATCCGGCTGCAGGATCGCGGACTGACGCTGCTCGACGAAGGCCCGCTCGACCTGACCGGGCGGGTCGAGATTTCCGCCGAGCGGGCAGACGGAGAAAAATTCACCCTGATGGAGGGCGAGATCACCGCGCTGGAGCCGATCTTCGGCGAGGACATGATGGCCGAACTGGTTGTGCGTGGCTTCGACAAGCTGCACCGCCTCTACCGCGAAACCAGCAGCCGGGCGTATATCAACATCAAAGACAGCGACATCGCCAAACAGGTGGCTGACCGCATCGGCCTGCAGGCGGAGATCGAAACAACCGCCACGGTCTACGAGCACTTGTACCAGAACAACCTTTCTGACCTGGAGTTCCTCAAGATGCGCGCCTGGCGGATCGGCTACGAATGCTTCGTCGAAGGCGGCAAGCTTTATTTCCGCAAACCGACCGGCAGCTCCGCCCAGGTGACGCTCAGCTGGGGCGATGACCTGGTCTCTTTCCGGCCGAGCATCTCCCTGGCCGAACAGGTGGATGAGGTGATCGTCAAGGGATGGGACGTCGAGAAGAAGGAGCCGATCACCGGGCGGGCCAGCCAGGGCAGCCTGTACCCGCGCACGCAGGAATCCAGGGACGGCGCCGGCTGGGCGCAGACCTTTGGACCGGGCAAGAAGGTGATCGTCGATCAGCCGGTGGTCAGCCAGGCCGAAGCCGACCTGGTGGCGGCGGCGCGGCTGGACGAGCTGAGCGGCGCGTACATCGAGGCCGAGGGCGTAGCTTTCCGCCGCCCGGACATCCGCGCCGGGCAGAAGGTCAAACTAGAAGGGCTCGGGCAACGCTTCAGCGGCGAGTACCTGGTGACGCGCGCCGCCCACAGTCACACCCCGCAGGGATTGAAAACCGTCTTCCAGGTGGCTGGCTCGCGCAGCGGCATGCTGCTCGAGCAGCTTGCCGGTCCGCCTGCGGCGCCGGCGTTTAACGGCGCGGTGATCGGCGTGGTGACGAACTCGATCGATCCGAACAACTGGGGTCGGGTCAAGGTGAAATATCCGTGGATGACTGAGGATGCCGACTCAGGCTGGGCGCGGGTGATCGGCATCGGCGCAGGCGCGAATGCCGGGCTGCACATCATGCCCGAGGTTGACGATGAGGTCTTGGTTTTATTCGAGCACGGCGATATCAACCGCCCCTTCGTCATAGGCGGACTGTGGAACGGTAAGAACGACCTGCCGGCCGAGGCGCTCAATGCGCGCGGCGGCGAGCCGCACCAGGTCAAGGAATGGCGCACGCCGGATGGACACCGCATCGCGATTTACGACAATGAGGATAAGGGTATCGAGATCGTCAGCGCGGACGAGCGCAGCGTCACCATCAGCGACAAGGACTGTAAAATTACGGTCAAAACCAAGCAGGTGACCATCACCATGGAGGACAACAAACTGACCATCGAGAGCAGCGGCGATATCAATATCCAGGCCTCTGCCAATTTGAAGCTGGAAGCCAGCGGCAACGTGGACATCGAGGCCGGCGGTCAGGTGACCGTGCGCGGCGCGGTGATCAACCTCAACTAAGGATAACCGAATGGGACAACCGGCGGCCAAGCAGGGAGATCAAATCACAGCGGTGGATATGCACATCGTCATGGCGCCCAGTCCGAGCGGGCCGGTGCCCACGCCGCTGCCGCACCCCTTCACCGGCATCATCGACGGCAACCTGAGCAGCGACGTCAAGATCATGGGCATGCCGGCGGCGACCGAGGGCAGCACCGCCAGCAATCAGCCGCCGCACATCCCCACCCCGCCGGGAACCAGCTTTCAAATTCCCCCAACCAACCAGGCGACCATCCTGCGAGGAAGCGCGACAGTGCGCATCAACGGCAAGGGTGCCGCCCGGGCGGGTGACACGGCCCAATCCTGCGCCGATCCGGCCCCCAACCCGAGCGCGACCGTAATCGCATCCGCAACGGTGATGATAGGAGGATAAACCGAAATGAGCAGCGATATCATTGGACGCGGCTGGAACTTCCCGCCCTCGATCGGTCCGCGCGGAGGGATGCTCAGGACGACCGACCGCAACGAACTTGAACAGTCCATTTTTATCATCCTCAGCACCACGCCAGGTCAGCGGGTGATGCGCCCGACGTTCGGCGCGCGGCTGAACGAATTGATCTTCGAGCCGAACAACAGCCACACCGCCGCCAAAGCGGTGCGCTATGTGATGGAGGCACTGGGCATGTGGGAACCGCGCATCCGCGTGATCAACGTCAAGGCCAGCCCCGATCCGCAGGAAGCCGCGCGCATGCTGATCACCATTGAGTATGAGGTCAAGGCTACCCATGACCGGCGCAGCCTTGTTCACCCGTTTTATCTTATCCCCGAAGAGTAAGGCCGCAACAGCGGCGGCAGCCGATCGCATCTGGAGGTATTATGTCCCTTCCCACCCCGAATTTGGATGACCGCACGTTCCAGGAACTGGTTGACGAGGCCAAGAAAAAAATCCCACAGTACTGCGAGGAGTGGACGGATCACAACGTCAGCGACCCGGGCATCACCCTGGTCGAGCTGTTCGCCTGGATGACCGAGACGCTGCTCTACCGGATCAACCAGGTGCCCGACCTGCATTACATCCGCTTCATGGAGATGCTCGGCGTGCGCCTGAACGGCCCGACCCCGGCGCGCGCGCCGGTGACCTTCTGGCTCTCGGCACCGCAGGAGGTGCCCGTGACGATCCCGGCCAACACCGAGGTTGCCACCACCCAGACCGAAACCGAGCCATCGATCATCTTCTCGACCGTCGAGCCGTTTACTGTCACGCCGCCCAAACTGGCGGCGGTGATGTCGCAGGTGGCGGGCGAGAGCGAGCGCGATAAACGCTTCGTACCGTTCACCCTGCGCCATCTGGAGGCGGGCTTCGACGGGGCATTCGTCTTCACCGAGACGCCGCAGGTCAACGATGCCTTCTTCTTCGGCTTCGACAACGATCTGAGCAATCACGTGCTGCGCTTTGATATGGATTTCGACACCGCTGGCGGGACGGGTATCGACCCGACCATGCCACCCTATGATTGGGAGGCGTCAACCGGCGGCGGCGGTTGGGACCGGTGCGATGAGGAACTGGACACCACCCGCGGGATGAACACCGCCGGGCGCATCCAGGTGCACCTGCCCAAGATGAGCAAAGATACGGTCAACGGCAAGGAGGCCTACTGGCTGCGTGTGCGCATTCACGCCCTCTCGCAGGAGGAGTACGACCAGGGCGCGCGGCCCTACCACCGCTCGCCGCGCATTCGCAAGGCCAAAGTGAGCTCCATCGGCGGCAAGGTCACCGCGACCCATTCGCAGAAGGTGGTCGATGAGTACCTTGGGCAGAGCGACGGCACGCCTGGGCAGCACTTTCAGCTCAAGAACAAGCCGGTGCTGGAGAGGCTGGAAGGCGAGCGCCTGCTGGTCAAAATGGACAACCAGGCGCCCCAGTTGTGGACTGAAGTGCCCAACTTCTCTGGTTCGGGGTCGGAGGACCGCCATTACACCCTCGACAGCATCAGCGGCGAAATCCGTCTGGGGCCGGCGGTGCGCCAGCAGGACGGTACGATCAAGCTTTATGGGGCAGTGCCGCCGCGAAAAGCGGTGCTGGTCTTCCAGCAATATCATTTCGGCGGTGGACAAATCGGTAACGTGCAGACCGGGATCATCAACACGCTGAAGACCGCCATCCCGTATATCGCCAGGGTTTCGAATCGGCGGCCGGCCTCGGGCGGGCTGGACGCCGAGACGCTCGAATCGGCGCGCATGCGTGTGCCGGCGCTGCTGCGTTCGCGCGAACGGGCAGTGACCGAGAGCGACTTCGAATTCATCGCCTCGCAGGCGCTGCCGTCGCGTATTGGGCGGGTTTCCTGCCTGCAGCCCGGCGCCGGTGCGGACAAAAACATCCAGCCCGGGCAGGTCTACATCCTGGTGGTGCCGCGCATCTCCCATGCCGACCGCTTCCTCGAGCCGGATGAGCTCGACCTGGACGATGAGACCGCCAACAGGCTCAAGGATTACCTCGACCAGCGGCGCATGCTGACCACCCGCCTGCTGGTGCGTCCGCCGACATACATCTGGGTGGCGGTCAGGGTCAGGCTGCGCGGCATCCCCGGCTCCAGCCAGGAGGCCATCCGTGAGGAGGTCCTGAAGCGGCTCTACCGCTACCTCAACCCGCTCACAGGCGGGCCGGACGGCAAGGGCTGGCCCTTCGGGCGGACGCTGTTTGCCTCGGATGTCTACCAGTGCCTGCAGGATTACCGCGAGATTCAGTTCGTGCGCGCCCTGGATATCTACGCAGCCCGTCCCGGCGGCGAGGCGCAGGGCGATCCGCTGGAGGTGTTGGAAGTGCCCGCTCAGGGCGTGATTGCTTCGGGCAGGCATCTGGTCGAGTTTGTATAAGGACGGGAGTATGCTGCGCTTCAAATTGATCGTCCGTATTCAACAAACCAGCACGGAAATCAGCCTGCCGCTGGGCGAATTTGGCTTCGGGCGCGAGCCGTCCAACGACCTGCAGATCCCCGACCCGCGCGTATCGCGCCGGCATGGAAAATTCATCAGCAGCTCGGAAGAATGTCAGCTTGTCGACCTGGGCAGCGCCAACGGCACCTTCGTCAACGGCGAGCAGTTGCAGCCCAATATCCCGGTGACCCTGGCTGATCGAGCTGAGATTAAAGTTGGCGATGCAATCCTGGTGTTGGCGCACGAGCTGGTCAAGGAGGCTACGGCTGCACCGCCGCTTGAACCGACCGGTCAGCGGCCGAAGCCGCCCGCGCCGTCGCCCGCGGCAGCCCAGCCGCCCACGGGTGAATTGAAGCCCGCGCCGGAAAAACCACCCGCGCCCAAAGCGGAGCCGCCCGCCAAACCGCCCGAGATTAAAGCCCAACCGCCTGCTAAACCGCCTGCTGCGCCGCAAAAGGCGGCCAAACCGCCGTCGCCGCCCGCCCCAAAGGCGCCCGCTCCTGCGCCGTCTGCCGCAAAACCGCCTCAGCGGCCGATCCCTGGCCTGGAGCAGCACAGTCTGCGTTTAATCCAGTACCTGCCAGATATTTACCGTACCGATTTCATCAGCCGCTTCCTGGCGTTGTTCGAGTCGATTCTGCTGCCGATCGAGTGGAATATAGATAACTTCGACCTGTTCCTCGACCCCGACACGGCGCCTTCCGATTTTCTGCCCTGGCTGGCAAGCTGGTTTGGCGTGCCCTTCGACAGCACCTGGAGCGAGGAGAAGCGCCGCCTGTATTTGAAGGAAGCTCATCTGATCTACGCCCGCCGCGGGACGCGCTGGGCGTTGAGCCGGCTGCTGGAGATTTACACAGGCGCCAAACCGGAAATCCTCGAATTCGTCCAGGGCAAGGATCCGCTCCATTTTATCGTACGCCTGCCGCTCAAAGCCGGGCAGGTCAATTCCGAGGTATTGATGCGCCTGGTCGATGATCACAAACCAGCGCACACCAGCTACGAAGTGGAATTCGCCAAGTAATTCACGCCTAGGCGCGGATGCTGTACAATGGAGGGGATGAGCGAGTTCGATCAGTATCGATCCCCTTACAGCTGGCGCTACGCCAGCGAAGAGATGCGCCGAATCTGGAGCGAGGCGGGCAAGCGCCGGCTCTGGCGGAGCATCTGGCTCGCCCTGGCGGAGGTGCAGGCCGGGTATGGATTGGTCCGCGAAGATCAACTGGAGGAATTGCGCCGGAACGTCCAGCGCGTGGACGTCCAGCGCGCGCTGGAGATCGAGGCGCAGATCCATCACGACCTGATGGCGGAGCTGAGAGCCTACGCCGAGCAGTGCCCTCTGGGAGGGGGCGCTCTGCACCTTGGGGCTACCTCCGCGGATATCGAGGACAATGCCGATGCGCTGCGCATCCGGCAGGCGCTGGCGGTGATCCGGCGCGATCTTTCGGCGCTGCTGCTGACCCTGGCGGGGCAGATCGAGGAGCACGCGGCGCTGCCCGTGATCGGATTCACCCACCTGCAGCCCGCCGAGCCGACCACGCTGGGCTACCGCCTGGCGGTTTATGCCCAGGATCTGCTGGAGGATTCCCGCGCGCTGGCGGAGATCGATACAAACCTGCGCGGCAAGGGATTCAAGGGCGCGGTCGGCACGGGCGCATCCTACGCCGAGTTGATCGGCGCCGACCGGCTGGACGAGTTCGAGGCGCGTATGAGCGCCAGGCTCGAGCTGAATTTCTTCCCGGTGAGCGGGCAGACCTACCCGCGCAAGCAGGATTACCGCCTGCTCTGCGCCCTGGCAGGGCTGGGCGCCAGCCTGCACAAATTTGCCTTCGACCTGCGCCAACTGCAGTCCGCGCCGATCGGCGAGTGGAGCGAGCCGTTCGGCGAGAAGCAGGTCGGCTCGTCGGCGATGCCTTTCAAGCGCAATCCGATCAACGCCGAGAAGATCGACTCTCTGGCGCGCGCCCTGGCGGTGATGCCGCAGGTCGCCTGGGGCAACGCCGCCAACTCGCTGCTCGAGCGCACCCTGGACGACTCGGCCAACCGCCGCTCGCTGCTGCCGGAGGCATTCCTGATCACCGATGAGCTGCTCGTTTCCGCAAGGCGGATCGCGCGCGGTCTGCGGGTGGACGCTGCTGCTGTACAGCGAAATCTGCGCGCTTATGCGCCCTTCGCCTGCACCGAGCGCATTCTGATGGCGCTTGCCCGCGCCGGGGCGGATCGCAATGCAATGCACGAGCGGCTGCGCCTGCACGCTCAGGCTGCCTGGAGGGCATTGCAGGAGGGGCAGGAGAATCCGTTGATCGCTTCGATCGAGGACGACGAGGCGATCCTGCGCTATCTCAGCGCGGGAGAAATCGACCGTCTGACAGACGTCAGCAAATATACCGGCCTGGCTGAGGCGCGCGCGCGCGAACTGGCTGCGGCGATCCGTTTGGAAATGGGGCCCGAAATAGAATAAATCCGCCTGCCCGAAAAGGGAGAGGAGCTGGAATGTCATTGTTTCACGGTAAGGTTGTGGTGGTCACCGGCGCAGGCGGCAACCTGGGCAGCGCAGTGGCGCGCAAATTTGCAGTTGAAGGCGCTAGCCTGGTGCTGCTAGACCGGGAGATGGCGCTGCTCGAGCGCATTGACGCCGAACTGCCAGCGGGCGTGGAATCCATGCTGCTGGCAGTGGATATGCTCGACCGCGCGGCGGTCAAACGCCAGATTCAGCGCGTACTCGAGCGGTACGGGCGGCTGGATGTGCTGGTCAACACGGTCGGCGGCTTCCGGGCTGGCAGGACCGTGGCCGAGCTGCCGCTGGAGGATTGGGATTTCATGTTGAATTTAAACGCGCGCACGGCGCTGATCATCTCGCAGGCGGTGCTGCCGGCGATGCTGACGCAGGGTGCGGGCAGGATCATCCACGTTGCCAGCCGCAACGCGCTGAAGGGCGCGGCGAAAAGCGCCGCCTACGGGGCTGCCAAGGCGGCGGTAATGCGCCTGACCGAGAGCCTGGCGGAAGAGGTCAGGCACAGCGGCATCAACGTCAACTGCGTCATCCCCGGCACGCTCGATACGCCCGAAAACCGGCAGGCGATGCCGGACGCGGACACGACCCGCTGGGTCAGCCCGGATTCGCTGGCTGAGGTGATCTTCTTCCTGGCGTCGGATGCGGCGCGGGACATCCACGGCGCGGCGCTGCCGGTCTACGGCCGAACATAAGGCGTTCTACAATTCCAGGGGGAGCCAGCACATCGATTCCGATCCGCGAGCATCCCGCGGGGTATGTCCACCTGCGCTTTTCGGGTAGAATTGGCATCTGATCTGAATTGTTGATACCCTTTTCAGATATTGATCTCGGGAGCAAAAGTATGAAAAACCGGCTGGTCGAGTATATTCTGGCAAATCCGCGGCGGCAGGCGCTGCCGCTGGGCGTCTACGCAGGATTGGGATTGACCGGGATGAACGCCGAGGACGCGGCGACCGACCCGCGCGCGCAGTTGGATTCTCAGCTCGCCTGGCAACGCCGCTATCCGGCGCCGATCCTGCAGACGCTGATCGACGTGACCGTGGAAGCGGAAATCTTCGGCGCACAGGTGCGTTTCGGCGAGAACGAAATGCCGATCATAGACGGTCGGGTGGTCAAGGGTCGGGAGGATCTGAGCACGCTGATCGATCCCAAGGTCGGGCATAAGCGCACGACGGTGATGGTCACAGCTGCGCAGTGGCTGAAGGAGCAGGCTGGCAGCGCAACAGCCTTTGTTCTCGGCAATATGTCCGGTCCGTTGACCGTGGCGGCCCAGCTCTACGGCGTCGCTGAGCTGCTCGAGCTGGTCGATCGCGGCCCTGATTTTTTGCATGAGCTGCTGGAGATCACCACCCGCTTTTTGCTGCGCTACGCCTGGGCCTTCGACCAGGTCGGCGCCGACGGAGTGATCCTTTCCGAACCGGTCGCCGGACTGCTTTCACCGCAGGCCGCGCTGGAATTTTCCACGCCGTACGTCAGGCGTGTCATCGAGCAGGTGCAGAGCGAGCGCTTTGCCGTGATCTACCACAACTGTAAGGCAAGGCTGGAGCACCTTTCAGGAATTTTTGAAACCGGCGCGGCGGTCTATCACTTCGGCGCGCCGATGAACCTGCTGGCGGCTCTGGATGCGGTGGATCCGAAGACGATCCTGGCGGGCAATCTCGATCCGAACGAGGTGTTCCTGGATGGCGCGCCGGAGGTCGTGGCGGCGAAGACGGACGAGTTGCTGCGGGCGACCGCTGGACGGGCGAATTTCGTCCTCTCGCCGGGCTGCCAGCTTCTGCCCGGCACGCCGCTGCCGAATGTGGATGCGTTTTACCGGTCTCTGGAGGAGTACAACCGCCGGGAGGGTTAATCGGCAGGCGGGAGTGGATCGCCGCGGTCGCACAATCCGCTCCCTCGCGATGGCAATCGAGAGACTATGCCAAAGGTCTATCTAGATTTGTGCTGCTCGACGATGCCGCCGCTGCCGCTGCGCGCCGAACGCTGCCTGTGGATCTCCGCGAGGCTGATCTCCTCGACCGCCGGAGTCAGAACCGGCATCAGCACCAGCTGCCCGATCGGATCACCGGGTTGAAAGATCAGCTCCTCCGTGGTCGGATTGGCTACCTTGATCAGGATCTCCCCCTGATAGCCGGCGTCGACCACGCCCGCGCCGAGCAGGTGGTTGCTGCGCCCCTTCGGCTTGAGCAGACCGACCAGCCCGGCGGGGATGCTCACGGTGATGCCGGTGGGAACGATGCCGAAAGAAAACGGGGGAATGCGGGTGGTTTCGACCGCGTACAGGTCGAGACCGGCGTCCTCGGGGTGCTTGCGGGTGGGCAGGTACGCATCCGGGCGCAGGCGGGCGATTTGCAGCTTTTCCATGGGCGGCTCCAATAAAAGTGAATCAGTTAATGGCCGAGAATCTCAATTATGCGGTTTCTCATGCTTCGAGGGCAAGCACAGACAGCGAGTGCGGCGGCAGGTCGAGCGTGAAGCGATCCCGGCTGCCGATCTGGCGTACCTCGATCTCCTTGACCCTGACGTTCTCCGGATTGATGAATGAGTTCTCCGCCAGCGGATCGGGGTGGTTGAGCAGCCAGCCGCGGCCCGGGCGCAATCCGCTGAATCCGAACAGCCTGACCGAGAGATCCACCCGCCGGTAGGGGTCGCGGTTGACCACGCCGAGCACCAGCCGGCGGCCGCTGCGCGAGCGTGTGGCGGTCACATCGATGTAGGGAGCTTTTTGAATCGCCTCGATGTTGCCGAGCGCTTCACTCTTGAATGTGGGCGTGGATACTTCAGTTTCCAGGGCGATGGGCTCCATCTGGCGGTACATCAGGAATGGGTAGTAGATCGGCGTGGCGTAGGCCTGGGTCTCGTTGGTGACGATCAGCGGCAGGACGTTGACCAGTTGAGCCAGGTTGGCGATTTGCAGCATGCGGCATTGACGGTGGAAGACGTTGAGCATGCCGGCCACGTACAGCGCATCGCGCAGGGTGTAGCGCAGGCGGTGCATCGTCTCGGCGTCCTCGGGCGGAGCCAGCCACAGATTCCACTCGTCCAGGGCGATTTTGATGCCCTTGCCAGCTGCACTGCGCCTGATCTGTTCGGCCATGCGCTGGATAGCCTTCTCCGTGCTTAACGGGGCGGCGCAGACCGTGCGGAACAGGCTGATCTCGTCCAGGCTCTCCTGCCAGCCGGTTTGATCCGGCTGGTAGAGATGGAAGGAAAGGTATTGAAACAGGTCGCCAGCCTGGCTGAGCACGGTTTCGTTCCAGATACGCCCGGGGTCGTCAGCAGTATCGCTGAGGATTTTGTCGCCCACCGCCACGATTTTGACCGCCGGGTCGACGGCGCGCATCGCCTCGACGATCGGGCGGATGCGGGCGGCGTATTCGGCGGCGCCGGTGTGTCCGATTTGCCACGGCCCCCAGACCTCGTTGCCAAGGCCCCACAGGCGGACGTTGTACGGCGCAGGGTGGCCGTTGGCTGCCCGGCGAATGCCCTGTTCGTCCCCGGGGCCGCAGTTGCAGTAGGCAACCCAGCGGGCGGCCTCCTCCGCGCTGCCAGTGGCGTCGTTGACCACCAGGAAGGGTTCTGCGCCAGCCTGCTGGCAGAACTGCATGAACTCATCCGTGCCGACGCGGTTGCTCTCCTCGCTTTTCCAGGCATCGTCGTAGCGCTGTGGGCGCTGGTCGGGGGCGCCGATGCCGTCTTCCCAGTGGTAGCCGCTGGCGAAATTGCCCCCCGGGTAGCGGATGAGCGGCGGCTTCAGCGCCTGGGTGAGCCTCAGCGTGTCCTCGCGCAGCCGGCTGCCGTCCTCGCTCCAGATGCCGCCATAGACGCAGCGCTCGAGATGTTCGACGAATTGCCCGTAGATGTACGGGTTGATCTCACCGATTTGTTTGTCGGCGTCGATGCGCACGATGGCGCGGATTTTTCGACCCAGAAGCTTCGTCAGGAACGGGGTTTTCAGCGAGGATTTTTTTGCCGATGGCTGCGGACGTTGCAGACCTGCCTGGACATTGAAGGTCAACTGCCCGGCCTCGACTGTATCGATGGCGAATCCAAGATCGCCCGCACCCAAACTGATCCCGCTCACCTGCAGGTCAACGCGGGTGTTAACCGGCAGGTTGAAGGGCGCGGCGGGGGAGATGCCCTCGGCGCTGCGGGCGGGTTCCCCGCCGGCCTGAATGATGAGCTGCTTCGGCGGCACTGCCTGCCCGCCCACCATGAGCTGGAAGGCGGTGATCGTGGCGGGTGCAACCCTATTAAGGATGGCCAGGGAAAAACCATCCGGGGTGACTTTCAGGCTATCCTTGATCAGCAGCCTGCGCAGGAGAAATTCAGGGACAGCGGGCATCGGCATCATTCCTTTGTGGTTTCAGCTTAGTGGGTAAAAATTTTTTCGCCAGCCCGGATCGGCAGTTTCAGGCGGTTTTCGGGCGGCGTCAGCGGGCAGGACCAGCGCTCATTGTAAGCGCAGTAGGGATTGTAGGCCAGGTTGAAGTCCAGCAAATAGCGCCCGCCGCCGAGCGGCTCGGGCTCGAGATAGCGCCCGGCGGGGTAGGTTTCGCTGCCGGCCAGGCTGTCGACGAAGGGCAGGAAGAAGCCAGCCTCGCTGCGATAGACGGTCAGATCGACCGGCTGTCCTTGAACAGTGCAGTGGAACCTGCCGAAGCGCTCGTATTCCTGCACGTCGCCGGTCGTGGTCTGCATCAGGACCACGGTTTTTTGCGGGAACTCCTCGACCTCCAGCTCGAAACGGAATTCCGCGTCGGGTGGGAAGTAGGCCAATCCCTGGAAGGTCCGCTGCTGATCGCGGGTCAACGGGCTGTGCGGATCGCGCGCGAAAAAGTCGTCCTTCTCCCTGCGAAATTCGGCGTAGAGATCCAGGTGAGATTCTTCGTTCATAACGGCATCCGTTTATCAAATAACCCGGTTCGCGGTTCAGTGTCCAGTCGGCGGCGGGCGGTTTATAGATTCAACCAGCGCGCTGCCATGGCGGGCAGTTCCTGCAGCGTGCCCTGATGCACCTGGCAGTTGGGCAGCGATTCGGTGAATGACCTGCCGTAGCGTTTGGTCAGGATTCGCCGGTCGAGCACCACCACAACGCCGCGGTCGGATTGGGTGCGGATCAGGCGCCCAAACCCCTGGCGGAAGCGCAGGATCGCCTCGGGCAGCTGGTATTCGTTGAAGGGATCATCAAAAGTTTCGGAACGGGAGGCGACGATCGGGTCGCTGGGTACGTCGAAGGGCAGCTTGACGATCACCAGCACCGAGAGCGCCTCGCCAGGGATGTCCACCCCTTCCCAGAAAGCGCGCGTGCCGAGCAGCACCGCTTTGTCGGTTTCGCGGAAGGTTTCCAGCAGGATGTTGGAGGATGCGCCCTCGCCCTGTTCATAGACCTGGATATCAGCTTCTGCCAGCGCCGGGCCGATATTCTGCGAGGAGCGCTTGAGCTGGGCGTAAGAGGTGAACAGCACCAACATCCGCCCGCCGGTTGCCTTCGCCAGACGGATGAGGGTGCTGTCGACCATGCGCTGGTAATTGCTGGCGTCGTTCGGCTCGGATATGTCCTTGGCGAGGTAGAGCAGGGTTGAGTTCTCGTAGTCGAACGGCGAACCGAGCATCAGTTCGTCGGCTTCGTCGGCGTTCAGACGGTTGCGCAGGTAGTCGAACTCGCCCTGGGTGGTCAGCGTGGCAGAGGTCAGGATGATTGAATTCTTCTCATGCCAGAGATAGCGTTCCATCAACAGGCCGACGTGCAGCGGGGCGATCTGCAAAGCCAGCCGCCCATTGTTCGGCTGGATCTCTGCCCAATAAATGTACGCGGGATCCGGCTCGACCACCAGACGGTTCAGATTGACCTCAGCTTCCTCCAGCCGGCGGCGCACGTCGGCCAGGTTGCCTAGCGTGTCCTCCAGCTCTTCGGGCAGGTTGTCGAGGCCTTCCGCCACCGTGCGGTACAGATCGGCAAGCAGGCTGAGCAGCATTTTGATGTTTTCGTTGGCCGTATCCCAGGCCATCTCGACTTCTGTCCAGGCTGGCAGGGTGCGCGTGGAGGGCAGGACGCGCACCTGCTGCCCGTAAGTGCCGACCGGACGACCGTCGCGGGCGCTCTCCATGAAGTTGTCGATGCTGCTGAGGAAATCGTTCAGGGAATGTTCGGCGCGGAAGGTCAGGTCGGTAGCGCGCTGGACGGACTGGTTCAGCGCGGCAAAATCGGAGGGCCGCAGGACGTCCTTGAGATGCCCAAGCAGCCGCCCGAGGATGCCGCTGGAAACGCCGCCGAGCTCACGCAGCAGCCGGGAGAGGTCATTCTGGGTGATGCGGTAGCTGAGGGCGTTGGTCGTGGCGCCCTCCATGTGGTGGCCCTCGTCGATGATCAGGTAGCTGTATTCAGGCAGCACCCGGCTGCCGGTGACCACGTCAGCGAGCAGCAGGGCGTGGTTGACGACGATCAGATGCGCGCTCTGGGCTGCCATGCGCGCGCGGTAGAACGGGCAGGCGCCGCCGGTGCGGCTGACGCAGACCTCGGCTTTGCAGCCCTCGTCTTCCGCGGAAAGGCGTGACCAGACCTCGCGCTCGGCCGGCCCGTTAAGGTTGATCTCGGTGCGGTCGCCGCTGCCGCCCTGGCCCAGCCAGACCAGCACTTTGCCGAGCACGCGCATCTCGTCAGCGTTCTCCGGCCCGCGCTGGCGAAAGGCATCCAGGCGGCGCGGGCAGAGGTAGTTGGCGCGGCCCTTCAGCACGGTGGCGCGCAGGTCGATGTTAAGTGCCTGGCGCAGGTCGGGGATATCCTTGTTGATCAACTGGTCTTGCAGGGTGATCGTGTTGGTCGAGATGACCACGCGGGTGTTGTTCTGCATGGCCCACAGCGCAGCCGGCGCCAGGTAGGCGAAGGATTTTCCCGTGCCGGTGCCGGCCTCGACCATCAGGTGGTAGCCTTCGGAAAAGGCGCGGGTGACAGCCCGCAGCATCTCTACCTGCTGAGAGCGGTACTCGAAGGAATTGAAATAGCGCGAGAACGGTCCGCCGTGCTCGAGCAGGGCGGCAACTTCGTCTTCATTGAGCGGCAGCAGTGGTTCGCGTGGGATCAGTGGCGGGAGCGGCCCTGCGGCAGTCGCGGCGAAGAGCGCGCCGTAGTCGTGTGTGCCTGCTTTGCGGGCGCCGATGGGCTGTTTGGCGCGCGCACGCATGATCTGGTTGAATACCAGGCCTGCATCCCATTCGAGCTGTTCAGATTGGCGCACGATCTCCGCCAGCAGTTCGATCGGCAGGGCCATTGCCCGCTCGAAGAGGTTCATATACACGGCGTGGGTCAGGCGGGCGTCGTCCAGCGCGCGGTGCGAGTTGGGGATGAGGATGCCCAGAATCTGACCGAGCGAACCGAGGTTGTAGCGGCTGGCGGTGGGCATCAGCAGCGCGGCCAGCTCGTAGGTGTCCACCGCGTCCACCCAGCGCAGTACGCCATGGCGTTGCAGAAAGGACAGGTCGAAGCGCACGCGGTGGCCGACCACCGCCGAATCACCGATGAAGTCGGCGAATTCGCGGATGACCGCCTTGACCGGCGGCGCGTTACGCACCATTTCGTTGCTAATCCCGGTCAATTGGGTGATTGTCGGCGGGATGGGCCTGCCGGGGTTGATCAGGGTGGTCCACTCATCTTCGATCCGCGCGCCGTTGAAACGCACCGCCGCGATCTCGGTTATCCCGTCCGTTTCCGGATCCAGGCCGGTGGTTTCGATATCAATGGCGACAAGCGGGGTCATGGCAGGGATTATACCATCCCGGCGTACTGCGGCGGTCGCTTTCGAGGCAGTAACCGGTTTTTACACGCGTGGGGGGATTACTGCCGCGCGTGTCGTCAATTACCTGAAGAGGATTCTACTGCCCGGTCAGGTTGTAATAGTTGTAGACCGCCTGCGCCAGTTGCGCGGTGAGCAGGTTGGCCGGATCGAAGACCAGTTGGACGGGATGGTACAGGTAGACCACCATGACGAAATTTCCGCCAGGCGTATAGACGATGCCGGCGTCGCTCATGGTATGGATCAGCCCGTCGGTCGGGTCGGTGATCCAACCGTGCTTGTGGGCGATCTGAATCCCCTCGGGCAGCCCGGCTTGAATCAGCACACCAATCCGGTTGCGGCTGAGATAGCTGATCATCTGGCGGCATTCGTTTTGAGATATTTCTCCGGGGAAGGCGGCAATCAATGATCCGCCGCCCACGGTTGCGCACTGATAGATATCGTTGAGCAGTGATCCGATCTCTATGGGGATGGTCTGGTTATAAGGATCTGGTTCGCTGGTTACGTCTGCGCGCTGGTTGGCGGGCGTCGTGTATCGCCGCAGCAGCGGCGCGCCTGGATAGAAGAATCCGGCCAGGAAGGTGTTGGCAAAGCCCATGGTCTGCAGGTCTTCAGTGACCATCAGCGGGCCGAGGCGCGAATCCATCACCTCTTCCATCAGGCGGTCGGCCGGGTCGTTTTCGGACAACTCGATCATCGATTCGATCAGGCTGCTCACGTCAGCCGCGGAGGGGTCTCCCAGGCGGCGGTAGGTCGAGACCATGATCGGGATTTTCATCGTACTGGCGGCAGTAAAAGCGACGCCGGGAGCGATGATTTCTCCCTCGTCCATGGCGAAGTTGATCTCCTGCCCGGTTTGCAAATCGAGCAGGTAAATTTCGGCAAGACCGTCGAAATCGTTGACTTCCAGCACCTGCTGGAGCATGACCTGCAGATTTTGGAAAACCGGGCGGGAGGGATTGACTTTGTTGTAGGAGAGGTTGACCACCCGGTTGCTCGGATTACGCATTGCCTCGAGGATCAGCACCACAGCGCGGTCGATATCCAGGGTGGTGCCGGGCTGTCCGGGCGAGAAGGATGCGCTGCCGGGGATCGGATTTGCGGGCGAGGGCGGCCGATCGTAACGGCTGGAAACCTCGTCGCGCAGATACGCCCGCAGGCGCTCCTCCGAGCTGCTGGCGCGCAGGGGGATTTCGATTGGGGCGGGCAGGCGATTCCAAAGATAATCCCAGAACGCGTTCCAGAATGGGCGCGAGATACGCTGCTGGTCAGCGGCAGCCAGCATAGCTTCCAGGTCGATCGCAAAGCCGGCGACCGACGGCTTGATCTGAATTACCGCGTCGGCGTAGCGCACCTCGACCGGCAGGCTGTAGGCCTGGATCAGCCGGTCGGCAGCCTGCTGCCTGGTCAATCCGGCTACCGGCACACCGGCGATCGTCGTTCCTGCAGAAAAGGTCGAACGGATGCGGCTGTAGCTGGTCAACTGCAGCACAGTCAGCAGTACCGCGATGAAAATAATGATCACTGAGATCCATCGCAGGATGAGTAAGCTTCCTTTTCTCAAAACTTCCTCCAGGGAACGGCTTGAAAATTTTACCAGATTCCGCCAAAGCGGGTCTACCAATCTGCGCGGCAGTGCTTCCTCTCCAGCCGTCTGACCGGAATATCGAATATGCATTCCGTCTCAGATTGGATATACTTAATCCATGCAGGTCGAACGATCTGAAATCCTGGCGCTGTTGCGAGCCTGTCATATTTTCAAGGCCTTGACGGATACGGACCTTGAAAAGGTGGCAGATCAGGTCGAGGCGTACCTCTACCCGGAGAATCAAACCATCTACGCGCAGGCCAGCGAAGCCGATGCGCTTTATTTTATTCTCAGCGGACGGGTGAGCCTCGATCAGCTGCACGGCAGTCACAGCGACGAACAAATCCGCGAAGAGCAGGATTACTTTGGAGAGGAAGCCCTGGCGGAGAAGCCCGCCGCCCGTAAGGCAACCGCGATTGCCCAGGTGGATGCTGTTCTGCTGCGTTTGAGCCGCGAGGCGCTTCGCGATCTGCGCAAGGCCCTGCCTGCCCTGGAGCAACCGCTGCGGCTGATTATTAGCAGCTACAACCTGGCGGCGACCGTCAGACTCGATTGGCTGGGACCGCGCGAGACGTTGCATTACATCGCCCGCCGGCACTGGATCTTTCTGCTGCTGCGATTTCTGCCGCTGATGATCATCGGCGGGCTGGCGGTCGGCGCGGCGGCGTACCTGGCGGTGGTCGTTGCGCCCGAATCGTTCTATTCGATTGCGCTGTTCATCCTGCTGCTGCTCTTCTGCGGCGGCTGGCTGGTTTGGACGGCATTGGATTGGTCGAATGATTACGCCGTCATCACCAACCGGCGGGTTGTGTCCCTTCAAAAAATCCTACTGATCTATGACAGCCGCCAGGAGGTGCCGCTGGACGCGATCCTGGCAGACGACTTGAGAACCTCGTACCTGGGTCGGCTGATCGGCTACGGCACGATTCTTATTCGCACTTATACCGGTCAGGTGATGTTGGATCAGCTGGCGCAGCCGTATCTTGTGAGCCAGCTGCTCAAGGCGCTGCGCGAGCGCAGCAAGATGAGCCGGAAACGCGAGCGCCGTGAGATCATCGACCGGACGATCCGCCAAAGGCTGGGGTACCTGCCGGAGGATCAATCAGTCGAGCCGCCGTCTGCCCCGCTGGCGCCAGGCGGGCTCAGTGGATTACAAAAGTGGCTGTCAGAATTGTTCCTGCTGCGGGTGGAGGACGGCGGGGTGGTCACCTACCGCACCCACTGGTTCATCATGATCAAAAAGACCTGGATGCCGGCTGTTTTGATCCTGGCGGTCATTGTCTTGATCCTGCTGGATGTGCTCGGCGTGATTTCAACGGCGCCGATCATCCGGCTGCTTCTGGTGTTTGGCGCAGGGCCGGCGCTGTTCCTCTGGTGGCTGTACCAGCTGGTCGACTGGCGCAACGACCGCTATCTGATCACCCCGGACATGATCGTCGATGTCTACCGCAAGCCGCTCGGCACCGAGGAGAAAAAATCGGCGCCGCTGCGCAACATCCTCAGCATCGATTATGAGCGAAAAGGCCTGCTTGGACTGCTGTTGAATTTTGGCACCGTGTTCATCCGGGTGGGCGACTCGACCTTCACTTTTGATAATGTACTCAATCCCGCTGATGTTCAGAGCGAGCTGTTCCAACGCTTTATGGAGTACAAGCAGCGCGAGGAGCAGAGAACCGAGCAAAACCAGCGTGAACATATGGCCGAATGGATCGAGCTTTATCACCGAACGATCCAGGAGGGCAGGGCGCCGGAAAATCCGGATGAAGAAGAGCCAGATTCAGGGTAAAATTAGATCCGCGACGCGCGAATATGTTTTTACTGGTTAATTTGAACGGCGAGGCATGAAACATGGCAATTCGCAAAATTGTTACTGTACCGGATCCGGTGCTGCGCCGAAAGGCTCGTAAGATCACCGAGTTCGATAGAGATTTCCAACAGCTGGTCGAGGACATGGTCGAAACCATGCGTAAAGCGCCGGGCGTTGGTTTAGCTGCGCCGCAGGTGGGCGTTTCCACCCAGTTGATCGTGGTTGAGTACAGCATCAAGGAGGATGAGGATGAGGATGCCCCGCGAAAGCTCTTCGTCCTGGCGAATCCGGTGATCGTGCAGGCTTCTGCAGAAACCGACACCGGCGTGGAAGGCTGCTTGTCTATCCCTGGACTGGTCGGCGAGGTTGACCGTTCGCTGAGCATCACGCTCAAGGGACAGAACCGGCGCGGACAGCCGGTGAAGGTCAAGGCTAAAGGCTGGCTGGCGCGAATCTTCCAGCATGAGATCGACCATCTGGAAGGCGTGCTTTTCACCGACCGGGCCAGCAAGGTATGGAAACCCACTCCGGAAGAAGAGGCAATCCTGGCAGATTAACGATTGATCCGCCGGCAGACCTCCCGAAGGTTCTATGCACCTTACCCATCTCTCCCTGACCAATTACCGCTCATTTTCCCGCCTGGACATAGACCTGCCCCGGCGGATTCTTTTGCTCGTCGGTGATAATGCCCAGGGCAAGACCAGTCTGCTCGAAGCGATTTATTTTCTGGCAACGTTTACCTCCTTCCACGCGTCAAGCGACCGTCAGTTGATCAGCTTTCTTGCCAGCGAGGGCCCGCTTGCGGTGGCGCGGCTGGTGGCGCAATTCGAGAGCGGCGGGCGCGAACGGCGCTTGGAAGTTCGCCTGATCCAGGAGGCGGTAGGAGCGAACGGTACGCGGCTGCGCAAGGAGATCCTGCTCGACGGCGTCAAGCGCACTGCAGCGGACGCCCTGGGGGCCTTCAACTCAGTCATTTTCCTGCCGCAGATGATGCGCATCTTCGAAGGCGGGCCGGAGGAGCGCCGTCGCTACCTCAACCTGGCGCTGGCGCAGGTGACCCCCGGCTACGGGCGGGCGCTCAGCGATTACGCCCAGGCGCTTAGCCAGCGCAATGCGCTGCTGAAGCAGCTCGGCGAGCGCGGCGGCGATCAGGAACAACTGCTCTACTGGGACGAGCTGCTCTCTCAGCGCGGCGCGCTGTTGATCCACGCGCGCATCGCCGCGATCGAGGAGCTGGAGGCGCAGGCTGTGCGAATTCACCAAAGGCTGACTGGCGGGCAGGAGGTGCTGCGCCTGACCTACCGCCCGGCCTACGACCCGGCCGGGCAGACCAACGGCCAATTCGGCCTGCCGATCGAATCGCCGGTCGACCGCGGCGGTTTCACTCGCGAGCAGATCCAGGCCGGCTTTGCTAACAGGTTAAAAATGGTGCGCGGCGAGGAGATCGCCCGCGGGGTGACCACCATCGGGCCGCACCGCGACGAGCTGCGCTTCCTGGCGAATGAGATCGACCTGAGCGATTACGGCTCACGCGGACAGGTGCGCACCGTCCTGCTGGCGCTCAAATTGGCCGAAGTGGCCTGGATGAAAGACAAAACCGGCCAGTGGCCGGTGCTGCTGCTGGATGAAACCCTGGCGGAGCTCGACGTGCAGCGCCGCAAGGATCTGCTGGATACCCTGGGCGAATGCGACCAGGGATTATTGACGACGACCGATCTTAACCTGTTCACTGCGGACTTTGTGCAGAAGTGCACCGTCTGGCAGGTGAGCAGCGGCTGCGTGGTGCGCGAGCAGCCGCCGGCTAGCTGATTGGGCGTTTGGTGGGCAGCCCGACCCGGCGCGGATAGCCGGGCGGAGTGGCGCTGACCTTGTCGACCACTACCAGAAACCGTTCCTCAGCTACGCCGGGCAGCAGCACGGGGATGATCTGGCGCAGGTGGCCGCCGAGGATCTGGATGGCATTTTGCGCGCTCTGCGCTTCCTGCGGGCCGCTGGCGCCCTTTTGCGCCAGCGCCGCTCCGCCAATCCGGACCAGCGGAAGCAGATACTCGGCTAAAACGGGCATGTTGGCAACCGCCCGGGCCACCGCCCAATCGTAGCGTTCGCGGTGATCTTTCTGTAAGCCGATTTCTTCTGCGCGCGCCTGCACGCATTCCACATCGCGCATCCCTAGTGATGACGTAATGTGCCGGCAGAAGTCCAGCTTTTTGCCAACCGAATCGACCAGGGTCAGTCTGAGGGTCGGGTAGATGATTTTCAGTGGAATGCCGGGGAAGCCGGCGCCGGTGCCCAGGTCGATCAGGGATTGCGGAGGGCGCTCGCGCCAGGCCAGCAGGCAGGTGAGCGAATCAAGGAAGTGCTTGCAGCGAATCCCTTCTGGCTCGCGGATGGCGGTCAGGTTGTGTTTTGCGTTCCATGCGAGCAACTCGCGCTCGTAGCATCGGAAAGCAGATACCTGTTTCGGCGTTAGTTGAATCCCCACCAGCGAACGGACATCCCTGACCAGTTTTTCCATACCGACGATATTATAGCGGAGAAATGGTGCCGCGAATAGAAGACGGATGGAAAAGTCGGATAAGGATAAAATTACGCCTGAAATCCAGGATAGTTCTTGACATTCCGACTCGAATGTTATACAGTTAATGCTTAATCCAACCGGAACATTCGATGATGCGACAGGAGGTGCTCGAAGAAAATATACGCCGCAAGATCGCCCATAAACGCCAATCAAGTTAATCCAAAGGAGGAGAAATGAAATCACGTATTTTATATGTGCTGTTCGCATTCGTTCTGGTTTCCAGTTTGATACTGGCCGGCTGCAAGCCGGCGACGGAAACCCCCGCCCCGGTGGTTGAACCCACTCAACCTCCCGCCCCAACCGCAGTTCCACCAACTGAACCCCCGCCCGCGGCTTACGAGCCGATGATGCTGGAAGCGCCTAACTGCGACTACGGCGGTGAATTCAAGAAAATAGAAGCGGTGGACGAGAAAACGGTCAAATTCACCCTCTGCTATCCGGATCCTTACTTCCTGGCGAAAGTAGCATTTTCGGTATTCTCTATCACCAGTAAGGAGAATCTGGACGCTACTGGAGGAGATGCCGTAGCAATGAGTGAGGCTCCGGTCGGCACAGGCCCCTACAAGCTCAAGGAATGGGTGCGCGGCGATCGCATCATCTATGAAGCCAATCCGGATTACTGGGGTGAGAAAGCCTTCGCCCAGAATCTGATCTTCCGCTGGTCAGAGCAATCTGCTCAGCGACTGCTCGAGCTACAATCCGGACAGGTGGACGGCATCGACAACCCGGCGCCTGAGGATTTCGTGACCATCGAGGGCGATTCCAACCTGGCGTTAATCCCCCCGGGTGCCTATCACAATCTTCTACATCGGCTTCCAGGTAGCATTACCCCCGTTCGATAATCCGCTTGTCCGCCAGGCGATAGCTTACGCGATCGACCGCCAGCGTATCGTTGACCAATACCAGCCCGCTGGATCACTGGTAGCTAAAGTTTTCGTGCCGCCGTCCATTCAACCGGGCTACAACGATGCTGCTGAATGGTATCCCTTCGATCAGGAGAAGGCGAAAGAGCTGTTAGCCGAAGCTGGTTACGCAGACGGGCTAGACATCACTCTGGCCTTCCGCAACGTCGTGCGGCCTTACCTGGCCACGCCTGACAAGATTGCTCAAGAAATCCAGGCACAGTTGGCCGAGGTTGGCATCAACGTCACGCTTAAGCAGATGGAATCGACTGCCTTCATTGATGCGACTGCAGAGGGCCAGGAAGGTTTCTACCTGCTTGGTTGGACAGCCGACTACCCCGGCGCCACCAACTTCTATGACTATCACTTCGCCGCCGAGACCAACCTGCAATTCGGCCCGCACTTCCCCGATGTCGTCGAGAACATCCGCGCCGCGGGTCAGATCGCCGATCCGGTGGAACGGCAGGCGCTGTACGATAAGGTCAATGACCTGCTGAAGGAATACGTGCCGATGATCCCGGTATCACACGCCACTTCGGCGACTGCCTTCAAGGCAGCTATCGATGGCGCCCACTCCAGTCCGTTGGGCAATGAGCGCTTCTCGGTGATGAATCCCGGCGCTGACACCATTGTTTGGATGCAGAACGGCGAACCGGCTGCGCTGTGGTGTGTGGATGAAACCGACGGCGAATCGCTGCGCGCCTGCGAGCAGCTTTACGAGCCGCTTCTTGGCATCAAGGTCGGCGGAACAGAAGTCGAGCCTGGCTTGGCAACCGACTGGTCATCCAATGAGGATGGCACCGAATGGACCTTCACCCTGCGCGATGGGGTCAAGTTCCATGACGGAAGCCTGCTGGATGCCAACGATGTTGTAGCGACCTACGTAGCTGTGTGGGACGCTGCAAGCCCCAATCATAAAGGCCGCGTTGGTAATTTCGAGTACTTCACCGCGTTCTTCAACAAGTTCCTGAACGCGCCAGCGCAGTAAATCGAACCTCTTTAGCATTGGGCAGGCTGGCGTTCAGCCCAGCCTGCCCATTTTTATCCACATATTAATGCGTCTTTAATTTAAATTGCGTATATATTGTAAAATGATGAGATGTTATGGTGGATAAGGGTTTTATCTGCCCGCAGCCGGATAACGGCAGTTATAATCATTCCTTGATTCGGAAAAGAGAAGTCCCATGCTGCGATTTCTGGCTCGTCGATTGATCTTGCTCCTGCCGGTGGCAATCGGCATCTTGTTGATCGCGTTCATTATCGTCCGCGCTATCCCGGGCGACCCTTGCAAGGCAATGCTCGGCGAGCGCGCCACTGAGGAAAAGTGCGATGCATTCCGTGAGCGGTATGGTCTGAACGATAATGTCTTTGTTCAGTTCTTCCGCTATATCGGAAATATGGTCTCCGGCGATTTTGGCGAGTCGATTCGCTTCAGCCGCCCGGTGACGGACATTATCGCTGAGCGGCTGCCGATGACCATGGAACTGACCTTGTTCGCCATGCTCTTTTCGACGACCGTCGGAATCGGTCTGGGAATTCTATCGGCGCTCAAGCCAAACAGCCTCGCAGATACCCTGACGATGATGATCGCCAACATTGGCGTATCCATGCCGGTCTTCTGGCTGGGTCTGCTGCTCGCCTACCTATTTGCCTTGACTTTGAAAGGCACATTCGTCGAACTGCCCCCATCCGGGCGGTTTGGAGCAACAGTGGTGCTGCAACAATTGTCCGAAGTTTGGGGAATGGAAAATCTCACCGGTTTAAAGAAGTGGTTGGTTTATTTTCTCTCGAACTCCGCAATTTTCAATAGTATTGTGACCGCTAATTGGTCGCAACTCAAGGACGCCCTGCGCCACCTGATCCTGCCCTCGCTGGCGGTCGGTACTATCCCGCTGGCGATCATCGCCCGCATGACCCGCTCGACCCTGGTGGAAATCCTACAGCAGGACTACATCCGCACGGCGCGCGCCAAAGGCGCCCGCGAGAGCCGGGTGGTGCGCCGGCACGCCTTGCGCAACGTGATGATCCCGGTCATCACGATCATCGGTATCGAGACTGGTGCGCTGTTATCAGGCGCGGTGCTGACCGAAACGGTCTTCCTGCTGCCGGGAGTGGGCACCATGCTGGTCCAATCCATCCTTGGACGCGATTATCCGGTTGTTCAGGGCTTTACACTGGTTATTGCGATCATCTTCGTGATGGTCAACCTGCTGGTGGATATTTCCTATGCATACCTCGATCCGCGGGTAAGGCTGGAGTAAACATCGATGGACGCCAAAGTTGCCCAAATTACTCAAGAACTCACTGTGCGGCATGAATCGCCGACACGTGAGGCACTGCGGCGGCTGATCCGGCATCGCTCGGCGCAGGTTGGAATGGTCATCCTGGGTATTCTGTTGATTTGCGCCATTTTCTCCAAACAGCTTGCCCCTTACGATCCGACCCAATTACTGCGTGACGTTACCCGGCGTGAAGCACCCTGCATTCACCTGCTCGGCTGCCCCGAAGACCGCCCCGAACATATCTTCGGCATCGACGGCAACAGCCGCGACCTGTTTTCGCGGGTCATCTACGGTTCGCGGCTTTCGCTGCAGGTGGGTTTGTTGACGATCTCCTTCGCCATCCTCATCGGCGGATTGATCGGGGCTTTCGCCGGTTTCATCGGCGGCTGGATCGATGACATATTAATGCGGACGATGGATATCCTCATGGCGTTCCCCAGCCTGCTGCTGGCGATCGCCATCGTCAGCGCGCTGGGGATCGGCCTGATCAACGCCCTGCTGGCGATCGGCATCGTTTCGATTCCCCGCTTTGCGCGCCTGGTGCGCTCGACGGTCATTTCGATTAAAGAACAGGATTTCATCATGGCCGCCCGCTCGATCGGCGCTGGTCAGGGGCGGCTGCTCTTCCGCCACATCCTGCCCAACTCGTGGACGCCGCTGATCGTGCAGGGCACGCTTGGCATCGCCACCGCCATCCTGGACGCGGCGGCGCTCTCCTTCCTCGGGCTTGGCGCCGAGCCGCCGCGCCCGGAGTGGGGCCTGATGCTCGGCGAGGAACGCAACAGCATCTTCAACGCCCCGCACCTGGTCTTCTTTCCGGGTGTGGCAATCATGCTGACTGTGCTGGGCTTCAACCTGCTCGGCGACGGGCTGCGCGACGCGCTCGATCCGCGTCTGCGCGGAACTGGCGCAGCGGGATAAGCCAATGAACCGATTTTTCCTTCCCCCGGAGGCGATCCAGGCTGGTCAGGTGGCCTTTCCGGGGGAAGTGTCGCGTCAAATCGCGCGAGTGCTGCGCCTCAAACCGGGCGATCGGGTGGCGGTGCTGGACGACCTCGGCAGCGAGTACATCGTTGAGCTGGTTACTGTCGCGGTGGATGCGGTCATCGGAAACATCCGCGAGAGCCGCGCCGCGCCGGGCGAGCCGCCGGTCAGGCTGACCCTGTATCTATGCCTGACCCAGCGGGAGAAACTCGAGTGGATCCTGCAAAAGTGCACCGAGGTGGGCGTCTCCGCCTTCACGCCGGTCGTTTCCAGCCGCAGCCTGGTCAGGGATCAGGTTGACGTAGAGCGCAAGCTGGAGCGCTGGAGGCGCATCCTGCGCGAGGCAGCCGAGCAATCCGGACGAGGCCGCGTCCCAACAATCGCGCCGGTTATGAGCTTCGCAGAGGCGTTGCGCAGTGGGCTTTCCTCGCAGCAGGCCTGCCTGCTCGCCTGGGAAGAGGAACGAGGGCGGGGGCTTTCGACGTTGTTGTCCGGTTTAAACCGGATCGAACGGATTGCCCTGTTGATTGGCCCGGAAGGCGGGCTGAGCGCGGACGAGGTGCACGCAGCGGTCGAGCTCGGCTGGCAGAGCTTCAGCCTGGGCAGACGGACCCTGCGCATGGAGACTGCCGCGGTGGTGGCTGCCGCGCGAATCCTGGCGGCGGTTGAAGATCCACCCGGTTGATCATCTCGGGATTATTCAGTAAAATCAAAACAGGTTCCGTTGTGCAACAACCGTTTCATGGGAAAGGAACAGGAAGATGAACAGGCCCTGGCTCTCTCTGTTCTTGCTCCTCGCGGCGCTCCTTTTATCGGCGTGTAACGGGGAGGCTGGCACGTTAGCGGTGGTGCAAACGCCGGCGGCTGAGGAATTGCAGGGGCCGCAGGAGACTCCCGCTCGCGACCTTGAGGTGGTTACACCGACGCCAGGGGCGTTGCCGACTCGTCTGCCGACGGTCGACCTGACCAATATGACCGGTGATTCCTGGTTCGCGATATCGCCGGACGGCAACTGGACGGCGCAGATCCAGGTGGCCTATCCTTTCGATAAAAGCGGGGGCAGCACTGGCGACAGGTATTACGTCCGCCTGGAGGTGTTGAGGAAGGACGGACGCGTAATCTGGACCGTGCTGGATCGATGGGACACCTGGGGGATGGGATACACCATCCCGGCAAACCTGCACTGGCGCGAGGATTCGCTGCGGCTGTACTATACCGAGCAGGCGGTCGCTGGCGGCTGCGCGGTTTTTGGGCAGGGAAGTGGATTGTATGAAGTCAACCTGGAGAACGGCCAGGTAGACGATATGGCTGGTTATGACACCGGCGAGTTTCGAGCATCGCCGGATGGCGAGCGCATCGCCTTGTTGAGCGGGGATAAGCTCGAGGTACACACCCGCGATGCCGTCCTGGTGTTGTCTTTGAAATTGGATTTTCTCACCGGGGAATGGCAGGCGGGCAAGCTGCTCTGGTCGCCGGACGGCGAGCGGCTGCTGTTCACTGTTCTGTTCGATCCCTGCGGACCGCCAAATCACAGCACGGTCTACCGCCTGGACATTAGCAGCGGCAACCTGGTGCCGCTAGTCGAGAAAGATAAGCATGTCTACATCGCCAGCAAGTGGCTTTCCAATGACACCGCCGAGCTCATCGATGCAGCCGGCGCAATCTGGCAAATCGATACCCATACGAGGATATTGAAGCTGGCCGATTAGCCGGTTCAGAACATCCTGCGCGGCAGCAGGTTTTTCAACCGCCCGCCGATGATTCTGGCGCGGCCCAGACAGCGCCCGGCGGGATCGAAAGCGACGACCACCTCGCCGGCGGCTGGATCGTCTGGTCGCCAGGTCAGGTCCTCGCCGCGCAGCCAGGCGTCCGCAGCTTCTTCAGGCAGCGTGATCCGCCCGTGAGTGAAGCGCAGGCCAAAGCGCGCCACCCAATCGTGCGCGGGCAGCCAGTCGTCCGGGCTGCCCTCGGCGACTTTCAGGCCGAGCAGCTGGCAGGGCAGGCCGGCGAAGTGCTCCAGGAAGGCGCGCGGCACGGCGTAGACAGCCTGCTCGCTGCGCCAGAGGGCCAGCCGCTGGCTATCGAGCACCTCGTCCAGGTCGAATCCGTAGCGCGCGGAGAATTCCTGCCGGAAGCGCCGCTCCTGGCTGGCGCTGAGCGGCTGTTGGCCGACCTCCTGCAGCGGACGCGCCGGCGGCGTTTCACTCGCAAAGGGGATCGGCGCGGTCTTGCGGATCAGCGCGGCGAAAAAGCCTGAGGTGTGGAAGAGGTGCGGCCAGAGCCGGGCGGCGCGGCCAACTTCGGGCGCAAATTCTTGCTCATATGCGCGGATCAGCCCAGGCGCGGGCGCGGGCAGGTGCTCGTCCAGGTCTTCGATGCTGAACGCGCCCGGAAAGCGGCGCAGCAGCTCGTCCAGCACGGCTTCGTCTTCCTCCGGCGCGAGCGTGCAGGTCGAGTAGACTACCTGACCGCCGATTTTTAGCGCCGAAAGCGCTGAAGCTAGCAGGTTGACCTGGCGGCGGGCGAGCGCGCGCTGCTCGCGGGCGGAGATGGCGCGCATCGGGTGGCCTTCCGTCGAGCGCAGTGACTGCATCGAGCAGGGTGCGTCCAGCAGAACGCGATCGAAAATCTCGGGGAACCAGCGCCCGAACTTCTCGCCGGCGAAGCGCGTAACCGCCACGTTGACCGCCCCCCAGTTCTGCAGCATCAGGCGCAGGGCGGTGGTGCGATCCAGGCCGGAATCGTTGGCGATCACCAGGCCGCGGTCGAGTGTGCGGCTGACCAGGTGGGTGGTCTTGCCGCCCGGCGAGGCGGCCATGTCCAGAATCAACGGGCGCTCTTCAGGGGATAAGTCAAAGAGCTCGATCGGCAGCATCGAGGCGGCGTCCTGGATGTAGTAATGCCCCAGGCGGTGCTCGAACGTCTGGCTGAGCGGCGCGGCGCCGGCGGTCAGCCACCAGCCGGACGGGCAGAATGGGACCGGCGCCAGCACCCAGCCGTAGCGCGCGGCCATTCCACGCACGTCTTCCGCGGTGACCTTGAGCGGATTGGCGCGCAACGCCGGGTTGAGCGGCTGCTTAAGCTCGGCCAGCAGGGCGGCGAAGCTGCGCTCGTCGAGCAGCGGGCGAAAGCGCTCGAGCGCCTCGGCTTGGGCCTGGCGGGCGGTTGGGACGGGCTGGGAGCGTTTTCTTTTAGCCATCTTTCTGGATGCAGAAGACCAGCTCGTTTCCGAAGTTGATTTCGATCACCGGCCAGCCGGTCTCTTTCAGGGTTTTCTGGATCAGCCTGCGCTGACGCTCGACCAGGTCGCGCCGGCCGCTCAGGCTGGAGCTCGGCAGGGAGACGAACAGCCAGCGCACGCGCAGCGTCTGCCAGAAAGGCAGGTTGCAGTCGCGCTGGCGCTGGTCGAAGCGGTGGGCTTCCTTGAAGAAAATGGCTGCGTCCGCCGCGACCTTGGGCGGGTGGACGAGGACGTCCTGCACCTGAGCCTGGCCCGGTTGACCGGCTAGCCGGAAGAATTGGTTGATCAGCGCCGCGCGCGGCGCGTGGATGTCGTAGGCAAAATACTGGCATCCGGCCGGCAAGCCCATCCACGGCAGGCTGAAAGGATTCAGCCCGCAGGCCAGGTCGAGCAGCACAGCGGGCGGCCCGGAGACGCGCCACAGCCGTTGGTAAAAGTCATCCAGCAGGGGGATTCGCTCGCGGGTCGAGGCGTGCGACTGCAGCAGGCGCAGGCAGGCGGCGCGGACCGCCTCCGGTGACCCGGTGCTGAACGCGTCCTGCAGCTCGCCAGCCGCACGGGCATAATCCGGATCGCCCAGGTAGGGCGCGACAATGTTGTGCAGCTTTTCGCGCACGCTTTGCAAGGCCGCCTTCGGGTTGGACTGGCGCTCGAGCGCGCGGGAGAGCAGGTCGCGCAGGGTCTCCTCGGGCAGGTCCAGCGCGCGGTACTTGCGCGAGGCGCGCACCTCGCGCAGCAGCTCCTGCAGCAGGGCTTCGGGCGGTTCAGGCACGGGGTCAGCCATCTCTGCGGACGATGCCCTGGTTCCAGGCGAAGACGGCCGCCTGGGTGCGGTCAGCCAGATGCAGCTTGGAGAGGATGTTGCTGACGTGACTCTTGACCGTCTTCTCGCTGATGACCAGCTCGTCGGCAATATCCTTGTTGTTCTTGCCTGCGGCGATAAGGCGCAGAACCTCGATCTCGCGCTCAGAAAGCTCGACGAAGGGATTGACCTCTTCTGCGCGGATGCCCTGCAATTCCTGCACCAGGCGGGCTGCCACGCGCGGATTGATCACCGCCTCGCCCCGGGCGGCTTTGCGCACGGCATCGGCCACTTCATCCGGGCTGGCATCCTTGAGGATGTATGAGAGCGCGCCGGCGCGGATGGCGGGGAAGATATGCTCATCCTGGTAGTAGGATGTGAAAATAACGATTTGCGTTCGCGGGCTGGCGGCCTTGACCCGCCGGGCGGCTTCCACGCCGTCCATGCCGGGCATGATCAGATCCATCAGCACCACGTCCGGCGCGGTTTGCAGGGCGAGCTCGACCGCCTGCAATCCGTTCTCGGCTTCACCGGCGATTTCGATGCCGGGCTGGGCTTTAAGGAACGCGCGCAGCCCCTGACGTACGACGGCGTGATCGTCGACCAGCAGGATACTGATCAGGGCAGGGTCTGGGTGATTCATGCTGCGCCTCCATTTTCAAGCGAGGATTGCACTGGAAGGCGGGCGGTGATCCGCGCGCCGCCGCCGGGCGTGCTGGCGATCTCCAGGCTGCCGTTCAAATCGGCCATCCGATCGGACATGCTTTTCAAGCCAAACCCCTGCGAGGTGATCAGAGCAGGATCGAAGCCGCGCCCGTTGTCCTCGATGCACAGTTCGACGATAGCGCCGCCGCTCAAGCGCAGCTCGACCTGGCTGGCCTGGCTGTGGCGGGCCACGTTGGCCAGTGCCTCCTGAACGGTGCGGAACAGAGCCAGCTCGCTGTTGTACGGCAGCGAATCCAGGTTCCGGGCCGAAAATTCAACGCGGATGCCGCTTTGCTGGCTCCACTGGCTGATGTAGGACTGCAGCGCGCCCGTCAGGCCTTTCTCATGCAGGGCAGCCGGGCGCAGTTCGAGGATGATACTGGTCAGCTCGTTCTGGGCCTGGTGCGCCAGGGCTTGCGCCTGTAGGATTGACTGGCGAGCGGCGGGAGGGTCGCATTCGAGCAGCGACCGGGCGGCGCCGAACTGCAGCCCGGCGGCGGTCAATTGCTGCTTGACCGAATCGTGCAGATCGCGGGCGATCTGGTTGCGCTCTTCGAGGGCGGCCAGTTGCTGACGGGTCTGTAGCAGGATTTCCATTTCGTCGGCCATGCGGTTCAACTGCTGCCCGAAATGGGTGATCTCGTCCTGGATGTCGTCGCGTACGCGCACGGAGAAGTCCCCGCCACTCCAGGCGTCCGTCGCCTGGCGCAGGTGGTTGAGCCGGTTTTCCAACCAGCGGGCGGTGATGAAGCCAAACACTGCGCTGACCAGCAGCGCCAGCAGGAGGACGAGCGCCAGCCAGGGCAGCACCGCCGGGATCAGGTTCTGGAAGAATTCAGTGGCTAATTCCTCCAGGGACGCTTGCGGATTGGCGCGGGTCAGATACAGGCTGAAGCCCAGGAAGCTCCACCAGAGCACCATCAGCAGGGCAGCCAGGGTGACCAGGGTGAAGTAGAGCGTCAACCGCCAGCGAAGCTGGCGGAAGGGTGCGAACAGGTTTCTGGAAGTATTATTGCCCTTCATTCACAAAATTAGCGCGGGGTAAGAATGGTTCTGACCGGCAAGAACAAAAGCAGACCCAGAATGACCAGGACCAAACCAAGCGCAAAGAGCCCGATCCCGATCCATCCGGTCAATATGCCGGCTCGGGCCAGATTTTCGCCCTTGTAGAGGTCCGGTCGATCGCGGATTTCCTTCTGCGCCATTTTCCCTGCGATGATAGCGCCGATCGGACCGACGACTGGTAGGAACTGGGTTAACCCAAGGATGCCAAGGATCAGGCTAACGATTGCCAAAGAATGATTTTGCTCGGCCGGGTAGTAATTCTGATCAGTCATAGCTGCTTCCTCAATTCTCTATGGCTATTTTACTCTTAATCATTAGGTCGGAAGAAAAAATATCGAAGGTCAGGAGTTGGATCCGATGGTATGAATGACGGCGGGTATACACGACATTCAGTTGGAGCGGGTATTTCCCCCGCCCCAACCGGAAAGAGTTTTACTGAATTACCGGGCCGACAGCGTGCAGGGGAGCGAGGAACAGCACGGCCAGCACGGCAATGACGAGGATGCCGATCGCGCCAATCCAGCCGATCTTTACGCCGGCTTTTGCCAGACCTTCGCCGTCGTAGCGTTCAGGGTAGGCGCGGATTTCGTTTAGCGCCATTTTCCCAAGAATGATGGCGATGACGCTGCCAAGCCAGGGCATGTAAGTGATGCCGAGGATACAGAAGATAAAACTGGTAACCGCCAGCGGGCTGGTTTTAGCGGACCGCAATGAGGGTACTGTGTTTTCCATGATCAGATCTCCATTTCGTAATGAGTTGACCTGATCATACGACTGCCCGGCGGCGTTGTAATCGGTCTGCGAGCGGATTAGTCGTCCGTCTCCGGGCGGGTTCAGCCGCGTTCCAGGCGGAAGACCAGTTCGCTGGGGAATTCGAAACGGGTGACGCGCCAGGGCAGGCCGTCGGTAAGCTGACGGAAGTGAGCTTCGTAAAACTGGAGCATGCCCTTGCTGCGCCCGCCCAGGCTGTGAATGGGGAAAGATATCAGCATCACCTCAGCCTGGATCTGCTCGAGCAGCCGCCGCCCGATGCCCTTGTCGACCTGCTCCAGGCAGGGGATGGTCTTGAGCAGCAGCGCCAGTTGAACCGGCTGCGGCGGGACGGCGTGGATCAGGTCGCAGGTTTCGGCGCGGGCGTTCAAACCGAAATGATCGAAGAACTGCTGGAGGAAAGCGCTCATATCGGCGTAGATGTCGCAGGCGGTGATCTGCGCGCCTTCTGCCAGGGGCAGCCAGGGCAGGCTGAGCGGGTTCAATCCGCAGGCCAGGTCGATCAGCGATCGGACAGGCGGTAAATCGGAAATTGTGGTTGCGTAGAAACGCTCGACAACCGGCAGGCGCTCCCGGGTGGAGGCGTGCTGGGCCATCATCTCGCTGCAGAACTGCCGGGCGAGCGGATGGCTGAGGTCGCGGGGGAGTCTTTCCAGGCGGGAAGCCCAATGCGCGTAGTCGATGGGATTTTCCTGGTAGGCGCCGCCAATTTGGTGCAGCTTGTTGCGCACCGCCTTGAGTGCCGCTTTGTGGCCGCGCCCTTTGGTAAGCTCCTTCTCCGCCAGCCTGCGCACCAGCCCGCGGTCGATGGCGGCGTACTTCGGGTGTCTGCAGACCGCGCTCACCAGCGCGTCGAAGTCGTCCGGATCGCTCATGGAAGCTCCTCGCGCAGGCGGCCGGTCAGGCGGGTCATGAAGCGCAGGTTGTGCAGGCTGGCCAGGCGCAGGTAGAGGCTGTCGTTGAGCTTGAATAGGTGGTGCAGGTAGCCCAGCGAATAATGCCCGCAGAGCGGACAGTCGCAGCCCTCGTCAATCGGGCGGCTGGATTTGACGTGGCGCTCGTCGTTGATGTACAGATAGCGCAACCACTCTCCGCTCAACTCACCGCCGGGCTGGCTGAACGCGTACAGTCGGCCATGGCGTGCGTCGCGGGTGGGCATGGCGCAGTCGAACAGGCCGTAGCCCAGCCGGTAGCCGGTCAGCAGATTGTGTGGGTGACCGATGCCGAGCGCGTGAAGCGGATACTGCGCCGGCACCAGCGAGCGGGTGTATTCGAGAATCTCAGTCAGCAAACCGCCCTGCGCGTCGAGCGGCCAGCCGCCAAAGCCGTAGCCGTCGAAGCCGAGCGCGAGCAGGCTCTCGGCGCAGCGCCGGCGCAGGTCGAGCTCGCCGCCGCCCTGGATCACCGCGAACAGCAGCGGCGTCTGATCCGGGGCGAGCCCCTTCTGGCGCACCAGCTTGTCGAACTCTGCCCGCCCGCGCCTGGCCCAGTCGATGGTGCGCGCCACCGAGATCTGCTGCTCGGCGCGGGGTGCGTCTACGTGGGTGCAGTCGTCCAGGCAGATGACGACGTCGGCGCCGTAGCTGAGCTGCAACTGTACAGACTTCTCCGGAGTGAGCAGGTACTTGCGCGCGCCGCCCTCCGGCTGGTAGGTGATGCCGCGCTCGTCCATCTTTCCGAACCGTGAGTTCTGACGGATCAGCGAGTAAGCCTGGAAGCCGCCCGAATCGGTGATGATCGGGCGCGGCCAGGCGCTCATTTTGTGCAATCCGCCAAGCGCCTGGATGGTACTCGAGCCGGGGCGCTGCATCAGGTGGAAGGTGTTCATCACCACCGCCTGGATGTCTACGCCGATCAGATCGTATGAATCTACGGCGCGCACCTGCCCAAAGGTCGCGTCCGGCAGGAAGACCGGAAAGGCGAGACGGCCGTGGATCGTAGAAAGGGATTGCGGGAACTGATTCATCGTTCTGTTTGTTTTATCGCGGATTAATCCATTGTACCTGTGAAATAGGGATTCGAAACGCATCCTGGATGGAGAAATGGTATAGAATGCATATATCCTGACAAATCCACAGCATTCGGCTATACTTGGGCGAACTTGAATCGCTGACTGCGGTTATTGAAGGCGGGCTGATCTGATTTTAACCATCGCGAGAGGAACATTATGAGTATGGAACCTATTGACAGCGGTAACTTTGAGCAAGAAGTGATCAACTCGGATCAGCCGATCCTGGTCGAATTTGGGGCGGTCTGGTGCGCGCCCTGCAAGCGGCTGGAGCCGGAGATGGAGAAGCTGCAGACCAATTTCGGCAACCGCGTGCGCCTGGGCAAGGTCGATGTTGACGATAGCTCCGATCTGGCGGTTAATTACAGCGTGATGAGCGTGCCAACCTTGATCCTGTTCATCGGCGGGCAGGAGCGCCAGCGGGTGACCGGTTTCATCCCGCTGCCAAAGCTGATCGAAAAATTCGAACCGCATCTTTAATCCGATGGATCTGGAACAGGACAGGGTTTGGAGCACTTCCAGACCCTGTTTTAAATAGGGAGTGCTGTATGGGAAAAAGCAGGCAAATTCGCAGTTACGGCAGCTGGCCGAGCCCGATTTCCGCCGGGTGGTTGGGGCAGCGTCTGAGGCTGGAAAACGTGCAGTGGTCGCCCGATGGACGCGGGCTGGTCTGGGTCGAGGGGCGTTCGGGGCAGGGGGTGCTGGTGCAGCAGGTGATCGGCGGCAGCCGGCGCGACCTGCTCCAGGAACAATCGGCTCGCGGCGGGCTGCTCTACGGAGGCGGTGAGTTTAGCCTCCTCCGGGATTCGATTTTCTACATCGACCGTGGAAAGCAGCTCTTCCGCGCCGGGCTGGAGCGGGGCGAGCCGGCGGCGCTCACTGACGACAGTCATTTACTGGCGGCGCCGACGCCCTCCCCCGACGGGCGCTGGCTGGTCGTGATTGTCAGCGACGGGCAGCGTGACTGGCTGGCGCTGGTTGACGCCGTGGAGCTGCGACCGACGATTCGGCTGGCCGAGGGAGCTGATTTCTACATGCAGCCGACCTGGTCGCCGGATGGATCGCGGCTGGCCTGGATCGAATGGGACCACCCCAACATGCCCTGGGATGCCACCCGCATCATGCTTGCGAGCCTGGCGGGGGGGCCTCCAGCGGCCGCCGAATTGCAGCAAATCGCCGGGGACGGCAAAGCCAACCTCACCCAGCCGCGCTTCTCGCCGGACGGGCGCTGGCTGAGCTACATCACCACCCGCGGCGATTGGGAGGCGCTCATGCTGTACGACCTGGCCAGCGGTGAGTGCCGCGTCTTGCTGGCAGGCGAGCGGGTGCTGCTCAGCTCACCGGCCTGGGTGCAGGGCGTCAGCACCACAGCCTGGAATTATTCCAGCAAGCGCATCTTCGCCATCCTGAACTACGCCGGGCGGGCATCACTGATCTCGGCGGATGTGCCCTCTGGAAAAACCAGCTCGATCGACACGCAGCCCTATGCCTGGCTGAGGCAGATCAGCGCTTCGCCGGTCAGGGATGAGCTGGTGTTGATCGCCTCCTCGCCGCAGATCCCTGACCGGATCGTCCGTTGGGACGGGCGGAGCTGGCATGTGCTGGCGCGCAGCGACCTCCAGCCGCTGGCTGAAGAGTACTTCTCCAATCCCCAGGAACTGTGCTGGCAGGGACCTGACGGGTGCGAGCTGCACGCCTTCTACTTCCCGCCGGCTCATCCACAGTTCGCGGGCGAGGGCCTCCCTCCGCTGATCGTCAATGTGCACGGCGGACCGACCCACCTCGAAAGGCTTGAGTTTCCTAAAGAGGCGGCCTACTTTACCTCGCGCGGCTACGCCTGGCTGGAGGTTTGCTACCGCGGCTCGATCGGTTTTGGCCGGGCTTATCAGGATGCGCTCAACGGGCGCTGGGGTGAGCTTGACCTGGAGGATACGATCTTCGCCGCCGAGGAAGCCGCCCACCTGGGGCTGGCGGACGCCGCGCGGATGGCGCTCTACGGCGGCAGCGCCGGCGGATTGACGGTGCTGAACGCGCTGGCGAGGTACCCGGGGCGGTTCAGGGGTGGCGTCTGCCTTTACCCGGTGACCGATCTGCTCGATCCCGGCCTGGTGGCGGACAAATTCGAATCGCGTTACTTCGAGAGCCTGATCGGGCCGCTGCCTGCGGCCAGGCCGCTCTATGTGCAGCGCTCGCCGCTCCACCACGCCGGTCTGATTCTGGATCCGCTGGCGATCTTCCACGGCCGGGAGGACACCGCCGTGCCGGTGGGGCAGTCCGAACAGATCGCCGCCAACCTTAGATCGCGCGGCGTGCCGGTGCTGCTGCAGGTATATGAAGGCGAGGGTCACGGTTTTCGGCTGGCTGAAAACCTCGAGGATTGCTACCTGCAGATCGAGCGTTTCCTGCAGGAGCATCTCATCCGTGGAGATTAATCTTCACCAGCGCGCCCGGAGGGTTTATTCGCGGTAAGCGACCGGTGCGACTGATTTGTCAATCCCTGCCTGCAGGTCAGCAAGGATCTCTGCGGCGCGGGCGGCGGCGTTTTCAAGCGCAACAACCTCGCGCTCGGCGCGGTCGCGCCGCTTGAATTCGCAGCCGCCGGCCTGCAGCGAGCGCGGCGCGACGGTGATGCGCAGCGGCAGACCGATCAGGTCGGCGTCGTTGAATTTGACGCCCGGGCTTTCGTCGCGGTCGTCGTAGAGCACCTCGACGCCGGCTGTCTGGAGCTCAGTGTACAGCTGCTCAGCGGCTTCCTCGGGCTGGCTGCCCTCCTTGCCGCGCAGCAGCACCAGGTGGACGTGGTAGGGGGCAATCGACACCGGCCAGATCAGCCCCTGCTCATCGTGGTGCTGCTCAGCCGCGCAGCCCAGCAGGCGGCCGACGCCGATCCCGTAGGAGCCCATGATGACCGGCTTCACCTCGCCGCTCGGATCCTGGAACTGGCAGCCCATGGCCTCCGAATACCAGGTGCCAAGCTTGAAGATGTTGCCCACCTCCACGCCGCGCTCGGCGCGCAGCTCGCCGCCGCATTCCGGGCAGAGATCGCCCTGGCGGGCGGCGCTCAGGTCAGCGACGATATCCGCCTGGTAATCGCGCCCATAGTTCACATTGCGCAGGTGATAATCGAGGCGGTTGGCGCCCGCAACCAGGTTGGTTGAGTGGGGGATCAGGTCGTCGACGGCGACGATCAGGTCGTGCAGCCCGATCGGCGAGGCAAACCCCGCCACCGCTCCCGTTGCAGCGATCTCCTCCTCCGTAGCCGGGCGCAGCTCCTTGGCGCCGACGACATTGGCCAGCTTGGTTTCGTTAAGCTCCATGTCGCCGCGCAGGATCGCCATGACCAGCTTTTCGCGCTCGACGCCCTGCTCGTTCAGCGTGGCGGTCATAAAGACCGCCTTGGCGGTTTTGGCGGCAGGGATGCTGAGGAATCTGGCCAGGTCTTCGATGGTTTTGGCCGCGGGGGTGTGCACCGGCTCGAGCGGCAACGTTTCCTCGGCCGGCAGGGCGGTCTTGCGGAAGCGGGCGATCTGCCGGTTGGCGGCGTAGCCGCAACAGTCGCAGAGCAGCAGGGTATCCTCGCCGATCGGGTTAAGGTACATGAACTCATGGGCGAGCTTGCCGCCCATCATGCCCGTGTCGGATTTAACCGCGATGACCGGCAGCCCGCAGCGGTGAAAGATATTGAAATAGGCCTGGTAGTGAGCGCGGTACTGTCTGTCCAGGCCCTCCCAGTCTACGTCCAGGCTGTAACTGTCCTTCATAGTGAATTCGCGCACGCGGATCAGCCCGGCGCGCGGGCGCGGATCGTCGCGGAACTTGGTCTGGATGTGGTAGATCAGGGCAGGCATCTGCCGGTAGGAGCGGATTTCCTGTCGCACCAGGTCGCCGACGGCTTCCTCGTGGGTCATTGCCAGGGCCAGGTCGCGATCGTTGCGGTCCTTCAGCCGGCCCATCTCGGCGCCGATTGTATACCAGCGTCCGGTTTCCTTCCAAAGATCAGCCGGCAGGACGACCGGCATGCTCAGTTCCTGCCCGCCGATGGCGTTCATCTCCTCGCGCAGGATCGCCTCGATTTTTTGCACCGAGCGTTTGCCCAGCGGCAGGGTGGTGAAGATACCGGCGGCGATCTGGCGGATGAAGCCGGCGCGCACCAGCAGGGCATAACCCGCGGATTGAGCGTCAGCCGGCGGTTCGCGCAGCGTTTGGGAGATCAATTTCGTCATGCGCATAGCGGGCTCCTATTCCTGCCAGTCGTGCGGCTCGATGTGCGCGTAGACGCGGTCGATTTCGGGCATTTCTTTCAGCCGGCGTACGACCTCATCTTCGATTTGATGTGTATCTCGCAAGGGCGCGTCGGCGTCGACGTTGATGTGTAGGTCCACCAGCAGCTTCGGGCCCGAGTAATCCGTCATCAGATGGTGGACGCGTAGCACACCGGGCACGCTCTGGGCAATTTCGACGATCTGCTTGCGCAGTGCTTCGTCAGCGCCACCGCCTGTCAGGAAGTACAGGTTTTCTTTAGCCGCCAGAAACGCAGCCCGGAAAATCCACAGGGCGACGGCCAGGCCGGCGATTGGATCGAGAAGCGGATGGACCAGACCTGAGCCGATGGCGCCAACAAACGCCGCCAGGGAGGTGAGCACGTCGCTGATGTGATCTCTGGCGGTCGTTTTCAGCGTTGGGCTGAGCAACAGGGCGGCGATTTTTCGGATGGAAAGGAACATGCCGAACTTGACCAGCGCGCTGAAGGTCAGGACGATGGTCGGCAAGCCGGGCTCGATGACGCTGCCGCCAGCCAGGAACCGTTCCAGCGAAGACCTGCCGGCTTCATAACCGGCGAAGGCCATCGAGAATGAAACCATCAACCCGACCAGCGGCTCGAAACGGCTGTGCCCCTGTGGATGGGTGAGGTCCGGCGGTCGCTGCGCCATCCACAGCCCGAGGAGCATCAGGAGCGAGTAGAAAACATCGGAAATCGAGTTGGCTGTGTCCGAATAAAGCGCGACGCTGCCGCTCAGGTAAGTGGCGATCGCTTTCAGGACAGCCAGGAGAACGTTACCCCCGACGGTGATCCACAGTGCCCATTTATACAGGCGATGTTCGGCTGGCCGCGGCTTATAATCCCGAACCCAACGCATTTAACACACTCCGCAAAATATCAAATTTGACCCTTCCACGGAATGCATTATGCGTGGACGCACCTTTGAGGCTGGGTGTTGAGTGCCGATCCCTGCGTGGTTGCCTGAACAGGCTCGATCCAGACCTGGTTGACCGGCGTCGGGCTGCGTGCTCCGCCCGCCGAACATGTGCCCATTAGTTTACCACATGTGGCGGTGATAGCTGTGTGGGCTGAGGGGGTTAAGAGCTGTGCAGGCCGGGATGAGCCGCTCTATTTCTCCTGAGCCGCCTGCAGGACGCTGGTGGTGAACGCCTGGGCTGCATCCAGCCGGGGCAGAGCGTCGTATTGTTGCAGCATCTCGCTCAGCGATTGCCACTGCTCGAGCGTCTGCCAGCCCAATCCGTTCTGCTCGGTTACCGGGCTGACCGCATCCTCCAACTCGCTTTCGAGCATGAAGCGCATGTGATCAGCGTCTGTCTCGGGGCCGGTGTACTTGAGTACGGTTTGCACCGCTTCATCGGGGTGTGCGCGGGCGTATTCGATGCCGCGAAGGGCGGCGCGCAGGAAGCGGGCCAGCAGCTCCGGCTGGTTGGCCAGGGTTTCCTCGCTGGTCACGTAGGCCAGCCCGAGGTTGGCAACACCGAAGTCCGCCGCTTCCCACAGAGTCAGGTCATATCCCCAGGAGCGGATCAGGTACGGCTCGTTGGACTTGTAGATCGGATAGACGTCTACCTTGCCTTCGGTCAGCAGGCGCGGATCAAAGCCGACGTTGACCAGCTCCACCTCATTCTCATCCACGCCGGCGGCCTGCAGGATGGCGAACAGGTCGGGCGGCGGGGTACCCTTATAGCCGATTGTGCGGCCCTGCCAGTCTTTGGGGGTGTTCATCCCCGAGCCAGCCAGGGCGGCGTAGGCCTGCTGCCCGCGCTGACCGATCAGGGCGATGGAAACCAGCGGCAGACCCGGGTCGGCGCGGCGCTTGAGCAGCACAGCGGCGTCCTGGGTGGTCACCTGGACCTTGCCGGCAGCCAGCAGCTGCAGGTGCTGACCCTGCCCGGCCGAATGCTCGATGGTAACCGTCAGATTTTCTTCTCGAAAAAATCCCTGCTGCTGGGCAACGTAGACGCCGACGAAGGGCAGGTTGGCCTGCGGCTTGTAGCCAGCCATAAAGGTCATCGCCAGCGGCTCGGACGACGGCGCCGGCTGGGTGGGCGCGGCGGCACAGGCGGAAAGCAGGACGGTCGTTAAAAGGAGGATCACGGTGCGGTGCATAGAGGCCTCACAGGGGATTAGAGCTCGCGGGAAATGGACTGCCAGAAGACCGCTCGTCCTTCAGCCCAGGCCAGCAGACGGTAGAGGATCATGCCGGCCGCCGCCAGGATGAAAATGGCGGCAAACAGGTACGGCAGGTTGAGATTGGTGTAGGCCAGCCACATGGTGCGCCCGAGACCGCCCGAGGCGCCGGTCCATTCAGCCACCACTGCGCCGATCAGCGCCAGCGGCGCGCTGATCTTGAGCGCGGCGAACAGGTAGGGCAGGCTGCCCGGCAGGCGCAGGTAGCGGAAGACCTCCCAGCGGGAAGCCCGCCAGGAATGGAACAGATCCAGGAAGGGTTGATCGACCCGCTGCAGCCCGCTCAACACGTTGACCAGCACCGGGAAAAAAGTCAACAGGGCGGTGATGATGATCTTGGGCAGCACGCCAAAGCCCAGCCAGAGGGTCAGCAGCGGGGCGATAGCCACCAGCGGGGTGGATTTCATCAGGATAGCCAGGGTCATCACCCCATCCTCGATGCCCGGCAGCAGGGTGAGCAGCACCGCGATGGCTGCACCAGCCAGCACGCCCAGCAGCAGGCCGATCAGCGCCTCCCCGAGGGTCAGCAGCGATGCCTGCGCGTACATACTCGGATTGTCCGCCAGCGTCGCCAGGATGTGGCTCGGCGACGGCAGCAGATACACAGGAATATTCATCAGGCGGACGCCGGCTTCCCAGGAGATCAGGAAGACGGCGACGATGCCCCAGGCGACCAGGGCGCTGCGGCGCGCCGGGGCTTTCACCGCTGAGCTTCTCCCTGCGCCTGGGCCAGGCAGGTCCGCAGCTGACTTAGCGCAGCCTGGAAGCGCGGATCGCTCTCGTCCCGCGGGCGCGGCAGCTCGAGCAGAAGGTCGGCGACCAGCCGCCCAGGCGCGGCGCTCAGCACCAGTACGCGGTCTGCCAGGCGCAGCGCCTCGTGGATGTGATGCGTCACCCAGAGGACGGTGGGATGGAGCGGCTGCCATAGATCCAGCAGCTCCAGCGCCAGGCGTTCGCGGGTGATCTCATCCAGCGCGGCGAAGGGCTCGTCCATCAGCCACAGCCCGGCTGGTTGGATCAACAGGCGGGCTAGGGCCAGGCGCTGCTGCATGCCGCCGGAAAGGGTGAAGGGGTAAGCCGCCTGGATGTCTCCCAGGCCCACCCGCTGCAGGGCGTCTTCAATCGGAAGCCCGCCGTTTTGACCATTTATAAATCGCTGGGCCAGCGCCACATTCCCGCGCGCGGTCAGCCAGGGCAGCAAAGCCGGGCTTTGCGCCATCCAGGCCACCTGGCGGGCGGCATTGATCTCCGCTGGCGTTCTCCCGTCGATCCGGATGCTGCCCCCGGTTGGCCTCAGCAGGTTTGCCGCCAGGCGCAGCAGGGTCGATTTGCCGCAGCCGCTCGGACCGATCAATGCAACAAATTGGCCGGAGGGTATGCTGAAATCCAGGCCAGCCAGCGCCGGCCGCGGGGGCTTGCCAGGATAGGTGTGATTGAGTGCGGAAACCTCGACGCGCACGGCGGTTCCTTTATTGGCTTTCGCTCGCCGAAGGCAGCCCCTGCCAGCCGCGCAGGTGATCGACCTGGATGTAAAAGGCGCTGGTCACCCGCCCGGCCGTCCGCGCGCGGTTGGGCTGGCCGAGATAGCGGGCGGTGAAGCGCTGCACCAATCCATCGAGCTGCGAACTGGCTGGGGGGATGGGCAGCAGCCCGGCCCGGCCGCGCGCAGTCACGCGGCGCAGCGGCGGCCAGGGCTCATCGACCGTCAATGACACTGCCGGATTGGCGCTGACGAAATCGGCCCACTGCGAGCCTTCCCAGGCGATGACGGTAAAGCCCACGCCGTCCCATTCCTGCCAGACCGGGATGACATGCGGGCTGCCGTCCGGGCGGAGGCAGGCCAGGCGGGCGGTCCAGGGACCCTGCAGGAAGGCGCTGATTTCACTCGCTGAGAGCGGCGCCGCCGGTGGGAGAGCGGCTTGCGCCTGGCGGTGATAGGGGCTGTAGGTCGGCGCGCCCAGGCGGTAGGAAAGGCGGGCAGCCATGGCGCGCAGCTCGGCCAGCCAGCTCGCCAGCATGCGCTCGGCGCTCCAGCGGAAGGCGGGCGCCGAGAGCAGGATGGCTGCCTCGGGGCGCGAGCCGTCAGGGCAGACCGGCAGGGCCAGTTCGAGCAGATCAGCGGATTGGGCGAGCGCGTAGCCGTTGGCCAGCACGCTCTCATCCGGGTGTGGAGTCAGGATCGGGCGCACCGACGCCAGGTCTTCGAGCACCTCGCCGCTGGTGTAAACGCTGCGCACCTGCTGATCGGGCTCGACCTGGGCGAGGATGGCGAATCCGCCTGGGGCGGTTGCGGCCAGAACCAGGGTTTCCGGCCAGGCACGGCTGGAGGCCTCCTGGAAGAAGGCGGCCAGCAGATCCTGGCGCGCGTCGCCGGGGGCGGCCCGCCAGGATAGCAGGCGCGGCCCGCTGCGGTATCGCCCGCGGCGCTCGCTCTGCTCCAGGTAGCCGAGCTTTTTCAGGGTGCGCAGCAGCAGGAAGAGCGTGCTTCGTGAAATATCGACTTGTTCGAGGATATCCTGGGGGGAGATGCCGTCCGGCTGAGCCAGGACGCACTCCAGCACGCGCAGGGTGCGCTCAGCGGTCGAAGCGATCGGGTTGGGGGATTGGTTCTGATAGTCTATCATATCGGACTTGCGTCCAATATATCAGACGATAAATAGATCGTCAAGAGGGAATAGGTCATCTATCTCTCCAGCTTTGACGCATTTCGGTTTGGAGAAATCCGCATGTTCCTCAGGAAGTCCGGGCTCATGGCCGAATGCGCGCCAGGGGATCTGGGGGGCAGCGCCCAGCACTTGCTATTCAAGTTGTCACAACAGGTCATCCGTCATATCGAATCGACCATCTTCTGGTGACATAAATCGCCGCTAATCATTACAACTTTAATTTGACGCATATTTTTGGGTTTGCTATACTGAAGCCAGCGTTACAGTTATATTCATTTGGATTGGCCTGCTCTTTATCGTCGTCTTCCCAGTAATCATCCCAATTCCATTCGAATCAGATAACGCGCCGTGTTTCCTGATCGATGTTCCGTTCTGGGTTGAGAACGGGTCATCGGCATTTTATATTTCCATTCTAAGGTAAGGAGACCTGAGTTATGAAGCTTGAACTGCCAACTGATGTGTCTGCTGATAAGATCGATATCGATGTCGGCGAAATCGAGGCGATTCTGCAGGGTTATCCCATGCAGTTACCGCCCTGGCCTGAATCGACCTTCCTTTTGAAGGACGGCCGCACGCTCTACCTGCGTTCGATGCAACTCGACGACGTTCCTACCCTGCTTGGATATATGGAACGGGTGATGAAATTCGAGAAGGATTTCTACGATATCGTCGGTGTACGGGTATACGGTGAGATCCTCGCAGTCAAGCGAAAACGCCTAAAAGACAGTTTCACCATCCTTGGATTGGTCGATGGTGAGCTGGTCGGCTTTGCCAACGGCCGTTTTTGGAACAAGGATCTGGCGATCAGCCTGCACACCATGGCCTTCTCACGCCGCGGGCGGGTTGGCTGGGCAATGTACTACGCCAAGACCTACTACGCCATGGAAATTTGCAAGGCCAAGGAATGGTGGTCAACCTTCGAGAGCTACAACGGCTGGCGCATGGCCGGCCTGGCGATGGCGCAGCCGACCAAGCCCTGGCCGGAATATCAGCACGAGCTGGGCGGCGCCAAGGTCTTCTACGTAGGCCAGGATCACTGGAATATCCAGTTAAAGAATTACCTGGTCAGCACGATCGGCTCGGACCTGAACTTCGATGTACCTGAAGAGGTGCGTAAAGCGAACGCTGTTCTGCGCGTACCCGAGAAACTTGAGCTGTAGGTTCAACCAATGTAATCTTCTGAGGCAATGCTAGGTGGATCCGCCCGAGGGATCCATCTGGTATTTTCGATGTCAGGTTGTAAATGTGATTTTTCACAAATTGACATGTTTTTTTGTAAGTGCTATACTCTCTTTGCGATTGTCAAACAATCGGCAATATCCAACAAGTACCCTGGGTAAGCGCATACCCGTTCCCCCTTATCGTCGACAGCGAACATCGCAGCAAGTCTATTCTCCCGGAGATAAGGTTGCTTCTATTAACGGTGGCGATAGTTCGTTTTGGATGGATCCGCCAGTTCCATGGAGGTCCATCCTTTTTAACTTCAAGCGGGTGTGCATAAATAGCTAAATACCTTTCAGGAGTGGATGATGTCTGTCATTAAGTCAGAAATTCGAAGCGGCGTTTATTATGATTCAGCGGTTCTCATGCAGTTGCAGCGTTCGCTGGCCGGGCTTCCCGGCGTGGCTGACGCTGGCGTGGTGATGGGAACCGCGTCTAATAAAGAATTGTTACAACACATCGACCTGGTCAACGCCGATGTGGAAGCGGCCAAGGAAAACGACCTGGTGATCGTCGTGTCCGCTGAAACCGAGGCGGTCGCCGCCGAGGCGCTCGGTAAAGTAGACGAGCTGCTCACCCGGCGCAAATCGGCCGTCGATCAGGAATACCGCCCGCGCTCGCTGGAAGGCGCGAATGATATGCTGCCCGATTCCAACTGGGTGCTGATCTCCGTCGCCGGGCGTTACGCCGCCGGCGTGGCCCGCGAGTCGCTGCGGCTTGGCAAGCACGTCTTCCTCTTCAGCGATAACGTATCGGTCGAAGATGAAATCTCCTTGAAGAAAGAAGCCTCCGAAAAGGGTTTTCTGGTGATGGGCCCTGACTGCGGCACGGCGATCATCAACGGCATCGGGCTGGGATTTGCCAACAAGGTGCGCAAAGGCCCGATCGGCGTGGTCGCAGCCGCCGGCACCGGCTTGCAGCAGGTCACTTCGCGCATTCACCAGCTTGGCAGCGGCATCACCTTCGGCATCGGCACTGGCGGGCGCGATCTTTCTGAAAAAGTGGGCGGCACGACCTTCATCCAGGGCGTGGATGTGCTCAGCCGCGATCCGGATACCAAAGTGATCCTGCTGGTTTCCAAGCCGCCCTCTCCAATTGTCGCCGAAAAGGTGCTAAAGGTGGCGCGTAACGCCGGCAAACCGGTAGTGGTGAACTTCATCGCTCGCACGCCGATCTCGCGCCAGATGGAAAACCTTTACTTTGCTTCCAGCCTGGACGATGCCGCGGCGTTGGCGGTCGAGCTTTCCAAGAATTTGCCCGACCTGCAGGCGGAGGATCTAAAACTGGAGCGTTTTGCCAGCGGGCAGCGCTACCTGCGCGGGCTGTTCTCTGGCGGGACGCTGGCCTACGAAGCCCAGTACCTGCTGGCGGAATACCTGCCCAGGGTGTACGCCAACGCCCCAATCAATAAAGATAACAAGCTCAAGGATTCGCTGGTCAGTGTGGAGCACACCATTGTCGATCTCGGCGAGGATGAGTTCACCGTCGGCCGTCTGCACCCGATGATGGACAACGAATTGCGCATCCGCCGACTGCTGGAAGAAGCTGCTGATCCAAGCGTTGCGGTGATCATGCTGGACGTGGTCATCGGCTTCGGCTCGCATCCCGATCCGGCCAGCGAGCTGGCGCCCGCGGTCGCTAAAGCCAAGAACCTGGCGGCTAAAGCCGGGCGCTACCTGGAAGTGGTCGCAGTGGTGACCGGCACAGACGAGGACCCACAGGATCTGAATGCGCAGATCAAGCAACTTAAAGAAGCCGGGGCGTGGGTCGATACCAGCAATGAGGTCGTCGTACGCTACGCCGGCCGCCTGCTGCAGGCGCTCAACCAGACGCCAGAAGCAGTTGCAGCCCTCGGCAAGCCGGTCGACCTGACCGTGCTCAAGCAGCCGGTGCAGGCGATCAACGCCGGGCTGGAATCCTTCGCTGAAAACCTGACTGCCCAGGACACCCCGGTTGTGCACGTCGATTGGCGACCACCGGCCGGCGGCAATGAAAAGCTGATGTCGATCCTGGAAAGAATGAAAAAGATGTAATCTACCCATTCATCGAGATGGGAAACCGATTATCCACCAGAAGCTCTTGAGGAGTATGTCATGAAGATAGATGAAGCGAATGCAATTGCTGTTGAGAGGTTCATGGACGCTCGCCCGGTTGTGGTCGGAGTAGCGCCAGCGATCGATGTCATCCCGGGCATGCACAGGGATTTACTGCTGCACGCCGGTCCACCGGTTACCTGGGAGCGGATGTCCGGTCCAACCAAGGGTGCGATGATCGGCGCGCTGCTTTTCGAAGGGCGCGCGAAGACAGCCCAGGAAGCTGAGGCGCTGCTCTCTTCTGGAAAGTTCCAGTTCGATCCCTGCCATCACCATTCAGCGGTTGGTCCTATGGCGGGCGTCATCTCGCCCTCGATGCTGGTCTACATTGTCGAGAACAAGACCCACGGAAATTTCGCCTATTCAGGTTTGAATGAGGGCCGCGGAAAAGTGCTGCGCATGGGCGCTTACAGCGATGACGTGATCGAACGGATGAAATGGATGAACGAGGTGCTCGGCCCGACGACGGATGCCGCCTTGAAGCTGGCCGGCGGTGTCGACGTGCGCATGATCCTGGCCAAGGCGCTGCACATGGGCGATGACGGCCATAACCGCCTGGACGCCGCCTCGGTGCTTTACACAACCCAGATGGCGCCGTTCGTTGTCAAAGCCGCGAAGAACGCGGACGTCGCCGCGGAAATCCTGCGCTTCATGGGCGATAACGCCCTGACCATCCTCAACCAGGTCATGGCTGGCTGCAAAACGATGGCCGACGCCGGTCACAACATCGAGGGCAGTACCATCGTCACCGTCATGGCGCGCAATGGCACCGATTTTGGATTGCGCGTGAGCGGCCTGGGCGACCGCTGGTTCACCGCCCCCGCCCCGCAGGTCAAGGCGCTCTACTTCCCTGGCTTTACCGAGAAGGACGCCAATCCGGACATCGGCGACAGCACCATCACCGAAACAGCCGGCATTGGCGGCTTCGCTATGGCGACCGCGCCGGCTATCGTGACCTTCATCGCCGGGACACCGCGCGACGCGATCAACACCACCATGGATATGTACGAGATCACCTTTGCCGAGCACAAGCAGTTCACCATCCCCTTCCTCGATTTCCGCGGCACGCCCACCGGCGTGGACATCCGCAAGGTGGTCGAGAAAGGCATGCCGCCGCGGGTGAACACGGGCGTGGCTCACAAGGATCCGGGCGTCGGGCAGGTTGGGGCCGGCGTGGCTTCGATGCCCATGGAGCCGTTCGAACAGGCGTTGATCGCCTTTGCTGAAAAGTACGGAATTTAATCAATCCATAATCAAGACGGAGGGATCGATGGACCGAGCAAAATTTATTAAGATGATGGCGGAAGCCAAGTTGTACGACCTGACCCAGGATTGCAGCATCTTCACCCCGCCGTTCCCGGGCGACAAGGCTCTGGAAGTGCATTTCTTCAAGCGTGTTACCGGCGCCTATGGCGGTGGCGCTGGCGCCAACGGACAAATCCTGAACTGGAGCAACACCGTTGGCACGCACCTGGTCGGTGAAACTGCCTACCATTCGGGTGGTCGGGCGATATCTGACATCCCCTTGAAAGAATTATGCGGGCCCGGCGTGGTGGTGGATATTTCTGACATGGTTTCGGATTACTCGCTCTACACGCCCGAGATGATCATGAAGAAGGCCGATGTGCGCAAGGGCGACATCCTGATCATCAACACCGGCTACCATAAATATTCGTGGGATCAGCCCGATGTATTAAATCCGGGCGCGCAGGGCGGCGTGGAATCGAAGGAGTTTGGTTTCCTTGTCCGTCACCCGGGGCCATCGCCTGAGTTTTTCCAATGGGCGCTGGACATGAAGTTTAAGCTGGTCGGCGTGGATTGCGGCTGCGCAGAGCATCCGATGAACACTCCCATCCGTCGCTTGCACGAAGGCGAATTCAAGAAGGCTGAAGCCAAGCTGGTCAAAGAGTACGGCAAGACCTGGGATGAGATGTTCCCCCAGGACTGGTACTATGAGATGACCCACATCACCCTGCCGAAGAACCATATGCTCTTCGTCGAGTCGATCGTCGGGAAAATTGACCAACTCAAGAACCAGCGCGCCTGGATCGGGATCATGCCGATCCCCTTCATGGAGGTCGAAACCGCCTGGGCGCGGGTGGTTGCTTACCAGGCGCCGGACGGCATGGAAGAAAAAGAGTTCTTCCAGGTGATGGACAGGGCTAATTTAATCGATATGACCGTGCCGTTTTCGGTACGCTCACCGCAGTGGGCCAACTACGAGCCGCTCTCGGTTAAATTCTTCAAGCGCGTAGGCGGCGCCTACTTTGGCATGGCCCGCAACGGCTCGATCTGCAATGCCTCCATCCATCTGGCAACCCATATGGATGGCGAGAAGCACTTCTGGCCGGCCGGGCGTTCGATCGGGCAGGTGCCGCTGGAGGAGTGGGTCGGTCCGGGCGTGGTTGCCGATATCTCAAACCTGGTCTCCAACTCGAGCGTGTATACGCCCGAAATGATCGAATCGGTCGTCGATATCCACGACGGCGACATCCTGGTGATCAAGACCGGCTGGTCCAAGTACGCCTGGAATTCTAAAGACTCGGATGAATTCCGCTACATGATCAAACACCCGGGGCCCTCGGCCGATTTTGCCGCCTGGGCAGCCAGGAAGAACATCAAATGGATTGGCGTGGACTGCGTCGCGGCAGACCATCCGATGAACACCATTCAGCGCATCTGGCATCCGAAAACCTTCCAGGAAGCCAATGAGAAGCTGAAGAGGGACACCGGCAAGGATTGGGACGAGATGTTCCCGCTGGATCAGTATTATCAGGACATGCACCTCAACCTCTTCCCCAAGCATATCGTCCATGCCGAAAACCTGTCGCTAGGCCATGTCGAGAACGGGCGCTACTACATCGGCTGCTTTGTCCAAAAAGCGATGGAAGCCGAGTCGATGTGGGGGCGCTTCGTCGCCATTAAGGAATAAAATTCGTCGAAAATTGCAGCCCTCCGGTGATTTGCATTTTTGGGGGGCTGCATCGATAATAGCTAGGTGAGAAATTGCTCCCTGAGTCAGGCAATCATCCATTTTCGAAATACCGCATCCACTTACACATCCGCGAAATCAGTTATGATCGCGTGCATGTTGATCGGATCTTGCGCCTGCCTGCCTGCTCAGGCAATCCCCCAGCAGTTCTATTGAAAGCGTTGGCGGCACAATTCGCCGGCGTACAAAGGTTCTGAACCGACGAGGCGATCGGCGGATAACCGTCTTTCCTCGAGGAGGTAACAATTACATGAAACCAGCTCCATTTGAGTATTACGCACCAACCACTGTTGAGGAGGCCCTCAGTAACCTGACGGAATTGGGTTATTCCGGCAAGGTTCTGGCTGGCGGGCAGAGTCTGATCCCCGCGATGAACTTCCGCATGGCGCGGCCGGCCGCTCTGGTGGATCTGAATAAAGTAAAGGACTTGTTTTATATCAAGCCGACCGCTGAAGGCGGCTTGGCCATCGGCGCGATGACCCGCGTCAGCACGGTCGAGCACAGCCCGGCGGTGGCGGAGCGCTTCCCGCTGATCGTCGAAACGGTCAAGTACATCGCCCACCCGCAAATCCGCAACCGCGGCACATTTGGCGGGGCGATTGCCCACGCCGATCCGGCGGCGCAGCTGCCGGCGATCGCCGTCGCACTGAAAGCGAAAATGGTAATCAAGTCGAAGAAGGGCGAGCGCACGGTCGCGGCGGACGATTTCTTCGTCGGGCCGTTCATGACCGTGCTCGAACCGGAGGACATGCTGGCTGAGGTGATCCTGCCGCCGCTTGCACCGCGCACAGCCGGGGCTTACAAGCAGGTTTCACGCCAGCGCGGCGGATACGCCCAGGCAGCCGCAATCAGTGTGGTGACCCTGGATGACCGCAACCGCTGCAAAGACGTCCGCCTGGTGTTGTTCAGCGTAGGCGAAACGCCAATTCTGTCCAAATATGCCGCCAAGGTTCTGGTGGGCAACGAACCAACTCCAGCGGCAATCGCCGACGTGGCAGCCGAAGTCGCCAGGAGCGAAGTCGATCCTGGCACGGATTTGCATGGGACGGCCGAGTACCGCAAGAACCTTGTGAACGTGCTGGTTGGCCGCTCGTTGACCGAAGCATTCGCGCGGGTAAGGATATAGGAGGCTGACATGACGCAAAAATTCCCCATTACTGTAACGGTCAATGGCACCCCCTACACACGCGAGGTGGAGCCGCGCTTGCTGTTGAGCGATTTTATCCGCCACGAGCTCAAACTAACCGGCACCCACGTCGGCTGCGAACACGGATTGTGCGGCGCCTGCACCATCCTCTTTGATGGTGAACCGGCGCGCTCCTGTATCATGTTTGCTGTGATGGCGGATGGCCACGATATCAAGACGGTCGAGTCGCTTGGCACACCCGATCATCTGCACCCTGTCCAGGAAGCTTTCATGGAAAAACACGCCCTGCAGTGCGGTTTCTGCACGCCGGGATTCCTGATCGATATCGTCCATTACCTGGGAAATAATCCGAACCCCACCGACGAGGAAATCCGTGAAGCTATCGACGGTAACTTCTGCCGCTGCACAGGCTATCACAATATTGTTGAGGCAGTGAAGCTGGCAGCGAAGAAGATGGCAGCCGCCAGGCAAGGGGCATAGAAGAGAGGTGTACTGTGGCAGATAAATTTGTTCATAAATCCGTATTGCGACTAGAAGATCCCCGTATTTTGACCGGTCAGGTTCAATATACGGATGATATTGAGCTGCCTGGGATGATCTATGCGGCTTTCAAGCGCAGTGATTTTGCACACGCGCGCATCCTGAGCATCGATACCTCCGAGGCAGAAAAATTACCCGGGGTCATCGGTGTTTACACGGCAAAGGATTTCGGCGATTACATCAAGCCGGGTCCTCTACAGGTCCCCCCGCCGACAGCGATCAAGGGATCGACTTATCAGGTTCGCACCACCCTGCCGATCGCCATCGACAAGGTGCGCTATTCAGGCGAACCGGTGGCAATTGTCCTGGCTGAGTCGCGCTACATCGCCGAGGATGCCTGTGATTACATCTACTTGGATGTCGAGCCGCTGCCAGCCGTGATCGACCTCGAGAAGGCGCTCGAGCCGGACTCTCCGCTGGTGCACGACGACACCACCACCAACCTGGCCGCCCACGTGGTGCAGGAACGCGGGAATTACGCCGAAGCGGCAGCCAAAGCGGATGTGGTGATCAAACGCAAGATCCACGTCGATCGGGTCGCCGGGTCGGCGCTGGAAAACCGCGGTATGGTCGTCAACTGGGACGAGCGCGCCCAATTGATGACCATTTGGTGCGGATCGCAGTCGCCGATCACTCTGCGCAACCAGACGGCGGCGCGGCTGGGATTGTTCGAAAACCAGGTGCACGTGATCACCCCCTTCACCGGCGGTGGATTCGGCCCCAAGATCAACACCTCCCTGCCGGACGATGTCCTGATCACCTACCTGGCCAAGAAGCTCGGCCGCCCGATCAAATGGCTTGAAGACAGACGCGAGAATTTCCTCTCGACCACTTCGGAGCGAGATCAGGTTCACTTTGCCGAGATCGCGCTGACCAAAGACGGCATCATCCTGGGCGTCAAGGATGTCTTCATTCACAACAGCGGCGCCTACAATCCCTACATGCTGACCGTGCCGCTCAACACACAGACGCACACGGTGAGCAACTACCGGGTGCCGAACTTCTACACTGAAATCAAGATGACCTGGACGAACGAGATGATCGTCACGCCGGTGCGCGGGGCAGGCCGCCCGCAGGGCGTGTTCGTCATGGAGCGTCTGCTGGATGCCGCTGCAAAAGAGCTGAAGATGGACCCGGCCGAGATTCGCCGCAAGAACCTCATCCAGCCGGATGAATACCAGGTTCACACGGGCATTATCGGTCAGGACTTCGTCGAGGGCGTGCTCGACAGCGGTGATTATCCCAGTTCGCTCGCCAAAACGCTGGATATCATCGAGTACGAAAAATTCCGCAAAGAAATCCAGCCCAGGCTGCGCGCCGAGGGCAAGCACGTCGGCATTGGCATCTGCTGTTTCACTGAAGGTACCGCGGTTGGCCCGTACGAGGGCGCAAAAGTGACGGTCGGCTCGAATGGGAAGGTGAACGTCGCCACCGGAGTCGCCAGCCAGGGTCAGGCGCACTTCACCACCATGGCGCAAATCGCCGCCGATCAGTTGGGAGTAAGTTACCGCGATGTGAACGTAACTACAGGGGATACGGCAGCCTTTGCCTGGGGCGCCGGCACGTTTGCCAGCCGCGGCATCACCATTGCCGGTACAGCAGTTCACCTGGCAGCCGGCAAGGTGCGCGCGAAAGCACTTGAACTGGCCTCCAAGTATCTGGAAACGCCGCAGGAAGAGTTGGAAATCGCCGACGGCGTGGTGCGTGTGGCGGATATGCCCAGCAAATTCATTACCCTTGGCGACCTTGCCTCGCGCGCCAACCCGATGCGCGGCACCTTCCCGCCCGGCGCTGAGCCTGGTCTGGAAGCCACCGCTTACTACGGACCGCCCTACGGCGCGACCGGCGCAGGCGCGATGGCGATGATCGTCGATGTAGATCCTGAGACGATGGCGGTCAAGATCGATCGCCTGGCAATCGTGCACGACTGCGGCACACCGGTCAATCCGATGATCGTGGAGGGGCAAGTCCACGGCGGCGTGCAAATGGGCATCGGTAATGCGTTCTTCGAGAAGATCCACTATGACGAGAACGGCCAACTGCTGACGGCCAGCTTCATGGATTATCTCTTCCCCCAGGCGACCGATATGCCGGCTAAGATGGAACTGGGCCATGTCGAGGTGCCCTCGCCGCTCAATCCGCTGGGCATCAAGGGCGTCGGCGAAGCAGGCGCGATCCCGACTCCGGCTGTTTTCAATCAGGCGGTCGAGGATGCGCTGTACGATACGGGCGTCGAAATCTTGGAGTCGAATCTCAGTCCAAGCAAAATATTCACTTATGTCAAAAAGGCGAAGGGAAAGTAAATCCCTTCGTCATTATTGATCGGGGATGACCCCGAATCTACACATTTTGGAGGATTTTGGTAAATGAAACTGGAAGGTGAGCACGTTTTTAATGGACCGCGGGAGGACGTCTGGGAGATGTTTTATGATCCCGAGGTGTTAGCCAGCGCTGTGCCCGGCATGGATAAGCTGGATGTTGTTGCTGAGAACGAATACGAAGGCGTGATGAACGTGCGCATCGGCCCGGTCTCTGGCAAATTTCAGGGCAAGCTCTCGCTTACCGATGTAGTTGCCCCCGAGAGCCTGACGCTGAACGTAGATGGACGCGGTGCCCCCGGTTTTGCAAAGGGTGTCGGCAAGGCGACCTTCAGCGAACAGCTCGACGGCACAACGATGTTGAAATACGACGGTGATATGAGTATTGGTGGCGCGCTGGCTTCGGTAGGTCAGCGCATGATCGACAGCGTGGCGAAGAGCATGATCCGCACTGCCTTTGAGACGCTGGATAAAGCCCTGGAAGCGCGCCTTGCCGCCAAGAAATCCGGCAGCGAGGTTGTTGACTTCAAAGCCCCCACGCAAACCGAGTTTGCGTCGAACGTAGCGAAAGACATGGTCGGGGGTTTAACTAAAGTACCGGAAATTCGGATTATCCTCTATATCATCCCGGTAGTGATCGTCCTGGTGATCGTAGCCTTGCTCCTTGGCAAATAAATAACTCGGATGGGTTAGCCCCGAAAAAGGCTAACCCATCGTTTTTACCAGACGGATCTATTTCAACCGATGACGATGAGGAGAAAGGAGGCTGACAGGAAGAGATAAAACATCCCCCCAACCCTGGCGGTGAACGGACTAGGCCGACCTATCTGGCATCACACTCCAGGCCGCTCCGCAGGTGAATACCAATCCCCAAACTCATAAATTCATCTTTATATTGTAAAGGGAGGAAGACTTCCATGGCAACCACAACTAAGAAGGCGGTAATGGGTTACCTGCCCAATGATACGCCTCCATTCGGTCAGATGGTTCTACTGGGCTTTCAGCATGTGCTGACTATGTTCCCGGCGACCGTCTTGTGCGCCATCTTGATGCACTTCCCCGTCAGCACCGTGTTGACCATCACCGGTCTCGGCACGGTTGTCGCGCTGATCGGTGCGAAGTTGTCGATGGGCAAGTACATTCCACTGTATTACGGCTCGAGCTTCAGCTACATCGCCGCAGTAATAGCGATCATGCAGGCCAAGGGAATCACCGAAGGCACTGCGCCCCCCGAGGTTATCTCGGTTGTGACCGCTGGTTTTATCGCCACCGGCCTGATCAACATCATCGTTGGCCTGATCATCCGCTTAACAGGCGGTAAAGAGGGCCTCGATAAGGTTCTGCCGCCGGTCGTGACTGGCTCCGTCGCTGTGACCATTGGTATCGGTCTGGGCGCCACTGCTCTGCAAATGGCTACAGGCGTGTTCTCATCAGCGTTCGATATCAATGCCCTCGATAACCTGAAATGGCTGCTCGCCGCAGCGGTCACACTGCTCGCCGCCTTCATCCTATCGGTCTATCTGCAGGGTAAGGGCTTCATCGGTATGCTGCCTATCCTGCTGGCGGCTATCATCGGTTACGTCGTATCTATCCCGTTAGGCCTGGTCAATTGGGGTGCGTTTGGGCAGGAGGCGTTCATTCGCGCGCCGCAAATCAGCTTCCCGGTCTTCAATGATCCACTTACGTTGACGGTGATCGTCGGCGTCGGCGTCATGGCGATCGCCACGATCCCGGAGTCGACCGCTCACCTGTACCAGATCAGCCTGTATGTGGATCACCTGGCCGAGGAAAAAGGCGCCGAACCGTACGGACTTTCGAAGTACATTGGCCTGAACCTGATGCTCGACGGCCTGAATGACCTGGTAAACGGCCTGTTCGGCTCGACCGCGGGCACCAACTACGGCGAGAACAACTCGCTGATGGTGATCACCCGCAACTACTCCGGCCCGTCACTGATCACCGCCGGCATCATCAGCATCCTGCTCGGCTTTGTTGGTCCACTGGCTGAGGCGGTTAACTCCGTCCCAACCGCTGTCATCGGCGGCCTGGCGATCTACCTGTACGGTGTCATCGGCATGCAAGGTATTGCCCTGATGATGGCCGAGAAAGTCAACCTGTATGATCCGAAGGCCCTGGCCATCGGCGCGACGATCCTGATCATCGGTATCGGCGGCAATATCGGCTTCTCCGGTGGTTTCATCCCGATCCCGATCCTGAAATACGTATTCCCATACGGTTGGCCGGCGATCGCGACAGGCGCAGTGGTGGGTATCCTCATGAACCTGATCACGGTCTGGTGGAAACCCCCGCTGGAGCGCGCTGCGGCACAGAAGAAAGACTAATACCGGATTTCGGTCAGTATTGACGAGTAAGACAGACATTTTCAGCGATGCAAAATTGTCTTACAGATCAGAAGGCTCCCGACGTTCTTTCCAGGCGTCGGGAGCTCTTTTATGGATTGCATCTGATCGAGTGAAAATATACTATAATGAAGCCCATTCCAGGAGATGAACCATTGATCCTTGTCACCGGCGCGGCCGGAAAAACTGGTGGACACGTGATCCGCGCGTTGGTTGCTCGCAACCTGCGCGTTCGCGGCCTGGTTCGCCGGGCGACACAAGCTGAATCCATTACTGCGCTCGGCGCTGAAGATGTCCTTATTGGCGATATGCGCGATGCGCAGATCCTTCGGGCGGCCTGCAGCGGCGCGAGGGCGGTCTATCATATTGCCCCCAATATGAGCCCAGACGAATTAACTCTGGGTCTATCCATCATAGATGCCTGCAAACGGGCGGATGTCCGCCATTTTGTCTACCATTCTGTTCTGCACCCGCAGGTGAAAGATATGCCTCATCACTGGCTGAAGATGCAGGTCGAAGAAACCCTGTTTAAATCGGGTTTGGTCTTCACGATTCTCCAGCCGACTGCTTATATGCAAAATCTACTCGGCTATCGGGATGCAATCCTCAAACGCGGTGTGTATGCAGTGCCATATTCCATCGATGCGCGCCAGGCTTTGGTCGACTTGAGAGACGTGGCTGAGGTTGCTGCCCGGGTGCTGAATGAGCCCGGTCATGAACACGCTATTTACGAGCTGGCCAGCCCGGATGCGCCCTCCGCAAAAGAAATCGCCGAGATGATCAGCGGGATCATTGACCAGCCTGTTCGGGCTGAGCAAACTGACCGAAAAGAATGGGAGGCAGGGGTGCGTGCCGGCGGGATGAATGAATATGCTGTCACAACACTGTTGAAAATGTTTGGTTATTATGAAGAGTATAATTTTTTTGGGAATCCAAACGTGCTGGGCTGGCTGCTCGGACGCAGCCCCGGCCGTTTCGAGCAATTTATACGGGAAATCTTCCTTGCGACTGAGGCTTGAACGCTATGAATTTCAAGAAGAATCAGCACTATAATTTCACCCATGAGGCGCTGCCAACCCTTTTTCACCACCAGACGAAAGGTTTCATGCAATTGCTCGAGCGGGATGGGGTGAAATTTCTAAAATTCTGGTGGGATCACGTTGGCAAGCGCCTGGATAACTCGTTGCTGGTGCCCTTCAAAGACGTTTCCTACAAGGTTGTTGATATTGCAGAAAGGAACTCCAAAGCCTACCTGATCAAGCTGCCGCCGGTTCAGGAAAACGGCGACGTGTATATGATGGCGTGCATCAAGGTGCCGGAGAAGCGTATGCCGTTCGTTAACTGGCCCTCAACGCGCATCGTTGCCTTGGAAAAAATCGCCCCGTCCGTCTATCCAAGCGGTACCCGAATGGTCGAGGTCACCCCGCGCGCCCGATTTGTTCCCATCGGGCCAGGACCAGAGCCTGATGAGCAGGCTTTCTATCAGGCAGTTATGAACTACATCTGGAAACCGAAGAGGAATAAAGCAGCATGAAATTCAATTACGAACTGGCTGTTATTGGTTTTTCGATGTTTTTGTTTTACCTGCGGCTGGGGATGCTGCGCGGAAGGAAGAGACGCGAACGACGTGAGGCGCAGCTGGCGGCCATGAAGGGTAAAAATAAGAAATTCCCGGTAGAAGATCCTAACCAGCCTTTTTATCAGGTCAGAAGCTGGTGGTTGGTGGGTATTTCCATGGTGATGGTGCTGGGCGGCATGGCGGCCAAGAACGCCGCATTCCTCCCGGATATGGTCCAGACGTACTGGTGGATCATTACGTCGGTCGGCGTGCTGCTGTTTGCCGCCTGTTTCAAGTGATGTTATCTGTTGGTCGTTGCGGTCAAATTTGGAATCCCAATAAAATCTGTTATAATAAATATGAATAATTTCATATAAATTAGCATAATTTTATGGGAAATGACCGTATGGAAACAATAGCCGAAAAGACCAAGCAGATTACTATCGAATTCACCAATCTGGCGCGGGTGATCGCCGGCGAGAAGGAGATACAGCAATCCTTCAGTCAGGCAGCCACGTACGCTGACGTAATCGAATGGCTGGCGGATATCTACCCGGACATGGTCGGCATCCTGATTCAGGATAACCGCCGTGCATTCACGAACTCGACCATGTTTCTTATCAACAATGAGATGAGTCTGCCCGCCTTCATCCTGGAAGAAATGCCGAAAGACGGTGAGCGCTTGACGATTGTCTCCATCCCAACAGGGGGATGACCAATCATCAATCCAGGCGCGAAGCATCCGCAGATTGGAATGATCTGCGGATGCTTCGTATTATTTGTGCGTCAGGATAATGCCAAATCGGCGCGCGGAGAAAAAATCAGCGCAGGATGAATGACAGGACGATCAGGACGACGAAGAATGAGCCGGCCAGCAGGCCGATCCGCTTCAGATCTTTCTTGACGTTGCTGTAATCGGGGTTGAACTCCGCGCTCGAGGTGCGGCTGGATACCGCCGCGGCTGGTTTCGCGCTCACCTGTGGGGCGCTTGCCTGCCCGGAGGATATTTTTCGTTTTTGCTTTTTTGCCATCTGGGTTATCTCCTAATAACTATGAATTATTCCTGCAAAGAGGCGGTCACCGCAATTCGCTGGGTGTCAACCATGTAAGGGTAACAAGAGATCAGGGTGACGATCGGTTCAGCTGTTTCGGCCATGATCTCCACCTGGGTTGGTTCGACCACCTGAATTTGCTGTACGGTATAGACATAGGCCTGCGAGCTGGTGTAAAGTATGACTTCATCGCCTGGCTGAAGCTTGTCCAGGTCGCGGAAGATCTCTCCGTAAATGTCGTTGTGCGCCGAGAGGACGACGTTGCCGGGCTGGCCTGGATTGGGCGAGAGCAGATACTGACCGACGCCTTTCTTCAACTGTTCTTCGCCGTCGCCCATGACGACCGGTGCATCTACGCCGATGGCCGGGATTTGCACACGGACGGCATGTTCCGGGCTGGGGGTGGGGATGGGCAGGCTGGCAATCGTTTGCACGATCGGGCGCAGGTGCTCGGGAATCTCGCCCCAGTTGAACTGCGCCCCGCCGGGCGAATCTGGCGGGGTGTGTCCGGAGGGCAGAACCACGGCGTTGATCACCGGAGTGGGCGTCAGGGTTGGCTGGACAATGGCCGAGGCTATTTCTTTGTTAAGGTTGCGCAGCAGTGAAAATCCGTTGAAGAGCACAAAGACCAGGCCCGCCACGGCGATCACCTCGAGCGCCAGCAGAAATCCGTCGAAAAGGCGCCGCCGGGAGCGTTTCGCCGTAGGCTCAGCCTGGTTTTCGTCCTCGACGGGGCGGCCGACCGCTTCGAATGCCGAGGTCACTGGCTGCGGTTCGACCAGCACGACCCGCCCGGTGCGATGAAAATGATCCAGCCGCCTGTTTCGTTCGGCTCGGCGCTTTTCGATCAACAGATGGAGCAGCTCCTCGGTTGTCAGATCTTCGACAGAGCGGCGGCGGGCCACGGAATTTTTCTTTACCTCAGCTTTCTTCGGATCGTGCCTGGATTATAACCGATTTTCGAGGGCTCGACCTGCAGACCGTCTGCATGCGCAGGTCGCGCGCGGGGAAACGGACTGTTGTGGTAAGATTAACCCCACTCTGGACACCCATTTCTGAAGGCGGCTGCATGAAGCGAAGTCTGGTTTTCCTGGCGCTGTTCGTTATCCTTCTGTTATTGCCGTCCGCGGTTTACGGGCAGACCCCGGTTATATTCGATCAGATGGTGATCGAAATCTGGCCTGAATACGATCGGCCGGATGCGCTGGTCATTTACCGCATCCAACTGGCGGATGACGTTTCGTTGCCGGCTCAGGTCTCCCTGCTCATCCCGCGCAGGGTGGGCGAGCCCTTCAGCGTTGCATTTCAAGATATGGACGGTCTGCTCTATAATCTGCAGTACACGAAGGAAGTACAGGGTAATTTCATCAAGTTAGTACTATCCACGCCGACCGCCGGGCTGCAAGTCGAATATTACGATCCAGACCTTTCTAGTGAAGGTGAAAAACGCCAGTACAGGTTCGAGTGGGGCGCCGATTATCCGATCAACAATCTGAGCATCGCCATCCAGCAGCCGGTTAACGCCAGCGATATGCAAATCCTGCCCAGTTTTGGCCCGGGCGTGCTGAAGGAAGACGGCTTCACCTACTTCGTGAGCAACGTCGGCAAAGTGAACGCGGGGCAGAAGATTGCGGTCGAGATGAGTTATTCCAAGCCGGATGACGAACTGAGCGCTGGACCGCTGCCGGTTCAAGCGGCTCAACCGCTTGACGAAGACACTCCTGGCCGAACCAGGTCCAATGAACTCCTTCCCTGGATCCTCGGCGGGATCGGCCTGGTGCTGCTTGTCGGCGGTTTCTCCTGGTTCAGGCTCACCAGAAGTCAGGCAAGCCCGGCGGCGGATAGCCGCCGCCGACACCGGGCAGCATCCGCGCGGCGCACGGAGGAAGTTACCGAAGCCGACGCGGTTTATTGCCATCAGTGCGGGCGGCGAGCAGCTCCGGGCGACTTGTTCTGCCGCACCTGCGGCGCGCGTCTGCGCGGGGAGTAATTTGTTGACCACCTGTAAGGTCAATCTATGCAAGATTTGGTATCGTTATGGTGTAAGTTCATTGTATAATTTGTTTAACAGGGGATTTACCACAAGTATTGTTTTAGTAGCTAAAACCAATTTTGCGACCGTTGATTGTATCGACCCCGGTGTGATGAGAGATATCGGTTGAACATATATCAGGCTGAACCACTAGAAACCCCTCCAGAAGAACAGAGTAAAATCCCTCCGCTGATGCGGGTGCTGCTCGATATTCTGCAAACGCTGATCCTGGCCTTCGTCCTCTATTTCTTGATCGATACGGTCATTGCCCGGGTGAAAGTGGAAAATATTTCCATGAAGCCCACGTTGCAGCCGGGTGAGTACATTGTGGTCAACAAAATGGCTTACCGTATCGGCGATTTTCAACGCGGGGATGTCGTCGTGTTTCACTTCAATCCGCAGGAGGATTATATCAAGCGCATCATTGGCATCCCTGGCGACCTGGTGGAGGTGGAAGACGGGGTGGTCAGCGTGAACGGCGTGGGGCTGGAGGAGCCGTACATCTCAGCACCGCCGCGATATTCCGGTTCCTGGCAAGTGCCGGATGGGATGTTGTTTGTGCTTGGCGATAACCGCAACCAATCCTCTGACTCGCATAAATGGGGGTTCGTCGCTAGAGACAGTGTCGTTGGAAAAGCTTTGGTGGTATACTGGCCATTAGATGAAGCCAAGCTGCTGAATCAGGCAATTGTCGTAAACGCGAAGAATTGATCCGGAGAAAGGGATGATTTTCCACCAGGCAGGCGTTCGACGATCGAGGTTCGATGAGGCTCAAAGAAAATCTCAACAACCCTGATAACAACGCGGAATATGTAATCCCCTGCCACGAGTGTCAGGCTGGACAGATGCACCGTGAATATGTGGTGTATTACACCTGGATCGGCGACGATTTGATCACCGTGCCGGACTTTCCAGCCTGGGTGTGCGATTTCTGCGGGCGGCGTGAGTACGACATCCATGCGCTCAATCGGCTGACGCTGATCCTCAGCCCGAACGCGGGCAGCGCCACCGGCAAACGCCGCAGAGTACGGACGCGACCTTCGCAAAAGCCGAAGAATCCACGGCCAAGTCAACCAGAATAACCTAACGGCGCCAGAAGGCGCCGTTATGATTCGGGTGGGGCTGACGGCTGCCAGTCGGGTTGCATATCAACGCCGGGCAGGTTGGTCAGGTTCACCTGGAACTGCCCGTTTGTGTTCATGATATAGACTTCCAGGTTGCCGTCGCGGTTGGAAGTGAAGACGATCCAGCGCGAATCCGGCGACCAGGCTGGCTCGCGGCTGGCGTTGTCATCGGTCAGCCGGGCGATGTCTCCTCCGCGGGAGGCGGTGCGCACCGAATAGATATTCTGGCGCGAGGATTGGTAGCTTTCGGTGCGGGTGTAGGCCAGCCAGCCCCCATCCAGCGAGTAGGCGGGATGCTCCACGTAGCCAAGCCGGCCGAGCAGCTCGACATTATCGAAACGAGTGAACTCCTTGAATTCGTCGCTGCTGTTGCGCAGGTAGAGCACCTCGTGGCTGGCGACGAACATGACGAAAGCCAGGTTTTCCCCGTCCGGGGTGAAGACCGGCATGTATTCTTCCTGATCAAAGCTGATGCGCGTCAGGTTCTTTCCATCCGCGCCGACCGTAAACACCTGGCGGATGCCGTCGCTGCGCCCATTGTTGGTGAAAGCGATCAGCTTACCGTCTGGCGACCAGGATGGATCGGTATCGTCGCCCTTCCGGTTGGTCAGGTTGACCGGCGCGGAGCCGTCGGCGTTGACCACCCAGATGTCCAGCCCGGTGTTTGCGCCGCCCGGAGCGACATAGGCCAGCTTCTTGCCGTCCGGCGACCAGCTGGGCTGGGTCTTATCCCCGGCGTCGAAAGTGAGCTGAACCGGCTCGTCGCTGAAAGCCCTCCCGGAGTTATCCAGGTAAACGCGCATCGTCCAGATTTGCAGGACGCCACCCGCGCGGTCGCTGGAGAAGGCTACCATGCCGCCTCCGCCGATCGACTGCAATGTTGCTGTCGGCTCGATAGTGGCGGTTGGTTCCGTGGTTTCGGTTGGCAGAGTTGTGAGCGTTGGCGCGGGTGTGTCGCTGGCGCTCGGCTCGGTGGGTGTGGAACTGGGCAGATCAGCGACCAGGGGCAATGTGGGAGCGAGGGTCGGGCTGGCAGCCTTGTTGCTCAGTCCGCGGACGATGAAAAAACCGCCGACAAGCAGGGCCAACGCAAGGACGGCGCCGCCGGCGATCATCAGCGGGGGGATGCGCGCTCCGGCTTTGGGGGCTGCCGCGGGTGCCGCGGGTAAAGCAGCCTGACTGAGCGGCGCCTGGACGGTGGCGGCGGGCGGCGGGGCGCTCATGACCGTCCTGGCCGGAGCTGCCGGCGGGAGCGCAGCAGCGGTACCCTCGACCGGGGCGGGCGGCGAACCCTTGACCGTCGCCTCAGCTGGCGCCGGGGGCTGATCCAACGCCAGGTGTGCCGGGGGCTGCGGACGCTCTTTGACCTGTGTGACATCTGTCTCAGGTTCTTCGATCTGTTTCGGCAGGGGCGCTTCGACAGGCGCGGGTCGGGGCGCGGTCTGGGTGGGCTCCTCGACCAGCCTGGGTGCTTCCACCACCGGCTCGCCGGTCAGTGCAGCCATGAAATCGCGCACGCTGGGGAAGCGCTCGTCCGGGCGCAGCGCCATGCCGCGCATGATCGCCTGCTCGAAGCTGACCGGGACGGCCGGGTTATAGTCGTGGATCGGGGTGAGCGGGGCCTGGTTGAGGGTGCGCTCGATCGAGTCGGTCGGGCGCTCACCGGTCAGCAGCATGTATAGGGTGGCGGCAAAGGAGAACTGGTCGGTGTAGGGGCCGGTGCGGGTAGAGCCGTACTGCTCGGGCGGGGCGAAGCCGGGCGTGTAACCGGACGCGCCGGTCGAGGTGGCCTGGGAGGCGTCGGTGGCTTTAGCGATGCCGAAATCGACCAGCACCAGGTCGCCAGCGGGGGTAATCTTGATGTTGGCCGGTTTGATATCGCGGTGGACGACCGGCGGTTTCTGATTGTGCAGATAAACAAGCGCGTCGCCGAGCTGCCTGGCCCAGGCTTTGACCTTATCGAGCGGCTGGCGGCCCTCGCGGGCGATCAGCGTGCCGAGGTCCTCGCCGGGGATGTAGTCCATGACCAGAAATTGATTGGCGCCAATGACGAAGTAATCGATGACGCGCGGCAGGTGCAGATGGCGCATCGAGGCAAGCAGGCGCGCCTCACGGAGGAACTGCGTTGAAGGGTCGCTGCCGGTGCGGTAGTTGACCTTGACCGCCACCTGCTGGTCGAGCGAGGTGTCATTGGCCAGGTAGACGGCGCCCATCCCCCCCTGCCCAAGCAGGCGGATGATGAGGTAGCGGTTGTGCAGCAGGGTGTCGGGGGTTAATTCCATAATAGCTAATTATAGCGAGAAAAGGTAAATCGTTGACGCGCCGTTGGGGGCGTGATAAAATCTGGTCGTTACGGGCGTGTAGCTCAATGGTAGAGCAGTGGCCTTTTAAGCCATTGGTTCAGGGTTCGAGCCCCTGCACGCTCACTTTCTTTATTAACTACACCGGGTTGGTTCAGGGTCCCTTGCGGAGCACCCTTGAAGCGTAGCGGAAAGGGCACAAGGGGATGATATTCGAGCCCCTGTACGCGTTTTTTCTTAGGTATACTCCTGCCAGGATTGTTCTCGAGGTTGCAATAATCGCGCCCCAACCTGCCGGCTGCATGGATGGCGAAGGCTTGTTTTCACAACACGGCCGCTTGACCCCAATTCAATAGCAAAATAGCGGTCTCCATACTATAATCTCCCCGTTATAGGCACATTCCATCCTTGCCCTGAGGATCATTAACCCATGTCCCATCAATGTCACGCCGCTGTCGTCTGCTGCATCGATTTCCGTTTCCAGAAGTACATCCGCCGATGGACGGATGAAAACCTGAAGGATCAGACTTTTGATTTGATCGGTTTCGCCGGCTCGACCAAAGACCTGGACACAATTTTGGGTCAGATCGACATTTCCGTCCGGCTGCATCACATCGCGCAGGTGATCCTGATCCACCACGAAGAATGCGGCGCCTATGGCGCTGAGAGCACCTTCGAAAGGCATGCCGCTGATCTCAACAAGGCTAAGTCTGCGATTCTCTCCAGTTATCCCCACCTTGAGGTTAGCCTTTATTATCTGAAATTGAGCGGCGAGTTTATCACGGTTAATTAATTGGTTTCGTTCACCTCACTGGACCTGCTCATCATTTCGCAGGGCGTATAATTATTGATAATTCCCCAACAGTCAGGCAGCTAAATGACCATTACCGCGCGCATTACCCGCATGCCCCGCGAGCTCAAGCTGTTCGTGGCAGTTTCTTTATTGATGGGGACGGCTTTCAGCGTTTTCGACTCCACCTTCAACAACTTCATCAACGAAAGTTTCTCGATCACCGGTTTCCAGCGCTCGCTGCTGGAACTGCCGCGGGAACTGCCCGGTTTTCTGGTGGTCTTTTTCAGCGCCATGCTCAGCTTCCTGTGCAGCCGCCGGCTGGGGGTGTTCGCCCTGCTGTTGAGCATGCTCGGCGCGGTGTTGATCGGATTCAGCTCGTCGACCTATGGTTTCATGATGGTGTGCCTGTTCATCTACAGCAGCGGGCAGCACCTGTTCCTCCCCCTGACCTCTTCAATCGGGATGGAGCTGGCGCACGAGGGCCATACCGGGCGGCGGCTGGGGCAGTTGAACGCCATTCGCAACTTTGCTACCATCCTGGGCAGTTTCCTGGTGTTCCTGGGGTTCCGCTTCTTTAATTTCCGCTTCCAGCATTCGTTTCTGCTCACGGCTGTGGGATTGGCGCTGGCAGCGGTGCTCATGTTCTCGATGAAGCCGGATAAAGCGATAAAGGCCAATACCTTCCTGAAACTTCACAAGGAATACCGCCTGTTCTATCTCCTGAATGTCATCGCGGGATCGCGGAAACAGATTTTCATCACCTTCGCCCCCTGGGTGATCGTGAATGTCTTCAAACAGCCCACCCAGACGATCGCCACCCTGATGACCATCGGGGGTGTGATCGGCATCCTGTTCCAGCCCGTGCTGGGTCGGGCGATCGACCGTTTTGGCGAGCGGCTGATCCTCAAACTGGAGGCTGTGCTGCTGGTTGTGGTTTGCCTGGGTTACGGGCTTTCAAAATTTCTGTTCCCTGAGCGCACCGCGTTTATTTTGATCTGCGTTTTTTATCTGCTCGACCAGATGCTGATGTCGGTCAATATGGCGCGTTCAATGTATATGAAGAAGATCGCGTTGAAACCGGGTGACATCCAGCCCACCCTGACCGCCGGCCTGGCCATCGACCATATATTTTCGCTGAGCATCGCCATGCTCGGCGGCGTGATCTGGAATGCGTTCGGGTTTCAGTATGTGTTCTTGGTTGGCGTGGTCATTGCCGGGCTGGGTTTCCTGGCGGCCAGCCGGGTCGGTACGACCAATCTGCGCGCGGAGGGTGACATCCTCACACCTTTGCGCGGGGAAGGGGACTGAGATTAACAACTGAGAACACAGTTATTGTTGTGTTTCTCTTACCAGCGTGGTACAAGTTAAAGGTATGAAACCAGTATTACGGATTGTATTAATCATCCTGGCAGTCCTGGCGCTCGTTATTGTCCTGATAGTGCCGATGGCGCCGATATGGCAACAATTAGGATTGGCGCCCAAATGCATTCGGGGTAGTTTTCCTGACCTGGAGTGGGTTGCTTGCCCTGACGGGGCAGGCGATACTGCTGCGACCGTTGCCTTGCCCACCCCTGGCGTTGAAGGACCCATCCCGATCATCGTGGACGACGACGGCAGCCCGGATGGGATGATTGCACTGCTGTATTTCCTGCGCAATCCCTTGTTCGATGTTCGCGCCGTAACGGTTTCTTATGGTGAAGCACATCCCGAAATTTTTGCCCGGCACATTGCCCAAATGCTGGCGGCATTTGGGCGCGAGGATATCCCGGTTGGTTTCGGCAGCGACGCTCCACTGGCTGGGAGCAATGCGTTTCCCGAATCGTGGCGGCAGGCAAGCGACGCGTTCTGGAATCTCTCTCTTCCACAGGCGACGAACCCATCAGCGCCTATACCGGCAGTTAAGTTAATCTTGCAGGTTGTTTCAAATTCCGACCAGCCGGTGATGATCTTCGTCAGCGGCGCGCACACCAACCTGGCAGAAGCGCTGCGGATGGAACCGGATATAGCTGCAAACATCCGGGCAGTATATGTGATGGGCGGGGCTGTTAATGTGCCGGGCAACCTCCACAAAGACTATCCGCAAATTGGCAATGAGGTAGCTGAGTGGAACATCTGGGTCGATCCCCTTGCTGCAAGTGAAGTGTTTTCTTCCGGTCTGGAGCTTCATCTTGTGCCGCTGGATGCCACCAATCAGGTGACCTGGGAGAAATCCGATCTGCGCGATTGGAGAAAGGCATATGCGCCTGAAAGCGATCTGGCAGCGGATTTGATCCAGAGGACGCTGGACGCTTGGGGTGTCAAGAGAGTTTACGTCTGGGATCTGGTCGCGGCGCTGGTTGCGGCATGGCCAGAAGCATGTCCTGAGACACGCACAGGTGTGGAGGTAGTGACATCCTCAGGCCCGCAGCAAGGGCGAACCATAACAGTTGAACATCCGGATAATATCTTTGTCTGCCTCGATCCTGATCCGGAGAAGATGAAAGCAGCTGCGGACGCTGTCTTTCAACAAAAGTAAACGACTTGTGGGGGCAGGGCGGATTTATTTACCCGGTCAGGTACGTCAACGCTAATGGGCGAGCATCCCGCCCCCGGCTCTTCAATTGGAATGTTAAAAATAGTTGACAAGTGCCTCCATTTTTGCGATAATAAAATTACCCCGAAAACGTTACCGGTAATGATACCGGAAGAGTTTGGCTGGAAATCCCTCTATGATGAGACGAAGTAAACGCTCGTTGACCATCCAGGATGTGGCCAAGGCCGCCGGCGTCTCCGTTTCCACAGTTTCGCGCGTGCTCAACAACAAGGACGACATTGCCCCCGAAACCTACGAGCGGGTCAAGGCGGTTATCGCCGATATGGGCTACACCTCCAGCCTGGCGGCGCGCAGCATGCGCAGCCTGCGCAAGAATGTGCTCGGCCTGATCATCCCCGATGCCGGCGCGCCCTTCCCGATCGAGGTGATGAAAGGGGTGAACAGAGCCATCTCTACACTGGAATACGACCTGATCATCTACACCTGCGGCGACACGCGCAAACATTTCACTGCCGACCGCGAGAAGAAATTTGTTTCTCTGCTCAACAACAGCGTCACCGACGGGGTTATCGTCGTCACCCCCGAGGCGACCCACTTCAACACCAACGCGCCGGTCGTTGCGGTCGATCCGCACTACGAGATCAATGAATACCCGTCGGTCATCTCGACCAACTGGGAAGGGGCGATGGAGGCAATGGGCCATCTGCTCAATTTGGGACATCAGCGCATCGGCTTCATCAGCGGTCGTTATGATCTCCAGAGCACAAATCGCCGGCTGCTCGGTTACCAGGACGGCCTGGCTAAAGCCGGTATACCCATCGACCCCGAGTTGATCACTCAGGGCGATTTTTCCGCCGATTCCGGTTTGAAATGCGCCCGACAATTGCTCAGTCTGACAAAGCCTCCCACAGCAATCTTCGCAGCGAACGATGAAATGGCGATGGGGGTCTATCAGGCTGCCCACGAGGCGGGATTATCCATCCCCGAGGATTTGTCCGTGGTCGGATTTGACAACATCCCAGAAGCATCGCAGTCCGAGCCAGGTTTGACGACCATTCACCAGCCTATCCAGGAGATGGGAAAAATTGCGGTGCAAATGCTGCTTAAATTGATAGAAGGAGAGCCATTGGAGGAAAACATAATCAAGACGCCCACATGTCTGGTGATCCGGGATTCCTGCCAGGCGTTGGAGCCGGTCAGGCAGTGAATCGAGCGTAGTCACGTTTTTTTTGGTCGTACCGGTATCGTTACCGGAAACGTTCTCACTCAAGGAGGAGGTGGTCTACATCCAAAAGATTTGTCGGTTGACTGTGCAGTTCTTCACCTCGTCTCTGTTTCGACAGATGGAGGGCCTGCGCCGGGCTGTTTGGAGTCATCTTCCGCAGCAAAAAATTAACCATCCGGAAGTTCCATTCCAAAGGAGAAGAGATACTATGCGTAAGTCACTATTTTTCCTCGTGAGCGCTCTGATGGCGCTCACCCTGATCCTCAGCGCCTGCGCCACTCCCACACCGGAAACCGTCATCCAGACCGTGATCGTCGAAAAAGAAGGTCAAACGGTTGTGGAAACCGTTGAAGTGGTGGTGACGCCGACCCCGAAACCCAGAGAAGAAGCCCCGCTGGTGCTCGATAAGCTGCCCAGGGAGCAAACTCTGATTGTCGGGCAGCTCACCGGCCGCGTCGGGACGCCGACCAATTTCAATGAATGGGTCGGCTGGAAGTCGCGCGACCGCGGTATGCAGAACCTGGCCAACGAACCGCTGTGGTCGATCGATTATGCCACCGGCGAGATCATCCCCGGACTCGCCTCAGGGGATCCGATCTACAATGCTGACTTCACTCAGGTGACCTTCCCATTGCGCGAAGGCGTCGCCTGGGATGACGGCACGCCCTTCACCTCGGCGGATGTGGTTTTCACCATCGAAACGCTCATCGAGTTCGAGGGCTTCAATGCTCACAACTTCATGATCGACAACGTCGCCTCCGTTTCTGCGACCGACGAAAAGACGGTCGTCATCGATCTGATCCAGCCGAACTCGCGCTTCCACACCAACTTCCTCGACCGCTGGGGCTGCACCTGGATCATGCCCAAGCATATCTTCGAGAAGGTCGAAGACCCGATCACCTTCGAATTCAATCCCTTCGTCGGCACCGGGCCGTACAAGCTGCACAGCTTTGATCCCAACGGCTTCTGGACGATCTGGGAAAAACGCGCCGATTGGGACAAGAGCCCGACCGGCATCCTCTTCGGCGAGCCTAAACCGCAATACATTGTCTTCCAGGCCTTCGCCAATGAGGGCGCCAAGATCCTTGCGCAGTTGACCCACCAGTTGGACGCTGTCGACCTCTCTGCGGAAGGATTGAAGGCTGCGCTGGCGCAGGGCGATACCATCCGCGCCTATCAACCCAACTACCCGTGGGTGGTCAACAATGATCCGGCGCTGACCGGTCTGACCTTCAACACTGCGATTGCTCCATTCGACAATGTCGATGTGCGTTGGGCTCTGCTCCTGGCGATCGACATCGCCGACTATGAGGGCATGGCCGTGGACGGCGCTGGCACCTTGAGCCCGGTTCACATCCCCTCGCTGGGCGCCTATCCTGACTTCTACATCGCACCGATGGAGGATTGGCTGAGCGAATTCACCCTGGATCTCGGCAACGGCGAAACCTTCAAGCCGTATGATACGGACGCCCCGCAGCGGGTGGTTGAATACGCCCGCGGCCGCGGCTATGTGGTGCCGGATGATCCCGCGGCTCAGGATCAAGCGTTTGGCCTCGGCTGGTACAAGTTCGACCCGGACGCCGCCACCAAGTTGCTCGAGAAGAACGGCTTCTCAAAGAACGCCGACGGTCAGTGGCTGCTGCCGAACGGGCAGATTTGGACCATCGAGGTACTCAGCCGCACCGACACTTCACACCTGTCGTTTAAGAATGCCGCCGCCGCCGTTCAACAGTGGAAGAAGTTCGGCATCGACGCCATCCACGTCCCGTCAGACAATTCCTCGCAATTGGCGTATACTGGAGATTACGATGTCTCCGGCGAGTGGCCAGCTCAGGAACCCTGGGGCGCGGGCGCTGACCTTTACCGCGTGCTCGACTTCTACAACTCGGCCTACGTCGAGCCGCTTGGCACCATCACCACCGGGCACACCTCGCGCTGGGCGAGCGATGAAATGGATGCGGTCATCGAAAAGCTGCGCCAGACCGATCCTTCCAATACGGATGAGGTCGTCGCAACCGGCATCGAGGGTCTGAAGCTTCTGGTGCAGGAAATGCCCGGCATCCCAACCTTCGGGTACATCGGCTTCGTGACCTGGGATGAATTCTACTGGACCAACTGGCCAGGCGCGGAGAATCCCTACTCGCAGCCGTACGTTCACTGGGGCCCCTTCAAGTACATGACCCCCTTCCTGGAGCCGGTCAGCTAGGCTCCGGACATGGGAATCCAAATCCCGGGCGGGTTGACAATACCCGCCCGGGGAATTCCTTCGAAAAACGGATAGACCTCCTTATATCTGGAACGGCAATGACGTTTGTAAAAGGGTATCTCATTCCCCGGCTGATCCAATATGTGCTGGTCATCTTCCTCGGGTTGACGGCGGTGTTCATCATCCCCCGCCTGACGCCGAGCGACCCGGTCAACCGGACGATTATCCAGCTCCGCTCGATGGGGTCGTACCTTGATCCTGCATCGATGAACGCTTTCATCGAGGACCTGAATGAGCTGTACGGTCTTACGGGTTCGCCGCTCGAGCAGTACGGCGCCTTCTGGACACGGCTGTTCAAGGGCAATTTTGGCGTGTCCTTCTTCCAGTTCCCCACGCCGGTCAACCAGTTGATTGGCGTGGCGCTGCCGTGGACGCTGGGGATGCTGCTGACAACCACCGTCCTCGCCTGGATTTTAGGCAACATCATCGGGGGATTGGCCGGCTATTTCGGCCGCTCGCGCTGGTCCAGGGTGGTGGATGTGTGCACCATGATCATCCGGCCGATCCCCTACTACATCTTTGCCTTCGCCCTGATGCTGCTGCTGGCTTACGTCATCCCACTCTTCCCGGTCAGCGGGGGCATCCCGATCGGCAGGCAGTTCTCGTGGACGCTGGCGTATTTTCTCGACGTGCTCAAGCACGCCTTTCTGCCGGCTTTGTCGCTCGTCCTGCTGGGCACCGCCGTTTGGTTCCAGACGATGAAGCTGGTGGTGCAAAACGTGAACGCCGAGGATTTCGTCCAGTACGCGAAATTTGGCGGCCTCAGAGATCGGAAGATTGCCACCCGCTATGTGATTCGCAATGCCATGCTGCCGCAGATCACCTCGCTGGCGCTGTCCATCGGTCAGATCTTCAGCGGCGCGTTGATCACTGAGATTGTATTTTCTTACCCCGGGCTCGGTATGCTGCTCTACAATGCCATCATCACTGGCGACTACAACCTGATCATGGGCATCACCGCCCTTTCGATCATCGGCATCACCACCGCCATTTTTGTCATCGACCTGCTGTATCCGCTCTTCGATCCGCGGGTGCGCTACCAGTAAAGAGGGCTGGCAGATGAAAGTGCTCAAGGATCTCTTCGAAGACTACCGCTTTGTGGTCAGTTTTACCATCCTGTGTGCATTGCTATTGTTGGCGATCCTGTCTTTATTCTCGCCGCACGATCCAACTTTGTGGGGCACCGCCCCACGTGACATAAAACCCTCCTGGGAGCATCTCTTTGGGACAAATTCGAAGGGGCAGGACCTCTTCTGGCAGGCGGCCTTTGCCGTGCGCAACTCGCTGATCATCGCGCTGATCGCCGCCTCGCTCTCGCGGGTGATCGCCGTGCTGGTCGGCATGGTCGCGGGGTATAAAGGCGGCATGACCGGCACCGTCTTGATGTTCTTCAGCGATGTTTTTCTGGTTATCCCGCTATTCCTGATCATCGTCATGCTGGCGATGCTGGTGCGCGAAAGGATGAACCTGGTCACGCTCGGGTTGCTGCTGGCGGCCTTCGGCTGGTCCTGGGACGCGCGCGTGATCCGCTCGCAAATCCTCAGCCTGCGCGAGCGCGGCTTTACCCAGACGGCGGTTCTTTCCGGCACCGGAACGGTGCGGCTGGTGTTGAACGAATACATGCCCTTCACCACCCCGCTGATCTTCTCCACGCTGATCAATAACATGGCCTGGGTGATCGGCCTGGAAATCACCCTGGCCTTTCTCGGGCTGGTCAACATGGATATTCCCACCCTGGGCACTATGCTGCAGTGGGCGATCAGCTACCAGGCGATCCTGCTCGGCTACTGGTGGTGGATCGTCACCCCGATCGTCCTCTCGGTTCTGCTGTTCGTGGCGCTTTACTGGCTGTCGGTCAGCATCAGCGAATACCTCGATCCGCGCACGCGCATCCAGCGGGTAGGGGCTTAGGGCTGCGGCGATGAACAAACCTGTGCTGCGTACTGAAAACCTGAAAGCCTTCTACGTGCTGGATGTGCACGGCGACCAGACCGTGGTCAAGGCGGTCAACGGAGTGAATCTCCATATTCGCGAGAACGAGGTCTACGGGATCGCCGGGGAAAGCGGCTGCGGTAAATCGACCCTGTTGAAAACCCTTTACGGGGCGATCGAGCCGCCGCTGCGCTTGATGGGCGGCAAGGTTTATTACCGCGTGGTGGATGAGGAGCTAGACGCTTCCAGACTCTCCGCGGAGGATAAACGCTACCTGCGCTGGGAGTTCATTTCGTACGTCCCGCAGGGTTCGATGAGCGTGCACAACCCCGTCCTGAAGCTGAAGGAAACGTTCCACGATTTCATCTCTGCCCATTTGAGTGGAAAAACGCGCGAGGAGGCATTCGAGATCGCCAAGGCCTGGCTGGTCGAGCTGGGGCTGCCAACCAAAATCCTGGACGCATACCCGCACCAGCTTTCCGGCGGGATGAAACAGAGGGTGACCATCGCATTAGCGGCGCTGCTCAAGCCGAAGGTCATCATCTGTGATGAGCCAACTACCGCCCTGGACGTGGTCGTGCAGAGAGGGGTTGTGCAACTGCTCAAATCGATCCAGCGCGAACTGCAAAATTCGATCGTCCTGGTGACGCATGATATGGGCATACACGCCAACGTCGCCGACCGGATCGCGATCATGTATGCGGGCGTGATCGTCGAGGAGGCGCCGGCAGCGACCGTTTTCGGCAGCCCGCAGCACCCATACACGCGCTATTTGATCAACTCCCTGCCGAGATTTGGAGATAAGTCCGCCCGCGAAAGCGCGCCGGGGAATCCGCCGCTGCTCTCCAACCTGCCCGGCGGATGCCCGTTTCATCCCAGGTGCCCGTATGTGCTCGAGATCTGCAAGCGTGAAATGCCCGAGACGGTTGCCCTGAACCAGAATCATAAAGCCGCCTGCTGGCTGGTCGTGGAGAGGGAAGATGGAAAAACTCCTTGAAGTCGACCGCCTGACCAAAGTGTTCACTCTTGGGACGATGATTTCGCGGGTCAGAATCACCGCGGTGGACAACGTTTCGTTTTTCGTCAGACCGGCGGAAATTTTTGCCCTGGCCGGTGAGAGTGGCTGCGGCAAGACCACCACAGCCCGCATCATCCTCGGCTTCGAGCAGGCGACCTCCGGTCAGGTCATTCATAAGGAACGGCCGGAGCGGGACTCGAAGCACAGGAAGGTCTGGTTCAGCGAAAGCATTCAGGCGATCTTTCAGGATCCGTTCAGTACTTTCAATCCCTTGCGAATCGTCGACCGCTATTTCTTCGAAACCGTCCGTCATTACAAACTGGAGGACAACAGGGAAGCGACGATCAAGCGTATCGATCAAAAATTGAAGGCGGTTGGTCTATCGTATGAGGAGGTCGCCGGCAGGTATCCCAGTGAATTTTCCGGCGGGCAGCTTCAGCGCATTTCCATTGCCAGGGCGCTGCTGACCGACCCGATCCTGATGATCGCCGACGAGCCGGTCTCGATGGTCGACGCCTCGCTGCGCATGTCGATCGTCAACCTTTTCAAAAAGCTCAAGGAAGACATCGGTGTAAGCGTGCTGTACATCACCCACGACCTGGCGACCGCTTATTACGTCAGTGACCGGATCGCGATCATGTTCAGGGGCAACATCGTCGAAATGGGGCCGGTCGAGCAGGTACTGATGGAACCCAGGCACCCATACACCCGGCTTCTGCGCGAATCGATCCCGGAGGTGGATCCGGATATGCGCTGGAGTGAGATGATCACCCTGACCGACATCGAACAGGAGGAATACCTGCGCAGGGGCTGCAAATTTGCCGGCAGGTGCCCGATGGTGATGGACGTTTGCAAAGATATCATGCCACAGGACATCACCGTTGGTGATGTGCAGGTCAAGTGCCACCTGTATAACTCCCCATCCAGCGGCTCTTCTTGAGAGGCTGAGGGAATAAATATCCGTTGACCGAGGTTAGAATGACGAAATCAGTGGAACGCCGGGCAAAATCGATTCTTGAACAAATGTCGCTGGACGAGAAACTCGCTCAAATATCTGCCTATTGGATATATGAGCTGCAAACCGGCGGCGAGCTGGACCACGCGATCATTGCCCACAGGTTGCGCCACGGCATCGGTCAAATCACACGACTCGGCGGAGCTTCAACTTACGATCCACCTGCCGCAGCCAGGGCAGCCAATCACATCCAAAAATTCCTGGTCGAAGAAACCCGTCTTGGCATCCCGGCGATTGTCCACGAGGAATGCTGCGCGGGGGCGTTGCTGCGCGGCGGGACGATCTTCCCGCAGATGATCGGCCTCGCCGCGACCTTCCAGCCGGAGCTGGCAGAGGAGATGACCACGGCAATCCGCGCGCAGCTGTTGGCAGTGGGCGCCAGGCAGGGGCTTGCGCCGGTGCTGGATGTCGCTCGCGATCCTCGATGGGGGCGGGTCGAGGAAACCTTTGGCGAGGATCCCACCCTGGTTGCCAGCTTTGGCGTTGCCTACATCAAGGGTCTGCAGGGAGAGAACCTGGCTGATGGGGTGCTGGCGACCGGCAAGCATTTCATCGGGCACAGCTTTTCGCAGGGCGGGTTGAATTGCAGTCCTGTGCACGTGGGTTGGCGCGAGCTCTACGAAGTGTTCATGCTGCCCTTCCAGGCGGCAATCCGCGACGCGGGTATTGCCACGATGATGAATTCCTATCCGGAGCTGGACGGTGAAGTGGTCGCGGCGTCAAGGCGCATCCTGACGGACATCCTCCGTCACCAGCTTGGCTTCGACGGTTTGCTAGTTTCGGATTATGAAGCGGTTGCGATGATCCATGATTTTCACTTCGTTGGACCGAGCAAATCCGCGGCGGCGCGCCTGGCTTTGGAGGCCGGCATCGAGGTGGAACTGCCGACCGTCGACTGCTACGGCGATCCGCTGCGGGAGGCGCTCGAGGCCGGCGAGATCGACCTTGCGACGGTGGATACTGCGGTCTGGCGCCATTTGAAAACGAAGATCGAATTAGGCTTGTTCGAAAATCCTTACGTGGATGAAGGCCGGGTGCTGGAGGTCTTCGCCCGCCCGCAAAACCGGGCGCTGGCGCGGGATATCGCCCGGCAGAGTATGGTGCTGTTGAAAAACGACGGCAGTTTACCGCTGAAGAAAACCCTCAAGCGAATCGCGGTGATCGGCCCCAACGCGGACGACGGGCGAAATCAACTGGCTGACTATTCGCACCAGGCGATGCTGCAATTGCTGAAGAGCCGGGCGCGCCCGGGTTCGTACTTTGCCGCAGTCGACCCGTCCGGGCTGCAAATCCAGGCGATCACAACCGTGCTGGACGGCGTCCGTGCTATGGTGTCCGATCAAACTGAAGTGCTGTATGCCCGCGGGTGCGCTATCATGGGGGATGACGCCAGCGGATGTACCCGAGCGGTCGAGCTTGCCCGAAGCGCGGACGCGGTGGTGCTCGTCCTGGGCGACCGCTCGGGGCTGACGCTGGAATGCAGCGTGGGCGAGACGCGCGACAAAGCCGACCTGCGCCTGCCCGGCGTGCAAGAAGACCTGGCGAAGGCGGTCATCGCTGCTGGCAAGCCAGTTGTGGTGGTGCTGATCAACGGACGGCCGTATGCGATCCCCTGGCTGGCTGAGCACGCCAGCGCGATTCTCGAGGCCTGGCTGCCGGGCGAGGAGGGCGGCGCCGCCGTCGCGGACGTCCTTTTCGGAGAGGCAAATCCTGGCGGTAGGCTGCCGATCACCTTCCCGCGCAGCACCGGTCAGGTGCCGATCTTCTACAACACAAAGCCGTCCGGTTTGGGTTCCTTCTGGTACGGGGATTACGTCGACGAAAAAGCCGGGCCGCTCTTCCCATTCGGTCATGGTTTGAGCTATAGCCGATTTGAATACAGCGACCTGACCATCTCCTGCGATGCAGCCACCGCCGGCGAATCCGTGGACATCTCCCTGGAAGTGACCAATACCGGCCCTCTTGCGGGGGATGAGGTGGTGCAGCTCTATATCCGCGACGAATTCGCCAGTGTGCCGCGTCCAGTCAAGGAGTTGAAGGGCTTTGCCCGGGTGAGTTTACAGCCCGGGCAGACCGCGCGCGTCACTTTCCACCTGCCGGTTGACCAGCTGGCTTTTTATGATCAAAGCCTGGACCTGGTGCTCGAAGCTGGAAAGATCCTGGTGATGGTCGGCAGCTCCTCGGGTGATATCCGCCTTGACGGTGCGTTCGAGATCAGCGGCGAGGAGAAGATGCCGGTTAAGCAGCGCGTCTTCTTCTGCCCGGTCGAGGTCGAATAAATCCGTTATCAGACGCGTCGTTTCTTCGATCCACACCAGGCTGATTACAGCCCGGCGATCCGATCGAAAGCCGGCTTGAGGGCGGGGTAGAGCTCGCGGAAGAGCTGGTAGGCAGCTTCGTATCGTTCGACCGTGCTTGAGTCGGGCGCTGTGCGGCTGGTAGCGTGGATCGTTGCCTGGCAGCTTTCTTCGACGCTGCTCCAGACGCCGGCGCCGACGCCCGCCAGCAGCGCCGCGCCAAAGGCAGCGCCTTCGGTGGTGTTGACGGTGACCAGCTCGGTGTTCAGCACATCCGATAGGATCTGCCGCCAGAGCGGGCTTTTCGCCCCGCCGCCGGAAACGCGCACCTCGCGGATTTGCCCCGTGCCAGCCTGGCGGATCAGCTCCATGTTGTCGCGCAGGCCGAAGGCGACGCCCTCGAGCACGGCGCGGGTCATATGAGCCTGGCTGTGGCGCACGGTCAACCCGACGAAGGCCGCCCGGGCAAGAGGGTCCGGATGCGGGGTGCGTTCGCCGGTCAGGTACGGCAGGTAGAACAGCCCTTCGCTGCCGGGCGGGATTTGTTGGCAGGGTGCGAGCAGATCGTCGTAAGGAACGCCGGTCGCCAACGCGTCACGGTACCACTGCAAGGACCCGGCTGCTGAGAGCATGACGCCCATGAAATGCCAGGCATCTGGAACGGCATGGCAGAAAGCGTGCAGGCGTCCCTGCGGCTCGATGTACGGCCCGGCGGTGGTGGCGAAGACCACGCCGGAGGTGCCCAGGGTGAGGGCGACGATGCCTTCCGAGATCGCGCCTACGCCAACCGCCTGAGCGCTCTGGTCGCCTCCGCCAGCTGCCACTGGCGTGCCGGGGCGCAGACCGGTTTCGGCCGCCGCCCGGGCGGTGACCGCGCCCGTCACCTGCGGACCTTCATAGGTTTTGGGCATCCAGCTGCGGGGGATCTCCAATGCGTCGAGCACTTCCAGCGACCAGTCGCGCTGTTTCAGGTCGAAAAGGTGCATACCGGCGCCGTCGGCTTTGTCCACGGCGTAATCTCCGGTCAGGCGGAGGCGGACATAATCCTTGGGCAGCAGGATGTGGGCGATGCGCGAGTAGGCCTGCGGCTCGTGGTTGCGCACCCAGAGGATTTTTGGGGCGGTAAAGCCGGTCACCGGTTTATTGCCGGTGATGCGCAGCAGCCGTTCGAAGCCGACCTGCTGGATAATCTCCTCGCATTCCGCGCCGGTGCGCTGGTCGTTCCATAAAATGGCCGGGCGCAGGACTTGATTCTGCGCGTCGAGCAGCACCAGCCCGTGCATTTGACCGGTCAGCCCGACGGCGCGGACGTCCTCGCCGGCTGCTTCGCCCTGCGCCAGCGCCTGACGGATGCTGCTCACCGCGCCTGCCCACCAGTCGAGCGGATCCTGTTCCGACCAGAGCGGGTAGGGGGTGGAAAGGCTGAGTGAGCTGGTCGCGCTGCTGATCACCCGGCCGGTTGCGTCGATCAGCAGCACCTTGACGCCGGTTGTCGAAACGTCGATGCCAAGGAGGAGCGCTTTTTTTGGCATGGCGGCCTACCTGGCGCCGAGCAGCAGCTCCATGGTGAGCTGATCCAGGCGCTCGTAGTTCATCCCGCGCCGGCTCAAGGTATCCACATCGAAAGTGAAGGCTTTAAGCGCGGTCGCAATCTGAGGGGAATACTTCCCGGCGAACTGGCTCATGCTGCCATCGTCGGCGTTGACCTGGCTCAGCAAGGCCTGGATTTCCGCGTCCTGGTTGAAGCGCGCGGCTTTTTCCTTGAGGATCAGGTAGGTGCGCATGCAGCCGCGGGCGAATTCCTTGACGCCCTGGTAATCCTCGGTACGGTAGGCGTGTGCGTCGAAGTGACGGCTGCCGCTGTAGCCCACTTCCTCAAGGAACTTGACCAGGAAGAAAGCCTGTTTGATGTTCTGCGCGCCAAAACGCCAGTCCTGGTCGAAGCGGACGTAGTTCTGGTCGTTCAGATCGATGTGGAAGAGTTTGCCGGCGTCCCAGGCCTGGGCAACAGCGTGGAGGAAGTTCAGACCGGCCATGTGCTCGTGGGCTACCTCTGGATTGACGCCGACAATCTCGGGATGATCCAGGGTGGCGATGAAACCCAGCATCGCGCCGGTGGTGGGCAGGTAGATGTCGCCGCGCGGTTCGTTCGGTTTGGCTTCGAGGGCGAATTTCAGCTCGTATTTACGGTCGAGGACGTACTCAGTCAGGAAATTAAGCGCCTCGCGGAAGCGCTGCAGTCCCAGCAGCGGATCCTTGCTGGCGTCGCTCTCGACACCCTCGCGTCCGCCCCAGAACACATACACCCCGGCGCCCAGCTCTGCACCGAGGTCGATTGCACGCATGGTCTTCTGCAGGGCGAATTTGCGCACCTTCGGATCGTTGGAGGTGAAAGCGCCGTCCTTGAAGACCGGGTGACCGAACAAGTTGGTGGTCGCCATCGGCACGACCAGACCGGTGCTGCGCAAAGCCTGCTTGAACTCGCGCACAATCCGGTCGCGTTCAGCCGGTGAAGCGCCAAAGGGCACCAGATCGTCGTCGTGGAAGTTGGCACCGTACGCGCCTGCCTCGGCCAGCAGATGGACCAGCTCCACCGGCGAGAGCGGCTCTCTGACCGGCGCGCCGAACGGATCGCGGCCGATGCTGCCGACAGTCCAGAGCCCAAAAGTAAACTTGTGCTCGGGTTTGGGTTGGTATGGATCGCTCATTTTCATACTCCTTCTATGGATTGGTTCTATCTGGATCGGGAAAGGGAGGGTACCAAGACGGGTTCGCGCAGAATATCGTCCATGACCAGCGCCACGGCGCCCATCACGCAGGCATCCGCGCCGTGGGCCGATGCGGCGAAACGAACCCGCTCGGCGGCAGGGTTCAAGGCGCTCTCCCGGACGTTTAACTCGATCAGCGGCAGGAGGAACTGGCTGGCCAGGCTGAGCGCCCCGCCGATGATGACCATCTCCGGGTTGAAAATGTGCAGCAGGTTGACCACGCCGATGCCCAGGTATTTGCCGACATCCTGCAGGGCTGCCAGGGCAACCGGGTCATCCTGCCGGGCGGCCTGGACGACCATTTCCATGTTGAGGCGGTCGAGGTCGCCGCCGCCCAGCGTGCTGAGGATCGAGCCGGCGCCGCCTGCGAGGGTCTGGCGCACGCGGCGTAAAACGGCGCGCGGACCGACTCGGGTTTCCAGGCAGCCGCGCCGTCCGCAGCCGCATATCTCACCGTCCGGCTCGACGGTCATGTGGCCGACCTCGCCGGCATAGCCGCGGCTGCCGCGGAAGAGCTTGCCGTCGATCAGCACGCCGCCGCCCAGGCCGATACCGGCGCTCAGGTAGATCAGGTTATCGACTCCGCGCGCCACCCCAAAGTAGAACTCGCCCAGGGCAGCGGCGTTGGCTTCATTCTCGACGAAGACGGGCAGGTCGAAGCGCTGCGACCACATCAGGCGCAGGGGCACGTTGTTCCAGCGCAGGTTGGGGGCAAATATAAGCTTGCCCTGGTGGATATCGACCAGCCCCGGCGCGCCGATGCCGATGCCCAGCGGGCGCAACCCCAGCTGCAGCCCTTCGTCAACGGCTTGCCCGGTCATCTCGAGAGCCCGGTCCAGGATGAGAATTTGATCCTCATCCGGATTGGACTCGACCCGCTTGCGCCATAGAACGTTAGCGACAAAATCGGTGAGCAGGACGGAGATGAAGTCAACGCCAATATCCACCCCGACAGCAAAGCCGCTGCGCGGGTTGAGCACCAGCCGCATGCCAGGACGGCCAACGGTCGGATTCTGCAGCTCGGTTTCCTCGACGAATCCTGCTTCAAGCAGGCTGTTGATGATCAGCGACACTGTGCTTCGGTTGAGGCCGCTGCGGGCGGCCAGCTCAGCGCGCGAGAGGGGGGCCTGGCGGCGCAGCAGGTCGAGCACGGCGGCTGTGTTAACCTTGCGGACAAAGCCCTGATCGGCGGTGGATTTTTGGGGGGAAGTGAATGTCATGGGATTTAGTTTGTTGTTGATACAAACTAATATTACGGATTCTTAGCATCAATGTCAAGTCCTCATCGCAGCCAGGCACGGCACCAGAGGCCCGGCTGAAAGAGCAGGAGTGGCATCGTGGGTTACGTTCCTTGGCGCTGATCACCCTGGGCAGCCTGCTCAGGATCTTTTCCCATCTGAGGGGCAACCTCGAGGCGGTGTATGATTCAGGGGCAAGCCTGACCTTTTTACAGGGCGGTGAAATTCCTCGGCGGTGAAAATCCGTTGACGGCACCCGCCATCCTGGCGATTGCGGCGGTGCTGGCTATCACCGTCACCTACGGGCAGAAAGTATTGGCGAACGGGGGAACCGGGTGACCGTCTCAGCTGCCGCGGACTGAATTTCAGCGGAACCCTGAACCGCCATTTCTGGTCGGTGAAATCTGTAGTGACCGGCTGGACGGCTGCGCTTCCGATCGGTTATGAATTGATATAAAAAAGTGATCACCCACCCGGACGATTACATCTTATATATCCAGGTAAAATACGGGATATATCTCCCCAATAACTGTACAGCGGACAGTTCACCGGCGCGTTGGTCGGAGTATGACTTCCCGTGGCTGCCTTTACAATCCGCTGAGGTCATATTTCCCATCTGAACCGGATTTTAATAGTTGACTCCTGAGGTGATGCTCATCTGATCGGTGCGATCCTATGGACAAGAAAAATGGCTCTCCCTGCTCGGCGCTCTTCCTTTTGCCTATCCTGGGATTGGTTGGCTACATCATTTACGTCGTCATTCAGGAGTTTAGCGGCCCCAACGGCCAGCAAAATTTCCTTATGCTCCTCAAGGGATTCGGGATCTGCCTTGGCGCGATCATCTTGGGGCTGGTCGTTTTTTACCTGGTAGCGCTGATATCTTCACGAACGCGCAAGACGGAAGTGGTTCGAGCCGGCCAGGATTATCTTGTGCGCTGCGACAGCTTCGGATTATCACCGAATGAAGCGGCAAAGAATGCGGAACTGGCAGAAGATAGGACCACAATGACGGTTGAGGTTCCGGTGTTTCTCCTTCTGGCGAACACCAATCAAGGCTTGCGTTTCTCCCCTTATCCGGTTGATAACCCGTCATTTGCAATTCCCACTGATAATGACCGCCGCTACCAGGATATGTTTCTCGGTCGCGCCGATCCGGTGATTTTACCGGCTGCTGGTTGTTTTATGTATTTTCGCCGCCATCAAAAGGGAGATCAATGCTACGTTGAGGCTGAGCCGATGTACATTCCGGGGCAGTATGGAGAGCTCTCCCCTGACATCGGCGATGAACGGATTACAATCGTGATCACCAATACGTCGATTATGGATGAGAAGCAGCCTTTCCCGCCGGTCTATCAATCCAGGCAGGTGGGGGTGATGTTCACTCTGGTCGCCCTCAACGATGAGGGCGAAGAGGATCCGGCGCTGACGCGCAAGTTGTATTGCGAAATTTATGACTGGATCAAACCGCGGCCAGATACCAGCTACGAAGATTACTACGGTTATTAGCCGGCTGTCATGGATCTCATCCAGCACCTGGCGGTATTTGCCGCGGAAATGGTGATTCGGACGGGGGCGTCACTCCTCCGCGTAGCCGCACAGAGCGATGGCGCGTGGGCCGGTGTGAGCGCCAAGCACCGGCGAAACCAGCCTTAGCAGCAGCTCCTTGGGCGCAAATTCGCGGTTTACCCGCTCGAACAATAGCTGTGCCTCATCGTGGGCGTTATTATGCAGCACGGCGATGTGCAGCGGTTTGTTGACGTCGATGTGGTTGAAAAACTCTTTAAACAGGCCATCGATCGACCGCGTCCGCGAACGAGCCGGGATCGAAGGCGCGACAACGCCATTGGTGGGATTTACGTAGATCAACGGTTTGATATGCAGCACCGAGGTGAGGAACTTCGTCGCGCCGCCGATGCGCCCCCCTCTGACAAGATACTCCATGGTATCCAGCGCAACGTAATAGACCATGCTGCGGCGGGCTTTTTCGGCCGCGGCGAGTATCTCTGCCACACCGCCGCCAGCCTCGCGCGACCGGGCGGCAGCGATGACCTGCCAGCCCAGCCCAAGTGAATTGTTCCTGCCGTCGACGACCTGCACCGGCAAGGGGAAACCTTCGGCAGCCTGGCGGGCAGACTCGACCGTACCGCTCATCGCGCTGCTGATGGTGAAGACCAGGATCTCCTTCGCGCCCCCTTCCGCAGCCTGCTGGTAAGCCTGACGAAAAGCCTCTGGCGACGGCTGCGAGGTGGAGGGGAATTGCGTCTCGTTGGGCAGGCGTTCGTAGAACTGTTCGGCGGACAGTTCGACTCCGTCCAGGTATTGCTCAGCGCCCCAGACGATGGTAAGAGGGACGACGATGATGCCGTACCTGTCCAGCATCTCGGCCGGAATGTCGCAGGTGCTGTCGGTTATCAACGCGATTGGATGTTGGTTCAATCGAATTACCTCTCCATGTCACATGTCCGGCGCGCCGCAGCGGGCCGGTTGAAATGATTGTATGGGGTGGGGTGCGTTTTGCATATGTGCGTGAGGTCATAATCCCGGTCACAATCTGCTCACATCGACAAAAAAAGGAGAGCCGTTAAGCTCTCCCTGATGGAGGCAGGTTGTTTATGTGGATTATTCCGCGGGTGGAAGTTCAGCTGGTGGAGCGGGCTCTTCCGGCGCAGTGACCTCCGCTGGCGAAGGGGGCGGCGAGGCAGGGGCAAGAGGTTCGATGGGGGCGGGCGGCTCCGGTTTTGCCTGGAGAGTATTGATTTCCTGCTGCGCCTGTTCTAGCTTGATCTGGGACTCCTGCAGGCGTTTTTCCAATCCCTCGATTTTTTTACGCTGGCCTACCGCGTGCCATTTGTTGCGAATCACGCCAGGCAGGATGGTCAGCAGGCCGATGATCACCCCGGCGGCCAGGGCAATTAGCAGGATCAGCGCCAGAGGCTGGTCCTTGAACTGCCAGATGAAGAATGAAACCGTGACCGGATTTGTGTTTTGCAGGGCGAAGACGACCGCAGCCACAGCCACGATCAAAGCCAGGATAAGTAAAAAGGTGATCATCATTCCCTCCAATCGATAAGTGGAACTGAACTATGATTTCATTATATGACAAATAGATCGATCCGGGTGTGCTAATCAGCGCAGTACATCGCTGCCAGGCCGACCGATCCGGGACCGATGTGCACGGCGAGCGCCGGGCTGATGGTGGTGGTGAAGACCTGGCTGATGCGCTCCGGGCCAATTTTTTCACGCAACATGGCCAGCAATTGCTCGGCCAGCTCGGGGATATCAGCGTACAGCCCAGCCAGAGATATCTTCGAGCAGCCATCGACCCGCTGTTCGCACAGCTCAACAAGGCGCTGCATGGCGCGGCGCATGGTGCGCACCCGTTCAACTGCCCCGATGATGCCCTCTTTAGTTTCGAGGATGGGCAGAATTTTCAACACCGAGCCAAGGAATGCCGCTGCGCCGCCGATGCGCCCCCCCCGGTAGAGCGAATCGAGCGCGCCGGGGATGAAATATATGTGCACCTTATCGCGGATTTTCTCGGCGATGCGCAGGCATTCGGTCAGTGGAGCGCCCGAGGCTGCCGCCCTGGCTGCGCCAATCACCTGGAAGGCCATGGCGGCGCTGCCGGTGCGGGAATCCAGGAGGGCGATCTTGTCGGTTGCGCCCAGCTCAATCGCAGCGTTTCGTCCGGCTTCCAGCGCGTTCGATACTTTCCCTGAGATGTGGATGCTTAGGATTTCGTACCCCTTCTCTAACAACTCCTTATACAGGACAAAAAAATCATGGGCCGGGATTTGTGAGGTATGCGGCAGGTCCTTTGCTGTTTTTAGTTTTTTGAAGAAATCCTCAGAATTGATATCTACGCCGTCGCGGTAACTTGTTTCCCCCCAGGTGATGTGCATTGGGATGATTGAGATTGGCAATCCTGCGAAGTGCTCTGAGGGGACCTGCACCGTGCTGTCAGTTACGATAGCAACTTTTGCCATAAACAATCCTCATCGATCATTTTTGATATTTTACTTGATTTTCAAAATTGGTTGGTTTCCTGGCTGTGGTTACATGATAAATGCCATAAGGGCATAAGGAGCATGTGAGCAATGTTGAAACCAGAAACCTGACTGGCCGGCGCCGGGGTCAGAATTCTTACTCAATTGTCCGGTATTTTGGATTTCCTATTGACATTCACCTCTGATTTGTGCTATTATAGATGACGCGTTTATCCTTAGAAAGGAGCACTTCGATATGGTCAAATATGAGTTTATCAGCATCATGACCGGCATCTGCACTGTCGTTGTTGGCAGCGCCCTTGCTGTGCCTTCTCGGAGTGCGCCTGTTCACCGGTAGCCCATTCATCCAAAGGAAACCGACGGCCACGGGAGCACTCCGACCCCGTGGCTTTTTGTTTACCTCCAGGTTCATCCAGGCAGCGGCCACGGGAGATCCAAACCCTGTGGCCTTTATAAATTAATGGATGAGAAGGAGGCTGGCATGAACCAAAGCCATCAGATACCCCAAACAGACAGTCAGCGCGACCCGCGCAGCCGGCGTGAAGAAGCAATCCGCTCTTCACCTCCATCGATCAATCAAATGGAGAACACCATGTTCGAGGCATTGAGGAAACTTGGCGGTTTCCGTGTGGATTATATGAATAAGGAAAATATGGGCTCTCCCCGGGCGCTGGGTTTCTACATTCTGGGAGATCTGCCCGCAAGACAGCCCTACAGCCACAAGGCCAAGCACAGCCTGCTGGCCGGCTTGATCATGCTGCGTAACCTGGGCGAGATCGATCATCTGGTGGTTGTTTACCTGGACATCAACGAGGCCAACAACGCCTTGCGGCCAGCCTACGTGCGCATGAAGCGGGATATGCAATCCGGCATGTTCAGCCGGTTGTTCGTGCTCGACGCCGAGGATCTCGCAGGCGACTCACACACGGCGCAGGACTGGTGGGCGTTCACCCGCCAGCTCGAGCAGTTCAAGGTGGTATCCTGGGGCGGCGGATGTCTGTACGAAATCCCCGACATCATGCTCCACAGCCGCGACCGCCGTGTCAGCCTGGAACAGTCGCGATGATAACCACCGCGCGCGTCCAGGCTGCCGCTGAAAACCCGGGAACAACCTTTGCGGGAAGTCATCATCCGCAGGTGGAAAGGCATCTGCCCTGCAACAGGTTTACCAGTGCGGGCATCCAATGAAGGTCAGTGCTGGCGCATGGAATGCCGCGCCAGCACTGACCGGTGACTCATCAGCCGTGCACATGGATCAACAACAATCATCGTCAAAGTGAAATTATCTTAAACAAGGAGGCTGACCATAATGAATTTGACCACCCAATTGTTCGAATCCACCAATTTGAAACTGGATTTCTATGACCCGGATAAGGATGCGAGCGAGGAATCCAGTTTCACGTATGACCTGAATTATGCCTGGCTGATGAGCACCAACGGTATAGCCAGGCCGCTGACGGCATACGAAATTAAAAAGATGCGCGAGGAGCAGCTCAAAAGAGCTGACGAAACCGGGACGAAGTTTTATTTCGCCGTCCGCCGTAAGGCAGATAACAAATTCCTCGGGTTGGTGATGTTTCCCTGGATTTCCTGGACCCACCGCACCGCGGCCTTTCGGGTGTTGATCGGCGGTGAAGATCGATCGGGCGAAATCCTGGCTGAGGTGCTCCGCATGGCTTTGCGTTACGCCTTCGAGGAGCTGAATCTATACTCGGCGGATTGCACCACCGGTGAATTTCAACCAGAATATCTGGAAGCCTGCCGGAGAGCGGGCATGCAGGAGCGCGTCCGCCAGCGCGAGATGGTCTTCCGCGGCGGCCGGCTGTGGGACCAGGTGATGATGGTCATGAGTCAGGATGATTGGCGAAAACAACAACGCGAGGAATAATCCATAATGAACAACGCAACCTTTACTGGAAAATTGGTCCGTCTGGTCGTCATGGACCTGGAAAACGACCCGCAACTGCTCGCCGGCTGGGATCAGGACAGCGAATTTCAACGATTTTTCAACGACGAGGCCGCACGGCGCAACAGCCCGGCGCAGATCAGGAAATTCTTTCAGGATGAACTCGCTTGCATGTATTCTTTTATGATCGAGCGGCTGGAAGACGGGCGCAAAATAGGCGTGATCGACCTGTCAGGTGTCAATTGGACGGTCGGAAACGCCTGGGTCGGGATCGGCATCGGTGAACGCGAGATGTGGGGCAGGGGCTACGGCACCGACGCCATGCGCGTCATTCTACGCTTTGCCTTCGAGGAGCTCAACCTTCGGCGGGTGACGCTCAGCGTGTTCGGCTTCAACCAGCGTGGGATCGCATCCTACCAAAAAGTAGGCTTTCGGCACGAAGGCGCCATACCCGGGGCGCTGCTCAGAGCCGGAGAGCGTCACGATCTGGTCTTCATGGGCATCCTGCGCCGCGAGTGGGAGGCGCTTCAGCAAAATGGGCAGTAATCGAACAGAAATCAAATTGCGCGCCTATCAGCCTGGAGATTTATTCGGCGTGGTCGAACTGCTCAATCGCTCCGAGCAGGCGGTCACCGGGCAGAACATAACCTCGCCGGAGGATTTCGCCGCGGATTTGCGGTCTTATGGATTCAATCCCGAAACGGACACGGCGCTGATCCTCGCCGGGGATGGTTCGCTGGCTGGATATGCCGATCTGATGGGAGATAAAACCCCCATGGTACGCTTGAACGCCTTCGTCCGGGTTCATCCTGAATTCAAAGGAATGGGGATTGGCAGCCGTTTGTTCGAGTGGACCGAAGCACGCGCGCGGCAGCTGCTCCATCGGGCGCCGGAAGGCGCGCGGGTGGTCCTGCAGAATTCGGTATATTCGCTTGAAACCGACGCGATTTCGCTGCTCGAAGCGCATGGGTACAGCTACGTGCGCTCCAGCTACCGTATGCTGATCGATCTGGAGGGGCTCGATCCGCAGCCGCTCATCCCCACGGGTATCACGTTTCGTCCCATTGACCACAACGAAGCAGACCTGCGCGCGGCAGCCTGGGTTGACCATCAGGCTTTTCTCGATCACTGGGGCGCGGTTGAGGAACCGTTCGAATTCTTCTATGAAAAGTTCAAACACCGGCTGGACACCGATCCCGCCATCGACCTCTCTGCCTGCCGGCTTGCGCTGCAGGGAGAAACCGCGGTCGGAATGACGATCTGCAAACCTCAGACAGAAGAGGACGCGGAGAAGGGCTGGGTCAATATCCTCGGCGTGCTTAAGCCCTGGCGCAAGCACGGAATTGGCCGGGCATTATTACTGGATGCCTTCTCTGAATTCAAGCGCCGTGGAAAAAAGAGAGCCGGGCTGTTCGTGGATGCGGCCAACCTGACCGGCGCGCTACAGCTTTATCTGCGCGCCGGCATGCGGGTGGAATATGAAAGGCAAATTTTTGAGAAAGAGCTGCGCCCGGGAGTCGATCTGATGCTGCGCGGCGCCGCAGCCGCTCATTGATCGCCGCGGGATAATATTCGGCGGGCTTGGAGTAAAAATGGTATACTCAGCCGGAGCCGGAGAGAATCGCAGAACAAACAGGAGTTGAATGTCCATCAAAGCTGTGATTTTTGATATGGGCGGGGTACTGTTGCGCACAGGCGACCGCACACCGCGGGAAGAGCTGGCCAAAGAGGTAGGGCTGACCCTGGCCGAGCTCGAGCGGCTGGTCTTTGCCAGCGAAACCTCGATCCTGGCGGAAACAGGTCAGATCAGCGAGCGGCAGCACTGGGATACCGTTCTGAATGCGCTGAAGGTGCCTGACGAGCGGCGTGAGGAGTTCCAACGACGGTTCTGGATGGAAGACCGGGTTGATGATGGTTTAATCGAAGATATTCGCCAATTGCAGAAGCAATACCGTACCGGGCTGCTGAGTAACGCCTGGGACGGCATCCGCCCGGCGATTATCGAGCGTTATCCGCAGATGCTGGAGCCTTTCGATGTGACGGTGTTCTCGGCTGAGGTCGGCATGCGCAAGCCCGATCCGCGTTATTATCAGTGGATCCTCGATCGACTGGGAGTTGCGGCTGAGGAGGCAGTCTTCATCGACGATTATCCGCCCAATATCGAGGCGGCTAAACGGATCGGCCTGAAAGCCATCCGCTTTCTCACTCCGCACCAGATTCGCCGGGATCTGTCGGCGCTGTTGAACCACAGTGCTGGGGAATGAGGTATTGGCGCGCATGACTGATGGGATCCTGCGGGTCGGTGTGGTCGCGGATACGCACGTTCCGGAGCGTACCCCGGCTCTGCCGGACGAGCTGCTGAACGCCCTCCGCGCAGAGCAGGTTGACAAAATTTTACACGCGGGTGACATCAGTGTTCCGCGCGTCCTGGAGGAGCTCGAAACCGTTGCGCCGGTCTTAGCGGTGAGGGGCAACCGCGACTTAACCTTCGGCAACGGGTTGAGTGCTGTGCAGCGACTGGAGATCAATGGGGTGCGGGTGGCGTTGCTGCACGGCAGCGGCACCATGTGGGAGTACGTCAAAGACCAATTTGCCTACATTTTTTCTGGACACAAGCTCGAGCGTTATATCCGCCTGGTCAGCAAAGATGCGGGCGACGCGCAGGTGATCGTGTTCGGGCATACCCACCGCCCGGCGAATGAGACCCGCGATGGGCGCCTGTACTTCAATCCAGGCTCAGCCTGCTTTCCTCCGCCAGAAGGCGGAGTCCCGTCTTACGGAGTGTTGACCTTCTCGCCTGGCGGCACTGTAGGCGCTGAAATCAAAAGGCTGGCAGGCAGCATGCCTCCGGACGATTCGTACAGGTAAATTGCGTGACATTTTTCGCAAATTTCACCCAATTTCCCTTAGTCCGCAGTATAAATGTCACCCAATTGCTTGACCTTGATGGTCGCTTTTGATATAATCACTCTTTGCGTATTATGCCGAATAGGCGTTTTTGTAGGTTAAGTATGATCCGTCCTGCAAGCTAATCAAGGCCAGGAGAAAGAAATGCCATCTGTTCTGCCTGTAAAGTCGTATGCCCGTATCCCGGTTATCTTTAATCTTCCTGACCTGATCGAGGTGCAGCTTGAATCCTTCAAGCGGCTTAAAACAGAGGGTCTGGCAGATCTTTTCAATGAAATATCTCCTATTGAGTCCTATAACAAGGGGATGAAGCTGTACTTTCCCAGCCGTACTTCGGAAGCTCAGCAATGGGATTTGAAATACTGGTTTGGAGAGCCCAAGCACAGCATCGATGACTGCGTCGAGCGCGATTTGACCTACGCCTCGCCTCTCTACATCTCCGTTCTGCTTGGCGGACCGGACGTGCCGGAACCGATCAAGCAGGATATCTTCCTCGGTGATTTTCCTGAGATGACCGAGAAGGGCACTTTCATTATCAACGGCACAGAGCGAGTGGTTGTATCGCAGCTGATCCGCTCGCCGGGCGTGTATTTTGAGGCGCCGGTCGACCGTGCCAGCGGTCACCGCCTGGCGATGGCCAAGCTGATCCCCGATCGCGGCGCCTGGATGGAATTCGAAACGCGCAAGAACGATTATCTCATCCTCAAGTTCAACCGCAAGCGCACTGTGCCGATCACAATCTTCCTGCGTGCACTGGCGGCGATCAATGACGGCATGGATGATTCGCCCATCAAAGAGGGCACCGACGAAGAATTGATGGCGCTTTTCCAGGACGTAGACAACAACCCTGAGCGTCTGTTCATCCCCTCCACCTTCCGCCAGGAGCCGGCCTGGGACCTGTCCAGCGGCATTTCCATTGCAGAAGCGGCGCTGCTCGAGTTCTTCAAACGCATGCGCCCGGGTGACCCGGCCACGCTGGACAACGCCCGCCAGTTCCTGCAGGAACAACTCTTCGACATGCGCCATTACGACCTCGAGCGGGTTGGACGCTACAAGCTCAACCAGAAGCTCGATCTGATGGATAAGATCCCGGTTTCGCATCGCATGGTCACCCGCTGGGACGTTGTCTATCTGATCCGCCGCATGATCATGATCAACAACGAAAAGGAAGACAAGGACGACATCGATCACCTCGGCAATCGGCGGGTCAAGACTGTCGGCGAGCTGATCCAAAACAAGCTGCGCATTGGCCTGCGGCGCATGGAGCGGGTGATCAAGGAGCGCATGTCGATCCGCGATCAGGACCAGACCTCGCCGGTCAGCCTGATCAACATCCGCCCGGTGGTGGCTGCCCTGCGCGAGTTCTTCGGCTCCAGCCAGCTCTCGCAGTTTATGGATCAGACCAACCCGCTGGCGGAATTGCGCCACAAGCGCACGCTCTCCGCGCTGGGCCCGGGCGGTCTGCGCCGCGAGCGCGCCGGCTTCGACGTGCGCGACGTGCACCACTCGCACTACGGGCGCATCTGCCCGATCGAGACGCCGGAAGGCCCAAACATCGGTCTGATCGGACGTCTGGCAAGCTATTCGCGGGTCAACGAATACGGCTTTATCGAAACGCCTTACCGCCGTGTAGTCAAGGCGGTCGATGCCAAAGATCCCAACCTGGTCGGCAGGGCGCTGGCAGAAAATCTGACCGATCCGGACACCGGCGAGGTGATTCTCAAGCAGGGTGAGCGCATCACCCAGAAGCACCTCTCGGCTATCAAGAAGCTCAAGCGTCCGACGATATTCGTCGTGCCGTTCGTCTCGGATGAAGTGGAATATCTCTCCGCCGACGCGGAAGACAAGTTTGTCATTGCCCAGGCGAACACGCCGCTGAGCGCCCATAACGAATTCGCCGTAGAGCGTATTATGTGCCGCCACCACTCCGATTTCCGCCTGGCAGGACCGGACGCAGTAAATTACATGGATGTCGCCCCTCACCAGGTGGTTGGCATCAGCGCCTCGTTGATCCCCTTCCTCGAGCATGACGACGCCAACCGCGCGCTGATGGGCTCGAACATGCAAGCCCAGGCAGTCCCGCTGGTTTCGCCGGACATTCCGCTGATTTCCACCGGCATGGAAGCGTACGCCGCCATCGACTCGGGTCAGGTGCTGATCGCAGAGGAAGACGGCGACGTCATCTCGGTTACCGGACGGGAGATCATCGTGCGCGGCAACAGCGGCATCCGCACTTACAACCTGCGCAAATATCACCGCTCGAACCAATCGACTTGCATCGACCAGCGCCCGGCTGTGGTCAAAGGGCAAATGATACGCAAGGGCGACGTCCTGGCCGATTCCTCCTCCACGGTCAACGGTAACCTGGCCCTCGGTCAAAACGTAGTGGTGGCCTTCCTCTCCTGGGAGGGCGGCAACTTTGAGGACGCCATCCTGATCTCCGAGCGGCTGGTGCAGGACGATCGTTTTACCTCAGTGCACATCGAGAAATACGAGGTCGAGGCGCGCGACACGAAACTGGGGCCGGAAGAAATCACCCGCGATATTCCCAACGTGGGTGAAGACGCGATCAAGGATCTCGATGAGCACGGCATCATCCGCATCGGCGCGGAAGTGGGCCCGAACGATATCCTGGTCGGCAAGATCACTCCCAAAGGCGAGAAAGAGCTGACCCCGGAAGAGCGCCTGTTGCGCGCGATTTTCGGCGAGAAGTCGCGCGACGTGAAGGACACCTCTCTGCGCATGCCGCACGGCGAACGCGGCAAGGTGGTCGATGTCAAGGTTTTCACCCGCGAGGACAATTCGGACCTCTCGGCGGGCGTGGACATGATGGTACGTGTATCAGTCGCCCAAAGGCGGAAGATCACCGCCGGGGATAAAATGGCCGGACGGCATGGCAACAAGGGTGTGGTTTCGCGCGTGGTGCCGGTGGAGAACATGCCCTTCCTTGAGGACGGCACACCCGTGGATATCATCCTCAATCCACTCGGCGTCCCGGGTCGTATGAACATCGGCCAGATTCTCGAAACGCATCTCGGCTGGGCTGCCAGCCGGCTGGGTTTCCGCGCGATCACGCCGGTATTCGACGGCGCGAACGAAAGCGAAATTGAAGCCGAACTGGCCCGCGCCTGGTTGATCGACGAGGCCTGGAAAGCAGCCGGCGAGCTTGCCTGGGAATGGATCAAAGAACAGACATACGACCCTGAGATGATCCGAGATGACGACGAGGTGCGCCTCTTATACCTGGAGCAGGTTATGGCTGAGCGCGGTTACGACGTAAGCCGAATTGCCTACGACGCCCCCTACGCACGACTGTCCTGGCTCGAAATCTGGCTGAACGATCATGGTTATGATCCCAAGCAGGTTTTGGTTTATGAAAGTCAGGTGACCGCAGATCCGGAGATGGAAGCCAAGGATCAACAGGCGGTGAATGCTTGCCTGAAGATGTGGCTGCACCGCCAGGGTCAGGAAGTTGATGACCTGAAGGATGGTACTGAAATCCGCGGGCGGGCTGAGCAGTATATGACCGAAAGCGGGAAGCCGATCCCGGTGATCGGAAAGATGATTCTGCGCGACGGTAAATCGGGCAATCCCTACGACCAGCCGGTGACGGTGGGTGTGATGACCATGCTCAAGCTGCACCACCTGGTGGAAGACAAGGTTCACGCGCGCTCGACCGGGCCATACTCGCTGGTCACCCAGCAACCGCTGGGCGGCAAGGCGCAATTCGGCGGGCAGCGCTTCGGTGAAATGGAAGTGTGGGCGCTGCAGGCGTACGGCGCCGCGTACACCCTGCAGGAAATGCTCACGGTCAAGTCCGACGACGTTCAGGGGCGGGTGGCGACCTACGAATCCATCGTCAAGTCCGAATCGATCGAGGAACCCAGCCTGCCGGCATCCTTCCGGGTGCTGGTCAAGGAACTGCAAAGCCTTGGCCTGGCGGTCGAAGCGATGATGGATTCGGGCGAGATGATCCGCTTTGGAAAGGATGAAGAGCGGGTGCGGCCGCCCAAGATGGGCACTGGTCTGCTTGAATTGGGTGAAGAATTTGATGATCTGCGCTGAATCTGCTTTCTTGACGCTCAAAAATGCCCGTGATATAATCACCCACCGTGCCTTAACTGTTCGACAAAATGCATAAACTGCAGGACGAACGGGAATATAAAGTGAGGCCATCACTGTCGGCGATGGCCTTCATTGTTGAAAAAGTGTTGAAAAAGTTGTTCTGATTTTATCCGGCGATCATTCGCTCAAGGGAATTTCTACTGGAGGCAAAGAAACGTGCCAACGATTAACCAACTGGTCCGCAAAGGACGACAGACCAAAAAGGTCAAGAGTAAAGCCCCCGCGCTGCAGTATACGCTGAACTCGATGAAGCAGCGCCGCGTGCATCAGGAAAAAGGCGCGCCGCAGAAACGCGGCGTCTGCACCATTGTGCGCACCATGACCCCCAAGAAACCGAATTCGGCTTTGCGGAAGATTGCCCGCGTGCGTCTGTCCAACGGCATCGAGGTCACTGCTTACATTCCGGGTGAGGGTCACGCGCTGCAGGAACACTCGGTGGTGCTGGTGCGCGGCGGTCGCGTGAAAGACCTGCCGGGCGTGCGTTACCACATCGTCCGCGGAACCCTTGACACAACCGGCGTCGCCAAGCGTTCTCAGGCCCGCTCCAAATACGGGGCGAAGAAAGCCAAGAAATAACAAGTCGAAGACGGAGATAGTACCATGCGTCGTACCAAACCTGAACCTCGAGATATACCCCCTGACGTTCGCTACGGGAATATGTATTTGCAAACGTTCATCCACCACATCATGCGCCGCGGCAAAAAGAGCACCGCAGTTAGCCTGGTCTATGATGCGATGGATATGATTCAAGAGAAGACCGGTAAGAATCCGGTCGAGATCTTCGAACTGGCGCTCAAGAACGTCGGCCCCGTAATGGAAGTCCGTCCACGGCGTGTTGGCGGCGCCACTTATCAGGTCCCCATGGAAGTACCCGCCGAAAGGCGCATGGCTCTGGCGATGCGCTGGATCATCGACTCTGCCCGCTCACGCACCGGTAAATCCCTCTCTGAAAAGCTGACCGGGGAGCTGATAGATGCTGCCAACAACACCGGCAACGCTGTGCGCAAGCGTGAAGAAACCCATAAAATGGCGGAAGCCAACCGGGCATTCTCGCATTACCGTCTGTAATTATTTACCGGTAAAGCCAGACTGTCTACAGGATCTGCTCACATGCCGCGCAATTTTCCGTTAGAGAAGTGCCGCAACATCGGGATCATCGCTCACATCGACGCCGGAAAAACGACGACGACCGAGCGGATCCTGTTCTATACCGGGCGCACCTACCGCATAGGCTCGGTGGATGACGGCACAACTGTGACGGACTGGATGGCTCAGGAGCGCGAACGGGGGATCACCATTGTTTCGGCGGCAGTTACAGCAGAATGGAAGGGCTACCAGATCAACATCATCGACACACCTGGGCATATCGATTTCACCGCCGAAGTGCAGCGCTCACTGCGCGTGCTCGACGGCGGGATCGTTATCTTCGACGCTGTCCAGGGTGTAGAGCCGCAAAGCGAAACGGTCTGGCGTCAGGCTGACCGTTACAATGTCCCACGCATCTGTTTCGTCAATAAGATGGATCGTGTCGGAGCGTCCTACGAAAACACGATTCAATCGATCCGCCAGCGTTTGGGCGCCAAACCGATACCCATGCAGATCCCGGTCGGAAATGAAGCCGAATTTCACGGTGTGATTGATTTGCTGGAAATGAAAGCGATCCTCTGGGATGATGAGTTCCAAAAAGAACCGATCATCGCGCCAATCCCGGCGGATATGCTCAAAGAAGCGCAGGAGCAGCGGGCAGTTCTGGTCGAAAAGATCGCTGAATTCGAGGACGAGCTGATTGTCAAATTCCTCGACGGCGAAGAAATCCCGGTCGATGAGCTGAAGCAGGCGCTGCGTAAGGCTGTCATTACCAACAAAGCCACTCCGGTTTTCTGCGGCTCGTCCCTGCGTAATAAAGGCGTCCAGCCTGTTTTAGACGCGGTACTGGACTACCTGCCTTCACCGGCCGACATTCCGCCGGTGGAAGCCATCGACGCAGACCGCCCTGAAAAGACGGTCAGCTTACCCCCTGAAGATACCGCTTCGCTGAGCGCGCTGGTATTCAAGATTGTTTCGGATCCCTACGTCGGGCGGCTGGCTTACTTCCGCGTTTATTCCGGCAAGATGGTGCAGGGCGAAACCGTCTATAATCCGCTCAAGAACCGCCGCGAGCGGATTGGGCGCATGGTGAGAATGTACGCTGACCGCCGCGAGGACATTACCGAGGTGTACGCCGGCGATATTGGCGCGATTCTGGGTTTGAAGGATAGTATCACCGGCGACACGCTCTGCGACCAAAAGCACCGCGTGATCCTCGAGAGCATCACCTTTCCCGAACCGGTTATTTCTGTGGCGGTGGAGCCTAAAACGATCGCGGACCAGGACAAGATGGCTGAAGCGCTGCGCCGGCTGGCGGAGGAAGATCCGACCTTCAAGGTGAAGGTGGATGACTCCACTATGCAGACAGTCATATCCGGCATGGGCGAGCTGCATCTGGATATTATCGTCGACCGGATGTTGCGCGAGTTCCGCGTGCAGGCTAATGTAGGTCGGCCGCGCGTTTCCTATCGCGAAACGATCACCCGCCCGGTGGAGCGCATGGTGTACAAGTATGTCAAGCAAACCGGCGGTCATGGGCAGTACGGTCACGTGGTCTTCGACCTTGATCCGCTCGATCGCGGCAGCGGGATCAAGTTCGTCAACAAGATTGTTGCGGGGGTTATCCCGCGTGAATTCATCCCCGCAGTCGAAAAAGGCGTTATCGAAGCGGCGGAATCGGGCGTTCTGGCCGGTTACCCGGTTACAGATTTGCAGGTGACGCTGGTCGACGGCTCATACCACGAGGTGGATTCGAGCGAGATGGCCTTCAAGATGGCGGCTATCTTCGCCTTCAAAGACGGCATGCAGAAGGGCGCGCCTGCGCTGCTGGAGCCGATCATGAAGGTGGAGGTTGTCATTCCGGAGGAGTATCTTGGCGATGTTCTGGCGCAATTGAATGCGCGCCGGGCTGAGATCCTGGGCATGGACATCCGCCCGGGCAATGCCCAGGCGATCCGCGCTCTGGTGCCTCTGGCGGAGATGTTTGGGTATGCAACCGAGCTGCGCTCGGCTACACAAGGGCGAGGGGTACATTCTATGGAGTTCGAGCATTACGCCCCGGTTCCCGAATCGGTCAAACAAAGAATACTCAACTAACTAATCGACATCATCAGGATTTTTCATCAAGGAGAGTTTACTTTTATGGCAAAGCAGAAATTTGAACGAAACAAGCCGCATCTGAACGTTGGCACGATGGGTCACATCGACCACGGCAAGACGACGCTGACGGCAGCCATCACGAAGTACTGCAGCTTCCTGGGCAAAGCCG
>JAXDBP010000023.1:0-30857 GCA_034678705.1 Bellilinea sp.
ACCAACGCCATATACGTTTGACCCACTTCTATATGGGTTGCCCGCATAAGCTTCACAATAGGCCCTCAATCCATCATCAGTTGTATAAGTAGTTAAATTATTTGGTTGTGAAGAAGCGGCGGTAAGGGTAAAAATCATAAGCAGTGCTAAGATACTGTAGACTATTTTCTTACACATATAACTCTCCTTTCAAAATCATCTAGCGACCTGACACTTTAACAACAAAAACGTTGATCGGCAACGGATTCCGATAAAATGAGTATTACCAAACCAATTTTTATCAAAGGAATACCGAAATGCCGATCAACACACTCTATCATACTTGGTTTCAACGCCTTCGGGAACTGCACCCAACCCAGTGGATTACCCAACTGCGCAACTTTGCCTGGTTGCTGGTGGGGATCCACCAAAGCCGCTCGGTGTGTTTGAGCCGGATTTCTGGCAAAATACCAGGAACGACCAAGTTGCTCAGTTGGACCCGGCGCTTGAGCCGCTTTCTGGATAATGAGGCCTTGAATGTGCGCGATTGGTACGAACCGATTGCCCGGCAGTGGATCGCAGCCCAGGCGGCTTCGGGGTACCAGATCCGCTTGATCGTTGACGGAACGAAAGTTGGCTTTACCTACCAGCTTTTGATGGTGTCTCTGGCTAATCGTCATCGCGCCATTCCGATTGCCTGGACCTGGGTTCGCCATGTCAAAGGACACAGCAGCGCCTACGTGCAACTGTCTTTGCTGCGCTACATCCAAAGCCTGATGCCCAAAGGCATCGCGGTGCTGTTGGTGGGAGATTGCGAATTTGGAGCGGTCGAAGTGCTCAGACAGTTGGACCACTGGCATTGTGACTATGTGTTGCGCCAAAAAACGAGCACGCATACCTGCTTGGAACACGAAACGGAGTGGCAGGATTTTGGCAAGCGGGTTGAAAAAGCTGGAAGAGCTGCTGGTTGGGAAAAGGCTATCTGACCGAAAGCGCCATTTATCCGGTCAACTTGCTGGTCCATTGGCAAGTGGGCCAAGACGAACCCTGGTGCCTGGCCACCAATTTGCCGGATCGGCGCATGGCCTTGCAGGTGTATGGGCGTCGGATGTGGACGGAAGAGATGTTTGGCGACCTGAAACGACATGGCTTTGATCTGGAGACCACCATGTTGCGCCACGCTCGGCGCTTGTCCCGTTTGACCCTGGCAGTGGCTTGGTTGTATGTGTGGTGCATGGCAGTGGGCACCCGCACCATCCGAGCTGGTCTCCGGCATCTGGTGGATCGAAAAGATCGCCGAGATTTGAGTGTGTTTCAGATCGGTTTGCGGTATCTGGAGAGACAATTGATCAATGCCCAGTCGTTCCAAATTCCGTTGTCTTGTCAGCAATGAGACCAAAGTGTCAGGTGGCTAGAAAATTTTATATGTACAACTTTGGTCCGATTATAAATATTTTTGGCTTACAAATATATTGGCTTAATTACCAATTAATAATCAGTTTGTTTATTAATTACTTATATTCGCAATAGACCTAATTTGATAGCGGTTATAACAGCCTCGAGGCGATTCTTAGCTTTTAGTTTTTTCATAATGTGTTGTACGTGAGCTCTTACTGTTCTTTCTGTGATAAATAATTCATCTGAAATCTGAGTAGTCGTTCTTCCTTCCTTTAACCTAATAAGCACATCATATTCTCTTGGGGTGAGATGAATTTTTTCATTTGGTTGATTTCTCATGACATCAATCCTTTGGCTAATTCGATGGAAACCGGCGGTAGCTATCCTGTTAAATAAGATTCCATTGCGTTTTGTTTACCTACAGTAAACTTGTATCCAAACATAACAATAATTCCCCCAATAAAACAATAAGGCTTTCAAAATATATTTTACAGTAAGGTAGGCTCCAAAGGTGGCTCCAATAGAGTGGTTAATTGATTAGAATTTGCGAATAAAAAGCCAAAATGGAGGCTGAACTTCTATAAATCTTCCTAATCTTTGTGATCTGAGTTCACGAAGGACTTTTTATTGGGGAGTTTATCCACCTCGCTCCACTCAGAGACAGGCACTCATAGCGGACCCAATATTCTGATTTGTCGATAAATAATTAATCGGAAATTTTCGATCTTACAAATGTACATACTCGATCGGCAGCCCCAAGCGCTGTCACCGCGTCATTTTTATCTACGGACATACCAGGATAGCGGAATTGGACAGCGAATCCTTCCAACAAATTTGCATCAGTTTGGGTAAAAATAAAAGTCTGATCGGTTTCAGAGATTAATGCTACAAGCTCAATTGCACTATGAGTTCGGGGAATAGGAATCCCGTTTTCCTGCAGATATGCTTTGAGGTATTTTTCAACAGCTTGCTGTGCATGAAAACAAGCAGCGTCGAAATTGGGCAGTTTACGAGCGCGGTACTCACGACGGGCTGTTAGTAGATCTGCCTCAGCTTTAGCCATCCACTCACGGGTTAGTGGATTCATACATCACAATCCCCTTCTCAGTGATTTCTCTAAGAAACGAATTTCCTAACTGAAGGCGATTTTTCAAATTTTCAGGGGTTATAACAATAAAATCGACCGCAAACATGGGCTGAATTGCCTGGCGGATCTCTAAAGCTTGTATGGATTCGCGTTTGGTCGTATTCATGATGATCAACAAGTCAACATCACTTTCGGGCCTGGCGTTTCCGGTAGCATAAGACCCAAAAAGGATGATACGCAATGGTTTAAATTGAACCGAAACCCGGGAGATGAGCTCCCGAATAATTTCCTCCGGAATACGATCACGCACGTCAATCGTAGGTGCAATTAACATTAGGATTCGTCCTAAAAAAAATTAGATAACATAATCACAAAGCGAACTTAGCCGATTATCTCTTCACTCTTACCTGGCTTCTTTTCTCTGCGACCTTTGCGTCTCAGCGGTGGATTCTTTAGCTCTGGGACAGATTAGCATGTTATTCGGCAATTCTACCCAAGCACGCGCCCCAAAACCAGCCCAAAGCCGTACAACACCGCAAACAGCAAATCCAATTGCCCAGTCAGCGCCAGGGTTTTGTTCAATGCCCGTCCGCGCAAAGCGGCAACCTGCCTGAACAAAATCCAGGCTAACGGCGCTGAGAGAAATGTCAGCAGCACCCAGGGCGTGATCGCTCGGTAGATGACCCCATACAATACGAGCGCGTAGGATATGACCAGGAAGAGGCCGTATTCGCGCACCGAGCCTTTTTCCCCCAGACGAACGGCCTGGGTGCGTTTACCGCTGGCGCGGTCGGTTTCAATATCGCGCAGGTTGTTGACGATCAGAATGTTCACCGTCAGCAAACCCACCGACAACGCCGGGATCAGCGCGGTGACGCTCAGCCGCAGCGTCTGGGCGTAATAAGTGCCGAGCACCGCCGCCAGGCCGAAGAAGAGGAAGACGAACAATTCTCCCAGGCCGTGATAGCCGAGCGGGTAAGGCCCGCCGGTGTAGGCCAGCGCCGAGAGAATGGCCAGCGCGCCGACCACCGCCAGCGGCCAACCGCCGCGAAGGATCAGGTACCCGCCCGCCAGCGCCGCCAGCCCGAAGATCACCGCCATGCCGGTCACCACCTGGCGCGGCGGGATCAAGCCGGCCTGGGTCACGCGCAGCGGCCCCAGGCGTTCCTTGGTGTCGGCGCCCTTGAAGAAGTCGAAGTAATCATTTGAAACGTTGGCGCCGATCTGCAGCAGCAGGGCGGTCGTCAGCGCCGCCAGCGCCGCCAGCGGGTGAAAGCCGCCGTCGGCGAACGCCGCCGCCGATCCGGCGATCACGCCGGAAGTCGCTGCCGGCAGCGTCCTGGGCCGGATGGCCAGCAGCCAGGCCTGCCAGCTCGATGTGCGTGTGGTCTTAGTTTCGCTCGTCATCTGTTGCCTACCGCGCCGATTATACCGGCATCCGCCAAAATCGGCGGAAATTGGGTACAATAGGCGCATGTCCGACCAATCCGATCCCTGGAAGCTGGAAGCTCCGCCGGCAGAGATCACCTCCGAGCTGCTCGAATTTATCCACGGCCGCTTCAAGCTAGGATTCGAGAGTATCCACGGTTACAACCACTGGCTGGGAGTGTGCGAAAACGGCCTGCGCCTGGCAGCGCTGAACGGCGCGGACGCCCGCATTATCATCCTGTTCGCCTTTATCCACGATGTAGCGCGCGAATCCGACGGGTATGACTACGAGCACGGCCCGCGCGCAGCCAGCATCCTGCGCAGCGAAATCCAGGGGCACTATCTGGATCTTGACGAGGACGACCTCGACCGCCTGGCCGAGGCAATCGCCGGGCACACCAACGGTCACTGCCTGGCTGACCTGACCGTGCAGACCTGTTGGGATGCTGACCGGCTCGACCTGGGCAGGGCTGGCATCGAGCCCGATCCCGACCGGCTGTGCACGCCTGAAGCCCGCCGCCCGGAGATCATCCAGTGGGCCTACGAACGCAGCCGCGGACGTTCGCTTGCCGCGCCGCCGCTGGACAGTTGAGCTGGTTATCCAGTAAAATGGACAGCATCGCTCTGATTTTATCGGGAGCAGCTCGCTCCCGTCGGAACTGACCCATGAAACGCACTTTACGGTTGTTCATCTTTGTTGGGTTGCTCGCCGCGCTCCACGCCGGAGTGCAGCCGGCGCAGGCGCGGGCCAGCGCGGACGCAGCGCCATTTACCAGCAAGCCGCTCTGCCTGCCGGGCGTTTACCTGACCGACCCGGTCGACTGCCTGGCGCTCGGCCCTGCGCAGAAGATCACCGAGCTGGCGCGCAAGGGCATGACCTTTCCGCCGCGCCCGCTGCCGGCGGTGGCGCCGGAAAAGTCGCTGACGGTCAGCCCGGTGATGATCGCCCGCATCAACCTCGACAAAGCCGAGCAGGCGGCGCTCTACGCCACCTTCGAGGACGCAACCCAGGGCGTCAATCCGACCCGCTTCATCGCCCCCGGCCCGCTGCGCTACGTTTCCTATATCGACGTGGCCTATTACAACGATAAGCCCTACATCCGCCTGCGCTCGGGCGAGTGGATGCGCGCTTCGCCGATCGCCTACTCCGATTTCCAGGGGCTGCAGTTCAGCGAAACGCCGAGGAATTCCTTCGGCTGGATCGTCGACACCGCCGAGGTCCACGCTGCGCCCGGCTACGCCAGCGCGAAAACCGGCCGGACGCTCTACCGCGAAGATATCGTCCAGATTTATGATCTCCAGCCGGCGGACAACACTGACTGGTACATGATCGGGCTGGATCAGTGGGTCGAGCGGCGCTACATCCGCCAGGTGCGCATCGATACCAACCCGCCGGAAGGCGTCGCTGGCGACCGTTGGATTGACGTCAACCTTTACGACCAAACGCTGGCCGTCTATGAAAACCGCCAGCTGGTTTTTGCTACCATGATCGCCAGCGGCAGCGACCCCTTCTTCACCCGCCCGGGGGTGTTCCAGGTCTACGAGAAGCACGAAACCGAAACGATGAGCGGCTCATTCGAGGCTGACCGGTCCGACTTTTACTATCTTGAAGACGTACCCTGGACGATGTACTTCGATCAGGCGCGCGCCCTGCACGGCGCATACTGGCGTGCCTGGTTTGGCTACGAGGGCACGCACGGCTGCGTCAACCTGTCGATCGGCGACTCTGCCTGGCTGTTCAACTGGGCAGAGGAGGGCGAATGGGTGCACGTCTGGGATCCTTCCGGACGCACCCCAACGGATCCCAGTTATTACGGCGCTGGCGGGGCTTAAGCACCCCCCCTTCAGCCTGCCAGCCTACACTTCTGCTTCTCGCTTCTGCCGGAAGAAGAGCCGCCAGATGATCCAGGCGGTTACCAGCACCAACAGGCAGGCGATCACAACCGGAACCACCACCGATAGAATCGACACAACGGTCGAGGTGAAATCCTCGGCCATGGCGACCGGTAAATTTGCCGCTCCGCCGGTTGCGGCGGTCACCGCTGGGCGCACCGCCAGCGATTTGGCGGCGTGCACCCCTCCGGCAACCAGCAGGCCCAATCCCAGCGAGAGCACCGGATGAACATCCGTGACTACATCCGCGCTGGCGGCAAAGGCGATCGCCCCGGCTGCCGGGCGGATGAAGGATTGGATGATGTCGTTCACGTGATTGATCGCCGGGGAAGAATCGGCGAAGAGCTCGATCACCGACAGCACCACCAGCAAGCCGATAATCCACCAGGATTCGAGCGTATTCCACGGCTCGCCCAAGGTGATCAAATTCGTGAATTTTGACAGCAGTGAGATCACCAATAAAGGAATATAAGCATTCAGTCCCGCACTGGCTGACAGTCCAAATGCGGAAAACACCCCCAATAATTCGAGCATCTCAGTCCTCCACCTTTCTCAAGTACTCACACATTATAACTTGAATCCCGCCCACGTGCCGGTCAACCAGAAACGCAGCCAATCCACCAGACCAATCTGAATCAGCGCCAGTGTGAAGCCTGCGACGAGCGGCACCCAGGCGTCGCGCAGGCGGGAGTAGGTATTTTCTTTGTGAAACAGGATGACCCACAGCAGACTGTAGCAGAGGGTCAGAACAACCGGGATGACAGCCGTGGTTGCCAGCGCCAGGGGATAGAGCAGCAGGGTATTCTGTGAGTATAGTGATAGGGCGGCCAGTGCGGTGATGAGCAGCAGGACGAGCGCCTGCGGCCAGTGCTCCAGCGCGGCGCGGTCCTCCGCATCCACCCACAGCGTCTGGTGGGTTACCGGCAGCAGGACGACCGCCACCAGCAGGCCGATGCCGGCGCCGGTGGCCAGGCGCAGGGCGTTGTGCGGCTCGTAGAGGCCGGGCGCGCCAGGGAAGAGATGCAGGTAGGAATTACTTCCATCCACGGCGAAAGCGAGGAAGAAAACGCCCAGCGGGATCAGGATTTTCAACGGCGGCAGCTTGGCCCGCTTGCCGTACGGCAGCTGGTAGAGCAGACCAATCAGCACGCCGAGGAACATCCCCGAGCAGCGCACGCAGAGGGGGATTTGTCGGTCGCCAAGGAAAAACGAGCGCAGCGCGATGCGGTGGCAGACGGCATAGCCGATCGCGTCGGCTTTGCCGAGCAATCCTTCGGGAGTCAACAATAGCCAGACGCCGAGCAGACTGCCGGCGAGCAGAATCAGGAGGATTTTTCCGGCGGTCGCCAGGCGTTTTTTTGGCGGCATCGCAGTCATAATAAAGTGATTATAGGACGATCGCTTACGAGCGGCAAGGCAGCCAGTCCCTAATGATCGCGGGGGGAAGACGGCCCAACCTGCCTTGTCAGCCATGTTGCCAAAAGGACGGAAAAAGGGTATCATCCAATTTTGATGTTTCGTTGCACCTCGGAGGGACAATGAAAAAAGCAATTTTTCTTATCTTGCTTCTGTCAGTGGCAACCTCTCTGACGGCTTGCAGCTTGCTGCCGACGCCGGTCCCAACGGCGACCACCGCGCCAAGTGCTACAACAGGGCCGACCGACACGCCCGCGCCGCCGACCGCGACCGTCGAGCCAACGGCCACGGAGACTCCCACTGCCACCCCCACGCCGCTTTATCCGCCAGAGGGCTACGGGCCGAGCGATTTTCCCTATGAGATCAATCCGCTGACCGGGTTGAAGCCCGCTAACCCCGATATCCTCAACCGCCGGCCGATCCTGATCAAGGTGGAGAACCTGCCGCGCAAGGACCGCCCGCAGTACGGCCTTTCGCTGGCGGACATCGTCTATGAGTACTACACCGAGCTCGGCACCACCCGTTTTGCCGCGCTCTATTACGGGCAGGACGCGGAACAGGTCATGCCGATCCGCTCAGCGCGCTTTCTCGATATGAATTTGATCCGCATGTACAAAGCGGTCTTCATCTTCGGCAGTGCTTATTATGTCCTGTACGATCGTCTGTTCAGCTCCGATTTTGCGAATCGGTTGCTCATCGAGTACCCCGACGGCTGCCCGGCAGTTTGCCGCTTCGATCCGGGCGGGAAGAATTTCTTGGCGGCTGATACCGCCGCGCTTCAGGATTACATCGCCAGGCGCGGGATCGATAACTCGCGCCAGAACCTCGACGGCATGTTTTTCAAGTTGGAAAGTCCCGAGGGCGGACAGCCAGCCGAGCAGGTATTCACCCGCTTTTCCGGCGCGATCTACAACCGCTGGGATTACGACCCGGTCAGCGGCAGGTACCTGCGCTTTTCGGATATTGAAAACGACACGACCGGCACGAATCCCCAGTACGCCCAACTTACCGATGAGCTGACCAAGCAGCCCATCGCCGCCGACAACCTGCTGGTGATATTCGTTCGCCACAGCATAGCAGACTCGCGTGCGAGCGTGGAAGTGCTGGATGTGACCATGCTCGGCACCGGTCCCGCCTACCTGGTCCGCGACGGGAAGATCTACCAGCTGCAGTGGTCGCGCATGGCGGAGGATCAGGTGCTGACCCTGGTCGACGAAAACGGCAACGCCTTTCCCTTCAAGCCCGGGCAAACCTGGATCGAGGTGTTCGCGCTCAATTCGACCGTGACGCAAGAGGGCAGCGCCTGGCGCTTCCAATTTGCCCGCGACTGGTAGCCGGGGCATCCTGTAAACCGTTTGCATAGAGATTTGCTTGACAGTCAGGATTATTTGTGGAATACTGGTGATACGCGATACCCTGCCCCTCAATTTGATGCCATTCTAACGATGAGGAGGTGATGCTAACAATGTCAGACAGTAATTTGCAACTGGCTGCGGCGTCCCTCCTCGGTCTCCGATAAGGATGCCGCAGCCTAAGAAAACAGAATGCCGCCCGATGATTGGGCGGCATTCTGCTTAAAGGCGCAGCACGGCCTCAACCGCGGTCCAGAAGAGCATCTCGCGAGCAGAATCGCGCCTGACCCAGGCGCGATCGTCCCAGCCCTCCGGAACAACCAGGTCGCCGCCGTAGACGAGCTGCCCGAAGGTCACTTCACGAAACTGGGCGACGGCGAAGAAGGCTGCCGCTTCCATTTCGACCACCTGGCAGCCCTCGGCGATGCGCCTGGCACGGCGCCCGGGAGTCTCGCGGTAGATCGCGTCGGTCGTCCAGCTTTTGCTGGTCAGGTAGGCAATGCCGCGCTCGCGCAGCACGGCTTCCAGCGCCTGGACAGCATCCGGGTGGGCGGCGGCCTCGCGGGAGGGCGGCAGGTAGTGGCAGGATGTGCCCTCATCGCGCACTGCGGAGGTGATGACAATTGCGTGTCCGACAGCGATATCATTTGTCAAAACGCCGCAGCCTCCACAGGCGATGAAGCGGTTTGCGCCGAGGGAGATGATCTCCTCGAGGAAGGCGGCTGCCAGCGGTGCGCCGACTCCCGGGTGAACGACCAGGATGGTTTGTCCATCTTGCTCCAAAATGTGGAGCGGGTTCTCGCCGATTTCCGAGACTAGCCGGCCGATCCGGCGCAGGCGCCCGGCGCTTTTCAGCCCGGTGATCACCTCCTGAAAGAAGCACAGCACGCAGCGCTGCGGAGCCGGCTGACTCGTACGCGTGCCGTGCGGTTCGATGATCGCTTTGCGCGCCGGATCGAATTCCAGGAGAGGGAGGTCCTCAACCATTGTTTTTTTCTAGAAATAACCAGATTAAAAGGTATATTTATTCAATTCACGCAGCGCGTCGGCGGCGATCCAGCGCGCAGCGGGCGAATCGAGCTGCTGAATCTCGCCGGCGGCAGCGATGGCCGACTGGCGCAGCGCGGCGTTGCGCTTGCCGATCTGGCGCAGCGCCCAGTTGACGGCCTTTTTGACGTAGTTGCGCCGGTCGGTCGATTCTCTTACGATAATCGGCAGGAACTCCAGGAAGAGCGAGTCGGGCGCCGATTTATCATGCCAGGCCAGCCCGGCCATCAGCGCAAAGCCGGCGCGCTTGACGAACTCCTCCGGGCGGGCAGCCCATTCGACCGCCTTGGCCGGGGCGAAGCGCGTCTTGTCGAACAGGATCAGGCAGGCCTGGTCGCAGACGTCCCATGAATCGAAGTCCGCTGCCCAGGCGTCCATCTGCTGCGCAGTCACCTGGGCCGGGTCGTCGACCAGCGCGGCCAGGATGCGCGCCTCGTGGATGCCACTCTGCCACAGTTCGAGCGCCAGCTTGTGATCGCGGCGGCCGCGCGCCAGCAGGCGCAGCTCCCTGACCGAAACGCCCAGCGTGCCCTCGGGGTTGATTCCGAAGCGTGCCATGCCCTCCACATTGCGTGGGTCAGCTTTTGCGCGCAGGCTGGCGAGCATTTGATCCACCGAGATGGGATCGACTCTTCTGGCCACTACGTCTCCTTTTTGTCCGGGTCCCAGCCGATCCATTCCAGGTCGGGCAGGCTGGCAAAACGCTGCGCCATGACCTGCATGGCCTGCGGATTGTTGTCGATCAGGATGAACTGCCGTCCCAGCTCCAAACAGGCGGCGCCGATTGTGCCGCTGCCGGCGAAGAAGTCCATCACCAGGCCGCCCGGGTTGGAAGAGGCCAGCAGGATGCGCCGCAGTACGCCGAGCGGTTTCTGGGTCGGGTAGCCGGTTTTTTCTTTCGAATTGGTACCGACGATGGTATGCCACCAGGTGTCGGTCGGCAGCTTGCCGCGCGCGGCTTTCTCCGGCCCGACCAGCGACGGCGTCATGTAGGGGATGCGCTCGATCGCGTCGACGTTATAGATGTAGTTGTTTGGGTCTCTGGCGTACCAGAGGATATTGTCGTGCTTGGGCGGCCACTTGCGGCGCGTGCGCGCGCCGTAATCATAGGCCCAGATGATCTCATTGAGGAAGGAATCGCGCCCGAAGATCTGATCGAGCAGGATTTTGCAGTAATGCACCTCGCGGTAATCAATATGGAAATACAGGCTGCCGTCCGGCTGCAGCAGGCGGCGCGCCTCGACCAGGCGCGGTTCGAGGAACGCCAGATAATCATCGAACCAGTCGGCGTAGGCCTTCGAGCCGATCTTGAGCGTTTCGTAGCGCCGACCGGCAAAGCCGGTGCGGTCGCCGTTTGGGCTGCGCTCGGTCTTGATCTGCGTGCGCGCCTGCACCCGTCCGGTGTTGAAGGGCGGGTCGATGTAGATCAACTCGACCGACCTGGCCGGCAGAGATTGCAGGATGGGCAGATTGTCGCCGAAGTAGATGCGCGAGGGCATGACTCAATCTTACCAGCAGTTGCGCCTGAGTGCCATCCGCGCAGCGAGGGATTTTCGAGCCGTTCAGCCGCTCTTTTGCTCGATCTTGGCCCAGGTGTCGCGCAGGTTGACGGTCATGTTGAAGACCAGCTGCCCGGCGGTAGAATCGGGATCGACGCAGAAGTAGCCCTTGCGCTCGAACTGGTAGCGGCTGCCAGGGACGGCGCCGGCCAGGCTGCGCTCGACCTTGCAGCCGGTCAGAACCTGGAGCGAATCGAGGTTGACGTAATCCATGAAGGATTTGCCCTCGTCGACTTTATTGGGATTCTCCTCGGTGAACAGGCGGTCGTAGATGCGCACCTCGGCCTCCAGCGCGTGCGCGGCGGAGACCCAGTGGATGGTGCCCCTGACCTTGCGCCCGTCCGGGGCGTAGCCGCCGCGGGTCTCCGGGTCGTAGGTGCAGCGCACTTCGACCACCTCGCCGCTGGCAGGGTCCTTGACGAAATCCTGGCACTTGATGATATAGCCGTAACGCAGGCGCACTTCCTGCCCGGGCGCCAGGCGGTGATATTTGGGCGGCGGTATCTCGCGGAAGTCGTCTTTTTCGATGTAGATCTCGCGGCTGAAGGGCAGACGGCGCGTGCCGGCGCTCTCATCCTCGGGGTTGTTGAGCGCCTCCAGCTCTTCCACCTGCCCTTCGGGGTAGTTTGTGATGACCACCCTGAGCGGTTCTAGCACGCCCATCACCCGCAGGGCGGTCTTGTTTAGCTCCTCGCGCACGTGGTGCTCGAGCAGGGCGATGTCGACCAGGTTCTCCCGCTTGGCAACCCCGACCGCGTCGATGAAGCTGCGGACCGCCGCCGCGGGATAGCCGCGCCGGCGCATGCCGCGCAGGGTGGGCATGCGCGGATCGTCCCAGCCGGAGACGATGCCGTTGTCGACCAGCTGCCTCAGAAAGCGCTTGCTGAGAATGGTGTAGCTCACATTCAGGCGGGCGAATTCGATCTGGCGCACCAGGCGCAGCTCGAGTTTATCCAGAAACCAGTTGTAGAGCGGGCGGTGGTCCTCGTAATTGATATCGCACAGCGAGTGGGTCACCCCTTCGATCGAGTCGGACTGCCCGTGGGCGAAGTCATACATCGGGTAGATGCACCACTTGCTGCCGGTGCGGTGGTGCGGGGCGTGGATGATGCGGTACATGACCGGGTCGCGCAGGTTGATGTTGCCGGAGGCCATGTCGATTTTAGCGCGCAGTGTGCAGGCGCCCTCGGCGAACTCGCCCTTGCGCATGCGCTCGAACAGCTCCAGGTTTTCCTCGATCGGACGGTTGCGCCAGGGGCTTTCCCTGCCCGGCTCGGTCAGCGTGCCGCGGTACTCGCGGATTTGCTCCGCGGAGAGCTCATCGACGTAGGCCAGGCCCTTCTGGATCAGCCTGACCGCCAGTTCGTAGAGCTGGTCGAAGTAGTCGGAGGCGTAGTACTCGCGGCCGCCCCAGTCGAAGCCCAGCCAGTGGATGTCCTCCTTGATCGCGTCGACGTATTCGACGTCCTCCTTGACCGGATTGGTGTCGTCATAGCGCAGGGAGCAGACGCCGCCGAAGATTTCAGCCATGCCGAAGTCGATGCAGATGGCCTTGGCGTGGCCGATGTGCAGGTAGCCGTTCGGCTCGGGCGGGAAGCGGGTCTGCACGCGGTCGAAGCGGCCGGTGCGCAGGTCCTCTTCGATGGCTTCGCGGATGAAGTTGCTGGTTTCGCTGGGCGGCTGGGAGGTCATCGGTCTTGCTCCTGGTGGATAAATCAAGCGCCCCGCGGGGGGATCAGTGTGATTGCGGGGCAGGCGGTTGGGGAAAAGCGGGTCGCTGTCAGGCCCCCAACCCGGGCGACAGGGGGATTTTATCACGGCTGAGGGGCGTAGTCCAGTGCGGCGTTACACCGTTTCGTGTCATCGCGAGCCGCCGAAGGCGGCGTGGCGATCTTTGATCTTGGAATGCGAATTTTCCTGGACTTAAGGACTTCTTTTCGCGCTCCAACTGAAAGCACCACTTCGGCAGCGTGGCGGACGGGACGTCCGTGCTCCCAGGGAAGGGTCTCCCCCTTTGACATTGCGGACAATTTATGGTAAAAATACAGCAACAACTCAATAACAGCCCCGAAAGGCGCTCTTATCCAGAGAGGCGGAGGGACCGGCCCGATGATGCCTCGACAACCTGAAAACCCCGGCGGTGGATCCAGGGTTTCCAAGGTGCCAATTCCGGCAGAAGTATTCTGGAAGATGAGAGGGCAATTCTGCAAGAAATTTTGCTTGCCCCTTCGTCTGAAAGGGGCAAGTTTTTTTTACGGAGGTCACGCATCAATGAACACCACCTTTATGAACTCAGCCCACTATCTTTTTACTTCAGAATCGGTGACTGAGGGACACCCGGACAAGCTCTGCGATCAGGTCAGCGATGCGGTGCTGGACGCCTGTCTGGCGCAGGATCCCTACTCGCGCGTCGCCTGCGAGTGCGCCACCAAGACCGGCTTCATCATGCTGCTCGGCGAGATCACCAGCCGGGCGGTCATCAACTTCGATGACCTGGTTCGTAAAGTTATTTTAGACATCGGCTATGACAATTCCGCCAAGGGTTTTGACGGCAATTCCTGCGGCGTGCAGGTGGCCATCGCCAAACAGTCCGGCGACATCGCCATGGGCGTGGACAAGGCCCTGGAGGCGAAGACCGGCGAGATGAGCGAGGCAGAAATCGAGGCGGTCGGCGCCGGCGACCAGGGCATGATGTTCGGCTACGCCTGCGATGAAACGCCCGTGTTGATGCCGATGCCGATCTATCTGGCGCATAACCTCGCCCGCCGCCTGAGCGTTGTCCGCAAAAACGGCACCCTGCCCTGGCTGCGCCCGGACGGCAAGACCCAGGTGACGGTCGAGTACCGCTTTGGCAAACCCTACCGTGTGGACACGGTCCTGGTCAGTACCCAGCACGAGCCGGAAATTTCGCAGGAAGATATCCGCGCGGCGATGATCGAGCATGTCATCCAGCCGACCATCCCGGCGGAAATGCTCGACGAAAAGACCAAAATCTATACCAACCCAACCGGGCGGTTCGTGATGGGCGGCCCGCAGGGGGACGCCGGTTTGACCGGCCGCAAAATCATTGTCGACAGCTACGGCGGGATGGGCCGGCACGGCGGCGGCTGCTTCTCGGGCAAGGACCCGACCAAGGTCGACCGCTCGGCAGCCTATGCGGCGCGCTGGGTAGCCAAGAACATCGTTGCCGCCGGCCTGGCCGAGCGCTGCGAGCTCCAGGTGGCCTACGCCATCGGCATGGCCCACCCGTTGAGCGTCAACGTGGAGACATTTGGCACCGGCACGATCCCCGATGAGGAGATCGCCGAATTGATCCGCGAGAAATTCGACCTGCGTCCCGGCGCGATTATCCGCGACCTGGACCTGCGCCGCCCGATCTACCAGCAGACGGCGGCCTACGGGCACTTCGGGCGCGACGACCTGGATCTGCCCTGGGAACGAACAAACAAGTCCGAGGAGCTGCGCGAAGCGGCTCAGCTCAAGCTGGCTGCCGCGGCGGATTAAGCGAATATCGTTTTGATATACGTCGAGAGCGGGCGAAGAGCCTGCTCTTTTGATGTTTACTAATTAGTTACAGATACTGGTTGTAAATCATTATTTTAATGCCAGGGCTCGAAATATTCTAATGGTATAACTTAATTACTCAGTATACTAATGAATTGTTCTTATAATCAAGGATAAATGAAAATTGCTTATAATAATATGAATTTATAACTGCTACCTAAGCAAGGGGTGAATCATTGTCATTATCTACACCTAACATTTATGCTTTCATCGACAGCCAAAATCTAAACCTGGGTGTTAAAAATGATATAGTAAGACAAGGTAAAATAATATATACAGGGTGGCCCTTAGATTTTAAATCCTTCTTTATTTATCTAAAAACAAAATACAACGTTGCGAAGGCGTTCTTGTTTATTGGAAAAGTACCAGGAAATGAGGGATTATATGCCTCACTAACTTCTTTCGGGTATCAATTAGTATTTAAGCCAACATTACAATATGTAAATAGTGACAACCAACCACAAACCAAAGGAAATGTTGATGCAGAATTAGTATTACACACAATGATACAATTAACTAATTTTGATAAAGCAATAATTGTTGCAGGTGACGGGGATTATTATTGTTTGGTGGAATATCTAGTGAGGAATAACAGGTTGTTACATATAATGATTCCGAATAAATATTCTTATTCTCAATTATTAACACCTTTTGTGAAATATATGGTTTTCGTGTCTGATCTAAAAAATAGCCTTATTAAAAAATAAAAGACTGGTATTTGCGGTCGGTCGAAACCTTAGGCTAGCCCAGTCATCGTGATGTAAGTATAATAGCATGAACAAGGAATATTGTCAATATACTATAACAAAAATATCCAAGTGAACCTTATTGCTTAGAGAAATCTACATTATTACTATTAACAAATCGGGTAACTAAATAATGAGATAAATATTCCAAATTTCCGCGATAAGAATAATTTGGATGGCTACAATATATAAATTAACGGATTTCTAAGTATCATTATTCACCAGGAATAATCTCCTAATAATTTGAGGTGGAGGTATAATTTTGCAGTAAAAAAATATCACAATTTTCACGGGGTGCAATCCAAAAGGTTTTGGTAAGAATTTTGGATGATGATTGAGCAATAAATGATACACCAGTGAACGCATCACGATGAAAATGACAACTCTCTCTGGTTGATGCCGTGCACTTCGAATTAGATTACTCCTTCTCATCCGGCGGGGCGGCGGGACCGTAATCGAGCACCTCGCGCACCTGCGAGTTGGGCAGCGCCGGCGAGATGATGCCCCTGTCCTCCAGCGCGTCGATGATCCGCGCCGCGCGGGTGTAGCCGATCCGCAGCCGGCGCTGGAGCATGGTGATCGATGCGCGCCCCTCGCGGCGCACCAGGTCGACCGCTTCCGAGATCAGCGGGTCGCCCTCTTCTTCCAAATCCCACAGCTCGCCCTGCTTGAGCGGGATGCCGCTCGGCAGCATATCCACCGGCGTTTCGCCGCTGCCGGGCTGCGCCTTTTCGGCCAGAACGGCGGCCTGGGTACGCCAGTAATCCACCAGGCGCTGGATCTCCGGGTCGGAGACATACACGCCCTGCAGGCGCACCGGCGCGGGCGCATCAGGCGCCTGGAAGAGCATGTCGCCGCGCCCGAGCAGGCGCTCGGCGCCGGGCTGGTCGAGGATCACCCGGCTGTCGACGCCGGAGGCGACCGCGAAGGCGACACGCGCCGGGAAGTTGGCCTTGATCAGGCCGGTGACCACGTCGACCGAGGGGCGCTGGGTGGCGATGATCAGGTGGATGCCGGTGGCGCGGGCCAGCTGCGCCAGGCGGGTGATCGCCCGCTCGGTTTCGTCCGGCGAGAGCATCATCAGGTCGGCCAGCTCGTCGATCACCGCGATCAGGTAGGGCAGGCGCTCGCTGTGCTTGCTGTTGTAATCCTGGATGTTGCGCGCGCCTTCGGCGGAAAAGCGGTGGTAGCGCGCGTCCATCTCGCGCTGCAGCCACTGCAGCGCGCCGATCACCCGCTCGGTATCGACCACCACCGGCGCAAGCAGGTGCGGGATGCCGTTGTAGTTGGTCAGCTCGACCCGCTTGGGGTCGACCAGCACCAGGCGCAGGTCGGCCGGGGTGTTGTTGAGCAGCAGGCAGGTGAGGATCGAATTGACGCAGACGGATTTACCCGAGCCGGTCGTGCCGGCGATGAGCAGGTGCGGCATAGCGCTCAAATCGGCGGCGACCGGCTTGCCGGCCACGTCCTTGCCGATGGTGAAGCGCAGATTGGATTTGATTTTGCGGAACGGGTCGCTGTCGAGTACCTCGCGCATCGACACGTGGCTGATCTCGACGTTGGGCACTTCGATGCCGACGTAGCTGCGACCGGGCACCGGCGCCTGGATGCGGATGCGCGGGGCCGCAAGCGCCAGCGAGAGGTCGTCTGCCAGTGATGCGATTTTACTGACCCGCACGCGCATGCGCCCGGAGCGCGATTCGATGAAATCCGGCTCGACGCCGAAGCGGGTGATGGTCGGGCCGCGCGAGATATCGACCACATGAACCGGCGCTCCAAAAGAGGCCAGGGTCTCCTCGATCAACCGGGCGCGCTCCTGGTCGATGTTGGTTTGCTGCGCAGCGGGCGTGGCCGGGTCGAGGATTTCTTCGACCGCCGGCAGGGACCAGAATGAGGCTGGCTGAGAAGCGCGGTTGACCGCCGCGTGTTCGCGTGACGTACTGGTTTTGATCGAGGGCGTTTTTGCTGGTGTTGCGGTCGGTTCTGCCCGGGCGGGGGTGGGCTCGGCCAGGCGGGCGTGGGCCGCAGGCGCGGGCGGAGCGGCCTTTCCGGGCAGCGGGCGGAAATCGGACGGCAGCGCTTCTGGCTCGGCCGTACGGCGGTCGCTGCGCGTCTGTGCGGTGGATTCGGCGTCGCGCCTTGCACTCTCTTCCCTGGATGAGGCCAGGGCTTTTTTCAGGCGCTCGTAGATATCCGGCACGGATAGATCGAAGGTAAAGACGATTGCAATGATCAGCCAGGCGGTCATGACGATGGCGCCGCCCGCGGTTCCAAGCGCGCGCACCAGCCCGCGCTGGAAAAAGGCGCCGATGTACCCGCCGCCAAGGCCCAGTTCAGCCTGCTCCCAGGTGCCGCCGGCGAACAGATGCAGCCAGGCCAGCAGGTTGAGGTAGAGCAGGATCACGCCGGTCAGGCGCTCGGTGGAGAGCTGCGGCAGCGACTCGATGCGGCGGAAGACCAGCCACAACCCGACCGCCAGCAGCGCCAGCGGCAGGACCCAGGCGCCCCAGCCGGCGGCCTTGCTGATCGCGTCGATCCACGCGCCGGTGATCGTCCCGCGCTGGGAGGAGATGAGCGAAAGCAGGGTCAGGAATCCGACCAGAGCCAGAAATATGCCGAGAAAATCGAGCTTGCGGTCGAGGGAAAGGCGGTTCCAGGAGAAGGACGGACGTGAAGGAGCTCGTCGCCCACGGCTGGTCCGCGCGGCAGGCGCTCTGCGGGTCGAGGCGGCCGGCTTCTTCGCCGGCGCTCTGGTGGATTTGCTGCGCGTCGACCCGCTGCGGCTGGTGGAGGATTTTGGGCTGCGGGAGGCCGTTTTCGGCACGGACGATCTCCAGGATGAGAAGGGTGGTCAGAAAACGCCGGTCAGGGTAGGTGCGGGCATGGTTCAGCACCGGCATGAATTCATGCGCATAGTTATTATAGCACAGCCTGAAAGCCGGCAGGCTGCAGCCAGTCCGGGGTCAAATTTCCAGACCGAGAGCTTTACGGGTGGCGCGGAAGGCCAGCGGGGGCAGCTCGCTGCGGGGGAAGAAGGCTGCCTGGTCAGCGTCATCGCCGGGTTGCAAAGCGCCCCCGCTGACAGCTGCGCGGTAGACAATGACGATATCCGCGCCGCGCTCGTGCTCGCGCCCGCCGATCACATCCAAAAGCCCTGTGATCTCGACCTCCAGCCCGGTTTCCTCCAGGCATTCGCGCCGCGCGGCTTCGGCAGGGTCCTCATAGGCGTCGATGAAACCGGCTGGAAAGCTCCACAGTCCCTGCTGCGGCTCATTCACCCGGCGCACCAGCAGGACCTTCCCGTCCTGCTCGACCAGCACACCGGCGGCAACTTTCGGATCATTGAAGTGAATATAGCCGCACGACGGGCAGACCGGGCGGATTTGACCGAAGGACAGGCGCGCTTCCAGCGGACTGCCGCAGCGCGGGCAGAAGCGGAAGGGATCCTGGCTCAACGCAGCACGGTCCTGCGCAGGATCAGCGCGGTGATGAACAGGGCCGCAGCCAGCACAAGCAGGCCAGCGCCGATATAGCCGTAGGGCGTCGGCCGCGAACCCCTTTCTTCATCTGCGGGCTCAAAGGCTTCAGCCGCGACCATCGGCAGCACCTGGCGGTGGGTGTCTTCAAGTACTTCCCCCTGCTGTTCGGTCGGTGCAACCCCGAGGATAGGGCCTGTGCCTTCCACCGGCTGTTCTTGCTCCTCTGCCGCCGGAACCGAGGTTGGAGTCGGCAGCAGGTAAGGCGCGGTAGTCGGCTGCGCTCTGAGGACTCCGGCTGGCTGGGTTGCGATGATCATCGGTTGGGGCAGGTTACCATAATCGGGAATCGCCCCGGTGCCGTCGCCGCCGCCGCAGAGGCCGTCCGGACATCCGGCTCCGCCGAGGCCATAGGCTTCCGATGGTGCTGGGAGATCTCCCCAGTAGACCACCGGCGGGGGCGCCTCGCTTTCTTCCTGCGCTGGCGCCGATTCCATCTGCAACGTGGTCATTTCCTTGGCGTACATGTCGGCAGGCGCAGACGCCATCTGCCTGCCGGAGAGGAAGCCGCCCATCATTGTACTGGCGATGAAGAACACAGCCACCAGCGCGACCGCCGCGGAGGAAAATCTCAGTACGGGCACCAGGCGCAGGCTCAGGCCTGGTCTGGTCACTGCCATCGACGCGGGTAAGGTGAAGTTGCGTGGGGCTGGCCGCGCGGGTGCACGGCGTAAGATCTCTTTCGTGCGCTGCAGATCCGCCAGTCCTTCACGCAGCTCCGGCCTGACCTGCAGACGCGCCTCAACCCGCGCTTTTTGACGCGGGTTGAGCTCATCATCCAAATAGGAAGAGAGCAGAATCCAGTCCTTGGGGGAAATTAGCTGCTTCATCCTTATTCTGCCTCCCTCCCTAGACGGAATAATGAGGGTAAAAGTTCCCCGAAGCCGCTCAGGCAGTCGCGCAGGCGCAGGCGGGCACGCGCCAGCCGGCTTTTGATCGTGCCGAGCGGCTTGCCGGTTGCCTGCGAGGCCTGGGAATAATCAAAGCCCTGCACGTCGACCAGGATCACGATGGCGCGGAATTCTTCAGGAAGGTCCTGGATGCAATGTTGAATGGCATCCTCCAGCTCGCGGGTTTCGATTTGCTCCTCGGGCGAAGGCCCGTCGTCCGCCAGCCAGGACGGAGATTCGATTTCCTCCTCATCCTCTGGATTGGCCGGTTCCAGCGCGACGGTCGGGCGGCGGTGCCGGCGGCGCAGCTCGTCATAACAGGTGTTGGTGACCATGCGCATCACCCAGGCTTTGAACGAGCCGCCGCGGTAACTGCGAAGGTTGCGGTAGGCAGAAATGAAGGCGGTCTGGGTGGCGTCCTCGGCCGCCGCATCGTCTGAAAGCATGCGGTAAGCCAGGTTAAAGGCCATATCCTGATAGGCCAGCACCAGCCGGTTGAAGGCGTCCAGATCACCGCCAAGAGCAGCCTGAACCAGCCCGGCCTCGTCCATCTCTCAGGCCTTCCTCGCGGATGCGAAAGCCAGGATCAGGCGCCAGACGCCCATGCCGGAGGCGGTGGTGGCGATGAGCACCCAGGCAAACACCGGGATGATGACACCCGGTACCCAGAAGGAGCGCAGCAGCGCCGCCAGCGGCCCGGCGAAGAACGCCGCCAGTAGAACCCGCCAGATTTGGCGAGGCTGGCGGGTAATTTCATATTTGTACAAACCGAGCGGGATGGCAATCCCTGCCCAGGCAGCCGCTAGCGGCAGAAAGGTAGACAGCCAGCGCCCGCCTGCCAGGCTGCGCTCGTGCATGGCGAAACCGATCAGCGTGACGGCCAGAATTATCATTGCATCGACGCCGACCAGCAGGAACAGCCATTTACGGGATTCCGGGGGTGTCACATGGTTATCCTATCTTAAAGCCGGAAGTGCGTCAAGCACGATTGGCCCCTGCCAGCCGCTTGTGAATCATAATGTGATACTGGCGCACAACCCGGGCGGAGAGCGGAAAGCGCTCGTTTTTGGATGAGCTGGTTTACTTGAGGTGGCGGTCGAAGAAATCGATCGAGCGCTGCATAGCCGCGCTGAAGGACTGGCTGAGGTTGTGGTCGTTGCCCGGGTAGGCGAAAAACTCCACCTCTTGACCGGCTGCAAGGGCGGCCTGATACAGGCTTTCCGAGAAGGCAAGCGGGACGGACTCATCCTCCTCTCCGTGGTGAAGCTGCAGCGGACCGCTCAGGTCTTCGGCGTAGCTGATGGGCGAGATGGATGCCCAGAAGTCCGGGTTGGCTGCCGGATCGCCGTAAGTATCGATGAGCTCGGCGCGCCAGCTGCGCGCGCTCCTGGAGATGCTGGCCGGCGGCGTGGCGCGCCAGTTATACATCAGGTCGGGGTAGGAAGCGACCACGCCGGCCCAGATCACGCCTGCCTTGACCGTCTGGGTGGTCACCATCACCCGCAGGGTGATGTGTCCGCCCATCGAATGCCCCCACATGCCGATTCGCTCGGGATTCGCCAGCGGGTGGCGCTGGATGGAGGCGACTGCGTTGAGCACGTCGATGGTGTAATCCGGCCGACCGTAAGCGCCGCGCGCCTCGCCTTCTGAATCGGCGTGCCCGCGGTAGTCGGGGCGCAGGACGATGTAGCCGCTGCGGGCAAAGCCGTCCACGTAGGCGATGTAGCGCTCGGTTGGGCGGTAAACGTCCGGCGGGATGTAGCCGTGGTTGAAAACGATCACCGGCCAGCCGCCCTCAGGAGGATCGCCGAAGGGGATGGTCATCAGCGCGTTGATCCGCAGGCCCTCGGAGAGGTAGGAGACGATCATGCGCTCGTAATTGCTGCCGTTTGGAAGCTGTTCGATGATCTGCAGGTCGCTGCCTGGGTAGCTGCCCGAGCGCATGGCTGCGATCGTCATCGGGTGGGGCGTGGGGGTGGGCGTCTCGGTCGCGGTCGCGCTGGGCGTCGGCGTGAGGCTGGGCAGGGGTGAAGGGGTAACGGTTGCGCTGGGAGGGATGCTTTCGCTCGAACCGGCGTCCACAAGTGAACCGCCAGTGGCTGGCACGGGCGACAGCATTGCACATCCGCTGAGGATCAAGGCCGCCGCAGCCAGCGCGAGTAAAATCCACTTCTTCGAGTCGATGGTCGCCATCAATAATCCGATAAAACTAGTAGGATTTGATTTTACCGGGGAGCAGCGGGCAAGTCAAGGAGCGATCCGGCAGCCTGGTCCTGTCACCCTTTCTACGATTTAAGCATCCCCTTATTTGATGAATAAAGGATGAAATGCGCGGTCATCACATTTACACGACTGGGCCAAGTTGCTACAATGATTCAGTGCCGTCGGATATTGAGGTAAGGGAAAAGCCCTGGGAGTATGTTCATTACTTAACCAAGGGGCCCTGCGTTAATAACATGCTGGTCAGCCTGTCACTGCGGCAAGAAAATGGTGAACGATGGATGAACCAAGGCTTATTGGTGATGCGGTCAAAGGTGATCTGGATGCGTTCAATTGCCTGGTGCTGGCTTATCAAGAAAAGGCATACAACCTTGCATATCGGATGCTCTCGGATGCCGACGCCGCCGAGGACGCCACCCAGAATGCCTTCATATCGGCTTACCGCAGTCTGTCCAGCTTTCATGGAGGGTCTTTCAAAGCCTGGTTGATGCGTATGGTCACCAACACGTGCTACGATGAACTGCGCCGCCGCTATCGGCAGAGAACGGTTCCGCTAGAGCCGGTCAATCTGGAAAACGGTGAGGAATTTATTTCGCCCTGGTGGATTGCAGATGGGAATCCTTCTCCGCATGAACAGATAGAAACGCGGGAGCTGGATTCTACGATCCAGCGCTGTATCCAAAGCCTGCCGGCGCAGTTTCGGGCGATCGTCATCCTGGTCGATGTGCAGGGTTACGATTACAGCGAAGCCTCGCAGGTGGTTGGTAAGCCGGTCGGCACGGTCAAGAGCCGACTGTCGCGCGCGCGCTTGCGGCTGCGCAACTGCCTGGTTCAGTCCGGTGTGTGTTACACAGGATCTGCATCGGCCTCGGGCAGGGAAAGAATTCAGATGGGAATCGGCGGACAATCACTTAGTTCGATGGGCTGACCCGTTTTTTCCGTTGTGTGCCTTCATACGCATCAGCATCGCCAGAAGCATGAGTCAGGGATGATAAAAGGGTGAATTTTACCGGTGTAATATTTACTTTATTTATATATATTACTATAATAATCTAGTTGAAGCTGATTTTAGTAAAAGGAAGATGGGCATGAACGTTAGAATGTGGGTGAAAGCGCTGCAGGTGATCCCGCGCATGGAGAAGGAAGAGTTCCAGCGGCTGGATGTCGTCTCGAAATGGTTGATTTCGACTCGCTCGGCCGTGCTGATAACCACCTTCACCTCTGCCACCATGGCCGGGCTGCTGGCGCTGCGTGCCGGTGAGTTCGATCTGGTGCGCTGGCTGGTGCTGCTGCTCTCCCTCTGGTTTGCTCATGGGACGAACAACCTGCTCAACGATCTGACCGACTATTCTCGCGGAGTGGACACCGATAACTACTTCCGCTCGCAATACGGCCCGCAGCCGATGCAGCAGGGACTGTGGTCGCGGCGCACCCACCTGACTTATGCAGCGGTATCGGGTCTGCTCGCCCTGGCGGGCGGCGTCTATCTCGTCTCGGTCAGCGGCTGGCTGGCATTCTGGTTGATGCTGGTCGGGGCTGTGTTTGTGCTTTTCTACACCTATCCTTTCAAACACATCGGGCTGGGCGAGATCTCCGTGCTGCTGGTCTGGGGGCCGTTGATGGTCGGCGGCGGGTATTATGTCATCTCCGGCCAGTGGGACTGGAACGCGGCGCTGGCGGGCTTCGCCTACTCGATCGCGGTCGGGCTGGTCATTTTCGGCAAGCACATCGACAAGCTCGACGAGGATAAGGCCAAGCGGATCCATACCCTGCCGGTCATCCTCGGCGACAAGGCTTCGCGCTATGTCGTCATCGCGCTGATTGCGCTGCAGTACCTGACGGTGATTGCCCTGGTGATCACGGGTTATTTCTCGCCGGTCATGTTGATCGTGATGGGCTCGCTCTACTGGGTGCCGCCGGTGGTCAAGATGCTGCTCAAGCCGCGCCCGAAGGAAAGGCCGGTCGGCACGCGTATGGAGGCCGTCTGGCCGCTGTGGTTCGTCGCCAGCACCTTCTATGTGACCCGTAAATACGGCATGCTGCTGCTGGTCGGGCTGATTTTACAGTTGTTCATCGGTTGAACGCGGGCTGCTGGCCTTTGCACCCCATAAGGGGGTGTAAAAGCCAGCCGCTTGCCTCCATAAGGGGTTTGGGAGATTGGGTGCGTCTTCAGCGTGCGGTCACCTGCACGCTGGAGACCATTAATCGGCAGTGATGTGTATTCCGGTTATTTCCAGCCAGGCGTCGGCGCTGGCGGCCAGGGTACCGGTGCGCAGCCGGCCGTCCGGGTGGAACGCGGCGTACTGGTTGTCGATCCAGATTACCAGACCGAGCGGCGGTCGGGGGGAGACAGCGGATTCGAAGCAGAGGTCGCCGTCGATCGCGAAGGCCGCGTGGCCGGGACGCAGCTCCAGGCAGTAGGTATGCCATGCGGCGGGATCGACGTCCAGGGCGGCGGCGTCCTCATGGATCAAGCGGCGGGCCGCGCGGCGCAGCAGGCGGGCAGCCGGTTTCCATGTCAGCAGCGGCAGCAAGGGCAGCGCGGGGAGGAATGCCAGCGGCGGGATGTTGGCGGCGGAGAACAGCGCAGCCAGAAAGCCAGCCGCGGGATGGTCATCGCGCAGCGCCAGGTAATTGGGCGGCGAGGCGTGGAAGTACCAGGCTGCGTTGGGCAGCGCCGGCAGTCGGCGGGCTGTTCCGCCCAGGCCGAACGAGGCATTGAAAGGATCGTTCCAGAAGCCAAAGCCCCAGGTGCCGGGCAGATCTGGCGCGGAGACCCGCGCGCGCAACTCGAGCGTCAGCGGCGGGCGCCAGGCGAATGCGCTGCGCGCGCGGTGCAGGTAATCGTCCAGCTGCGCCCAGCGATACCGCCCAGCCGGTCCGGCGGGTATGGACAGCGTCCAGACGCCCTTTTCATTTTGCGTCACCTGTGAGCCAGGGGTCGCGCGGGGGTGGAGGTCTAAAGCAGCGGGAGTACAATTCCTCATAATGCTATTATAGGCATATCGATTGGCGCAGGTATCATTCGAACGGTCAGGGAAAAGGCGCCGCGCAACTGCCGGGACAAGGCGGTCTTAGTCCGCGACGGCGCCGCGGCGGCTCAACGTTCGCCGCTGCTTGACAATCCTTTCAGGTCGGGTATAATCCTGGCTGTAAAAGACCAGACCAGGGATCAGTAGCTGGGCAACCTTGCAGAGAGCCGGCGGGCGGTGCGAGCTGGCAGGCCCATCAGCGAACTCCACCCTGGCGCCCGTCAGGGCAGGTTGCTCTCGCAAGGGTCGCGATCCGCGCGGTCGTAAGAGGGTCGGCAGGAACCGTTATCTCCGCAATAAGGCCGGTTGGATGTCCATGGTCATTCACGGCGAAAGCAGGTGGCACCACGAGATCAGCCCCTCGTCCTGCAAGGCGAGGGGCTTTGCTGTTTACAGAGAGGAGCCTGGAAATTATGCTCGACATTAATCTGGTACGTGAATACCCTGAAATCGTCCGGAAGGCGTTGCAGGACCGTCAGATGGACGCCACGCTGGTCGAGCCGGTGCTGGCGCTGGATCGGGAACGGCGAACGCTGCTCAGTCAAGTGGAGGTGATGAAAGCTGAGCGCAATGCGGTCTCCAAAGAAATTGGGAGGATGAAAGACCCCGCCGAACGTCAAGCCAAAGTCGACGCAATGCGCGGGCTCGGCGAACAGATCGCTGCGCTGGACGAACGCGTGCGCCAGGTGGACGCCGACCTGCTCACCGCGTTGGCGGTTATTCCAAACCTGCCTGACGCGAACACGCCGTACGGCGCCGGCGAGCAGGACAATGTCGTGCTGCGCCAGGTGGGCGAGATGCCCGGGTACGATTTCAAGCTGCTGCCGCATTGGGAGCTCGGCCCGGCGCTCGGCATTATCGACTTCGACCGCGGGGTCAAGATCACCGGCTCACGTTTCTACATCCTCAACGGCGCGGGCGCGCGCCTGCAGCGCGCGTTGATCGCCTGGATGCTTGACCTGCACATCCGCCAGGGCTACCAGGAGCGATACCTGCCCTTTATGGTCAAAAGCCAGACGCTCTTTGCCTCCGGGCAGCTGCCCAAGTTCGCTGAGAACCTCTATCACGATGCGGAGGAGGATTTCTGGAACGTGCCGACCGCCGAGGTGCCGCTGACCGGCATGCACATGGACGAGATCTTTGCGGAGGAAAGCCTGCCGCGCCGCTATACGGCTTACACGCCCTGTTTCAGGCGCGAAAAGATGAGTGCCGGGCGTGACGTGCGCGGGATCAAACGCGGGCATCAATTCGACAAGGTCGAGATGTACATCTACGCCAGGCCGGAAGAATCGATGAATGAACTGCAGAAGATGCTGGCGGACGCCGAGCAGACCTGCGCCGAGCTCGGTCTGACCTATCGCGTGGTGCAGCTCTGCTCCGGCGACATCGGCTTCAATTCGGCGCTGACCTACGACATCGAGGTCTGGGCGCCGGGCTGCGGGGAGTGGCTGGAAGTCTCCTCGGTCTCGAACGTGACCGATTTCCAGGCGCGGCGCGCCAACATCAAATATCGCCCGGCCGACGGCGGCAGAGCGCGCCACGTGCACACGCTCAACGGCTCGGGGCTGGGCATGCCGCGCACGCTGATCGCCGTGCTGGAAAACTACCAGCAAGCCGACGGCTCGATCGTCGTGCCCGCGGCGCTGCGCCCCTGGATGGGCGGGGTAGAGGTTATCCGCGCGGAGGATCACGCTTGAGTGAGCTGATGCAAGTGCTCAACAGTGTCTTCGATATCTTCTTCCCGCTGGCGATCGGTGGGCTGATGCTGGTTGGGCTGGTCGCATTGTTGCTGCCGGTGTTGCCAGGTCTATTTATCATGTGGGCTTCGGCTCTGATCTACGGGCTGGTGACCGGCTTTGACACAGCAGGCTGGATAATCATCGCCATTATCACTGTGTTATGGCTGGTTGGCGGCATAATTGACAACGTATTCATGGCGGGCAGCTCGCGCAAATCGGGCGCAGGCTGGCTCTCGATTGGCGTGGCGCTGGCCGGAGCGCTGCTTGGCAGCCTGCTGCTGCCGCCTTTCGGCGGTGTGTTGTTTGCGGCGGTCGGCATTTTCCTTGTCGAATATCTGCGGCTTAAAGATTGGAAACAGGCCTGGATATCGACCCGCGGATTGGCGGTAGGTCTCGGGTGGGCAGCCATCGTCCGTTTTGCCTTCGGCGTGCTGATCTTCGCAGCCTACCTGGTGTGGGTGTTTGTATTCTGATGTATACAGTAAGAAAATCAGGGCGAGCCCTGCGCTCGCCCTGTGTGCATAAATCAGGTTGGATTGGTTAATCCTTGTGGGACAGGTAGGCCTCGACCATGACCAGGTTTTTCTCGCCGACGCGCTGGATGATCTTGAGCAGGTTTTCCATTGAGCTTTCTTCTTCGATCTGCTCTTCGACGAACCAGTCGAGGAAATTCTGCGCGGCGTAATCTTTCTTCGATACGGCGATGTCGTAGAGGTGGTTGACCTGGCGAGTCACCTCCTGCTCCCAGCTCAGCGACAACTTGACCGCTTCTTCGGCGGTGGCGAAGGAGGCTTTCGGCGCCTCGACAGCCGGGATGACGACCGATCCGCCGGTATCGACCAGGTACTTGACGAATTTCATTGCATGTTCGTTTTCTTCCTCGGCCTGTTTGTAGAACAGCTCCGCCAGCTTTTTCAGCGCCTCGCCGTCGAACCAGGTGGCGATGGCTACGTATTGTAAAGAAGCTCCGAATTCCCGCCCAATCTGCGCGTTGATCGCGTCATTCAATTCCTTGCTGATTATCATAATGCGTTACTCCTTTTCAGATTCACTATGGATAATATTCAACATTAAGATTATAGCATGGGGGTATTATATTTATATTAATTCCGACCGATTTTGTACAATATTTTGAAAATGCACTGGCTCAACTCTTGACCGCTGCCACCTGCCCGCCGCTCATGCGGGCCAGTTCGCGCGGATGGGAGCGGAAGACAGCGCGCGGCGTGCCGGCTGCGGCCCAGACCTCGCCGTACTGCAGCAGATCCTCGTCGATCCAGGCGCGCAGCGGCTGGCGGTGAGCCAGGGGCGGCACCCCGCCAATGACGAATCCGGTCGTTGCGCGGACGAAATCAGCGTCAGCTTTTTCGACCGGCTCGCCGGCCAGCCCCGCCAGGCGTTCTTCCGACACGCGGTTGACTCCGCTGGCAAGCACCAGCAGCGCCTGCCCGCTGCGGCTGCCTTTGAAGACAATCGATTTGACGATCTGGGCAACGCTGGTGCCGATGGCCTGGGCGGCCTCGACGGCGGTGCGTGTGGATGATGGCAGCTCGATCACCCGTGATTCCAGCCCAAGCGCATCCAGCGCGTCCTGGACAGCGCGGGCGCTGCTGCTCAATTCGTTTTCGGTCATGTTCCCTCCAGGTAGTGTCGTCTACGGTTCAGCCGGCTTTCGCCCGTCTGCCGAGCGCCAGATAGATCGCGATCGAGCCGGCGACTGCAGCGTTAAGCGAGGCGACCTGGCCGCGCATGGGCAGGCTGGCCAGATAGTCGCATTTCTTGCGCACAAGCTGACGCATGCCCTGCCCTTCACTGCCGACCACCAGCGCCAGCGCGCCGTCGAGCGGGGCGGCCTCGATCGGCCGGGCATCCGCTCCACCCTCCAGGCCGACCACCCAGGCGCCGGCATTTTTCAGCTCGTCGATGGCCTGGGCCAGGTTGGCCTGGGCGACGAGCAGGTGTTCGCAGGCGCCTGAGGATGCGCTGACTACCGCAGGAGACACCTCGGCGCTGCGCGCCAGCGGGATGACAGCGCCGTGCAGCCCGGCGGCTTCGGCTGTGCGCAGCAGCGTGCCGAGATTCTGCGGGTCCTGCAGCGCATCCAGCAGCAGCAGGAAGGGCTTTTCGCTGCGCTGTTCTGCCAGGTCGAGCATGTCCGCCAGGGCGCGGTAGGGGTAGCCGCTGGCTTCCAGGGCGACGCCCTGGTGGTTCGAGGAGATGCGTTCCAGACGGGCGCGCGGCGCTACCTGGATAGTCAGTTTTTGCGCCTGCGCCAGTTGGATGATCTCGGCCAGCTGGCCCCTTTCCATGGCGCCCTCGGCGATCAACAGGTTGAAGAGCTGCCGGCGGCGGGCGCGCAGGGTTTCGTAGACCGGATTACGACCGTAAATGAATTCGCGCATGGCTGTCAACTTCGTCTGATCGGGCAGTTATCCCACTTCGCCCTGTTTTAGAGTGAGGCGTGTTCAGGCGGAACATGATGCCTGGAGCTTGCCAGTTCATTGGGATGCCAGTAGACCGTTCACTCAGGCCGGGCAAAGATCATCCGACCGGCGGCGGTCTGCAGCACCTTGGTGACTGTCACCAGGATCTCCTGGTTCATATAGTCTTTGCCGCTCTCGACGACCACCATGGTGCCGTCGTCCATGTAGCCGACGCCCTGGTTGGACTCCTTGCCTTCCTGGATGACGCGAATGGAGAGCGTTTCGCCGGGCAGCAGCACGGATTTGACCGCATTGGCCAGCTCGTTGACGTTCAACACGTTGACGCCCTGCAGCTCGGCGATGCGATTGAGGTTGTAATCGTTGGTCAGGATCGGGCAGCGCAGTTGGCGCGCGAGGATGACCAGTTTATCGTCCACATCTCGCACGCCCTCCACGTCGATATCAGTGATGCGCACCGGGATGGCGGGTTCTTTCTGCAATTGCGAGAGCACCTCCATGCCGCGCCGCCCGCGCTGGCGGCGCAGGCTGTCGGGCGAGTCGGCGATGTATTGCAGCTCGTTGAGCACGAAATGCGGGATCAGCAGCGAGCCGGGCAGGAAACCGGTGCGGGCGATGTCAGCGATGCGGCCGTCGATGATCACGCTGGTGTCCAGCAGAATGGTGCGGCTCTCAGCCCAGCCCTGGCCCTGCTCGACCGGCGCATTCTGGGTGCTGCTTTTCGAAAAACCGCCGAAAATGCTGAAGATGTCGTTCTGACGCATGATGAAAACAGATACACCGAGATAACCAAAGAGAATCACACCGGCGAATGGCAGGACGTCGCCGAAAGGCGAGGGCAGCCTGGAGAGGGGGAACGCCAACAGAACGGCGATGATCAATCCGGCGATTAAACCGAACAGAGCCGCGAACAGGGTTTGCGCGGATACACGCCCGAGGAACGCGCGAATGGCGCGCACCGGGCGCGTGGAAATATAGGGTGTCAGAATCAAGCCGATGAGCGCGCCAACCAACCCCATAGTGAAGGCGTACTGCTCGATGCTTAAAGTGGTTTCAGTCGGGGACAGGTTGGCTAACTGCCCCAACTGGACGCCCCAGATAACGCCAAAAATGCAGAACAAGACCATGCCGATCAATCGGGCAACAAAATCACTGCTCATGAATAACTCCTTGAAATAATAACGGGATGTTAAGGTGCGAGATGAAAGGTGTTGCGCAATAAATGGATGATAATGATGTAAGACAATGATAGCATCACAGGCAGGGCGAGTCAATCTTAAAGGGGGGTGTCCTTGACGGGAGCGCTGGGATGGGGTATACTACGGGTCGCGATGCGGGGTAGAGCAGAGGCAGCTCGTCGGGCTCATAACCCGGAGGTCAGTGGTTCGAATCCACTCCCCGCTACTAGAGTCAAACCAGAGTCCGTCGGGCTCTGGTTTTTTGTTAGCCTGTCGCACAGCGGTAGACATTTTTCCAAAAATGGAGGAATTTCTTATGAACCGCAGTTCGCCGGGTACGTCAAAATCCAAA
>JAXDBP010000024.1:0-12304 GCA_034678705.1 Bellilinea sp.
TGCAACATCCAGCCAGGTCTTTCCAACATCGATCCCTACAAAGTCAGCACTCATGGTTGTCATCGCTATGATTCCTCCGTATAATCGAGGAAAGCCCACACTAGTAAGGATCCGGCCTTCTATGGCCGCTCAACTGTTCGGGCTTTCTTGGATGATGGACACGGCGGTTGTACTGCGAGTCGGTCTCCTGGACCTAATGACAAGCAACCTGCCGTGTCCCTTTTATTATCATACTAATGACACCTGATTTGCCGTCCGCAGTGGGTACAGATCTGGATAACCCGGGCATATCTCAGCACCGGGTGATCCGCTCAACGCCAAATATGCGGCATTCAAGGATGCCGCCCAACACCCTGGAGTCGCAGAGGATGATTAGCAACCGCTGTGTTATCTGCGCCCTCTGTGGATTATTACTTATACCGACGGTCTCAAGCCCCGGCGGCCCTGAACGCCGCGCCGACCATCTCTTGCGCTTCCTGGATGACCCGCTCCAGGTGCTCCGAACCGAGGAAGCTCTCGGCGTAGATTTTGTAGATCTCCTCGGTGCCTGAGGGGCGGGCGGCGAACCAGCCGTTCTGCGCCGTCACCTTCAGCCCGCCGATCGGCGCCCCGTTGAACGGCGCGCGGGTCAGCTTGGCGCTGATCTTCTCGCCCGCCAGCATCTCCGCCTTCACATGCTCCGGCGCAAGGTCCTTGAGCACGGCTTTCTGGCGGGCGTTCGCGGGCGCATCGATGCGCCGGTAGAGCGGGCTGCCGAAGCGGGCGCTCAGCTCGCGGTAGCGCTCGCCCGGGTCCTGCCCGTTTAACGCGGTCATCTCAACCGCCAGCAGGTTGAGCAGGATACCGTCCTTGTCGGTCGTCCAGACCGAGCCGTCGGCGCGCAGGAAGGACGCGCCGGCGCTTTCTTCGCCGCCGAAGCCGAACGAGCCGTCCAGCAGCCCGTCGACGAACCACTTGAAGCCGACCGGCACCTCGGCCAGCTCACGCCCCAGCCAGGCCGCCACCCGGTCGATCATCGAGCTGGAGACCAGCGTCTTGCCGATTTTCGCGTCCGCCCGCCAACCCGGGCGGTGCTGGAAGAGGTAGCTGATCGCTACCGCCAGGTAATGATTGGGATTGAGCAGCCCGACCGAGGGGGCGACGATGCCGTGCCGGTCGACATCCGGGTCGTTGCCGAAGGCGATGTCGTACTGGTCCTTGAGCCGGATCAGCGATGCCATTGCATAGGGCGAGGAGCAGTCCATGCGGATTTTACCGTCGTGGTCGACAGTCATGAAGCGGAAGGTCGCGTCGTCGGCGCGGTTGACGACCGTGAGATTGAGGCCGCAGGTTTCGGCGATGCGCTCCCAGTAACCCAGCGCCGCGCCGCCCATCGGATCGACGCCGATGCGCAGGCGCTCCGCGGCGGCTTTCTTCAGATCGACCACAGCCGCCAGGTCAGCAACGTAGGGCGTGACGAAGTCGTGGCGGCGGGTGGTCGGCGCGCTGAGCGCCTTCTCATAAGGCAGGCGGCGCACGGCGGTCAATCCGTCTCGCAGGATCTGGTTGGCGCGTGCCTGAACACCCTGGGTGATCTCGGGACCGGCCGGTCCGCCGCTGGGCGGATTGTACTTAAAGCCGCCGTCGGCGGGCGGGTTGTGCGAGGGGGTGATCACCACCCCGTCCGCTAATCCTGAAGTTCGCCCGCGGTTGTAGGTCAGGATGGCCTGCGAAATCACCGGCGTGGGTGTGTACGCCTCCCCGGCGGAGATGCGGATTTCGATGCCGTTGGCAGCGAAGACCTCAATCGCGGTGATCTCGGCGGGCGTGGAGAGGGCGTGGGTGTCCTTGCCGATAAAAAGCGGCCCGTCGATTCCCTGCGAGGCGCGGTATTCGACGATCGCCTGGCAGATCGCCTGGACGTGATCCTCGTTGAAGCTGCCCAGGGTGGAGGTGCCGCGGTGCCCGGAAGTGCCAAATGAAACCTGATGGGTCGGCTCAGCCGGATCGGGGTGGATCGTATAATAGGCGGAAACCAGTTGCGGCAGGTTAACCAGCAGCTCGGGCGCGGCTGGCTGACCGGCGAGCGGATGTAGTGCCATAGGTTCCTCCTGGGTACTTGTAAAGTTGATCGCAGAATAATTATAGTGCATGGGGTCATTTGGCTTCCCTGAAGCCGCCGGGGAGATTTTGATAACACCGGCATCCAAAAATTCACTCAAATATATCGGTCCGATAATTCTATGGGAACCTTTGAGACAATCCAGGATCCATAAATCGGCAGACAACACTCCCTGACCTGTGCAGAATAGGTGCGCGTTGCTCTCCTCAAATCCGAGACCGGGGAAGTTGGGTAAGGGGGGAGGGATCGGCCATGGGACTGGAATGCAGCAGTCCACCCGCGAAACAATCCAGTACGATAGGCAGAATGTAATCACCCCCTCGTTTTTGTAAAAGTGGCTATGCGCAGCTATTATTGTTTTTCCCCTCAGCAGGCAAAACATAATGCATGTCGATTTGTGATAACCTTCGTCTCATGGATGATCAATTGAAAGTATTTGACCAACCACTGCTCTGGTGCCCGCACCCTGCACCTGTTTACGCCTGTTTTTGGCGCGCATAAGTATTGATCGATGACTGTCGCAGAAATACCCGAGTAAAATCAGCGTCTGTCGGGAAAAATTTCAATGGCAGTATTTACATTTACCCCCATGGGCATTCTGCCGGGACCGGTCAGATTGGCCGACATACGTTGCAGGATCATAGAAAAGTGGCTATGCGCAAGAAATTCCGTGTTTAATAGCGAATTCATCTCGCATGGTGTCCCCCGCATTTTTCAAGACGGCACGCCATCTCTACTGCGTCGAACCGGATGTCATTATCGGGCATCGCGGATCACTCAGCCAGAATTCCCGATCACCGAATGATCCACGCACACCGAATTTAACCATGTTTTCACAATCAGGCCGTAGAATCGAGGTGCTGGTTGCCGAAGGGGTCTGTTTTCCACGATCTCAGTCGGCTTGCCGGGTGCTGACACGGGAGGCGCCCCCCTCTCTGACAGAAGATCACTGATATCTGTAACAAGGAGTGAGCGATGGCATTTCAGATGGACGAATTTACCCAGACAGCCAAACCTGAATTCAAGCAAATCGTCGAGGGCATCGACGCGGCGGTTGCAGCATCCGGCTGTAAGCTCGACCGGGCGGTCAAGTGGGGCCAGTTGACTTACGCCAGGGACGGCGATTTCCACCACTGGATCTGCGCGATTAAGATCACAAAACAATTTGTCGGGCTGAACTTTCACTTCGGCGGCCTGCTCGCTGATCCGTCCGGCGTGCTGATGGCGGGGGCGAGTAAGTTCATACGAAAAATCGAATACCGCCAGCCAGGAGATGTGGACGCCAGCGTCATTCAAGGCTTCCTCGGGCAGGCGCTCGATAAACTCGAGTACTTCAAGACCCACTGGAAGGAGATCCAGGCTGCCGGTTGATCTGAAAAAGCCAGAACTGACTTCTCGCAACTGGAAATATCGATGGAGAAGGGTCGGGAACGGAAACCTCAAATTGCGTCTGGGGCAGACCCGCGTTCTTGCATGCATTCAGCCAACGGCATGGGGTGGATTTAACCATACTTTCACGCTCATCCGCTACTGTTAACCTCAAATAACAACACTCCACAAATCCGAAGGGGAGATCATGAGCATCGACTACAACCAGATCGCATTGGAGTACACCCAGCATAGAAAGATCAATCCGCTTGTGCTGGAAGCACTGATCAGCGAGGGGCGGCTCACCTGCCAGTCGCGCGTCCTTGAGGTCGGCTGCGGGACAGCCAATTACCTCTCGGCCGTCGAAGCGCTGACCAACTGCCACGCCCACGGCTGTGATCCGTCCGAGGAAATGCTCGCCCAGGCGCGCACGCGATCGAACACCCTGCAGCTGCAATTGGGCAGCGCCGAGAAAATCGACCATCCATCGAACACCTTCGACCTCGTTTTTTCGATCGACGTGATTCACCACCTCGAAAATCACCGGGACTATTACCGGGAAGCCTTGCGCGTGCTCAAGCCCGGCGGCAGGCTGTGTACCATCACTGAATCAGCCGACCTGATCGCCCGGAGGCGGCCGCTGGCTTACTATTTTCCAGAAACCGTTGCGGCGGACTTGAAACGCTACCCGCCCATCCCCATTCTGCGCGAAGGGATGCTCGCGGCGGGCTTCGAGTCTCTGGTCGAGAGGGTCCTCACCTACCCTTACGAGAAGAAGGACATCAAGGATTACACAAACAAAACCTATTCCTGTCTGCACCTGATCAGCGAAGAGGCTTTTCTGGCGGGCTTGCGTCGTTTGGAAGCGGATTTAAAGAATGGACCGATCGCTTGCCTGTCGCAGTACCTGTTACTGTGGGGCGATAAACCCGCGAAGAGTTAGTTATTTTCATTGCCCCTGACTTGCGGGGCAATCCTGAGAGCGCGGTTGTGCCCGGTCGTGCCAACCGCGCTCAGCGTTGTAAAGGGGTTTTGGAACTTAAGGCTTAAGCTGGCTACCCTGGTTTATACATTGAGGTTAATGTAAATTTCAGCCAATATGGTTCGCTGGTGCCAACTCAAGCCTTGAATACCATGATCAAAACATCCAGCGCAGGCGAATCCCACCTTGAGCCAAGATATATAGGGGCGAACAGCCGTTCACCCCTATGGTAAAAATCGATCTGCCTGACATAGTCCGGATTTGCAGAATACTTTCATCCCAACATCATGGGCGCCAGCCCGGTTGCCCAGGCTGTGATCGCATCCCAATCACGGAAATCACCCTCCGGCATTTTCATGGCTTTACCGAGCAGGCGCTCGACGAAAGAGACCTTCGCAGGGTCGAAAACGCCGGCGAAATCAGCGCAGGCGGCGGGCGACACCAGCGCCTTCTGTGGGGCGGTGTAGGCTGCCACCGCAGCGCGGTTCTCGGGAGTGTCGCTAAACAGCGTACTCCCGACAGTAAAATAGGCGACCGGCATGTTGTTCAGTGCCGCGGAATTTTCGCGGATGAAATCAGCTACGGTGGGCAGCACCGCCCCGTAACGGATGGCGCTGCCGATGACCACGGCCCGGATTCCGGCCAGGCTGGTCACTGCATCGACGGGTTTGACCTCAACGTGTGCGCCCTGCTCGTTCAGCGTTTTACCAATCGCATCGGCGACCTGGCTGGTCGAGCCGCATTTGCTCCCGTACGCGACCAGAATACTTTTATCCATTTCTGTGTTTCCTTTCAAATTCTTTTCGATCCATTCGATCTTTGGGCGGGCAAGCGCCAGCGCGCCGCCCGCACCGCACAGGAGCGTTACCGCTCCGAGCCCAATGCCAGCTTTCTGTAAAAACTGGCGGCGTGAATAATTTTGATGGTTATTCATTCTCTTTTCTTTATCATTTTCTCCAAAACAATGTTTATTAAGAGAACGGCGTTCTCTTGTCGACAAAAAAATTTACACTTTCTTTGGGGCCATTAATTTGGTCGCGGCAACGAAGACCTCATTGGCTGCTTGCTCGAATTCCTCGCGCTGCTCGCCCATCAGACTGATCTCGATGATGCTGGCACCGTGCACCAGGAACCACATCATCAGGCGCGCATGCAGAATACTGACACCCTCAGGCAGCTCGATCTGCCCGGCCTGGATGCCAGCCTCGATCAATGGGGTGAGCCCGGCGAAATCCGGGTTGTTAAATATTTCGTTCATGGTTTGCGATTCCGCATATTCCGAACTTAACATCAGTTTGAAATATTCAGGGTAGGTGCGTGCGAAACGCATGTAGTTCATTCCGCCGGCGAGGATCATTTCGACGGGCGACATGCCGGTGAAATCCATCTCGGCGCTCATCGCCTCGGAGAGCCGCCAGCCTTCTTCGCGCAGGGCTGCCAGGATGGCTTCCTTGCTGTCGAAATACTTGTAGATAGCCGAAGGCGAGTAATCCACCCTTTCAGCCAGCGTGCGGATCGAAATGCCTTCGATACCGGATTCGCGCAGGATCGCGCGAGCCGCATCTAGGATGCCCTGGCGGGTTTTTTCGTAGCGGCGCTGGCTTGGAGATGTTGTGCTCATTCAATGTCCTATAAGTGAATGGTGTTCACATATTGTACACTAATTTTCTGTATTGTCAAGGGTTTTCACCTATCTGTAAAAAAAAGCGCAGAGGGGTTGGACCAATCCTCTGCGCCTTCGATCATACAAACCGCTATTGACTACTCAAGGAAACCTTCGATCCACTCCAGCACGGCCGGGTAATCCACCCACGCTGAGTAGCCGACACCGCCGCAGTTGACGTTGGTCACAAGCGAGTTGACGGATAGGACCGTATTCGTTCCACCGAGCAGGTCCAGGCCGCCCGGGGCGTGTGCCTGGCGGACGGCGGCGAGCTGCATGCTGATTGGGTGGTCAGCGCAGCCGACATACACAGCACTTTTATTGACCTGATCGGTCGCGAACATCTACTTGTAACGAAGGCCACGAAGCTGGAGGAAGGGCAGACGTCCGAATCGATATTTGCTGCCTTTATCGGGACCGATAACAGTCCTGAAACCGATGCCAGCCTGTCACAATACTTGTTCTTATGGGGGCAAAATCCAGCGGCAGTCTAGTGTATTTGGATTATCCCTCTGCCAGCGGTTGGTCTTAATCAGCGGCTGAACTCACTCCACGCAGCCAATGGTCCTTAAAGCCAGCAAGGCGAGGGCTGTGGTTTCGGTGTTCGTGTCCCCTGCTGGGGAATTAACTCCGCTGTAATCGGAGAAAAAACCGCCGTTCTCGTTTTGCAGAGATAACAAAATTTCCAGAATCCGGGCACCTTGTGGATCAGGGGCGTTGATCTTACTACCTGCATACAATGCTAAGGCCAGTTTGTAGGTTTCATAAAATTCATGGTAGGCCTTATCCTTAAAGCCAGTCTGGTCGAACATGTGCAGAGCTTCGGCGTAACGCTTCAATGCATCTTTGTGCTCTCCATTATTCTCACTGTTCAAAGCGCCGATGAAACCTAAATTGGCGTATTCTTTCCAATCGTTAAAACGCATGGTATTCGTATGAGTCTCTTGCCAGATCTCTGCCGGACCAATTTGCTGGATCAGCGCTGGATTGGCGGCATTCGGTGGAAAGAAGATGGTTTTTCCCCAGATGACTTCGATCATGCCATTGGCATCATTGCCGTACTTATGAATGGATTCGAGCAACTTTTGGCTATAATCCTCGTCACCGAGCTGAGCAAAGGCGTACGCGGCCAGGGCGTTATCGTTGGTCAGCCAGTAGCGATTTGGCGCCGTGACTGGCGCTTCGCGGATCAATCCAATCTCGGAATTATATTGCTCTCTGAGGTACCCCATCCCGTTTCGAATCACCGCGCAGTCGATAATTTGGGCAGGGGCCTCGCCCGACAAACCGCCAGCGTCAGTCCCCGTCGCGCATCCGCCAAGTAAGATCATCCCAATTATCAAGAGGCTGATCTTATTCATAATATTCTCATGATTTCCCAATCCAAGCCCGGTCCGATCTCCCCAGAGATGACACCCAGACAAACCTTTGAATCGGATACAATAATACTATACCTTCAGCTCACCCAAATCCGACAGCCATTTTCCAATGCAGTTAATCACTCCTCTGACCCTGCGGCTCGACTTCGGCTGGGAAGCCAATCAGGGCTTTTCCCAGCGGCAGCTCGACCTGCTTTACCTGAGCGGGCTGGACGTTCTCGGTTTCGTCGAGCGCTGCCTGCCCGGCATGAGCAAAGCCTGGATGCTGCAAAAGCTGGCCCCGCTGCGGGTGCACCTGGGCGGCGCGCCGCATGCGCTGGCAACCTTGTACAACCGCCAGCCAACCTCGATCGTCTTCCCGCGGACTAACCTCTGGCTGGTGGCGGACTTCGAGCAGCGGGCGAATCCACGCCTGCACATTGCCCACGAGCTGGCCCATATCCTCGACAACCGCCTGGCGCGGCGCAGCCTGCCCGCCACGATTTTCGGCGGCGGCCCGGCTGACCGGCTTTTTCGCGCTCTGGGCGGGCAACCGCGCGGGGTGCGCTTCGCCAATGGCGCCGCCAGCCTGCCGCCGGCCCTGCGCTGGACGGTTAACAACGGCTACGGCAACCGTTCCAGCGCCGAGTATTTCGCCGAGGCCTTCGCCTGGAGCATCTACGCCCCTGACAGCCTGCCGTCGCCCGCACTGCTGGAATGGATGCAGACAGAGTTGTTCAGGATGTGATCGATCTGTAACACCGGAGTTCAGCAACCGGATAGACTCCTCCAGGGGATTGCTTCCCCAAACGAGGTCGGCGGTGAATCGAGAAGTCCTCCAACAGATCCAAGCAGCTTACGACCACAGTAAAACCAGCTCGATCGAGTTATTCCAGGCCCTGCTGGAGATCTCGAAAGAATGCGGCTGGGATCGAACCCTGGCGGCGCTCGAGGCGTGTGTCATCCAGCGGCGGCTGAACTGGTGGCAGCAATACCAATCAGGTTTTACCCCCAGCGGCGATCCCTGCGGCGACGCTTTTCAGGTCTTTTATGCGACCTACCTGAAAGCCTCAATTCCATCCGACGGGGAAATTGTCAGCGCGGCGGAAGGGAAGTGGGTCACGCGCTGGTGGAATCCCTGCCCGACGCTGGCCGCCTGCCAGCACTTCGGGCTGGACACTCGCGAGGTCTGCCGCAAGGTGTACGAACGGCCGGTCCAGGAAATGTTTGCGCGCATCGATCCGCGCCTGAGGTTCCGGCGCAACTATATCGCCATCCGACCGTATGCGCCGTACTGCGAGGAGATCATCGAGCTGGAGAGATGAACGCCGGGCGGCTTTGAGAAGCAAACGTCCTGGAAATGGGAAGGGCGGATTTACCCACAGAGGGCACAGAGTATTTTGACTATCCAAGAATGGGTTTCGGGGCCTCATTCTTCGACAATCTATTGCTGCTGGTTATTATTTAGTATTTTTATTGTTATAATTAATCGTCCAACGCTGCGTTTTTTTTTAGGGGAACATACATCATTCATTATTTTTCCCGCAAAGCGTAGATCTATCGAAATGCTGAAACTCATTTCTTCCACAAAAATCCAAAAATCTTATCTTGTGGATTAACTGCGCAACAGAAAGCAGTAGTAACTCAACATGGATTTCTATCAAAGCTATACAAGGGAGGGTGAAAAATGGAATTTCTAAAAAACTGGTTGAAAAATCTCGGTATTCTATTGGTCATTGGAATTTTAATATATTTGATGTTTCCAGCGATGATGAAGCAGGTATTCGAATTATACGGAATGATTTTCGGACCAATAATATTCGTGTTGATCCTTGTGTATTCGTTGCCAAGGAAAGGCAGAAGGCGTAACTAGCTCCCTCAATAGACTCCGAAGCGGCGATCAATGCCTCATTTTCGGGTAATGCAACCTGCCCAGACCTGATAGATACCAACACTCTAAATTAAGCCGGTCCATAGACCGGTAAATGAGTCTGTGGCAGTGTTAAAAGAGTGGATGAGGGAAGAGGGGGATCACGGGTATTTGAATTACGAAACCAGGGGTCAGGTACCAGCGTATTTATTATCAGCAAGGATTGATTTCAGCTCCAAGATCGTTTATCCTTGTCATGGACACTGGAAAAAATAAAAGCCCTTGCTAGCCAGGCAGTGAAGGTATTACAGGTAACTCAATATACATCTTATGACACCCCCAATAGAAAATACACAAGCGCGCATCTTCTGCGTAAAGGTGCTCCCATCTCTGTTCCACGGCACGCCCAACCAGTGCCTGGGGTTTCTCAACCGCGACGGGACGAAATTCCTGCGCTTTTACTGGGACGAGGCGGGCAAGGGTCTGCCCGAACACCTGCGCCGCGACACGTTTGGATTGAACTACGTAATCCGCGAGCCGGCCGCTTACACAGCCATCGCCTTGATCAGCCTGCCGCAACCGCAGATCGAAGGAGAGTCCTATTTCAGCGCGTTGATCTACCGCCCAAACCGGAGGCTGTGGTTTGTCAGCGACATGACCAAGGTAATCAACCTGGAAATGACGCCATCAGATGATCCATCACGGCTGGCGACCCGCCTGGTCGAGATCACTCCCCGCCTGGAGCGGGAAGTGCTGAGCAAGGAGTCAGTTGAGCCGCGCCTGGAGGAATTCTATCAGGCGCTGCTCAGGCAACTGGATTAGTTTATGCGTTGGTGAATACTTTTATCAACGAAGCACATGGGCGCACAGAGGGTGTACTCTCATTATTTTTGTGCTCCCAACCTGGATACTTGTTATGGATGCCGGCTCGACCCTCGTCACGGTTTTACCAGCCGCTCGAAGACCAGTCCATCCGGTGTGACCCTTAAGATCACCGCGGATTTGATCGGATTGTGCTGTGGATTGAAATGGATCGTCCCGGTCACTCCCGGGTATTCAATCTGCTCCAGGCTGGTGCGCACCGCCTCGCTATCGGTCTCGCCTGCATCCTGAATGGCCTGCAGCAGAAGGTTGACCGCGTCATAAGACAGCGCGGCAAACGCATCCGGCCTGATGGGATTGCCCCCTTCATCCTTGAAGCGGGCGCCGAAACCTTCGCGGAATTCTACGATGACCGCGCGAGGCTCATCGACCCAGTAGTGGCTGGTGAAGTAGCTGCCGGCGGTGATGCCGTAATCCAGCTCAACCGAATCCCATCCGTCGGATCCAAGGACCGGCGTCTCGATTCCGCGCCCGCGCGCCTGTGCAATAAAGCGGTTGACCACCTCCGGGTATGCGGGTAAATAGATCAGGTCGGGGCTGGTCACCTCGATTCTTTCGAGAATCCCCGAGTAATCCTCCTGTCCTGGCGCGTAGGTGACCGGCTCGATGTACTCCGCGCCCAAATCGGCGATATGCCGGACAAACACATCCGCAAGATCCTGCCCGTAGGGATTATCCTGCTCGACGACGGATAAAACTCGGCGCGCACCCAGGTTTTCATAGGCAAATCGCGCCGCGACCAGTCCCTGAAATGGATCGGCCAGGCAGACCCGGAAAGTGAACGGACGGGTAACCCCGTTTTCATCGACGGTGACCAACGGGTTGGTCGCCGAGGGGCTGATTTGGATCACGCCGCGTGGATTGGTGATTTCGGTCAGGGGAATGGTTGCTCTGGAACAGAACTCGCCGATAATAAAATGGACATTCTCCTCGTCCATCAAACGGTTGCCTTCGTTCAGGGTTGCGTCCGCCGAGCAGCGCCCGTCCGCCATTATCGGCAGTATCTCGAGACCGAGCACGCCGCCGCGCTGATTCCATTGCTCGACCGCCAAGGTCACCCCCCTTTCAACCATCACGCCAAACGCGGCCTGAGGTCCGCTGAAGGGTGCGATGACGCCGACCTTGAGCACTTTCGCCGGCAGCGGCTTCTGCACCGCCGGCAGCGGTGTTGGCTGTGGAATTTTGGTCAGCACAGGGCTGGGAAGCGCCGCAGGGAGTGTCGGCGCAGGGAGCGTCGGCTTCAATTTTTCCGGCCGGCTGAGCCAGAGCCCCAGCCCGATCGCCACCGCCGCGACCGCCAGAATGGGCGCCGCCAGCCACCACCTGGTCTTCGCTTTTTTTAATTCAGGCGGGATGGCGGCTGCTCCTTCCACCGAAGACGGCTCACGAGGCGCAGCTTTAGGCGCAGCCGGGGGTGCTTCCCCTGTGTCAGGCGGTTTCGCCGGCGCCTGCGCCATCCGCGTCGCCGCGACCTCCTCGCTGGGCAGCGGCTCCGTCCTGGGCTGCTGCTCGCCGGATGGAGGCTGGATCGGCGGACGCCAGTCCACTGCCATGGTAGCTGTCTCGGCGGCTTCCGCCGGCGCTGGCCTGAGCAGGTTTTCCATGGCCTTGACCATCTCGCTCATCGAGGCGTAGCGAAACTCGGGCTGCTTGGCCAACGCCTTGAGCAGCACCTTCTCGACCTCGAAGGGCAGCCCGGGCACGGACTCGCGCGGATCGGGCAGCGGATCGTGGATCTGCTTGATCAGCACCGCGGTGGGCGTGTCGGCGGTGTATGGCTTGCGTCCGGTCAGCATCTCGTACAGCACCACACCCAGCGCGTAAACGTCGGTGCGCCCGTCGACCGGCTGGGCCAGGCCCTGCTCGGGCGCCATGTACTCGGGCGTGCCAATACCGACCCCCGTGCTGGTGATCGCCTGGCTCTCGCCTGTCTCTAATATTTTGGCGATGCCAAAGTCGCTCAACAGCGGCTCACCGCCCTCGGTAATCAGGACATTGGAGGGTTTGATATCGCGATGCAGCACGCCGCGCTGGTGGGCGTATTCGAGCGCGCGCGCCACCGGCAGGAGCAGCTCAACCG
>JAXDBP010000025.1:0-87070 GCA_034678705.1 Bellilinea sp.
CAATTGTCTTTGCAGATATATCTGCCGCATCGGGGTCCACTCCTTTCTTGGTTGCCACCTCTAAGGATGACCCCGATGTCTGTTTTTGTCTATTCTTTTTGTCTCACATCTGTTTGAACTAGTTCAGCAAACCGATTCAGTTATACCGATTGAAGGTGGGATACTCTTTAACAAGCGGTTGCTTCTTCTTACCCATCCCCCTCGGGGCAGACTTCTTCTTCGTGCGGCCCTAATAAAATTGTAAAGTGTTTGACATTATGCCTTCTTTTTACTACTATATTAACAATTACGAAATTGCGCCGATGGTTCGTGTTGCTGAGTTCGTCGCGCAAAGCTATCCCCGGGGCACGCTTAGTCAATAATCCTTGTCATCGATGTACAGGCCCCTGGGCCATTCCTGGAGACGGAATGCTACCTGGTCCCTTCCAATCGCCTTTTCATATACCATTGCCCACATATATTCCGCCACTGGTGATGTGGCTGATCATCCTCGGGGCAGCGGTGGGGGTGGCAATTGCTTTATTCCGGGTTTTCGCCGTAGAACCGGAAGAGAGGGTGAACGCGCTGCTGGTCTTCGTATTAGTGCTTGTGGTGGTTTTTTTAGCCTATCTTGCACTGATGAACGGTCCGGAGGTCATCGCCTGGGCTCGCAGGGGCTTCAGGCGCTGACCCCGCCGACCGGCGCAGCGAGGTTATTCTTCTTCCATCCCGGTTTCGTTGGCGGTATCACCATAGGCCAGGAGGAGCGCGAACTGGCTGATGGCTTCGTACGCTTCTTCGAGCTGGCTTTGCAGGGTTAATTCACGGACAAAATCAGGCTCGCCGAGGCGCTTGAGCAGAGGCTGCGGAATTTCAGGGGGGGACATTTTCACTGAAAAGCGCTGCAAATCGCGGCTAATCTGCCAGTAGTGATCCATGGTATCTTCGAGGCGCGGGCCGTCCTCAGGGAGCGTATGCGGAGGGATGCGGCGCGGTTGCTGCGTCTCGACTGCCTTGCCGGCGCGGCGCAGGCGCAGTCCGGTCAGAATCTGCTCCTGGGTGCGCCCGCGCATGCGGAAGAGCAAGAAGGGGTCCTCATCAAAGCGTTCGGCGAGGATATAGTGGGTTGCGGCCACGTGTTTGCACGGGTTGGCTTTGTCCGGACAGGTACAGTCAGTCATCAGGTCGTGGCTGGTCTGAGGGAACAGGCTGACGCCGGCCACTTCGAAGGCTTCCTCGATCTCAGTCGGCATCTCACCGGCCAACAGCTTGGCGGCATAAATTGCCTGGTCGGAAAGCACGTCCATAACCCGGTTCCACTGGCGGGTGGTCAGCTGCGCCAGACGGAGGCTGACCTTGTACGGCCTCGGGCGGGAACCCTGAACCAGCGCCAGGACGCCTTCGCGAGTTTCTTCGATGGAAACTACCTGACCTTCGCGGGCGTAATACTGACCGCGCATCAGGCGCGGGCCGGATACCAGTTTTTCCATCGCCGCGATCCAGCGGCGAGACCACCAGTTGCGGCCAAAATCACCATATTCGCTGTGAGCCTTGATCCCGTTCAAGGCTTTGCGGGGATTCATTCCCCAGCCATTGTTTCCGTTTTCATTGCGTGAGTCGTTCATACGCATCCCTTAGCGGCGCAGCGCGACAAGATCGCGCAATTCATCCGTCGACAGCTCGGTGATCCAATCATCACCAGCGCCGATGACAGCCTGAACCAGCCCCTTCTTCGATTCGATCATCTCATCGATGCGCTCTTCGAGCGTTCCAACGGTGATCAATTTGTGTACCTGCACGTTCTGCTGCTGACCGATCCGGTATGTCCGGTCGGTCGCCTGATCCTCGACAGCCGGATTCCACCAGCGGTCGAAGTGGAAGACGTGACTGGCGCGGGTCAGGTTCAAACCCAGCCCACCGGCTTTCAGTGAAAGGATGAAGATGGGCGGGGCGTTCTCCTCTTCCTGGAAGCGGCGCACCATCTGATCGCGGACGCGCGGCGGGGTGCCGCCGTGCAGGTAATACACCGGGCTCCCGAGCATTTGCGGCAGGTAAGCGCTCAAGAGATGCCCCATCTCGGCGTACTGAGTGAAGACCAGCGCGCGGTCGCCCTCGGCGAGAACTTCGTCCAGCATTTCGTCCAGGCGGATGAGCTTCCCTGAGCGCCCATTGGATTGCCCGAAAATGTCCTCGCGCGTCGCCGGCTGTTTGAGGTATTGCGCCGGGTGGTTGCATATCTGTTTGAGGTGTGTGAGCATGGCCAGCACCAGCCCGCGCCGGGTGATCCCGCCGCTCTCGGCCACTTTCTTGAGTGAATCCTGCACGATTGCCTCGTACAGGGTCGCCTGTTCTTCGCTGAGGGTGCAGTATTCTTTAGTTTCGATTTTTTCGGGCAGGTCCTGAATCACGCGCGGATCGCTCTTCATGCGGCGCAGGATGAACGGGCTGACCATCTGACGCAGGCGGGTGGTGGCTTCCTGGTCGCCGAAGCGCTCGATGGGGATGGCATACTCCCGGCGGAATTTGTCCAGGGGACCGAGATAGCCCGGGTTGAGGAACTGCATGATCGACCAGAGCTCGGTCAGACGGTTTTCTACCGGCGTGCCGGTCAGCGACAGGCGAAAATCCGCCTTCATGCTGCGGGCAGCCTGAGATTGTTTTGCCGCCGGATTCTTGATATTCTGAGCTTCATCCAGGATGACCCCGTACCACTTGACCGTCTGTAAGGTTTCCTGATCCATGCGCAGGAGCGCATAGCTGGTCAACACAAGATCGGTATTTTGGATTGCCTCGGCGAGCTCCTTGTTGCGCAGCCGGTCGGGGCCTTGATGCACCATCGTTGTGATGTCCGGAGTAAAGCGGCGCGTTTCCCGTTCCCAGTTGGTGACCACTGAGGTTGGGCAGACCAGCAGGACCGGGCCGGGCAGCTTGCCGAGCGATGTCTTCTCATGCAGCAGCAGCGCCAGCGCCTGGATGGTCTTGCCGAGGCCCATGTCGTCGGCAAGGCAGGCGCCCAGCCCCCAGCTGCGGAAGAAGGCCAGCCAGGAAAAGCCGAAGCGCTGGTAGGGGCGCAGCGTGCCGTTCAGCGCGGATGGCTGCGGCAGCTCGACCATTCGCTGGCTGTCCGACAGACGGTCCAGCCAGTCTGAAATCCAGCCCTCCGCCTGAACTTCATCGAGCGGCAGGCCGTGAGCGGTCTGCCCGCCAAGGGCCAGTTGGGCAACTTCGAGCAGCCCCATCTCGCCGCTGTGCTGCTGCTTTTCCCAGAACTGGATAGCCGCCTCGACCTGTTCTTTATCCAACTGCACCCACTGCCCGCGGATTTGCACCAGCGGAGTTTTCATCGCAACCAGCGATTCGAACTCCTGACGGGTCAGGGTTGTGTCGCCAAGCGACATCTCCCATTCAAAGCGAACCAGCGTGTGCAGGCCAATTTTCCCGCCAACCGGTACTGGCGCGGTTTTGCCCGGCTTCAGGCGGATGCGTACGCCCAGCCGCGCGCCGCGTTGGTTCCACCAGGGTGGAGCAAGCACCGCGAAGCCCGCCTGTTCGAGCAGAGGGGCCGCCTCGCGTAAAAAGCTGTAAGCTGATTGGGTGTCCAGATTCAGGCCGGTGGGGTCGCGGGCTGCCAGGCTGGTCAATATCGGCGAGAAGAGCCTCGCGGCGAAGCCCAAACCTGCCAGAAGCATATCGTGCGGATGTTCCTCCCGCCTGAAGAAGACCGCCATCTCCTCGCGCGAGCGGGTCCACAGATCCTCAGCCGGGATCAACAGGCTGGGGTCGCTGCGCGATTGCAGCAGATATTCCAGCAGCCAGTTTTGATCTTTAGGCGACTCAGCTCCCGGATCGGGGGCGTGCAGGCGGAAGGCGATGCGGTAGTAATCATCGCCGGCAGCGGTCAGGTTGCGCAGCCAGGCCCGGAGGCTGCTGTGCAGCGACTGGAGCTGGCCGTGGGCAGCCTTAACCCGCGGATCGGGGCTGAAAAGCGCCGAGAGCCAGATGTCGAGGATATTGCCTTTTTCCGGCAGCAGGATTGGCGCGCGGCTGCGGCCCCAGGTGCGCGCCAGTGCGTCGCACATGACTTTGAGGAACGAGTCAATCAGGTCGCGCGGCGACCGGATCGACTGGTGGATCAGCTTGCCGGTGGAGGTGCGCACGGCCATTTCAGCCCGACAGATGGACGGCATGCTCTTTTCAAGCAGAGCCAGGCGCGGGCCATCCTTGGGGCTGTCGAGCACCGGCATCCAGCGGCCGATATATTGATCGGGAAGCTGCCCGTTGCTGGGAACCAGCACCAGCGTCGGCAGGATTTTCTGCTCCGCCAGCACCTCGAGCACCAGCGAGCAGAGTGTTTGCCAGTAGCGGGCATCCTGACCGAGGACGAACCCGCTGGCAATCGATTCCACCGGCAGGTTCGCCAGCACGCTGAAAGCCTTGCCGGCCGGAAGCCACAATCCGCGCACCAGCCAGGGAGTCAGGTGCGGGGTGGATACCTCGTCCAGTTCCCATTCCGGGTTGAGATCAGAGGATGGCAGGGGCGCATCGCTCGAGGACGGCAAGCGCAGCCGCACGGCGCCTAGCTGGGCGCTGTCCAACGGCGTGCCGGAGCCGATCTGCAGGCGGATCGTGTCAGGCTCAAGACAGAAGGGATGGTCCCTGATTTGAGTCTTTTTGAAATGCTGGGGGCGGCCGCGAGGCGGGGGCGGCGGTCCTTGCGGACTTTCAGCCCAGAAGAGAATGCCTCCCGGGTCAGCCGGACGGCGCGGCGGCTGCCAATGCGTATGTAATACCCACATAATTTGTTAGATCAAAATCCTATCAATGTATTTACAGTCTGTGATTCCTGGCGTTGAACAGTTCGGAGCAGGATTTAGAGGATGATACCTTCGTGGAAAAACGGGGACGGATTTCGTCTGCCGGTGTTTGCGCGCTAAACCTCCGGCTTGAGCCGGAAATGCTGTCGAAATTACGATCCTGATAGGATGCTGTTAAACGGCGATAAAGAAAAAAAAGAATGATTGTTAACCCTATCCTGCACCGCCCGGTTGTGTGTTGATCCACCCGTTTTGTTGCACGCGGGGGCTTTGCAAGGTTATTTTTATTATATCCTATATTTAAAAAATGCAAGCTTTTATAAGGTGGATTTTGCGTCAGCCAGGGAGGGAAACCCTGCAACAATCAGGGCTTCCCTCCCTATTGATCAATTATATCCTCGGCGGCGAGGTCTGTGTTACGAGCGCAGCCTGGCGCCAAGCGCCTGTTCCAGCCGGCGGATGATGCGCCCGCGGATTTGTGCGGCTTCACCGGCTGAAAGAGTGTGGTCGCTGGCCTGGTAGGTCAGCGCGTAGGCCAGGCTCTTCTTGCCCGCGCCGATCTGCTCGCCGCGATAGATATCGAACAGACGCAGCCCGGTCAGTAGCTTACCGCCGCCCTGACGGATGACCGCCTCTACCTGCGCGGCGGCCAGGCTTTCATCGACGATCACGGCGATATCCTCGAGCACCGGCGGGAAGACCGGCACGGAGCGGATCTCGAAGAATCGCTGATATGCGCTCAACAGCGCGGCAATATCCATTTCGGCCGCCAGAACGGGCGGAGCGAGGAAATCGTACTGCTGCTTGACCAGCGGGTGCAGCTCGCCAAAAATGCCCAACGAACACCCTTCAAGCTGGATCTCTGCGCATTTGCCGGGGTGGAAAGCAGGATGGGACGCTGGACAGAAGGCAACCTGCTCGATGTGCAGGTCATCCAGCAGCCCTTCGACGACCCCCTTGAGGTCGTAAAAATCCATCAGCTCGGTTTCCTGGCGATCCCAGGCGGCGGGCAGGCGCAGACCGCTCATGGCGATCACCAGGCGCGGCAGTTCCTCGGGCAGCATTTGCCCGGCGGCTGGCAGGAACACCGGCCCGATCTCGAAGAATGCCAGCCTGTCGCGCAGGCGGATGTTTTTCTCGAGTGTATCCAGCACCGAAGCCAGCAGATTGCGCCGCATCACCACCCGATCGGGGCTGAGCGGGTTGAGCACGCGCACGTATTCAACCTGCTCAGGATTTCCGCCGACCGCCTGGAGGCGCGCCTCGCGTTCGGGAGAGGTCAGGCGGTAGTCGACCACCTCTTGCAGCCCCAGCCGGACCAGCACTGAGCGGACGCGGGTTTCCAATTCGATTTTCAGGTCGAGGCGGGTGGGCGGCAGCTCGTCGCGCAAGAACGTCGCCGGTATGCGATTGTAGCCGTAGATGCGGGCGATTTCCTCGGCCAGATCGGCGACGCCGATGATGTCTGCGCCGATGTCCATGCGGTGGGGCGGTGTTTTGGCGATCACGCTGCCGCCTTCCACGCGGCAGTCAAACTCGAGCCGGCGCAACAGGTCAGCGGCTTCAACGGCGGGAATCTCGACGCCAAGCAGGCGCTGGATGTCTTTCTCGCTGATGGTCACCTCGGGATCTTCGACCGGCAGCGGGTAGGCATCCACCAGGCCGGCGGCGATCTGCCCGCCGCTCCAGGCGGCGATGTAATCCAGGCAAAGCTGCACCCCTTCCTCGGCCAACGCCGGGTGGACGCCGCGAGAAAAGCGGTAACCTGCCTCGGAGGATAATTTTTGCGCCATCATCGTGCGCCGGGTATTGATGGCGTTCCAACTTGCGCCCTCCAGGAGCACATTACGCGTGCTTTCGGTCACCTCGCTCTCAAGCCCGCCCATCACGCCCGCCAGCGAGAGCGGACCAGCCGTATCACAGACCAGAACGGTGAAATCGTCCAGTTCGCGCTCGACAGCGTCGAGGGTGGTCAGGATTTCTCCCTGCCGGGCGGCGCGGGTGCTGATGACCGGCGCTTTCCCGCCCGCGCGCTGGATAAGCACGTCGTAGTCGAAGGCGTGCAGCGGCTCACCCAGCTCGAGCATGGCGTAGTTGGTCGCATCGACGATCGAATTGATCGGGCGCATACCAGCCAGGCGCAGGCGGCGCTGCACCCAGTAGGGGCTTGGCTGCGGGCGGGCGCCTTCGACCAGCCCAAGCACAAAACGAGGATTCAGCTTTGGTTCGCTGATTTCCAGCGAAACCCGTCCGGCAATCGGGCTGCCTTCGCGCGGCAGGCGCGGCTGCGGCTTGCGCAACGGTTTGTTCAGTGCAGCCGCCAGCTCACGGGCGACCCCGATAATGTTGGCTGCACGCGCCATATTGGGCAGGATGCTGACCTCAAACACGGCGTCGCCTATGTAATCGACCAGCGGCATGCCGGTCGGGGCGTCACCATCCAGCACCATGATGCCCTCGTGCTCGTCGGAGATGCCGAGCTCTTTCTCAGAGCAGACCATCGAAAAGGATTCCACCCCGCGGATCTTGGTGCGCTTGAGCGTGGTCAGCACGTAACCGGGCTGGTGCCCGTCGTAGATCGCCGCTCCTTCGCGCGCATAGGCGACTTTGATCGGTTTGGGCAGCGGCCCAATGCCTTTAAACTCGAACAGATTGGGCGCGCCGGTCAGTACAATGATCTCTCCGCTGCCGTCATTCAGGCGGCAGAGCACCAGCCGGTCGGCGTTGGGATGCGGCATGACCTCGTCGATCTGCGCAACGACGATCTTGTCGGGCTGCCAGGATAAGCCGCTCACCGCGATCTCCCGCTGCTGGTCAGGGGAATCCGCATACGGGTCGGGCAGGCCGACCAGGTGGACTGCCTCCACCTCCATGCCGAGCATGGAGAGCAGTTTGGCAACTTCGATCAGCGGCAGGTCAAGGTCGACATAATCTTTCAGCCAGGAAAGTGGGATGTTCATCTTTGGTCCTTTTAAGTCCCGTGCTCTTTAGAATTGTTCCAGGAAGCGGATGTCGTTTGCCCAGAAATTGCGGATGTCTTCGATGTGATATTTCAACATGGCGATCCGTTCCGGGCCGAGGCCGGCGGCGAAACCGGAATAGATTGCCGGATCGTAGCCGCCGTTTTGCAGCACCACTGGATGGACCATGCCGCAGCCGGCAATTTCCAGCCAGCCGCCGCCTTTGCAGACCGGGCAGCCCTTTCCGCCGCAGATGAAGCATTCGATGTCGAAATCGGCGCTGGGCTCGGTGAAGGGGAAGTATGACGGGCGCATACGGGTACGCACCTGGTCGCCGAACATCCGCCGGGCGAATCCAAACAGCGTGCCTTTCAGATCGCCGAAAGTGAGGCCGCGCCCGACCGCGAGCAGCTCGACCTGGTTAAACTCGACCTCGTGGCTGGCGTTGGCCTGTTCGTAGCGGTAGACCATGCCCGGCAGGCTGACCCGGATCGGGTTGGGATACATCTCGCGCATGGCGTGAATTTGACCTGGCGAGGTATGCGTGCGCAGAACAACGCCCGGGCGGGTGGTATGGAAGGTATCCCACATGTCGCGCGCGGGGTGATGCGCCGGGATGTTGAGCAGCTCGAAGTTGACCTCGTCGGTTTCCACCTCTGGCGAGCGGTAGACCTGAAAGCCCATCTCCTGGAAAATGGCGCAAATTTCATTCAGCGCCTGGGTGGCGGGGTGCAGCCGCCCAAGCGCGGGTCGGCGTCCGGGCAGGGTCACATCCAGGCGCTCGGTTTGCAGCCTGCGCTCCAGCTCGCGGGCGCGGATTTGGGCGCTAATCTCATCAGATGACGATTCCAATGACAGTTTGACCTGGTTCGCCTTTTGCCCGACTTGTGGGCGCAACTCTTTTGGCACCCCGCTCAATGTAGAAAAGACTTGCATAACTGGTGCATTTCGTCCCAGATGTGCAATACGCCAGACTTGTAGGTCATTATCGTCCTGGACATCGTTGAGTGCTTCTCTCGCTTTCCTCTCGATTTCATCTAACCTAGCCAGGTAATTATTTTGATCGGTCATTCTGCCTCCAAAAATACAAATCCCGTCCCAGAAAAGGGACGGGAGACTTTCCCGCGGTACCACCCCGATTGGCTGTCGGAAGACAGCCCGCTCGCTCCAACGGCCGGCTGACCGGCGATTGGCCTGCCCTGTAACGCTGGCACTGCGGCTCAGACTACTATCGCGTCGCTCCCGCGGGTTCCCCTGAGCGGCTCAGGAGGGAACTTCGGCCGGTTTCCTGCGGGCGGGGGTTTCAGTCGCTGCCCCTGCCTCCCTGGCGTATTCCGCCGGCTTACTTTCCTCCGTCACAGCCGATCTGGATGAAAGATGAGCCTATTATGCTTAATTGATCATAAAAAGTCAAGCACTTTACTTAAAATTCTAATCTTGATACAATACAACCGTTCGTTAGTTTTCGTTTTCCTTATAATTATCAATTAAATAGGAGCAGGCATGCTGAGTCACTGGCTGTACATCGGCGTATTCATCCTGGTCGCGCTCTTCCTGCCGGCTGCGGCAATTTCCATTGCAGCTATCCTGGCGCCTAAAAAACCCAACGCACTCAAGGATACAACCTACGAGTGCGGGATGGAAACAGTGGGTCCCTCCTGGGCGCAATTCAAGGTCCAATACTACGTATACCCTCTGTTTTTCCTGATATTCGACGTCGAGGCTGTCTTGCTCTTTCCATGGGCGGTTGCCTATAACCAGCTGGCGCTTTACGGCGTGATCGAGGCAATTATCTTTGTCCTCATTCTGCTCGGCGGGCTGATCTACGCCTGGCGTAAAGGCGCCCTTGAGTGGCGCTAGCCCTGAGATAGAGTTGGAGGGAGAAGATGACATTTTGGAGCGATCCATTCACGGTTGTCCAGCAGTGGTTCAATAACCTGCTGGCGACTATCGGTTTCGGTCCTATCGGCGTGCGCATCGTCGGCATGCTGGTCGGGATTGTCATCCTGGCGGTCGGACCGATGTTGTTCACCATCTTCCTGATCTGGGTGGAGCGCAAGGTGATCAGCCGAATCCAGGACCGGATCGGGCCTAACCGGGTCGGTCCGTTCGGGCTGTTCCAGCCCTTCGCGGATATGGTGAAGATATTTATTAAGGAACACATCACCCCGCGCGGCGCGGACTGGCTGCCGTACAATCTTGCGCCAGTGCTGGCGGTCGCGGCGGTGTTGATGGTCTGGGCGGTGATCCCCTTCACGGTCACCTTTTTCGGCGTGGATCTCAACGTTGGCGTCCTGTTCATCATCGCGGTCGGCTCGCTGGGCGAAATGGGCATCATCCTCGCCGGCTGGGGCTCGAACAACAAATACGCGCTGCTGGCGATGTTCCGCTCAGTCGCCCAGTTGATCTCCTATGAAATCCCGCTGGTGCTCTGCTCGCTGGTGCCGGTCATGCTGGCGGGCTCGCTCAACCTGAACGACATCGTCAAGGCGCAGGAACCCTGGTTCATCGTCACCGCGCCGGCGACGGCGATCATCTTTTTCATCGTCTCGCTTGCTGAAATCGGCCGGGCGCCGTTCGACCTGGCCGAGGCCGAATCGGAAATCGTCTCGGGCTTCAACATCGAATACTCCGGCCTGAAGTTCGGCATGTTCTATGTGGCGGAGTTCCTGCACACCTTCACCGTCGCGTTGATCTTCGCCACGCTCTTCCTTGGCGGCTGGCGCGGTCCGGGGGCGGAGCAGTACCCGATCCTCGGCTTCGTTTATTACTTCATCAAGGTCGGCGTGGTGTATTTCCTGCTCATGCTGGTCGACGGGACGCTGCCGCGCCTGCGCATCGACCAGATGATGAACCTGAACTGGAAAACCCTCACCCCGATCTCGCTCGCCGTCCTGGTGGTGTTCCCGCTGGTGGATAAGCTGATGGCCGGCTCGCCGACCTGGCTGCGGGTGCTGGCGCTGGCGGGCAGCAACCTGCTGGTACTGGTGATTGGCGAGCGGATTGGCACTCGCAGATTGGCACGGGCGCCGGCCGAGGTCGGCTCGCGCGACCGACCGGTCGCCAGGCCGGAAAACGTGTTATCACAGCCTGACTCTGGAGCACGCTGATGAGTGGATTGCAAATCATATTTATCCTGGTGGCCGCCGTCACCCTGTTCTCGGCGCTGATGGTGGTTACCGTGCGGCGGATGATGCACGCCGCACTCTGGTTGGTGCTGGCCTTGTTCGGTGTGGCGGTCATGTTTGCCACTCTGCAGGCCAGTTTTTTTGCCGTCATTCAGGTGCTGGTTTATATCGGCGCGATCGCCATCCTGATCATCTTCTCGATCATGCTCACCCAGCGGGTGCTGGAAACCTCCGGAGAACAGATCATCCGCAACTGGTGGCTGCCGGCGCTGGTGGCGCTGGTGCTCTTCGGGCTGCTCGCCAGTGCGCTCAGCCTGTGGCGCGGATTTGGCGAGCAACTGGTCGAACTGCCGGCAGGTGTTGAAAACATCCCCGCGCTTGGCAAGGCGCTGGTCGATCCGGCTGGCTACGCCATCCCCTTTGAGGTCGCCTCGGTGCTGCTGCTAGCGGCGCTGATTGGGGCGATCTACGTGGCGATCGACCGCAAGGAGAAGGCCAAATGATCCCGATATCCTGGTATCTCATCGTGGCGGCGGCTTTGTTCTGTATCGGGTTGTTCGGCGTGTTCGTGCGCAAGAACGCGGTCGGCATCCTGATGGGGGTCGAGCTGATGCTAAACGCGGTTAACATCAATCTGATCGCCTTCTGGCACTATCACACCCAGGTTATGGCAAACCCGCCGCAGATTTCTGCCCTGGTGTACGTGGCGATCGTCTTCATCGTCGCCGCGGCGGAAGTGGCGGTCGGCCTGGCGCTGGTCATCTCGGCTTACCGCCGGCGTCAGACGGTGGTGGTCGACGATATGAATCTGCTCAAGGGCTAAAGGGACTCGCGGAGAAGAGCTATGACGACAGAAACCCTGATTTGGTTAATCCCGCTTCCGCCAGTCCTGGCGTTTTTCGTGATCATGCTGTTCACCAACCGGCGCAAAGGGCTGAGCCACTGGTTGGGCGTCGGCGCGGTCGGCATTGCCTGGCTGGCAGCCATGCTGGTTTTCTTCCGCGCCATCGGCACCGAAGGGCTGGCGGAGCATCCCTTTGTTTCCGCCATCCCCTGGCTGCCGACCGGCGACACCTTCTTCCGCATCGGCGTGCAGGTCGACCCGCTTTCGGCGGTGACGCTGTTCTTCGTCGCCTGGACGATCCTGATGATATTTATCTACAGCATCGGCTACCATAATTACGGTCAGCCTGCGGGCGAGCACGACCGTCCCGGCTTCCCGCCCGAGGGTGCGACGATCAAGGACGAGAAGGGGCACACCCACAAGGTGCCCTCGGTCGAGCCGATGTACTCGCGCTTCTTCGCGCTGATCAGCCTGTTTGCCTTCGCCATGTTCCTGCTGGTGCTGACCGACAACCTGCTTATCCTCTACGTCGGCTGGGAGATCATGGGGCTGTGCTCCTACCTGCTGATCGGTTTCTGGTATGGCAAGGAATCGGCGCGGGCGGCGATGATCAAAGCCTTTCTGACCACGCGCGTCGGCGACGTGTTCATGCTGCTCGGTCTGGCTGCGCTTTACTCGATCACCGGCACGCTCAACTATCAGCAGATCCTTGGCAATCCGCAGGTGCTGGAGCAGCTGGCGGGCAGCCTTTCGCCCGTGCTGGGCCTCTCCTGGGCCGGGCTGATCGGCATCCTGATCTTCATCGGCACGGTGGGCAAGTCGGCGCAGTTCCCGCTGCACGTCTGGCTGCCGGATGCCATGGAAGGCCCGACGCCGGTCTCGGCGATGATCCATGCCGCGACGATGGTCTCGGCGGGCGTCTATCTGGTGATCCGCTTCTTCCCGCTGATCTCCGCAGGCTGGGCGCCGGGCGGCGAACTGACCACGTCCATGCTGGTGATGGGCATCATCGGCGCGTTCACCGCCATTTTCGCGGCGACTATCGCCGTGGCGCAGAACGACATCAAGCGCGTGCTGGCCTATTCGACCATCTCTCAGCTTGGATACATGGTTGCCGCGCTGGGCGTGGGGGCGTATGTGGCGGCAGCTTTCCACCTGGTGACGCATGCCTTCTTCAAGGCGCTGCTTTTTCTCGGCTCCGGCTCGGTCATCCACGGTATGGAGCACGGCGTGCTGCACACCGGCGAGCACATCGACGCGCAGAACATGCTCAACATGGGCGGGCTGCGCAAGAAAATGCCGCTCACCTTCTGGACGTTTCTGATCGGCGGTTTTGCCCTGTCCGGCTTCCCGCTGGTGACCGCCGGTTTCTGGTCAAAGGATGAGATTCTCTCCGGCGCGTTTTCAGGCGGGCAGATGGGCGTGTTCATCACCCTGGCGCTGGCGGCGCTGCTGACCGCTTTTTACACCATGCGCCAGATCACGCTGACCTTCCTCGGCCAGCCGCGCAGCAAAGCCGCCAGCCACGCGCAGGAATCCAGGCCGACCATGGTGATCCCTCTGGTCATCCTGGCTTTCTTCGCGGTCACCGCCGGCTGGGCCGGCATTCCTGAGCAGTTCCCCGGGCTGGGCGGGTTGGTGCCGAACTGGTTCGAGGAGTTCGTCGGCAGCATGCTGCGCAACGAGCACGGCGCCGAGGCGTCTCACAGCCTGGTGCCGCTGTTCACCTCGCTGGCCGTCGCGCTGGGCGGGCTGCTGATCGGCTGGCTGGTCTACCGCGGGGTGCGCCAGGCGCGCGATCCGCTCGAAAAGGCGCTCGGCAGCCTGCACACCCTGCTCAAGAACAAGTATTACGTCGATGAGCTGTACTCGCTGATCTTCATCCGCCCGTCGATCTGGCTGGCAGAGACCTTCACCGATAAGTGGCTGGACCTGGGGCTGATCGACGGTATCCTGCACGCCATCGGCCGCCTGGGCCTGTGGATGGGCCGCCTGCTGCGCAACGTGATCGACCTGCCGATTGTCAACGGCGCCGGCGACGCGGCCGCCAACGGCACGCGTGGACTGGGCGCATACCTGCGTACCCGCCAGGCGGGTCGGGTGCAGCTCTATATGGTCATTGCGGTTGGGCTGCTGGTTGCAGCCGGTTTGCTCTTCTACCTGCTGGCTGGTACGATCTAAGCTTTGTGGAGCAAGGGATGGACTTCATTTTAAATCACCTGCTGACCCTCATCCTGTTCACGCCAACGGCGGCTGCGCTGGTGCTGCTGTTCCTGCCTGCCGGCAAGATCCGCCTGCTGCGCTGGTTCTCACTGGCGGCGTCGCTGATTCCGCTGACGCTGGCGGTGACCGCCTGGCTGCGCTTCAATCCCAATCCGGATCCGCAGGCGCCCTTCCAGTTCGTCGAGCAGGCGACCTGGTACGCGGCGATCAACGCCTCCTACCATCTCGGCATCGACGGTATCTCGCTGCCGATGGTGCTGCTAACCACCCTGCTGACCCCGCTGGCGGTGCTGGCCTCGTTCAGCATCAAGGAGCGGGTCAAGGCGTACATGATCCTGTTCATGTTGCTGGAAACGGGCATGCTCGGCGTGTTCCTTGCCCTGGATCTGATGCTGTTCTTCGTCTTCTGGGAGGTCGGGCTGGTGCCGATGTATTTCCTCATCGCCCAGTGGGGCGGCAAGAACCGCAACTATGCCGCACTTAAGTTCATCCTTTACACCATGGGCGGGTCGCTGGGACTGCTGCTGGCGATCCAGTTGATGGGTGTGACCGTAGGCACTTTCGACCTGGTGGCTCTGTCTGAACAATGGCCGACCGTTGCCGCGCTGAGCGTACCGATCGGCATCCCACTGGAGACGGTCAAGACGATCGCCTTCTGGGCCTTCGTGATCGCCTTTGCGATCAAGGTGCCGATCTGGCCGTTCCACACCTGGCTGCCGGACGCGCACACCGAGGCGCCCACCGCCGGCTCGATGATCCTGGCTGGGGTGCTGCTCAAGCTCGGGGCTTACGGCTACCTGCGCCTGGTGTTGCCGCTCTTCCCGGCTGAATCGCAGCGCTTTGCCTGGGTGCTGGCCTTTCTGGCGGTCGCGGCGATCATCTTCGGGGCGCTCGGCGCGCTGGCCCAGAACGACTTCAAGCGGCTGGTGGCGTACTCTTCGATTAATCACATGGGCTTTGTTGTCCTGGCGGTCGCCGCGGCGGCGTACACCTGGAACGCAACCTCCGCGCAGACTGTGCTGGATAAGAACATCGCCCTGAACGGAGCGGTGCTGCAGATGTTCAACCACGGCTTGAGCGCGGCAGGTATGTTCTTCCTGGTCGGGGTGATCTACGATCAGGCGCACACCCGCGACCTGAAAGAGTTCGGCGGATTGTACGCCATCCTGCCGGTGTACGGCACGGTGCTGATCTTCACCGCGATGGGCTCGCTCGGCCTGCCCGGCCTGGGCGGCTTCGTCTCGGAGTTCCTGGTGGTGCGGGGCGTCTGGCCGATCTTCACCCTGCCGGCAGCGCTCAGCATGATCGGTCTGTTCTTTACCGGCGCGTACATCCTCAAAGCGCTGAAGATGGTGCTGCACGGACCGCTCAACCAGCGCTGGCAGGGTCATCTGGTGGACATGAACGTGCGTGAGCTGGTGGTCATGGCGCCGCTGCTGGTTCTCATGCTGGTGATCGGCGTCTGGCCGGCCTGGATCCTGGATATGATCAACCGGGCTGTAGCGTATTTATTCTAAGAGGTGAAGAATGCAGTTTCCATTTTTGAGCATCATCATCTTCACCCCCCTGGCAGCGGGGCTGATTCTGCTGCTGGTGCCGGCGGAGCGGAAAAACCTGGTTCGCTATATATCGCTGGCAGCCTCCATCATCGTCCTCGGGCTTTCGGTCGGGCTGTACGCCAGCTATGACATAAACGCGGGCGGCTACCAGTTCGTCGAGCGCATCCCCTGGCTGCCGGCGCTGGGCATCACTTACGCGGCCGGCGTGGACGGCATCAGCATGCCGATGGTGCTGATGGCTGCGCTGGTCATCTTCTCCGGCGTGCTGGTCTCCTGGAACGTGGACGATCGTCCGCGGGAATTCTATTCGTTCCTGATGTTCCTCGGCGCCAGCGTTATGGGCGTGTTCTGCTCACTTGATTTGTTCATGCTTTTCTTTTTCTTCGAACTGGCTGTGTTCCCCAAGTACTTGATGATCGTCGTCTGGGGTTATCCCAGGACGCGCGAATACGGCGGTATGAAGTTGACCCTTTATCTGTTCATCGGCTCGGTGCTGGCGCTGGTCGGCGCGCTGGCGGTCTACTTCGCCTCCGGATTGGGCACCTTCGACCTGCTGCTGCTGGAAAAGGCCGACTTTTCGACCGGTTTTCAGCAGCTCTGGTTTCCATTCATCTTCCTAGGCTTTGCCATACTCGGCGGCATCTTCCCCTTCCACTCCTGGGCGCCTGACGGTCACGTGGCCGCCCCGACAGCGATCTCGATGCTGCTGGCGGGCGTGGAGATGAAGGTGGGCGCCTTCGCCGCGCTGCGGGTGGCGATCACCCTCCTGCCGGAAGGCGCGCATTTCTGGGCGCCGGCCATCCTGGCGCTGGCGACGATCAACGTGGTCTACGGCGCCTTTATCGCGTTGATCCAGACCGACTTCAAATATGTCATCGGCTTCTCGTCTGTTTCACACATGGGGCTGGTACTGATCGGTTTTGCCACCCTCTCACGCGAAGGATTAATCGGCGCGGGGATGCAGATGTTCTCGCACGGGGTGATGACTGCCCTCTTCTTTGCTATCGTCGGCATGGTTTACGACCGCGCGCATACCCGTGATATCGGCAAGCTGGGAGGTCTGGTGCGCAAAATGCCCTGGGCAGCGGTCGGCTTCATCGTCGGCGGCCTGGTTTCGATGGGCATGCCGGGCTTCTCCGGCTTTGTCGCCGAGTTCCCGGTCTTTATGGGCGCCTGGAAGTCTGCTCCGCTGGTGGCGGTCATCGCGGTCGTCGGTATATTGATCACCGCGGGCTATATTTTCCTGGTCGTGCGGCGGGTGTTCTTCGGTGACGTACCGCAGGAGCTGGCCGCGGTAGGGGATGTGACCGTGCGCGACAAGATCGTCATTGGCCTGCTCGCGGCGATCATGATCCTGATCGGCTGGTTCCCATCGCTGATGGTGCGCATGGTCGAATCCGGCGTAGATAATATCCTGGCTCTCCTGGGAGGTGCCTAGTGGTTTCCGGGGAGTTTTCCACTACGATGATCCTGGCAATTCTGCCTGAAATCGGGCTGGTGATCCTGGCGGCGATCCTCCTGACGCTGGATCTGCTCTGGCGCGACGAGCGCGTGCAGCGGCTGGCCTGGTTCACCGCCGCCGGACTGGCGCTGATCATGGCGGTCAGCGTGCTTTATTCTCAGCCCGGCGACAAACCGCTGCTGATTTGGGGCGGTATGCTGCGGCTGGATATGACCGGCTTTGTCTTCCGCATGATGTTCCTGGCAGCCGCGGCGCTGACCTCCCTGTTTGCCACCCAGTACGAGAGCCTGAGCCGCCGCGGCGAGTTCTACGTGCTGCTGTTGGTCAGCACCCTCGGCATGAGCCTGATGGCATCCTCTGCCGACATCATCATGCTCTACCTGGCGATCGAAACGACCTCCATCCCGCTTTACGTGCTGGCTGGTTTCCTGATCGGCGACAAGCGCTCGGTCGAGGCAGGGATCAAGTACCTGCTCTTCGGGGCGATGTCTTCGGCGGTGATGCTCTACGGGCTGAGCCTGCTCTTCGGCTTCACCGGCACCACCAGCCTGTACGATCTGGCTGCTTCGCTGGTCACCAGTCAGGTGCCGCAGCTGTTGATCTATGCCGTCATTGCCCTGGTGCTGGTCGGTTTCGGCTTCAAGGTATCAGCGGTGCCCTTTCACTTCTGGGCGCCGGACGTGTACGAGGGCGGTCCGACTCCGGTGGCGGGCTTCCTCTCCACCGCTTCGAAGGCGGCCGGCTTTGCCGTGCTGCTGCGGGTGATGCAGGTAGCCTTCCCTGACCAGACCGCATTTTGGACAACCGTGATTGCCGTGCTGGCGACGCTGAGCATGCTGGTCGGCAACTACCTGGCGCTGGCGCAGAAGTCGGTCAAGCGGCTGCTGGCCTACTCCTCCATCGCCCAGGCTGGCTACATGCTTATCGGCGTTGCCGCCGGCACCCCGTTCGGCACCACCGGCGCGATCTACTACCTGATGGCTTATCTGGTGACCAACCTGGCCGCCTTTGCCATCGTCACGATCGTCGAAGGTAAGGTCGGTTCGGACGAGCTGCCGGCGTTCGCCGGGCTGAGCCGGCGCGCCCCTGGACTGGCGCTGGCCATGCTCGTAGCCATGCTCTCGCTTGGCGGTATCCCGCCCCTGGCTGGTTTCTTCGGCAAGCTGCTTGTCTTCGCGGCGGCGGTCGAGGCGAATCTGATCTGGCTGGTGCTGGTCGGCATCTTCAACGCAGTGGTAGGTTTGTACTACTATCTGACCGTGCTGAAGGTGATCTACCTGAACCGGGCCGAGGACGAGTCTCCTATCCGCGGGATCAGCGTATCCTGGCGGCTGGCGCTGATCGTCAGCATCATCGGCATCGTTGTGCTCGGTTTCTGGTTCGCGCCCTGGTATCAGTGGGCGCAGGGAGCAACTGGCGCAATTTGGCTTTATTGACGCGTAATATCGCTTTTGATATAATCACACAGTCATGAGCGGGCCGGACTCAAGCGAACCCCGAGGCGGGCGCAAACTGATGAACCTGACCATCGCTGGCGTCGCTGCGCAGGTGGGTTGCCTGACCTTGATCATCGTACTTGCGGCCGTTTTTGCGGGGATCTGGTTGGACGCGCGCTTCGACACCAAGCCGTGGTTCACATTAGGATTGGTCGTCGTCAGCATTCCGGTTTCTTTAGCAGCGATGTTCGGAATTACACGCCTGGCAATATCGAAGATCAAAGCAATTCCAGAAACACCTAAATCTAAACCGACGGAGGGAACTGGCTTTGGAGAAGACGAGTAAATGGCGCTGGGGTGTCAACCGTTGGTGGATCCTTCTCTTCATAATATTAAGCATTGTTGCGGTCAATCTGGTTTCGCCCGTTCGCCCGCACATCCAGGTATCGCCTGAAAAGCTCATCGAGGAGCCGCTCTTCAATCTGGGACCGCTGGGCGATTTTTACCTGTTCAACACACTGCCAGCCTTGATCATTGTCGACATCATCGTCATTTTGATCGCCTGGGGCGTGCGCCAGGGGCTGCGCAAGGGCGAGCTGGTGCCGCGAGGGATCGCCGGAGCGATGGAAATGCTGGTCGAGGCGCTCTATAACATGACCGAGTCGGCTGCCGGGAAGTGGGCCAAGCAGATCTTCCCCTGGTTTGCTTCGATCCTGCTGGTGGTGCTGGTCGCCAACCTGATGAAGCTGCTGCCGGGCATGGAGACAATCGGAATCATGCACCACTACAGCGGCGAGGGTCATCAACTCCAGGCGCTTGGCGGCAACTGGTACAACCTGCTGCCGGAAACCACCGCGGCGGGCGAGGGTTACGTGCTGACGCCATTCGTGCGCGCGGTTTCAACCGACCTGAACTTCACCGCTGCGCTGGCGATCATTTCGGTAGTCATGACGCAGGTGATCGGCGTTCGCGCGCAGGGTATGCGCTACTTCACCAAGTTCCTCAACTTCACCACCATGTTCAAAAAGCCCTTCTTCGGCTTTATGGATTTCCTGGTGGGCATCCTCGAGACGATCTCGGAATTCGCCAAGATCCTCTCGTTCTCCTTCCGGTTGTTCGGCAATATGTTCGCCGGATTTGTGCTGGTGGCGCTGGTCAGCACGATGATCCCAATCTTCGTTCCGTCGCTGATCTATATGTTCGAGTTCTTCATCGGCTTTATCCAGGCGTTTGTGTTCGGCATGCTGACCATGGTCTTTATGGCGATGGCCACGCGCGGGCATGGCGATGAAGAGCATCACTAAATATCGGGTCGATTATCCGAGAATAGACTTGAAATCATCCAAACATCATAAAACGGGAGGCTTGAACAGGCAATGACAGGTGATATTGTACTCGCTGCGAAGTTTATTGGGGCTGGTCTGGCGATGATCGGCGCGCTGGGCGGCGGAGTGGGCATCGGCATGAGCGTGCAGGGCGCGCTCACCGGCATGGCCCGCAATCCCGACGCATACGGCAACCTGCTGACCAACATGATCCTCGGCATCGCCTTCTCGGAAGCCATTGCGATCTACTGTCTGGTCGTGGCCTTCCTCATGCTGTTCGTGCTGTAAGGATCTGGAAGGAGACAACCTTGGACAAGTTAGGTCTTAATCTTGGAAGCGTACTGATTCAGATCCTCAGTTTTGGCATTATCTTCGTAGTTCTGCGAGCCTGGGTGTACAAACCACTCATGGGCATGCTGGATAAACGCCGCAAGACGATCGCTCAGGGACTCGAAGATGCCCGCGTAGCCGCCGAAGCCCGCGCCAATGCAGAACGCGAATCGAACAAGATCCTCGCGGAGGCGCAGATCAAAGCCGCAGAGGTGATGCGCGAAGCCACCGAGCGGGCGGAAGCCGCGGCGCGTGAGGTGCGCGCTGCCGCCGACGCCGATATGGCCAAAGCCCGCGAGCAGGCGTTGGCCGAAATCGAGCAGGAGCGCAACCGCGTGCTCAGCGAGGTGCGCGGGCAGGTCGCCGCGCTGGCGATGGCTGCCGCGCACAAGCTGATCGGCGCAACTTTGGATGAAAAGCGCCAGCACGATTTACTGGCAGAGTTCTTCTCCGGCGTGCGCAGTGGCAGGGTGGTAGTGCTGGAAGGTGAAGCCGACATTAGCGGTCAGGCCGCCGAGGTGACCTCTGCCCTCCCGCTGACTGCGGAAGAACAGGAAGCGGTCAAGAAGGACATCCTCACGAAGGTTGGCCAGGCGGCATCGGTGACTTTCCGCGTCGATCCATCCATCCTGGGCGGGCTGGTGGTGAAAGTTGGCGACCAGATCGTCGACGGCTCGATCTCGGGCCAGCTCCAGGGATTGCGCCAGGCGCTGCATTAGCATCCCCCCAGATTTGGCTTTTCCCCCCTTTCATTCATTGAGAGGGGTTTTTTATTACTATTTTGGTTTGCCAGAATCCTTTTTGAGGGTAATTGTTGATAAAATGATATGTGGAGGCGGGTCATAACCCCGCCTACTCACTGGATCGAATAATAAAGACAGGTGAAATCTTGATTACCAGGCTTGACCAACTCTTCGCCCAAATCCCGGTCACGGTGGTTGCGCCGGCTGTTCTTCCGCCGGTAACGGTCAGCGGCATCGCCATCGATTCGCGCCAGGTCAAGCCCGGCGATTTGTTCGTCGCGCTGATCGGCGGCAATGCCGACGGGCACGGCTATATCTCGGCGGCGGTCGCCAATGGAGCGGCAGCGGTAATCGGCTCCAAGCCCGCGGGGGAGGTGGACTCAACCGTGGCATATATTCAGGTGGAGGACACGCGCAACGCGCTGGCGCATCTCTCCGCGGCTCTCAACGGTTTTCCCGCGCGCAGCATGACGGTGATCGGCGTGACCGGCACGGATGGCAAGACGACCACCTGTAACCTGATCTACCAGATCCTGCTGGCAGCCGGGTTGAAGGCGGGCATCATCTCGACCGTCAATGCGGTCATCGGTGGTCGGGTTATCGACACCGGCTTCCACGTGACCACGCCCGAAGCGCCCGAGGTGCAGGCTTACCTGCGCCAGATGAAGGAAGCCGGCGTGACACATGTAGTGCTCGAGGCGACCTCGCACGGGCTGGCCCAGCACCGCGCTACCGCCTGTGAGTTCGACATTGGCGTGGTGACCAACATCACCCACGAGCATCTGGATTATCACGGCTCGTACGAGGGTTATCGCGAGGCCAAGGCGATGCTCTTCCGTCACCTTGAGTCTACCGTGGAAAAGGCGTGCAGCAATCCGCGCCTGGCGGTGTTGAACAGGGACGACCGTTCGTTCGAGTTTCTGGATGGGCTGGTCAAGGGGCGGAAAGCGACCTACAGCCTGAAGCGGGGAGCCGACGTGAGCGCGGAAGGCATCCGCTATGATCCCTCCGGTCTGCATTTCACCGCCGTTCTGCCCTCCGGCGACCGCGTGCTGGTCGACAGCGAGCTGGTGGGCGCGTACAACCTCGCGAACATCCTGGCCGCGCTGACAGCGGCGATGGTCGGATTGGGCATTGCTCCGCAGGCGGCGCGCGCGGGCATCCTGGCAACGAGGTCAATCCCGGGGCGCATGGAGCAGATCGAAATGGGGCAGGATTTCCTGGCAATTGTTGATTTTGCCCACACGCCGAACGCGTTAAAAGTAGCCTTAGAAACCGCGCGCCAGATGACCTCAGGGCGGGTGATTGCTGCCTTCGGTTCAGCCGGGCTGCGCGACCGCGAGAAGCGCAGGTTGATGGCTGAGGTTTCCGCACGGCTGGCGGATGTGACCATTCTGACCGCCGAGGATCCACGCACCGAATCCCTGGACGATATCCTGGCGGAAATGGCTGGCGCGGCGTCTGCGCAGGGAGGGGTGGAAGGAGAGACGTTTTTCCGCGTGCCTGACCGCGGCGAGGCGATCCGCCTGGGAGTGAGGCTGGCTCGCCCGGGCGATCTGGTCATCGCCTGCGGTAAAGGGCACGAGCAGTCGATGTGCTTTGGAGAAACGGAGTATCACTGGGACGACCGCACGGCCATGCGCGCGGCGCTGGCCGAGCGGCTGGGATTGGACGGCTACTCTATGCCGTACCTGCCAACGCAGAAATAAGAGCTCTCACCCGGATTCTCCCGCAGGCGGGGGAGGAGAATAATGCCGCTGATGAGGGCCGATCGATCACCGCCAGGCTGCAGAAGTGGCTGTCTTTTCCTCTCCGCGGTACCACGGTCAAAAAAGCCCCTTGTGATTTTCGAAATCACAAGGGGCTTTGCCTCTGCTAGAACCTGCGCCCGCCGCCGCGGTTGCGGTCGCCGCCGGAGCGGCCGCCGCGGTCGCGACCGCCGCGATCGCCGCCGGGACGGCCGCCCGAGGGGCGTCCGCCGCTGCGGTTGCTGCGGTCGCTGGCCTGGGCTTCTTCCAGCGTCCAGCCTTCCAGCACAGCCTGACGCGACAGGCGGATCTTGCCGGCCTCGTCGATGGCGGTGATCATCACGGTCATCTCGTCGCCCACCTGGGCGATGTCCTCGACCTTGTTGACGCGCTCGCTGTCGAGCTGGGAGATGTGCACCATGCCGTCCGTGTTGGGTAGTATCTCCACGAATGCGCCGAAGTCGGTGACGCGTACCACCTTGCCGGTGTAGATGCGCCCTAACTGGGGCACTTCGACCATCGATTCGATCCTTTCGCGGGCGGCGGCTTCGCTCTTGCCGTCTGTGGCGGCGATGTAGACCTTGCCGTCGTCATCGATGTCGATGCGGGTGTTGGTTTCTTCCTGCAGCGCGCGGATGTTCTTACCGCCCGGTCCGATGATCGCGCCGATCTTGTCGATCGGGATCTGGATGACGGTGATGCGCGGGGCGTGCGGCTTGAGGTTCGGGCGCGAGGCAGGCATGACCGCACGCATCTGATCCAGGATGAACTGACGCGCCTTGTGGGCCTGTTCGAGCGCCTGGGTCATCAATTCAGCAGAGAGACCTTTGATCTTGATATCCATCTGCAGGGCAGTGATGCCGTTGGCGGTGCCGGCAACCTTGAAGTCCATATCGCCGAGGTGATCTTCGACGCCCTGGATGTCGGTCAGGATTTGATAGCGGTCATCTTCCTTGACCAGGCCCATGGCCACGCCCGCAACCGGCGCCTTGATCGGCACGCCGGCGTCCATCAACGCCAGGGTTGAACCGCAAACCGAGGCCATTGACGAGGAGCCATTCGAGGCGAGCACCTCGGATACCAGACGAAGGGTGTAGGGGAAGATGTCCTCCGAGGGGATCACCGGAACCAGCGCACGCTCAGCCAATGCGCCGTGACCGATCTCGCGGCGGGACTGGCCTCTGAGCGGTTTGACCTCGCCGGTGGAGTAGGGCGGGAAGTTGTAGTGATGGATGTAGCGTTTCGTATCGACCGGGGTGAGGTTATCCAGCTCCTGGGCTTCCTTGGGGGTGCCGAGTGTTGCCAGGGTGAGCACCTGCGTCTCGCCGCGGGTGAACAAGCCGGAGCCGTGTGCGCGCGGAGAAACGTTGACCTCGCACCAGATCGGACGGATCTCTTCTGGCTTACGACCGTCAGGGCGGATGCCTCGATCGAGAATGCGGTTGCGAACGGTTTTCTTTAGCACCTCATCGAAGGCTTCTTTGACCTGGGGGATCAGCGTTTCGTCTTCGCCGCTGAGCTCGGTCGCCACCGTATCCTGCAGAGCCGCGATAGCGTCATTCAATTCGGCCTTGGTGTGCGGAGCATCCAGTGCGGATTCGATTTCCGCCGCAGCGCGCTGGTGTACCTTCTCGAGCAGGGATTCGTCCAGGCTGGCGAAGGTCACCTCAGCCTTGGGTTTGCCGATCTCAGCCGCCATCTTTTCCTGGATGTCGATCAACGGCTGAATTGCCTGGTGACCGAACATCAAGGCTTGAACCATAACCTCCTCGGGCAGCGGATCAGAGCCGCATTCGACCATCAGGATGGCATCACGGGTGCCGGCGATGCGCAAATCCAGGTCTGACTGCTCTTTTTGGGTGAAGGTCGGGTTGACGATGAACTCGCCGTCGATCCGTCCAATCCGCACCGCGCCAATCGGGCCGCCCCAGGGGATATCGGAGATCATGATCGCTGCCGAGGCAGCGTTGACCGCCAGCATATCCAATGGATTGTCTGGATCAGCCGAGAGCGAAAACATTATCACCTGGACCTCATTGCGCATGTTCTTGGGGAACAGCGGGCGAATCGGCCGGTCAGTCAGCCGGGCGGTCAGGATGGAATCGTCCGAGGGCTTGCCTTCGCGGCGGAAGAAGGAGCCGGGGATGCGCCCGCCTGCGTACATGCGCTCCTCGTAGTCGACAGTCAGCGGGAAGAAGTCCACGCCTTCGCGCACGCCGCCGAGCGTTGCGGCGGCAAAAACGATCGAATCGCCGAGGCGGACGGTGACAGAACCGCCAGCCTGACCGGCGAGTTTGCCCGTTTCGATGGTAATTACGCTGCCACCGACCTGGGCAGAATACAGCTTAGCTTCAGGTTTATTCATTTTTTCCTCTTTTGTTCCCCCCGCCTGGTTAGGGACTGAAAGCTGGGGAGGACAGGGTCCTCAACAAGTTTCAATTCCCAACCGTGGGGGTTGATAATCCTATTTAATTATCGCGGCAAACCTGGCGTTACAAACGGGCAGATGGTCGATTGAGGCCATCTGCCCGCCTTTCTTCGCGTTCAGCGGTAGCGCAGGTTCAACCGCTCGACTATGGCTTGGTACCGCGCCAGATCCTTTTGTCGCAGGTAAACCAGGAGGCGGCGGCGCTGACCGACCAGCTTGAGCAGCCCGCGGCGCGACGATTCGTCGTGCGAGTTGGCGCGCAGGTGTTCGGTCAGAGCGGCGATGCGCTTGGTTAAGAGCGCGATCTGTACCTCAGGTGAGCCTGTATCGGTTTCGTGGCGGTGGTAGTTGCCAATCAATTCGGCTTTTACTTCTTTTGTTAAGCCCATGACGTCTGCTTTCTCCTCTAACGTGTTTTGAGCAGGTCTCCATACTCGCAGCCGCAGCCGCAGGCAGGTCCAGTCATCGGTAGAGGATTATACCAGAAGAAATCAGACAGCGGAAGGAATATAAAATTCCTGTCAAGGGACAGATGCTGTGGGTTAGCGGCTGAGCGCCTGCAGGTAAGGACGCAGGCGGTTGCGCGCCTCTTCGGGGAATTCTGGCAGACACTGGCGCACAAGCTTGACCAGGGCAGGATTGCTGGAGATGCTCAACATCTGCCGCAGGAAATAGGCGGTTTCATTGGCTGAACGCCGACTGAGGGCGATCAGTGCATTGCGCAGTTCGTTCTTGAAGAGATCGTTATATTCGTGAAACAGCGGACTGATCACTTTAAAGACCGCTGGCAGGTTGGTAAAAGAGCGATCGTTAATCATCGGCTGCAGGGCGAGGATACCCAGCCGCTGACGTGCGGGATCGGATGAAGAACCCCACAGGCCGATCAGCTCGATCCAGCGCTGGGGCGCCAGGCGGCGCAGGTTGACCGTCCCGCGGGCGAACAGGTCGTTTAGAAAAAGCAGATCGGTGTCGGGCTGCGCCCAGGCAGCAATGCGTTGCAGGCATTGCTCGAGATATTCGCCGGGCAGCATACCCAGCAGGCTCGCGGCGACCTGGCGCACTTCCAGGTGCGAATCGCTCCAGAGCTCGCCAACCAGGGCGAGGGACGCGCCGGGATCGGCTGTCACCTCGCGCAGCAGCGCCCGCTCAATTAGCTGGAGGACCAGCGGCGGAACGTGAAATGACTGCACTGCCGGCGGCAACAATTGCCCCCCCGGGCTGGGTCGAAAGGTGAGATCGGCATGTTGTTCCAGCAGCAAGGCAAGTTGGTGGTGGAAGTCCTTTGGCTGGGTGTAATAGCCGGAAAGAGCCTGGATTTGCGACTTCAAACGTTCGAGCTGGACCGCGGGCATGTCAATAGGCGCGGGCGAAAAATACCCTGGAACGGGCTGGCTGGCCGCAAACGACGCACCTGCCCGATTCTTCCCGCTGATCCAGGGGGATGCAGCGCGTGGTGGCTTTGGTGTCCTCTTTGACTCTGGCTTCACAGTCAGCGCTGCCGCACCAGAAGGCATACGCCCATCCGCCCTGGACGATCTGCGTCAGGCTGGCGTAATCATCGGCCGGGTGGATGTGCTCATCGCGGAAGCGCGTGGCTTTAGCGAGCATGGCCGCCTGGATCTCATCCAGAATCACCGCGACCTGAGCCGCCAGATCCCCCATGGGCAGCGTGGATTTGCCCGCTTTGCCCGGCTGATTACGCCGGGCGGCGGTCACCACGCCGTTATCCACGTCCTTCGGGCCGATCTCAATGCGCAGCGGCACACCGCGCATTTCCCAGTCGTTGAATTTGAATCCCGGGGTGACTTCGCTGCGCGCATCCAGTTTGACGCGGAAGGCAGCAAGCTGCCTGGAGACCTGTTCGGCGACCGGCATAATCCGCGATTGTTCCTCATCGGTACGGAAGATGGGCACGATGACCACCTGGATCGGCGCCAGCCGGGGCGGCAGTACCAGTCCCTGGTCATCGCCGTGGGTCATGATAATTGCCCCGATGAAGCGGGTGGATAGTCCCCAGGAGGTGGTATAGCAGTATTCAAGCTGATTATTCTGGTCAAGGAACTGGATGTCGAAGGCTTTGGCGAAGTTCTGCCCAAGGAAGTGCGAGGTGCCCGCCTGGAGTGCGCGCGTGTCGCCCATCATCGCCTCGATGCTGAAGGAAGCCGAGGCGCCGGCAAATTTTTCCGCTTCCGATTTGCGACCTGGGAGAACCGGTACCGCTGCTTCGTTAATGGCAAAATCAGCGTAGACGTTCAGCATGCGCATCGTTTCTTCTGCTGCCTCGTCAGCCGAGGAATGGGCAGTGTGCCCCTCCTGCCAGTAGAACTCGAGCGTGCGCAGGAAAAGCCGCGTGCGCATCTCCCAGCGCACCACGTTGCCCCACTGGTTGATCAGCACCGGCAGGTCGCGGTAGGATTTGATCCATTTGGAATACATGTAGCCGATGATCGTCTCCGAGGTCGGGCGGACGACGAGCGGCTCCTCCAATTTTTCTCCGCCGCCGATGGTGACTATGGCCAGCTCCGGAGAAAAGCCCTCGACGTGCTCTTTCTCCTTTTCCAGGAAGGACATGGGGATGAAGAGCGGGAAGGCTGCATTGACGTGCCCGGTTTCCTTGAAGCGCCGGTCGAGGGCCTGCTGGATGTTTTCCCACAGCGCCCAGCCGTACGGGCGCACGACCATGCAGCCGCGCACGGGGGCGTAATCGGCCATTTCCGCGCGCTGGATGACCTGGTTGTACCATTCGGAGTAGTTTTCGCTGCGGGTGGGTAGTTTTTCAGTGCTCATGGTTATTCCAATGACGATGGGATTATTGATTACTTGCCCATACCGGCTGGATGGTTTTCAGCCAGGTGCAGGGCAGTGTTGACGTTCTCCGCGTAGAGAATCCAGCGCGAATCGCCAGGCATCATATAACTGCCCATGTTCTCGCGGTAGCTCTGGAAGACCTTTCGCCAACCATCACCAACCAGTACCAGTGGACGGGGAGAAAGCGCCTCGATGACCAGAAGGTTCCAAAAAAGGGTGATTTCAGTCAGGGTGCCTGGACCCCCGGGCAGGGCGATGGCTGCGTCGCAGGCGTTGATTAGCTCGTGCAGGCGCTCGTTCAATGTTTCGAAGCGGCGCTCTTCCCTTACCCATGGATTAGCGCGGGTGTTGCGCCAGCGCTCGATCTGGGCGCAGGTCACGCCGATGACGTGCCCTCCCGCCTCAGCCGCGCCGCGCGAGACTGCTTCCATGGTGCCGATGTAGCCGCCTGTCAGCACGGCATGGCCGGCTCTGGCGATCAGCTCGCCAAGGCGCATCGCCTGGATGTAATCCGGCTCGCCGGACTTGGGTTTGGAACTGCCGAATACGGTTATGTGCATGGCACGGAGTGTCCTTTATTGTACATTATCTTGGTCCCAGGTCCTTGAGTAATTCTGCTCGAGTTTCTCCAGGATGGCCTGTTCCAGGTTGATGCCCAAGACACTGGCGAGCTGCAGCAGGTAAAGAGCCACGTCAGCCAGCTCGCCGGGCAGGCTCTCACGCTCAGCGGTTTCTTCCCCCCACTGGAAGTGTTCCAACACTTCAGCCGCTTCCAGGCAGAGGGACACGGCGATGTTGCGCGGCGTCTGCGGACGCGGAGAATCCGACTGGTACCAGCCCTTGGCGGCTACAAATTCGTGCATGGCGCGGGTCAGTTCATCAAGATGCATTGGATAATTCCTTTTGTGTAAACGGGCGGCTGGTGATCCACAGATAGATCAGCCAGCCAGAAAAAAACATGACAGGCAGAGTGTAGATGGCTTGAGAGAATTGGGTGTATCTTGCGGTGAAGAATGCCGCCCAACTAATGGCCAATCCCAGCCACCAAAAGATCAGAATGGGTTTGCGCTGCACTGGCAGCAGCATTGCTGCCCATAAAGTAAATGGCACCAGAATGATTATTTGCTCATACGACCTGCCGATTGGGTGTCCCAGATACGTAATGAGACCGGCGAATCCGAGGATGAATATTTCACCGGCGATTGAATCCACCCCTGTTGCGGATAAAGCCATCCCATTATCAGAGTGATAAGCAGGGCGCCGCCACCAGATGATGACGCAATATATGAGCGCTGACAATAGGATGATTAGAATCAGCACACTGATAGAAAGAATGGTTTTCTCACCGGGTAAAAAGTGAAACACCCGGGCAATCGTCATGGTTGTTTCTGTATAACTCGGGTACATTCGAACGCGGTGAATCCACTCGGTCAACCAATCAGGGATAAGAATAAATGAAATGGACATCAACACTATCGTTGAAATGAGAAAGCTGAAAATTATGCGCCAGTTTCTGTTTTTTATGAGAACCAGAAACGCGAAACTGATCGGAAGAAGAACAAATTGGGGTTTAAAAACGGCGAAAGTGAGCCCCACTCCTAATAACACCTGCACAGAAGGTCGGTTTAACCTGCCATTGAAATACAGCCAGAAGAAGAGAATCAGGAATATACCGATGGTGAGATTGAAATTTCCGAGGATGATGCTGAATGTGAACGGATAAATGAACATAGCGCTGATCGCAAACAAGCCGGATTTGTTTTTGAACAGGAGAAACAAAACGCTGGAGAGCGCCAGAATTTGGACAGTCATCCATAGAGCCTGCGCAAGGGGAAAATCCAGGAAGGCAAAAGGAAACACCAGCCACAACATATGCAAGGGATACACATACGCCAACTGATCTTCGCCGGGAAGCGCAAGGCGGTTGTATCGAGCGAATTGCATTTCATCGATGACTGCCTGAGAATAGGGATTGATGTGCCGGATGAAGAGGGCTCTCGCGGCGCTCCAAAATGTGTGAAAATCGATGCCGAGCACCAGGCTGCCCATCACCAGCCTGATGGCGACTGTGAGCAGGATTGCGAGGGTGAGAAAAATCAAGATGGCGACGAATATTTGCGAGATAAAGGATCTGTGGACAAATGTCGAGAATATTCTGCGCATAGCCATACCTAGTCGGGTGAATTCGACATCTTCATTATCACGTTCAATGCAGTTTGAGCAGAAATCACCTGTTCGGGATGCCAGCCTTCCTCGGTCGTCATCTTCTTCAAATGAGCAAGTACCTCACGCTGCGAGGTTTCATCGATGGTCTTGAAAATGGCCCGGATCTGCTCAGGTGAACGCGAAAGCAATCTATCCCAAAAGAATTCCAGCGGATCCATGATAATAAATATTGCCCAATCCTGAGGTTACCTGTAGATTATCACGACAGGGCGACGTGCGTCAAGAAAAAACCCCCTCGGGTTGGAGGGGGCTTCTTTCAGGTGAGGGGCTACTCTTCGCGCTTCTCGGCCATTTCCTTCTGACGGGCGGCGACGATTTCTGCCTGGATGTGAGCCGGCGCGATTTCGTACGAGGAGAATTCCATGCTGAACACGCCGCGGCCGCCGGTCATCGAGCGCAACTGCGTGGTGTAACGCATCATTTCAGCCAACGGAACGGTCGCAGTGACGATCGAGTGGCCTTTTTCGGTGTTCATGCCCTGCACGCGCGCCCTGCGCGTGTTCAGGTCGCCAAGGACGTCGCCCATGTTGGCTTCGGGGACGGTGATCTCGACCTTCATGATCGGCTCATACAACACCGGACCGGCATCCTTGAAAGCCAGTTTGAAAGCTTCGCGCCCGGCGATTTCAAATGCGACTGGCTTTGAATCGACCGGGTGTTCCTTGCCGTCAAAAACGGCCACATGCACGCCGCGCACCGGGTATCCGGCAATCACGCCTTCCTTCATCACGCTCTGAATGCCTTTTTGGATGGAGGCGGAGTACGACTGCGAGATCGCGCCGCCGAACACCTCCCAGGTGAAGTCGAAATCCTTCTCTTGCAGCGGTTCGACGCGCAGATGCACCTCTCCGAACTGACCTGCGCCGCCCGTCTGCTTTTTATGACGGTACATCGCGCTGGCTTTTTTGGTGATGGTTTCCTGATAGGGCACCTTCGGCTCGCCGGTGATCAGATTGACCTGGAACTTGGCTTCCGCCCGGCGGATGGCCACGTCGATATGCTGGTCTCCCATACCCTGCAGGATGGTTTGGTTGGTGGCGAGTTCGTTATTCCACGTGAGGGTCATGTCCTCTTCGCACAGGCGGGTCAGGGTTGGGCTGATCTTGGTAGAATCGGCCTGTGTCTTGGGCTGGATCGACACGCGGTAGAGCGCATTTGGATAGGCGGGCACGGGCAGCGTCAGCGGGTGGGTTTTATCGCAGAGCGTGTTGCCGGTCACGGTTTCGGACAGCTTGGGCACTATGGCGATATCGCCTGAGTGGACTGTTTTCACTGCGAAGGATTCTTTGCCGCGTGGGATGCTGACGGTGCCGAAACGCTCTTCCAGGCCTTTGTTCTGGTTCCAAACGCGGCTGTCGGAAGTGACCATGCCGGAGTAGATGCGGAAGAATGTCTGCTTGCCGACGAAGGGATCGGCGGTTGTTTTCCAGACGTAAGCGGCGAGCGGGCCGGCGTTAGTAGCGCTCAACTCTTCTTCTCCGTTCTTGCCAACCGCCTTGACCGGCGAGGTTTCGGCGGGGGAGGGGAACAGGTTTAGCATGGCGTCCAGCAGGGGCGCAACGCCGATCTCCGCAGCGCCAGCCGCAACGAACACGGGCACAAAACCGCCGCTGCGGATGACTGCCTTCAAGCCTAACAGGATTTCTTCGCTGGATAGTTCACCGCTTTCGAGATACTTTTCGAGCAGCGAGTCTTCGCCTTCCGCCGCGGCCTCGACCAGAGCGAAGTGGGCTTCTTCGGCGGCATCCTTGTACTCGGCAGGGATTTCCACCGCTGTTTTTCCGTCACCCTTATAGGCCTTCATCGTCAGCAGGTCGATCACTCCCTGGAAGGAGGTTTTTTCACCCCAGGGGATTTGTACCGGTATAAGGCGGATTTCGGAGAGTTCCTGGACGGACGCCATCGCTTTTTGAAAATTGGCGTTTTCACGGTCCATCTTGTTGACGACCAGAAAGCGCGGCAGGTTGAACTGGCTGCAATAATTCCAGGCAATCTCGGTGCCGACCTCGGCGCCTGAGACCGAGTCAACCAGCACCACTGCGCCATCCGCCACGCTCATTGCAGAGATCACTTCGCCGATGAAATCGGTGTAGCCGGGCGTATCGAGCACGTTGATTTTCATATCTCTGTATTCGATCGGGATGACGGTGGAGTACAGAGAAATTCCGCGGCGAATTTCCTCCTCGTCGAAGTCGGACATCGTCGTGCCATCTTCGATCCTGCCAAGGCGCGTGGTTGCACCGCTCAGGTGCAGGAAGGCCTCGGTCAACATAGTTTTCCCTGCACTGCTGTGCGAAACCAGGGCGACATTGCGGATAAACTCAGTGGTATACTCTTTCATGAACCAGACCCTTCTTTAAATTGTAATGATTCCAGTTTTGGGAGCGTCCCTATTTTAAGGCCACTCAGGCTTCTTGTCAAAGAAAGCGATAATCTTCAGCAAAACATCCTCTATTATATCAGCAGGGTAGGCCTAAAGTGACCGCGTTTCTGAATCAATATTCCTTTTTAATACTGGGGGCGCTGCTCCTGGCGCTGACCGTTTACGGCCTTTCACGGCGCGGATTTCGCAAGCCAGACTGGTTGTTGCTGTTATTAATGGCCGGCCTGATTTTCGCCGCCTGGTGGGTGCTGCACCCCAGCGCAAGCCAGGTGCGGGATGCCAGCGCGGTGAAAGCTGAGATCGGTGTCGGCACGCCTGTGCTGCTCGAGTTCCAATCACCCTATTGCCTGGGTTGCGCCGCGATGAAACCAGCCGTTGACAGATTGGAGGAGGAAACACAGGGCAAATTGATCATCATCCGCCTGAATATTCAAGACGCAGTTGGCAGACAGCTGGCAGCAGAATACGGCTCTCAGTACACTCCGACTTTTGTATTCATCGACGCTCAAGGTATTGAGCAGTGGCGCACGGTCGGCAGCCTGGAGGGCGAGCGGGTGCTTGGCTCGCTGGAGGAATGAATCCAATTGGCGGCAAACAGGCTTGGTGATCTGATCCGTCGGCTGGAGTTCCACCTTTGGTACTACCGCCGCCCACCCTGGGATACCGGCGTGACGCCGCCCGAACTGCGGGATTTCATCCGTCAGCATCCGCCGGGGAGGGCGCTGGATCTTGGCTGCGGCAGCGGCACGAACCTGATCGCATTGGCGCAGGCCGGCTGGCAGGTCAGCGGCGTGGATTTTGCCTGGCGGGCGGTGAGGATTGCTCGCCGCCGCCTGGAACAGGCGGGTATCCAGGCGGATATTCACCTCGGCGATGTGGCGGATTTGCGCGGTTTCCGCGGGCTGTTCGACCTGATCCTCGATATTGGCTGCTATCACAACCTGCAGCCTGAAAGACGAATTGCTTACCAGCAAAACCTGCGCCGGCTGCTCGCCGATGGTGGAACCTTCCTGCTGTATACCCACTGCCGCAGGGAGGGAACGGCAGCTCACAGCGGCTGGAGTCTGGCGGACGAGGAACAAATTGGCGAATTTCTGCGACTGGTCCATAAACAAACCGGTCAGGAACGCATGCGCGGTCCATCCGCCTGGCTGACCTATCGGTGCGAGCGGAGAGGATGAAATGATGAGAAAGCCCGTGGTTCGTCTAGCTGGAGCACTGGCGCTACTGAGCGCGATGATGCTTGCCTGTAACTTGCCCTTACCCGCCGCCGAAGTGCTGACAGGTATGCTCGAACCGGCGACTGAAACGATCGCGGTACAGACCATCCAGGCTTTGCTGACGCCTGTCGTCAGCCCGGGAGCGGAAGACGAGCCTTGCGGTTTTCAGTGGGCGACGCAACCGTTGCCCGAGGTGACCCAGGCGCTGCAGCAGTATTTTAATGATGCCGGGCAGACCAACCTCAAGGCGACCGCCGAGGCTTTTGGCGAGAACTGCGTCCGCGCGGACGGCAGCGTGGCGCGCTTTCTGACCATGTATACCGACATCCGCGTCACCCTGGCGGTTGCGCAGCTGCAGGATCAAGCGCTGTTAGCCGGGCAACTGGAGACCGTCCTGCGGCTGGTCCTGGACTACCCGGCGGATAAGCTGCCTGGCTCGCTGGAGGGTTACCTGGGGATCACTTTCACCGATCCTCAGGGAAATGTTGAGAACCTCTGGTTCAAACGTCTGGAGGGTAAAGCCGCGCTCGACCGCGGCTTGAGCGGCGAGGATTTGTTAGCTGAGCTGCGCGCGAATTGAGTCCCGCGAGAGGCTCTTTTCCATGCGCCAGGCAGGTTCGATCATCGTCCGCCGCTGGCCTATGTGATCGATAAACGACCAGATGCCTGGATCCTGGTCGACCACGCGGTAACCAAGCCGTTCGTAGAGCGCCAGTGCGCGGGGGTTGTCCTTGGCGACGTTGAGGGTGACGAATCTGTACCCTCGCTCGAGTAAATCCGCTTCGACCACGGCCATCATGCGCGTACCAAGTCCGGCGCTCTGAAAGTCCGGTTTGACCCGAAAAGAGTAAAGATAGGCGCGCAGCCCGCCGTCAGCCAGCTCGGGGCGCTGGCAGTTGAGTTGAATAAACACCTGGGCAATCAACCCATAGAGGGGCAGGTCAGCAACCCAGATGACCGTAAGGCCGCGCATCATGCGCTCATAGGCTTCGGCATAGACCCTGCGGAAGTGGCTGTATTGACCATCCCATTCCAGCGACTGCAGATCGCTTCTTTGCAGGCTGCGGATGGCTGCCTGGGCGGGCCAGTTTTCGGGCAGGTTAGGGAGGGTCATATGGGCGAATTAGGTTTGCTGGGTTTGCAGCATTTGCTGCAGCAACGCGGCTTCTTGTTCAGGGGTGTTGATCTTGCCGTCCAGCCAGGCGGAGCGCAGCGCCCAGAGGATCTGGCGGTAAGCCGGACCTGGAGCGATCCCGAGGGCGTGCAGGTCATAACCGTTGACAGTCGGCTGTACTTTGCGCCAGTGGATTGCATATTGTTCGATGATGTGTCTGACGGATTCATGTTTTGTCAGACCCTGGAGCGCATACAGCACGGGGGGCGCCACCCCATCGAAAAGGGCGACTATGCGGCTGGGCGGGAGCTCGACCAGGCCCGGGAGTTCGCCAAGCAGCTGGCTGCCTTCTCGGATCTGCGCCTGCAGTTGGTGTGAGAGGCGCAGGCGCTGGGCGATGCTCCCGCCTGCATCGATCGGACAGGCGATCAGCCAGATCAGGTAGGCCAGGGCGCGTTGGATGGGCATGTTTCCGATCGATTCCTCCAGCTCCCAGCGGGCATCGATCGGAGAGCGTACTACATCATTAATGATCCCCGAAAGGTCAGGCAGCCAGTGCAGCTGCGGGTGGATATCGCTGAGCAGCTCCAGGGCTTCGAGACGGCTCAGCACCAGCGCCGGGTCTTCCTCTGCGAAGATCAGGTCGAGCTCGTGGCGCAGCCGGTCGCCCGATACCTTGTTGAGCAGTGTTCGTGCCTCATTCATCAGCTCTAGCGTGCGCTCTTCGATCTGGAAACCGAAGCGGATTTCGAAGCGGACAGCGCGCAGCATGCGCGTCGGATCGTCGACAAATGAAAGGGAATGCAGCACGCGCACCAGACCCTTTTGCAGGTCGTTCAGTCCGCCCCAGAAATCATAGAGATTGCCGTAGTAACGTCCATCCAGGCGCAGGGCGAGAGTGTTGATGGTGAAATCGCGCCGGTGGAGGTCGAGCTTGATACTGCCGCGCTCGACCGTCGGCAGGGCGGAAGGGTAAGTGTAAAACTCGGTGCGGGCGCTGATCAGATCCAGGGTTTGCGGCAGGCTTCCTGTGGATAGTTCGTGTCCGGTGTTTATTTTCGCAAGCAGCCCTTTATTTTGGGGATCGAGCTGCCATTTGGCGGTGCCAAAGCGGGCATGGGTAGCAACCCTGCCGCCGTATCTCCGCTCCAGTGAACGCGCCAGAGTAATCGCGTCGCCCTCGACCACCAGGTCGAAATCGATGCTCGGCCGCTCGAGGAGCAGATCGCGCACGAATCCGCCAACGATATAGACCGGCATGCGCTTTTCGTGAGCCGTTTCGGCGACCAGTTTGAGCAGCTCAAGGCGCGCTGGCGGCAGGGCAGCTTCCAGCCTGGCGGTCAGGTTTTTCCGCTCGGGCAGGATGGTGTCGCCTTCGCCCAGCATTTTGAGCAGGTCGGTGCGGGTGACGATGCCGATGATCTCACCGCTCTGCGGGTCCTTGACCGGCACCTGTCCCCAGCCGGTTTCCGCCATGATCTTCTGCAGGGTGTCCAGGCTGTCCTGCGGGCTGACGGTCACTTCGCCGGCTTCCATCAGGCTGGCAGCCTGGAGGTTCAGTTTATGCGAAATGGCGCGGTCGACCGCGCGGCGGGTGAGCAGACCGAGCACGCGCCCGCCCTTGACGACCGGATAACCTTCGTAGCCGTAGCGCTGCATGAGCCGGGCGGCTTCCTGCGCGGGTGTATCCGGCGGCAGCACGCGTGGTCCGCGCGACATGATTTTACCAACAGTTACCGGCGGCAGGATGATCGCCGGCAGCAGCTTACGCAGCTTTTTATAGGCGTTTTCCAGAGTCGGCGGCTGCCCGTCCAGGTCTTCTGAGCTGCGCATCAGCGCGGCGGCAGCTCGCTCGTGACCTCCACCGCCCATCCGGGCGGCTACCTCAGCCACGTTGACGCGGTCGCTGGTCGAGCGCGCCACCAGACGGATGCCATCGCTCGTATTGACTAGAATAAACAATCCGTCCGGGTCGAGCAGATCGCGCAGCTTGTGAGCAATGCTGGAAATCTCTTCGTTGAGCTCCTCGGCGTCGGTGCTAGCGATGACGATGGTCTGCCCGTGGATTTGGATCGTCTCGGCGGATTGGAGCAGCCTGTTGTAGATATCGCGCTGGTCCTCAGAAAGAGGCGGGTTGAGGAAGTCGGAAGCGATGCGCAGCGAAGCGCCCTGCTCGAGCAGAAAGGCGACTGCGCGGACGTCGCGAGTGGTAGTGCTGGCGTAGGTCAGCGATCCGGTGTCCTCGTAGATGCCCATCAGGAGCAGCGTGGATTGCAGCAGGGTCAGCGGGCCGTTGTGATCGCGTATTTCCTCTATCAGGATCGTCGTGGTGGCGCCAACCCGCTGGTTGACCATTGTCCACTCGGCAGGGATGTCGTCGCGAACCTGGTGGTGGTCAACGACGTGCACGCTTGCGTTGCGGGTCATACCCTTGAGGGTGATCAGCGACTGGGTGTCGACCAGGGTGACGGCGTCGATGGTTTCGGATGGTAGATCGCGCGGATCGAGGAAGGGCAGCTCACCGCCGTACAGGTTGAGGAAGGCGCGCACATTGCGGTTCAACCGGCGCGGCAGGACCGGCAGCGCCTGCTCATTTAGCAGATGAACTGCCAGCAGCGCCGCCAGCGCGTCGAAATCAGCCTGTTCGTGGGTGAGGATAACGTGCATGAAATAATTGTAACATTAAGGGGTACAAGGTAGTATCAACAGAGTTTGCAGTCGCGGGCTGGTTTTGGTATGATTATCAGAATTATTCTGCAGCGCCTGTCAGGATGGTAAGTCACGCCGGGCGGCTGCGGGGAGGCAGAGGTGACCAACGCGCTTACCCAGGCCGAAATCTTGCGCTACTCGCGCCATATGCTCATTCCAGAGGTGGGGCTGGCGGGGCAGCAGAAACTAAAGAATACCTCGGTGCTGATCGTCGGCGCCGGCGGATTGGGCTCGCCGGTCGCGCTGTATTTGGCGGCGGCCGGGATTGGACGCATCGGGCTGGTGGATTACGACGTCGTCGAGGAATCCAACCTGCAGCGCCAGGTCATCCACAGCACAGATTGGGTGGGCAGGCCGAAAGTGGAATCCGCCAGGCAGCGCCTGTTGGAGTTGAACCCCTACATAAAAATTGATGCCTATAACATTGTGCTCAGCGCCGAAAATGCCGAAAGAATTTCGCAGGGCTACGATATTCTGGTGGACGGGACAGACAACTTCCCGACCCGCTACCTGTTGAATGACCTGGCGGTGCTGACCGGCAGACCGTTCGTCTATGGCTCGATCTTCCGCTACGAAGGGCAGGTGAGCGTTTTCGATGCCCGCAAAGGCCCGTGCTACCGCTGCCTATTCTCTGAGCCTCCTCCGCCGGGGTCAGTGCCGTCCTGCGGCGAGGCGGGTGTGTTCGGTGTGCTGCCCGGCACCATTGGCAGCATTCAGGCGACCGAGGTGATCAAGCTGGCGCTTGGCAGCGGCGAGTCGCTGGTTGGAAGGCTGCTCCTCTACGATGCACAGGATATGTCCTTTCAGATGGTCCAACTGCGCAAGAATCCGCACTGCAGAATATGCGGCGAGCAGGCGGAGATCAGTCAATTGATCGACTACGAAGCATTTTGCGGCGTGCCTGCCCGCGAGCAGGCGGTTAACACCGCGGGTGAGGGCTGGGATGTCTCTCCACTCGAGGTCGCCGAACGGCTGCGCCAGGGTGAGCCGTTGGAGCTGGTCGATGTACGCGACCCGATCGAGCAGCAGGTCTCAGCGCTGCCTGGCGCACGATTGATACCGCTTGAGCAGATCCTGCAGCGTTCCAGCGAGCTGGACCCGGGGAAGGAATACGTCCTGTTCTGCCGCACCGGAGTGCGCTCGGCGCGGGCGGTCAGGCTGCTCACTGCAGCCGGCTTTGGCAAGGTGAAGAACCTGGCCGGAGGGATCAACGCCTGGGCCGAGCAAGTCGACCCGAACATGTGGCGGTATTAATAGAGACGGTTCAACCACAGCGGTGGGCGGGATTGAATCTGCCCCTGGAGTGTGGTATCTTTGAGCAATTGACAGAGGCTGAGAAGTAAACCATGGCGCTCGATGACTCATCCACCGCCAACCGAACACCGGTCCTTTTAGCCGCCCTTGCCCACCCGGACGATGAAACTTTCGGTACTGGCGGGACGCTGGCTTATTACGCCCGCAGGGGGGTTGACGTCTACCTGGTTTGCGCCACCCGCGGCGAGGCCGGCGAGGTCGACGAAGAGTATTTGCGCGGCTATATGTCCGTCGCCGAGCGGCGCGAGCATGAGCTGCGCTGCGCGGCGGGGCATCTTGGCCTGGCGGGGGTGTATTTCCTCAACTACCGCGACTCCGGCATGCCCGGCGCGCCGGATAACGCCAATCCCATGGCGCTGGCCGCTCAGCCCATCGAAAAGGTTGCTGCTGAGGTGGCGCACTACATCCGCAGGCTCCAGCCTCAGGTGGTGATCACCTTCGACCCGGTCGGCGGTTACCACCATCCTGATCATATCGCCATCCACAAAGCGACCACCGTGGCATTCCAGTACGCGGCGGACCCGTCTCATATCGATCCGGATGGACTACCGCCCTACCAGCCCGCCCGGCTGTATTATCAGACCATTCCGCGCCATTTCCTGCGCTTCATCGTAAAGGTACTGCGGCTGGTTGGGCGCGATCCGCGTAAATTTGGGCGCAACAAGGATATCGACCTGGCTGCCATCGCCGAGGTGGATTTCCCTACCCATGCGGTCATCGATTATCGCGCGGTTGCCGACATCCGCGACCAGGCCTCTCGCTGTCACGCCAGCCAGGGCGGCAGCTCGCTTACGGGGGGACTGTTCAGCCCGATTCGGCGCTATTTCGCCTCGAAAGAGCTGTATATGCAGGCCTACCCCGCCCCGAACGGAAAAGCAGAGCGGGATCTATTTGTGGGTGTGGTGGATCTGCCGCCGTTTCGCCGGCGAAGTTGACCGGCGCCCCGGTTGCTCGAAATGCGATACAATGTAGATTATGTCGACCCATGGCATATGTGAAGTGCGCTGGCTGGGCTGTCAGGACTATGCCCGCGCCTGGCAGCTGCAGGTTGACCTGTCTGCTGAGATCGCGGCCGGGCGCAAGCCAGCGACGCTGCTCCTGCTCGAGCATCCGCATACGTTTACGGTGGGGCGGCGCGGCGGGTGGAATCACGTCGTTTGGGACGAGGTGGAGCGGAAAGCGCGCGGCATTGATCTGCTGGAGGTCGACCGCGGCGGCGACGTGACTTACCACGGCCCCGGGCAGTTGGTGGGCTACCCGCTCATCCCGCTGGCTGAACCAGGCTGGCAGGGCATGCGCCTGCCGCAAGCCGATTTCGTCGGCTTCGTGCGCAAGCTGGAGAAGACGCTGATCACTGCCCTGGCCTGCTACGGTATTCCGGGTACGCAGCGGGCAGGGCTTTCGGGTGTCTGGGTGTTGGCGGAACTGTTCAAAAGCTGCCCGCGGACAGATCCACGCCTGCGGCCTGAACCCGGAAAAATCGCCTCGATCGGTGTCAAGGTAACCGCACGCGGGGTCACCCGGCACGGTTTTGCTTTGAACGTCAACCCGGACATGAGTTTCTGGCAAGGGATCATCCCCTGCGGCTTGGACGGCGTGCAGATGCTGTCGATGGCAGACCTGTTGGAGGAATCGCCTGATCTCGAAAGGGTAGCAGAGGACGTTGCCTCAGCTTTCGGGCAGGTGTTCGGCTTTGAAGTCCGCAAGGCAGAGGTGTTTTAGGGAGACATGGCAATGACACTGCGAAAGTTCACCGGCTGGCTGCTCTGGCTCGTAGTCGCGTTATCGATCACCGGGGTGGTCGATGCATTGGTCTGGAAGGATGTGCCTGCCTGGCTTACGCCGGTCAACACCCTGTTGACCTTCACTGTTGGCTTTCTGCACGCCGGTCAGCGTTTAGGCTGGCGGCGGGCAGGCTTGTTGCTGGTCGTCGTTTTTGTCGTGGGCATCACCTTCGAAAGCGTCGGCGTGGCGACCGGCATTGTCTACGGACAGTATCACTACAGCGATAAGCTTGGCCCCAGGCTGTTCGGTTTGGTGCCCGTCTTGATCCCGATCGCCTGGTTTATGATGATGTACGCTTCATTAATGATGGCTGATTTAATCCTGCCGCACCATCTGGCAAAGCCGGCGAGCCGCCGCTGGCTGGTCGCCGCGACAGGCGGCGTGATTATGACTGCCTGGGACCTGGCGATGGATCCGCTGATGGCTGCCGGCGGCTACTGGATTTGGGAGGCGCAGGGGGCATTTTACGGCGTCCCGCTGCAAAACTTCTTCGGCTGGTGGCTGACCACTTTCACCGCGCTGTTGATTTACCAGGCGGTAGCGGTCGAGCTGCGATTGCCCAACCCTGCCCCTGCGGGTGACGTGCCCCTGATTTGGTCCATTCTGATCTACGTGATCATCGGCGGGAGTAGTGTGTTGATGGATTTCATCTTCGGTCTGGGAGGGGCGGGCCTGGCCGGGCTGTTTGCGATGCTGCCCTGGGTGGTCGCGGCGCTGCTGCGCCTGGATGTCTCCAGGAGTTGAGTCGGATCAATCTCAGCCGCCGTCCTCAGGAGAACTAAAGGCATCGATAATCTGGCGGGCGTGGACTTGTTCGTCTCTGGCTTCTGCCTGCAGCAGCCGGGCGATGGTCACCCGGTAACCCTTGTAGCGCACGCCCCAATCGCGGTCGAAGTCACCCGGTTCGAGCGCAGCGACAGCGTCCATCAGGCGGGCGTGAGATTGGGCGATATCTTCCAGCAGCAGGCGCAGGTCGTCGCGCCGGTGGCGGGCGACGAGTAAAGCGTTGTACGAGCGCCAATCCGGATCAATGTGATTGTAAAATTCCGGCAGCGTGGATTGGCGAAGTTCAGCAATAGCCCGGCGGTTGGTCTCATCCCAACCGATCAGATGGGCGAGCATGTCCTTGACTGTCCAGGCGCCGAGGAAGACCTCATCCAGTTGTGATAAGGTCAGCCCAGCAGTTGCGGCAGGCACTGCAGCGCGCGCCTGGATGACCTCGCGGATGAGCGCGGATTTCCGTTCCAGTGGATCAATCCGCCTTCGGCTGGTTCGGGTCGAGGGCATTTTCGCTATTTCGACGAGGCGCCGGCCAGGCGGACTTCAAGCGGGCGCTGGAATGCTTTTTCGAATTCCTTCAGGTGGTTCTGCACGCCCCACACTTCGAGCTGGCAGTCCTGGTTGGAAAACACTTCCAGGATGATCATATCGCCGGGGCCGGCGATGAAGTGTGCGCGGTGGACGGCGCCGACGTGCCCGCGGTCCAGGCTCTCAGACAGGTGCAGCATCATCGCCATCACGCGCACGGCCGTCTGGGAATCCTTGTCCAGCGTCTGAAATTCATTTTCGTCGGCACTAGGCAGCCCCTTGCGGTGATGCATCCCGGCCATTGCCATGATCGCCGTCTCTTTCTGGTCGAAGCCGAGCAGATCGGCGTTGTGAATCAGGTAATAGGTGTGCTTCTGGTGGTTCTGGTAGGAGAGGAAGGCGCCGATGTCGTGAAGCAGGGCGGTGTATTCGAGCAGCTCGCGCTCCCAGCGGCCGAGCTTGTGCAGCCCCAGGCTGAAGGCGCTGTCGAATAACTGCAGCGCCAGGCGGGCGACCTGGCGGGCGTGCGGCTCGTCGAAGTCGACCGTGCGGGCAAGGCGCAGCACGGATTGTTCGCGAACGTTCATTTGTCCGAGGGCGAGCAGCTCGGGCGACCGCTGCAGGTAGTCGGCCAGCATCCCGTCACGCAGGCTGCGCTCGCTGATCTGCAGCGAGGTCAGTGAAAGCGCTTCCATCAACGTGTCGATGATGGCCGCGCCGGCGATGATGCTGCCTGCGCGCTCTGGCTGCATGCCAGGCATCTGGCGGCGCTGATCGAGCGGCAGGTCGCAGAGCACCTTGATGACCTGTTTCAACTGCTCGTGTGTAGTAATTTCATCGGGTGCGTGCGCGCGGTTGTGAAAATGCCTGGCAGTAATATCGACCAGGCTGAGCAGCGTGCCGGCAGAGCCAACCACCGCATCGATTTTGTACGGCTGGATGCGCTGGATGGATCGCACAAAGTTGTTTCGAATGTAGTTCTGCAGCAGTTTATAGCGTCCGGGATCGACCGGACCTGTTTCATCCGGGCGGAAGAACATGCTGGTCAGGCGGAGCGAGCCGAGCTTGAGCGAATCGAGCAGGTAGTGATGCTGGTGGTCGCCGACGATCAGCTTGGTGCTGCCGCCGCCGATGTCGACGAAAAGAGCCTGGCGCCCCTGAAAATCCAGCCCCGAGGCGACGCCCAGGTAGGTCAGGCGGGCTTCCTCCAGACCGGAAATGGCGCGCACATCCAGCCCGCTCGTTTCCTTAAGGTGCTGGATGAATTCGCTGCGGTTTGTCGCCTCGCGGGTAGCGGTCGTTGCCACGGCTATGATCTCATCAGCCTGAGCGCGGCGGGCAAGATTGACATAATTGCCGCAGACCTCGACCGCGCGCTGGATGGCTGCGGGCTGGATCGACTGGTCGATAAACTCGCCTTCGCCAAGGCGGACTATTTCTTCACGCTTATCCAGGACGGCATAGGTTTTATCGGGATGGATCCGCGCCAGCAGCAGGCTGATCGAATTGGTGCCGATATCGATGAATGCGACAACTTTGCCATGTGTTATGTTCATACACCCTTCCATTCGATAATTAATTCACGAAAAAATACCTTTTCCATTAGGTTGCCTTTTTTAAGCCCCTGACTGATTTCATCCGGGGCGGGGGCGCTGCAGATACAGGCAATACGGATCCGTTTTGAGCCAACCAGGACCTTAACATCGTTGACCAGGCTGCGGTGAGTGTAGTCCAGCCCGTCAGCAACGCGCAGTAAAGCCGCCAGCCGGGTGACCACCAGCCGGTCGGCTTCGTCCAGTGCGGCGTAATGGTCGTGTTTAAGATCGGGCAGAGCCCGGCGGTGATAACGGCAGACCGAGCCTATCAGCAGGCGCTCGCGGTTGTCGAAGGGCAGCATCGGCGCGGTGAGAATGAAGTTCAGGCTGGATTTATGATGCCCTTTCCAGCCCTCTATCCAGCCGATGTCATGCAGCAAGCCAGCCAGCAGAAGATAGTAACGTTCCTGCGCGCTCAGCTGATGCAGAGCAGTTAGCTCGTCGAACAGGCGCAAGGCCAGATGGGTGACCTGGAAAGAGTGCCCCTCCTCGAAGTCGCAGGCCTTGGCCAGCGCCAGCGATTGCGCCCAAACTTCTTGCTGTTTGGGATCGAGTTGGGAGGTCAGATTATTCATCGTCTTTCGGATTTATTTTATCGCGGTTTTGGATAAAATCGAGCGACCGTCCGCTGAGGACCATTTCGGCGAAGCTCTCGGGCAACTGATTGCGGCGGATGGCTTCGACAGCGGCCTGAAGATCGTACTCCACGCGGAAGTGGCCCACGCTGATCTGGCGCGGTGTCAGGTGCAGGATGGCATAACAGGCGCGCGGGTCGCCGTCATCCGGACGGCCGACGCTGCCGGTGTTGATCCACCAGACCTGGTCAACCTTGCGGGCGAAGGGCAGGTGCGAATGCCCGTGGATGATGATTTTTGCCGGGGTCATCGCTTGCAGCTCGCGCAGGCGCTCCTCCGGCGTGTCTGGCATCAGGTGTTCTTCGCGCGAAGACGGGCTGGCGTGGGTGAGCAGGATTTGCCAGCCGTCCATTTCGATCAAGCGCTCCTCAGGCAGTGCTTTGAGATAAGCGCGGTTAGCCGGCGTAAGTTTTTCATAAGCCCATTCGAAGGCGTACATTTTCTCAGCAGCCTTCTTATCCTTCCATTTTTCGGCCTTCTTCAGGATTTTTAAGACCTTACGGTCGTAATTGCCGAGGATGCTGAGTGCCTCCAGGTCGCGCAGACGGTCGATAACTTCATTCGGGAAGGCGCCGTATCCGAGGAAATCGCCGATGTTCCAGATGTGCTGCGCATCCTGCAGCCGCGCGTGGGCCAGGACGGCTTCCAGCGCGGGCAGGTTGGCATGCACATCTCCGATCAGAGCGATGACGCTCAAATCCTCACCTCCGCATCCTCGATCGGTGGTTCTGGCTCAGGGCTGGGCAGCGGGGCAAGCGCGAATTGCACCGTGTCGAGCAGGTCTGCCCAAAGTCCCTGCTGCTGCCACTCGTGCCAGGTTGTATTGAATTGCTGAAAAAGCGCCTGGCGCTCCTCGCTGCGCAGCTGCTGGTAATAGAGCAATCCCGGCTCCAGCCGCTTGAACGGGCGGGTGTAGCCGAAATAATTCAGGGTGCGGCGGCGCTCCTCTTCGATGAACTGCGGCAGGTAGGCGGTCCAGACGTCGCAGTCGTGGATCGAGCCGAGGGTGTCCTGAGTGAACCGCAGCGCTTTAAGCTGTGGTTTTAGCTCGTTTTCATACAACGGAGCGAAGAACTCAGCCGTGTAGCGCAAATGCTTGGCAGTGATGCGCATGGCGTGCAATTCTTCGACCCGCTCGGGCTGGTCGACAACCTCGGCAAAGGCTAGGAATTCGTTCAGCCTTGCAGTGATCGCGTCACCCGCAAAACGCAGCAATTCGAGGTCGTGCAGATCCAGCGTTTCGCGGTAGATTTCAAAGGGAGCGAGGCGCTGGGCCATGTCCGCGATGATTTTGCTCTGCTCCATATCCTCCAGCGCCTGCAGGACTTCACTCTGCAGGGTACGGCGTTTTTGCTTCAGCCGCAGCAGCAGCCGTCTGACGCCGGAACGGTTGGGAGGGTTGAGGATCTGCTGCAGCTCATCCAGGTGGGCGATCTGCACATCGGCGTCGCGCGCCTCGCCCAGCGCGCGCGTCAATTTACGAATACGCCGGAACCAGAACGCGCTGCGCTTCTCGGCAATCTGCGCGCCGAAGAGCGTCAGTCCGCTGCGCAGCCGGCGAGTGGCGACGCGCATGCGGTGGATGTATTCGATATCGCGCGAACGGCGCACGCCGCCTACTTCCTGCACCAGCGCCGCCAGTTGACGCTGCAGGATGCTCGCACCATAGATCTGGATGGTAAGGTTGGCTTTGTTTTTCATCGGCCTTTCTCTGTGAACAGGTTATGGCACAGGCTGGGCCTGTTGTTTGCGCCGGTGCAGGTCAGGCTGTCGACAGGCAACTTTTCAGCCGAGGGGCGGGTCGAGTCCAAGCAGGGTCTTGATTCGCTCCTGGATCTCCGAGAAGACCGCCGCGGGTGAAAGGGTGGCATCGATTGTGACAAAATGGTACTCGTCCGCCATTTCATCGAATTTTTCGATCAGCCTGGTCTGGTAGACTAAGAAGCTGTCGTACAGGTTGTCTGCACAGCGGATGTCCATGCCGGATTCCCAGTAATCAAATCCTCGCCCGTGGACCATGCGCGTGACCAGCGTCTGCACGTCGGCCCTGAGATAGAAGATGATGTCGGGTCGAAGAGCAAAACCATATACTTTGCGCGCCCAGACCGGATCGGCGCCGCGCACCACGTCGCGGGCGATGATCGAATAGAAGTAGCGGTCGCTAAGAACGATGAAGCCGGCCTTCATCGCGGGCAGGATCTGATTCTCCAGCCGGTCGGCGAAGTCAGTGGCGTAGAACAGGTTCATGGTGGTGCGGCTGAGGGTATGCCCGGATTTGGCTGCATCCAGCCCCCCCTGTGTGAGGGTCGAGCGGCGCAAGCCGGTGTCCGAAACGGCCATCCCCTGTTTTTCCAGCCATTCGCGCAGCATGTTGATTTGAGTCGAGCGGCCGACGCCGTCGGTGCCCTCGAGTACGATCAGCTTGCCGGGCAGCTCTTTGATTTTGTGATAGGGAAATCCTGCTCCGTAGAACAATGGCCGGCTCATGATGCCTCCGTTTTCTCGGCGGCTGGCTGCGCCTCCGCTTCCACAAGTCTGGCACCCGAGCGTCCGCGCGCCTGGATCGCCGGGGTTGGCAGACCCTTCCAGCGATAGATCTCCCGCTTGACCACCTTGCGGATCAATTTTTGCTGCGTTTCCACCGGCAGGGTGCCGTCAATGACCGTGAATCCAAACTCATCGATCATCTGGTCGTACTCATTGATGATGCGCTGCTGGAAGAGACGAAAACTGGTGACTTTGTTATCCGAAAGACCCAGATCCATGCCGGCTTCGTAATACTTGAGCGTCGAACGCCCGGAGAGGATACGGTCGACGGCGACGGAGACCGGCACCTGGAAATAGAAGGCCAGGTCGGGCTGGGGAGCGAAGGAATAGAGATTGCGCACCCATTCCGGATCGACGCCGCGGGCTACGTCGCGGGCAAAGGCAGTGAAGGCGTAACGGTCTGCCAGGACGATCACGCCGGCGCGCAGCATGGGCAGCATCTGATTTTCCCAGCGGTCGGCGAAGTCAGTGGCCTGCAGCAGTGAGAAGGTGGTTGGGGTGAAGGCTTTAGCCTTTTTGCCCTGCTTGGTGGTGGATTTGACCAGAACCGAGGAGTTCCACTCGCTGAAGTAGACCGATTTACCGTGGGTTTTCAGCCACTTGTAAAGCAGGTCGATCTGGGTGGATTTCCCGCTGCCGTCGATACCCTCGACGATGATCAGCTTTCCTTTGTAATTGTGGGGCGATAACACAGTCAAACACCTCCCCTCTGACCTGTCCGAAGTTGACCAGACAGGCAAATGAGTAAATATTTTGTGTTCATTATAGCATTTAGCGCGGCATCGAGGCGATCCCTGAGCTTGTCGAAACGGTCCCTGAGCCCGTCGAAGGGGTCCCTGAACCTGTCGAAGGGATCCCTGAGCCCGTCGAAGGGGTCCCTGAGCCCGTCGAAGGGGTCCCTGAGCTCGTCGAAGGGGTCCCTGAGCCTGTCGGGGGGGGGCCTGAGCCCGTCGAAGGGCTCGCCAGACCTCTCGAAACGATCCCTGAGCCTGTCGAAGGGATCCCTGAGCTCGTCGAAGGGTCGTCTCGATACCGCAAACAATCAACCTGGAATATCAACGCAAGAAAGAGCGGCTTTGTATCCGCCCGTGGATGCTTCGCCCCTACTTGGATGGGCTAAAGCCAGACGTTTCGGTTATATGTTCGCGTCTTCCTCGTCCATGCCATCCATGTCGAACAGCTCGCCGGTGGCGATGAAGACGGTGCGTTCGCAGATGTTGGTCACCCGGTCGGCCATGCGCTCCAGGTTGTGGATGACCCACATCATCAGGTTGACCTGGTCGATCGTCTCGGGATGGGTGATCATGTCGTCGACGATCTTCTTGTAGGCGCTGTTGAACAGTTCGTCGATCTGGTCGTCCTCTTTAGGGATGGAGAGCGCCAGGCTGGTGTTCTCGTCGATGAAGGCAGTCAGCGCGCGGTGCAGCATGCTCACCGCCAGCTCGGTCATTTTGGTGATCTCGAAGGTGGGCATATTCGCCTGCGCGTTGCCCAGCAGCATGGTTACCTTGGCGATGCCCTTGCCGTAGTCGCCCATGCGCTCCAGCTCGGTGTTGACCTCGAGCATGGCTGCCAATGTGCGCAAATCGCGCGCCATCGGCTGCTGAGTGGCCATCAGGGTCAGGATCGCATTTTCGATGGCGAAGCGTTTTTCGTTGATGATCTGGTCCTGCTGGAAGATCTGCTTGGCGGCGGCGGTATCGCGGGCTTTGAGCGTGTCGACAGCGGAGATCATCGCCTGTTCGACCATGCTGCCAAGGATCAGCAGCTCGTCCTGGATGTGCACCATCTGGCGGTTTAATGTCGTGCGTGTCATGGTTATCCCTTTGCCCGTGATGGATCTAACCGAACCGCCCGGTAATATAATCTTCAGTGCGCTGATCGCGCGGCCGGGTGAAAATCTGACTGGTTTCCCCATATTCTACCAGCATTCCCGCGCGGTCAGTGTCCATGGTGAAGAAGGCGGTGTAGTCGGAGGCGCGCGCAGCCTGCTGCATGTTGTGGGTGACGATGATGATGGTGTAATTTTCGGAGAGCTCGCGCATCAGGTCCTCGATCTTCAAGGTGGCGATCGGGTCGAGCGCCGAGCAGGGCTCGTCCATCAGGATGATCTCCGGCCTGACCGCTAGCGCGCGGGCGATGCACAGCCGTTGCTGCTGCCCGCCGGAGAGGGCCAGCGCCGATTTCTTCAAGTCGTCCTTGACCTCGTCCCACAGGGCCGCCTGCTTCAGTGATTCCCAGACCAGCTCATCCATGTTGCCGCGATACCCGTTCACCCTGGCGCCCCAGGCGATGTTCTCGTAGATCGATTTGGGGAAGGGGTTGGGCTTCTGAAAGACCATGCCGATCATGCGGCGAATTTCCACCGGATCGATGTCCGGGGCGTAGATATTCTTGCCGTGGAAGAGGATTTCGCCGGTCACGCGTGTGCCGGGGATCATGTCGTTCATGCGGTTGAAGGTACGGATAACTGTGCTCTTGCCGCAGCCGGACGGGCCGATGATGGCGGTGATCTTGCGCGGGATGACCTGCAGGCTGACGTCCTTGACGGCGCGGAAATTACCGTAATAAAAGTCGACCGAAGACATCTCGATGGCGTAATTGTGGTTGGATTCGCTGGACATGGATCTTAAGCTCGCTGACTGAAACGGTTCCTCAATAATATGGCGATCGAGTTCAGGCTCAATAAGGCGATCAGCAGGACGATGATCGCGGCGGCGGCGATATTGCGGTAGGCCTCCTGCGGCTGGGTCGTCCAGTTGTAGATCTGGATCGGCAGGGCGGTGAATTTCGAAAATGGCCCGGTCGGATCGCTGGTAATGTAGGTAGCCGCGCCGACCACGATCAACGGGGCGGTCTCGCCGATCGCGCGCGAAACGGCCAAGATGGTGCCGGTCAGGATACCGGGCAGCGCCGCTGGCAGCACGTGATACCAGATGGTCTGCCATTGGGTGGCGCCCAGCCCGTAACTGGCCTGGCGCAGCGAATTCGGCACGGTGCGGATGGCCTCCCGAGCGTTGATAATCAGCAGCGGGAGCACCAGCAGCCCTATGGTCAGCCCGGCGGAGAGGATGGTGCGCCCGTTATCACCCGCGTATCCAATAGCCGCCCCGCTGGTCAAATTGCCCAACGCGCGTACAAAGATCGCCAGCCCAAGTATACCGTAAACTATGGAGGGCACGCCGGCGAGATTGTCGATATTTAATTGGACGATGCGGTTGAGCCAGGATTTGCGGTCGGCGTACTCCTCCAGATAAATAGCCGCTCCAATGCCGATCGGAAAGGCGAACAGGATGCTGATCGCGATCAATGCGAGCGAGCCCAGCAGCGCGGTGCGGATGCCGGCCAGCTCCGGCGAAGCCGACATCGGGCTGGTGATGAAATGCGGTTTCAACCAGGTGTAGAATTCCAGGCTTGCCTCCGGCCAGCGCTCGGCCTTCTCGGCCTCGAGCTCCGCCCGCCTGAGCAGCGATTGGCTCAGCGGGTAACTCATCAGCACCTTCGGTCGGACGACTTCGCCGATCACCAGGTCGTAGATCTCGTCCCGGCTTCGCCGATCGACCGTTTCCTCGCGGTTGATGGTGCGGTAGCGGTTGCGGCTGAGGTTGGCTTCGAGGATCGAAATCAGTTCTTCCTTCGAAAGCCCCTCGAGCGGCCGGCTGGAGAGTGCCGACGGCGCGACTTTATTTTCGATCACCACCAGCCCCATGGTCTTGTCAGCGACACTGAAAAGCAGCGCCGCCAGGGCGAGGATGGCGAACAGAGTGGAAGCGAAGAAAAAGCCCTGCCACCACCGGCCCACCCTGTGTCGACGCGTGATACTTAAGCGCGGATCGCTCCAGGCGGCGTTCTGGATTGGCTCGGTGCTCATTCGTATACCTCGCGGTAGCGAGCGACCAGCCAACGGCTGAGGATATTCAATCCCAGAGTGATGAGGAACAGCAGTAAGCCGATGGCGAAGATCGAGTTGTAGTCCGGAGTATCATAGGCCGCGTCCCCGCCGCTGATGCGGGCAATGTAGCCGGTCATCGTTTCGGCGGACTGAAAGGGATTGAAGGTGAAGTTCGGTCCCGAGCCGGCAGCGACGGCGACGATCATAGTCTCGCCCACCGCGCGGGAGACGGCGACGATAAACGCGGCGATGATGCCTGACAATGCAGCCGGGGTGATGATTTTCAGCGCAGTTTCCAGGCGGGTGGCGCCCAGACCGTAGGCGGCCTCGCGCAGCGAGCGCGGCACGGCGCTCAACGCGTCCTCGCTCATCGAGCTGACCATCGGCAGGATCATGATGCCCATCACCAGCCCGGCCGAGAGGGTGTTGTAGATCTGCACCGTCTCACTGCCAAAGATGCCCCTCAGCAGGGGGGTCATGAAGGTCAGCGCGAAGTATCCATAGACGACGGTGGGGATGCCGGCCAGGATTTCCAGCACCGGCTTGAGAACGGCGCGGGCGCGCGGCGAGGCGTACTCGCTCAGGTAAATGGCGGCGCCCAGGCCGAGCGGCAGGGCGATCAGCATGGCGAAGAAGGTGGTCATCAACGTGGCGGTGATCAGCGGCAGCACGCCGAAGTTGCCGATCGCTGGCTGCCAGGTGGTTGAGGTCAGGAACTCGAGCAGGTTGACCTGGGGGTCGCGGAAGAACAGCCAGGATTCCTTGCCTAGTTCAAAGGCGATCCCAACCGTGATAAGGATCGACACCGCCCCGCAGAGGAACAGAAACGCCTGGATTGCCCTCTCGCCAATCCTCGGCTTTTTTCGCAGCGCAAGAGTGTAATCAACGACCTGCGCTTTCCCTGAGGTCAGCGGTCTTCGGCTGGTGTGGGTCATCTGACTTTCCATACGAAATCACCCGGATCTCCTTCATGACAGCGTTTTTCAGACCGCGGAGGCTGACTCCTATTGTGGGTTCAGCCTCCGCGCTGCATACCGCCAATCGGCATTATTTCAGCGCATCCAGGTAGGCCTTTCTGGCCTGTTCCTGGGCTTCCGGGCTGGCCGGGAAGTAGCCGACGTCCTCGATCAGGTCATTGACGCTGGCGAGGAAGTAGGCGATGAAGCCGGCAACCTGCGGTTTGGCCTTCATGATCTCGGCGTCTGAGTAGATGAACAGCGGTCGCGATAGCGGATATTCGCCCGACGCGGCGGTTTCAAAGCTCGGGGCGATCCCGTCGATCGAGAGGATCTTCAGGCGGCTTTCCTCGTTCTTGTAGTAGGCGAAACCGAAGTAGGCGATGGCGTAAGGACTGCCCTCGACGCCCCGGACGAGGACGTTGTCGTCCTCTGAAGCCTGCTGGTTGGTCGCCGCCAGAACGGCGGCCTCGGTCTGGTCGACATCATCCAGACCGAGCGGCTTTTGGATGGATTCGACCATGAAGTCGAAGGTGCCCGAATCCGTGCCGGGCACGAAGCGCTGGATCGGCTCGTCCGGCCATTCGGCGCGCACGTCGGACCAGTTGACCGCGTCGCTGAGCAGGTGAGCCAGCCCCTCAGATGAAATATCCTCGACGAAGGTGTTCTCCTTGCTGACCACGACCGCCAGGGCGTCGGTGCCCACGCGGAATTCGATCGGCGTGCGCGGCGGATTCAATGCGGCGCAGTTTTCCACCTCGGAGGATTTGACCGCGCGAGAGGCGTTGGCAATGTCGGTCTCGCCGGTTTTACAAAAGCGCTCGAAACCGCCGCCGGTGCCGATGCTGGCGATGTTGACGTTGCCGGGAAAGCCCTCTGCCTTGAACCGGTCAGCCACGGCAACAACCAGCGGATAGACCGTCGACGAACCGGCGGAGTTGATCTCGCCGGTGAAGTCGGCCGGATCGATCTCGGTGAAGGGGTCTCCTCCGCGCTGGACTGGCTGGGTTGGCTCGGCCGCTGCAGCCGTCGGAGCCGGTACAGCGGGAGTGTTCGCGGAGGCTGGGGCGCAGGCGCTCAGAGTCAAACTGAACAGCGCGAGGGCGATAATTACCCGGGTAAATATGTGATTCATCAATAACTTCTCCTTGTGTTTTCTTTTCTCTTGCGCTTATCATAACCAGCCGAGGTTAACCGCCTGGAAAAACCAGGTTAACATCTGGTAAACGATGATTAACGGGCAGTTAACCTATGCCTTCCGAAAGGGCGTGCCTGAATCCTGCTGAACGCCGGCGGCTGCACAGGCGCTCTAAGGGCTGGTATAATTTGCCTGCGGAAAAACCGAGATAGAAACAGAGAATTTTGCTTTATGCTGGATAACATTATTGGCATCGAAGCTCGCTACGACGAGATAAACAAACAACTGGAAGCGATCGGCAACGATTATCAGCGCGCGGTCGAACTGGCCAAAGAGCGGGCTGACCTCGAGGAAATCGTAAAAAAAGCGCAGGAATACCGCCAGGTGCTGGCGAAAATTGCTGAAGCGCGCTCATTGCTGGATACCGATGAAGAAGAGCTGCGACAGTTGGCTGAGCTCGATCTTGAGGAGTTGTCCCCGCGCAGTGAGGCGCTCGAGCACGAATTGCGCTTGCTGCTGGCGCCCAAAGACCGCCGCGACGAACGCAACGTCATCATGGAAATCCGGGCCGGGACGGGCGGCGATGAGGCCGCCCTCTTCGCCGCCGACCTGTTCCGCATGTACACCCGCTACGCCGAGCGGCGCAGGTGGGGCGTGGAAATCCTCTCCGCTAGCGAGATCGGCATCGGCGGCTACAAGGAGATTATCTTCACCGTCAAGGGGCGCGGCGCCTACTCGCGCTTGAAGTTCGAGTCGGGCGTGCATCGCGTGCAGCGCGTGCCGGTGACCGAGTCCTCCGGGCGCATCCACACCTCCACGGTGACTGTGGCGGTGCTGGCAGAGGTCGAGGAAGTTGACATCGACATCCCCGACACGGATATCAAGATCGACGTGTACCGCTCAGCCGGCGCGGGCGGGCAGAACGTGCAGAAGAACTCGACCGCCATCCGCATCACCCACATCCCCACCGGCATGGTGGTTTCCTGCCAGGACGAGCGCTCACAGTTACAGAACAAACTGCGCGCGATGAGCATTCTGCGCGCGCGCCTGTACGAGATCGAGGAAGAAAAGCGCCTCAATGAGCGTGACGAAGCGCGCCGCTCGCAGGTTGGCAGCGGTGAACGCGCCGAGAAGATCCGCACCTACAACTACCCGCAGAACCGGGTGACCGATCACCGCATCAACGTATCATCTTTCAACCTGCCGGCAGTGATGGACGGCGAACTGGACGAGTTCATCGAGGAGCTGTCCCTGCGGGACGAGGCCGAGCGTCTGGCGGCGCATGGCGAGCTCGCCGAGAATTAACGCCGGCGGCTGGCTGGCGCAGGCCAAAAGCCGCCTGAAGGGCAGTGATAATCCCGGCCTGGAGGCGCAATTACTGCTTGCACACGTGCTCAAACAGCCGCGCGCCCAGGTGCTGGCCCATCTGGATCAGGAGCTGAGCGGCGCCCAGGCGGTGCTGCTGGCTGAAATGCTCGCCCGGCTTGAGGGAGGCGTCCCGCTGGCCTACATCCTCGGCGAAGCGGAGTTCTACGGGATCAGCTTCACCGTGAACCCGGCGGTCCTCATCCCTCGACCGGAGACGGAGCTACTGGTCGAAGAAGCTTATGCCTGGCTGCGTGACCACCCCGACCGGCGGATGGCGGCGGACGTCGGCACAGGTTCGGGCTGTATCGCGGCCGTACTGGCGGCGCGCGTGCCCGACCTGCGTCTGCTGGCGGTAGACCGCTCACGGGCGGCGCTGGATACTGCCAGGGGCAATTTCGCCCGGCTGGGTCTGGCGGATCGTGTGCTGCTGACACAGAGCGACTTATTGAGCTGCTGCGGCGCGGCGCTTGACCTGGTCTGCGCGAACCTGCCTTACATTCCCAGCGGCACCCTGCACGGGCTGGCTGTGGCGCTCCACGAACCGGCCCTGGCGCTGGACGGCGGTGCGGACGGGCTGGCGCTGATCGCCAGGCTGCTGCGGGATGCCCCGCGCTGGACTGCGCCCGGCGGCATGCTGCTGCTCGAAATCGAAGCCGGGCAGGGGGAGTCTGCGCCGGAGTTGGCGCGGCAGTCCTTTGCGGCGGCCGAGATCGAGGTAAAACTCGATCTGGCCGGGCACCCGCGCCTGCTGAAGATCCAGCTCTAAAATCGCGGAAAGCCGGCGAGCGTTTATAATAGGCGGATGAAGACCGAAGTTGTATCAACGAGCAATCCGCGCGCGTTGAAATCCGCGCTGGCAGTGCTGCGCGCCGGCGGGCTGGTCGCTTTCCCGACCGACACGGTCTACGGGCTTGCGGCAGACATCCTCCAGCCGCAAGCGATCCAGCGATTGTATGACGCCAAGGGTCGCGACGCAGCCAAGGCGGTTGCCGTGCTGGTCGGCAGCCTGGAGCAGGTCGAGCAGATCACGGCCGGTTTAACCGCGCCGGCCGCGCGGCTGGCGGCGCGCTTCTGGCCCGGCGCGCTGACGCTGGTGCTGCCCAAGCGCCCCGGCCTGCCGGAGAATCTATCGACGCTGCCGACGGTCGGCGTGCGCATGCCTGATCATGCCTTCGCTTTGGCGTTGCTGCGCGCCGCCGGCCCGCTGGCGGTATCCTCGGCTAACCTCTCCGGGCAGGCCAGCCCGCAGACGGCAGATGAGGTGCTGGCGCAGCTTGAGGGACGGATCGAACTTCTGCTGGACGGCGGCGCCTGCCCGGGCGGAGTGCCCTCGACGGTAGTGGACTGCACCGGCGCGGATTTGCGCATCCTGCGCCAGGGGGCGATCCCGGCGGATGAGATATTTAAATACGCAGGCGGATGATAAGCCTCCTGGATAAGCGATTCGATCCGGGATTGCAGTAATTCGTCGGGGGCGGATAATCATTCCGCCCCTTACTCCACTGAGAAACGGTTAAATCCGTTTACGTAAAATGATCCAGGCCAGCAGCCCGACCAGCGGGAGATACGAACCGGGGCAAAAACCGGGCAGGGTTGCTTTATCCTCCACGGGAGGCTCGGCGGTTGCCGCGGGCTCAACAGGATCGGCCGGCCGGTCGGTCAGCTCGGGCGGCGGGGTGGGCGGGGTGCTCGCGGCTGGTTGGGTTGGCAGTTGCAGCGGCGGTACGGATTCATCCGCCGATACCACCTGGTAAGCTTTGCCATCCACGACCAGGATGACCTGCTCGCCGAGCGCCAGCGCCGCCGCCAGATCCGGGCGGATGCCCGCCAGCGTGAAATAATCATCCGAGAGGAAGGCGACCTTGAGCGGCGTCATCGCCTGCGGGTCGAAGGCGGTATCGGTCCAGATGCCGTCCTGCAGGACGAAAGTGCGCGAGCCGGCCGCGCGGACCTGCTGCTCGCCGCTGGCTGGCAGCGATGGCGCCTGATCGGCCCGTTCGAGCGCGCCCTGCTCGGCGGCTTTATTGACCGCGCCCGCGCCGAAGACGACAGTCGGGGCGGCCAGAGCCTGCTCGTAGGCGTCCTGACCCAACTGGCGCTGGGATTCCACCCCGAGCGGCATCGGCTCGCTGACCAGATAGGATGTGTAAGGCGTGACGATGCCGTAGCGGATGCTCAGGCGCACGATCTGGTCGATCGTCTCCTTGTCCGGACCGTTCAGGCGGATCTGATTGAGCAGGTAGCCGACCTTGCGGGTGGCCCACAGGCGCGGCAGGCCGGATAGCGCGTCCAGCGAGCCGCCGCTGTCTTCGACAAAGCGGCTGTTCTCAAAGGAGAACCTCTGCCGGCGGTCGTTGACCAATCCGCTGAGGGTAATGTCCGCCACCCCGCCTCCGCGGTAGCGCCCGACGACGACGATCTGGCTGCCGGCGAACAGATCGGGCAGCGGGGAGGGGTAGAGATCATAAACGCTGATCTCGCCGAAATCCAGCTCCAGGTTGGTCAGCACCGGCGTGCTGATCCGCGCGTAAAAGCCGGAGAGAATCTCATCCAGCGGCTCGCCGGGCCGGACATAAGTGCTCAGGCCGTGATGTTCCTGGGCGAGCGAGTCCAGCAGCAGGGTGTCGACATCATAACCGACGCCGAAGGTGAACAAGCGCAGGTTATCCGCTGCCGACCGGGCGAAGTTGTCCAGGATATCCTGGGAGTCGAGCACGCCCTCGGTGGGCAGCCCATCGGTTAAGAAAATTAGGAAGGTCAGGCGCTCTCCGTCGGCAACCGCGGCAGCTTCCAGCAGGGCGCGGTTGATATCCGTGCTGCCCTGGGCGCTCAGCCGTTCGACCCATTCGAGAGCCTGGTCGGCATCCTCAGCCGGGCTCAGGTCGTCCGCGTAAGTTTGAATTCCGCTCGAAAAGGCGCTCAGGTAAAAGCGGTCGCCGGGATTGAGGTGCTCGAGGATATATTTCAGCGCGGCCTGGGCCTGGCTGAATTTTTCACCCTCCATGCTGCCCGAGCGGTCGAGCACCAGCAGCACGTCCTTTGCCACCGGCGTATCATCGATTACGGGCTTGGGCGCCAAGAGCAGCAGGAAAAAGCCGTCCTCATCAGCGTCGCCAGGATCGCGGTAGCTGAGCAGGTGGAAGGCTTCGCTCTCACCGATCGAATAGTACAGGCTGAAATCCTTGTCAGGCAGGACATCGCTGGCTTCATAAGAGGCCTCGAAGGCGTTTTGGCCCTCGCGGATCACGTCGATGGGGTGAGTGGGCGAATAGACGGCTCGCACCGGCTCCGCCGACTGAACAGTGACGCTGACCGCGACACTCTCCAGCGGCTTGCTGGAAAACTTTTCGGTGTTGAGCGGGTAGGTATAGCGCAGCAGGCCTTCCTCGACGGTCAGCACCTGGCTGTATTCAAGCTCGATGCGGCGCTCGCCCTTTGGCGGGATGGGGAAGATACTGGCGCGCAGCGCACCGCGCCCGGCGTACTCGAGCAGCGCCGGGTCGCGCAGCGAATTGACAATCTGCCGGTAGGTCTGGCGGGCCTTTTCAGCGTCCAGTACCTCGCCTACGACCGGCTTGCCGTCCACCCACAGGTTGAACTCGCTCACTGCGGCGTCCAGCGGCAGGGGGAATATGTAGGTGCCCTCAATTGCCCAGTCATTCGGGTTATAAAAGACCTGATCCACACGGGTGGTGGCAACCTGCTGGTTGATTTCCACGGAAACGCGGTGATATTTGATTTCCAGTTGCGCCATCGGCCGGACGGGGATGATCGGACAGATAGGGCGGTGCGGATCGCACGGCGGCGGTTCAACCGGGATGACGATTCCGTCTGCCTGCGCCGGGTTGACACAAACCAGGGCAAAGGCGAGAGTGAAAATCAGTGTGTAGAGGAAACGCTGGCTCATCTGCTCCTCCAGGGTAAGGATAGGCTGCGCATGTCCCCCCGCTCAGCAGCCCCGTTAGGATAAGTTAAAGACGCTGGGAGGCCGGGATTGGTTCCGGTAAATCATCGACTTCATCGATGTTCATTGTCATCTGGCAAGGATTGGCCTGCAGGCAGGGTGCGCCGGTCGAAAACATGCTAAAATTGGTACATGCAGAACCAGCCGAAACCGGGCCGAGTGCCGTCGAATCCGATCCACCGCCGCCAGGCGTTCTGGCAAATCTGGATTCCGTTGGGAATCGTGATCCTGTTGGTGTTGACGGCAGCGGTGCTGGCGGCGGTCTTCACCGGCGGCGGGCAGATTAGCAGCGGGCAGCTAGCCAGCGTCTCCATCATCTGGCTGATCCTGCCATTGATTGTGGCCGGATTTATTTATCTGCTCTTTATTGCCGGCATGATTTTTTTCATCGCCCGAGCGGCGCGGCTGCTGCCGGTCTACACTCACCTGATCCAGCTCTATGCGCACATTATCAATCTGCGAGTGACCGAATTCCTCGACCGCCTGGTCAACCCGGTTATCCGCGGACGCGCCAGAGCCTCGGGCTGGAAGGCTATCTGGAAGAAAGCCGGGCGGGCATAACCGGTCGCAACCTTTTAAAACCCAGGACCTTATCAAGGAAGGGGTTGATTTATGGGCAATTGGAAAACGAGAACTATCGTGATTGGCGCTGTGCTGGGGGCAGCAGCCGGATTGATCGCGGCTTACATCCTCGTCCAGCGCGCTGCCGAATCCCAGCAGGCGCCGAAATTGAATGCAGGCGATGGGGTTAAGGTCGGGCTTGGTGTGCTTGGCGTGCTTCGCTTGATATCGGACATCGGCACGCGCAGGTAATTATCTTTGAACCGCGGCAGACGGCGATGCGCCTGCCGCGGCGGTTTGTTATTATGGCAGGTGTATTCAAGGTAAGTCGATGATCGAATAGCCTGGCTGCCGGGTAATGTTATCCGGCAGCAGGGGGTGGTGATGGATAGTGCTCCGTTTCTTCGTTACATCGTCGCGGGAAAATTACAGCGGGACTTTATCCTCCCGGTGGTCGGTAAGGCTGCCCTTGACGTCCCCGGCGGCAGTCTGATCTACGCAGCCGTCGGGCTGCGGATTTGGGAAGATCACATCGGGCTGATCGCCAGAATCGGCGAGAACTATCCGCAGGAGTGGCTGGAACAGTTGTTCGACCTGGGTTTTGACCGGCGCGGCATCCGGATTGTTCCGCACGAGACCGACGCGCGCTACTTTGCCGCCTATCCTGACCACGATTCCCGCGCACTCAAGAATCCGGTGGCGCACTTCTCGCGGCTCGGGCTGCCCTTCCCGAAGAGCCTGCTTGGCTACAACGAACCCGGCAATCAGCTGGACAGCCGCACTCAGCCCACGGATGTCACCATCCGCATGAGCGACTTTCCGACGGACTACCTGGATGCGACCGCCGCGCATCTTGCGCCGCTGGATTACCTCAGCCACACCCTGCTGCCTCCGGCGCTGCGCCAGGGGCACGTCACCACGATCACCCTCGATCCATCCCCGGGTTACATGACGCCTACATTCTGGGATGACATCCCGGCAATCCTGCGCGGGATCAACGTGTTTCATTGTTCTGAAGAGAAGCTTTGCAGCCTGTTCCAGGGACGCAGCAGCGACCTGTGGGAGATGGCCGAGGCGCTTTCCGCCTGGGGCTGTGAGTTGATCGTGATCAAGCGCGGTCCGCGCGGGCAGTACCTCTACGACGGTATTGGTAAAAAACGCTGGCGCATCCCGGCCTACCCCGCGCGGGTTGTCGATCCAACCGGCGCTGGCGACGTCTTCTGCGGAGGTTTTCTGGCCGCTTTTCGCAAATCTTACGATCCACTCGAGGCGGTTCTATGCGGGAATATCTCCGCCTCGCTGTCCATCGAAGGCTGCGGCGCGTACTATGCGCTGGATACGCTGGCAAGCCTGGCGCAGATGCGCATCGATTCCCTGCGAGAGAAGGCGGTCAAAGTATGAGATATGCGAACGCTCGTTTACAGCGCTATATCATCGACAAAGCCTGCGAAATTCAGCAGATCCCCGCACCCACCTTTTCTGAATCACGCAGGGCTGAGTTTTTGTTCCAGGAGATGACCAGGCTGGGCATGCCGGAGGTTAACCGCGACGCGACCGGCAACGTCTACGCCGGACGGCCGGGAGGGAGCGGGCTCTGCCTGGTGTTGACCGCTCACATGGATACCGTTCACCGCAGCGAAACCGCCCTGCCGCTCGAGCGTAGCCAAGAGCGCATCAGCGGGCCGGGCATCGGCGATAATTCGCTCGGCGTTGCGGCTCTTTTAGGGATCGCCAGGCACCTCAAGGAAACTGAAGAAGAAATGGGCGGGCAGGTCTGGCTGGTGGGCAACGTATGCGAGGAAGGGCTGGGAAACCTGACCGGGATGCAGGCAGTCGTCGAGTATTTCGACGCGCGAGCCGGCGCGTATATCGTCCTGGAGGGGCTGGGGCTGGGGCAGGTTTGCCACCGCGGGCTGGGCGTGCTGCGCTACCGCGTCTCTGCCGAAACTGCCGGCGGGCACGCCTGGGGAAATTATGGGACGCCATCGGCAATCCACGAGCTGGCGGCGGTGATCGCCGCGATCACCGCGCTACCGGTGGCGCGCAAACCGCGCACGTCGCTGAACGTCGGCGTCATCCAGGGCGGTACTTCGATCAATACGATCGCCAGCAGCGCCTGGTTCGAGCTCGACCTGCGTTCCGAGGATCAGACCACGCTCACCCGGCTGGCCAACCGGGTCAAGCGCCTGGTCAAGGCGAGGGTCCGCCCGGGGGTGAAAATGAAAATCGAGCCGATCGGCAGCCGGCCGGCGGGCGGGATTCGACCTTCACACCCGCTGGTAAAGCTGACCCTTGAAACCCTGGCGGAGTTGAACGTCAGCGCCAACCTGGAAATCGGCTCCACCGATGCGAACTACGCGCTCAGCAGGGGTTATCCGGCGGTATGCCTGGGTATCACCACCGGCGGGAACCCGCATAGAGTCAACGAATATATCGATGTCGCCCCGGTACAGACCGGGCTGGAGCAAATCCTGCAGATCATCCATCGCGCCTGGGATGTGCTCGAGCCGCCGCAGATGAGCGGGTGAGCAGCGGTGTGCAAAGCCGCGCCGCGGTTTAGTTCTCCCGCTGAGTTCCTTCAGCCGCTCGCCGCTGCCCGGAGAGAATGAATTCGCCCAGCATCTTCAGGCGCGATCTGACAGCCAGGTTGAGCAGATCGCGGCTGGCTTGCCTGGCGATTTGAAGGTCAGCCGGATGAGGGCTGTAGATCGCCTTCTGGTATTCATCCAGCAGGCGTTCTCCGTGGGATGCTCCTTGTGGAAGGACGCTGCTCAAGGCAGCGAACTGCTCCGCCGGGGTCAGTCCCTCTTTGATCGGTCCACCCATCAGGCGGGTAGCCCATTCTACAGCCACAAAAGCACGCTCGATTGGCAGAAGACGCGCATATCCAGCCCACAGGCGCAGCAGCGCCGGCGTTTGCCAGCCGCGCCGGCGGAAGATTCGATCGATCAAGACCGGCAGCGCTTTGTGCGGATCGCGCTGACCCTGACGTATCAGGAATAAGATCACGGCGACCACAAGGAGTACGGAAACCAGAATCAATGCGGTCAGTGGACGGATGATCGCGCCCGCCGCTCCTGCCCCGCCCAGCTCAACATCCAGCCTGGGATCCTCCTCCAGCGAACGGTCGCGCGGGTCGTTGAGGAACATCCCGCCGGTCGGGTCGAAAGTTGACGATTCAGTGGAGGCGTTGTCCCCGCTCGGCCGGTTGATATCCGGCAGTGAAGCGGTCGGCTCGAATTCGACCCAGCCGTAGCCCGGGAAGTAGACCTCCGGCCAGGCGTGGCTGTCTTTGGCGCGCACCTCGTAGACCTCTTTCTCTTCGTCCAGCTCGCCCTGGGCGTAACCAACTGCCCAGCGGGCAGGAATTCCCAGCGAGCGCAGCATGAGAATTTCGGCGGTGGAGAAGTAATTGCAAAAGGCTTTTTTCTCGCTGAACAGCACCCATTCGATCGCATCCACGTCGCGCGGGGGTTCGGGAATGACGGGTGCGTATTGAATGTTCTCGCGCAGCCAGGCCGTGATCGCCGAGGCTTTTTCGTAGGGGGTTTCCAGGCCGGCGGTGATCTCCAGCGCCAGGTCTTTGATGCTCTCGGGTGTCTGGATGGGGTACTGCAGGTATTTGTCCAAGACCCAATCAGGATAATCCGTCCCGGCTGCTTTGAGCTGAGCGACGGTCGGCGCAGCGACGCGCGTGTTCAACTCGTAAAGCTCGCCAGCGCGCAACATCGGGTCGATTTCGATGGCAACCAGGTCGATCGCATCTTCGCCGGCCGGACCGTAAATCAGCGTGACCGGACGGCTGATCGCCGTCGGCACGGTGGGGGCGAAGAGCATGCTCAGATTGCGTTCCGTACGGATGCGGAAGCTGACCGGCACGCGCCCGCTCAGGTTGCCGTGTTTGATGGTCGCGTCGGTTGGCTTGTGCCCTTCGATTTCATCCAGCGTGCTGTACCAGCGGCCGTCCAGGTACAGGTCGTAGCTGCGCATCTTCCAGTAATAGTTGATACCCAGCCGGCGGGTGATGCTCGGATCGATGGTCGCAACCAATTCGTCGCTGAGGATTGCACCGGTGCCAAGCGAGAACTCTTCATCGTAGTATTCGACCGGCATGAGCACTGATCCGCGCAGTGGGGCGGTGATGTTCTCGAAGCGCTGGCGCAGCGACCGCCAGAGGTTGACCACCTCGTGGCGCTCGCGGGTAGCCGGAGTGAAGGCTTTGGCGACGTTGGAAACGTTCCAGGCAAGCAGCACCAGCAGGATTACTGTCACCAATGCGCCGCGTACGAACGACCAACCGGTATCCGTTTCGACCGATACGTGCTCCTGTTTCCAGCGCTTCGAATTGGTCAGGAAGTACACGCGGGTGACCAGCAGCAGGGCAAAGATAATGAAGAAGGCCATGGCCAGACCGCGCTGACCCAGCTCCGGGTGGTAGATATCGATCACCAGCAGGGCCAGGCCGCCGATCAACACTCCCAGCCAGGGCTTGCCGTGGCGGGTCAGGTTGTAGCCGGCGATCAGGCTGACCAGCCAGAAAAGCAAGACCATGTTGGTCAGGAAGGGAACTGGATCGCTGAGGGGCAGGTTCTGGAAGAAAATTTGCAGGCCGGTCCACAGCCGCCCGCCGAGGCTGGCCAGTCGCTCCAGCCAGGCGACGTCCTCCTGCATCAATGCAGTCAACTGCCAGACCGGGACGGTCAGGGTGTAGCCGGCGGCGAGAAGGATGACGGTCCAGCGCTTGAACTGGCTGTAGCCGAACGCCAAACCGAGCAGCACGCCCATAAAGGTCGTGGTGGCAACAAGGTTAAGATCCTCCGTCCACTCGGTATCCCCGAGGCGGAAGGCGACAGTCATCAGACTGGCAAGGAGGAGAAAAGCGGCGGGAAGATCCCACCAGCGTTGGCTGCGCTTAACCATGGTTTAGTGTACAATGATTCTACCGCCCCCGTCAATGATTGAGCAGCCCACTGGCAGCATGTTCGTAATAATTATTGGGGAGAATGAATTAGATTCGTGGAGGAGCTGGCATGGAAACCATCACCCAACTCGAGCTGGCGATCACCCCCTTCTTCCAGGCAACGGCGGAGGGGCTGGCGCCGTTGATGAAATTCTTCTCCTTTCTCGGCACCGAGCAGTTCTTTTTGGTGGTGATGCCGCTGCTATTGTGGTGCCTGGATACTCAACTGGGCCTGCGCATCGGATTTATGTTGGTGTTGACCAACACCGTCAAGCCCGCGCTGAAACTGGCCTTTCACTGGCCGCGGCCGTACTGGATCGATCCGCAGGTCAAGGCGCTGGCTTCGGAGAGCTCTTTCGGCATGCCCTCCGGGCACGCCCAGGATGCGGCCAGCCTGTGGGGATTGCTGGCGGCGTCGCTGCGGCGCTGGTGGGTGACCGTCATTGCGCTGATCGTCATCCTGATGATCGGACTTTCGCGCATTTATCTCGGCGTGCACTTTGCCCACGACGTTCTGACCGGCTGGGCCGTCGGCATCATTCTGGTGATTTTATTCCTGATGCTGGAAAAACCGGTCAGCGCTTGGTTCAGCCGGATGAATTTCGGCGGTAAGTGCCTGTTTGCCGTGGCCGCCGCGGCGGTTATCCTCCTGGCGGGCTACGGGGTTCGATGGAGTCTGGGCAGCTTCAGCATCCCGCAGGAGTGGGCCAGCAACGCCGCGCTGCAGTGGCCGGACGACCCGATCAACCCGCTGGACATGGGCGGCTTCGTGATGATCAGCGCGCTGGCCTTTGGGTTGATCCTCGGGCTGGCGCTGCTCTCTCTGACCCGCACCAAAATGCTGGTCGAGGGCAGCCCGCTGCAGCTGGCCGGGCGCTACCTGATTGGCATGGTCGGGCTGTTCGCCCTGTATTATGGGCTGCGCTTGATCTTCCCTGCCGAGCCGGAGGCGCTCGCGCAGGTCTTCCGTTTCGTGCGCTATGCAATCGTCGGCCTGTGGGCCGTCTTTATCGCGCCCTGGCTTTTCATCCGTCTCAAGCTGGCGCAGCGCGGATAATACCTGGTATCCGCGCTGAAAACCGTTATAATTAAATACACTCGCATTGAGTGCTGAACGATCATAAAGGAACTGTCAACCGCCGCGTTGACAGGGCAGTTGCAGGCAACCAGGAGGAAATTATGCGCAAGTTCTCAGCATTTCTCACCGGCGCGATTCTGGGCGGGCTGGTCGGCAGCGTGCTGGCGCTGCTGTTGACGCCCATGCCGGGCAAGACCCTGCGCCAGCAGATGGTAGAATATTTCGAAAACCTGGCCAGCGAGGTGAGGCGGGCGGCCGCCGAGCGGCGCAGCGAGCTGGAGGGCGAACTGCAGAAACTGCGCCAGCCGGCGGTCAAGCTGGAATAAACGGTTTCCCGGTCCTTAAATCGAAAACCCCGGACGAACCGGGGTTTTTGTGTTCATGCTGACGGTGACGCCCGCCGCCCCATCCCCTCGTCGGGCGCAGGGATCAGCCCGGCAGGCGCCGGAGCCGGCCTTTGCTATCAGCGGCTGGCGCTGAAGCGGTAGTACGCCGGCTGGCGGGTGTAGCGGGTCGTGCCGCTGATCACCAGGACGACCTCGTCGCGGCTGGCCTGCAGCCTGACCGGCAGGGTGAGCGAGTGGTTATCGTCCAGGGTCAGCTTCTCGACACTGACGTTGTTGCCTGAATAGGTGATCAGCGCCAGGCGGTAGGTTTGCGGCAGGCGGTTCTGAATGCGGACGAAGCCGGCTGCTTCCCAGCCGCCGTCGTCGCTCTCGAAGTCGGAAAAGTACCCAATTTCGGGCACGCTGACGTCATCGACCAGCAATCCCTCGCTGGTGACTGCCTCGTCGGTGATCAGCTCGAAGCGCAGCCAGATCTGCCTGCCGGCGTAGGCCGAGAGATCGACCTGCTGCTGGAGGAACTCCCCGCTCAGGCCGTTGTAGCCGCAGCCGAACGAATTGCCGGAGGGATCATAAATCTGACAGCCCGGTGTGTTGAGGATCTTCCAGTTCTGCCCGTCCTCCGAGGCAAGCAGGTAGGCGTAGTCGTAATCCTTTTCCAGGTCGTACCAGGTCCAGTAGCTGAAGGTCAGCGGGGCGGTGACGCCGCGGAAATCGAACTGGCGGGTGAGGGTCATGTCGGATTCGTCGCCCTTGTTCGACCAGAAGGCGTAATCGCCCGAGTAGGCGTCCTGCTCGAGCACGCCCGCTTCGCCGGCGCCCTCGATGGTCAGGGTGAAATCGCCGCCGCAGTCAAAGCGGATGTAATCGGCGGCGTACTGGCGCACCAGGCGGTTCTGCCAGTCGCCGCTGCAGTCGCTGACCGTCTCGGTATCGACCACCCCGGGCGCATTGGCATAGCTGACGTACTGGTAGCGCCCGTCCTCGATGCCGCCGTCGTTGAGGTAGTTGGTCAGCGCCCAGTCGATGAACAGGTCGTCGGCGAGCAGCGGCTGCCCGCTTTGTGGATCCGCTGCGCCAAGCTCGGTCAGCACAGCATCGACGCCGTCCATGCCGTTTTCGGCGTGTCCCACCAGGGCTTTGCTGGCATCCTCGCCGAAACGGTCGAGGAAGTAGCTCATGAACAGGAAGGATGCGCCGTAATGCGGGATCGTGGTGTCCTGATCGACCGGCCAGTCGTTCAACTGAGTGTCGGGATCGAGCGAAAAGACGTAGTCGAAGCCGCCCAGGTCGTAGTCGTTGAGGAAGGCGGCCAGCTCCGAGAAGCCCTCGTTGACCCAGGATTCCTCGTTGCGGTCGCGGTACCAGTGGATCATGTGCTGGAATTCATGCGCCAGCACGCCGAAGGTGAAGCTTTCGTTGAGCAGGGCCGTGTCCGCGCTGATGAAGAACATCTCGTGTGCGTTCGAATCTTCGCGCACCTGCGGCGGGTAGGAATCGGAGGCGGAAAACACGCCGGAGATGCTGCCGAGGTTGCGCGCATATACAATGAACAGGCGCGGATCTTCATCGATGCCGGGCGACCACTCGGAGCCGAAGAATTCCCGGTTGGTTGGCACGATCCGCAGCGCGAATTGTTCCATCAGGTAATCCAGCTCTTCCTGATCGTAAGGTACCCCGTCTTCGATCCAGAAGTAAGCCGCATCGTTGGCGGCCCGCAGTACGGTGTCCACGGTGAAACGCTCGGTCGTGTCCTGGTTCATGGCATGGAAGGTCTTACGGTCGCCGATGCGGTACGGCGCCTGCGGGTCGGGGACGGTGGCCGGGATGTTGCTCACCCCGCCGAGCCGCCGGGCAAGGTCGACCGGATCGTTGATCGGCACGACCGCGCCCTTGAGCGTGGCGAAGGTTTGCAGGGCGCCGTCCAGGACGGGCGCGGCGGCGCTGCCTGGCTGGGGCGCCTGGGCGGTGAGGCTTGGGACCGGCGTGCGCGTGGCCGGGAAGAGCGGCGTAACCTGGGGCTTGGATTGCAAACCGGGAACGTCGATCTCATCAGAAAATAGGGAGAAGCCAACCGCACCGCCCAGCAGCAGAGAGCCGCAGGCGCACAAACACAGTACCACAAGCGCGACGATGATGATGATCCAGATATTTTTCGAATTCATTCAGGTTCCTCAGATCATTAAATCCCGATATGCTACCATTAATTGCCACCATTATACCTTCCTGGGCCAGCGGCCTCTCAAATCCAATCCGGCCCCTCCGCTTGCGGCAGTGGGACCGCGCCGAACACGGCTTACGCGGATTCAGGCGGGACGAGGGTTTTCCCCGCAGGCTGCCGGTACAACAAGAGCGAGGTTACCGCGAACAGCAGAACCCAGGCGGTGATCTGGTCGTACCAGATCTTGGTTGATATGGCAAAAATCAACACAGCAGCCTGGATCAACACCGCACCCCAGGATGGCACAAAGGCCAGGGCGGAGGCCAGTCCCTGCTGGCTGCAGTAAGGGGACAGAGCCATCGAGAGGTAGAACAGGGATGCGGTGGTGTGGTTGTTCGTCCAGACCATTGTCTTATGACGGACAAGGCGTGTGAATAACAGGGCGATCAAGAGGAGGAGGGCCAGGGCGCCGGGAATGGTGAATTTGGTGGTTAACGACAGGTTATTGACCGACCAGTAATCGGCGAATTCTGGCGGGGGATGGGCAATATTATCCAGCCACTGGAGGATCAGCGGCGGAGAGCCGATCAGACTGATCGGGATTGTGATCAATCCGACGACTGCCCCTGACCAAATCAGGCCGGCCCATTGCTTCCTCGAATTCCATAAAAGATACAGGATGATCAAAACGGCGCCCTGCGGCTTGACCAGCAGGAGCGATAATGCGATCCCGCGCAGGAGATGTTTCCAGCGGCTGTTTTCCACCGATCTCCACAGCAGGACCGGCAGCACATACACGAGGATGTCCGCGTTGGCGGCGCCAATGGTCAATAAGTAGTAAGGGGAGAGCAGGATCGCGAAGAATGTGAACAGCGGCCATTTTTGCTGGTGAACCAGCCAGCCGCCCACCAGCACGGAAAAGAACCGGACGCCTTCCGGGTGCATCCACTTGTAGGGCAGTAACAGGATCAACGCCCAGGGCGGGTAGACGGTGTAGGGATTCTGATAGGTGTTCGGAAAATCCCGCCAGAATTCAGCGGTGTTCAGCTTCCAATCGACCGGATCACCCATTGGGAGGAAGATAAACAGCGAAGCCACCAGGAATACCAGTGCGATCTGGTAGGGAGTGGTGATCCGGGTTGAGAATAAATGAATGAAAGCCGTTCTGATATTGCGGATCACAAGAAATTTATTCCTCGAGAGGCGCTGCCCCATCGAAAAAAGCCCCCATCAAAACGCGCCGCGGCCGCGCAGCACCGCCCAGCCCGTGCGCACCAGAATCTGCAGATCCAGCCAGATCGAATAATGCTGGACGTAGTACAGGTCGTCCTCGGTGTGCAGGTGCATGGGACGGTCGCTGCGCCCGTTGATCTGCCACCAGCCGGTGATGCCCTGCGGCACGGTGAAGCGCTTGCGCTGCCACAGCTTGTAGTTCTCCACCAGCTCGGGCATCTCGGGGCGCGGGCCGACCAGGCTCATGCTGCCGAGCAGCACGTTGAAGATCTGCGGCAGCTCGTCCAGGCTGGTGCGGCGCAGGAAGCGCCCGATGCGCGTCACGCGCGGATCGTCCGGGCGTTTGTGGATGTGGTTGCCGTTGGCGTCGTCCTGCGCCACCTGCGCCTGCATCTGCTCGGCGCCGACGACCATCGTGCGGAATTTGTACATGGTGAACAGCTTGCCGTTCTCGCCGACGCGCTTGCGGTTGTACATGACCGGCCCGCGGCTGTCGAGGCGCACAAGCAGGGCGATCAGCCCCATCAGCGGCAGGGCCAGCGGCAGGCACAGCAGCGTGATGAACAGGTCGAAGCCGCGCTTGATCATGCGCTGGTACTCGCTCAGCGCCGGCGCGCGCAGGTCGAGCATCGGCAGGCCGGCGAATTCCTCGACCGAGGCCTTGTGCAGGGTCAGCGAGAAGTAGTCCGGGATGATCCAGACGCGCACGGGCAGGTCGTGCAGCACCGAGACGATCTGGTTGAGCCGCTCGTGCGCCGAGAGCGGCAGGGCGACGACCACGTCGTCGACGCGCTGGTGCTGGATGACGTCGCGGGCGCGGTCGAGCGGGCCGAGCACCTCGGGCACGCTCTTGAGCTTGCTTTCGTCGTCGTCGAGGAAGCCGACCAGGCGCAGGCCGAGCGCCGACTGGCGCTGGATCTGCTTTTGCAGGCGGCGGCCGATCTCGCCGGCGCCGAGGATGAGGATGGCGCGCTGCTCGACCGGGCGCAGCTTCATGCGGAAGACCAGCCGGGCGATGGCGCGCCAGGCCAGCAGCAGGAACAGCGCCAGGCCGACGAAGAACAGGTAGAGGAAGCGCGAGATGTCGCGGTAGGAGAGGTAGAGCACGCCGGCCATGGAGATGCCCGCCAGCGCGGCCGCCAGGCTGATAGAGCCGAACTCGTCGGCCACGCGGAAGTTACGCCTGCCGTCGTAGATCGAGAAGAGCAGGTTGACCGCCACCCAGACCAGCGGGAAGACGAAGTACAGCTCGAGCGGCACGGGCGTGGGCGCGTAGATGTCCTTGACGAAGCCGAAGACGCTGAACAGCGGACGCAGCATGGCGGACATGCGCAGCGAGAAGACGATCAGCAGCACGTCCATCAGGATGGAGAAAATGGCGAAGTTGGTGGAAAAGCGGCGGAACATGGCTTCAGGGGAGCGGTTCTTGCGGCAGGCGCAGTAGGCCGAGGCGCTGGAGGAGCACGCGCCAGAAGAAGAGCGGGATGCCGAGCAGGTAGCGCTTCCACAGGCGGCGCGGCTCGACGACCAGCCGGCCGAGCCATTCCAGCCCGTGGTCGGTCATCCAGCGCGGGGCGCGGCGCACCTCGCCGGCGACGTAATCGAAGGCGGCGCCGACCGGCAGCGCGACGCGCACGTTCAGGCGTTGCAAGTTATCCGCCAGCCAGCGCTCCTGGAGGGGCATGCCGAAGCCGACCAGCAGAAGGTCGGGGGAGAGGCGGTTGATTTCGGCGACGACGGCCTCGTTCTCGCTGCTGCCGGCGGTTTTGTCAAAGTAGCCGTGCTGGCAGCCGGCGACGCGCAGGGCAGGGGAGGCTTCGCGTAGCTTCGCGGCTGCCTTTTCAGCCACGCCCGATCGCGCGCCGAGCAGGTAGATGGAGAAACCGCGCTCGGCGCACAGCGCGGCGAGACGGCCCAGCCAGTCGGGCGGGGTGAAGCGCTGCTGCAGGCGCTGGCCGAGCAGCCGCGCGCCGAGCTGCACCCCAACCCCGTCGCAGAAGACGACGTCGGAGCGGTTGAGGAACTCGCGGAACCAGGGGTATTTGTAGGCCAGGTTGAGGGCATGGATGTTGGCGTTGGCGACTACAACTCTTTGATTGCCCTTGATTGCTTTTTCGATTTCGTGCAATGTTTCATCAAGAGAGTAGTTATCGATTCGCGCGCCAAAGATGCAGGCAGAATGTGGAGAGATAACCGATATACTTTTTGGATTAGTATCCATCAAGGTGTAGAGGAACTGTTAATCAAATGAGGATCAGAACAAGGATGCAAAATTCGCCTTTTCGAAAATCTGACATTTTCCGCCCAAAGTAGCATCTAGAATACGCCGACCATCTGATTCATAAGCCTGACGGGCAAGTAGGTAAGCGGCTTCGGAGTGTCGCAGATCAGGCAGTTGCCATTTGATCCCCCTGGGGAAATAATTGGGATGAAAATGGCTCTGATCATCGGCTTGATTTCGAGTTTCAATCGTGTTTGGCGTGCCACGCTCGGCATAGTTGTGATCCAATCCAATCAGGACAACCTCGCTGAAGCCCATGTAAAAGGCAAGCTGCAGGGCAACGTAAGTGACCGTGCCGCCGCCCCACAGGTGGAGAGTCGGATCTTTGCCGAAGCTGTCATTAATACCCAGTTTAAGGTGAAAGAACATGGTTGTTTCATCCGGCGGGGTAAATAATCTCCGCCGGTTCCAATTGAGAAATTTGGTCATCGGCAATCCGCGAATGTCGGTTGAAAATTGTTCCAGAACCAGTTCGTTGCTGCAGACATAATATCTCGGCCTGAAAGGCAGGCGGTCGAAGAGCAGGTATATCCGATTCATCCCAAGAGTGATTTCATCTGCCAGCGGCGTCAGGTCCATCTGCGCCAGGCTGGGGCCGTTAGCCATGATAAAACATCGCTGCTTGTTGTGAGAATCTCGCAGCCTGCTCAGTTTTTCCTTATTCTCGCGGGTTTCGCGGCTGTTCGCTGACCAGGAGAACCAGTCGGGCAAGGCTTCAATCCTGCGTTGCAATGCCAGCCATAGGCGTTTGGCTGAAAACTCGTTCAATCTGAAGCGCGTATTTCGTGTGTTGACCATGCTGAATAATCTACTTTGTCCTCAGAGTAGACGACTGGCCAGGTCGACGAAAAATGTGTTGATCCAAAGGTTGAGCGGCAGCAGTAGGCTTATGGCGACAAAGGCGAAGAACGACGCGACTGGCGCAAATGAGGTTTTCCGCTCAAACGTTATCCAATCCAGTTGAAACTCCCGGTATGAGTGTTTGGCCGAGTACCAGGAGTAAAAACCCAGATTGCTGACAAGATACCCAAGTGGAAATGCAAAAATACCAACCAATCCATATAGCGCCCACACTGTGATGATAGCGATCAACGCTGTGACGCCGTTGGCGATATGCCAGATGATGCGGTTGGAGGTGCTGTACAACTGCAGGTGCATTGCCCCAAAACGCTCGCAAAAAAAACTTGCGCCGATCAACAACCAGAACAAAGGCGAGACAAATTCGGCATTACTGCCGGTGACCAGCAACAAAGGGGGGAGAAACAGACCGACGATGATGATACCGGCGAGAAATATCCAATGTGAAACGCGCATGCTTCTGGATGAAGTTACAATAATCGCTGCTTTATTGCCCTGGGCATAAAGTGACGCGAGTAAGGGCAGCTTGCTGTAAAACGGCGCCCCAGAAAACATGGCGATATTTTGGGCGAAACGCAGCGCCAGCAGGTAGGCGGCGATATTTTCAGTTGCGCCTATCTGGGCATATACCATCCCGCTTCCCTGAGTCAGTCCGTAACTCATCAGGACGCCCAGACCGCTGCGCCAGGTCCGTGACCAGGTTTGGGAAAAAATGGATGGATCGATGCGGCCGAAATAAGCCAGTTGGAAATGATCTCCGATCACCTTTTGAGCCAGCAAGCGGTTTCGGAAAAAAGCCAATACGACGTAGGATTGGTTCACGATAACCAGCTCGAGCAGACCTGCTCCGCTCACAAGGAGAATCAATGAAGCCAGGATTACGACCAGCCACATGAAGGTATCCCAGCGGCGGTACAGCGGGATTTGATTCATCCCTTGCAGTAGTGAGGTGTAGCCGTTGCCGCGGATGCCGAGCGCAAAGGTCAGGATGATAACACCCCAGGCGATCCAGGCTTTCTCAGGCTGATCAACCTGTTCGATCGGTCGGATGAACAGGGGGGTCAACAATAGTAACACTGCCATCACGCCGAGCGCCAGACGGTTGTAGACAGCGGCCATGGTTTGGCTGACCGTCTTCAGAAGATCCCAATTCGGGCCCTCGTTCGCTGATAATGGACGGGCTTGAACGGTTTGGTCGAGGCTGGCTGCGCCCCCAAATGCGTAAGCGATTTCGCGAATGAAGGTGGCGCTGAAGCCGATGTCGGCGACGAATTTCGAGTCAATGATGATCTTGAACATCATCCAGACTGCGATCTCAGGCGCGGTAAATTTATTGAGAAGGAGCGGCAACACCACCAGCCAGTTCAGCCCGGCGGCGAGATAGCTGCCCCAGGTGGTGAAGGTGGGTGAATTCCATAATTTCAATATAAATGATGAGGTGGATTTATTATTATTCAATGGCTAGATACATAGTGATTGTCAAGATAAAAAAACGTATCCTACATTAGATTACTTTCTCTAAATAATCGAATATATTTATTTTGTTAGTCCCTGTGCGTCAACATACGTACTATCTTTACGTACGTAAATACCGTTCTCCAACCTATAATAACTTTCGTTATTACGTAGGAACTCCGGCAATACCCCCCATTCATCCGCTATCAAATCAGGTTTTAAGGTCAATATACTGTACTCATAATTCCATTTATTGTGTCCCGGTCTAAATGTTGAAGAAGGAAGACTCTTTGCAATAACCGGATCGCTCTTTCCCAATAGATCGATACTTCTTCTATTGGAGTAGTAAGATATTTGGCCAGCTGCGTGCACCGCTATAACGGCATTTTCATTTGTGAATTCATTAATTTGAATTCCGCGTTTTGCTCTCCATATGTCTGATTCTAGTAATGGCGCATTATTTATAGCCCAACCTAGCCAAGGAACACCACTTACAATTGTTATTGTTGCAACAATTATCATTGGAAATAGAACATTTGCGGTCAATACCTTATTTTTTTTTATTGTGTTGACTGCTTTTTCTAGTAATCGGCCGAGCATAACTCCTGATAATATTAATAGTGAAGGCATCCCTTGAGCAATAAACCTATTGGCGGCATCTATTTGTGGGGCATTAAGTGGTTCTGTATAATCTCCTCCGACAAAGATGGAATAAATACATTGAACCGCGAATAATAAAAGCAAAGAATTACATTTTTATTACGGAACTCTTTAATATATTTGAGACCAACCGCTATGATTAGACAAATCAGTATAAAATCCTTTAGAGCATATTTATAAAAAACCTGAGAACCAACAGTCATCCTCTCAATACTGCTAACACCTCCAACCTTTAAATAATATGTATTCGGCAGAAAGGAACCAAAATACAAATATTGAAACAAAAGAACAAAGACTATTCCGACAACAAAAGGATAAATTAGCATTAGGGGAATATGAGGATTTTGTTTCCCCTTAATAACATTATATAGAGAGAAACATAGAATAGTAAACAGTTGTAAGACGACATCTATCCGGACAATTATTGAAAAAAGTATAAGTATACAAATAAGTATTTCTTGTCCTTTGTTATGGATTTGTTCTGGCATTATTAAAATTAGAACCAGGTAAATTGAGAATGTGATGCATCCGACCTCCATTCCTCTTAATGACCAGAATACTAAAGGAAAATAAAAAGCGGTTACTGCTGCAGATATTAATGGCGCATAATGAGACTTGGAATCAATAATTTTTGTTAGGTTGTATACGACAATTACCAAACCGAGTAGTGTAAAAATCCCTGTGATCATTACCACTAAAGATATTTTTGATGATGGGATTGGCAATTTATGTATCAATGCCATGTAGCTGGTCCACCCTAAATTCGTGAAACCTTCAACAGGTTTTTCCTCAGGGTTCCAAACAAAGCCTGATCCGGCGGCAAGATTTCTCCCGTATCTCATGCTAATCATTGCATCATCAATCAGCGTGAAATAGGTTTCACCGTTCACTGTGAATTTAGTGCGGTATATAAAGAACGAGTAAAAAATTGTTGCACATATCAATATGAAACAAAGGTTAAAATCGCAAATGTATCGAAGATGATTATGTGGGAATTTTCTTCCCACGTTTCTTATACCTGTGTGCCGGTGGGAGTTGCTGCATCGGTTATTGCGTTTCTGGATCATTCCTCCCACCCCACCCTCTCTGCCTCCCTTTCAACCCAGACCGCCGCCAGCGGCAGGGGATTCATCTGCGGGACGAGCTGCGCCGGCATCACCGCGCGGCGGAACTGGTTGGTGAAGTACTGCACCTCGCCCAGCCCGCCCGGGCCGGCGGGGGAATTCAGGCCGATCCGGTTCAGCGCCCCTTCGGCACTCTCACTGGCGCGCGGGTCGCCCAGCGCGTGCCAGGCGGCGGCCTGCAGCCAGAGCACGTCCGCGCCGGCGCCGCCGGCCAGCGAGGCGTCAGCGGCCATGCGGGCGGCCAGGTCGGCGCTGCCCTGCTCGAGATAGGCATAGCCCAGGTTGACGTAGGTCGCAGCCAGGTGCGGGTTGGCGCGCACCGCCGCTTCCAGCTCCTCCACGGTTTTTGCCCCGGCTGCCGGGTGAGCCGCGCGCCAGCTGCGCTGGACGGCGCTCAGCAGCGGGTCGGCGGCCCAGTCGGGCGCGTCGGTGGCGGCCGGGTAGAGCTCCAGCGCCTTTTGATAGGCCTGGGTTGCGCCGCTGCCGTCGCCGGCGAACAGGCGCGCGTCGCCCAGGTTGAGCCAGCACAGGGCGCAGCGCGGCGCGCGCCGGACGGCCTCCTCCAGCGAGGATTGCGCGGCGGCGTAGTCCCCCGCCGCGATTTGCAGCGCGCCCAGGTTGGCCCAGTTCATCGCGTAAGCCGGGTCCAGCCGGGCGGCCTGAGTGAAGGAGGCGGCCGCCTGCTCGAGCGCGCCGGGCTGGCCCAGCCCGGCCAGAAAGGCGTAGGCCAGTCCGCGCTGCTGGTGGGTCAGCGTCAGGGCCGGGTCGCGCGCGGCAGCCCGGTCGAACTGGGCGGCAGCGGTCTGCCAGTCGCCGCGGCCGGCGGCGTCCACGCCGGCCTGGTAGGGGATGAGCCACCAGAGGTTGATCCAGGCGAAGACCGGCAGCAGCAGAAAGCCGGCCAGCGGCCAGCGTCGGGCGGGGGCTTCCCGCCGCGGGCTGCCCAGCGCCGCGCCGAGCAGGATGGAGAAGGTCCACGCGGCGGACGGGCTGGTGTGGTGCACCGAGTCGAACAGCCCGTGGACGAGGAAGGCGGCCGCCGCGCCGGCGGCGCCGATCAGCGCGGCCAGGTCGAGGCCCTCGGCGGCGCGCAGGCGGCGCAGCAGGGTTTTAATCACAGCATAGCAGAGGAAGATGAAGCCGCCCAGGCCGATCAACCCGCTGCCGGAGAGCAGGTCGAGGTAAATGTTATGCGCATAGTTATAAATCGTGCCGGGCGGCGCCGAGACGCGCTCCAGGAAGGCGTTGACGAAGGTGTGCGGCCCGCTGCCGACCAGCGGGCTTTGGCTGAAGAGCTGCCAGGCCGGCCCCCAGAAATCGCCGCGCGACCGGAAGAACGAGCCGTGGGTGGGCAATTGCTCCTGGCGGATGAACAGCCAGGCAGCCGCGGCGAGGAGGACCAGCGTGGCCAGAACCGCCAGGGCGACCGGCCAGCGTTTTTTGAGCAGGGCTGAGATGCGCGCGCGCCAGGGCGCCGGATTGTGGTAGTAGTGCGCCAGGGCCAGCCCGCCGAATCCCGCCGCCGTGCCGATCCAGCCGCCGCGCGAGGAGGTGAAATAGAGCAGCGCCAGCAGCGCCAGCGTCCATAACGCAAGCAGAACGCGCAGCGGCCGGGCGCGGCTGGCGAGGATGCGCGGGATGAGCAGCATCAGCGAGAGGTTGACCAGCACCGCGACCAGATTCGGCGCGGTGACGCGGTACTGGATCGCGGGCAGCCAGTCGCCGGGGTGGACTGCCAGCCAGCCCTGGTACCAGCGGGCGACCTCGAGCAGGGCCAGCGCCGAGAGGATGCCGACGACGAGCAGCACGGCCTTGTGGATCAGCTCGGCCGGTACCCCGCGCGAGGTCAGCTCGGCCGCGAGCAGGAACCAGAACAGCGCGCAGCCGATCAGCCAGACCTCCGGCAGCGAGCGGCGCAGGTCGCTGGAGAAGGCAGCCGCCAGGATCAGCGCGGCCAGGAAGACCCAGACGCCGAAGTGCAGGCGTCCCGGCCCGCGCCGGCCGAGGACCAGCCAGCCGAGCGTCAGGGCGGTCAGCAGCGCGGCGGTGACGGCCACCGTCGCGGGGTAGATCAGCCCGATGTTGTGCGGGCTGGCAAAGACCAGCAGGTAGGCAACCGCCAGGATCAAGCCGGCTTCCATGCCGAGATAGCGCCAGTCGGTTTTTGCCTGGCGCGCTGAGCTAATGTGAGGTGAATTCATTGCGGCAATCCCTGAAGGTCAACTGGCGCGCTCCGCCACTCCGACATGGCATCTCCACGGCGAAGTGTTCCCGTAAAATTATACGGGAATCCATCCAGTCCTGCCTGAAATAAAGCAAGGAGTGTGCCAACCTGACCAAATTGTAAGGCAAAGCTCAGTTGAGATACGGATTGCTCTCGATCTCTTCCTGCAGGGTCGTTGCCCGGCCGTGGCCGGGCAGCAGGCGCGTTCCGGCATAGCCTGTCGCATCGGCGGCGATCCGCGCCGCGCACGCCCGACGGTAGAGCCAGGCAGCACCCGAGACGCCGCAGCGATCCGTGTTGAGATTGAATGAGCGCTGACCTGCCGCGGAGATTCTTAACCGATTGTAAACACTGTCTGGTTGACAATTGCTTGTCACACTATATACTTTTAAGCGGGGAGATATGCAATCAATTGTTTTTGCGCACTTTTCATTTCAACTAAGGGAGGGCAGAAATGGGTAAGATGCCGGCCAATAAAACCTTCTGGGTGTTGTTAAGCATTGTCTCCATCCTTTTCCTGGGAATCACATACCCGGTTGAAGCTGTGCCTGCACAGCAAACCACACCCTGGCCGATCGAGGTCATTTCCACCAACATCACCGCGGATACGACCTGGACGGCTGGAAACGTTTACTACATCGAAAAAGACATCGAAGTCACCGCCGGTAACACCCTCACCATCCAGGGCGGCGCGATCGTTAAGTTCTTGGTGCCCTTAAATCCGACTCCCGACACGTTGACCGGGCTGACCGTGAACGGGTACCTGCGCTTCGAAAACACCGGGCCAGAAGATGAAAACCGGGTCATCTTCACCTCCGGCCGCGACGACACGCTCGGCGGCGACACCAACGGCGACCAGCAGCAGACGCTGCCTGCCCCGGGGGATTGGGATTTCGTCCGGCTGACTACCTGGGCCGATACCGATCCTGCTTATGAGTATTTGACAATCCGATACAGTAACTGGGGATTGAATTATCACAACACAGGCACCCTCTCGCCAAACCCGGTGTTTGCCGATAATATCTTCGCTGAAAACATTTGCGGATTGACCCTTTCGCTGACCGCCAACGGATCGGTCTACGGCGACATCCATGACAACGCCTTCACCCAGAACCGCTATGGCTTCTGCACCAACAAAAAGACCTCGGCGTTAGGCGTGCTGCTGCCCACGCTGACCTCCAATGAATTCAACAATAACTCGATCCTGCCCATCTACCTGTACGGCACATCCTACCCGGTGTATTACGAGAACATCTTTACCGGCTATATTGACCCTGAGAAGAAGCTCGGCATCGGCCTGGGCGGCGAGTTCAATGCCAGCGGCACGCTGACCATCGCGGACGGGATGCCTTTTGTATTCGTGGCCCCCATGGAAATCAAAGGATCGGCTGTCACGGTGACCATCCCGGCGGGCGCGGTGTTCAAGGGCATGACCAGGGCGGAGCTTGCTAAAACGACCGATCCGCTGCCCGGTTTGAAAATTACCGGGGGAGTCAACTTCGAAGCGACTGAGGCGGAACCGATCATTTTTACTTCTTACCGCGATGATTCTGTCGGGGGAGATACCAATGGCGACGGCATCGACACCGAACCATTCCCGGGTGATTGGGCCGGAGTGCATTTCGTCGACTCGCTGGCCCCGGGCAGCCCGAATTACACCTTCCAATGGCTGGACTTCCGCTATGCCGTCAATGGGTTTTTGTATGAAACCACCACAACGTCTGTCGGCGCGCGCCTGCCCACCGTGATCAACGACGTCTTTACTGGCAATTTGAACGGGCTGCGTTTTAAAGCAGTGAACAACAACGTCAATTCGCGCATACTGCCTGTCATTCAAAACTGCACCTTCAGCGACCAGGGCATCATCCCTGCGGATAAAACAGTGAAGGAACCAGGAGTTCCCATCATGCTGGAAAACACGGTGCAGCCCGAATACATCGATAACGTCTTCAGCGATAATTTGCATCCCGCGATCGGGATCACCGGCAGATGGCGCTCCGGCGTCACCCTGGTATCCGTGGACGGGCAGGGGCTGACCCCGCTGCCCTACCTGGTGCATGGCGATGTGTGGTTCGGCAACAAAGACATCTCCGGCGGGATCGACAACTCGCTCACCGTAACCATCCCGGCGGGTACGGTCTTCAAATTCTTTGTCAACAGTTATGATCGGGTTAATGTCCGCTCGAGAATCAGCGCCGCCGGGCGATTGCTCCTCGAAAGTACCGCGGAAAGCGCCCCGGTGATATTCACCTCGTATTTCGACAGCGAATACGGCGGAATTACGGCTGGAGAAAGTGATAACCTCCCATTACCGAAGGATTGGGTAGAGGTATTGGTCTGGCATCCGGAAAGTGACGTCGTCAATGCCGTTTTCCGCTACGGTGAAAAGGGGCTGCACATCGAGAACAAGAATAACGCCACGGTGCCCCCGCTGAATGTCCCCTTCGATGCGACGATCAGCAACTCGCTGTTCGAGTACAACGATACCGGCCTGTATTTGAATATCCAGGCGGATTACGACATCATCAGCCTGATCAGCAACAACGTCTTCCAGTACAACAACGTTGGATTGGGAACGTTTGCCAAAGATACATTATCCGCGGCGGATAAAGATAAGGTCAGCGGGTTGTCGCGACCCGTCATGCGCGATAACCAGTTCATCGCCAACACGCTTTTCCCGATTTATCTGAAGGGCTCCGCGACGCTGGAATTCTACGAGAGCTCAAACGTGATCATGGGCATCCCCTCGCCAAGGAAAGATCCCTCGATTGGCCTGGGCGGCTATTTTGGCGCGTCCAGTGCGGACCAGAATCCCATCATGTTACCCAAGATCTACGCGGGACCTGAGGCGCCGCTGAACACACAACACGTCCCTTATATGGTTTGGGAGAAGGCCAACTTCGATTGGTATACAACCACCGTGCTTGGAGGACCGGTAGGAGGGGTCGGCACAGATGAGGGCGGCTTGATTGTCAAATTCAACCAGGGCAAGGACCTGCATTTTTACGGCAAGTTCACCCTGGCCAGTTACCCGGGCAATCCAAATATCTTCACTTCCTACCGGGATGATTCGGTCGGCGGCGATTCGAACGGCACGCCGGCGCCCAATCCAACTCCGGCAAAAGGGGATTGGCTTGGGTTGTACCTGTATAACCATCTGAATGCCCCCTTTGCCCACTCGACCATCCAGTACTCAGACCAGGGATTGGTAATCTACCAGAAGGGGTCTGACCCCAACCCGGGAACTATCAACTACGAGATTTCATACAACACCTTCCACGACAATAAGAACGGTCTGACCTTCTATATCGCCTCGGATTATGATATCACCTCGCGGGTTGCCGATAACGTCTTCCATTCGAATGACTACGGATTTCACACCTTCACCAGTACAAGCGCGCCCCACTGCGGCACGTCCAACCCCACCTTGTATTCGAATAACTTCAGCCTGCACAGCCAGTTCCCGTTGTACCTGCAGGGCTCAGCCAATCCCACTTACGAGGAGAACGAGTTCTGGGATAACACCCATCCGGCAATCGCTGTCGGCGGGATTTGGGGGCGCGACGCAACCTGGACAAAGGTGCACGACGATACCCTGGATCAGGATATGCCATACGTGGTCAAGGATACCCTCACCCAGGAGATTTGTACAATTCCCGAGCCTGCCATTACCATGCCGGAGGATTTGATCGTCAGGTTCATGGCGGATAAATATATCTACGCATTTGGCTACTTGAATTTGCTCAGCTCGCCCGGAAGTGAAATTGTGTTCACCGCCTATTCCGACGACTCCTTTGGCGGAGATATCGATGCGAACGGTCCGCCGTCCTCTCCGATTTCCCGCAGCGCCTGGAAAACCGTCTGGCTGATCGATTATCCCGGCAAGAACAATACAATTCACGATCTTAAGGTGTACTACTCGACGGCTGGAATCGGTCTGTACTACGACGGACCGGAAAACACCCAGACCGCTACGGTCATCGAGCGGGTTGAGTTCAGAAATTCCAACGCAGGCATCGCTTCAGTTATCGGCTGGCGTCAGGTAGGGGGTACGATCTACGGTGGTCTGGGAAACATAAACGCCACCATTCGAAACAGCCTGTTTCAAGACAGCGATTACGGTATTTTGACCATTGCACATGACAAATCGATTGGGATAAACAACCCCTTAATAGAAGACGTCACCTTCACGAATATCACCAAATATCCCATATTCCTCGGCGGGACATCCGAGCCGTCCTTTGTTGGATTGAACACGATCACTGGCTCGAATGACCGTTTGGGCGCGTTGGCGGTTGAGCAGCCACTTTCCCAAATCGAGGCGGCTGGTGGGGACGATTTATCCCTGGATGGATTCGACTTACCGGGCAACCAGGCAGCCCTGGCAGGTATTCAACCAGGCCGTGCTGCGCTTCTGTCGGCACAGGAACCTCAATCCAGCCTGTCCGCCGTGCCAAATCTTTCCCCGGCGATTGGGATGGCAGGCGCATGGAATAATTCGGTTGAGCTGGTTCAGGTCAACGGGGTGCCCTATGCAATCACGGGCAGTTTCCCGTTGACGGTTGTTGTACAAAGCTTTAGTTACAAGCCGGCTGACAACGTCACGGTTGGGGCCGCGAACGCCTCGAATGCTGCCCTGGCAGTTCCGGCAAACACGGTCTTTAAATTTAGCAAGGACCGCATGCTGATTGTCAAGGGGACCTTGAATCTCCTCTCGACGAACGAACAGCCGGTCATATTCACCTCGATCAAAGATGATGCTGCTTCGGGCGACACGAATCGGGATGGCACGAACACCCGCCCGGCGAAGGGAGATTGGGGTGAAGTCCGTCTGGCTTCCTCCAACAATATTCACGATGCGGTTGTCCGTTACGCTGCCAAGGGATTGCATATCTACTTCGATGGGGCGATCAATCTGAATAATGACTCGGATGTAACCCACAGCACATTTATAGAGAACACCGTCGGGCTCAGTCTCAGCGCACTCGACAACGGTGATATCCTGGCTGCTATCCTGGATTCGACTTTCAGCTCGAACGGCATCCATATCCAGGGAAATCCCAGCAACACAGGCAAAACCGGGCATTTGTGTGTCATGGCTCACAATAATGACCTGTTTGGCAAAAAATTGACCCAAAACGGCATTGAAAACAACAACCTGAACGGCGTTTCGCCAACGCTGGTCGAGTGCCCGACTCCTATCGCCTTTGATGCCACCAGTAATTTCTGGGGGGATCCGACGGGTCCTTATCACGCCTCGCTGAATCCATCCGGGCTTGGCAGTCGCGTGAGCGACAGGGTTGCTTTCGATCCCTGGCTTGGCGAGGCGGTCAATCCACCGGCGACATACTCCATCAGCGGGAGAATTACTCTGGACACTGCGGTAGGAGACGGGCTGTCGGGCGTGACGGTTACCCTCTACGGCGACCTTCCAGACCCATTAACAACAACTACCAACGCTGATGGTTACTACAGCTTCACGGGTTTATCGGATGGCTCATATATTGTTTCACCATCGCTAAATCCGTATGCATTTACTCCACCCTCGCTTAATATTCTACTTTCCGGCTCAGACGCTCTCGATGCGAACTTTATCGCTGTTATTCACATCGGTGAAATTGGCATCTCAGTGAACAACATCACGATGATGCGACCTCTTACCACGGCAAAACAATACTGCAGGTTTATAGTCTCTTTGGACCAGGCACTTGCGCTTGGAGAGACGGCAAAAGTTGATTTCAACACTTTGGATGGTTCAGCAACTGCCGGTGAAGACTATATCGCCAAATCCGGGACATTGACATTTTTCGCGGGCAATCCTTTATCGCAAAAGGTCGACGTCGAATTGAAGATGGGCAGCGCTGCGGATCCAGAGGAGTTTTTCACATTGATTTTGAAGAATCCCGTGGATGCTTACCTGCTTGTCTCAAGCGGGACCTGCACGATAACCCCTCCCAAACTGCTCTTCGTGCCGATGGTCCTGAAATGAAAAACAGATGAGGATCGGGTGAGCAGCCTCGGGTGCTCATTCAAGAGATCGTTCCAAGAAAGCGGGCGCCCCAGGAGAACGGGGCGCTCTCTTTCTGATCCAGGTACGGCTGCAGGGATTCGTGGAAAATCCATGCTAGCCTGACAAAACGACAAGAATATGGCATTAATTTAGGTAGGGATTGCTCTCGATCTCTTCCTGCAGGGTCGTTGCCGGGCCGTGGCCGGGCAGCAGGCGCGTCTCGGGCGGCAGGTTGAGCACGTGGTGGTAAATGCTCTCGAGCAATTGCATGCCGCTGCCGCCGGGTAAATCAGTGCGCCCGACACCGTTCTTGAAGATCAGGTCGCCGGTGATCACGGCGTTGGCCTGCGCGGCGTAGAAGACGACGTGACCGGGCGAATGCCCCGGGGTATGGCGCACCTCGACCGGCACGCTGCCAACGTAGAGGATCTGACCGTGCTCGAAGAGGATGGCCGGCTCAGGCAGGGAGATCATGTCGATGCCGAAGAATGAGGCATTGCCGCCCGAGCGGTAGAGATCCAGGTCGGCAGGGTGCAGGCCGATCGGCGCAGGCGGCTGGCGCGTTTCGGAGAAGAGCTTCGCACCGGCAGTGTGGTCGAAGTGGGCGTGGGTCAGCCAGATCTGGGTCAGGATCAATTCATCCTTTAGCAGCGCCTTGAGCACATGATGGCTGTCGAAGGTCGGGTCGATGACCACCGTCTGGCGGGTGTCGCGCTCGACAAGCAAATACGTGTTGTTGGCCAGGGGTCCGAGCGGGAAGGTGAGGATATCCAGCGGCATGAGTTCACTCCGGGGTGGGTTGGCGGGCGCTGTCGAGTGCGGGCTGCGGCGAACGTCGGCCAAACAGGAATAAGGAATTGGATAAGATCGCGGCGCCGATCAGGATCAACGCGGCCAGATAGACCTGACCGGGTTCCTGCTGGTAGATCGCGCCGGCCAGCAGCGGGGCGAGGACGATCGCCGCGGCGTTGGCGGTCTCGAGCAGGCCGAAGGCCAGCCCGACCTGCCCGGGATGGACCATGCGCCGCGCCAGCCCGAGCAGCATCACCCGGCTGAGGCGGTAGCCGCCGACCAGAAAATACGCCGGGGCGAAGACCAGCATACTATTGCCCTGCCAGATCAGCAGGGCGAAGAGCGCCACCAGCGGCTGGCCGATGAGGAAGCCGGCCTGGCCCTTCAGCCCGCCGAAGGCGAGGGAGAGCACCACCACGCCCAGGCTGCCGGCGGTGCCGAGCAGGCCGATCTGTTGCAGATTCAGTCCGCGCTGGTCAGCCAGATAGTTGGGGGTGAGCGGCTGCGGCAGGAAGAGCGCGAACATGGTCAGCAATGCCAGCCCGGCAAGAGCCAGGAAGCGGCGGTTGGCGCGCAGCGGCATGGACCTGGGCTGTGCGGCGTGATCGAGACGCGGTGGGCGGCGGATGAGGAAGATGAACAGCGTCGAGAGGATGAACAGGCCGGCAGCCAGGCTGTAGACCTGGCGCAGGGCGTAGCGCTCCGCCAGCCAGCCGCCCAGGCTGGGGCCGATCATCATGCCCAGGTTGAAGGCGGCCGAGGCGGTGGTCAGCGCGCGCTCAGCCGACCAGCGCCCGCGCACAGCGGCGATGTATGAATTCATCGGCGCCAGCGCCGAGGAGGTCAAACCATAAAGCAGGAAGCCGGTGATAAAAACGCCCAGGCGGTTCGCGGCGGCCATCAGCAGGGCTGCCAGGCTGCCGAGCGCCCAGGTGAGCCACATCAGCAGGCGCGGGCCGCGCCGGTCAGCCAGGTAGCCGGCCGGAATCTGCATGATCGCCATGGCAAAGCCCCATCCGCTCAGCACCGCGCCGATCTGCAGCGCATTGGCGCCGAACTGCTGCAGGTAGAGGGTCTGGAAATACATAAAAGAGCCCTCGCCGATGCCCCAGAGGAACAGTGAGACGACGACGAAGAGCAGGTCGCGGGTCATGGGCTGGCAGGATCAGGCGCGGCCTGGTTTACAGGCCGGTCAGCGCCCTGCAGGCAGCGCTGGATGAATTCGTGGGCGGCCTGGAAGACAATCTGACGGTCAGGCTCGCGGACAATAACATGACCGCTGTTTTCCACCCACATCATATGCTTGTCCTGCGTCCCGAGCCGTTCGTAAATGCGCGGCATGTTTTCCGGCGCCACTCCCTGATCGAGGCGGGAGTGAATCAGCAGAACCGGCACCTGCACGGACGGCAGGCAGGTGCGCATTTCAGCGAGCAGGTCCTTCAACTGGGTAATGGCGGCGGTCGGATAGTCGGGATATTCGAGGTGGTCTCGGGCGGCTTCGGGATTGCGCCAGTCCGCGGGGCCTTTGGCGACGTGCGGGATCAGACGCTTGAAGATGGGGAGAAAATTCAAACGCCAGTCGGACGGCATGTCGTAAGGGGTGGACATGGCGACAGCGCCGCTGATCGGCAGATAGGACGCGGCGCTGAGGGTGAGCACGCCGCCGAGCGACAAGCCGAGGATGAATACATGGTCGCAGCAGCTGCGAAGCTGGTGAAAACCGTCCTCGACCGCAGCCAGCCAGTCGCGCCAGCAAGTACGGGGCAGGTCATCGGGGCAGGTGGCGTGGCCGGCCAGGCGCGGGGCGAGCACGCTGTAACCGCGCAAAGCCAGGTCCTCGCCCATCCAGCGCATCTCCCTGGGTGTGCCGGTCAGCCCGTGGACGAGTAGACAGCCGGTGCGGCTGCCCGGGATTAGAAATGGCTCGGCGCCGGGGATGATGAGCGGATTGGGCATAACAGTTTCCTGTCTAAAGGATGGTTAGGTCGCGGGAGTAGTCGGTCAGGCTTTCGCTGCCGGTGGTGGTGACGAGCAGGTCGTCCTCGATGCGCACGCCGCCCTTGCCGGGCAGGTAGATGCCCGGCTCAACCGTGTAGACCATGCCAGGGGCAAGGATCAGGTCATTTTCGGCATAGATGTAAGGGGGTTCGTGAGCTTCCATGCCCAGACCATGACCGGTGCGGTGGATGAAACGGTCGGCGTAGCCGCCGCGCAGGATCACCTCGCGGGCGGCGCGGTCGACGTCGCCGGCGCGCAATCCGGGCAGGCCGGCAGTCCGTCCGGCGGCGTTGGCCGCCTGGACGAGGCTGTAGATCACTTTCAGTTCGGCTTCGATCTTCCCGAAGGCGAAGGTGCGGGTGATATCCGAGAAGTAGCCGTGGTAGGCAGCGCCCCAGTCGATCAGCACCAGGTCGCCCTCCTTCAACCGGCGGTCGCCGGGCACGGTGTGCGGATTGGCGCAGTTCTCGCCGAAGGTGACGATGGGGGGGAAGGGCAGCTCTGCATCCGAGCCAGAGCGCAGCAGATTGGCGCTGAGCTCGGAAGCCAAATCGCGCTCGCTGACGCCCGCCTTGATTACCGGCAGGGTGGATTCCAGCGCGCGCTGGGCAATCCGCGCCGCCTGGCGCATGGCGGCGATTTCCTCTTCATCCTTGTGCAGTCGCAACTCGGCCAGGAAGCTCTCACCGGAGAGGAACTGCGCCTTTGGGGCGGCATTCAGCAAAAATTGCATTTCGAGGAAGCGCATGCGCGCCGGCTCGACGGCGACACTGCGCCCGTCCAGGCCGGCGGCATGGGCGGCTTGCTGAAAGGCCTGCGCCCAGGTGGCGGGATAGTCGCTGTAAGTGACGGCTTGCAGCGCGATGCGCGAAAGCTGCGCCTTGCCCGCCTCCAGCTCCGCCAGAACGATGATTGGCTGCGCCGGCGGGGCGATCAATAGAACGACCGGACGCTCCATCAGGTGGAAGGAGAGGCCGGTCAGGTAGGTCATGGATGGGCCCGGGTTGAGTACAAGCGCGTCGAATCCGGCAAAAGCGAGCAGCTCGCTCAGGCGAGTCAGGCGTTGTGCGGTCATGGTGATTACCTCCGCTGGAATTATACCCCAAGGGGACTCACTTGATCCGCACCGGAAGCGCCTGCGGCGACCGCATCCAAAGCCAAAGCACGCTGATGATCAGGAACGTGGACAATCCGCGGTACGCAGCATTTACTCAGGTAAAGACGTCCAAAGGTACGCCACGACTACAGAGACAACCCGCTTTCCTGAACTAGTTCAAACAGATGTGAGACAAAAAGAATAGACAAAAACAGACATCGGGGGCATCCTTAGAGGTGGCAACCAAGAAAGGAGTGGACCCCGATGCGGCAGATATATCTGCAAAGACAATTG
>JAXDBP010000026.1:0-336665 GCA_034678705.1 Bellilinea sp.
GGAATCGATTAGGCGTATGTCAGCAGCTAATGTCCGTATCGCTGTTGGAGGTGACAGCATCCATAGTGACCATGCCATAGCAGAAGAAGTAGAATTGTTGACCAAGTGCGGGAATTCCCCGCTCAGAGCTCTCCTTGCCGCTACCAAAACAGGAGCAGAGGTGTGCGGCATGAGCGATAAAATCGGTTCTCTTGATGTAGGGAAGTTTGCGGATGCATTAGTGGTCGAGAAAGACCCACTGATGGATGTTACAGCACTCCGAAGTGTCCGTTATGTCATAAAGGAAGGCAAATTGGTTTTCAGAGCAAACCATGAAGATAAAAACCTAAAGACTGACACCTATGGACGAGGAATGTAATTATCGTAGTTTGAAAATACATACTTGCAACAGGTAGTGAATATGTGGAAGTATATAGTTATTCGTATGGGTCAAATGATACCCGCCGGTTTAGGGGTAATGCTAATCGTATTTCTTTTGGTCCGTTTAAGTGGTGATCCTGCTGTTCTTATGCTGGGTGTTGGAGCTACTGAAGAAGAGATTGAGATGTATCGAGAAGAAAAAGGGTTAAATGATCCATTATTCATCCAATTTGTTCGTTTTCTTAACGGGGCTCTTCACGGTGATTTAGGTGACTCTCTAAGGCAGGGGGCTCCTGCGCTTGATATAGTACTGGAACGCGTACCTGCTACCCTTGAACTTGCAGCGGGATCATTAATCATACCAATCATGGCCGGTATATTTTTGGGTGTTTTTACAGCATTAAAGGCAAATTCTTCCATTGATGTTCTTACCAGAGGATTGATTCTCTTTGGTCAGGCAATTCCAAACTTTTACCTTGGTTTGCTGTTAATTCTTGTTTTCGGAGCCCAACTAAAAATATTACCTACAGGTGGATATGGGACATGGAGACACTTGGTACTGCCCTCTATCTCTTTAGGATTGTATCAAATGGCCGTTTATACACGATTTGCACGTTCGGCTCTATTAGAGGTCCTTGGGCAAGATTACTTACGAACTGCTCGCGCAAAAGGTCTCCATGAAAGGGTGGTAATACTTAGTCATGCCTTGAAGAATGCTATGATCCCAATAATAAGTATGACGGGATTGACAGTAGGCACCGTACTGAGTGGGGCTGTTGTAACAGAGACGGTATTTTCCTGGCCAGGTATTGGTCGTCTTGCGATTCAATCCATACTTGCTCGCGACTTTCCTGTGGTGCAAGCTGTGGTATTACTGGTGACATTCGTATTTATCGCAGTTAATTTACTAGTGGATGTAACATATGCATTAATTGATCCTCGAATACGTTATCAAGGTTAGGATACATTGGCCAATACGAAAACCAGCTTATTCACAAATTCTCGAATAAAAGAGCAGACATCAATCTGGCGTATTAACTTAATCCTAAAGAGGCCTGTTGTGGTACTCTCTTTCATCTTCTTATTTATTGTATTGGTTGCGGCGCTATTTCCTGAAAATTTGCTGCCTCACAACCCAAATCGAGTAACTATGATGGATAGACTACTGCCACCATTTTGGGCTGATGGCGCAAACAGTTTATATCCTTTAGGCACAGATCATCTCGGACGAGACATTTATAGTCGATTAATTTTTTCTGCTCGTTATACCCTCCTAGTATCAACTTTGTCTGTCACGGTTGGGTGTGTCATTGGCGCTATTGCAGGCTTAGTGGCAGGATTCTCAGGAGGTGGAATGGATACATTAATTGGCCGACTCGCCGATATGCAATTGGCATTTCCAGTGATTCTCTTATTGTTGGTTGCAGTAGCAGTATTCGGACAGAGTTTGAGAAATTTAATTCTTATTTTTGGCATCTCTGAATGGGCAGGTTTTGCCAGGATTATTCGCGGTTCAACACTTGCCTTGCGCAGGTGTGAATTCGTTGAGGCAGCAAGGTCAATAGGTGCCAGCGATGGAAGAATTATTTTCCGAGAAATCCTGCCCAATATCGCAGGATCAATTATTGTATACTTTACTATTGAATTAGGGCGATTAATTTTACTGGAATCAGGACTTAGTTTTTTAGCATTAGGAGTGCAACCTCCAGCGACAAGTTGGGGATCAATGATTGCCGACGGCCGCAACTATCTGTTCGAAGCTCCCTGGTCATCTGCAATTCCAGGCTTAGTAATTGTACTTTTCGTTATTGCTATCAATTTTTTTGGCGATGGATTACGAGATGCACTGGACCCGAGAAGATGTTAATAATGATGATGAAATCTTACTAATTAAACAACCCGAAAGAGGTTGAGAAATTTCTATGTAGACGAATGGAAACAAGAGAGGAACAAGGTACGATTATAGAGATTATTGAAAAACGATAATAACAATATTAGCCGACATGGAATACTATCCAATAAATTTCGGGGTCGCATAAATGGAAATGATCTCTTGTTCAAAAGGAGGCAGAAATGACCACAGAAAACAGAGATGGCACAATTAATTCATTATTAGACTTAATTGGAAATACGCCACTACTCAAACTTATGAATGTAACCAGAGGCATGGAAGGGAATGTTTTAGTAAAGCTAGAGAACCGGAATCCTAGCGGTAGTATAAAAGACAGAATGGCACTGAAAATTATTGAAGATGCAGAGAAAGAAGGGATTATTTCACCCGGCCGTAATACTATTGTCGAATCGAGCTCTGGAAATACTGCAATTGCCCTATCCTTTGTTGGGGCAGTTAAAGGATATAAAGTTAAAATTCGACTTCATGAAAATACTGCATGTCCTGAAAAGATGAGGTATCTTCAACGCTATGGAACAGAAGTTGTGATTATAAAGTGTGGGGAGGATAACCCCGAGGCAGATAAATTTGCGAAGGATGCAGGACTCCACGGAGCGACAATAGAGATTCCAGGAAGGCTCGAATGCTTGAAGGAAGAGCAAGGAAACGAAGGTGTGTATTGGGCGCGACAATTTAGTAATCCTTCAAATTGGCAAGCTCAAGCTCAAATAGGTAAGGAGTTATTAATTCAAACACAAGGCAAGATCGATACATTCATAGCTTCAATCGGCACAGGTGGCACCTTTTTAGGTGTGGCGAAAGTATTGAAAGAGGCGCTACCTCATGTAAAATGCATCGCACTCCAGCCAACGGGATGGGAAGGCTGGAGTGATCCTCTGTTACCAACAACAAAGTATATCCCTGGTATCACGGGTGGTATTGTTAAAGAGATACGTGACAGTGGAATAGCCGATGAATTGAGATACCTTGGAAATGCAGAAGCGTACGAGATGGCAATGCGGTTGTCAAGGGAAGAGGGATTGAATTGTGGAATATCAACAGCGGCTTGTATATTTATAGCCCTACAGGAAGCCCGTAAGTCGGAGATGAAAGGTAAAAATGTCGTAACAATTATGGTAGACGGGGGTGATCGTTATGTCAAGGATATGATATTTATAACTTGATTTTAAATGGCTAACCTCATGGTATTTCGATGTTTTTCTATTCTCTTTACGCTGTGATCTTATAAGTGGAGAATAATACGGAGGTGTAGATGCGGCTTTTCTCTCATCAATATCTATCCAAAGACTTAGGATGTCATGTTTGGTCACCCTGCAATAATTAACTTGGGTTGGGATATGATTTATTTAGATTTATGATGGAGCGCCCAATATGTTGAGAGGACGAGGATAAGGAGGTGAATCATGCCTTATGGTTATCACGGCAAAATACTCCATGTTAATCTTGACAAAGAGAGAATAGAGATTGAAAGCCCTGATGATTCATTTTATCGGAAGTATATTGGAGGTAGCGCACTTGGTGCTTATTATTTACTTAAACAAACACCAAGTAATATTTCTCCGTTTGATCCTCGGAATACCCTGGTATTCGCGCTAAGCATACTAACAGGTGCACCAATTTCTGGCCAATCTCGAATGACAATGGTAGCTAAGTCGCCACTCACTGAAGCTATCGGCGACTCACAGTGTGGGGGATTCTTCCCCGCAGAAATGAAATTTTCGGGATTCGACGCAATTGTGGTCGTTGGTCAAGCGAAATCTCCAAAATATCTCTGGATACATGATGGCGAAGCAGAACTGAGAGATGCATCGAGGATTTGGGGATGTTTGACAGGTAAAGCCGAAATGATAATTAGAGATGAACTAGATGACGAAAAGGTTGAGGTGCTCCAGATCGGCCCGGCGGGCGAAAAATTGGTTCGTTTTTCAGCCGTCATGAATATGTGTAATAGGGCAAATGGTAGGACGGGGATGGGGGCTGTAATGGGGAGCAAGAAATTAAAAGCTATCGTGGTTCGTGGTATGTGCAAACCACTTCTTGCTGATCGAGATGAGCTGCTTCGTTTATCAAAATGGGGGAGTGACCACTTTGAGGAATCCAATCTTTACGGCTTGCGTATGCTTGGTACTGCAGGGGATGTTGCTAGCATGCATGAGAAAGGGATGTTGCCAACACACAATTGGCGAAGTGGGTTTTTTACCGGTTGGCAATCGATTGATGGAAAGACAATGGCCGACACGATCCTTAAGGGGCGGGATACATGCTATGCATGCACCGTTCGATGCAAGCGGATAGTTGAAGTAACCGAAGGGCCTTATAAGCTTAACCCACATTATGGAGGCCCAGAATATGAAACTATTGCTGCCTTTGGGAGTTATTGTGATATCACAGATCTAAATGCAATCGCTTACGCAAATCAATTGTGTAACATGTATGGCATGGATACAATTTCCTGTGGAGCGACTATAGCTTGGGTAATGGATTGCTTTGAAGCCGGAATTCTAACAAAAGAAGACACAGGCGGTCTCGAAATTCGGTATGGTGATGAAAAGATGATGGTCAGACTTACGGAGTTGATTGGTAAGAGAGAGGGTTTTGGTGATATTCTCGCTGAGGGATCGGCTAGAGCTGCAAGGAAATTTGGGCAGGATGCAATGGATCGAGTAGCGGCAGTAAAAAATCAAGAATTACCGGGGCATACAGCTCGAGTTAAACGAAGCCTTTCCCTTATTTATGGCGTTAACCCCATTGGAGCCGACCATCAGTCTAGTGATCATGATCCATCTTACATAAAATTCCCGGAACGGATGGCAGAAATCGGCCTTACTAATCCCCAGCCGATAAATTCTATGAATGAAGAGAAGGTTCGTTTTGCATTAATAACACAATATGTATATTCTTGCTTAGATAGTATTAATATGTGCCAATTTATCGTTGGGGCTGCATGGCAACTGTATAACCTTCGTCAACTTACACAAATTATTAAGGCTGTTACTGGATGGAATGTATCTATAGATGAGTTGTTATTAATTGGTGCGCGTCGATTAAATATGCTACGTGCCTTCAATGCAAGGGACGGTATAGGTCGGGACGCAGATACGTTACCCAAAAAATTACAACAACCAATGATTGGAGGCCCAACTGACGGTCTTGTCGTAACCCTTGACGAATTCGAAAGGGCAAAAGATTGGTACTACGAAATGGCCGGTTGGGATGTGACGACTGGATTCCCAACCCGACCTAGATTAGAAGAACTTGGATTAGATTGGGTAGCTAATGAATTAGGATTAAAATAGTTTGAAATATATTATTCATAAAATTTATAGAAAACTTGTTTACATTCCATTAAAGTTAGGCGCGGTAACAATATAATAAATTCTGCACACTCTGGGATAATTAACCTCCCGATAATTCAGTTACTACTATTAATATATCGCTCGAAGATAATGGTGTTTCTAGTCCCCGCAAACTTCGTATTTCTGTGCACCTTAAGAAGATATGTATAGATAATCGGAGGGACATATCACCCAGAAAAATGTAATTCTTGAGTTGTGGATAGTGATTCGTTAATTCATCTAGTGCTTGACCTACAGTCTCACCTTTGCTCTCGAATGATTTCTGCCCTTGTGAATATTTTCGGAGAGGTTCCGGAATTTGTATTACACTCATCTTAATTATCTTTCAGTGTAAAACTGATACAAAAACTAAACAAATCTTTATGTTATGCATCAAACAATAACTGTCAAGTAGAGTGAAATGGGGTGTTTCTCATTATAACCTAATTATGTCCGAAACGATATCTCGGGGATATTTGAGTCATTCCCAACCGAGACGGCGAGAGTAGCTTGCCCATCACAAGATTTATACAAACCTGTGTAATGTTGACATAATAAACTAAACTGTTAACAAAAGGACCAGCCCGGTGGATGCTGATACAAAATACTTAACTACAAGTCTATTCCCCTATCCGATTCGCTCCAGAAAGCATATTTTTTTTATTATGGCATATTCTCTCCACGTGCGGCGATGAACAGCCGATACCATTCTTCGCGGGTCAGGTCAAGTTTCTCAGACTCACACGCCCCCCGAATTCTCTGTGGATTGGTCGTTCCAATGATCGGTTGAATCTTCATTGGGTGGCGTAATATCCAGGCGATCAAAACAGCCTCGGTGGATACTTTTTTTTCTTTCGCCATCTCAGCCACTAGTAAGGCCGTTCCCGACAACGATTTCCCTGGTTTATCCGTTATGTGCCCAGCCACTCGCCCCTTAGCCAATGGGCTCCAAGCTTGAATTGTAATATTATTAGTCCTACAGTATTCAATAGTGCCTTCATTTCTTGTCGGTAAGTTGTGGTTTCTGTTGAATTCGATGCCCTCATTTAACAGATGGTGATGAATAAGATTATATTCCACTTGGTTGAAGATGATGTTTTGGCGGAGGTATTTTTGTAGCAGCGCGATTTGACCAGCAGTGTGATTGCTTACACCAAAATATCGAACCTTACCAGATTCGAACAGATGATCGAAAGCATTTGCCACATCCTCCGGTTCTACGAGCGGATCCGGTCTATGAAGGAGGAGGACATCTAGATAATCGGTCTTTAGCCGTTTTAATATCCCTTCCACAGAAGCAACAATGTGGGTGTAGCTGAAATCATATCTTCCGGGGGAATCTGGTTTGGGATCGCCAGTTGAACGAATGCCACATTTACTCTGAATTAAAATCCTCTGTCTTAGGGATGGTGTGTCAATCCATAGATCTGAAAATATCTGCTCGGATTTTCCGCGGCAGTAGATGTCCGCATGGTCAAAAAAATTGATCCCTGAATCCAAGGCGGCATGTAGGACTTTCATTGCTACCGCCCGGTTTGCTAAAGTAATGGGTTCATCATTCCAACTACCACCAATATTCATGCATCCGTACGCGATGGACGATACATGCAGTTCGGTATTGGAGATATGGTACATTTTCATTGTTCAACTCCGACTAAAGCAAACAATTCCTTGGATTCAAAGAGCGAGAATTAAATCATCCTAATTATCGACCCGAGCCTCGATAATTGCCGTCGCCAACCTGCATACTATGTAAATCTATCTGAGAAAATCTGGCGAGAATAACCATCGGCGATGGTCGCCCCACCTCTTCCACCACCGAGAATATTCCGTCATTCGGGTATTCAAGCGCAGGCATCCCGTTGCCTTGTGCGGCTATCTTAGAGGCAGCAACCCTCTCTACCTCATCAAGAAGAATCCTATCGAATAAATGACTGATCGAAGATCCCATTATTTCCATTATATGAAATTTTTTTCTACGACATTTCATTCGAGATACGGATTAGTTCATTCGCATCTTCCAGAATTTCCATTATCAGGCGGATAGAATCCTTTAGTGTCTTCCACAAGAATATTTCGTTGCTACTGTGTGAATTGAGGACGGGTATTGCCAAACCGGCGCAAGGTACCCCGACTCCTGCTCGCATAACTGTTGTATAATCCGCCGCAGTGGATGGCAGTGGAATGATCTGGTGCGTTAAACCTCTGTTACGGGCGGTTTTCAAAAGGTGTTCTACAAGTCCGTGATGCAAATCCTGGGCCCCCCGTAAAATCCCAATCCCATCTTCAAGGCTTGGTTCTAGCTCATCCCCTGATCGTTCTTTACTGACATCGATCGTGTCGATCCCAAGCATCAGTGCCGGTTTTACTCGTGTTGCGGCAACGAATGCGCCTGCCCAAGCTGCATAGGTATCTACTGCCTCTTCCTGAACTGTGCCTGTTAAAACAGTTTGATATGGGATTTCCTTACCGGCTAGTTGTCTGGCAATTTCAACCATAACGTACAGACCCACCCGGTCATCGGCTGACTTCCCCCGAATAATTCCCTCCGGGAAATGCTTAATCTCTGCATGATAACAAACCCGGTCTCCTAATTGGATCCCAAGACGTTCAACATCATCTATAGAAGCTGATCCTGTATCGATCCTTACATCTGCGATTGTCGGTTTCTTGCTGGTTCGGACGATTAGAGAAACGCCATTAACAAAACCTTTCATGGTGAGGATGACTACCCGCTGGTGGTCGAAATGCTCGGGATTGAGGTGCCCTTGTGGCTTAACTCGTAACAATCCTTCTCTGGTCACTCCGGATACTATTAATGCCACTTCATCCATGTGGGCACTAATCATTATGACTGGACCTTCGCATTTCCCCACTGTCGCGTAGAGATTCCCAATACGGTCCGTTTCCAGCCGATCCGCATAGGGAGTGAGTAGGCGGGATAATTCGTCCCGGACTCCATGCTCCATGCCGGGGGGGCCGTAAGCACTGGCAAGTTTTAGGTATTGTTCGAATCCAATCCAGCCAGAAGATATCATCAGCCCAACTCCTCCCAAGGTATCTTTCCGATATAGTATAGGATCGTCTGGTTCTTCGGGAATACCATTTCAATAGTGTCAGTTTCTTCAGACACAACCATGCCGTTGAAAACGTCGGAAATCCGTCGTGGTTCAGGGAGAACGATCCGTCGGCGACCGCCATGCTTGATATGTAACGCCAAAAAACTGTCATTCACATCCAGCGGATCATCCCCCGGATTTGAGATCGCGTCCAGACTCCATCCAGCGCGTTGAAATTCCTCACTATTTTCTTCTTCTGGCGCATCGCTCTGATTGTAAATATGAACTCCGGCATACCGAACGATTTGACGAAGAATTGCCGGCGGAGCAAATGGTGTTCCGATGAAAACAGATTTCCATCCTCCAAACTCCTTATAAGCAAAACCGACTTCCCCATCTCGGCTATATCGACCCAGCGCAATTGCTTCACTGTCAGTTATGAACAAACGCGGGCTCAAAAGCTGATTGGTTCCAAAATATCCTTCGAAATCTCCATCCACCCAGGTGGGGAGTAAAGTCCCCAGATTTTCTCGCGGAAGGATCGGGTGCACTCCCCATAGCACCTTAATGAATGCTTCAGACGGGGTATCACGAAAATCCAAATTCATTCCGATCAAATCGGCTGCGTGTTTAATGTCCAAGTTCCCATTTACCAAACCTGGGAGACCAATCCAAACCAGGTATTTTTGATCTCTTTTTATGTGAGTCTGGATTGCTCGGAGGATATCCTCATCCAGCCAGGTACAATTAAGCCAAATGAAGACCTTATATTGACTTACTTCTACCCGATTCAAATCGGTGGTGAGATAGATATCAAAGGGACAGCCCATATGAGCCAGTAAATCGGATGCTCTCGGTTCCATCGAAATGAAAGGATCGACACGGTATGCATCCCGGCCTGTGGAGGCTAGGATGCTATGCTCATCGACAAATACCGCAACTTCTGCAACTGATCCTCTCTCCGTTCGTAAAGCACGATTTGCGATCGCATGTGCCTGCGCCATGAATCTCATAATAATTAGATCATCGTACCATCCCCTGAAAAGCGAGAACCAAGCCATGTCGACGCCTTGTACGAGGGCGTGGCAGAAATCGCGTTGTAGAAGCGCCAGACTCGCTTCGATCGTCTCCGGCCGGCCGCAGATATCCTGGATTGGGTCGGCCAAGCTCGTTCTTGTGTCAGTCTCAGCTAGCCATAATTTCCCATGGAGTTTAATCGAATCAGTAATTGAAGGAAACGAAGTCATGTGACCCATTGAGCGATTCATATAGCTGTTTGGTCCTGCCAGGACGTCCACCAGATCCGATGCGAGAACATGCCGTAAACCAAAGTGCCCAGAATGTTGACCGGTGAGAGGATTGTCGATCCAATCAAGCAGGTGCCCATAAAAAGCCCCAAACAACTTCCTTCCCCCACATTCTTCTTTGATAATTTGGGCAAGTTTTATGATCAGATCGGCGGCCAAGGTGTTATAGAATTCAAAAAAATCAATGACTGTGCGCTGCCTCGATGGATCACGGATCGAGCCAAGGTCGCCCGTAATTATTTCCTCCCAGGCAGGGATAGTTGCATGATTGATTGAATTCTCCCCCACCCTGGCTGCCTTAATATGGCTGTCATTTTCATATTTACTACGCAGCCATCTCCGATAAGCGGTAATCATCGGGGCGCTACAATCCACAACATAACGCAAGGGCGTGCGATAGAACCACTCCCAGGTGTGACCTGCGCCAACCAGGTATAAAATGACATGATCCCCATATACCTTTTCGCACTCGCGCACAATGTTCCGGATGACTTGGCAGGTTTCCGTAAACCACAATTCGGAGGCAAGTGACTGCCCATATTTTTGCCCGGAGCGATCGACTTGCTCTTCATCCGGATGGATGTTAAGCCACCAATCTGGCGCATTCGCGTGGAGTTCAAGGATAATATAGGCGTCGTGATTGGATTCGATGATCCTATCTAGGCTGGCGTGAAGGACATCTAGATCGATTACACCTTGGCTAATCCAAATTTCTTCGATCTTCACATTGCAGTACGCCGTCTGATACCCTGCATCTCGAAAGTTCTCGTATGTGGTTTGGCTCTGCGACCCATCTTTGTAACCAAGCAAAAAGACCGGTTCACCATTGATGAACACGGTTGGCACCCCCCCAAATTCGCCAATGCGACTAATTAGTGTCATGGCGCGCGGATCTCCTGGATTACATCCTTACATATTATTAGTACCTCTTCAATCACCGCCCGGTTGATATTTCTGTATGTTATGAAACGTATTTGTTCATTGGAAAAGACGCTGGCAAAAATCCCTCGAGATTCCAACATATCTTCGAACTCGCGCGCATCCGGAACGAGATCGGAAACATCAAAAAGCACGATATTCGTCTGTACACGATCCAATTTGACTTTGATTCCTGGTAAACTTGCCAGACCCTTTGCTAAGAATAGAGCGTTTTCATGGTCAATATCGATCTGTGGGAGCATCGTGTCGAGCGCCACAATGCCTGCTGCCGCAATGATTCCCACCTTTCGCATCTGACCGCCAAGTAAGAAACGCATCTCGCGCGATTTCTTAATGAATTCCCTAGTTCCCAGTAAAATCGAGCCCACCGGGGCGGATAATCCCTTGCTCAAGCAAATTGATACGGAATCGACTTTGCTGGCGATCAATGCGGCTGGAACTTTAAGCGCGCTGGCTGCGTTGAAAATCCTGGAACCGTCGAGGTGCAAGTGCATGTTGCAATTTTTTGCCAGTGCCTGGTACACCTCCATCTCTTCCAGACTTAAAGCTAATCCTCCGGAACAATTATGGGTGTTCTCGATTGCCAGCAGGCGAGGCGTCAAATTCATTGGCAGCTGGATATAATTTTCGATCTCTACCGGTTTAATCCTCCCATCTTCATCCGGGAAAGTGATTATTAATAATCCGCCGAGACGCGCAGCGCCGCCAGCTTCAAAACGAACTAAGTGAGACTGCCTGCCTGCCAGAATCGCATCCCCGGGCGTTGTGGCTGCCATAACAGCAATAAGATTGCCCATAGTCCCACTTGATAAGAACACTGCTGCCTCCTTATCCAGCAGGTCTGCTGCCCGTTTTTCTAATTCATTGACGGTTGGATCTTCTCTAAAGGCGTCATTGCCAACCGGTGCGTGCGCCATCGCTTGCCGCATTTGCTCAGTCGGCGAGGAAGAACTATCGCTTCTCAAATCGATCATTATTAATCCTATACTTTTAATGGGTATTGACCGTATTCCAGATTCAATTCAATGATTCGGTTGATTTTTTCTGGCGTCACAGGCAATGAAAGGATATTCGAAGATGTCACAAAACAACCACCTTCACCCGCGATCATCATTTGCCTTTTTATCTCCTGTTGCAACTCTTCATCGCTTCCATGAATTAAGAGACCAATGGGGTCCAGATTGCCAAAGACGCAGATCTTTTCCCCTACATTCTGGCGCACATCTCCCACATCTATCCGGTGTCCCCTTTTATCTTGACTCTCAACGACTACGCCATCGTACCCAACTTTCTTTGCCGTTGACAAGAGTGGGAGACAATCTCCAGTCAGGTATGCGAGTGCTTTTAGGTTGAGACGATGAGCTTCGTTTACAATCTCACGATGGAGGGGAGCGATGATATCCGCATAGAACTTTGGGGGGACAATATCCGTCGAGATGAGCATTTCCGCCAGCCAGACCCCATCAAGGCCGGCTTTGGTGGCGGCGCGTACGACCTCGATCTCCTGCATGGCATTGAGTTCCAGTAGAGCCTTGAATAAATCTGGATTATTGATAGTTGCAATCAATCCTTCCTCCAATCCAAATAGGCTGAGACTGTTATAGAAGAGGTTGCTCATTGGTAAAGTGATAAAAGCCTCATGACTAAACAGCTCCACTAATTTCCGAGGAGGATCCATATATCCGCCGTCTAGCAATTCATCTGCCATGCGCACTTCTGCATCCTTAAGGTCTGCTGGCGTAGTAATACTATCAGGTTGCCGATTTAGCTTGATGTAACTATAGCCAAAATCCAATCCAGGACCGTTGCTTCTCTCTTGGGATGAAGCCAGGGTTAAATCGAGCTTGATCTCATCACTTTCCCCAGTTCTTAAATCCATCACAAAAGTTTTGTTAGATTCCCGCATAATCCTATGGTTTGCTTCCCATTCATGGCTAACCCCGGGATCAGCATGGATCCAGTCCTCGCGATGTATCTTATGAGTCGCAATCATCGCGTTCAAACGGTCTTCATTGTTGCCGAAAATGTAATCCTCCGGAGTTAACTTTGCACATCTTGCTTTATAATCGCAATTATAAAAAAATCCAGCTGGAACACGTTCAGGCTTACCGCCAGATAGGACTACTTGCATTAATTCTTTCCCAATCATTTTCACTTATCCTTTTTTTGCGCCCATCGTAATACCCTCCCTAAATTGTCTTTGGAAAATGAGATAAACAATGAGCGTAGGTATCATTAAAATAACCAGGCCAGCCAACATCTTGGTCCAATCAGCTTTATACCGGCTAATTATGTACAGACTAGCCACCCCAACTGGCAGGGTGCGAATTTTGTCATCCGATATTAATACCAGTGCATATAAATACTCATTCCATATGGTCATGAAGTCGAAAATACTCACAACAAGTAATCCCGATCGCGCCATAGGCAAAATGATCCGAAAGAAAGCACCAATCGGTGAACAACCATCCACCTCGGCTGCATCTGAAATTTCTGTTGGCAGGGTTCGGAAAAAACCATAGAGGACAAAAATTGTGAAGGGGAGATTTGCGGCTGTATATACTAATACCAAACCACGTAAAGTGTTCAGGAGACCGAGGGTATCCATAATAAAGAAAAGGGGGATGATACTAATAAAGGGTGGAATGAACATTCCGGCGACGAACACACTATAGAGGAATTTATTACCCGGGAAAGAGAATTTTGCCAAAGCATACGCGACCATTGAACCAAGTAAAACCGTTAAGACAAGCGAAACAGTAGTCACTAGAACACTGTTGGAAAAGTATTTTCCGATCCCGGCATCCGTCCATGCATTGACATAATTGCCCCACTGGGGGACAGCTGGGAATTTCCAGGAGCCTGAAAATAATTCTAGATTGGTCTTCAGCGAACTGTAGATTAGCCAGACCATTGGGAATAGTACAGCAAGTAGATAAGGAATCAATACTAATTGATAAGGCCAGCCAATCGAAAGACTAGAGAGTAACCTGCAAAATCGGTTAGGAGGCGGCTGGCGTTTGAACTTCATTGTCGATGAACTGGAGCGAGAGGACTTCATTGGTTAATACTCGACAGCTTCGCGACTCATCACTCGACGGATCAGTAGTAGCACAATCAAACACAGGAAAAACTGGAAGACGCCGATTGCAGTGCCGTAGCCGTAATCGCTCTTTAAGAACATTTTGTACATATAGGTGGTCATGAGCTCTGTTGATCGGCTTGGGCCTCCGTTCGTCATTATTTGAACCAGGGCAAACTCGTTTAGAGCCCCTATGACAACATAGATAACTACGATTGTGATCACATCCCATATTAATGGTATGGTAATGTAAAAGAATTTTTTCCAACCGCAGGCGCCATCGATTGCTGCAGAATCATAGATATCTTGTGGAATATTGATTAAGCCAGCATGGATGATCAGGATATAGAATCCGATGTTAATCCATGCAATTGGGAGTACTAAGGCAGGCAGAGCCACTGAGTGGTCTCCCAACCAAGATCTGGTGAGTTCGGTAAGCCCTAAAAAGCGTAAACCAGAGTTGATCGGACCAAGAACAGGTTCATACAAGAATGACCAGAGGATGGCAACTACGGTCACTGACATCAAGTTAGGAAAAAGGAAAACAATGCGATAAAAAGTCGATCCGAATACTTTACGCTGGAAAGCAAGGGCAAATACGAACGCAGGGATCAAGATGGCAATAGGAAAAGCCAAAGCGAAGAAAGCGTTGTGGGATAAGGCCTTCCACATAATCGGGTCTTGTACTAATTCCTGATAATTGGTAAAGCCGGCAAAGGTCATTAGTCGAGAGACACCGCGCCAATTTAAGAACGAAACGACAAAGGCGCTGACCGTTGGGATTCCAATAAAGGCTAGATAGATGACCAGCCCAGGGATAAGAAAGAGAATGATCAGCTTGGTATAACGCTTGGGAAGCATAAATAAACACTCCAACAGCGATCGCCGCCTGGATTACGACAATAGTACATCAAGCCAAAACGAAAATTAGTTAAGCTGGATAAGTCGAGTAGAACCTCTATGTATTAATCGCCTACTTTGACTTTGGTGATCGAAGGATCGTTACGGATCTCCTCAGCCAGAGATTCCATCCTGTCCGCCATTTCCTGGGGAGTAATTTCACCGCGAAGCATTGCTCCCATCGTGTCCGTAGCCATAAGTTCATATAAACTGTAATAATAATTCGGCCAATACCATGCCTTCACAGAATCCGATTTTTCCATGGCGGCCATTGTCTCGCTCAATGTTACGGATACTTTCAATCCATCAGTGCTGCCAATTATAGGAGAAAGCGACGTGGTAGACTCGACAAATGTTCGAGCATTTTCTATTGAGAAAACGAACTTCAAGAACTCACCAGCAAGGTCAGGTTCTTTGGCTGAACTTGGAATGAACCACCAGTCAGATCCAACCCGCATGTCGATTCCACCCAGCCCGTTCTCTACCAGTGGGATTGGGAAGAAACCCATCTGGAAATCGGGTGGAGTGATCGTACTCATCTCGGCTTCCAGCCAAGAACCATTAAAATTCATGGCAGCCTTACCAGTGACGAAAAGGGTCTGGGAAACTGTGTGATCCTGTCCCTCCCAACCTTCCTGGAAGTAATCGCTTGTCACCAAATCTCGGAGCATCCCATTTACTTCGACAACGATTGAAGAGTTCCAGGCACCTGGCACTAAATTTTCCATATCTAACTGAGCCTGGCGCCCGCCAATACGATCGATTAACTCCCACCAGGCCGTCATTGTGAAGTATTCAGGCCATACCCCTTGGAAGGCAATGCAATCGATGCCGGTTCCTTCGATTTCTGCACAGAGAGTATAAAGCTCCGACCAGGTTTGGGGGAGCTGCCAACCGTTCGCTTCGAATGATTTCTTATCATAGAAAACTCCATAGGTGATTGCATTCCACGGGAACAGGTAGTATGATTCTCCTCGTTTTCCGCCATCCAACATACCGGAAATCACCGTATCCATGAAAGTAACGTCATCCTGTCCAACAGCTGGCGAGTTAAGGATATCGTTTAACGGGAGGATTTGATCTTCTGCGATCAACGCAGAATGATCGATGCCCTGAACTGCTGCAACGAGGTCTGGCGTCTCCCCAGAGATGAATCTGGGCTGCAAGGTCTTCCAAAGCTCTGGCACTCCCCACAGATTCACGGTTACTCCTGGATGCAGCGCTTCGAACGCGCGAGCAAGAGCCGAGTAATAATCCAGACCATACCCGGCTGATTCTACAGCCACTTCCAGTATGATTTCTTCAGAACTGCTAGTGGATTGTTCTGTTGGATTAACAATTGGGAGCTTAGTTGAAACCGATTGTGGAACATCTGTAGGAATCTGTTCGGGTGGCTCGGCGGTGGAACCGTTGCAGCCCGATGCGCCGATTAAAAAGCACAGTACGAGAACGACAGTAGTTACCGTCTTTTTCCTAAACATGATATTCTCCTTTTATGTAAACAGGGGCCTTGTTTTAGATATATTCTTAAATAAATACAAAATCATTATAGTGAACTTCGATATTATTGTCAAATATCTTGAAATATTCTGCGATATGGATTATATTATTAAGGCAATTAATTAATTAACCTTTAATATCTCTCAAATGTGGATAATCGATGAAGGACACTATTGATGGAATCAGAAATACATATACTCGCGACCTGAATCTAGGATTGGTTCTCAGGGTGATCAAGAATTTCGGCCCGATTTCAAGAGCCGAACTTGCTCGCCTCGTCAAATTGTCGCCGCCAACTGTATCCGCTCTTGTTTCAACTCTTTTAGAATCCCACCTGGTTGTCGAGACAACGAAGGGGCATCAGGAGCGAGGTCGCCCACCACAAATGCTCGAGTTTAACGGTGGTGTAGGCTGGGTGATCGCGGTAGACATTACATACACAATGATCAAGGTTTGCTTTGCGACCTTGGGGGGGACTTCTTTGTTCGTTATACAAGAACCCAGGAATCGATTTTCCGTGGTGGGAGAGACGATCAATCAATGCATTGATCTAGTCAACCGAGCGTCAGCAAGGGCAGATATCCCATTAAAATCAGTCTCTGTTATGAGCATCTCAATCCCGGGGATTGTTAATTCAATAACCGGTGAGGTCATTCTATCAAAGCACCTGCTTGGATGGTACCAAGTTCCCCTGGGTGATTTGATTTCATCCGCCCTGGGCATCCCAGTATATGTTGAGAACGATATCCGTTGTGCTGCTTTAAGAGAATTTGCATATGGTATTGCCCAAGGACATAGCACTTTTGTCTACCTTGGCTTATGTGGCGGGATTGGCTCAGCGATTATGCTGGATGGTGATCTTATACATGGTTCAAAATTTCTTGCTGGCGAAATAGGATTCATGAATGCCCATTTAGATAGTATTGGAGGGTCTGATATTGAACATCATTATCTTGAAAATATTATCGGACTTGGAGTTATTCGCGAGCGGATCCTTCAAGAGATCCGGACGGGGCGAAAAACCACTCTCAGCATTATTTCTCCTGGAGAAGATGATAGTGACACACTGGAACACATCATTGAAGGTTTAAAAGCAGGGGACTCCTTGGCAAGTGAGCTCTTTGAAAATATATCAAAAGGTCTGGCTTATGCCGTGACCAATCTTTCAGTTATGTTTGATCCCGAATTGATTGTCTTGGGTCCCAATTTCGGACGTGGGGAGGAGTTATTATTGAATAGAGTGAAGATGCTAGTCGACAAGCAACTACAGTTTCACCCAAACTTGGTCCTTTGTGAATTGGCAACAAACACGCAAGCTTCGGGTGCATTGTATATTGCATGTGAAAAAGCAATCGAGCGATATCTTTCCAGAGAAAGGAGTTAAGAATTAGAAAATTGCCCATTACACTTGTTTTTACAGTATAGATCGGATAAAGGATGCAGCAGAATTTTATAGTTAGCTACCAGACGCTGATTCCCTAATAACGGACAATACGTGATGTAAACAGCATAGTAGGAAGAGGAGAGAAAAGTTCTCATAAGACCACTTTTAACTCAATTTACGCGAGTTGCTATTATGCCCCGTTTGTCTAACATTTTTTCTGTAATTCACTCAACAATAACAATAGTATTGAGTCAGGTATAACCTTTCAATGTAACTAAAAGACAATTCACGATCCACTTGAAATCTTAACAAATTTTTATTCGCGAGCCACCTTTCCCCTGAACTATTTTGATGCAGTTGGATACATCTGAAAAGGAATCCTGGTGAAGATTGGATTCTTATGATAGATTAGAAATTGCATCTCCCAGGCCAGAGGCTTTCCTATCCCCTCCCCGAGCGGGTGCAATTGGATTCAAATCATATGGTTTCAATGGACGGCCCGCACAATATAAGCTGAATATATGGACGCGTTAATGCCATATGCGCGAGATATACACAGCCTTATACCGCTCTTAATCAGTGGAGTGGGTATGCGCGATCGACTAAATATATCGGATTTATTGACTCGTTCTCAAGTGAATTATCTTTTCAATCGTATCTTCACCGGACAAGGAATCCCTACAAGTCGCCTTTCTTCCATCATGTCGTGTGCAACCGTGTGCAACCAGATTAACACGACATGGAAAATAAAGACATTCTGGACACCATACCCCCCACCGGTGGCTATGATATAGATACATAACCACCATATATAGGATATGGACAAAATGAACATCCCTTCGTCATCCCTTACAAGGATGGGGTCGCAGGTTCGAGTCCTGTTCCGCCCACTCCGAAACCCCCAGATATGGGGGTTTTTATGTGTCAAGGGACAAATATTGGGGGTTGTCTTTCCGTTCAAAACGATTGTCAACATCCAAAAATTAGTACCAATTGAAAGTAGAAAAATCAGGCATGATCTAAAGTAAATTGATAGGGTGATAAACCTTGTAATGCCTCGTGCGGCCGAATGGCGTTGTATTCTTCGATCCACTGCTCTGTGATATCCCGGACTTCACTCAATGAGCTGAACAGATACGCATCCAGGACATCCTCACGGTAAGTTCGATTGAACCTTTCAAGGTACGCATTTTGTGCTGGCTTACCCGGCTGAATGTGAACAAGGGTGATCTTTCGCTCTTCTGCCCACTTTTGAAAGCGGTGTGAAATCAACTCGAGACCATTGTCCATACGGATTTAGTGGGGACAACCACGCCAGGTTATCAACATCTCCAGCAGCCGGATTACGCGTTCAGCAGGCAAGGAGGTATCCACTTCGATCCAGAGGGCCTCGCGGTTGAAGTCATCCAGAATAATCAAGGTGCCAAATGCTCGGCTAAAAGTAAAGCTATCACTCATGAAATCCAGCGACCAGCTTTGATTGACACATGCTGGTTGGACCAGCGGTTGCGGGACGCGCTTGGGCAACCTTTTCCTGGGTTTTGCTCGCAGATTCAGGTTCAATTCACAATAGACAGGCCGGATCCTATTGTGGTTCCAGACACCCCCCAATTTCAGGTAGGCCAGCATCTTGTCAAAGCCCCAGCGAGGTTTCCGAGCTGCCAGCGCAAGCAGCTCTTGTTCGATCTCGATGTAATCCGGTCGCTTGGGCTGGTAACGAAACACAGGTCGACTCAAGTTCAATACCTCGCAGGCCTCCCGCTCACTCAAACCATGTTTTTGCATCGTATACACGGCCAACTCCCGGCGCTCGTCAGGCTTTATAGCATTTTTTGGACAATATCCTTGAGCGCCTGGTGTTCCAGGCTCAAGCCGGCATACATTAGCTTCAGCCGCCGATTTTCTTCTTCCAACTCCTTCAGCCGGTTCAAAGCGCTGGCGTCCATGCCGTTGTACTTGGCTTTCCACTTATAGAATGGGCTTTGACTGAACCCATGTTTCCGGCTCATTTCGGTCACAGGAATGCCAGCGTCTGCCTCCTTCAAGATATTAACAATCGGTGTCTCGCTAAACTTTGTCCGCTTCATGTGGTTGCTCCTGGGCCTAATTTTGCCAGAAGTTACCACTTCCCCCTTGTACTAATTTACAGGAGGGTTACCATATCAATTCTGTTGATGGAGATCGGCGAGGATTGGCAGATACCAAAACATAACCGTGCTTGCCAGTTATTGAATTATTTATAGTACTTTGGAAGTATTGAGTTATTAGGAATGGTATAGCTTTATCTTGCGCTGAAGCCATATCCCCAATATGCAAAATCCAGCAAACACCATAATGTGAATGAACCAGCCATAATGCAAATATTGTGGAGGAATATCTTTTCGAAAACCGCCAAATAATTCTCCCGCAACCATTCCAAGAAGGTAACCCACCAGTGCTGTTATTGAGAATCTTGTTTTATTGAGAATTGCTGAAATAAGTACAATCAAGGCAATTGGCCAAAAGATATGTCTTGAAGACCATTCTGGCGTATAAAAATTGGTCATAGAGAACCTTGTAACCACGAAAATCAAGGCGAGCGTCGCCGCAATAATTATGGTTGCTTTCCAATTCAACTTTTTCATAACCTTACTATCCCTTCCAGCAGCGCAAACACTAATCTGAGGAGTGATTAAGCAGCCAGCAGATATAAAAACCACCTCCTATTTATCGGTAATAAACCTTCATTGCGTCCTATTCGGGTTGATTCCGGCAGATTATCCTTGGTCACTAACTCTTGATCTCGCCTCCATAATTATTGACGCATTGGTCTGGATACATCCTACTTGCGACAGATAGCAGATTTCTTCGTGGATGTTATTCGGAATAAGAAAACAACTGGAAGGAATCAATACTCTCCATATTCGATCCAATCTGCGCAATACGCAGTTGTTCAAATGTCAATTCTGCGTTATTGGTAAGAATTGCGAATTTCGATCCGGTTTCAGGATTAGTGATGATTTTTAGGTAATCGTAGCAAAGGTTTTTGTAGGCTTCGTCACTGCCAGAAAACCTGTCATGAGTTCTGTCTATAACAGCAAGATACCGAACTCGGTCAAACAGGACATTCATATAAATTGGATCTCCTTCAATTGTATAAACGGCAAAGATGATCTGCGCTGCTTTTCCGTCTGAAGTATTAGCTACAAATTTGTCAATAAGGCCTTTTGTTTCTCCATTTAAGGTTCCATGGAAGATGGATACTACACCTTCTTTTTTCATAAATTCTGGTGTAATAACCTGAGGGAATCCATCCATTTCTTTTGCCATAACTTTGAAAATCGCCTTCTCGTAGTATACAGAGCGTTCGGGAATAAAAACCCTGGCTGGACCATTAATCAGATCAATTGCATTTTGAATGGTTAAGTTCAGCAGCATTACGGCTCCGATTGCCACGAGAACAACCATCACAACAACCGTGGTCCACGACAAGCATTTTCTTATAGACATCATTGGCCCTTTTCTTCATACTAAATGGTTAATCAAGACAGGGAAGTAAAACGTATCCTGGCATCTTCTGCCTCATCTTTTCCCTATCATTTTCAACGTAGTGAACTCATTATTATCATAATGAAAAATGAATAATTGTCTTCTATCAAAAGATCAGTTTGAAGGTTTGTCCTGGTACATCGAAAAAATCCCTTTACGTTCAACCAGGTGGTGTATAGGAATTAAACAGGTATCAGATCAGCTCGAGGTCGATTGCCCGGGCGAACGACTGCGCAGGGTTATTCACCTGGAATGTACATAAGATATGATGCATGTGGAATTTCATGGTTATCTCGCTAACCACCATACGAAGCACTCAATCCTTCCTTACTCTCAGAAAAAGCATTGCAGAGAGGAATGTTTACATAAACGATCTCATCGCTAGCAGGCAGAAACCAGTGTTTAACAGACCATGAGTCACCATACTTAGGTAGATATTGTTTTTCCGCCGCACAACATAAGCTAAAGGGTAGAAAGCCAGGATTCGCGTGAAAAATTGCCAGGGTGAAAAGAAATGGTAAAGGGAGAAGAGTAAGACATTGACCAGCGGCGCCCACCCCTTTAAGTATTCCATGCGCGGCAGCAGGTAGCCGCGAAAATATAGCTCTTCTACTATTGGCCCCCCAAACCCATTGAGTAAAAGAAAAAGAAGGAATGTCGTTGTCAGAATCGACTGGCTGTAATCACCGGAATTTAACTGACTAATTTGAAACCAATCTGGTAGCCAATAAAAGAATCTAGACATAATCGCCAGGTCAAATTTTTCCAGCAGTGTAAAAACCAATATTGACCAGATCAACAAAAAAGGGATAAGGCAAAAATAATCCTTCTTTGGCAATGGTTTGCGGTTTAACACTATTCCATCGAGGGAGAGCTTGTTATTCCTTCTAAACCCTAGAAAAACGATCCATCCCAACTCAACCGGTATTAATATGATTAAGATGGAGATCAAGATCGCAAGCAGCGGAGGGAGATGGTTTTGTCTGAGCCACGGACCGAGCAAAACAAAGACAATGGTAATCATTACCCCTGGCAGTAAATGTAAAAATACTGTCTGTAAGATCGTATGTTGTTTTACCTGTGTGTCCATCACGAAAGTCACCTCGTTCTAATTAATTTGTTGCTGCAGTGCAATCACGACCGCTTGCCAATATCCAGCAGAAACCGCCCTTGCATTTATTGGCCCTAAAAAAGCAGGGCAAACAAATATCCGGTTCCAACCATCAAGACATTACTGATACTGTGCATTAACATGGGGTACAAAATGCTGCGGCTTTTCTGGTAAACAAATCCATTCAAAATACCCATGGCAAATGCATAAACCAATCCGAAGATATTCAATTCGGAAATTGAGAGTGGCGAGATGGTCCATTTGATATGTGCTGCTGTGAATAGTAAAGAAGCCAATACGACTTCCAATGTAACATTCTTGCTAACGTAAAGGTTTTTCCCAAAGGCAAAAACGAGTAGTGTAACGGGTAAAGCGCGATATAGAATTTCTTCTGATGGGCCGCTCAACAAAAGCTGAAACCCAAGGTTTCCAATGATATTCCGCGTGGTCAGTGGATAGTTATAGGTGATCGGTTGACCGATGATCTGCAAGAGGATGTGATAGCCCAGGGCGATCACCGCGATCACACCTGTAAAGATCAGAAAAAATCGCGTTCCGAATTTTCTATCACCCAGGTGAAACCCGAAATCCAACCGGAACGCGGCCTTGAGGATTGCAATGCTCACCAGAGCAATCAACATATAGATCAGGTGGTGAACAGACAACCGGGCAAAAACGTCATTGGGGTCGACTGATCCAAACGCAAACAAGTCAGCAACAGCCCATCCTGTTTTTCCAGCGGCAAACTGAAGGACAAACAAAATGATTATTGTCAAAAAACCTGACATTACTATATTTGTTTTGTTCCTTTCGATCTTTACCTTGTTCATGATTATTCCTTTCAAAATCCTCATTTCTCCAACTTGCCCTCTAATATCGATCAGGCGCCTTGCTCAGCAACGCAACTAATTTGTACGGTTAATATCTTCCCAATCAAATCATTTTTTCCACTCCTTTTCGGTGATGGCATACAGGAATTCGTTATGCCATTCTCCATCGCTCAGAACCACACTATCTACAAATTCTGCTTCACGGCGCATGCCCAGTTTCTCCATGATGCGAACGCTGGGCGTGTTGCGCGGATCACAGGTCGCGATGATGCGGTGAATTCCAAGGGTGGAAAAGCCATAGTTCATGAGTGCGCGGGCAGCTTCGCTGGCATAACCCTTACCGCGATGGACTCTATGAAACATCCAGCCGATTTCCACAGTCCGGAATCGGCTGCTAATGGAGTTGAATGACATCAATCCAACCAACTCCTTGGATTCTGAAAGTGAAACAGCGATATCGGATGGTAGATCATTCAGATCAGTAAGATTCTGCCCTCGCGCGATCATATTACGAGCAGCCAGTTCATCCATTGGTTTCTCGGGAATATAGTTGAATGTTTCGGGAAGTCCAGTAATGCTCAGTACAGCATCGAGGTCGGTAATAATTAGAGGACGTAGTATCAGGCGTTCAGTATAAATTGGCGTTCGCATTTCTCTTCCCTCAGTATTTCTTTGTTTAACGCACCTCAGTTATGGATGGGATCCATCTTATTCTGATCATCCTTTGTTTTCGGTAAGGCTCGTGGGTCGATCAGTACCCACAGGGCGAAGAGTGTAAATGCAATGGAACCGATGATACCTGCCGGGGTGGGCCCAAGAAGAGGATTGGTTTCTCCATCGGCAAACAGCATCCCGATTCCGCCCACGCCGTTCAAAACTGCATGTCCGATAACCGCAGGCCATACGCTGTGTGCGCGTAAGACGGCCCAACTGAGAAAGCAGGATAATCCAATGGAAAACCATACCATGGCCAGCATGCCGAGCACAGGAAAACCCTGATAGTTCATTCCATAATTATGACCCAGCGCTATCACCGGCCAATGCCAGATGCCAACGATTACCCCTAAAATGAGTATGGCTCGGCGGGTCCCTTGTGGGAGTAATTTCTGCAACAGGTACCCCCGCCAACCAAACTCCTCACTAAAAGTAAATGGAGCATTAACCAAGACACCTAGGAACATACCCTGGAGGGCTTGAAACGCTACGATTACCCACGGATTGAGGGTTGCGATCCCCGCAGGGAGGCTCTGGCGAATGTGAGTTAATAATGGATTGAGCTGAGCTGGAAATAGACAATAGTAGGCAATCGCACCGACCAAGACAAACAGGGGAGCGAGCAACAAGGTGGCCAGCCAATAGCACCATCCTGTCTTGAATTGAGGGCGAAGCCAGGTATTGCTCCATCCCTCGTGGGTAATCAACCGAGTGAGGAAGTTGGCAAGCGCTGGAGCGAACATGTAGACCGCAGCAATCAGAACTGTAGCCAGGTCCAGTCTTATTCTCAAGCCTGGCGTAATGTCTGGACTATTCGCAATGCCGCCAGTAAAAGCGATCACCAGCGCCGTCAGCCAGGCAATGCTGAAAGCAAACAAGATAAAGATCCAAAAACGACCGATTTCAGATTTGTTACTCAAAGTTACACCTCTAACAGAGTGGAACATCTATAGTGATCTTACTTAATGCACGATACATGGCCGTTGAATAAACGTTACAGGAGCAACGGAAAATTATGTTTTCACAATTTCCAAGGAATTTACTGTAATGCTAAGTGGGGAGGTCCTTCTCTATGTCGGTTCCAGCGTTGGCGGTTATTCACCTACTGGTATATAATGAATTCAATGTATATTAGTAAACTGATCGGGCCCATCATCGAAGAAGTCTTAACAACGAAAATCCTATGGAAGGCATTAAAACATACTGGCTGGGCATACCCATTATTGAACGTGATGGCAATTTAGTTAATCTTGAAACTCGAAAAGCAGTTGCATTACTGGCGTATCTTGGTTTTTCCTCTCCTTCCCCATCAGCGAGAGAAAATCTAGCGACTCTGTTTTGGCCAGAATATGACCAGCAGCACGCATTTGCCAATCTTCGCCGGTCTCTTTACTCAATAAACCGTGGATTAGGGCCTGATTTAATCGTCGCCAATAGAGAGAATGTCGTGATAAATCCATCTTGCCTGTTCTGGCAGGATGTTAATGAATTTCGTCAGCTCCTGGCCAATGTGAAGTCGCATAACCATGAGAGAATTGTTTGCATAGAATGCGTTGACAGACTTGAGAAAGCCATTGCTCTTTATAGAGGAAGTTACCTGGAAGGAATAAATTTACGCGATTCGCCAGAATTTGATCAATGGCAATATTTTCAACGAGAAAGTTTCCTTCAGGATCTGGCCTCATCGCTGGAGCAACTAACACTTGCTTATAGTTCTTTGGGAGAGTGGGAAAAAGGCATCCAAAGGGCTCGCCTTTGGGTCAGCCTGGATCATCTGAATGAGAACGCGCAGAGAACGCTCATAAATTTCTTTGCCCTGGCTGGGCAACATAGCGCTGCTTTACGTCAATTTGAAGAATATTCGCGAGCATTGAATGATGAGCTCGGTCAATCCCTCGATGATCAAATGAAGGAATTCTATCAAGAGATACGGACTGGGAAACTCGGAAAAAAAGATGTCTTTCCTGGAATATCCACTCCTGCTCCGAGTGTTGAGTCTAGAAAACAACCTCTCATTAAGACCAAATTATTTATTCCACGCCTGCGCAAAGATTATGTGCCCCGTCCCCTCCTCCTTGAGAAACTGACACAGGGTCTAAAAATGCCCCTGACATTGGTCAGCGCGCCTGCCGGGTACGGAAAAACGACGTTATTGGCTGAATGGATAAATTCTCTCCAAAAAGTGGATGCTCCATTTCCTTGGGCAATTTGCTGGTTTTCGTTGGATGCGGGTGATAACGATCCAATTCGGTTTCTGGCCTACCTGACGGCGGCTTTAGAAAAGGTTGACCTGGAATTAAGTACTGGAACTCAAGAAATTATTCGTTCTTCCGAAGACATCTATTCAAAGACACGGTTGGCTATGCTGCTCAACGATCTGCAAGACCAGGATCAATCAGTGCTCATGGTGCTGGATGACTATCAATTTATCAACAATCCTGCAATCCACGATGGAATTACATTTCTACTTGAACAATTGCCCGATAAGGTTCATGTTGTTATCTCTACCCGTTCGGATCCGCCTATTCCGCTGTCGCGGTTACGAGCCCGTGGCCAATTATCCGAAATCCGTGAAGGAGATTTACGGTTCACGACTGTGGAAGCAACCAGATTCTTGAATCAAGTGTTTGGACTGGACCTTTCACAAGAACAGGTAACGAAGCTTGAGAATCGCACCGAAGGGTGGATTGCCGGATTGCAGCTAGCAGCGGTTTCCATGCAAGGCCGGCAGGATATTCCCAGATTTATCGAAGCTTTCTCGGGAAGCCACCGATTCATTATGGATTACCTTGCTGAAGAAGCGCTAAGCCGGCAGCCTTTAGAAATTCAAAGATACCTTCTGCAAACGTCAATTTTAGAGCGATTGAATGATTCTTTATGCGATTTTGTGCTGAATATCCAAACAATAAACCACGTATCTGATCCTCATTTCCCACAAGAGTCATCATCAGTTCGTGAGGTGAACAAAATCTGCCTGGCAACATTAGAAAACCTGGGATTATTTATCATCCCACAAGATGACGAACGAATCTGGTACCGTTACCATCATCTCTTTGCAGATATATTACGCACCCGCCTCCATAGCACTTTACCCGATTTAGTACCTGTACTTCATCAACGCGCTTCGATATGGTTTGAGAAACACGGAGATGTAGAAGGATCGATTGATCATTCTTTAGCGGCTGAGGACTGGGAAAGTGCAAGCCGGCTCTTTGTGCGTCATATACCCGAATTTCTTGAAAAAGGCCAGATGACGACCGTTATTAAATGGCTTGACCAATTCCCTCAAGATGAGTTGTTCAAGAATCCAAAATTGTGTATACAAGTGGCAGAGATGTATTCCCAGGCGGGGATGATCGATCAGATTGACCCACTCCTTGATAAGGCTGAAGAATCGGTTTCTTTAAAGCAGAGTCGAGGAGAATCACAGGATGGACAAACTGAAAATAATCTGTCAGCAGAAGAGATCACGGTCATCCGGTCGATGGCCCCGATCCTTCGAGGGTTGAAAGCAGTTTGTTCCGGTCAACCACAGCTGGCAATGGATATTACTCAGACAGCATTGCATAGCATTCCTGAGATGGATTCAAAGGAACTCGCCGTCCTATTTTGGGTGCAGGGATGGGCACAACGCAGCCTCGGGAACCTGGATTTGGCTTTGGAGTTGTTAACTAAAGGTACAGAATACGCCAATCAATCCGGAGCAACCTTACGCGACATCTGGACGGATCTTGGAAATGTGACGCGCCTGGTTGGGAAATTACCCCAGGCGATCAATATCCTGGAAAACTCTCTTCAAGCCATAATCGACAAAGATATTCAGAACCAGGGGAATTTGTCGAGGGATGAATCTTTCCTTAGCTTTCTGTATTATGAGAGAAACCAATTGGATCAAGCGTTAATGTACGCGAAAAGAGCTCTGGCGCATACCCAATGGTGGCCGAGTCACAATATTATTGCGACAGCAAATGCAAGCCTGGCTCAGATCATGCTTGCAAGGAATGATCTCAATGGAAGTCTACGTGCCATACAGAAAGCAGAGGAGGAACGAAAAAATCGTTTAATGACTCCTTTTGTCCACTGCCTGGTGGATATTACCTGGGTGCAGGTTTGGTTTAAACAGAGAAAATGGGATTTGTTGGACCAATGGGAGTCGACTCAGATAACAATCCTCGAATCCAAATTGATTGGCAATGAGAAAATCGATGAATACTTGGAATTGCGATTAATCATGCTGGTCCGGTTGTGGATCCAAAGAACATGGCTAGATAAAAAGAAAAAGAGATACGAGACCAGTTTTTCTCTTTTAGAACGTTTGGAAAAAAGTAGCCGTAACTCCGGGCGGGGGAATTCACTAACGGTTATTTTGCTTTATAAAGCGATCGTTCTCTTCCAGAAAGGAATGAGGAACGAGGCATTCAGAGAGTTGGATGGTTGTTTCGCAAAAGCAGAACCAGGCGGGTATGTGCGCATTTTCCTGGATATTGGAGAATCCAGCCAGGAATTAATTCACTCATATCTTCAACAATCTGATGTTACACACAAATCGTATGCCTTGAAGATTTTGAATGAGTTTAGCAATTCGCAACTGGCAGAAAAACAAAAGGAAGCTTTACCTGAAACCTTGACTCCTCGAGAAACGGATATTCTTCAGTTGCTTGTTGAAGGATGCTCCAACCGTGAAATGGCGGAACGACTAGTCCTTTCGGAAGGGACGATCAAGTTTCACGTTCACAATATTCTCGGCAAACTTAATGCAACCAGCCGAACCCAGGCAATCGCAAATGCCAGGGAACTAAATCTTATTTGAGCCGATATCTAAATCAGAAAATCGCCATCCTTTTATTTAGGATGGCGTTTCTGGTTAAAAACAAACCTGAACCCGATCTTAAGATAGAGGACGAACATAAGCCGTTTTGTTACGATTGTGTCATGAAAAAGCTATTGATCGTCCTAAGTTTGGTTTTTGGCGTAGCCATAGTTCTACTCACCATTTTGTTAACTCAGAACCAAAATGGTCACAAGAATCCACTAGCAGTTTTAAAACCAGGCGAAATCGCGGTCCGCCATGCAAAGGAGATGACGGTAGCAGGATTTCAAATTGACCCAAAAACCGTTGAAGCCATTCAACAGGTGGAGATATACGACATGGTCCTGGTTCTGGTTCAGTATAGTGGCCATCGAATTGAAGGAGATGCTGAACTCTGCCAGTGGATCTTGCGAGTCGAAAAAAAGCCACTGTATCAATGGGAGGCAAAAGGGGGCTCGGGCTTATGCATTGAGATTAACGACCCTGATAACACCGTTCCAATTTCGATCGTGAGTAGTTTCGGAACAACCACCCTTCTAGAACGCCGTTATTCCACAGCCTTTGGATATTTGAGGAATGACCAAATTGCACAGGTCGTGGTCATCTGGGACGACGGACTGATGCAACAAGCCAGCGTCGTGGAAAGAACCTATTTGGCCGCACGTGAAGGTGGATTCCACGTTGAGAAGATTGAAACCTACAACGATCTTGGCGAAGTTATATTCGAGACGCACTATCCCAACACCGACGGATCCAACCCATAGACAACACGAATGGAACAACGATATGGTCAACAAATTCATTAACAATCTTGGTTCATCTTATGAAATCCGGGTAAAAGACCATCTCGAGACGCATTGGTCAACATACTTTGCAGGATGGTCTATAGAGAACCTGGAGAATGGAGAAGTCCTTCTAAAGGCAGAAAATATCGATCAAGCCGGATTACACGGAGCGCTCAATAAGATCCGTGATCTTAATCTTACACTGCTCTCAGTAAAGCAGACACAAGAAAAAAGATAAGGAGCCCAGTATGTCAAAGAAAATCCCCCGACGTCAATTTCTCGCTTACATGACCGCAGGTATCGGTATAACAACCCTGACCTGCGCAGGTGCGGGCGCGATTGCCTCTCGCCGCCCTGTTGATATTCAATTTCGTAAGTTGGCTGCCAATCGGAATCCAATGAATCCTCTTGTGCTCGTAACCTATGCCTCCCGGGCTGGCTCGACGATGGAAATTGCCCGGACGATTGCCCTGGAGCTTGAGAAACGCGATTTCGTATTCGACATTTGCCCGATCAAACGGGTAGAGAGCCTGAAAGGTTACAGCCACGTGGTGATCGGCAGCGCCATTCGGATGGGATCACCCCTTCCTGAAGTCACGCATTTTATCGAGGAGCATCGCTCTGAATTTGGAGGCATTCCACTCGCCTGCTTTGTCGTCCACCTCCAACATGACGGAGAAGATGAAGCTAGCCGAAAAGCGCGCGTTGCTTACCTGGATCCGATCCGCAACCAATTGCTCATAACGCACGAAGCTTATTTTACCGGCGTTTACGATCCGGCCAAAGTTACTCCCATTGAAAGGCTGGTGGGGAAAATGGTAAAAACACCCGTTGGAGACTTTCGAGATTGGGCAGCGATTAAGGATTGGGCACAGTCCATCTTTACCAATTGAGTTTCATTTTTCATCTCCAGCTCAGTGGAACAGTATTTGGAAAGTCGACAGAGTGAGGAAAAATGGCAAGTATCCGTAACATCGCTTGCTCCATTGCTGGCTTGTTAATCGCGATTGGCTTGCTGGGCTGGCTTGGATTGCAAGTAAAGCCAAATCCCTTCCCCCCATATCCGGAGGACACACCGTCTTTGAAAACAGTGCCTCTCCCTGCCGGGCTCCCGGCGCCAGTGGAGCGTTTCTACCAAATGGTGTATGGCGAAGAGATCCCGGTAATTGAGACGGTTGTCATTCAAGGGCGAGGGATTCTCAAACCAATCATGAATATCCCCATACCGACGCGGTTTGTTTTCGTTCACGATGCCGGAAATGATTACCGCCACTACTTTGAGGCCACGATTTTTGGGATCCCTATCATGAAGGTGAACGAGGGGTATATCGATGGAGAGAGCTTCTTCGAAAATCCAATGGCGAGTATTTCAAACGATCCAAACAGCAACCAGGCTGCCAACCTGACCGTTTGGGCAGAGGCGATCTGGTTCCCTGCCCTGTGGGTAACCGATCCGCGCGCCCGTTGGGAGCCGGTTGACGAGAACACAGCGCTATTGTATGTGCCCTTTGAAGGTGGAGAGGAAAACTTCCTGGTGCGCTTCAACCCCAAGACGGGTTTGATCGATACGATGGAAGCGATGCGCTACCGCGACACTGGAGAAGGGCAGCCCAAAATTCTGTGGATTCTGCGTAACGAGCTGAAGCAACCGGCTGCAAAAGGCAGCGTCCGTTCAGTTGGCTCAGCGATGTGGCTCGATCAAGGTTCGCCGTGGGCTTACTTCGATGCAGAAGAGATTACCTTGAATGTGGATGTAAGCAACCAGATCCTATTGAGCGGTTATCCAACCGAACCGTAACTAATTTGCTAATGAGCAGGAGGTGTCGCAATGGCTACCGGTAATGGAATGTATATAACAATTCTTGGATCCTCTACCATTCTATTGGGATGTGTCGCGATGATCCTTGTAGCCATTGTGATTCTAAAGAAAAGCAAGAAATACAACAAATTCAGAAGGGTGTTGATGATTTCATTATTGCTTGTTACTTCCGGTACCGCGGCGTATTTAGTGTATTTGGCTTTCGCTTTAGGCAGTACGGCTCCACCAGCTTTACCTATCCCATTGCATTGATCATTAACAAGACAAACTGAAAATATTAGATAACGAAAAAGAGGTGAATTTTGAGCCTTAGCCAACGCAGTAATCCAACAAGGAGTATCCATTTCATTACTAAATAATTATGAGTGGATAATGTCAGATACCCAAAGGAAAAATATCGAGAGGAAATCAAATGGAATCGTTTATCGAAATATTGGGAGCGCGGGAAAATAACCTCAAAGACATCTCATTGCGTATTCCCAAGAACAAGCTGGTGGTATTTACCGGTCTTTCAGGAAGCGGTAAATCAACGCTTGCGCTAGATACCCTTCAAAAAGAATGTCAAAGGCAATATATGGAATCCATGGGGATGGTAACAGATTTCCTCAGCAAGCCAAAGGTTGACGCCATTATCGGCCTGTCCCCATCTATCAGCATAGACCAAAGGAACAATAACCACAATCCCCGTTCTACGGTAGGCACCGTCACTGAGGTTTTCACTTACCTGCGGATACTGTTTGCAAAACTCGGTGTTAGAAAATGCCCTCGGTGTGGTGAACTGATACGCCAGCCTTTTGAAGTGGATATGGAAACAGATACCAGACAGTGGGATGGACAGTTGGAGGATAGTATCGGTGACCCCGATGTGAATGAAAAAATGATCGCTTGTCCCTCCTGCGGCGAAAAGCTCCCTGAACTGTTAATGAGCCATTTTTCCTTTAACAAACCGGAGGGAGCTTGCCCGGCTTGCAGGGGGCTTGGGGTTGTAAATACACCCGACCTTGAACGGATTATAAATCCTGATTTGAGTATTAAAGATGGCGGGGTTCGCATTTGGGATAAGTTTCACATTGACCGATATTCGGAGGCTATTGAAAACGCGGGCAGCTTTTACGGGTTTCCTATCAGCATCAATGAGCCGCTGAAAAATTATGGTCAGATCCAGATGGACTATCTTCTGTACGGTGTATTAAGCCCGCAATTTTGCAGGCACTTCCCCGGTATCAAACCGCCCAAAACGGTTCCAGAGGGGCGTTTTGAGGGTGTTGTTACCAATGTGGTAAGGCGGCATTCTGAGATGGGGAGCGGTTCCAAGGAAAAATTTGTTGGTTTATTCCATGAAGAAATTTGCCCTGAATGCAATGGCGTACGCTTACGAAAAGAAAGCATTGCCGTGACAGTTGGGGGAATCAATATTATTGAACTGTCAAAAAAATCGTTGGAGGATGTTTTAAACTGGATTCAGAAATTGCCCTCATTCACCACCCAGGAGGCTTTGCTGATTGCGAAGCCGGTGATTGACGATTTAGAACAGCGAATCAAGCGGCTTTTGGATGTCGGCGTAGGATACTTGAACATGGAACGCGCCGCCGTCACATTGTCGGCGGGTGAAGCCCAGCGGCTGAGACTGGCCTCTCTTTTAGGCAGCGGTCTCACCGGGGTTTTATATATACTTGACGAACCGACCGTCGGACTCCATGCCCGTGATACGAAAAGGCTGATTGATGTTTTGAAGAAACTGCGGGATTTGGGCAACACGGTATTGGTGATTGAGCATGATATTGAGATCATGCAAGCCGCCGACTACATTGTCGATTTTGGCCCGAAAGCCGGTAAGGGCGGTGGTGAGATTGTCGCCGCAGGAACGCCTGATGAAATCGCATCCTGTGAGACTTCAATTACGGGACGTTATCTTTCTGGTATGGATAAAGTCAATATTCCCAAGAAAAGAAGAACCGGCAGCGGAAAGAGCATTTCAATATCTAAGGCGCATAAACACAATCTGAAAGACGTTGATGTGGACTTGCCCTTGGGAATGCTCGTCTCTCTGACCGGAGTATCCGGCAGCGGGAAATCCACATTGCTGTTCGATATTCTTGGCTGCGAAGCCGAGAAATTTTTCGGTCATTCCAAACAAAAGCCCGGCCACCTGGAAATTTCAGGGTTTGAGAATGTCAACGATATTATCACCATTGACCAATCGCCCATCGGCAGAACAAGCCGCTCCAACGCCGCAACTTATACGGATATCTTTTCCCACATAAGAGATTTATATGCCTCTCTGGATGAATCCAAAAAGAAAAAACTACTGCCAAAACATTTTTCCTTTAATGTTCCGGGAGGTAGATGTGAAAAATGTGAGGGGAGCGGTGAGCTTACCATTAATATGCATTTCCTGCCGGATGTTCAGGTGAAATGCCCTGTCTGCCATGGGCGACGGTTCCAGGAAAGCATTTTAGAGATACAGTTCAAAGGATTCAACATTTCCGACATTTTACAAATGACCATTGCGGAGGCCGCTGCTGTGTTCTGCGACATGCCTTTCATAATGGATCGATTGACCATTTTGCAGAAAGTCGGCCTTGGATATTTGAGCCTTGGACAGCCCGCCACAACCTTATCGGGGGGCGAAGCGCAGCGCATAAAGCTGGCAAAGGAACTCGGAAAGCGCACAAGCGGGCATACGCTGTATCTTTTGGATGAACCGACCACGGGACTTCATCCCCACGACGTCAAAAAGCTGGTTGCACTATTGAATGAATTGGTCAGTCTCGGCAATACTGTGATTTGTGTAGAACACAATCTCGACGTCATTTCAATGTCCGATTGGGTGGTTGATTTCGGGCCAGAAGGTGGTGACGCCGGTGGTGAAATTATCGTGCAGGGTCCGCCAGAAACAGTGGCAAAAACAACTCACTCTCATACAGGTGTGTGCCTATGTGCGGTGATAAATGATTGAGGAGTAATTTCCTGGATGAAGAACACCGAATTCTTGAATTTGTTCCCGGCAATTGCACATACATCGGGTGGTGGCTTATTGCCATGCCCCCGTTTACCAATCAGCGAGAGTGATGGAAACAATTGGTATGACGAGGAAGGGGAGACTACGGGGAACCAGGTGGTATATGGAAAGATGGACAGGTGAATTTGTTTGTGCAATTCTTGATGTGGATTTTTGAAGGATGCTTATCGGATTAATTGGTCCAGATCTCGGTCGGAAATGAGTAGGGCTTGTATATTGGGTCAAACGGCAGGCACTGCATTAATGTGAAAAATGGAGTAATGAAATGAAATCAAAAAAGATGGGTTGCTCACGTTTTGTACTCATCGGTATTGCCGGCCTGGCGATCCTTGTTCTCGCAGCAACAGGCCTGGTTGCCTGGGATAACACACGTTTGCCAAAGCAGTCCGAGGTTACCGAAAAGTTGTCAGAGGCAGAAAAAGCGCGCATCATCGAGGCGCAGCATCTGAGGGAGGCAACCGGCGATGAAATCCTGCCCGGGTGGGGCAAGGCTGATCTCCCGGTCATTTTATACAACGAGGAATATGCTTTCCTGACGGACGTCAGCGCCCCACCTCCCGACGGCTGGAGGACGGTTCGCGCAAACCAACTGCGCGGCACAGCCTGGGAAGCCGTTCCCGGCGATGATATTCAAGGCATGACGTACTACCGCCAGGCGCTTACACCAGACGTTACACCGCAAGCCTTCACAGTCAAGATTGGGGAAACCTATGCGGCAACTCTGACAACGTATGAGTATTTTCCCATTCGCATGCGCTCGCAACTGCAGGATAATTTACCTGAATTTATACAACCTATCTTTCCATATCACATCTACATTGACCTTTTGGTGAGTGGTTCAGATCAATATGTAACCCTCATCCTGCATGAAGCCGCGCATGCTTATCAGGGTATTGGGGCACCAGACCGTCTAATGGCGGGGGAACAGGCTAACCTGGACCTGGAGAGTGTGTACCCCTGGGGGGATGAGAACCTTCGCGAGGATTGGCAGTCCGAGCTGGAGATATTGGCACAGGCTTTACAATCGAAAACCGATGAAGATACGCGGTTATTGGCTCAGGAATTTCTACAAATCCGTCGAGACCGCCGAGAGTCGGCTGCAATGAACGCGGATCTGATCGATTTTGAGCGCCACCGAGAATGGGTTGAAGGTATTGCCCGTTATGCCGAGATCAGCGCGTACCGCCTGGCACACGAGCGCAAGGAGTACTCGCCAACTCAAGAGACAATCCACATTCCAGATTTTAACAATTACGAGAAGTATGATCAACGCTGGGCGCGTGAAATTAATCAGATGAAACGCCTGTCGAGTGACACCAGCGAAAGGCGGTTTTACTATACCGGTATGGCTCAAGCCGTGCTGCTCGATCGACTTGCCCCGGGATGGCAAGGGCAATTGTTTGAGCCGGGAGAATGGCTGGAAGATCTTCTGGCAGAGGCATTATCAACTACCACGGTGACAAAGTAAAGCAATTCGAGGATAAAGAGATGGAATTTAACATACTTGCTCCCGTACTGTTTGTGCCTTCACTGGTTCACTTTACCATCCAACTGGTCCGCAGGCGATCGGGGAGGGATGCCGCCCGAGAATTGGGTTGGGTTTTACCTGCCTGGCGCAATTTGAGTGAGGCGGTATTAGTGCTGCTGGCATTGGCGGGGATGGCGGCGGTGGCGTTTCGCATGATCCCATCCGGTGCGTTGCAAGGTGAGGAGATAAATACAGCGGCATATACAGGTTGGCCGCGCAGCCTGGGAAGTCTCGCACTCATATTCCTGCTTGAATTGGTTAACCGTGCACTGCCGGAGGAGGTTTTTTTTCGAGGCTGGTTAGGGGGTTGGCTAGTTCGTCGGCTCGGATTTTACGCAGGGAATACCCTGCAAGCGCTGTTATTCCTGCTGCCACACCTGCTATTGCTAACCGTCACGCTGGCACTTTGGCCGATCATAATATTACAGTTTGCCGCGGGATGGCTGCAAGGCTGGTTGAGATGGCGCTCAGATAGCGTGATCCCTTCAACCCTGGTGCATACGATTACAAATGTACTGGGGGCGCTGCCAGTCCTGGGGTAAAAGGTATGGAGTCGATGAAGATCATGCTGAAGGCAAAAGCTGGTAATCGCAATTTATTGAGCCGGGGGGTTGCTTGGAAGATCTGCTCGCTTGAGCACATTCTATGACAATGTTCTACAGCAAGTAGACACTATAAGACACATAGTCAACCGCTAAGGAGTAAGAGTGAAAATAAACCAAAACACGAAGAGTCTTCCTGATTTTCCTGGCGTTGTCCTTCGGTATCCCCAGGACGGCTGGCCTTGTTACTTGATAGTCAAATTGTTTATGTTTTTAACCCCACCCAGCTGGAACAACAAAGATGGATAAATCCGATACCAACCAGCGAATAACCGCCTTGTTTGAACATCGGGTGAGTTCTGACCGGAAGATTCACAACGCCCATCTTTTGATTCACTCGGATGTTAACCAACTGCACCTGAACCTGGCTGGCAGTAATGCAAACTCCGTCGATTACAACTCAGTACAGGTAGGGCAGCCCGTGTTTATGGCCAGCGTTGGTAAATTATTCACCGCTGTCCTGATCGGTATGCTGTACGAACAGGGCAAGCTTTGCTTTAAATCCCGAATTGTCGACCTTCTGAGCCCGGATCTGGTCGATCGGCTGCACGTTTTCAAGAATAAAGATTATACAGACCAGATCCAGCTTAGGCATCTTCTGAACCATACATCCGGGCTGCCTGACTATTTTGAGGATAAACCTGTCAGGGGTCAAAGGATGGTAGATAGGCTCATAAATGAGCCCGAGCGTATCTACCAGCCCAGGGAAATCATAAGCTGGACAAAAGAAAACCTTAAATCCAAATTCCCACCAGGAAAGGGATTTCATTACTCTGACACCGGATATCATTTGTTGGGCTTGGTAATCGAAGCTGTTACCGGTATGCCTTTCCCCGACGCGCTAAGCTGCCAGATCTTTACACCATTGGGCATGAAGCAGGCATTCTTGATCGGTCACTCCTTTCCCCAAGAAGCAAGTCCATATCCGGTTGCGGGAGTGTACTTCGGAGACGCCAATATCGTTGGCTACAATTCCTTAAGCATGGATTACGGGATTACAGCACCGCTGGAAGATCTGCTCAAATTCATGCAAGCGTTGGTGCAGGGTCGAATATTGAGCGAACAGACCTTAAGAAAGATGGATGACTGCGCAAGATTTTATCCTGGCATAGACTACGGCTACGGCATAATGAAAATACATCCAGTCCCGCTGCTTATGCCAGGCCGGTATTCCTGTTGGGGCAATGCCGGTTTGACTGGCTCGTTCCTGTTTTACCACCCTGGTCTGGATGCTTTCCTGATCGGAAGCCTTAACCAATTCAGGTATCACAAAAAAGGTATCCAATTTATGCTGCGAGTTATCAATGAGCTTTTAATTAAAGGAATGTGATACATGATGCCAGTGATTGCTTATCCAAGGCTTGAAACACCTCGTCTGGTGCTCAGGGAATTGCGCATGGAGGATGCTGATTTTCTCTTTATCGAATGGAGTGACCCGGCAGTTACGCATTTTATTACTGATCAAGAACCGCTACAATCACGAGAACAATTGGAGGATTTTTTATGTCCATTTCAATCGCCAGGAAAGAATCCCTTCTTGAAATGGTGGGGGATTGAACGAAAGGCAGATGGACATCTGATCGGTACGTGCGGTTTTTTCCGGTGGAGCAGGCAACATCACCGAGCCAAAATTGGATATGATCTTCGCCCGGAAGTCTGGGGACAGAGATTGATGCCCGAAGCCTTACGGGCACTCATTCAATTTGGGTTTGAAGAAATGGATTTAAACAGGATCGAGGCGATAGTCCGTGAAGACAATTTGCGTTCGCAATTGGTTTTGGTGAAGCTCGGATTTCAATGGGAGGGCTTTGGGCGCGAGTACTACCGCCGTGACGGTATTTATAAAGATCAAGTGCAATATTCACTTCTCAAGAGAGAGTGGTCATTGTAACGTTATATATGTTGTCCGTCTTGGTTCTGGTCCTCCCCTTCTTCTTCGTTTAAAAATCGAATGATTACTGTGCGAACCACAGGGGGTGATGCGGATCTGTAAATCGGGTCAGCCAACGTTCGAATATAATCACTTGATTCCCAGCCACCTTTTGAGGTATGCTTTGATCAGTCTGTTCTGCTTACGGATTGAATCCAGATAGCTTATCCTTAGTTCAGATATGATGGTTTATCACGATTGGTAAATTCTGTTATGCGCTTCTTATGCATTGCCTGTGAAACCTTCGCCCGACCAATCTACTTCGCTGCGGCAAAATCTGCGCATGTGATCGATATCCAGCTGCTTGAGCGCGGTCTCCACAACCGGCCTGATCAACTGCGATCATCCATTCAAAGCCAGATTAACTCCGCGGAGGGGCGCGGTTATCAGGCGATCCTGTTAGGGTACGGGCTGTGCGGCAATGGAACCGTCGGATTGCAGTCCCGCTCCATTCAACTGGTACTGCCGCGCGTACACGATTGCATCAGTTTACTGCTTGGAGGTCGGCAGCCGTATCTCGAACAATTCTCCAGGTCTCCCGGTACCTACTGGTACTCACAGGATTTCCTCGAGCGGAAGGACGATTCGGCGGCGTTCTACTCGATGGGACCGGTCAGTCCTGAGGCTTTGGCAATCAAGCGCAATGAGTACATCGAAAAGTACGGCGAAGATAATGCCGATTACCTAATGGAGGTCATGAGCGCCTGGCAAAGTTATTACCACCGAGGAGTCTTTATTAACACAGGCATAACCGAGCAAAATCAATTCGAGGAGGAAGTTAAACGAGACGCCAAACAAAGGGGTTGGGCATTCGAAACAGTGATCGCCGATCTGATCCTTATCAACCAATTACTGAATGGTGCGTGGGTACAATCTGATAACAGTGACTTTATTATCATCCCTCCCTTCAAATCGATCGATGCGACCTTCGATAACGACATTTTCAAATGCGGACTCGCATGAAACCGGCTGACGCAGATCAACTCACACTCACCCTCGAACCGATGGGCAAAAGGGTTGATGTCGCCCCGAAAACGACCGTCCTCCAGGCAGCCCAAGAGGCAGGCGTCGATGTGATGGCTGTCTGTGGAGGAATGGGCACCTGCGGGATGTGCAAGGTTTACTCTGTATCCGGGAAATTCTCGCCGGTTTCACTGATCGAACAAGAACAATTAACCGCCGCCGATTTGAACAAGGGATTACGCTTAGCCTGTGAAGCGCAGGTGTTATCGCATTGTACGGTTTTGTTTCCACCCGAAACGCTGGCGACATTGCAGAGGCTGCAGCTCGAAGGGATGCAGACCGCCACGACGCCCGAGCCTTGTGTGGTTCGATTGAAGGTTGACCTGAGCGGTATATCGAAATCAGAATTAGATCGGGCGGTCGACCGGATTCTCGCCGAGGTCCACAACACCCATGGATCGGTCATCACCTTTTCAGATCACTTAATCCCACAATTATCGAAACTGCTTGAGGAAAATGAACTGGAACTATCGCTGGCAGTCAACGACCGGGAAATCATCTCTGTTCTACCTCCAGATAGCCGGTTGGTTGGATATGCAGTCGATATCGGCACCACGAAAATCGCCGGTTTTCTGGTCGATTTAACCACAGGCCAAACCCTGGCTTCGGTTGGAGCGACGAATCCGCAGATCGCCTACGGCGAAGATATCATCAACCGCATTAAATTCGCCAATGAAAATCCCCAGGGGGGCAAGATACTACAGGCCATCCTTGTTCAAACGGTCAACAGCATCCTGGAAGAGTTACGCCTGCTGGGCAATGTTTCTCGTGACCAGATTGTCGACGCTGTCATGGTCGGCAATACTGCAATCCATCACATGCTCCTGGGCTTACCGGTTAAACCGTTAGGGACAGCCCCTTACCAGACACCTGCGACGCAGTCGATGGTTATTCATGCGAGAGACATTGGCATCATGATTGCGGAGGGCGCATCGATATACCTGCCCCCCAATATCGCCAGTTTTATTGGCGGAGATCATGTAGCCATGCTGCTGTCCACAGAGGCTCGCAATCGGGGCGGGACTATCCTGGCAGTGGACATCGGAACCAATACCGAGATCTCCCTGATAAATAATAACAGGCATTACTCATGCTCGTGTGCATCGGGACCGGCATTCGAGGGCGCTCACATCCGCGAAGGTATGCGAGCCATTCCTGGCGCGATCGAAAAGATGCTCATCGATGGTGAGGTTACCAAAGTGAAGACGATCCAGAACAAGCCAGCAATCGGCATCTGCGGATCAGGCGTGTTGGATGCAGTTGCTGAGCTGCGCCGAGAAAGGTTGATCGACGCGCGCGGCTCATGGAACAGAGACGATCCACGCATAACAATGCGCGGTGGTAAATCCCAATTTGTGCTGGTCGATGCAAAGGGCAGCGGCCACGGCAGAGACATCGCCATCGACCGCAACGATATCAACCAGATCCAGCTGGCAAAAGCCGCCATCCGCTCAGGCATCGAGGTCCTGCTGCAGCATGCTCAGACCGCCGCTGATGAAGTCAATCTCGTTCTCCTGGCCGGCGCGTTCGGCACTTACATCGATGTTCACAACGCAGTCGAGATCGGTATGTTCCCGCGCATCCCGCTCGAGCGTTTCCAACAGGTCGGAAACGCCGCCGGCAGCGGCGCCCGTGCAATGCTGATTTCAACAGCCAGCCGCAGGGCTGCCGAACAATTGGTCGGGCAAATTGAATATATCGAATTGATGACCGAGGGCAATTATACGGATATCTTCATGAAAGCGATCAGTTTCGATTGACCGCCTGCGCAATCCCGGCTACATGCTCAGGTGTCGATCCGCAGCACCCCCCGACGATGCGCGCTCCGTGCTGGATATATCGAAGGGCGGCCTCGCCCATTTGTTCGGGGGTGACGTCGTAGACCATAGTAAAAGTATCGTCCATGCGGGGCAATCCGGCGTTCGGCTTAGCCCATATCGGAAAACCAGGTCGTCTGGCGCCGTACTCCTGGATGATTTTTTCCATGTTTTCAAGGGTCGTGCCGCAGTTAGCGCCGATCGCAGCAGCCCCATTTTCGGCAAAATAATCGATCACCTGGGTGGGTTTGACCCCCATCATCGTGCGAGTGCCGCGGTCGTAGCTGAAAGAAACCACAACCGGCAGATCGGCCACCTTCCTGGCGGCATCGAACGCCAGGGCGGCTTCGTCCATAGAAAACATGGTTTCAATAACCAGCAGGTCGACCCCGCCTTTGACTAACGCATCGATCTGGGTGAAATAGGCTGAACTGACTTCCTCGGGAGATGCGGGGCCGTAAGGCTGGATCAAGGCGCCGGTAGGACCGATCGAACCAGCCACGAAAACGCCAGGTTTCTGGGCGGCAGCCTGGCAGGCGAGTTCGGCGGCGCGGACGTTGATCTCTGCGGCACGGTGCGCATATTTGGATTCTTTCATCCGCAGCGGCGTCCCGCCAAAAGTACAGGTCAGAATAATGTCGGAGCCAGCCTCCACGAAACGGGTCGCCAGGCTGAGCAGCAACTCGGGCTGATCCAGGACGAGCTCCTCGGGCAACACGCCAGCTTTCAAGCCCATTTTCTGCAAATTGGTACCGGTTGCACCATCAGCGATGAACACAGTGCCGTCATTGAGTTTTCTCAGAAATGGATTCATCCTGCCTCCCTGCTCGTGCAATAATAAACATCCCATAGATTGTTAGCAAATCAATGAAAACCCTGCTTAAAGAATGATTATACTCTTTCGATCATCCCCCGGCGAAAAAGCTACAAAATATCACAGTGTGCGACTCGGTCAATGGTGGAAAAGCTCACTTTTTGCTTGGGAAGGATATCAGGATGAGGCAGCTGTCATATTGTCATAATCTTTACATGACAAATGTAACTGTGACAACGTTGTTATATTTGATTTAATGTACGTACAAACGTACATACATACTTTCTTGCCCTACATGGGCGCTGTCGTAGCATTTTCCCCCAAGCCAACTTATTTGCGCGCGTCAGTATCATGGAGATATCTTTATGACTGGAGTCATTCAGGATATTTATCAATGCATCGTGGATGGAGATCATAAGGGCTCAGCTGCGAAGGTTCAACAGGCGCTCGAGCAGGGAATCGAGCCTGAGGTCATCCTGAACAAAGCGTTGATCGCAGCGATGGGCGAGGTCGGTAAACTCTTCGAAGAGGGCGAATATTTTGTCCCTGAGATGCTGGTTTCGGCGCGCGCAATGCAGAATGGATTGAACGTTCTCAAACCGGCACTGGTGAAAGCCGAGGTAAAACCGGTTGCCAAAGTTGCTGCTGGAACTGTCCAGGGCGATCTGCACGATATTGGCAAGAACCTGGTGTGCATGATGCTCGAGGGAGCCGCCTTCGAAATCATCGATCTGGGCAAGGATGTCCCGCCGGAAGCCTTCGTCGAAGCTGTTCGAGACAGGGGCGCCCAAATCGTGGCCATGTCCGCCCTCCTGACCACCACGATGTCCAACATGCAGACGACAATCGAAAAGCTCAAAGAAACCGGGCTGCGCGATCAGGTCAAGGTGATGGTCGGCGGGGCGCCGGTAACCCAGCAATACGCAGACCATATCGGCGCGGATGGTTATGCCACGGATGCTTCCAAGGCAGTTGCGCTGGCAAAATCCTTACTGGGAGTGGCTTGATCCCTATTGAATGATATGACTGATAAAAATCTCAACGGCAGAGACCTAGTTTTTTCAGCGCTGCGACACGAAGAAACCCCGCGCCTGCCTTGGATTCCTTTCGCAGGGGTGCATGCGGGCAAGCTCACTGGCGTCTCCGCCCGTGAATTGCTCACGAACGCAGACAGGCTGGTAGAGGCGTTGCTAGAGGTCAACCGACAATATCATCCCGACGGACAGCCGGTTATATTTGATTTACAAGTCGAGGCTGAGATCCTTGGCTGCAGGCTGATGTGGGCTGATAATGCGCCCCCATCGGTGGCATCGCACCCGCTCGAGGGGAATCTCGAGATCCCGGCCTACCTTCCCGTTGCAAGCGACGGGCGGCTGCCGATTATTCTGGATGCCATGCGCCGGGTGAAAAGCGCCGTCGGCGGGCATACGGCTTTATACGGCCTGGTCACCGGTCCATTCACTCTGGCATCGCACCTGCGCGGTACAGACATCTTCCTCGACAGCATCGATAACGAGGATTTTGTCCATGCGTTAATGGTTTACACCACCCGGGTGTGCAAGCGAATGGTCGATTTATACGTCGAGGCCGGCATGGACGTCATTGCCGTCGTCGATCCGGTTGTATCACAGGTCTCACCGCGCCATTTCAAGCGCTTCCTATCGGATCCGTTCGCTGATATTTTCGGGCACATCCGCGCCAGACAGGTATTCTCGGCGTTCTTTGTCTGCGGCGACGCGACCAAAAACATCGAAGTCATGTGCCATACCAACCCGGATTGCATCGCGGTGGACGAAAATATCAACATGACCACCGCCAAAGCCATCACCGACCAGCACAACATCACCTTGAGCGGCAACATCCCGCTTACATCGGTCATGTTGTTTGGCACCCAGCAGGACAACATGATGTACGTCTTGCAATTGATGGACTCTCTCACCCACAGGAACCTGATGATCTCGCCGGGCTGCGACATGCCGTACGATACGCCGGTGGAAAATTCGGTCGGCATCATGCAGGCGGTGCGCGAGCCGGAAGTCGCCAGGGAACTGCTGGCCAATTACCATACGCCAGAACTGGACATCCAGGTCGACCTGCCCGATTACGCCAATCTGAGTAAGCCGCTGATCGAGGTGTTCACCCTGGACTCGGACACCTGCGCCGCCTGCGCTTACATGTACGCCGCAGGCAAGCGCGTGGCCGACGAACTGGACGGCGAGGTCGATTTCGTGGAGTATCGCATCACTGTCCTGGAAAACATTGCCCGTATCAAGAGAATGGGCGTAAAAAATTTACCTTCGATCTACGTCAACGGCGAGTTGAAATTCTCCTCAATCATCCCTAGTCATCGCGAGCTGATGAATATCGTCCAAGAATATCTGAAATGATCCAAATCCCTTCACTCCACCTGGTTGCTGGTTTCCTCGGCAGTGGAAAGACCACGGCGATCATCAACGCCTGTAAAACCCTGACCGCTGAAAACCTGCGCGTTGGCGTCATCACTAACGACCAGGGGAAGTATCTGGTGGATACGGCCTTTTTCCGCCTGGCGGATCTACCCGCTGTGGAAGTAAGGGGTGGATGTTTTTGCTGTAATTTCGTCGATCTCGGAAAACAATTGGATATTCTGCTCGATACAGTGCAACCGGATGTTATTTTTGCGGAATCGGTCGGTTCCTGCGGCGACCTGATAGCTACGGTGGTCAAACCCCTTAAGGAATTCAAACATGACCGGGTGACGCCTTCCAGTTTTTCAGTGTTTACCGATGCCCGCCTGTTGCGTTTGCGCCTGCTGGATATTCCTCTTCCGTTTAGCGATGATGTAGTCTACATCTTCGATCAGCAAATCGCTGAAACAAACCTGCTGGTGATCAATAAAATTGACCTCCTTAAGCCTGCCCAACTCGAAGAGATTGAACGGTTGGCAAAAAACCGTTACCCGGACAAGCTGCTGCTCCCGCAGGTCTCCCTTTCGGAGGCAGAGATCGCTCAATGGCTGGATTTGATCCGTTCTGGAAAGGCAGCGCCATTGGGGCAGTCCCTCGATATGGACTATTCCCGCTATGGGCAGGGCGAGCAGCAGCTGGCGTGGCTGGACGAACGCATCCGTCTGAGTTCGCAGAGGAGTCCGTTGCGGGAAACCGCGATTCACATCATCACCACTGTCATGGACGCCCTGAACGGGCAGCAACTGCCGATCGGTCATGTGAAATTCTTATTAAGCGGAGGAGGTAACCGGGCAGTCAAAGTGAGCTTTACCGCGCTCGAGCAGCCCGACTGGCAGGAATCCATCCCTGAGCTTCCCGGCGGCAGCCTGGACATCCTCATCAACGGCCGGGTCGAATGCTCTCCCCTCCTGCTCGAGCAGCTGGTGCACAGCGCGGTAAGATCGTCTGCGCTTCACAACCAGGTCGAATACGAAATCCTCGCCTCCGAGGTATTTCATCCGGCGGAACCCATGCCGACCTATAGATTGTAACCAGGTCCTTTGTCGTAATGTTGAAATCCAATCGTTTATCTGCACCCCTCACACACCACCCAGATTGTTTCCCCGTAAAGTGAAAATCCGTTTTCCCGATCATTTATCCGCACATATCCGCTTATTCTTCGCAAATTCATTGTCTGTAAATTCACAAATTGACGCAATCACATTTGCAGAAGGAGGCAGCCGATGAGTCAAACATACTTACTTGGACTTGACAATGGCACCACCACAACCAAAGCCACTCTCTTCGATCTCGACGGGAATGAAATCGCTGTCGCCAGCAGCCGCGAGGTAAAGACGGCCCATCCCGAACCGGGCTGGGCTGAACAGAGCATGGAAGAAATCTGGGATGCTACAATCGCGGCTATCCGCGGCTGCCTTGAAAAATCAAAGATCGACCCGGGGCAGATCATGGGCATCTCGTCCAGCGGTCATGGCGGGGGCGTCTGGCTTCTAGACCGGGAGGGCAAGCCAATTCGTCCTGCGATTATTTGGCTGGATGGGCGCGCAAAACCTTATCTAGACCAATGGGGAAAAGAAGGCATCCTGCCGCAAATCTACGATCTTTCTGGTTGGAGCATATTCGCCGGGATTGGTCCCACGGCAATTTTTCCCTGGCTGCTCGATCACGAACCAGAAAGCCTGAAGAAAGCCTACGTCAACTTGACCTCGAAAGACTGGGTCAAATACTGCCTCACAGGAGAATTCAGCACCGATCCAAGCATGGCGTCCATCTGTCTGATGGATTTCAATACGCTGGATTTTTCAAACGACCTGTTAGACCTCGTGGGTATCCGGGGCTATCGCTATCTGTTCCCCAAAATTGTACCCGCATATGAAATCGCCGGCAGAGTAACACGCCAGGCCGCAGAGCTGACCGGCCTGAAGGAAGGCACGCCGGTTTCGGGCGGCGCATTCGACGGCGCCTGTTCTGCGCTCGGGGCAGGTTGTTATCAAGTAGGTGAAGCTTGCAGTAACATCGCCACCGCCGGCGTGCATGTCGTTCTCTCAGCCGAGCCAGTGCTGGATTCGGAGAGGATTTACAGCCTGATGTGCCACTCGGTGCCGGGTGTATTCTACAAGACCGCCATGACCATGGTCGCAGCCGGCAATCTGGATTGGTTCGAGCGAGAGTTTTGCGCAGCCGAACGGGCTGAAGCCACAATAACAGGAGCATCCATTTACGAAGTGATCGGCAAAGAAATCGCCGGGATGCCGGTTGGCTCGGGCGGAATTGTCTACCTGCCGCTGCTGCAGGGCGAACGGGCGCCCTTCGTAAAGCCCGAGGCGCGCGCGTTGTTCTTCGGTCTGGGTGATTGGCACACCCGTGCTCATCTGTTGCACGCCGTTTACGAGGGTGTGGCACTCTCCACTCGCCATAATATTGAGGCGATGATCAAGCATGGGCGATTAGACACCGTTTATGTTTCTGGCGGGGGTTCTAAGAGCCCCATCTGGTGCCAGATCATTTCAGACTGCCTGGGCAGCAACCTTAAAGTGCCGGCCGGCGCAGATTCCGGTTCTCGAGGGGCAGCCATCAACGCAGGAGTCGCCACCGGCGTTTTCAAGGATCATGGTGAAGGGGTGCGCTCGATGGTGCGAATCAATCGTCAATACAGCCCAAATGCAGACCGTGTGTCGCAATATGACACGCTCTACGACCTGTACACCACATTGATTCGAGCTTCGTGGCCAGTTTGGGAAAAATTTGCACAGGTGGGGATTGAAAAATGGTAGAACTCAGAGAGGGAGAGAAGGAGGAGAAAGAGAGTAAAGCATATTGACTATACGAAGAACATTACTGAAAATCAAGCCGTCAATCCATTGATAGAAAACCAATTGGAGGTAGATGATGAAAAAGCTGTCAATCGTTATCACGCTGTTGATCCTGGTCTCGCTCGTATTGAGCGCCTGCGGACCGAAAGCCACTCCGGAACCCGAGGGACCGGTATCATTCGAGGGTCAAACCCTCCGATTTCTCACTATCCAACCGCACAACGTAGCCGCGATAAACCTGGCTGCCTGGTTTGAGCAGGATACTGGGGCAAAAGTTGAACTGATTGTTGTCCCTTACGATAATGTTGTTGAAAAAGCCGTATTGGATGTCTCGTCCGGCGCCAATCAGATCGATGTTATCGAGTATTGGTATCCAGGGCTCGGCACAATGGTTGAAAATAAAGTCCTGGATAACCTGGATCAATGGTACATCGATAATGCTGCAATGATCAAGGCCGACGACTTCTACCCCGAGTACTTTGATGTTTTTACAAAAATCGGCGATTCCCGCTACGGCATCCCCTATGACGGTGATCTGCACGTTCTCTGGTATTACAAACCGCTGCTCGAGAAGTACGGCTTCGAGCCGCCAAAAACCTGGGATGAGTATCTCAACATCTGCAAAACAATCACCGAGGGCGAAGCCGGCGCAGCTTACGGTTGCGCGATCATGGGCGCTAAGAGCCCCCTGATCCTGATCGGTTCCTTCATGAACCGGTTTGGAGGTTACGGCGGATCGTTCTTTGACGCCGAGGGCAAACCTGTTATCAACAGCCCGGAAAATGTCAAAGCGCTGGAAGACATGGTCGAACAGGCCAAATACGCCCTACCAACCCCATCGGCTACCGCATTCGATGAAGCCCTGGGCGGGTGGTTTACCGCTAAGGTTGCCATGGTCGAATTCTGGACCGACCTTGGCTCGATGACAGACGATCCCGCTTCCTCCAAGATCGTTGGGCAGTGGGGTGTTGTCGCATTACCGAAATCCTCTGGAGACAAAGGTCGTGTGGTAGCTCCAATCAACGCTGGATTTGGTATCGGCGTTTCCGCTGGATCCCAAAACAAAGCATTAGCATATAAGTTCCTTGAATATGTAACCCGACCCGAAATTGCTGCCCGCTATAACTCGGTAATTGGCGGCATCGATCCAGTGCGGAAATCAACCCTTAACGATCCCGCATTTGTCACATTTATCGGCCAGGAAGTAGTCGACGCGATCGAAGCTGCCCATGCCAACGCCGTTGCCTGGCCAACAAGCAGCATCTGGTTCAAACTGCAGGAGCCTTTGACAGACAACCTATCGCTGGCGCTGACTGGCGATAAGACCCCGCAGCAAGCATTGGATGATACGCAGGTCGCCTGGGAAGAGATCCTGAAGTAGATATGAGATAGAAATCTGCCTGGTTGGGGAGGGAGCCCCTCCCTCCCCAACATCTTGCGGTGTTTTGCGCCGTCGGCGACGGTGGAGGTGCTCGTGAAAGAAAAAATCGAACGGTACATGCCAAAATTGATGGTGCTGCCGACGTTTATTATTTTGCTGATAATCTCGCTGGTGCCTTTGATCTACGTTTTGGGCATCAGCATGACCGATTCGACCATCTCGAAACCATTCACCGATTTCATCTGGTTTGAAAATTACAAGCAGGCTTTCAAAGATGAGGTGCTTGGGACTTCACTCAAAAACACCCTGCTGTTTGCTTTTGTGGTAACAGCGATCGAAACATTCCTTGGATTCCTCCTTGCGTACATCATGCGCTTCGAGAAAAAACTTGGGCAGTTCTTCCGCACGCTGGTACTGCTGCCCTTGTTCACACCGCCGGTAGCTATCGCGATGATCTGGCGTTTAATCTACGATCCGAACCAGGGAATGTTGAATTACTACCTTCAGAAATGGGGCATCTCGACCGCGCCAATCGCCTTTTTGGGCCAGACCGAGCTCGCGCTTCCTTCGATTATGCTGGCGGATATCTGGCAATGGACGCCTTTCTGTTTTCTGCTGTGCATGTCCGCGTTACAGGCGCTGCCAAAAGAGCCTTTCGAGGCGGCCGGCGTGGACGGCGCCAGCGGATCGTACATTTTCCGCAGGTTGACTTTACCGATGGTCGCGCCGAACGTGCTGGTCATTTTCCTCTTTCGCTTTCTGATTTCAATGAAGGTGTTCGATCTGGTTTACATGCTGACGTTTGGCGGTCCAGGAAACTCGACCCAGGTGGCTTCTTTTTACATCTACCGGGTTGCATTTAAGCAGTTCCAAACCGGCTACGGCGGCGCGCTGAGCATCCTCATGCTCATTTTGGTCAGCGTCCTGGCAATGGTGCTCACCCAGGGCCGCGAACTTATCATGAAAAGGACGGAATAATGGCAACCGCAGATGACCTTCCGATGGAAACAATTGCCGGGCACAACAGAAAGAAAACGGTTGCCCAGATCTTGCTGGGATTCTTTTTCGGACGTCCAGCGCGGATTGCTCTATTGCTCATCTTCATCGCGATGATCCTGGTGCCGATCTTCTACATCGCCATGACTTCCCTGAAGATACCTATCGAAATCCGCACATCTGGAGCGATACTACCAAAGACAGGCATCACGTTCGAAAACTACGTAAAAGCCTTCCGTAATGTCCCATTAATCCGCTATTTGTTCAACTCCCTGTTCGTCGCGGTTTTCAGCACAATTCTGGTATTATGCGTTGCCGTTCCGGCGACCTATTCGATGGTGCGCTTTAAAACAGGTGGCGCCTTCCTGAACGCCTGGGTACTCGGCACCTACGTCATGCCGCCGATTGTGGTGAGCATCCCCATCCTGGCGATGGTGAAGATGGTCAGTCTTCAGGATACGCTGATCGGTCTCGCCCTTGTCCACACGATGGCCAATATGCCCATCGCCGTCTGGCTCATCGACAGTTATATTCGCTCGCTGCCAAAGGAGCTGGAGCAGGCCGCCTGGATCGACGGATACACGAAGTTCCAAACATTATTGAAAGTGGTGGTACCGCTGATCAAGCCCGGGATTATCTCGGCAGGTGTGATCTGTGCGATTTTATCCTGGAACGAATTCCTGTTTGCGCTGATCGTCACCTATGGAGTCAATTCGAACACCTTCCCAATCGGCATTTCCCGCTACACCGGCGAGCACGGCTTACAGTTTGGTGAAATGTCCGCCGCAGCTCTGGTGGGGATCGTCCCTATTTACATTCTGGTTTTGCTGTTCTCGAGAGACGTGGTCGAGGGATTGACACGCGGTGGTGTAAAAGGATAAGCGCATTTTTGACTCAAGATATTATCGATTAGGATGTGACCAATGAACAAGTTCTTCCTCGAGCTCGAAAAATGGATTCACGCTGGAGAATTTAAACCCGGCGACCGCCTGCCCTCCGTCGCGGAGCTGTCGCGCCGATTCAATGCCTCCCCCGCCGAGATCGAAGACGCCCTGTCTGAATTGATCTATGAAGGCGAGCTCCAGCGCGAGCGCCCCGCACCGGCGGATGTCTTCATCCTGCCCAGGCGTGAAATGTGGGGCACGCTGGGAGGCAGCCACAGCATCACCAAAGAGGCGAAAAAACGCGGCGAAGAGCCGGGCGTCGAGATCATCAACTGGCAGCTCGTCGACGCCTGGCCCTCGATTGCCCGCCGGCTGGCGCTCGACCCTGGCGATCAGGTTCAAATCATGGAGCGCCTGCGGCTGGCTAACGACGTGCCGGTTGCGATCGAGATTTCCTACTTCCCTGCCAAGTTCTATCCGGGCATCACCCCCGATCTGTTCACCGAAGAAGGCTCCGGACAGTCTTCGTTCGCGGTGATGGAACAGAAATTCGGCTTGAAATCTGAGAAGGCGTACGATGAGGTGACCGTGGTCTGCCTGGAAAAACGCGAAGCGGATTATCTCCAGGTTGATCCAGGCACTCCGGTGCTGCAACGCTTTCGCGTCACGATATCGGACAAAGGCATTCCGATCAAAGCCTCCCGGGCTGTCTGGCTGTTCCGCGCTGGTTACCAGATGGGAATCTAGTCGAGGGTGACGATGGCTTCCAACCGCTCCCAGGATGATCGCGAGTTTGGGAAAAAAAGATTGGAGATTGAACAGTGGCCAGTGTAGAACTGCGAAACGTATGGAAAATATACGGAGGCACGGTCGAGGCGGTGATCGACGCCTGCTGGAAGGCGGAGCAGGGAGAATTTTTCTCCATCCTGGGTCCATCCGGCTGCGGAAAATCTTCTTCGCTGCGCATGATCGCCGGTCTGGAGGAAATCACCAAGGGAGAAATCCTGTTCGACGATACTGTCGTTAACCACCTCGCATCCAGCCAGCGCAACGTCGCCATGGTATTTGAAAACTGGGCGCTCTATCCGACCATGAACGTCTATGAGAACATCGCCTTCCCGCTGCGAGTTCGCAACGTGCCTCAGGCTGAGATCGACAAGAAGGTCCGCCACGCAGCCGAATTCCTCCAACTGGGAGACCTGCTCAAGACAGGAGTGAAGCACTTGAGCGGCGGCGAGATGCAGCGGGTTTCCATCGGTCGGGCGATTGTCCGCAACCCGGCTGTATTGATCATGGATGAGCCCATTTCACATCTCGACGCAGGGCTGCGGGCGCAGATGCGCGACGAGCTCAAGACGCAGGTCAGCCGGCTTGGCGTCACCACTCTCTACATCACCCACGACCAGGTCGAGTCGATGGCCATGGCGGACCGGATTGCAATCATGAATTTCGGTCGAATCCAACAAGTGGGCACCCCGCTGGACATTTACTACAATCCCCGAAACGAATTCGTCGGCGGGTTTATTGGCGAACCGCCGATGAACTTCACCGTCGTTTACCTCGTCCAGGACGGCGAGGATTATTACGTTCACTCCCCGTCGATACGCTTCAAGCTGGATGATCAATGCAAAGCGCGCTTCCTCGAATATGCGGGGGGGCGTCAACTCAAGCTGGGCGTGCGCCCGGAAGATGTGCTGGTCAGCCTGATCCCCACTGAGGGCAGCTTTCCTCTGAAGGTCGATTTTGTTGAACCTCAGGGTGACCGGACAATCATCACGCTCCAACTGGAGAAAGACGAATTCCTGCTGACGCAGGTGCTCGGTGACCTGCGTCCAACGATCGGCGAGTTGGTTCATATCGAATTCGACCAGCGCCACATCCACTTCTTTGATATGGAGAGTGGAATCAACGTCCTTTATACCGATAACGATTAAGCCAGGAGCATGGTATGGCTAAGGTAACTCTCGAAAATGTGACCAAGCGTTTTGGCAAGGTAACCGCCCTGGAGCATGTTAATATCACTATAAAAGACGGCGAGTTCTTTGTTCTCCTTGGCGCATCTGGCGCTGGCAAATCCACAACGATCAACGTGATCTCCGGAATCGAAATCGCGGATGATGGCAGAGTTTTCCTGGATGAAGGTGACGTAACCCACGCATTTCCACAGGATCGCAATATAGCCACAGCGTTCGAATCTTATGCGCTTTACCCGCACTTTACCGTTTTTCAAAACCTGATGTTTCCGCTGGAGGCGCCGCGCCGCAAGCGGACCTACTCCAAAGAATCGCGCGAAAAACGCGTCCATGAAGTTGCCGCCATGCTCGGCATTGAAGAGCTGCTCCAGCGGTATCCGCGCGAGTTGTCCGGCGGTCAGAAACAGCGCGTGGCGCTCGGACGCACGCTGGTGCGCCGGCCAAAAGCCTATCTGCTGGACGAACCAATCGCCCACCTGGACGCCAAGCTGCGCCACCGTATGCGCGCCGAATTGAAGAAAATCCAACGGGAGATGGGCATCACAACCCTGTACGCCACGCCGGATCAGCTCGAAGCGATGGCGATGGGCGATACTGTCGCCGTCCTGCATAAGGGCAAGATCGAACAGGTTGGTACGCCGGATGAAATTTACTACAAGCCGAACAACCTGTATGTGGCTGAGTTTGTCGGCGATCCGCCGATGAACATCCTGCCGGTGGATTACCGTGGCAACTATGCGGTAGTCGAGTGCGATCCGCCATATCAAATCCCAATCCCGAGTGAATCGCAACGGCGGCTGGCAGAGAAGAATGTGGGACATGAATTGAAAGTCGGTTTACGTCCCAAAGACATTAAAATGGTGCCGGTACACGATCCTGGCGCGCACGTGCACGGCACGGTATCGCTGATCGATACGCTCGGTCAAACCTCGATTGTTACCGTCGTTTTTGGCAAGAGTGAGGTCAAAGCCAAAATCAACTCAAACGACCTGCCCGAATTGCATAGTGAAATCGGGCTGGAATATGAAGTCAATAGCTTTTATTTCTTCGATGCCACCAGCGGTTTACGGGTATGTTAAGCCATTGATTTCCGAATTTGATCTCTCACACGCAGGACAGGAGGCAATAATGGAAAAGCGAAAACTCGGTTATTCAGATCTGAACATAACCACCATTGGTTTGGGCACCTGGGCGATCGGCGGGGGCGAGAATCCCTACGGCTGGGGACCTCAGGACGACAGCGATTCGATCCGAACCATCCACCGCGCACTCGAGCTTGGCATCAATTGGATCGATACCGCCAAAGGCTATGGACACGGTCACTCTGAAGAAATTGTCGGGCAGGCTGTCGCAGATCGGCGGGATAAGGTTATTGTCGCGACCAAATGCGGCATCCTGTGGAAAGAAGATGGCAGCGATATCTATGGTCATCTCAAGACGGACAGTATCAAAGCCGAATGTGAATCCAGCCTGCGGCGGTTGCGCAGCGATTACATCGACCTGCTCCAGATCCATTGGCCTTTGCCCGACGAGGATATCGAAGAAGGCTGGGGAGCGATTGCTGACCTTGTTCGCGAGGGCAAGGTGCGGTACGCCGGGGTTTCCAATTTCAGCGCTCCACAACTCAAACGAATCCAACCTATCCATCCGGTCGTTTCCCTCCAACCGCCGTACAGCATGATCAAGCGGGAGGTGGAAGCCGAGGTATTGCCTTATTGCGCCGAGCAGAATATCGGGGTGATTGTCTACAGTCCGATGCAAGCCGGCATCTTGAGCGGAAAGTTCACCCGCGAGCGGGCCGCCAGCCTGCCAGAGGATGACTGGCGTAAGGGCGATGCCAACTTCAACGAGCCGCGCCTCAGCGCCAATCTGGAATTGGTGGAGAAGCTTTCGAAGATTGCCGTACGAAAGAGCCAAACGGTCGGTAACCTGGCGATCGCCTGGACGCTGCATCACCCGGCGGTCACCGGAGCAATCGTCGGTGCGCGCCGCCCAGGGCAAATCGAAGAAACCGTCCACGCGGCGGAATTAATCCTGGACGAGACGGATATGGCTGAAATTAACGCGCTCCTCGCCGAACATACCGCGATGGTCGGAGGAAATTTGGATTTGATGATCTGATGGATACTCCGCAATTAATGCTGTGTATAAAATGGCAGGTTTAGCAACAGGAGGAACGATGAAGGTTGCAATACTCGGGGATTTGTTTGTGACCAATAAGATTCTGCAAGCCGAGTTCGAAAAAGCCTTTGTGAACTCAAACCTGGAGTGCGAATACACCTATCTGACAGACACCTGGCCGCTCACACCGGTTATGAAGACCGATGAAGTCAGTGAATTTGTCGGGGATGAAGATGAAGTGATCGGGGCAGTTGACAACGCAGATATCATCCTGACCCATACTGCCCCGATTACGATTAAGGTTTTATCAAAGGCCGCAAATTTGAAGATTGTGGGTGCAGCCCGCGGTGGACCCGTTAATATCAACTGGAAGGCCTGTTCGGAGCGCGGAATCCCGGTGCTTTATGCTCCTGGCCGGAATTCCGGCGCGGTCGCCGAGTATACCATCGGATTGATGCTGGCTCAATCGCGCAGCATCACTCGTTCGCACATGTCGCTGATGGTCGAACAACGCTGGCGCGGCGATCTTTATACCAATTCAATGGTCGGCAACGAGCTGGGCTGCTCAGTGGTCGGGCTGATCGGCTCAGGCGCAATAGGCAGCAAGGTAGCGCGCCTGGTGCAGGCTTTTGGCGCCAGGGTGCTGGTATACGATCCTTACATCCCGGAAGAAAAAATCCGCGCGATGAACTGCGAGCCGGTCGACCTGGATGCCCTGCTTAAGGAGTCCGACTTTGTGTCATTTCACTGCCGCCTGACAAAGGAAACGAAGGGATTCTTTGGTGAGCGCGAGATTGAGCTGATGAAGCCGTCTGCTTACTTAATCAACACAGCGCGCGGTGAATTGATCGATCACGCTGCGCTCTATAAGGCGCTGGCTGCCCGACGCATCGCCGGCGCCGCGCTGGATATCTTCGAAGCGGAACCGCCGCCTGCTGACAGCCCACTCTTCTCGCTGGAAAACGTCACCGCGACCTCGCACCTGGGCGGCGCCTCGATCCAGGCGGCTGAAATCGGCGCAAGCGTGTTGTGCGCAGGGATTTACGATTACATTATCAATAAGAACACACCCCGTTTTTGCGTCAATCCGGAATACGTTGAACATCTTCCTCGATAACTCGCTGGAGAAACGAACCATGGATCAAACATCCTATCCCGATAAGATCAATCGATCCATCCCGATTCCCCTGTATTACCAGGTTGGACAGATTCTGCGCCGCGAAATCGAAACCGGTAAATACCAGCCCGGCGATTTGATCCCAACCGAGGCAGAGCTGCAGGAGCGCTTTAATGTCAGCCGGGCGACGATCCGCCAGGCAATCGCGGATCTGGTCTATTCCGGATTGGTCGAAAGGAAACGATCACAAGGCACACGAGTCGCCTCCGGACGGTTCGAAGCGACTCTCCAGGAGCTGGCCAGCTTCACTAACGAGATGATGACCAGCAACCTCAACCTGATCACCCACATCCTTCAATTTTTATACATCCAACCGCCCGAGGCAGTCCAGGAATCATTGAACCTGCGCGCGGACGAGATGGTGGCGATGATGGAGCGCGCCAGGTATGTGGATGAGCGACCGATCGCGGTCGAACGCTGGTATGCCCCGCTGAAGTACTTCCCGAGCATCGACAAGGAAATGTTCAAATCCTCTGGCATGGAACAATCAACCTATTACATGATGATGAAGCGCTATAACATCCAGGTAACGCGGACATTAGACAGCGTTTCTGCGGTAGGATTGCAGGCCCATGAGGCACGGATTTTAAAGGTAGAACAAGGGTATCCCGCGTTGCTGCGTTCGCGCATCTCATACGACACGAATGATATTCCAGTCAATTACGCCTCCGGCATGTATTTGATCAACCTGAAATTCATGATGTCTACCAATAAAATCGTCATTCACAATACAAACTCGTATAAAGATAGCGAAAGGAAGTAAATGATGGGAAAACCGCTGACCGTATCGGATATCGCCTGGATGTGCGACCACTCGCTGCTGCGACCGACTCTCACCGATCACGAATTCGATGAGGGGATCAAAGTGGTCAAGAAATATCGCTGCCGGACGGTCATGGTGGCGCCTTACGACGTTCCAAAGGCGGTGCGGATGCTGCAGGACAGTCAGGTCGAGGTCAGCACGGTGATCGATTTTCCACACGGTTCGAATATTCCCGAATCTAAAGTGTTCCAGGCGATTAAAGCCATCGAAAATGGGGCGCGCCACCTGGATATGGTCATGGCGATCAGCCGGGCGGTGGCCGGTCATTTCGATTACGTCGAGGCGGATATCCGCCTGGTGGTCGAGGCGAGTCACGCGCGCGGCATCCCAGTCAAAGTCATTCTGGAGACTTGTTATCTAACTCCTGAAATGATCATCGCGTCCTGCCAATCGGCAGAAAGAGCCGGCGCCGATTTTGTCAAAACCTCGACGGGCTACGGTCCTTCGGGCGCCAGGGTAGAAGATTGCGCGCTGATGCGTCGTAGCGTCAGCGATAAGGTGCAGGTCAAGGCTTCGGGCGGGATTCGCACGCTCGATCAAACCCTGGCTTACCGGAAGGCTGGCTGCAGCATGATCGGTTCTCGGGCTACCGCAGCGATCTTAGAGGAAGCCGAGCAGCGAGAAAAGTCCGGTTCATTGATGGAGTTAGATTGACATTTTTTCAAACACAGGAGAATGGATTATGGCGCAAATGAATGCAGCTCTATTTTATGGTCCAAAGGACGTCCGCTTCGAACGTATCGAGATCCCAAAGCCAGGCCCCGGTGAGCTGTTGGTGAAAGTTGGGGCAGCATTGACCTGTGGAACGGACATCAAGACCTATGAGCGCGGTCATCCTACCATCATCAAAAAAGTGCCGTCAACCTTCGGTCATGAATTCAGCGGCACGGTGGTCGAAGTCGGTGATGGCGTCACAAAATTCCAGCCCGGCAGTCGGATTTGCACCTGTAATGCTGTCCCCTGTGGTGAATGTTACTATTGCAAAAGCGGTCACGGAAATTTATGCGAAAACCTGACCATTCTCAACGGTGCTTATGCGGAGTATATCGTCATCCCGGCTGTGATGGTCAGAAAGAATGTTTACGAAGTGCCCGATCACATCACTTTCCAGGAAATCGCTGTCTCTGAGCCGCTTGGGACGGCTATCCACGCCATCCGCCGATCGGGCATCGAGCCCGGCGATACCGTCGCGGTTCTGGGCTCCGGCCCGCTTGGATTGATGCTCTCCCGCCTGGCGGTCCTGCGCGGAGCGCGGGTCATCCTTTCGGGGGAGATCACTGACGAGCGCAAGCGCGTGGCAACGCATTTCGGCGTCAAAGATTTCGTGAATATGCTCGAGGTCCTCGAGGCGAAGGACCGTGTCCAGCTGGTAAAGGACCTGACCGACGGTAAACGCGGCGTTGACGTGGCGATCGAGGCGGCCGGTTTCCCATCTGCCTGGGAAGAAGCTGTCCAGATGATTCGCAAAGCAGGCACAGTGGTGTTCCACGGCGGGTGCAAGGCAGGAACGACCATCACCCTGGATACCCACGATATGCATTATGGCGAACACAAGCTGATCGGCGTCTATCACCAGGATCCGGACGATTACCGCCGGTCGGTGAATATGCTCATCCATCGGCTGGTTGACGGGCGCCAATTTATCAGCGAAACCATGCCGCTCAGCCAGGTCATCAAGGCCTTCGAGCGCATTCGCCGCTTCGAGGGCATTAAATTCGCCATTGATCCGACCAAGATGTAGAGGAGTTGTGATGACCGGATTCGGACAAATGACTCAGAACGAGCGCATCAACGCGCTGATGAACAGACAACCGGTGGACGTCGTCCCCTTTGTTCATAAAGGGTACAGTTTTTGCGCATTGAACTGCGGCGTCCCAAAGGCGGATATTTTTGAATTTCCCGAAACCAGCTATCTGGTGCAAAAATGGACCATGGAGCAGTACAACGCTGAGGTGGCTCCGTTTTACACATTCGTCGCCTACGGATCCTGGGAATTCGGGGGGGATATCACCTGGCCGCAGGATCGCTGGGCATCCGGTCCATCCGTCTCCCGCCGGCCGGTTCAAACGGTCGAGGACGTTTATAAATTAACATTGCCTGAGGTGACCAGCACGGGCTGCCAGCCGCGCATGATGGAGTTCGCGCGCCTCCAGGAGAAAAATGGGACTCAGATCGCGTTTATCTACGGCAGCCCATTCACTTTCTGCGCAAACCTGTGCGGTGTGGATAAATTCCTCGAGTGGACCGCGACCGAGCCGGATGCTGTTCACCACGTCATGCGCCTGATGACAGATCACCTCAAACAGGTAGCCGACCGGTTCATCGCTGAATTTGGCGCCGAACGAGTGCTGCCGCGCATCGCCTCACCGACCGACGGATTAGTCTCACCGCGTTTTTACCAAAAATTCATTCTGCCATACCGCCTGGAATTGCACGAATATGTGTTGAGCAAGGGCGTCAAACATATTTACGACCATATTTGCGGTGAGCAGAATAAGAACCTTCCCCATCTGGCAACTTTACCCTGGGGCGATCCGGGTATTCTCAGCTTCGGACACGAGGTGGATTTGCTGAAGGCAGCCGAGATTTTTCCCAATGAGATCATCTGCGGGAATGTCGAGCCGGCGATCATCGTTAAAGGCAAACCAGATGAAGTTTTCGAGGCCTGCCGTAAGAATATCGAGATCGGCAAACAAATCAAGAGTGGATTTATCTTCATGGGCGGCTGTGATATCCCGGCCGCTGCGCCGCCATATCACATTTACCTGATGAGTAAAGCCGCCCAGGAATTCGGTCTTTATCGGTAGCTTATCGCTATGGAGTGAGCTGGCCCCGTACGATCGAGCGGGGCCAGCTTGAGTTAACGAAAGCGGAAGATTATCCGCTGGATATCGTGATACTTTTGTGTGGATTATCTGTGACAATAGAATGCAATGACAAAAAAAGTAAAAGATCAAGCATTGAGCCATCAGAACTGTCCCTGCATCGAGGCGGCATACCCGGTCATCTCGACATAGCCATACCCGATAACAGCTTTGCTACCCACCTCGCCTGCGACTGACACCGTACCCTCCCAGTAAGTGAAGGATAAGCGCAGCTCCTGATCGGGAATCAACGGCTCAACATTCAATGTCATCTGCTCACTCGGGATGCGGATCTGCCAGCTTGCCGGGTATCTTGCTCCGCTTGCCGGGCTTTCCCAGGTGTCGCGAACCACAATCTCAAAATCCTTCACCGCAAGCGACCGGGTGCTGCCGTCTGTGCGGATCAGGGTGCCGCTAGAATTCGGATCGATGCTGCCGTCCTCCCGGCGCAGGGTGAAAAGCATCAGTTCGCTGCTGTCATCCAGCTGAATCGAAAACCAGTCCCAGCCCACCTGCCCCACCCCCAGCGCGCTGGTGCCAAACTCGTGATCCATCCAGGACGTCCCTTCCACCGGAAAAATCTCTTCATTCAGGCGGATCTCTCCGCTCGCCTCCAGACGGGTCAGGCTGAGGTAATACGAGGCATTGCCGACCTCCGCTCCCTTTTGGCTGACGCCATTCGCGCCGTGTGCCACCGGGCCTTTCAGGTCGGTCAGCTTCAGATCTAGGTTGATCTCGGCCTGTGAAGCTTTCAGCAGGAAGGTTTGGCTGTCGATTTGCTCTACCCGCCAGTGGTCCAGCCAGACGCTGAAAAGCGGCGTCCCGGTCGCGCCGGCCAGCCCGGCTGCGCCGCGCGAAAACCTTTCGTAGGCGTGGAACCGCCCGTTCCCGACGTCGCTCAGGGCGAAGTGGGCAAAGTAGACCTGTTCCGACGCCCAGTTGGAAGACCTCTCCACGCCTTGAGCTGGCGGGAGCAACGCCCGCCGGAAGAAGGTCAACTGGTAGCCGAAACGGCGCCCATCTTTGGCGCTAAGGTTGCCGGTGAAATACCACCATTCGGTCTGGTATTCCTCGTGCGCGCCGTGATCCGCCGGAAATTCAAACTCCCTTTCCTCGATGACACGCTGAAAACCCTCTGCAGAGTCAAGAATCAGGCTTTGCGAGGGCAACCCGGCCACCTGGGCAGTCTCTGGCGGCTGCAGTATTGCGCGTAGAATCGCGGCCGCCCCGGCGGTGACCAGCAGCCCAATCAGGAGGACCCAGATGAATTTAACTTTCATCATGCCGCTCACTCGTACCGGATTGCATCCGCGGCTGCCATGCGGCTCAAGCGCCAGGCCGGAGGAATTCCCGCCAGCAGTGCGGCCGTCAGCGCAATCGCGATGGAGAAAATGAACGCTCCTGGCTGAGCCGAGAGCTGCAAGGTCCAGCCGAACGAGCGTAAATTGATCACCCGTATCAAGATCAGCGAAAGGATGTAGCCAGTCGGCGCCGCCAGGATTCCGGCGATCAAACCCATCAAGCTCGTCTCGAGCATGACCAGCCGCCAAAGCTCCCTTCCAGATAGCCCAAGCGCCTTGAGAATGCCAATTTCTCGCTGCTTTTCGAGCTGGAGCAGCAGCAAGGTGCTCAATACCCCGATAAAGGCGACAATCGTTGCCAGAATCCGCAATGCGCCGGTGATTCTGAAGGTGCGGTCGAACACCTCCATCACGTCCTGGCGCAGCGCCTGGTTGGGGCGGATGATCAGGTTTTGATCCGAACGGATGCCGGCGATCAGCTCCTCAGTCACCAGGTCGGAATCCACACCTGGCGGCAGCCGTAAAGCGATCGCAGTGATGGCTGCATCCTTCCAGTGGTCGCGGTAGACCTCCTGCTCCATCATGACGAATCCCTGGCTGGAGGAGTAATCATAATAGACGCCAATGATGGGAAATAGCTGCGCGCCGGCAGGAGTATTTATTTCTATATATTCACCTACCTGTAAGTCAAGCCGATTGGCCAGCGGCTCAGTCAAGAGCACGCCGCCCTGCTGCATCGCCGCGAATACCTCTTCTTTCGGGATTTTAATTTCCTTGAATATCCGCTCCCGGCCAATATCCAGATTATTGGATGCGGAAAGCTGCAGCCCACCGTAGGGAGAATATACCTGCGTGGAGCGCAGTAAATCGACGCGCTCGACGCCTGGCCAGTCGCTCACCTGCCGGTACACCGCCGGGTCGATCTCGACCAGCGACTGGTTAGCCGTAAAGCTAGGCGCACTAATATAGATATCGCCCTGAAGCGTCTGCTCCAGCCAGATGCCCACCGTGTAACGGAAGCTGTTGATCATCAGGCTCACGCCTATCGTCACCGCCACCGCCACCATCAGCGCAGCCACGGCGACCGACGTGCGGCTCAAGGCGCTGATCAGGTTGCGCGGCGCCATCCGCCCGAGATAACCGAACATGCGAGCCGTAACCGGCGCCAGCGCTTTTAATAATCCGAGCATGCCGATAGCCGCCAGCATCGCCAGCCCAGTCAAAACCAGCAGCGTTCCACCAAAACCGAAGATCAAATTATCGAAGGGCAGCCTGAAAACAAGGTAGCCCAAGATGATCAGCACCGCACCGAGCGCAGCCACCAGCCAGACTGCCGCGCGTGCTTTATTCTCCAGGCCCGAGCGCAGCAGGGCAGCCCGCGGCTCGACCCTGGCAGCTTCGATCGCTGGCGGGATGACTGTCGCCAGCGCAGCCAGCAGCCCCAGGCAAAAGCCCTTAACCAGTACTCCGGTCTGGATGCCTAGCTCCCGTACGGTGGTGGTGAAATACAGGTCGTTGATCGTTTGGGTGACCAGGTTTACCGTGTTCTGCCCCAGTAAAACGCCGAGCGCCACGCCGAACGCGGAACCGATCACACCGACAAACACGGCCTCGAAAGCGACGAGGAGGAACACCTCGCGGCGAGTCACACCCAGGCTGCGCAGCGTACCGAACAGCGGACGGCGCTGCACGACGGAAAAGGTCATGGTATTGTAGATCAGGAACAGTCCAACCACCAGGGCCAGCAGCGACAGGGCGGAGAGATTCAACCGAAATGCTTCAGTCATCTCTTCCACGCTGCCCTTGCGCGATTCGACGTCCACCAACAGCATACCGTCTGGAAGCAGGTCCTGGATCTGCCCAAGGATTGCGTTCGATTCAGTCGGGAGAATCAAATCGATGCGGTCCAGCCGGCCAATCCGCCCCGTTAGCTCCTGCGCGGTCGAGATATCCGCCAGGAGAACACCCTGCAGGCTGCGGCGGGTCAGAGTGTCATCCGGCAGAAGGAGGCCGGCGACGTACGCCTCCACGCTTCGCCCATCGTTCTCAAGCGAGAGAGCAGCGCCAACGCTCAAACCAAATCGCTCAGCCACATCCGCAGAAACCAGCAATGCACCCGGTCTGGTTAAAAAATCAAGCGAATATTCGGCGGGCGCCGAGCTGCCGGCGCCCGAATAATCGCGAAACTCGCGGTCGACAAATGGATCGATCCCCAACAACTGGAACGCCTGATTGCCCATTTGCGGCGAGGAAACATAGGCGGAAATTACTGGCGCCATGGGGACATCTACACCAGCTGTCCTCAAATTGATATAAACACTATCGTCCAATTCGCCGCCCGAGGGCAGGATTTGGTGGGTGGCTTTCCCGGTCACTGTCTCGGTGCTCAACTCGAAGGCGCGCGTAGAGCTGGCGTTTGCCAGGTCGATCGAAACCATCACTGCCACGCCCAGGGCGATTCCAAGAATCATCAGCGCGCTCTGCCAGCCACGCTTGAACACATAACGCCAGGCTAGCCGGATCAAACTCGGCGGGAGGAGGTTGGATCTGGCCATCACAGGTCAGGCTTTCTCGAAGAACTTGCCTTCCCGCAAATAGACCAGCCGATCGGCGTAAGCAGCCGCGTCAGAGCTGTGAGTGACCAGGATGAGGTTTTTTCCCAATCCGCGCGTCAGCCGTTCGAGAAGGTTCATCACAGATCTGCCAGTTTCTTCGTCGAGGTTGCCCGTCGGCTCATCCGCCAGGACGATCAATGGATTGTGGACAAGCGCCCGGGCAATGGCGACTCGCTGCTGCTCTCCTCCTGAGAGCCTGTCAGGATAAATGTTTTTTCGCAAATCCAAACCGACCTCTTCCAGCAGCTCCTCGGCTCGCTGCCGTCCGCCGTTGGCGGTCAGCCCGTTCAAATCCAACGGGAGGAGGATGTTTTCCCAGACTGTCAGGGTCGGAATGAGGTTGAAAAATTGAAATACGAAGCCGATCTGCTTGCGGCGGAACAGCGTTCGGTCGGAATCATTCAAACCGGTCAGGCAGATGCTGTCGATGCAGATCCGGCCCGAGTCGGCGTTGTCGATCCCGCTAATCAGGTTCAGCAAGGTCGTCTTGCCGCTGCCGCTTTTACCATGGATGGCCAAGAATTGACCCTTGGGGACGTCAAGACTCGCCTGATCCAAAATGATCCGTTTATTGCCACCCTCCAGATAGGTTTTGGAGAGATCAGATATCTGCAAGAAGATGTTTTGCGAATCGACCATATTGTTCCTTTGCATGCAAGTAAATCACATCCACGCTGAGCGGATCGAATGGATTTTACCATCATGGATTGTACCTGTCCCGGAAGATCATGTGACAATGGTGTAGAACCTTGGCGAGCCCGGTTATTTATCTTCACACACCTGCTCTTTCCAGCGGATAAACACTGGATTCAGGCCGAGTACGATAGCAATGTTCATTCACCCCAAGCGATATCTGGGGGAATTCAAAAAACATCCGAATGTGAGCCGGGTTAAAAAGAGAGTAACCAGAGAAACGTCTTCTCTGGTTACTCTCCAGGTTTGATCACAGGCGCGAGCGGTGATCCTAATAAAAAATTCTGGCCGCGTAGTCGATTAGCGACAGCACGTCCAGATCTCCAGTGATGCTCAACGCGCTTCGGACGCCATCCGGCCAGCGCCAATACCTCACCAAAGGAATGTGGAGGGAGTCAATGTACTTAATTAATTCCAATTGCGAGCTAAATTGAGCTGTCTTATCAGCGTCAAGAAATAGCGCACACCCAACCGCTGCATCGGTCGTATCCAATATGTACCCCTGCTCTCTCAGGAAGGAACCAGTCTCTTCCGGCACGTCTTGCGCAAGCCCAATAAAGGGCCTCGGCGTTACCGGCACAACAATGTAGTCGGCGTGCAATCTGAAGTAATTGCCGTCCCATACTCCCAAATAGCCCTGATAATTGAGCCCCTTGATCAGAATCGTTGCGCGCGGAGAAGAAACGAACCTGATGGTCAGTTCTTTCTCATTCCCAAATATTTCCACATCGAATTTAGATTTTTCGATCCACCAATCGCTAATATCTCTCAGCGTGCACACCCAGACCGCAGGACGTAGTCCGTGGAGGCAATTCAACAAGGAAATGAACGGGCTGTTGCATAAAGCAGCCAATTCGGGGTGAAAGAGCAGGGTAAACAATTCCCCGCGTTTATAAATCTCATCCTGGATCTGTTTCCATTCATCGAAGATGCCCTCCGAATCCAGGCTCAATCCATCGCGGAGTTGTAAATCATCCGGAACGCAAACAGGGATCTCGATTATATTTGAATGCGTTATGGGAAGACAAAGCGTTTTTAAAGAATTCTTCCCCACGTAAAATTGACTGAGTTTTTCAAAGAAATGATTCCCTGTTGCTGCCGAGTTCGCCGGAGGCCAATAAATTGCTTCGTTGCTGCTGTATTTAAACCATCCATCAGGTATAGACTCGATCAACTCGGGGCTGTACCCCAAGTACGGGCAGCGGAAACCGTGAACTTCTATCCCAAATTTCTCGAATACCCGGATTGCTCTTTCCAGCTGCTGGTGCGCTTCAGGCAGCGCTAATTCGCTCAGATTCCGGTGGTGGTAACTGTGTACCGCGATTTCAACCCCCATTTGTTGCAACCGCTGAATAAATTTGGGATATCGTTGGACGATATCACCGGGCGTTGGTAATGTTGGCGCACAATCATATCTGGCGAGCGTGCCCACACATTCCTCAACTCTGCGGACGGCTTTATCAGGAGTTAAACCCTGCCGCTCGAGGATTGCCTTCCCTCGTTGAAGTACGAATTTAGGCCCGCGTTTAGCATACCACGTTCGCAGTTTCATTCACGACTCGTTTCAACATCAACCATAATGTCGATAAAGGACTTCACCGGCCAGTTTACATACCCACAAGGGGGATTTTTGTATGACCTTCTCCATCAACGAGGTCAATCTACCACTCGATTGATGGGGCGTTTTTTCGGACAGGGTAGAATAAACCAGCTCACTCTCATCAACCCCCCACCTGGATTTATATGTCCGCAGACCCTCATTGCTAACGTCAGTTCTGCCAAAATCGAATATCGAAAAACCATTTTCGCATCCCCACCGAATAGCGGACCAGGTGAGCAAATGATTTGGACGCAGGTTTTGGAGATTTTCACTCGATGATGCGTATTTATATGTCAACGTTTTCCCCCAATGCAAGAACAATCCAGCAGCCAGGCACTGTCCTTGGGCATGCGCCAAAAGGACAAAGCCCAAATCGTTATCAATGAGCCGTTTAAATATCAATTCAAAAAAATGCCATGGTTGAACCGGCACGCCCTGCCGACGGCGAGTAATGCAATGCAGGCGATAAAATTCACGCACGTGCTCCAGCTGCCTGCCCACCTCTATCTCAACTCCGTTTTTTTCAGCCGTATGGATATTTTGGCGCTGGGTGCGGTGCAGCTTTTTCTCGACAACCTCAGGATCCCGGTCGAGTGTCAATCTATGCAGATAGAACTCCGAACCGTACTGAATCGATGGATTGGCAGGTATTTTCCAGCGAATCTCCACCTTTGGGATTTTCGCTTCTTGATAATAGTCGGCAAGTTCACGAGATAACCTATTTGCTGCTTCATCATCTTTATACACAGGGATAAAATAGTCGGAAAAAGGCAGCGATACCCATCGCTTTCCAGATAAAACACTTTTTACCTCCATTAGAGCCAGGCCGGCGCCGATTTGATCCTCATTTTCCTGCAAAGCAAGGATAAATGGTTTGTAGCCATAACACTCCGCCAGGAGGTTCATCCAAGCCGGATGATGAAAGACATTCGCCTGTGAAGACGACTCCGCAAAAGACATCCACCGGGGGTCAGTGGAATCTAGTTTAATAAGCTGGTTTGATTGATTCATCGTGTTTTAATTAATGCAATTTATGTTCCAACAACCACAATTATTCTGCTCACATTGAACACAATATTTTTCTGACGGGTGATCAGTTATGGGAGATGTTTGTTTACGTCGCTGATCGTGGGTGGACAACCGGGGATATGGATATAATTTCCTTCTTCCGCTATTTTTCGAGTGCACGCTCCAAGACAGATAACGGTATCGTATTCCTTGCGCCATTTTGGATTTAACCCCCAAACGATCTCTGCCCCTGTCATTGAGTATTTCAGCAATTTCAAAGTCGCAAAAATGTTCTGCTGGCGGAAGGCATTCCGCCGGATATCGTGAAAAATATACCGGCACATTGTGCAGGCTTGCGGATTCGACCATAGACGTAATCTTGCCAGCCGTTTGTACTCTCTAGCACCTGGACGGGTCGATTTCAGGCGGACTTTGTCTCTATCCCCCAATACAGTAAATCCTGGTAGGAACACCTGTGCATTTCTCGACATCTGCACATGTTCGGGTTCATCGATTCCCAACAACTGGCAAACAGTCGCGTCGATCTCACCGCAGTTGTTCCCGGATATGATCACATTTCGGCCAAAAAAACGGCTGCCGTCCAAGATGGTCAATGATGGCCGCACGGCGACATTCAATTCCGCGATCTGTTCATGCAGACCAAGGCGGTGAAAATGTTTCTTTTCACTTGGCAGTATAAGCCCCTTCTGGTTTTTCAATGCCGCGGATATCACACACGCGCCGCTGACCTTGAGAATCGGAAGATTTATGTAAGTGCGCTCTAAAATATCACACGGCACATCCAGCATGCCGAATTTCCAGGGGATTTTCTTGCGACCTGCTTTGTTGAAATCCAGCAGTTGAATATCCAGCTCCTGTGCAAGTTTGGTATATCCAGAAATCCGAAAGTTTTCCTGCGGATCACAACCGGCTGCAACGCCTTCTCCAATGATGATTTCGATACCTGGATAACGCTCTCTCAAGGACTGAATTAATATTTTTACCATCGAGGGATGAGTAATTTCACCGCTCCTCGGTTTCACCGGAAACACAATATTGGGTTTCAGAATGATCCCACGTGAGCAGTCAATCTCAGATGAAAAGGTATCAAAAATGTGGTTAATGGTTTTTCGTAGATCTCGGTTCTCAGCGCTCAGTAATACGGTCATCTTCCCTCAATTTCCAGGGGCGTTGAAGAATTTTTGCTGCACCCGAACAGGGATATTCAAGTAATCCAGTACGGACTTTAGACTTGCATCCAGCCGTGCCTGGTCTTCATTCTCCAGCATTAGCCTCATACCCTCCTCGCGACTGACCACGCCCGAGCGGATTAATCCACAAAGATAAAGACCTGCTGAAGAAATCCCGAATTCTTTATAAAATGTGTAATCCAAGAGAGGTTCCAGGATGCAATCGTACCGCCAGGAGAGCGATTTGGCAGGTTTTTGCCACCCCGTTTCTTCATGGAGAATTTTCTCGATGACATTATGGTCCCAATGGATATAATCGAAAAGCTTGACCGATTCAGGGCCGTTCGATGGCGGTTGTGCCCTTTGATACACATTTAGCGGACTGTTCCCCTCCAATGGAAACTGAATTCGCTGGTCGACCAAACCGGCGTACGCTTTACATTGATGAAAACCAAAGAGCAGCTTTTCGCCAATCGAGAGAGTCTTTAACCGTTTGGCCAGTATACCGATTCGATTCCCTGGATTCCACCAGACTTCACTACTGGTCACGCCGCTGAGTATAAACGGGATATTCTTGGAGCGAGCCACATTGTACAGAATGGCTTCGATGCCATAATGGCAGAACATACACTGACCCCAGGTCGTCCCGGTAGCGGCTAATGAAATCAGGTGATTGCGCAACAGATTGTATTCAAGATTATTTTTAGACTTGATTACGATGAGCTCAATACCCAGGCTTTCACACACCGTTCTCGTGTTATGCCGAGCAAGGTCCACCATGAAGGGAAAATCATAAGAAACCGCCAGAACGCGCAGCCCAAATTTCTTTTTTGCCAGATAGGCAACATAACAACTGTCTTTTCCGCCGCTGATCCCAACCAGGCAGTCATATTGATCGCCAGATTTGGTTCGCATTTTATTTACAAATTGATCCTCCCCAAGCGGCTCGCTTTTTTGGTAGCTAACGCAGTGGTTACATACACCTTGCTCATTGAAGGTGACGCCCGGGTATGTGCTGGGCAGCAGACATTGTGTGCAGCGTGTGGTCATCATAGGTGCAGTAATGGGCCTTTTACTCTCCTTTGGATTCAGACTGCCGCCATGGTACGATGACTTCCTTAATCGGTTTTGCCGGTATCCCCCCGACAATTGTGTACGGCGGCACGTCTTTTGTCACAACCGAATTTGCTCCAACCACTGCGCCTTCGCCAATGGTGACATTTGGCAGGATCACTACTCCGGCGCCAATCCAGGCATCGGCGCCGATGGTGATCGATCCTTTGCATGAATGAACGTAGGGCACAATCCTGGATTCATTGGGTTGAGAATGCATGACGAAGGTGACGCGCGGCGCAATCGAAGCACGGTCGCCAATGCTCAGATTGAATTGCGTGCTTTCCATGTCCTCGATAATGATGAATTCTTCGCCAATATATGCTGTTTCACCAATCTTATACCCGCACATGCGCAACAGTTTGATTCGCGCACCATATCCGGGTAGATTCTTGGCGACCAATTTCAAAATTTTCTTCTTGAATTTCAAGAACTTCGAATTTTTCATATGGACTTTGTTCTTTCAAATTTTGAGAGAAATGTCATTGATACAGCGGGCAAGATGACCGATGTCTTTGTCGCGTAATTTATAATGGATTGGCACCAGCAGGATGGTCTTTGATAGTCGTTCGGCGTTCGGGCAATCCCCATCGTACCCGTACTTATCGCGGGCTTCATCGGCGATATCATTCAGGTATTTCGCGGTGTCGATTCCATGCTCAAAGAGATATGCCGCGACCGTATCCCTCTGCTCCTCATTTTGAAATTTGAGGGCAAATTGGAACCAGTTAGACGTGCAGTCGCTTTTTACCTTGGGTACACTGTACTTCGCTGGTATTAAGGCATCCATCAGCATCTGTGCGTGGTTACTTTGGATCTCGATCTCCTCCTGGAAATGCGCAATTCTTTTTTCGATCAGGGCAAGATGAGTCGGTGAAATCCTGCCTGTCTCGAATCCTTCCTTCGCGGTGAGATTTAATTTTTTATCGAGCCTGGTTCCAATCGGATAACCGATCAGACCATACCAGGGGCGGTTGTACAGTGTTGTCTTCACATAGGTCGATAGCGCGTCGATCCGCGTATCCAGCTTAGACCAGTGCTGAAAAGTATTAACCGTTTCTTCAATTTTTTTGTGGAGGTCTGTGTCTGCGCATATGATCGCGCTGCCCTCGCCCGCAGAGAGATACTTGCCGCATCGAAATGAGAAGAATGATGCTGTGGACAGTAAACCCGTTTGCTTGCCCTTGTAAGTGCTGAAAATCGACTGGGCGCAATCCTCGATCACCGGTCGATTATCAGCGGCGGCAATAATTGCATCCATGTCGCAGGGGTGGCCAAACATGTGGACGGCAACGACAGCGGCAAGGCTGCTCCTTTTTTCCAAAAGATCAACCGCCGATATATTCGCGTCATCGGGATTTGAATCGATGAATTGAGGATAAAATCCGGCCTGGCAGATTGCCTGGAAGACAACCGAACAACAAAACAAGGGGACGCCCACCCTGGCGCCCTCTGGCAAGCCAAGCGACTTCAGGATAGCATAGAGCGCAGCCCGGCCGGATCTGGCCCAGATGGGATTGACTGAGAACAGTTTTTGCGTGTTCGGCGCTAGCGTTACATTGATCTCTCGCTGCGTGAGCGCTGCAAAAAACTCCCGGAATCCATAATCCCAGTTGTTTCTAGGAATTAGATTGATACGATCGCGAAGCTGCATAAGGTCCTTCTCAAGATATTATTTAAACGTCAGGGATGAGTTTATTCTGGAATCTCTGCCAAGGTTTTGAATTCGAACCCCTGAGCGAGGATGCAAACTATAAAGCTCGACCTTCACAAAGGATGAAAGCTGAAAAAAACAGGAAAGGATATCGGATCGGCCCCTGGTAATGGAAAAGGACACGAAATCACAACAGGTAAAGCATGTAGAACAACACTACGTCTAAGTTGAATCCATCGGATGACACATTACTTTTGAATGTGATGTAATCCAAATATCCTTATGACACGTTACATGCCGCTCCTTTGTTTTTCCCTCAACATTTTCATTTCATTGGAAGCCTCTATAGCATCAAGGATTTCCGATTTAAACTGCGTCTTTAAAATCTTGATATTCGGCATTACACAATGTCCCCCAATCACACCTGGAAAAAACTTGACGGGGGGAAGATAGGCAATCTCTTCATAATAAGTGATTAATTCTTCGTAATCGAGATTCAGTTGATCCGAATATCTTTCCACTTCCTGAGCCCAGGCAATTAATACGCCAAAATATGTCGTTTCGGTTAATTTTGCCAGCTCCGTTGCTTCCGGCGATGAAAGGATTTTAGTTTTCATACCAATAGCATTAAAATGCTCCGCGACCCATTGACTGTATTCCTCTCTGATCCCTCCAATGAACTTGGTATAGAATAGTAGATCCTGCTTCATCTTTATATGCTTACCACGGACCGGGCTGTTGACGATCGCTGAATTGGTGGCTTCGTAAATCGCCCTGGTAGTACCAGGAGCCACAGTGCTGTTAATTACGGTCACCCTGGGTTTATATTTTTTGATGTATGCAATTGTTTGACCCAAAAAATCATTTATCCCAAAGGGATAACACACATGCATAACATCGCAATCGCCCGCATACTCAACAGGCTCGATATCTATACCCAGAACCTGATATTTCGTACTAATCAACTCCATTAATGGCTTACCAATCTCTCCTAATCCAACGACAATTACAGACGCACTCATTCGAGGTTTGCTCCTTTCGGGGTCGATGTTGTTAAAGCATCCAGCATATTGTAGTAACTAAGTTTTTGTTGCTGCCAATTGTAAATACGATTAAATCTTTCGGAATTTTGAATTAAGGAGTCTCTCAATTCAGAATGATGATATAAATCGCAGATATTCTCAGCAAGCTCCTTAACATCTCCAGGGGTTGAGAATCTCAGCATCGAATCATCAAAATAAGCCTCAATCGTCTCTGTTCTTGAACAAATGGCAGGTATTCCTAAGCCAACGTATTCGAGCAACTTCACGGGGAGCATGTATTTCGTAAAAGCATCATATAGGATGGGTACAATCCCAACATCTGCCTCCTGAATTATCGGTATCAATTTTTCCATGGGCACAAAGCCTTTGCTAAAGTACACACAGCTTGACAGGTCTAGCCGATCAACCAAATTTACCAACTCTTGGAGACCATCTCCATCACCATATATTTCTAGTTTTAAATTGGGGATTTCTTTCACAGCATGTGACAAAGCCTGGATTGCTATCTGCAATCCATGCCGATGAGCAATCATACCATGGTAAACCAACTTGAAGTCCGTTCCAGATTGGGATTTTTTACGAACCTTGTGCGAAAGAATCGTTTGATCGGGAAGATTCATTAATAAAATAAATTTGTTTTCCGGATTCCCGTGTGAAACCAGTGCTTCTAGATGAGTTTTATGAACCGCAATTGCTTTGTGGGCAAAACGAATGCTCGCTCTTTCAATCCAAGTTAATAGGTCCACTAACCATTGGTTTTTATTTTTACCGAATTTGGATACATACAGCTCTGGCATCAGGTCATGTACATCCAGAACAACTTTTGCTCCAAGTAATTTCGGAATTGCGGCGACGAAAACCAAAAAATCTGGCATCGTATGGACCTGAACGATATGATAAGGTTTTTTTAAATGAAGAAAGGTTATCAATAAAGCCGCCGCGATGCAAAATGTCAAGTAATCAATGATGTAAATAAATGGATTCGATCCTCGATACCGGACTGCTGGGATGTGATACTGCTTGATCCCTTGAATTTCCTTAATATTTGCTTTTCCTAACTTGCCGAGGGAGATAACATCGACCCGATCTCCCCTGCTCACTAGAGCTTCTGCCTCCCTGCGGACTCTTGTGTCCTCAGGAAAATTTGAAAATACAACCATGCATATTCTTAACATTTTTTAGTCACCCGATTAATCCAATTGATATTCAAAAGATCGCTCACCAGTAAATCGAAAATCTATGAATGTATACTCTCCACGATAGTTTCTCGATTCGGCTTGCTGAGGGATATAGATACGCAAGGTCATGCCTGGCCCAGCTAAGGGCTGGTTAATCCTCACATTTATGGACAACTTGTTGTTAATAATAGAACAATTTTCATATGTGATGGATCGTCTCTGTTGAAACCATGCGACAATTTGGCTGGCATGTCCAATCCAAACAGATCTTCTTCTCAATTCATCAAGCAGGCGCAAATAAAAATCCCCCCATAATCTTTCGGGTGACAGACTGCGCGTATGCCACAAAATGGTTATAACGCCTCCATGGTCTTGGGTAGCATTTAACACTTTCCCGGCGAGCTCCCAGGCCTGAGAGTCTGTAAGCGCCATTCTACCAGGGTAGAATAACGCACTGTCCTGGATGTGGAGAGGAATTTCAAGCAACCGTTCAGCGCCAATTGGTTTGTATACCTGCGCCGTCCCAGCCCGATATCCAATGGCGTTGTTATATCCAACAGTCGAATCGTAATCAAAACCCGCGTTTTCCAATACTGCTGGCGAGTTTTGGTCGTAGTAAAGCCAATGCATACGAACGCCCATAGAGGTTTGACCAGTAATGTCTGCAATCCGTTCAAACTCCTTCCGAGCTTTTTGCGGATCGTGCCAGGCATCTATTCCGTGCAATCCAATTTCGAATCCCCTGGTGTTTAATTGTAGAATTTGGCCTTTGATATTCTCAAGATCATGTTGAGCTGCCCGTCGGAGAGAAAATCCACTGTCGCCTTTTTCACCAGCAAAACCTTTATATGGAATAAAGAAAAATGTTGACAGGTGGTCTTTCTCAATTGCGGCGTATCGCTCAAATTCATCCCAGAAATCTTGGATGATGCCAAGATACACGAGAGGGAGTGAAAGTACAGCAGCCCAATTTTTAATTAGTTTAGAGAGTGTGTACTTGCCCTGAATAAACCGAACAAAAGAGGAGATCACAGCTCTATATAAAAATCCCCACATAGTGTGATCAAACTTATGTTGTCGAATTCCTACAAAATCGACGTCATGTGTGAGGCAGGCGCTCATCTGATAGCCGTAGGGGATGGGAGGAATTTCAACCAGCGGTATTCCTGCGCCAAGTATCCAATCCCTCAACGTTGAGATGTGAAGATCCAGTGTTGGGATCATCGAATTTTCTGTGGATTGGCCTGTTGACAATAGAAATTCAATTTCCTTGAAGAGATCAAAACCAACTCGCAGGTAATTTTGGTTGTTATCCTGGATGTTAACCGCGGTTACCCCATTTCCACCGTCAATTCGTAATATTGGAGTGCCAATTTGGTTGAAGGTTGACAGGTTACAATAAATTGGAATTTTAGTGTTCGAGGCGTTCGATAGACGGCATGGGTTATGGGATTCTATGTTGATTCCAAAAGTCTTATCAAAATCAATGGCTTCTGAGGAAAAAAGGATCACACATTTAGAAGTATTTTCAGGTAGCTCAGGCGTGGTTGAAATTAATACGTCATAGTACTTATGAGGAGAAAAGAATTCCCAAGGAGTTTTGAACAACTCGAAAAACTCCCGAGCTATTTTCATTTCAATATCTCTGCATACTAATCCGATCACTTATGCTAATTTCCTGACTGCTTTGAAAAGCAACAGTATCAAAGCCCCTCATTCGTATCTTTGGAATTAATCATCACAGCGGGTAGCTGTAAGGACTGTAATACAATATTCTTTATTGTGGGATCTTATTGACCAAGTAATTGCGCTGTCGAAACAATCGACGATCCCGTCCCGGCAGGTATCGCGGGATTCTGGATGGTAAAGTTAAACTCTGCGAATCCTGCACCTTGAAATCCATTGTAAGCATAATCCAGAAACATCGGATTTGCCTTTACAGCAATGTGGTCTTCATCGGTTGTATCCCAATAGAAATTACCATTTGCCTCCACCCAATTCTCAACTTTAATTCCTTCTGGCCCACCCATAAACACGGAATTAGTAACACTATGGTTGGCCCCCCTCAAACTAATGTTACCTTTTGTTATTTGGAATACAGTGACATTCTGTAGTATCCAGCTGGTTGATCCGCCTCCATCTGAAAGATTGATACCCGCATTTTGATTGCCGACAAAAAGGGAATTTCTGATTAGCGCGTTATCAATATCCGCGTACTTGTCGATCATAATCCCCTGAGTAAAGGAGGGACCAATTATGCTGTTCTCCACTAAAACTGGCCCCTGCACACCTCCATCGTAAATCTGGATGCCGTCAGAATGCTGGCAGTAATTAAATGGTTTACCTTTCACGGTAGGATGCTCCCGGCTGTTGTACAACCATGAATCGCGTAGAGTGAAATTCCAAACACCCCATCCCGCTTGAAAAGCATCCTGGCCATTATCGTGAATGATAACCCGCTCGAATAAAATATTCGATCCACCGAGATCGACCCCGGGCCCATCGGGTCTTCTACTTGTTCCCGAGCCTGATGACCAGCCGTTATCAAAAATCTCCACATTTCGGACAATTATGTTGCTCACTCGTTCTCGCAGCCTAATCCCGGTATGAGTATGTTTAATAATTATGCCGCTCCAGTCCAATCCGTCGATAATAATATTGCTTCTTCCTTCTAAATCAATTCCATCTCCACCAAAAGTAGGAGACGTGTAATTCGTTTGTCCACAGTAAGGTAATGTTGGGCGCTGTCCATCGATCACTACCCGTTCCCCATTGGTCGTGATTGTAATTGGGAACCCGGGAGATCCGCTTTTCCTTACCTCCATCGTCGTATGATATTCGCCGCCTGCGATAATAATTGTATCTCCGGGATTAACCACTCCCCACCGGATTTGATCCAGCTCATTCCATGCTGTTTGCCATGATCTGCCGTCGGTATTATTACCGGACAATGAGACATACCAACTGGTCATTTTATGAATTATCGGGAGAAAAATCGTCGATGGACCATTCTGAAAAACTCCGGCGTTGTTCACTTGCGTTGCTTCCGCTTGCGCCACAGGCTCACCGGTAATCGGTATGATTGGATAATTTGGTAAAAGCTGGGAAGGTTCGGTTGCTTGGGTATTTTGATTTTCAGCGATTACATCATCGGGTTTCAGTATTAATTCGGGAGCAAAAACATTTGAACAACCAGTTATTGTCATTACCAAAGAGATGAGTATGAGGAAAAATCCTGGAAATTGAACAAATAACTTTCCCAAAAAGAATCTCCTCTTGATCTTATTTTGCATTATTGGGTATCTTTTGGAAAATCCTTAATAAGAAGGTCGTAATACATGCCAACAAGTTACGAATTTCTCAATAGTGATATCTTTCAATATATCAATATATACTCAACCAACACAAATCACTTAATTCAGAGGTGTATCGTTAAGTATGCGCCCGCAGTACCAATATCATGTATGGGGAGTTTTGGGAGGGTTTTTTGGGGTTGTATTGTCCCCTAAGCATTTTTATCGACAATCCATTCTTTTCATAGATACGATAGCTCAAGGGGCTACTTGCATTTTAGGCTTTTTTCTCGGAGTGGATCCCCAACATCGGCTGGAGAATCCGATAAATATCTGCAACTCGTTTATCCCATGTATTTTCTTTGGCGACTGAAACTCGCTGTTCGATCGCCTTCGTAGATTTATCATTTATTGCTTCTTCGACCAATGATATAAACTCATCATCGTTTTTACCAATCCGCAGCACATCCGAGTACGGAAGTAATTCAGGCATAGCTGTCGCAACCACAGACCGCCCGGCAGCAAGATACTCATGCAGCTTGGTTGGATAACCATACAGCACGTGCCCTACCAGGGGATAAGGTATCAAAGCCGCATCAAATACCTGGAGATAACTCGGCAGGTCAGAAGGTTTTTTCCAGCCAAGGAAATGCACATTTGACAATGTCCTTAATACCCTTTCATCTTGGCTGTGGGGCAATTCATCAGGACCTACTAACACCAGGGAATAGTTCGGATATGCCTCTGCTACACGCCGCAGTAATGTGACATCAACTTGAGTCCCCAATCTACCAGCATAACCAATGATAGGGTGATGAATATCTTTAATATCGTCTGGAACAGGCAGGTTAGATTGTAACGCACGATTAAATAAATCAAAATCAACTGCATTAGGGACAAAATGAGTGTTTGGATTATAGTTTTTCCGCACGTCATACTGAGCACGGGAAGTTGTTAACACCACATCAACTCGTTTACAAAGATCAGCCTCGTAGCGTTGAATTGTGTCACTGATACGCTGATTCGAGACAAAACTAGCAAACTCATCATAGTTGTAATAACACACAATTTTCTCACCAAATTTCCCGATTAGAGCTTCATGGTAAGGAGTGTAAAGCCATAAAATTGGATTTTTTACTTTAAAACGCTTCATGACACGACGTATGTGACGGATGAGGATTTTGGTATTAATACTGATTACTATAGGCATGGTCACACGCAATAATGACCTTGGCAGGTGACGTCTAGCATACGGGATACTGGGAGGCGTTGCAACTACTGTTAAGTTTTCATTTACCTCTTGAGTATTAATCGAAAATAAATTTGGAAAGTTGTCCATCATCTCTGATAAGGCGGATTTTTGCGCGTCGCGGCCAGGATCAAAGTACAGCACACGGTTCTGAGCAGCAATCCGCACCATGATGGATTGAGTATCCTTCCAAAGGCCAAACCAATCCCGAGGAGCCACACATAAGATTGTTTCATTATGCATTTGATAAGTTCCTAATCATTCAAATACTTTATCGTAAATATTAATCTGTCGAAAACAAGGATCGCAACCTGGTTAGTTGCTCATTTCGCAAGTAATGAATGACATCATCAGGCACAACCATCTCATATCTCCTGATTGCAGCCCAAATAAATCCCGCCATCACCGCCAAACTACCTATTATTACCGGATAACTGACCAACTGGTTGACACAGCTCGCACATTGAAACAACGGGTGATAACCAATAACGAAATTCTGCTTTCCCCTTTTAAAATTCCCTTTTAATACGTTCCCTCCCGCCGTCCCCGTGCATCGATAATGATGCACTCGATATTCCGGGAAATTCATTACATCCCAACCATGCATCCTGGCGGTGATTTCAGCGACCGCATCGATTCCGCCTAATTTGAGTGGACGGTACCCCCCAATTGCTTCATAACAGCTGCGGCGAAAGAATTGGAAAGGACCTCCAACACTGTTCCTTGCACAACGAACCTTTCGGAATTTCCCATTACAAAAGTCGTATCTTGTACCTCCCGCTATTCCCAATCGTTCATTCTCTTCAAGTTCTCGAATGATGCATTCATAATAATATGGGTCCATCGTTATATCAGCATCAACATTTCCAACAAAATCAAAATCGAGATCCTTTATCGTATCGTAGCCGAGCGAAAATGCCCTTACTTTAGATCCAAAGTTCCTTTCCTGATCACCAGGGGTTCGCAGAAATTGAATAAAATCGTACTTGCTGGCATAACGTTGAACAATCGCATCTGTTTGATCTGTCGATCCATCACTAACGATGACCCACCTGAGTGGTCGTATTGTTTGCGCCACAATAGAAAGGATGGTTTTTTCGATAAAAGCACCCTCATTTCGAGCGGGAGTTATGAGGACATAGGATTTCATCGCTGGTGCCTTAATTAATTGAACAATTAAACATTATGATTACGCGATCTATTGATTGGTGGGAACTACATCTGGTTGAATGCCTAGCCTGTGCTTGATAAAATCAGGCATTATCAGACTCCAATCATCAAGAGAGATTGTTGAAAATAAATAATTGAATACGATGAATAATCCGAGAATTAAGAACCTGAGTAGAATGCTCTCAGGATGTACTAACCAAAACACACCCGCGGCAATTAACAACAGAATTGTCTGTTTGACGTAAGGCGCCACATTGACTCTGATACTGCTTTTTCTCAACAACCAAACCGATATTGGATTCGCAATATAGAAGGAAATAATTTTAGAGTAAGCCGGGGCGATAAATCCGGAAATTGGGATTAATAATAAGTTTAGCAGAAACATCATGGCTTCACGGATTGCATTGACTCCCAGAGAACGGCTCGGGTATCCGGCTGCAGTCAGGCTGTATCCCATCAGGGTTACTAATACAGTCATATGTAGGGCAATCATCAGAAACGCGAAAGTTGGACCGCTGGCTGAGTACTTTTCTGAAAACAGCAGTGTAACAATTTCATGATTGAACAATACTGAAGTAAGTGCCACGAGAGTCATCAGAAAAGATGTCAAGGATAAAGATCGTTCGAGCAGCTTGCGCGCCTGTATTCCTTTTCTTTCTGCCAACAATCCTGTGATCGTTGGAAAAAAAACAGCCGAGTAAGCCTGCGACAATCTTAACAACGCATTTGGTATTCTTAAAGCAACTTCATAAAAGGCGACTGCAGATGGTCCTAAGAATATACTGAGTAAGGGAGATTGACTTGAGGTGGAAGCGAACCATAAGAAGTTATTTAGCTGAATCGGTAAACCAAAACGCAACATACCTCGTAACAATTGCCAATTCATTGATAAGGTCTTTGAAAACGGCATGACTATATATTCATAAGTGATTGATACGCCATAAGATATTATCCATGAGTAAATAAGAGCAAGTAAGCCCAGATCAAAAACATAAATCAATACAGCCGTCAGCCCCAAGCGGATAATGCTACGCATTATCTGTGCAATTGCCATTTGTTGATAACATTGTTTTCCCTGAAGTATCGCAATAAACAATTCGTCTAAAGCGACTGCTAACAACATCAATGGGATGTATTGTGTAAAAGTTACCAGTATTTGAGACGAGTCGATTAAGTTCAGAACGTTTCTTCCTAGGAGGAGAACGGTAGAAATAATAGTAACATTTAGAATCCGTAACAAGATGGCGCTTTTTGCATAACCTTCCTGTTGGGTCGAATCGCTGCTAGCAATTAGTTGTGTAACGGATGTTACACAACCAAAATCTATGACAAGCACTAAAAAATTTACAACAACGATAAGCAAGGCATAAACACCCAGGCTTGTTGTGTCCAATTGGCGCGCAATTATCATCGTTTCAAAAAGCAGAAATGAGACGTTGATAACAGTACCAATGCCTGTTAGTGTTACAGCATGTAAGAAGCTCGGTCGGTTTTTCTGATGATCGGGGTTTTCGGAAGTCGCTACTTTATCAGTGTTGGTAGGCATGAAATTTATCTTTGAATGCTAATTGATTTTACAGATGCGCTCTGTTTTTGTGGATATGTGTCATGAATGTCTAGAACTCCCATCACTGCTACCAATCCAGCCATCAGACCGACAACCGGTGTAGCTTCTACCTTGATAAAATGAGCGTGATAATAAGACCATGCCAGCATACCTACAAAACCAGCAATAATTCCAAGCGCGATGCCCTTATATTCAAGATCCCGTAAATTTCTAAAAGTTCTCCACCCACACCAAAGAAACGCTAAACAGAACCACAAATAAACCAGGATGGATGGGATCCCCATTTTGACCGTAATGGATAAATAGCTGTTGTGCACATACCGGGTGAAACGAGATACTTCGCCAGCCGCTAAACTGCCGCGCGTCCACAGACCTTCTGCTTCCCCTTGCAGGGTAGTCAGTTCACGATACCGACCTCCAAGACCAACGCCGAGAAAAGGGTGTTTGAGAATCGATTCTATTGCTTTGTTATTCTCAAACACGCGCCATTGAAGGGAATCGGTTTCCATTGTATTATCCAACGCCAGCAGAGAAGCAAACCGGTCGATCACACCAGACACAATCGGTATCTGATATAGATCTGAAAATCCAATTATTCCAAAGATGAGGGAAATAATAAAAACAATTGATACACCAATCATCACATATCTAGGGAGGGCAATCTTATATTTCTTTACTATGGCTGGGATAAACAAGATTAGTCCAATGAATATAGCTACCCATTGGGCTCTAACATAAGTGAGGATATGACCGAAACCCATAAAAACCAATTGAAATATTAGAAAATACTTTTGACGTTGACTGAGTGAACCGAAAATGAAAAGACCAAAGGCAACAAACCACATAAAATGCATCAGGATATGCCCGGCTGGTACAACCCGGACGCCACCAGTTACTTGGTATATTCCCCAACCTGTCGCTGACATCATTGCTTTAAGGACTGGATTAGAAGCCCCCAAGAACTGCTGAATTACGATAATCAATGTTGTTAAATCAGCTAACAAAAACAAACCGATTACAAGAATCCGAAATTGTTTATCCTGCTTGATGCTCCAAATCACCAGGAAGAATACGACATAGTAAAATAAAATCCTCAAATCACCCAATGCCCAATTTGTTTCGACATTTTGGTATAAGATCGCGTAAAAAGCCGATATTATTGCCAATAACAAAAAGGCCAGTAGGGGTCCCCCCACTCGCCACCAGGGCACGACCAAAGTTTTATTTGATAATTCCCGAATAAAAATGATGCCCCCCACCCCCAACAAGGTGAGATCACGTAAATCGAAACCACCGCCAATTGGTAAACGAATATCAATTACGTCTGCTTTTACAAAGCTTGAGGTTAAGAAGATAATCGCTAACAAGCCATATACCGGGTAGTACCATAGCAAAACCAGGAGAGGGATTCCAATACCGATTACCGCAAGCGCAAGAACTACCAAATCCCTAGCTAACCATAGACCTGCTAGCATAACGGCAATATAAATCAGTCCCGCAACGATCCCGAAAACAATCCGTTTCTGACGGAAGTCATCTTGCGTTAGGTACCTTCTTATCTTCATTAGCGAGAGTGACATAAGAATTTCCAAAACTTACATAAACGTGCAATCAACGATTACTTCAAGGACAGGGGATTGATTTCCTCTCGGGAACGCCGACTCAAAAGAAAAAACGATTCGCATCCTAGACAAAGATCCAGGGAACAAGGTGGACACCACATACCCAAGATAGATCCGGTCTGGATACGAATATATTGGTTAACTTGACTCGATATCTAGAGGAACATCTGAGCGGACGCGGGTTTTTAAATATTCCTGAATTTCTTCTCGTTTCACCCACCAACGCAGTTTGCTCCGGCTAGCCTTAATTTGACCTTCCCGGCACCATCGAATGACAGTACTCCTGCGAACGCCGAGCATCGTTGCCACCTCGTCTGAGGAGAGCATGTCGTTGTTCCCGGGGGCTTTGAAGAAAGGAATAAACCCCGATACCTTATCAAACCAACTCAAAATCGAGTCTTGCCGTGTGGTATGTTGATAGTAGTAATAATAATCCGGTGATATGTGGTTTAACACAACTCCCAAAAGATTGGTTTCTTCCGACCGCAATGAATTGGCAGTCTCTTCTGCCGTGCTTAAAACAGTAGCGCCAGGTCGCACAACTAATAGAACCCCATCTGTTTCTTTCGCTAAAATGCTCGGATCTGGTGCAACACAAAACGGTGTACTATCAAACAAAACAACATCAAATCTTCCTTTTAGTAAATCAATCAACGTTTTTAGGTTGCCCGTAGATAGCAGCAAGGATGGGTCCTTTGGTATTTTTCCAGCTGGTATCATGGAAAGTCCCTCAAGTCCGACGTTGGAAATACATTGCGGCAACAAATCCGAAAGCGTCTCTTCATCAGCCGATAATAGATCGGCGGTACCGACAAGATTAGGTTGGTCAAATAATTCATGCAGACAAGGATTCCGTAAATCTGCGTCTACTATGACCACACTCAATCCGCTTTCTGACATACTTGTGCCCAAATTCGCAACCGTGAGCGTCTTCCCATCTTTTGGTTGAGGACTGGTTATTAGTATTGTTTTTGAAGAATCAGAGGGGAGTGCAAGCAAAATACTTGATTTTAATTGGCGAATGTGCTCAGCCTCTGGCGAGCCAGCGTTGTAAAAATGATCTTTCAAGACAGGAATCCTGCCCAGGATTGGTAATCCCAAAATTAACTGTAAATCGAGTTTTTCCGTCAGGATTGTTTCTTCACTTGCTCCGGTAAAATAATCCAGCAGAAATGCTAAAATGATTCCCACACCCAGACTGCCAATTATGCCCAAGATGAGCAACTTCAAGTTGCTTTTAGCTTTCAAGGGCTCAGCAGCAGGTTCGATGATCTGAATAAAGTTGGCGGCGCGCACAACAGTCGCTTTTAATTCGGCTTCGGAGTATTTACTGAGTATGTGCTCGTATTTCGTCTGTGCTTCTATTGTCTTTTCTTCGAACACGTTGTAAACCGGTTGAAGGGTTGACAGTCGATCCAATTCATTCTTTCGTTCGAGAATTAATCCATCAACCTGAGTCAATAATGCCTGCCTGTCAGCGTCATCCATTACTCTTTGATCAAGCTCCATTTTTAGCTGCTGGAGGAGTTCATTGGTTACTGAAATTTCGTTTTGCAGCGAAGTGATGTTATTCTCGGTTTTATAATCATTAAAAGCTAATTCGGCGTTTCGATATTTTTCTTCCGCCGCCGCAAGCGCAACAGGACCCACATTTGCCGTCAATGCCAATCGATATGCTTCTCGCGCTTCTTGATAGTTTTGTTCCAAAATTTGGTGCATAGGTTCCAATGTCAGTAATCGATCCAGCTCTTTTTGGCGTTGAGTGATTAGATCGTTGATCTGACTTATTGGTTCTTGGGTGTTAATTTCTAAGATCAGTTGATCCCTTCTCGCTTGTAGTTGTTCTAACAATCTTTGTGAGGTGTCTATTTCGTCCTGTAAAACACCAATTTTATTTTCGGTTTTATATTGTTCAAAATCTTCAGCAGAGGTGTGATATGCCTCTTCAGCAATACGCAGCTCACCTGAATAGAGATTCATCTCTTCAACGACAGGCTTTGCACGCAACTCGCCAAAATAACTTTTGGCTTGTGAAGCAAGGGTATTCGCGATCGAAGCTGCCAGTTCGGGCGAGGGTGCTTCTACAAGGATGATAATATAATCCGAATCGCTGCTTACCTTAACATCAATTTTATACTTGATGTCCTCGCCATCTAGATTTAATGCTTTGATAGTCCGGTTTTCAACTTCTTTACTCTTAACCACCTCCATAAAATTATTACGAGCGGTAGTAATTAGAGTCTGCGAACTAACAGAGACGTACTCATCATATACCGAAATATCAGCCAGTTGAGGAGTAGATATTTGCACCCTCAATTCAGCTTCATACACCGGTTTGGAGATGAGCAAACCTAATATCAGCGCAAATCCTGTCACAAGTACGATTAGCATGATCAACCAGGACCAACGTCTCAAGATCCTGTAGATATTCATCAATTCCATTGAAACACCTCATGCCGAATAGTCATCGTTTATGTCTTTACCACTATTATATTACCCGAATGAGTAAGAGGCCGTGATAATTGTGGATATCCGTGCACGATAGAAATCTCGCGGTGAATTCTATCGTCTTGATTTTGCATTCATTTTTGAGAGTTTGAAAAAATTCGATCCCTCTTCCGATCAGGACTTTACATCAGGGTAATTGCTGCATCCCCTGGTTCAACAACAATTACCCTGACAGACACCACTAACCTATTGAGTATTTTCCTCGGAAGCGATGAATGCGGTTATTCCTCTCTCCCAAAAAAAGATCACTTAGAGCTCTTATGATTGACTCAATATGTGCCAGGATCCGCCCTTCCAACGATAATTATTGAAAAAGAAGATCCCAGCACAATTTTTGAGGATTACCAATTGCCTATCCCTTGATGAGCCTATTAAGCAGAACGACCGACAATAGATGCTACCAGGATATTGCCTAACAAAATCATCAAAACGTTGTACGTTATCTCCCTGCGTAGAACCCTCTGATTGCCTTGGCAACAACCTCAATTTCGTCATCGGTCAATTCTGCGAACATGGGGAGAGACAATATCTCCTTAACGGCTTTCTCGGTAACCGGCAAATCTCCCTCTTTATATCCCAGAGAGCTCATCGAGGGCTGCAAATGAATCGCTACCGGATAATGGATACCGGTGAAAATTTCCTGGTTTTTCAGCCATGCCTGTAATTCATCTCGCTGAGGTACCCGAATAACATATAGGTGGTATACGGATTGATTCTCTGGCCGTATGACTGGCGTCACAGCTGGTGTACCCTCCAGGAGCTGGTTATACAGTGCAGCATGTGAACGTCGAGCATGATTCCATTCAGCTAAGTGGGGAAGCTTCGCGCGCAATACTACCGCCTGGATCTCATCCAGACGCCCGTTGAATCCAAGCATGTCGTGGTAGTATCGCCGCTCAGAACCGTGATCGCGGATCATACGCATCTTTCGATACAGGTCGCTGTCGTTGGTGGAGATAAAACCACCCTCTCCGTAGGCTCCCAGGTTCTTCGAAAAATAGAAACTGAACGCCGCCGCATCACCCAGGCTTCCCGCCTTGCGGCCCTTATACTCGGCGCCATGCGCTTGACAAGCATCTTCAATGACACGTAATCCGTATCGAGCAGCTATCTGCAGGAGGGGATCCATATCGACTACCTGTCCATACAAGTGCACCGGCAGAATTGCTTTTGTTTTTGAGGTGATCTTGCCTTCAATTTGATTAACATCCATCAAATAGGTTTGCGGATCGATATCGACAAAAACCGGTTTTGCACCAACCAACATAATTGCTTCAGCCGTGGCAATGAAAGTGTGCGAAACGGTGATTACTTCATCTCCTGGTCCGATATCCATCGCCCTCAGAATAATCTGCAACGCGGCCGTACCATCACCAACCCCAATGCCATATTGCGCCTGGCTGAACGCAGCAAAATCCTTTTCTAAAGCTTGCACATTTTCGCCGAGGAATAATTGCATCCCATCAAAAACTTTTTCAATCCCGGCAATGATTTCGCTTTTTAATGGAGCGTACTGCTTCTTCAAATTTACCAGTGGAATGGCCATGTCTATTCTCCTTGTTTATGATGTAGAATGCGAGCAGGATTCCCGGCAACCACGGCGCCGGGGGGAACATCACGAGTAACAACGCTTCCTGCACCGATAATTGCGTTTTCCCCGATGGTTACACCACATAGAATTGTCGCATTACTTCCAATAGAAGCGCCTCTCTTCACCAGTGTTGGAATGCATTCCCAATCCACTTCGGTTTGCAATTCACCACCCTCATTTGTCGAACGCGGATATTTATCGTTGATGAACATCACTCCATGACCAATGAAGACACAATCCTCGATCTTAACTCCTTCACAGATAAAGGTATGGCTGGAGACTTTTACTCTTCGCCCAATAACCGCCCCCTTTTGGATCTCTACGAAGGTGCCAATTCTCGATTCATCGCCAATTTCGCAGCCGTAGAGGTTCACGAACGCATAAATTTTCACGTCGCGGCCCAGTATCACATCAGGGGCGATACGTACGTATTCTCCACTTACCATTGAATCACCTCTGAATCGCTCCCATTTCGATTAAGGGATTTTTGGGCTGCCTCCAACACCTTTACAACATCCAGCCCAACCCGACCGTCGCTCTGCGGTTTACTTCCATTTCGGATGCAATCCAGAAAATGCTGGCACTCCAATCGCAACGGCTCACTGAAGCGGATGTTAGGGATCAACACATCTCCGTAGCGATAGCTAAAATGAAAATCAGCGTAACTCTCAGGATAAGGTGGTTTTTCTACACCCTTATCGTAAATCTTGATTTTTTCATTGGTCTCGATATCGTTGTAGACGACCATCTTTTTGCTTCCCACTATAGTCGTCCGGCGAACCTTGCAGGGATCAAGCCAGCTGACATGGATATGCGCCAAAATATTATCGGGAAACATCATATCAATGTAAACAACATCATGTATGCCGGAAAATACACAGGGCATGCCATGCGCGCTGACTGAAACTGGACGCCGCCCCAATACATACAAAAGGATAGATATATCGTGGGGTGCTAAATCCCACATCACATTCAGTTCCCTTTGAAACAGCCCTAAATTTAACCGGGCAGTATCAACATAATAGACATCTCCTAAATCCCCACTATCGACCAATTGCTTAAGGGTATGGACAGCCGCATTGTATTCGAAGGTGTGGCCGACCATCAGTACCAATTTCTTGGCGTCAGCAATATCTATTAATTCCTGAGCATGAGTGCTATTAATTGTGATGGGTTTTTCGATTAATACATGCAATCCACGTTCAAGGCATTCTTTCGCCAGGGAATAATGCGTCGCTGGCGGGGTGGCAATGACAACCGCATTGAGATCTTGCTCAAATATTTCTTTATAATTTTGGGTCACACGCACCTTCGGATACCGGGAAGCGATACTCGATAACCGTTCCTTTTGCAAATCACTCACAATAATGACTTCTGAAGTTGATATCTCTACAAAATTACGAATCAGGTTTGGCCCCCAGTAACCACATCCGATCGCTCCAATTCTTACTGACTCCATATCGATTCCTCCTGAATTAATAGAAATAAGTTATTACATTGCACCTTTGCAAGAAATGATCGCAAAAGGGGTCTTAACCATGATTTTAAAATCCATCCATAACGACTGCTGATCGACGTATTGGATGTCATATTTAACAATATCCTCGAAGTCGCAGCTGCTTCTTGCCGATACTTGCCACAATCCAGTGATGCCAGGCTTGGTTTCCAAGCGGCGATAATGCCAGGGCTTGTACATCTCTACTTCATAAGGGATGGCGGGTCTCGGGCCAACGACGCTCATATCGCCCTTAAGAACATTGATGAACTGAGGTATTTCATCGATACTCGACTTACGCAGAAACCTCCCGATGCGGGTTATCCTGGGGTCATGAGTGAGCTTCCTAACATGAGTTTCGCCTCCCTGGAGGGCGGCCATATTTTCTCCATCGTTGTTAATCAACGCCTGGATATAGGCTTTATGCACGGACTGGTCGGCGTCATGTACCATTGTCCGGAATTTGTAACAGCGAAATATAACCCGCTGATAGAACAACTCCCCATTGTGAAACCTCAGCTTGACGCCCACGCGATCCTGCATAAAGAAAACCGGTCCTCGTGAATCCAGCTTGATCAGTATTGCTACGATAAGCATAAACGGAGACGCCAGGATCAACACGAAGAGGGAAAATAAAAAGTCGAATGCCCTTTTAAAGCCAAGATATACTCTCCGATTTGTAGTAATCGGATAGAGCCTTTGTCGATTGAATTCTGGAGATATGATCAATCTCTCACTAGTTTCCATGGCGTCCCCTCCCTACACTCCGAATGACCATTGAACATCCTCAAAACCTTCTCTAATCTGTCCCAGCCCCATCGTTTTCTGTAGATCCGCTGAATTGCAGGTCGCTAAATTATTAAACCGGCGTTGAAGGTTGTATAGTTGCTCCATGCTCCGCCATTTCGACATGTACAAAAACACAGCGAAATGGCATTAAGCCTTTAGGATCTTATCCCCACCCCAAAAAGATGAACATCATTATGTGCTGGATGTAAGGTTAAGAATTTGTAGTACCCAACAACAGACAACTCAATAAATTCTTTTCACGGCTAAATTTGATGTCTAATTGAGGGCGGCACACTCATTAAACCCCTGATCCCTTGTGCCCATGGGATTTACACCACATCTTGTTACACCCGAAATGCCCGTGTAACTACAAACCACTAGATTAATTATACAAAATTTAGACACGCAGTCAATTGCAGAACCAGATTATAAATATTCTATAAGTATTATAATTGTTTCGTAATGGTAATAAATGGTATATCACTGGTCCATCGAATGGGGGCAATAATTGGTCACCCTCCATCACTGTGATCCATTAAGGGAGTAAATCAATAACCACAACTTCCGGAAGAGCCAGAAACCGTAATTGCGGCGCCTTACCTCCGGCAAAGCCCAATCCTCTACTCACAAAAAGATGCATGTCCTTCACCTTATACAAACCCATTTCAAACCTTTTTCCGTATCGCGAGTTAGTGAATAAAGCGCCAATCAGAGGTGCTCGGACCTGACCGCCGTGCGTGTGCCCGGCAAGATACAAATCAATCTCCATCTCCGCAGCGGAGTACACAATTTCAGGAGCATGTGTGAGAAGCAAAGTAAAACCGCCTGGATCCACCTGGTCCATCGTGTTCAAGAAGTTTTTTTCCACCGTCGGCCAATACGCATCACTCAATCCTATTATCGTAAAATTCCCGCCAAGCTCGGCAATCTCTGCAACTTGATTGTCGAGCACGGTAACGCCTGTTCCGGAAAACACATGTTCCATCCAACCCGGGGATTCCACATTCCCATTAACAGCATAGACTCCCAATGGAGCATGCAGCTGGTTGAGGAGTTGCTTAAGATCGATTTGCGTGTATTGGTCGTTGCGGTGAGCCTTATTTATATAATCGCCGGTCATTACAATCATATCCGGGTCTACCTCTGCGATGATTCCTGGAAGTAACTCCTCTCGCCGGCTCGTTCTTACAATATGAAGATCGCTCAGCTGAACGATGCGAATCGGTCGGGATAAACCAGGGGCATTTATTTCGATATAGGTGGTAGTGACTTGAGATGGTTCGACGTATAAACCGTAAAAACCCAACCCTGAAACCATCAAATTTAGAACCAGAAGAATCCAGATGGGAAACCGATAGAGATCCGGAGAATTTTGATTCGCGCGCCATCGGATTACTCGGTAAATAACCCATAATCCACACCTGGTAAACGCAAAGAGCAGGAAAGTTATAGTTACAGGATTGAAAGATATCTTCCAATCCGGCAATGATTTGAGGAAGATGTAATCAACTATTCCAAAAACCGCGGCTAAAAAAATACTGATGTAGAGGTTTTTCCTGCCTGCCGCTACCTCACGAAGAATGCATGTCATCTGATCAGATTAGTTAACAAGTCGCGATTTATTTGAATATCAAAACCAATTGCGCCGCACAAATACAATAGTGGTCAGGCCGACCAGCAGCAGACACACCCCCAGGATCAACATCCAGGCGAACCATTTATCGTCCATCGGCAAGCCAACATTCATGCCGTAGAAACTGGTGATGATGGTCGGCAGACTGAGTAAAATCGTGACTGAAGCCAGGAATTTCATCACCACGTTCAGGTTGTTGGAGATGATCGAGGCAAACGCGTCCATCATACTGCTTAGAATTGTGGAAGATATGTTGACCATTTCGATCGCCTGCTGGTTCTCAGTGATGACATCCTCCAACAAGTCCTCGTCATCCGGATACATGCGGAACAACTGGGTGCGTTCCAGTCTCTCCAGCAGAAGTTCGTTCGTTTTCAAGGCAGTGGTGAAATAAACCAGCGACTTTTGATATTTGAGCAGTTCCAGAACCTCTTTGTTCTGCATGGACTGCTGCAGCCGGTCCTCTAAATCTTCGACCGTCCGGTTGATTTCCCGCAGAAATCCCAGGAACTTATTGGCATTGTTTAGAAGAACCTTCAGAACGAAGCGAATGCGCTTGGCAGTCGATAATCCCCGCACGCGGCCGGACGCCAGCTCGTTGATCAACTCGTTCGAGCGCCGGCTGACGGTGATGACCCAGTCCTCAGTCAGGATAATTCCCAGCGGGATGGTGATGTAGGGAATGTCGACCTTCGGCCCCATATAGTAAGGAATGCGGATCAAGATCAACATCGTGCCGTCGTCTTCCCGCTCGGTACGGGCGCGCTCGTCCATATCCAACGGGTAGGTGATGAAATCCTGCGGAATGCCCTGAGCGACCATCTTCTCAATTTCATCGGTGGTGGGATCGACCAGATTGATCCAGCAGCCTTTTTCGAAATCGCTGATCTGGATCAGGCCGTTTTCTTTCGTTCTGTAGATCGTGATCATCAGCCACCTCCGATGTCGAGATTACCCGCCAACCTGCCCGACCTTCTCCGGTCCTTCCTCCTAATTGGATGCGCCAATTCCTGCCCAACCCGGTTGTGACCACGGGCATTCCCTGATTTTACCGCTAAAATCCAGATTCGATCAAACTCAAATTACGCCGAATTTGAGTTATAATCAGGATAACCTTCCGGGGATGACAGGCTTCGACGGAGGAGGCTGATCCCGGACTGCGAGCCGAGAGGTGCCGACCTCGAAAAATCAGCACAAAAAACAAGTGCCAATCGCACTAACTACGCTGCTCTGCCCCTGGCTGCCTAAGCCAGAGATAGGCGCACCTGGCTCCTAGATGAGCCACGTCCACCCGCTCCGCTGCCTGACCGGTAGCAGGCTGGGCGCAACAAAGTCAGGCTGCTGCATCTGAAGCCGCGGCTGGTGCAAAAGAGGGCTTTCGGGTCTGAGCGGCTGGCGGTTGATTTGTTCTGTTGGTCTTCAATTCAACAGCGAGAAGATTGACCAACTACGCTCGTAGATGTTCGCGGGTCTATTCTTTCGGACGCGGGTTCAATTCCCGCCATCTCCACCACAAACATCGGGATGCCTGCGCGCGTCCCGTTTTGATTAATTCACCTGGCAGATCAATCCTTTGAGATACGCCCCCTCAGCGAAATTCAGCGCCACCGGATGGTCAGGCGCCTGGCTGAGGATCTCGAGAACTCGCGCCTCCGCGCCGGCGTCCAGTGCAGCGCCGGCGATGATCTTTTGGAACAACTCTGCAGATATCCCCCCGGAACAGGAGAAAGTCGCCAGCAAGCCGCCCGGGCGAAGCAGCTTCATCGCCAGCAGGTTGATATCCTTATACCCGCGGGCAGCCCGTTCAGCCTGGGCAGCCGTCGGAGCAAATTTCGGCGGATCGAGGATAACCAGATCAAACTGGCGCGCCTGATCGCGCAAGGCGCGCAGGTATTGAAAGACGTCCCCGACCACCCAATCTGCTTCATTGTCCGCAAATCCGTTCAGGCGGACATTCCGCCGGCCCAGTTCGACCGCCTCATGCGAGGAATCGATCGAGGTCACACCGGCCGTCCCTCCGGCAATGGCGTAAACGCTGAAGCCGCCGCTGTAGCAAAAGCAGTTGAGCACCTCGCGCCCGGCAGAAAGCTCCCGGATGCGTTGCCGGTTGCGACGTTGATCCAGGTAAAAGCCGGTTTTTTGGCCCCTCTGGATATCCACCAGGAACGACAGACCGTTTTCATGGATCTGCAGCAGCTCGGGCGGAGGATCGCCTGCCAGGATGCCGCATCGCTCCGGCAAGCCTTCCAGTCGGCGCACCTCGACGTCTGAGCGCTCGTAAGCGTTCCGGCAGCCGGCGGCGTCCAGCCCCAACTGGACCAGTTCGGCGCGCCAGGCCTCACTGCCCGCGGTGAGGAATTGAAAGACCAGGTAATCCGCGTAACGATCGATCACCAGCCCTGGCAGGCCGTCCGACTCGGCATGCACCAGCCGGTATGCGTCGCTTTCATCTGCCTGCACGGCGACCTTCCGGCGCAGGATGGCCGCTCGCAGGCGCCTGGTGAAAAAATCCCGGTCGATCGTTTCACCCGCGTCCCAGGTCCACATCCGCGCACGGATGGACGAGGTCGGACTGTAAGCTGCCAGCCCCAACAGCTCTTTGCGAGAGGAATAGACTGCCACCGTTTCACCGCTGCAAGGCTCGCCAGCGACAGACGCGATCGCGCCGGAAAATATCCACGGGTGGCGCAGCAGGACAGATTTCTCCCTGCCCGGCTTAAGGATGATTTGATATTTGACAGACATTAGGCTATGCGAAGCTACTCGCCTCCCGCCATATCCCGCAACTGCTCCTCGCTGATGATCCGCACCCCTAGCTCGCGCGCCTTTTCCAGCTTCGAGCCGGCGTTTTCACCCGCGACAAGGAAATCCGTTTTCCGCGAAACGCTGTCGCTCACTTTGCCGCCGTATTTTTGAATATACTCCTTGACCTCCTCGCGTGAAAATCCGCTCAGTGTGCCCGTGACAACGAATGAAAGCCCCTCAAGCGGCGTTGGACCTGTTTTCTCCTCTTGCTGCGCAACCGGCCAGACGCCCAGCCCTTTCAGTTCAGCCAGCAGTATGCGGTTTGAGTCGCGCGCGAACCAATCGACGATGGCCTGGGCAATATTCGGACCGACTCCCTCCATCTCCATCAACTCATCCACCGTCGCGCGGCTCAATTCATCCAGGTCAGTGTAGCGCCTGGACAGGTCGTTCGCCATCACCTCGCCTACTCCGCGGATGCCGAGCGCCAGAATCAGCCGTGCCAGCGGCTGCCGACGGGAAACATCGATCGCCGCCAGCAGGTTATCGGCCTTCTTGTCGGCAAATCCTTCCAGCTCGAGCAGCGTGGTTTTTTCCAGCTTGTACAGGTCGGCGACATTCTTCACGATCCCCGCTTCCACAAGCTGCTCAACGATCTTGATCCCCAATCCGACGATGTCCATCGCACCGCGCGAAACGAAATGCTCAATGTTGCGCACCAGTTGTTCCGGGCAGGCGGAGTTTACGCAGTACCAGGCCACCTCCCCCTCGAAATGCTCGACCGGCTGCCGACAGACCGGACAGACTTGCGGAGGCGTGAAGGGGACCTCGCTTCCGTCGCGCATCTCAGCGATCGGCCCGATCACGTAGGGGATCACCTCACCGGCGCGCTTGACCAGCACCCGGTCGCCGATGCGGATGTCCTTCTCGGCGATGTAGTCGAAATTGTGCAACGTTGCCTGCCTGACGATCACCCCGCCGATCTCGACCGCCTCGAGAACCGCCGTGGGCGTCAACACACCGGTGCGTCCGACGTTGGTGGTGATATCCAACAGTTGGGTGGATACCTCCCGCGCCGGGAACTTGTATGCCAGCGCCCCGCGCGGATCCTTGCCGACCACACCCAATTCCACCGCCAGGGCCAGGTTGTTGACCTTGATCACAATTCCGTCCGCCTCATAGGGCAGTTGATCGCGCCGATCAGCCCAACGCTGGCAGGCGCGGATCGCCTCGTCTATCGTCCTGTACAACTGCGCATCCGGCGTGACCGGAAAGCCCAGCGCGCGCAGGTAGCCAAGCAGATCCCACTGCGTGGCAGGCATCAGCCCGTCGGTTTCCACGATCTGATAGGTCAGCAAATGCAGCGGGCGCGATGCGGTCAGGGCAGGATCCAGCTGGCGCAGCGAGCCGGCAGCGGTGTTACGCGGATTTTGATAGGTTTTCTGCCCGGCCTGCTCCAAACTGCGGTTGAGTTCATCGAAGTTGCGGATGGTCATGAAAGCCTCGCCGCGCACAACCAGATTGGCGGGCGGCTTTGGACCGGCGGCATCCACCGGGATGGTCAGCGGCAGCGCCTTGACCGTGCGCAGGTTGGCAGTGATGTCCTCGCCAACCTCGCCGTCTCCACGCGTGGCGCCCTGCACAAATTTCCCGTTGTGGTAGTGCAGTACCACTGTCAGCCCATCGATTTTCGGCTCGAGAACGAAATCGGTCCTCAAAACCCGCTCGTCCAGGCGGGCGATGCGCTCGAACCAGGCGCGCGCATCCTCCTCGCCAAAACCGTTTGCCAGGCTGAGAATTGGGCGCGGGTGGCGCACCTTATTGAATTTCTCCAGCGGCGGGCCGCCCGAGCGCTGACTGGGAGAATCACCCGCCACCCAGTCCGGGTGCGCGGCCTCGATTTCCAGCAGTTCATTCATCTTCATGTCGTATTCGTAATCACTGATCACCGGTGAGTCGAGCACGTGATAGCGGTGAGCATGATAATTGAGTTCTTTTTTCAGCGTTTCATACTTTTCACGGGTAGGCTCATCCATATTCAGCCAGCTCCTTTTTCAAAGTGGAGGTCCGTTCAGCCGGTCGATCGATTCCCTGCTACAACCTCTGTCCGATTATCACGTAGATAAATTGGAGTCGATCAAAGTTTTCGCTGTTTTCCTCCAATTCATGAGTTTTGTCAAATTGTCACGCAACCCATTAAATGATACACTAATCTCAGCCTGGAGGTGACTATGAGTGCTGGTAAAATCATCGCCTATATCGTCGCTGCAATTCTGATCTTCTTCGGAGTGCTGTTCATCTGGGGCTCGACCGGTCAGGGCGGGTCGCTGGGCTGGATCCCGATCGGCATCATCTCGGTTGCCATCGGGCTGGTGCTGATATTCTGGGCTGCCCGCCGTCCAAAGCAGGCCGACCAGACCAACGTTACGCTGAAGGTAGACCTGCCCGGCAACGTCAGTATGGACACGCTCAAATGCCAGTCCTGCGGCGGCACGCTTTCGCCCGAGGACGTTAAAATGGTCGCAGGGGCGCCGGTAGTTACCTGTCCGTGGTGCCACACCACCTACCAGCTGACCGAAGAACCCAAGTGGTAATTTCTAAATAATTTCGGGAGGGACCCATGCGCAGGCTTCGAGCAATTATCCTGCTGCTTTTCCTGCTTGGATTGTTCACGGGGGCGGCAGGTGTCAACGCGCAAACCTATTTATTCCAGGTTCCGCGCGAGATCGTGACCGTCTTCGTCAACGATGACGGCACCCTGAGCATCGATTACTCGATCACCTTCACAAACGAATCCTCTGATCCCCTGGAAATCGTCGACATTGGCATGCCGAATTACGACTATAAACTCGGATCGATCAGTGCGGATCTCAACGGCAGTCCGCTCAATCGTATCCGCAAATCCGAGTTAGTTCAGCCGGGGATCGAGGTGCATCTGGAGGAATATTCGATCCCCACCGGTCAAACCGCTACCCTGCACGTCTACATTGAGGAAGTGGCAAACGCGCTGGGAAAATCGGAATTGCAGGAAGCCGAGGATTACGCCAGCCTGGTGTTCACACCCAACTACTTCGGCAGGGAATTTGTCCGCGGCAACACTCATCTGACTTTCTCCATTGTGCTGCCCGCCGGCATGGATTCGCAGGAGCCGCGTTTTCACACTCCCAGCAGTAACTGGCCGGGCGCGGATGAACCGACCGCCAGTTTTGACAGCCAGGGACGGGTCGTCTACACCTGGGATGCGGCTGATGCAAACCTGTACACGATTTACGAATTTGGGGCGAGCTTCCCCATGCGTCTGGTACCGGCTGAGGTTGTCGTCGCAACCGAAGCGCCGCCAGCAGTAAATTTCAATTTCGGCGATATCCTGCCCTGCCTTTGCCCCGCAGCCATCCTGGCCGGCATCGTCGGCCTCGGCGTGCTCGGCGCGGTATCATCCAATAAACGCAAGCTGCAATACATGCCCCCAAAGATCTCCATCGAGGGACACGGCATCAAGCGCGGATTGACTGCGGTAGAGGCCGCCGTCCTGATGGAGCAGCCGCTGGATAAAGTGATGACCATGATCCTGTTCTCGGTGCTTAAGAAAGGCGCCGCGACCGTTATCACCCGCGACCCGCTCAAATTGGAGGTTGTCCAGCCGCTGCCGGAGGGTCTACAGCCCTACGAGGTGACCTTCCTTCAGGCGTTCGAGAAGGAAAACTCCCGCGAACGCCGTCTCGAGCTGCAGAATATGACCGTTGGTCTGGTCAAATCCATTTCCGAGAAGATGAAGGGCTTCAGCCGCAAGGAGACCATCACCTATTACGAAACCATCATGAATCAGGCCTGGCAGCAGGTCACCGCCGCCGATACGCCCGAAGTCAAGTCCGAGAAGTACGAAGAAGTGATGGACTGGACCATGCTCGACCGCAACTGGGACGGGCGCACGCGCGAGGTATTCGGCCCGCAGCCCATCTTTGTGCCGACCTGGTGGTGGCGCTATGACCCGGTCATCCGCTCGACCGGTTGGGGCAGCGCGGCCAAGAACGCCGCGCCCGCGCCGGTAGCCGGCATGCCCTCAGCGGGCAGGCCGATCAGCGCGCCCAAGCTGCCCGGCTCTGATTTCGCCGCCTCGGTCGTCAACGGCGTACAGAACTTTTCCGCCGGTGTGATCGGCGACGTCAAATCCTTCACCAGCGGCGTGACCAACCGCACCAACCCGGTGCCGGTGTCCACTTCATCCGGCAGCCGCAGCCGCGGCGGAGGTTTCGGGGGTGGAGGCCACTCCTGCGCCTGTGCCTGTGCCTGCGCCGGCTGCGCCTGCGCCTGCGCCGGCGGCGGCCGCTAGAAAAGTGAGTGGATTGTGCCGGCCTGGCTCGATCGGCTGAGAAATAAGGGCAATAAGCCGCCCGAAAAATCCGGGAATGGAGCTGGTCCCACCCCCGGGATTTCGCATTTTCTCATCAAGGATGGCGAGTCGACCACCCGCGTCCACCTGCGCATCGATCCGGGCGGCAGCGGTTTGCTGCTGGTCAACGCAGCTCGTGCCTACCAGCTCAATCCGACCGGGACCTTCATGGCTGATCTGGCACTGCGTAATGTGCCATTCCGGCAGGCGCTCGATACCATCCGACGCCGTTACCGGGTTTCGCAGCAGCAGGCTTTCGATGACTATATCAACTTCAAGCTACAGCTCAATGAATTAATCTCGCCGAACGGCGCCTGCCCAATCTGCGACCTGGAATTGGAAACCATCCCGCCTTTTACGACCAAACCTCCCGCGCCTTACCGCATGGATCTGGCGATCACCTACCGCTGTAACAACGCCTGCGCGCACTGCTACAACGCTCGCCCGCGGAATCATCCGGAATTGGGCACAGAAGCCTGGCTTGGCATCCTCGACCAGCTCTGGCAGATTGGCATACCGCACGTGGTCTTTACCGGCGGCGAACCGACCTTGCGCAAAGACCTGCCTGAGCTGATCGCCCGCGCTGAGAGCAACGGGCAGATCACCGGTATCAACACCAACGGGCGGCGGTTGAAGGATATGGAATACGTGCAAAGCCTGGTGGATGCCGGTCTGGATCACGTCCAGATCACGCTGGAATCGCACGATCCAGCCATCCATAACGGCATGGTCGCCGCCGAGCGCGCCTGGCAGGATACGGTCCAGGGCATTCGCAACGTGCTGCAGACGCGGCTGTACGTCATGACCAATACCACCATGCTGGTGAACAATGCTCCCTATCTGGATGCGACCCTCGATTTCCTCGCCGAGCTGGGTATGCCGACCGTCGGTCTGAATGCGCTGATCTACTCCGGGCGTGGAAAATCCGTCGGCACCGGCCTGCCCGAGGAGCGGCTGCCGCCCCTGCTCGAGCTCGCCCGGGCGAAAACCACGGCAAACGGCCAGCGGTTGATCTGGTACACGCCGACGCAGTACTGCAAGTTCGATCCCGTCCAGATGGAGCTCGGCGTCAAAGGCTGCACCGCGGCGCTCTACAACATGTGCATCGAGCCAGATGGCAGCGTCCTCCCCTGCCAGTCGTATTACCGCTCACTCGGCAATATTCTCACCGATCCCTGGGAAGGGATCTGGAACCACGATTTATCTATATCGCTGCGCGAGCGGCATAATTTGCCCAAAAAATGCGGCTCCTGCGCGCTGATCAGCCAGTGTGGCGGCGGCTGCCCGCTATTGTTTGCTGAAACCCAACCTGAAACCCAATCCATCTAATCCGGCTTGAGACGTGGAGGTCGCCATGCTTCAAAAATTTCGAGACGCCATCACCGACTGGTTTAGGTTTAAACCCTACGAGCCGGTTCCGGCTGGAATGTATTCGACACAAATCCAGCTCGAATCGCCCATTGGGCACCGGCTGCACCTGCGCGTCGAAAAAGGCGGCGAGGGGCTGCTGGTGCTGGATGCCTCGACGGTGCTGCATCTGAACCGCACCGCCACGGAATTCGCCTACTACCTGATCCGCGGGCTGCCGGAGGCTGAGATCGTCCAACTGATATCGCGCAGATATAAGATCGACAGAGCAAAGGCCGAGCAAGATTTGCTCAATTTCAAGGATCGGATGGACACACTAATCCAGACCACCGATCTCGATCCGGTCACCTTTTTGGATTTCGAGCGGGTGAGCCCGCATACCACGGCGATCAGCGCGCCGCTGCGCATCGACTGCGCCCTGACCTACCGCACGGTCGACGAAACCCAGCCAGGCGCCACGCCCGTCGAGCGCGTCAGACGCGAGTTGTTGACCACTGAGTGGAAAACGATCCTCAAGAAAGCCTGGGACGCTGGAGTGCCGCACGTGATCTTTACCGGCGGCGAGCCAACTCTGCGCCCCGACCTGCCAGAGCTGGTCGCTTACGCCGAGGAGCTTGGCATGGTCAGCGGCGTGCTCAGCTGCGGATGGCGCTTCACCGAACTGGAGTATATGCACGATGTGCTCAACGCCGGGCTGGATCACCTGATGATCGTCCTCGAGCCAGGCGATGAATCCGCCTGGGAGGCGCTGCGCGACACCCTGGCCGAAGATGTGTTCGTCGCCGCCCACCTGACTATCACACAGCACAACCGCGGCGACATTCCTGCAATGATCGAGAAACTGGCGCAGCAGCAGATCAAAGCGCTCAGCCTGAGCATCGCCGAGCCTTCTTTGCAAGACAACCTCACCAGCGCCCGTGACCTGGCAGCGCATCACCAGCTGCCTTTGATTTGGGACATACCGGTATTCTATTCGGCCATGAATCCGGTGACGCTCGAGCTGCAAGCCGTCGAGGAAGTGCCCTCGGGCGCTGGCCGCACCTGGCTGTACATCGAGCCCGACGGCGACGTGCTGCCCGGGCAGGGCATCAACCAGGTGCTCGGCAACCTGCTGGTTGATCCATTCGAAGCGATATGGGAGAAAGCGCAACAAGCCCATTGATGCGAGCTGAAGACTGGCACAGGCGCTACAACGAGCAAGCCGCCTGGACCGCCAGGGCGCGGGAATTCCTTTTCGCCCAGATCAATCTGCCAGCGCATGCGCGCGTTCTGGAGGTTGGCTGCGGCACCGGCGCGGTATTGGCCAGCCTGACTGCCGCGTCTCAGCAACAGAGTCCTGCATTGAGCGCAGCTGGTGGTACCGCTTTCGACCTTCATGGATTGGATATCAACCTGCTATACCTCAAACTGGCAGCCGCGAAGGTTCCCTCGCCGCGGCTGGTCTGCGGCGATGCGCTCGGTCTGCCCTACCAAACCGCCAGCTTCGACGTATGCTTCTGCCACTTCTTCCTGATGTGGGTGGATGCTCCCTCCGCGCTGAACGAGATGCGCCGGGTGGTCCACCCAGGGGGATGGGTGCTGGCCCTGGCCGAGCCGGATTACGGCGGGCGGATCGACTATCCTGACGAGCTGAGCCAGGTTGGCCGGCTGCAAGCGCAGGCGCTGCGCCGGCAGGGCGCCGAGCCGAACATGGGCCGGCAACTGGCAGGCTTATTCTCACAATGCGGATTGATCGAGGCGAGGGGCGGGATAATCGGCGGCGAGTGGACCTCCCGGCGCAGTCAGGCCAGTCTGGAAAGCGAGTGGCAGGTCATCCGCGACGACCTGCACGACCTGACCAGTCGAAAAGAACTGCGCGGCTGGTACCTGCTCGACCGGGCAGCCAGCGCGGACGGCTCGCGGGTGCTGTACGTGCCGGTCTTCTACGCCGCCGGGCGGGTGCCGCCGGATTAGGCTTGCCAAAAGTGGGCGGGTAGCATATAATATGCGGCGTCACTCGGGGCGTGGCGCAGTCCGGCTAGCGCGCTTGCATGGGGTGCAAGAGGTCGGAGGTTCAAATCCTCTCGCCCCGACCTGCACAAAAACGGTCAAACGACCGTTTTTTGTATCGAAGGTTCTCCCCCTGCGGGGGACTCGAAATCCTCCCGCCCTGGCTTATTATTGACGGGCGATCAGCTTTTTATCACTTCCTCACCCTGGAGGCAAGCTGCCGGGCCAGTTGCAGAAACTGCTGCGCGAGGATGCCGTCCGGCTGCACTAACGAGAGCGGCACGTTCTTGGTCGTCGAGAAGTAAGCCTGCTCCCCGCTTGGCGGGATGCCCACGGTCACATTCATACCGAGCAATTCTTCGATCTGGCTCATCGAAAGGGACATATCCGCGCGGGCGCGGTTTACCATCACGATCGAAATCGGCTTGATCGGTCCAAATCCGAGCGGCTTGAGGTATTCCAGCAGCGTGCGCGTCTGTTTGATGCACAGCGGCTGTGGATCGATCACCAGCACCAGCTCGCTGCAATTTTCTAGGATCGCGTCGAAGGAGGGGTGAAAACTGGTGCCTATATCCAGCATGGTCATCTCCGCCAGACCGGCAAGCTGCTCGATGATGGCACGGTACTGCTGTGCATTGGCAGCCAGAACGCCCTTCTTCGGGTCGTTGCTCGCCAGCAGGATCGGCACGCCATACTGGGTCGGCACCAGCACCTCGCTGACCGCCCGCGAATTGATATCCGGCACACCCAATTCGAGCAGCCTGGCCAGGCCCGATTTGTTGTCCAGGCCCAGCTCGATGCCCCAGGAACCCTCGCCGGGTTTCAACTCAGCCGCGATGGCGCGCGCATTGGTCGCCTTCTTGTACGAGATCGCCAGGTTGAGTGTCACTGTCGACACACCCAATCCGCCTTTCGCTGCGACCACGCCAACCACCCGGCCCCTTTCAGTCGGCAGCGGACCAGTTTTCGGCCGGTCGGCGGATTTGAGGATGGTGCGGATGTTCGCCTGCAGCTCCAGCGGATGAATCGGCTTGGCCAGGTACAGATCCACGCCGGCTTCATATCCAGCGACTTTATCCTCCAACTGATTCTTGGCAGTAAATATCAAGATCGGGATATGGGCCGTAGCCGGTCTGGAGCGCAGATCGCGGGTGACCTGCAATCCATCGATGTCCGGCATCATGATGTCCAGGATGATCAGGTTGGGGGATGCCGCCTGCGCAAGGCTGAGTGCCTGGCTTCCATTTTGCGCCTCGATCACCTCATAACCTTCCCGATTGAGCAAAACCCGTAAAAAGTTCAGGGTTTCGATGTCATCATCAACTATCAGGATTTTGTATGCCATAACCGCTCCGTTCCTCATCCCCTATGGTTATAAATACCAGTTTAGTCTAGCATAGCAATTCAGGCAAATCAAGCAGAATAATCATGGAAATTTATCCGGAAATTTCCCAAAAGGCGCTACCGTCAAGCCCCTGACAAAGCTACCAGCCCCATCCCAACCACCAGGACCAACACCCCTAAAACCTTCCATTTGTTTATGCGTTCGCCCATCACCAGCCCGGAAAAAATAAGCACAAACAGTGGCGAGGTGTCCGCAAGGGCCTTGACGCCTGCCGGATTGCCAAGATTGAGGGCTGCCAGCAGGAACATCCATTGGGCAATGACGATGACCACCCGACCGGCGCTGAACCACAGGGTGCCTCGCGTCAGCCAGCTGTGATCGGGCTTGAATAAGATATACCAGATCCCGGCCACGAACAGCGCGCGGAGTAAATAGTATGTGTATGCACTGCACCAGTTATTCTGGAAGAGCAGTTTGATCACAAACACGTTCAAACCGTAAAGCAGTGCGGCTGCGAGCGGCAGGCAGATCGCCTTAGTGGATCGAAGCGGTGCCATTGACGGATCTTTCAGTGGTGCGCGACTGAGCAGCACCAATCCTGCGCTGACCAACAGTATGCCGGCGTAACCGGACCAGTGAACCCCCAGCCCCATTTGAAAAATGGGTACGAAAAAGAGAGACACTGCTGGCGAGAGCGATAGAATCGAGCTGGCGGTGACCGCATCCAGCGCTTCGAAGGAACGGAAGTAGAAGTAGTTGGCAGCAAGGTCGATCAAGGCAGCGGCAAGCAGCACAGCCAGCGCTTCCAGACGCAGCTCAAGCTGCCAGAAAAATGGCGCGGCCGGCAGCAGAAGGATGAACATCAGACCAAAGTTCACAGCAAGATAGTCGCGCGCCTGGGCAAAGTCAGCGACGCGGCGCGCCAACAGGTTGGCAAACGCGCCTGCGATGGACGAAATGAGGGCAAGGGCGGCTGCAGTCATGTAGTTATTTTAGCCCGGATGGGAAAAACAAATCCAGAAATGCAACTGGAAGCATATTTCTCTTGTTTGAATAGTTCGGTAGAATGACTATGCGCATTATATCGGCTTACCCTCTTTTTCCCCTCCCCCGCCTCCATCTCCGCCGCTTTTTTCCTCTTTTCAATCTTGGTATAATCGCTCTACCATGATTAAAAACCTTTCCCGCCGTGATTTTCTCAAGCTGGCAGCCGCCGGGCTGAGCGGGCTGGCCTTCCGCCCCTTTTCCGGCTTCAGCGAGGATCTCCAGGCGGTCGATCTGGCCCGCGTGACTATTAAATCCGTCAGCGTGTACAGCCAGCCGTCCGATAAAAGCCGCATTCTCTTCCAGCGCTTACGCGATGAGCTGCTGCATGTGTATTATGAAGTCGAATCTGAGGACGGCCCCGGTTACAATCCGATCTGGTACCGCGTCTGGGGCGGTTACGTCCACCGTGCCAACCTGCAACGTTCGGTGGTGCGCTTCAACGAGGTTCCCGAGCGCCTCCCAGAAGAGCACCAACTGGCTGAGGTGACCGTGCCATTCACCCAGGCGCTGCGCAAGAACTACAACAGAGGCTGGGACACACTTTATCGGCTTTACTATACATCCACCCACTGGGTGACCGGCATCGACGAAGGCCCGGACGGACAGCCCTGGTACCGCCTTAAAGATGAATTACTGGAAGTCGAGTACCATGTGCCTGCCCACCACCTGCGCCTGATCCCGCCCGAGGAGTTCTCGCCGATCTCGCCGGATGTGCCTTCCTACCTCAAGCGCGCCGAGGTCGACCTGACCATGCAGCGGCTGACCTGCTTCGAGGGTACCGAGGTGGTGTTCCAGACCACCATCTCATCAGGCCTGAATTACCAGCCGCCGGGTCAGTTGTCCTGGAACACACCCAAAGGCGAGTTCCACGTTTCCTCAAAGATGCCCTCCAAGCACATGGGCGACGGTCGTCTGACCGGCAATCCTGAAGATTACGAACTGCCCGGCGTACCCTGGACCAGCTTTTTCGAGGAAACGGGCGTAGCCTTCCATGGCACTTACTGGCACGACGATTTCGGCCGGCCGCGCAGCCACGGCTGCATCAACATGCGCAGCGACGAAGCCAAATGGCTCTTCCGCTGGCTGACGCCGGTCAGTGCACCGACAGACATCGAAAAAACCGGCTACGGCACGCGCATCCTGGTGTTCTAGACCAGACCCGCCGGCCTGGGCACGTCGATGAATTCCATAAAAACGCGGTTTCCGAGCAGCCAGCCGCGCTGGCTCAGCCTCAGGCGCTCGGACTGCTCTGCAGACCATTCCACCAGTCCCATCTGTGTCAGGCGGGCGATTTGCGCACCGAAAGCATCCTGCAGACCGATCCCGAACCGCCGCTGAAAGTCCTCGCCGGCTACCCCCTGCTCCAACAGGCGCAGTCCGACCATCATCGTTTCCTGCATCTCCGTCCAGCGGTCGATCGGAGTGAGGATTTCAGTCGCGGGGCTGGCTGGAAACGGCCGCTGGTCGCTTTCGCCGCACCTGCGGATATATGTTTGCACGCCGCGCACGTTCGCAGTGCGCAGTGAGTGCGCAAATCCGTGCGCGCCAGCCCCAAATCCAAGATAGGGTTTCATCCGCCAGTACTGCAGGTTGTGCAGGCAGCTGTAATCGCGTGTGGAATCGCGCCTGGCCCAGTTGGATATCTCATAGTGGGCAAAGCCCTCCTGCTCCTGACGCTGACAGGTAAGCTCATACATCTCTGCCGCAAGATCGTCCTCGGGCTCATCCAGAACGCCGCGATCGATCCAGCGCCTGAAGGGTGTACCCGCCTCCACGGTCAGACAATACAGCGAGAGGTGTTCCGGCTTGAGGCGCAGGGCAAATTCGAGGCTGTCTGCCCAGCGGCGCAAATCCTGCCCGGGGATGCCGTAGATCAGATCCAGATTGAGATTGTCAAATCCCGCCAGGCGCGACCATTCGACTGCCCGAATCACATCCACTGGATCATGCTCCCGCCCAAGGATGCGTAAATCCGCCATACTGGCCGACTGCATGCCATAGCTCATCCGGTTGACGCCCAGTGCGCGTATCTGCTGCAGCCAGTCCAGCGTTACCGTTCCCGGATTAGCCTCCAGCGTGATCTCTACCTCGGGTGCTACGTCGAAATTCACCCAACAGGCAGTAAGGATACTCTCGATGGATGCCACCGGCAGCAGCGAGGGCGTCCCCCCGCCAAAAAAGATCGTATGTACCGGGAGCCGTTCACCTGCCCGCTCTGCAACCGTGCGAATCTCCTTGCAGACCGCCTGTACGTACGCCGGAATAAATCCCCCCAGACCCGCATAAGTGTTGAAATCGCAATACGCGCAACGGCGGCGGCAAAACGGGACGTGAATATACACGCTTGTGTTTTCGGGCATAAGCAGAGGATAACATATTCGCACCGCCTGCACCAGTCGGACAGACCCTTGCCAAGAAGTTGATTGTGTTATAATTTTTACGCCGGGGGTATGCCCCGGTACCTTTTTGCCAAGAATGCCTATGACCCCAGAAGAGACAAAAAACACGAAAATTTGCCCAACATGCGGCACGCGTCTGAATGCATCCGCCGCCCGCTGCCAGGTTTGCGGACGCGCCTTTTCGGAGGGGGCTGGAAAAGCCGAGAAAAAATCTGCGCCTGTCCGTGGACCGAAAATGCCCGAAATGACCCTCTCGCTGCCGATCGCGATCGGATTGATGCTGTTGATCCTGGCGGTCGGCGCCGGCAGCGTCTATGCGGTGCTGCAAGGGACCGGCAAGGTTGTTGAACCGACCCCGACCGTCACCCCAAGCACGACTCCAACCATCACCATCACCGCAACGTCGACGCTGACGCCAACGCTGGCGCCGACCGAGACGCCGCTGCCGCCGATCGAGTACACCATCCAGGCGCTCGACACATGCTTGTCGATTGCGCACGCCTTTAATGTGTCGGTTTCCAGCATCATCCAGCTCAACAATCTACCGGCCGCCTGTGATAACTTGGTCATTGGCAACAAGCTGCTCATCCCGCAGCCGACGCCAACCCCCTCGCCCCAGCCCACGCAGACACTGAGCGCGGTCGATGCAACCGATGATGCCTGCGATAAGTACTCTTACACCGTCGCGGCTGGAGATACTCTGTTTGGGATCGCGCAGAATTTCAACGTTTCAATGGATTCGATCAAAAACCACAATGGTCTTGCTTCAGACGTGGTGTTCGAGGGCATGCAGCTCTCCATTCCGCTGTGCGAACGGCTGCCAACTGCCGGGCCGACGCCAACGCCAACCAATCCGCCTCCCTACGCCTCGCCCAACCTGTTATTGCCCGCTGATGGCGCGGTTTTCTCGGCCGCCAACGATACAGTGACTTTACAGTGGGCATCGGTGGGAACACTGCGAGAAAATGAAGCTTATGCCGTCACCATCGAGGACCTCACTGAGGGCAAGGGGCGTAAGTTGACCGACTATGCCACCGATACCAAATACCTTGTGCCCAGCTCGTTCCGACCTGTCGATACCGTCCCGCACGTACTGCGCTGGTACATCGTCCCTGTGCGTCAGACGGGCACAGCCATAGACGGCAAGCCGATCTACGACCTGGCCGGCTCGGCGAGCGTTTCGCGCGTATTTGTCTGGTGGAGCACCGGCGCCGCCGCGCCAACGGCCACGCCGTAAGCAAAAAAAATGAGAAAATGGAAAAATGACGCCGGCGAAATCCGGCGTCATTTTTGTTATCTACGAATACTTACGCACGTTATTATGAATTCTCTTCCAGGTACCTCGTTGCCTGGATTGCGGCAGCTGCGCCCATGCCAGCCGAAGTGACCACCTGGCGGTAGATCGGATCCATCACCTCGCCGGCAGCGAATACACCGGAGATATTTGTGCGCATCTTATCGTCGACGATCAAATAGCCGGCGTCGGTCATCGCAAGCTGCCCTTTAAACAGCTCCGTGTTGGGCTTGTGCCCGATGAAAATAAACACGCCGTCTGTGATCAGCTCGGATACATCGCCTGTTTTAACGTTCTTGAGCTTGACTGCGCGAACCGCATCCTCGCCCAGAATCTCAGTCAATATCGTATCCCAGGTGAAGGATATCTTCGGATTATCGAATGCCCGCCGTTGGAGAATCGCGCCTGCGCGCAACTCATCCCGGCGGTGGATGACCGTGACTGAAGATGCAAAGCGCGTCAGAAAGATCCCCTCCTCGATGGCGCTGTCACCGCCGCCGACCACAATCACTTTCTTGTCCTTGAAGAACCATCCATCACAAGTGCCGCAGTATGATACACCACGCCCGGTCAGCTCGACCTCGCCCGGAACGCCCAGGTGGATCGGACTTGCGCCGGTGGTGATGATAAGCGTGTCCGTGAGGATCGTCCGCCCGAAAACCTCGATTTTGAAGGGCCGGCTTTTCAAATCCACCGCGGAAGCAGTTTCAAACTCGATTCGTGCGCCAAAGCGCTCGGCCTGCTTACGGAACAGTTCGCCCATCTCGATCCCGCCCACCCCCTCCGGGTAGCCAGGGTAATTCTCGATTATGTGGGTCAGTGAAGCCTGACCACCGAATTCCGTGCCCGTCAGAACGAGCGGAGAAAGCTCCGCGCGGGCGGCGTAGAGTGCCGCTGCCAACCCGGCTGGCCCGGAACCGAGGATGACCACTTTCTCAACCTTGACTTCCGCATCGGTTTTTGCAGATTGTATCCTGGATAACTTCAAATCCATGCTTTTCTCCTGATGGTTGCATAATTGCTCATAATATCGATGCGAAAAGACGGAAAAAGTTACAAAACCTTACTTGACTGCCGCATCGGTGATCTTCAGCGCCTGGTCAAAGACCTCCATTCCTTCCGCCAATTGTTCAGGCGTGATCACTAACGGTGGGATGACCAGAATTGTGTGCCAGTGGGTATAAACGAAGACGCCGTGATCGAGTAAATACTTGCGCAGCGCGCCCATCTCTGGGCTGGAGCGGTTGAAAGGTGCCATGGGCATTTTGGATTTACGCTCGCGCACCAGTTCGATCACACCAAACAAGCCAATCGAACGTACCTCGCCGATGGACGGATGACGCTCGACCAATTCAGAAAGCATGTCCGCCATCACAGTTCCGGTTTCGCGCGCCCTTTCCACCAGACGGTCTTCCTTCATCACTTCAATGACCGCAATCGCCGCCGCAAGCGAGATTGGATGCCCGTTGAAGGTCAGGCCGCCTTCGAAAACGCGCTCGTTGAACGCCGCCGCGATTTCAGGTTTCATCGCCACCGCCCCCAGCGGTGCATAAGCGGACGTCAGGCCTTTTGCCATGGTCATGATATCGGGCACGACCTTCCAATGGTCCACCGCGAACCATTCGCCGGTGCGCCCAAAGCCGCTCATCACCTCATCGCATATCAGCAGGATGCCGTACCTATCACACAGCGTACGCACACCGGCCAAGTAGCCCTCGGGCGGGATGATTATCCCGTTCGTGCCGGTGACCGTCTCCAGCAGCACAGCCGCGATGGTTTCCGGTCCCTCATACTGAATGATTTCTTCGAGATGATTGAGGTAATCCTGGCAGAAGTCAGCCTCGGAGGTGTCCGGATTCGTCCGGTGAAACGTCGAACGGTAGCGGTAGGGATCGAGAAAGTGAACCACGCCCGGCATGGTGTTCGGCTCCCAGACCAGCCGACGCGGATCGCCGGTCAGGGCAATTGCCCCGTGCGTCGCGCCGTGATACGACCGGTAGCGCGCCAGGATTTTATGCCGCCCGGTGTAGCCGCGGGCCAGCTTGATCGCGTTCTCGTTCGCGTCCGCTCCGCCCAGGGTGTACAGGAACTTGGTCAGGCCCGGCGGAACGATCTCGGTCAGCAGCTTTCCCAGCGCCGCCCGCGGACGGGTGGCCATGCCAGGACCGGCGAAGGGCAGCTCGCGCGCCTGGCGAACGATTGCCTCGATCACCCGCTCATCGCCGTGGCCGATGTTGACGCACATGGTGGTCGAATTCATGTCCAGGTAGCGCTTACCGTTGGTATCCCAAAAATAAACGCCTTTGGCCTTGACGACCGGGATTGGATTGACCCTGGACTGCGCCGACCAGGTCCAGAAATTATGCTCCATGCTGAGTGGCAGGATCAGTTCATCAGGAATTTCTATCATAGAGACCTCGTGTCAATGATGAGTTATTTCTGACCTCAAGCTTTAGAGAATCCTATCACGAATTCCGCCCTCGCGGCAGGCTTATTCCCCCGAGTGCCTGGTTGGGGTGGTGGATTCCTCTGATTATTGGCGGCTTCCAGGATTCATAGTCAGATGAACAGCCTCAGCGGCGGTCATTATCTGGAAGCATCACGCGCAGATACCGTCAGCCTTATGCCATGATCGGCTCGCTGTCATCCTGTTTCCATAGAGGATCGCGAAGGATCAGCAGGACGACGAGAGCAAAAACGATTAAGCCGGGAAATCCAATGCCAAAGGAATAAGCGGGATCCTCGGGTTGATATATCATGCTCATAAAATAACTGAAGGCCTGGTTGACCAGGGCGTGCAGAAAAGCCGCGATCCAAATACCCCTGGCCTTAAATACCGAATAGCCCAGGATGAATGCCAGACCAACGCAGAAGAGAACCATCAATAAGGAGCCAAGATAAGGGTGTCCTGGATAGTTGTATCCCATCCAGATCACGGGCCAATGCCAGACGCCCCAGATGAGACCGACCAGCGTTACCCCACGGATCCGCCCCAGTTTCGTCAGCGAGGGTTGTAAATAACCTCGCCACCCATATTCTTCACCGAATGTGATCAGGAGGCCAATAAACGGTCCCAAAACAATGGCCTGGGCAGCCAGGATAAGCATTAAAACCGGTTCGGGCAGACCGATTGCAGCCCCCTGGGGGAACAAAGTGCTTAATTCTACTGGTTTCCCCAATTGAAATATCCAGTTCAACAGTGTTTGCAATCCCGCAAATAAGAGGATCGCGAGTCCCAAAAGGAGCCAATAAATCGGTTTGCCGCCGCCCATGCCAACGCTGGCAAAGGTGCCTTTTCCGCCGACAAGTCGCAAGACGACAGCCAGCACCAGCCCAATGATGCTTGGAGCAAGCATGATAGCGCTGATCGTAGTCAGCATCTCTGGTCGTAATAAAATCAACGTCAGCGCAACAGCGTACAGCAGAGTGAAAAGCAAGTAATACCAGGTGAACCATCGCGATTTTGAGCGGTTATTCCGGATATGGATCGGGCTGTCTTTGAAGAAAAACATCCCTAGCAGAATCGCGGAGAAAGCGGGAAGCAGCATTTGGAATTGAAGTGCGATACCAATCGCCGGATTGGATAACCCACCTTTTAGATACAGGACCAAGTCCAATATCCAGGTCAATCCAAAAGTGAGGCCGATGAATGCGCCAACCTGGTTCCAGTTTACCCGCTTACGGACAGGTTCTACCTGTGCCGGAAGTTCTCTGACATGCGAGGAGCTGTCTGTATCCATGATGTTTTCCTGTTCACCATTCATTTTTATGTTCTTATTCATTTTTCACCTTCTTCTAGTAACAAAGATGAATCCAATTCTATTCAGCTTTATATAATTCGTTCCCGCTTGCCCAGTGAATAGTTTTCATGATCTGTTCATCAGGAATATCGATCATGTAGATCTCATCTCATATGGGTATCGATTGCCATGTGCTGATGGTGTATCCTAACATGGATTCCGTTATCGTGGCAGCCTTCGCCAACAATCCACTCCAGCCCCATGTGATATTTTTCTCCCGACCCATCCACACAGGCGTGATTGAAAGGTTATCCGAAGTTTCTTGCCGGGTAAACGCCAACTCCAGCTTGTACCAGCCTGCCAGAACGAATTGCCCCCCCACAGCACGCGCTGGAATCGAGCTGTTCGACCGCGGGGCGTCTGGCCCAGCCCACATAGTGTACGAGCACGCCTGGCACGCGGAGAAAGGTTCCATCCGCGAGTCGTATTGCCCATTATGACAGATCTGCGCAGCCTGTCACTCGACCCACAGGCGCAGCTACCTGGGTGTTGACAAATAGTCCAGGCGGTGTCACAACTGGCCGGCTCCATTTCCCGAACGCCGCTACCTGATCGGCCTAACGGATTTACGCACAGGTTGTCTCGCGACAGACCGGCCTGCTCCGCATAGAGCCAGATCGGATCGCTAGATATCCAGAATCAATGCTAAGGCCAGTTGCCCATAAATCGATACACGCCAGAAAAGGCGATAGTCCGCGGTAAAATAATGCTCTACTCTGATGAGGTTAATTAATTTTGATCGAACAGGGTTGGCTTATATTATATATTTATTGTCGGGAGTTTTAGAGCGTCAATTTATTTTCGGTTATATTCTTAGTATTCCATAATAAACTGTTGTATTTATTAGGACTCTGGTTATACTGATGTTAATGGATTAGGCTTGGATCAGTATTCAATGATCGTCCTGGCGGGCAATTAGCGATGGTGAGATTCCAATCAGCGGGTGTAAGCGTTTTTTGTGAAGCTGACTGGCCTCCTTTCAAGAATTGAAAATCCATCTGTATGCTTAAGAATCGAGAATATTCCGCAACCACAACATCTCAGGCAAGGCGCCAGGGCACATAGAATCTTCATTGCAGCTCGATTAGTTGAGTTTTCGTGTAATGAAAACACCCGACCACTGCAATTCGGCGGACATTTCAACTTCAGCACGAAAAATCAGAACAGCACAGGCTCGATTGTGAATGGAACTACGAAAGATGACCCTGAGGGGTGACTAAGGATCGTCCGTGTTGTCGGTCGGAAAAAAACACCTGGATCTCTCTTGATTTGAATGGGAGGGAGTTAATAATAGTATGCAGCCATACGGGAATAATTATTGCATCATCAGCGATATCTGTTACCAGGGTTGCCATTATGGCAGCATTATTCCAACGAAAATACACAGATTATGAACACAGTCGATTTCCTGTTTGAAAATACTCCGTCCAAGAGTAAAATTGCGCTCATTACAGCAAAAGGCGCCTATACCTACCAGGATCTACTGGATAATGTGTCACATTATTCAAATCAATTCCACTCCTGGGGAATAAGCGTTGGCGACAGGATTGGAATATTATCCTGCAATTCTCTGTTTTGGATCGCCTCGTATTTAGCCATCTTGAAAACCGGCGCGACAGCCGTTCCGTTTGCCGCGACCTTATCTCCGGATCAACTAGATACTTATCTGTCCTCGATAAATCTATCGCTATTATGCATTGAAGAGAGACTCTACCGACGTTTAGGGTCTGTTGTCCAAAAGGTAAACCTGTTTCGCGATGATGCAAAATTTATCGAGGCTGCTGCAAAGCCGGCAAAGGCGGCAGAACATGTCGATGGATCCAGCGATGCTCTATTGATGTTCACCTCCGGGACGACGGCAACTCCCCGGTTAGTCCGTATCACCCACCAGAACCTCCAGGCAAACACTCGCTCAATTATCCAGAGTCTTAACCTAACCGAATCACAGAGAATCATGTCGGTTCTGCCATTTTCTTATTGTTTCGGAATGTCGTTACTAAATACACACCTCCGAGTTGGGGGATCTCTCGTCTTATCCGAAGGAATGGTGTTTCCGGAAAAAGTGCTGGACCTGATGGATGAAAATGAGTGCACCGGCTTCGCGGGGATTCCTTCAAATTACCAGGTTCTGCTTCGCAAGACTTCATTTCCCAAACGGGATTTAAAACACCTGAAGAAAATCCAGCAAGCTGGCGGTAAACTGCCGACAATCCTTGTCAATGAGCTAATCAATTGCCGGCCAGATTCTGAAATATACATTATGTACGGTCAAACAGAGGGAACCGCCCGGCTCTCTTGCCTGCCGCCTCACCTTTTGAAACAAAAAATGGGATCAATAGGGAAGGGTATTCCAGGAGTTGAGCTCAGGGTGCTCAACGAACAAGGCCTCGAAGTGAAACCAGGTGAAATTGGTGAAATCGTTGCCCGGGGTGAAAATGTGTCACCTGGTTACCTGAATGATCCCTTAGCCTCTCAAGATAAATTCAAGAATGGGGAGCTGGTAACAGGCGATTTAGCCACTGTCGACGAAGACGGCTTTATCTACATCGTGGATCGGAAAAGCGACTTTATCAAGTCTTATGGAAACAGGGTCAGCAGTCAGGAGATCGAAGCTTGCATCCTTGAGTTGGGCGATACAGTGTCGGTTGCTGCCATCGGAGTGCCGGATTTGGTCAGAGGCGAAGCGATCTATGTTTTCATCTCAGTTAAGCCGGGCTCAACTCTCACACCAAACAGCGTAATCGATCACGCAGCCAGACGTTTGCCCAACTATATGATCCCCGCCAAGGTGATCTTCATCGACTCATTTCCAACCAATGGAAATGGGAAAGTTCTTAAATCGGACCTCAGGAAATTACTTGAACCGGCGGAACAGAATATCAATCCTCTGTAATAAAGAAATTTTGCGACACTCAAAAGAAGAACTGGACAATGGCAGGACACGATAATACCCCAATTAGGACAGCACACATGGACCTTGAGTTCACAATCCGCGAATATATTGCTCGGAATCTCCTATTCAGCGAAGACGGCTATTCATATAGTGATGACGCTTCCCTATTGAATGAAGGAATTATTGACTCACTAGGCGTGATGGAATTAGTTGCTTTTATCGAACTCGAGTATGGTATTTCAGTAAAGGATAGCGAAATCACCCCGGAGAACTTTGATTCGGTTAATAACCTTGCCAATTACATCCGCGGAAAACTTGCATAGTTCGCAGGTTTTGATTACAGTGGGTTCGCTCTTTTAATGGGACGATCAGAATGTGCGGCATTGCAGGGATTTTCAACCTCACATCCCAAGAACCAATCTGCGTGGATCATGTTCGACAGATGTTGGCGTCCATTCGCCACCGCGGTCCAGACCAATATGGAATATATTACGACGAAAAAGCAGCAGTGGGCAATGCGCGTCTCAGCATCCTCGACCTTTATAACGGACAGCAGCCCATCTCAAACGAGGACGATACTGTCTGGGTGGTTTCGAATGGAGAAATCTTCAATTACGTCGAACTTCGCGAAGATCTGATAAACAGAGGACATTCTTTTCGTACACAGAGCGACACTGAAGTTCTCGTTCATCTGTTCGAGGAATATGGCACAGGGTTCATCGAACAACTGAACGGACAATTCTCGTTTGCCATCTGGGATGTTGAGCGGCAATTATTATTCCTGGCACGCGACCGCCTGGGAGTTCGACCGCTTTTTTATGCCCTTATCTCAGGCAGATTGGTTTTTGCTTCTGAAATTAAAGCCCTGTTATCTTATCCGTATGCAAGAGCAGCTTTAGATCCACTCGCGCTGCACGAAATATTTACCTTTTGGGCGCCGCTAAATGCGCACACTGTGTTTCAGAATATGAACCAGGTCGAACCGGGCCATTTCCTCCTGTGCCGTAATGGGCAAATCACCGATCGACCATATTGGCAGCTTCGATTCCCTGCCGAGGCTGCCCAAGCACAATCCACCCGTCCTTTCTTGGAAGTTCTGGAGCAATTTCACGATTTATTAATCGACGCAACCCGGCTTCGGCTGAGGGCAGATGTACCGGTTGGGGCGTACTTAAGCGGCGGTTTAGATTCATCCACGCTTTCAGCCATTGTAAAAAACCATACCTCAAATCACCTGAACACTTTTTCGATATCTTTCAACGATCCAGCCTTTGATGAAAGTTGTTACCAGCAGCGGATGGCCGATTTTCTTGGTACAGAGCACCATAACATTCACGTATCCAATGAAATCATAGGTCAGATCTTCCCTCAGGTGATCTGGCACACCGAAATTCCAATCCTGCGAACAGCCCCGGCGCCGATGTTTCTCCTCGCCCAACTCGTTCACCAGCATCAATTTAAGGTGGTCATGACAGGCGAAGGAGCGGATGAATTCCTGGCTGGTTATGATATCTTCAAGGAGGATCACCTTCGGCGGTTTTGGGCTGAAGCGCCCGATTCAACAAAACGATCCCGGTTATTGGAAAAACTCTACCCGGATATTCAGGCGTCCAATCAGACGAGTCAGGCATTCTTCACCGCGTTCTTCCGCCGCGGCTTGCTTGAGGTTGATCGACCGGATTATTCACACATGCTCCGCTGGTTCACCTCCAGGCGAAGCCTGCGGTTCTTCTCCAAAGACCTGCGTCAGGCTGTCCCCGACTGGGAAGAGCAACTCGAGGCGCAAGGAGAAAAATGTGGCATTCCATTCCCTGCGGATTATATGGGCTGGCATCCGCTTCATCGCGCGCAATACCTTGAAATTATGATCTTCCTTTCAGGGTATCTGCTTTCCTCTCAGGGCGATCGGGTTGCCATGGCGCATTCGGTCGAAGGCCGCTACCCCTTTCTGGATCACCGGGTGATCCAGTTCTGCAACCAGCTCCCCCCAAATTACAAATTGCGCGGTTTGACGGAAAAATACATATTAAGACGGTTGGCATCCAACTACATCCCGCCTGAAATCATTAAGCGGAGTAAACGCCCTTACCGCGCGCCGATCCAGGACTGTTTTTTTCCCAAAAGCTCCAAAACCCCGGATTATGTCGATGATATGCTTTCGCCGGGACAACTAAAGGCGGCGGAACTGTTCAATCCAATTGCAGTCGAGCACCTGGTTAAAAAAATGAAACAAGGTGCGAAGCTGAGCGAGTCGGACAATATGGCGCTGGTCGGAATTTTATCCAGCCAGATCGTGTACCATTCATTTATTGCCAATTTTTCCATACCTCAGCCGTTATCAGAGGCGGATGATCTGAAAATCTGTTCGAAGGCGCGGATTTAGGAGCTGTCAATGAAATTTCACCGGAATATTTTGGCGATTGACGCCAGTGCCGAAACGGAGCGCATCATCCAGACTCTGCGCAATTCCGTTGGAAGAGAGATGCACCGTCGAGGGGCAGTACTTGGGATCAGCGGTGGAATCGATTCGTCGGTCGTTCTGGCTTTATGCGTGCGCGCATTTGGGCCTCAACCGGTTGTCGCGCTGATACTGCCGGATCGGGATTCAGATCCTACAAGTGAGAGTTATGCCCGGCAGGTTGCCAATAAATTTGGAATCCAACCTATCCTGGTGAACATCACTCGCATCCTGGAAGCGTACGGTTGTTATCACCGCCGTGATGAGGCCATTCAGCGTGTCTTTCCAGAATATGATCCTGCGCTCGGCTTCAAAGCGAAAATCGTATTGCCGTCTAATCTGATCGAGGGCACAACTCTCAACACATTCTCATTGAGCATCACGACTCCCTCAGGCGAAGAAAGAACTCACCGGCTGACTGCCTCAGAATTCCTCCAAATCGAAGCCGCGTCTAATCTCAAACAACGTACGCGTATGTCGATGCTCTACTACCACAGCGAGCGCTTGAATTATGCAGTGGTCGGCACGACAAATCGTGATGAACACGAACAAGGTTTCTTTGTCAAATACGGCGACGGCGGGGTGGATATCCAACCAATTGCACACCTGTATAAAACCCAGGTATACCAGCTTGCAGAACATCTTGATGTTCCTGAGGAGATCCGCCGGCGAATCCCTACGACCGACACCTACAGCGCAGGGCAAACTCAAGAAGAATTTTTCTTTCGAATACCTTTTGACATCCTGGACCTGCTCGCTTACGCTCAGGAACATGCTGTTCCCCTGGAAGAAATCGCTGCTCTTCTTGGGCTAACCGAAGAGCAGATAAAACACGTCTTCGCGGATCTGGATCAAAAGAAACGCGCAACCAGTTATTTACGGTTGCCGCCAGTTAAGCTTGATCCACTTCATTAATTATGGTGGATAATCTGATTCCTGCCAAAGGCTTGCCGATATGGGATTATTAAAAGAAATATTTCAACGGACTTTGAACAAAATCGCCTACATCGCACCCGGCGGTGGCAGCTTTCGTCCCTGGCTGCACCGCTTACGCGGAGTGAATATTGGCAAAGACGTCTGGATAGGCGAATATGTATATTTCGATGAAGTCCATTCCGATCGGATTTCAATTGGTGATAACAGCAGTATCGGGCTGCGTGTCACCTTATTTACCCATTTTTATTGGGGCCGCAAGTTTAGAGACGAAGATGTTGGCTTCATTGAAATCGGGAAGAACGTATTCATCGGACCTAACAGCGTGATCTTACCCAACGTTCACATTGGCGATGGATCGGTAATTAAAGCAGGATCGGTGGTCACAAAAAATGTGCCTCCCAACGTCTTCTGGGGATGCGAATCAGGCAAGACGTTGGCGCGCGTCACTGTTCCACTCACCAAAGAGTATAGTTACCAGGAATTTATCCACGGATTACGACCGATTCAGCCGGACAATAAAGGAAAAAATTCCGCCATCAGAAATGATCCGGAAAAATCGTCCGGATAACATTCCTTACTCAATACCTCAGGCTGGAATAGAAGCGCAATTGCTGTCGGATTGTCGAATTCCGATTTGACAATTACCAATCTTCGATCAGCACCACTCGCGCTGGAGCACCTTCAGCCCCGCTCAGCTTGAGCGGCAGGCAGAGCAGCGTATACGCGCCTGCCTCAACGCCGGACAGGTCGAGTCCTTCGATGACGACCACGCCCGCGCCCAGTAATGTCCGGTGGGTTTGGGTGGCCTGGTCGAACGCGGCGACCCCCAGATAATCGTTGCCGACCAGCTCAATCCCGCGGGCGACGAGATATTCCGCGCCGTCGTTGGTCAGCGCGACATAATCGCTGCGAAATTCGGTTTCCGCGCGCGCCCAAAGATTCGAATTCGATGTTTTGAACAGCAGCCGGCGGCACCCAGCGGGTATTTCAACCTCTTTCAACACATCAGCGCTGATTTTCTTTACCTCATCCGGTAGTCTCACCACCTGTGCCGGTCCGATGAAGATATCCAGCGACAAATGATCGACCCTTGCCCCATCAGCGATGAAATGATAGGGCGCGTCGATGTGCGTGCCGGCATGCACGCACATCTCCAGGCGGGAGACGTTAGCCACGGCGCCTTCCTCCATTTTCGAGAACCGCTCCAGAACAACCTTTGGGTCGCCGGGCCAGGTTGGCATCTGCGGAGAAAGAGGTACCGATACATCATGGATTTTCATCTTTGGGCTCCTTATTTCAGGCTGTAAGTCCAGGCATCGCCGGGCGTCCAGCCGCCCGCGGAAAAGATTTCCTGCAGAAATGAACGCCGTTCCTCCTCGCTCATCGGCCGCGGACGGGCGTAATCTTCGAGAAATGCGGTCAGCAGCTCGGTGGAGATATGCCTGCCGTCGTAAAAAACATGCCGGTCGATGAATTCCTTGCGCGTGCCCTGCAGGATCGGATAGGTGTCATTGTACATCTGGTCGAAAAACAGGTTGCCCAGCCCGTAGTGAATGAAGCTGCCGCCGTAGAACTCCATCGCCATGGGGTGGTGCGCCTGGCTGCCACTGACAATGACCGCCCCTGCGTTCACCATCGAGCGGAAATCTTCCATTTCGAAGGATTCTATATAGGCTCGGTAGGTCTCGAAATACTGGAAGGTCATGATGACGATGTAGCCCTCGGATTTCAAGCGGCTGATTTCTGTATGCATCCAGTCATAATCACAGTTGGCCACGCCAGAGAGATCATCCTGCGCCCAGATGAAGCCGGGACCGACCGGATTGCAGCCGATGAAGGCGAATCGATTGCCGTTATGCTCGATTGTCACCGCGGCCCGGGCTGCCTCGAGGTTTTCTCCCGCGGCGAAAACAGCCCAGTCGCGCTGCCGGTATAATTCCAGCGAGTAAGCCAGTGCCTCGCGGCCCCAGTCGATGCCGTGATTGCCGGTCAGATCGAGGATATCCGTGCCGACGTAGTCAAGCAGCTCGATATATTCCGGCTTGGAGCAAAAAATGAGCTCGTACTGGTTGGGATTGGGATTCGGGCAGGTCGGGGTGAAGGAAACCTCGTTGCTGATATGGGTTAGGTCAGCGTTGATCAGCCAGTCGCGGATGTCGCGGGCAGGATATTCCATTCCCATCTGTTCCATGCGCCAGGCGGTGGCGCGCACAAGCGCGGTGACGCCGGTCATCACCAGCACGGTCAATTTGGCGGGATCGCGGTTGGAAACCAGTTGAGCCGCCTGCCCGCTCTCCAGCGCCTGCTGATGCATCGCAAGCGCCTCCTCGCTGCCCTGCCAGCTGAAATTGATGGTCAAGGGATAAAGGCTCGCATCAAATTGATTGGAGACCGGTGATTGCCCGTCGATCGAAATCACTTTCAGGCGCGGATCCAGATCCTCAAATGGGACGATGGCAAGTCTGGTTTGCAATTCCCACAGGCGGTCGATCAGCTGATCCTCTGCGACGACTTCAACCGCAGTATCATCTGGCTCTCCAAGAATTGCCAGCATCGCCTGGTAAGTCGGTTCGGATACTAAAATCGGTCCTTGATACGCGCTCAATCCCAGCCAGCGCCCGCGCAGGTCACCCCAGGTGAGAGCGTCGGTCAACATGGGGAACGGACCAACCAGCGCATAAATCCAGGCGGCGCCTGTTTCGCCCGCCTGCAGCGGACCCAGCGACAAATCAGCCAGCTCTGCCTGATCGGTTATCCGCAGATCAGCCGGCAATTGAGCGCGCAGCACCGCCGGCGCCGCCGGGTGGATATAGAAGATGAAGTCACCGTACTGTCTGGGGGTTTCGGTCGGTGTCGGCTCAGGCTGAAAAGGCGTTGCGCTGGGTAAAGGTATGGGAGTCGGCGCGTCGGTTACGGCGGGCTGCTCCACAAGCCGCGACGGCGCGTAACACCCGGCAAGCAGTGCTGCCGCGAGGATGAGCATGGTTAATTTCAAAGCTGGCCTCATTGAACCTCCCGAAATTGCTGCGGATCTACCAACCGCTGGCATCGAAATAGTCCCCTAACATCTGGGCGCGCTCTTCGGCGGTCATCGGGCGCGGGCGGGCGTAATCCTCCAGCATGGCAGTCAGCAGCTCTACACCTAAATAGCGCCCGTCGTAGAACACATGCCGGTCGATGAATTCGCGGCGGTAGCCCGTAAACATCTGGTCGAAGAACAAATTCCCCAATCCATAATGGATGTATGAGTCACCGATCCCATCGGGATCAGTGCTAAAAGCGAATCCTTGCGGAAAATGCGCCTGGCTGCCGCTGACGATCACTGCGCCCGCTTCTGCCGCTTTTTGAAAATCCTGGCGAGTCAGATTCATAGGCTGGTAGTCGTCGACTTCGTAATGCTGAAAGGTAACAACCGACAGGAACCCCTCAGAACTGAGGCGGCGGATTTCCTCCGTCAGCCAGTCCATATCGCACTTCGCGGCCCCAGGCGTGCGATCGGTCGCCCAGACGTTCTCCGGTCCGCTGGTATTGCAGCCGATGAACGCCAGCCGGGTTCCGCCTTGCTCGATGAGCAGCGGTTGGCGCGCTTCGGCAAGGGTCATACCCCCTCCGTACACCTTGAATCCGCGCTCGCGGTACAGCTCCAGCGAATAGACAAACGGCTCGGAACCCCAATCCATGGTATGGTTGCCGGTCAGCTCGATCACATCCGCGCCGGCATCGACGAGCAGCTCTATATAGCGCGGATCGCTGCAAAAGCGGGCTTCTTTGCGCGCGGGAAGGGCGGGCGGGCAATCGCTGTAGAATGAGACCTCGTTCGAAATGTGGGTGATATCCGCCGATTGCAGCCAACCGGCGATATCCCCAAGCGGGTAATCGACGCCGTGCTCCTCCATTTTGGCCGCAGTGTAGCGAGCTAACGCGGTCGTGCCGGTCATCACCAGCGTTGTGATTTTTTCCGGTTCGCGGTTTGTGGCCGGCAGCCCAGGCGGAGGAAACAGGAGGGCTGTGTCCACTCCGGTAGTTGGCGACCAATTGAATTTTACTTTCAGCGAGTACTGTTCGATATCCAGCTGACGATCGAGCGGCGTCAGCCCGTCCACCTGCAGTACCTTCCAGCGCGGACGGATCTCCTCGAAGGGGACTATCGCCAGGCTGCCTGGATCCGCCCAGGCCAGATCGACGATCTCAAGCCGATTGGCTGTGCGAACGTTGCTGCCCTTTGGGCGGTCCCAAACTGCACTGAAGGCCTCCAGCGTTTGCGCGGACAGATACAAATTCCGCGGCGTTTCGCCCTCAACGGTGCGGTTGTCCCAGACATCGCGCAGCTCCGCAAGAGTCACCCCGTCCACGACGGTTGGAAAGGGAGCGACCAGGGCATAGATCCAAACCACCCCGTCCACAGCCGAAGAGGTGATGGTTGCGGGCGTCAGAATGTAATCGGCGCCGTTGGCGGCCTCGCTGAGCGCTGCGCCCTCCCCGCCTGAGATCATTTGTATGAGCATTTCAGGTACAGCCGCTGAGATCGCCAGCAAAGGCGCGGTTTTCAACGCTGCTGGCGCAGTTTGCGTGGCAGTCACCTCCTTAGCGGCGGACGGCGTCGATCCATCCGGCGGCGAAGCGCCGACGATGACCGGTGTCACGCCGTCTGCGCCTGGTGACGCTGTGTCAGGCCTGCAGCCGGATAATCCAGGCAGCAACAGAGATAGGCACATCACAAAAAGGATTCTTTTCGTCGATATTCGTTCTGCGATGCGTTCTGGTGCGAGCCTGTGCATCTAACCTCGGAAAAGATTTAGCGGATTTCCTGACCTCAATGGGCGGAATGATCCCTGCCGCAGTAACTCCTAATTATACTCCGCGCACTCTGAATCATCCCGCCGATTAGATTGCCCGACCTGATAGTTCCTGAGAGACTGGCCGGCTATAATAACTCTAGGATCACATTTACGAAAGGGATTGAAATGCGCCAGGTAGCTATCATCGGAATCGGTCAAACCAAAATCGACGAACACTGGGATAAATCGCTGCGCGATCTGGCGGGCGAAGCCGCGCTCGCTGCCATGCAGGACGCGGGAATCAACGGCGTCGAGGGCGTTTTCGTCGGAAACATGATGTCCGGCTCAGCCAACCAGCAGCAGCAGTTGGGCGCATTGATAGCCGATTGGATCGGCGTGCGCTTTGCCAACGCGATGCGCCTTGAATCGGCCTGCTCCTCGGGCGCGGCTGCTTTCCGCTCCGCCCTGATGGCAGTCTCTTCCGGCATGATGGACGTCGCCCTGGCGGTCGGCGTGGAAAAGATGACCGACTCGCCCACCAACGAAATCACCGCCGAACTGGCCACCGCCGCGGATGCGGATTGGGAAGCCCTGCAGGGGCTTTCCTTCGTCGCTCTCAACGCCCTGATTATGAGGCGTTACATGCACGAGTACGGCTGGAAACACGAAGATTTCGCCAACTTCTCGATCACTGCCCACGCCAACGCATCGAAGAATCCCAATGCCCGCCTCAGATCCGCAATCACCTTGAAGGATTACTTGAATGCTGGGATGATCAACCCGCCGATCAACCTCATGGACGCCTCATCGATCGGCGACGGCGCCGCTGCAGCGGTCGTCGTACCGGTCGAAGCAATCAACCGTTTTGCACAAAACAAGGCTGTTAAGGTGATTGGCTCAGCGGCATCCACAGATACCATCGCCGTCCATTCGCGCAAAGATCCGCTCTGGCTGCGCGCGGCAGAATCCTCCTCGGCGAGCGCCTACCGCCAGGCGGGCTTGAGCCCTAAAGAAATTGACTTTTTCGAGCTGCACGACGCGTTCACCATCATGGCTGCGCTCTCGCTGGAGGCTTCCGGATTCTGCGAGCGCGGTAAAGGACCGCGCCTGGCGATAGAAGGGGAGATCCTGCCGACCGGGCGAATCCCCATCGCCACCCGCGGCGGGCTCAAGGCGCGCGGACATCCGGTTGGCGCAACCGGCATGTACCAGATTGTCGAGGTCGCTCAGCAGCTGCGCGGCGAGGCCGGCGGAAATCAGCTCGAGCGTGCGCGTGTCGGGATGTCGCAAAACATCGGCGGCAGCGGTTCGAACATAATTACCCATATTTTCTCGGTTTAACCCCTGCCATCGATTGAAATGAAATTTAAAGCCCCTTTCCAAAACAGTAAAGGGGCAGAATTTTTTTTAGCGGGATGAAAAACCCTTTGAGAGCGGTTTGCCCTCGCGCCTTGTTAATATTCACAGTTCCATCCGGCTAGAGCGCGGCGCTATCCCTTAACTCGTCATCAATTGGCAGAATCCTCTCGATAGCAATGCTCGCATGGCTGCCATGTTGCCCGCGGTAACACTTAACCCCTGGCCCACTTCCCGAACCGGGAAAGGGAAGAGCAGCCCGTTCTCCCCCCAGCCTGTACACACAGAGAGAGAAGGGATTGGGGATGAGTGAGGCTGCCGCCACCCAGTCAATACCCCCCTGTTCCTCAGCATAGAAAAACGGACAGCGCTGTGGTGATCCTTAGTACAGATTCTCTAGCAATATTACATTCCTCTCTGGTAAAATTAGAATAAATGTCCGAGAATAGAGATGACAGCTTTATCATTATCCCAAAAGCAAATCACGGCTTACCGGCGTAAGACTTTCCGTCTGGATCCTGAAGACCGCTTGAGCAGCAAAGAACAGGCCGTCGATTTTGTTAACGAGCGCGGCTTCATTCACTTCTGGCCGATCCAGGATGTACTTCTGCCCTCGTTGTGGAATGCGACCGTGGGCGAGCAGCCGGTGGCGGACGACCACGACGATCCCGGCCACGTCACCTGGGGCTGGAAGGACGAGCTGCTCGATAAAAGGGTCTGGTACTACGCCAGAGTACTGCGCAAGCGCAACACATTTATTTCATTTGATTCCCTGCCGTATTTTTACGCCCTCTCGCCGAACTATGGCGAACCTGAGGTGGATTATTTAGAACAATACGAAGCCGGAGTGATGACGCAGGAAGCCAAATTGGTCTTCGAGGCCCTGCTGAAAGAAGGCCCGCTCGACTCGATTTCGCTGCGTAAAGCCGCCCGCCTATCGAATCCGGAGAGCACTTCGCGCTTCAACCGCGCTCTGGATACGCTGCAGGTCGAGTTAAAAGCCCTGCCGGTGGGCATTGCCGAAGCAGGCGCATGGCGTTACGCATTCATCTACGATTTGACCCACCGATACTACCCTCAACTGCAGGAACAGGCCCGGCCGATTACTGAAGGCGAGGCGCGGCGCTATCTGCTCAATAGATACTTGCTCTCGGTCGGCGCTGCCTCGCGGCGAGATATCCAGCGCGTCTTCGCCTGGCGTCCGGAGGATCTTCAGCGCGCCGTCCGCAGCCTGGTGGAGCAAAATATCGCTTTCGACCAGGTCAGCATCCCCGCCATGCCAGACGAATTGATTGCCCTTGTCGATCTATTCTGATGTATTGATCGGTCTCGCGATCCCCCGGCTGGAACCTGCTGACCAGAATCGTTCACAGGTATAATGGTTAATGTCCAGACTTCATCCGCTAAGGAGAGCAAGCTGATGGAATTTCACATTTCCCGCCAGTCGCGGGACCGCTATCAGTTCGATCAGTCCATTTATTCTTTCAACGGCAATGTGATCTTTGCCAACTTCCACGCCGCGCGCATGTTTGCCCAAAAAATGAACCGGCAGCGCGACCTGGTCCAATTCCCCGAACAGGCGGTTAAAGCCGGACAGATCAACGCCATGGGGCTGATCGACGAGATCCTGCATCTGTTGGTGGAGCAGTACCGCCAGCAGAGAAATCCGCAGGTTATGATTGCCGCGCTAGACTGGCTGGAAGATGCGCTTGGCGCCGATAAAGTCGATCAAATCTTGCTCTCCTTCACGAACGAATTCCCGCCGCTGCCCGTCTTCCACCGCGAAGAAAGCGCCGCCGAGTATCTTTCCGGCACGACCAGTGGGATCCCCAACCGGGCTGTCGCCCTGGAGGAGCTGCTGCTCCTCTGGGTGTCCAACCGCAATCCGGCCCTCACTCCTTATCTGGAACTGTTCGACGAAGACAACCTGCAACAGACTACAGAATACGCCGCCCTGATCCGGCAATTGTATGAATTTTTCGAAACCCAGCCGCGTTTTGGGCCTGATCAGGAAAATTTGATCGATCTGCTGCGCGCACCTGCTCTGGCGCACCCCTATTCGCTGACCGAACAGCTCGAATACATCCGCCAACGCTGGCTGGAATTCATCGGGCGCTACCTTTACCGCTTGCTCGGCAGCCTTGACCTGATCAAGGAAGAGGAAAAACTGCCGTTCCTTGGTCCCGGACCTATTCCTATCCCCGTTTATGATCGGGCTGCCTTTGAGGTCGAGGTTGAAAATTTCAGCCCGGACACGGAGTGGATGCCGCGCCTTGTTCTAATCGCCAAAAATGCCCATGTCTGGCTGGATCAGCTCAGTAAAAAATATCAGCGTCCGATCAGGTACCTGAATGAGATCCCCGATGAAGAGCTAGACACGCTGGCTGCTTACGGTTTTACCGGGCTGTGGCTGATTGGAGTGTGGGAGCGCAGCCAGGCATCCGCGCGAATCAAGCAGTTGTGCGGCAATCCCGAGGCGATCGCCTCGGCTTACTCGCTCGCCGCCTACCGCATCGCCGACGAGCTCGGCGGGGAGCTGGCTTACCAGAACCTGCGCGACCGCGCCTGGCAGCGCGGCATCCGCCTGGCGAGCGATATGGTGCCGAATCACATGGGCATCGATTCGAACTGGGTGATCGAACACCCGGAATGGTTCATCTCACTGGGTTACAGCCCGTTTCCGTCTTACAGCTTCAACGGTCCAGACCTCTCGCCGCATGAACGAGTGGGGATCTACATCGAGGATCATTATTACGACCGAAGCGACGCCGCGGTCGTCTTCAAGCGCGTTGACCGCTATTCAGGCACCGAGCAGTATATCTACCACGGCAACGACGGCACAAGCATGCCCTGGAATGACACCGCCCAATTGAATTACCTCAACCCTGAGGTGCGCGAGGCGGTGATCCAGACGATCTTGCAGGTCGCCCGCCGCTTTCCAATCATCCGCTTCGATGCCGCGATGACCCTGGCAAAACGCCACTACCAGCGCCTGTGGTTCCCCGAGCCGGGTACCGGCGGGGCAATCCCCTCGCGGTCAGATTACGGTCTGACTGCCGAGCAATTCAACCAGGCGTTTCCGCTCGAATTCTGGCGCGAGGTCGTCGACCGCGTCGCGCAGGAGGTGCCGGATACGCTCCTGCTGGCGGAGGCCTTCTGGCTGATGGAAGGCTATTTCGTCCGCACGCTGGGCATGCACCGCGTCTACAACAGCGCCTTCATGAACATGCTGCGCAACGAAGAAAACGCCAAATACCGCACGCTGATCAAGAACACGCTCGAATTCGAGCCGGAAATCCTCAAGCGTTACGTAAACTTCATGAACAATCCTGACGAACGCACTGCCGTCGACCAGTTTGGCAAGGGCGACAAATATATCGGCATCTGCACGCTGATGGCCACGCTGCCCGGTTTGCCCATGTTCGGTCACGGGCAGATCGAGGGCTTCACTGAAAAATATGGCATGGAGTACAAGCGTGCCTACTGGGACGAGGATGTCGACCAGCACCTCGTCGAGCGCCATAAGCGCGAGATCTTTCCGCTGCTGCACCGCCGGGCGTTGTTCGCCGAGGTAGAAAACTTCCTGCTGTACGATTTCTACACCACCGGCGGCTGGGTGGATGAAAACGTATTCGCCTACGGCAACCGCCAAGGCGACCAGCGTTCACTGGTGATCTACCACAACAAATTTGCCCAGACCTCCGGCTGGATCAAGTGGTCGGCGGCGGGCAAGAGCAAATCCTCAGACCAGCTTGTGCAGCGCACCCTGGCGGAGGGGCTGGGTCTGACCGGCGGTGACACACGCTATGTGATCTTTCGCGACCAGACCAGCGGGCTGGAGTACATCCGCCCATCGCAGGAGATCATCAACCAGGGGCTGTTCCTCAATCTGAACGCCTATCAATGCCACGTCTTCCTGGATTTTCACGAGGTAAGCGACGATCCGTTCGGGTCATACCGCAGGCTGTGCGACTACCTCGGCGGGAGCGGCGTGCCGAACATACACGAAGCAGTCAAAGAGCTGCTGCTCGCGCCGATCATGCGCCCGTATCTCGAAATCGCCAATCCGGGCTACATCCAGTACCTGCTGGATCAACGCCAGACGGAAAGCGGCCAAACCCTGCCGCCCCAGCTGCTGATAGAGGCTCAGGGCAAGTTGACCGCATTCCTGGACGGGATCACCCAGATCACTGGCGCGGGCGAGCGCAATTCTGAGATACTGACCGGTTTGCAGCAGCAATTGCATGCCGCGCTTGGATTGCCCGCCGCCCAGGACTACCAGACAGCTTTTCAAAATGGGTTGGGCAAAACCGCGCTTGAGTTCGTGCAGGAGGGACTTGCGGAGCGCACGGATCGCTGGATTATTCTTCTTACGGCTATATTCCTTCACGATATCGGCAAGCTCAGCGGCGATGCCGCCTTCGAGCGGCAAACGGTCAGCTGGTTTGACGAATGGCAGTTAGCCCAGAAGGTGGTGGAGACCGCGCAGCATCTCGGCGTCGATCAGGCAGACGCCCTGCGCATCCCGATCACCCTGCGCCTGATCCTCTCCCTGCAGCGCTGGTACGAGGAGAGCGCCGGGTTTTCTACCCGCCGAATCCTCGAAAACTGGCTTTCGGATCCAGATGTGCAGCGCTATCTGGGCGTCAACCGTTACAAAGATGTGCTCTGGTATAACAAAGAGGCTTTCGAGGATTTTACCTGGTGGATGGTGGCTGTATCGTTCCTCCAGGCTTCGGCGAAACCGGACTGGTCCGCCGCCCATCTGGTTGAACGGCTGCTCGGCAGCCATGAAATCGCCAGCGTGTTGCGGAAAGCGTCCGTGAACTCCGGTTTCCGGATTGCAGGGCTGTTGAACGCCCTGCGTGATCCGGGTGAACCAGGCCTGGACTCGGCTGTCGCGAAAACAGCGCAAGAAAGTGAAGTACCCGATGCTTCAGCATGAAAAATGCTCAAACGATTTCACCAATATGCGCGCCCTGAGCGCACCTGAGGTCGATTCGCTCTTCGCTCAAATCTCCGGCTGGGAGATTGTCAAGGTCAACCGAGTTCTCCGCCTGCGCAAACAGTTCCAGTTCAAGAATTTCGTGGACGCGATGCGCTTCAGCAACACGGTCGCTCTACTGGCGGAGGAGCAAAATCACCACCCCGCGCTGCTGACCGAGTGGGGCAAGGTGACCGTGGACTGGTGGACGCATAAGGTCGGCGGGCTGCACCGCAATGACTTCATCATGGCAGCCAAAACGGACGCGCTCAGGCCAGCCTGAAGTACGCTCCGGTGAAAGGCGGCAGTTCGAGGGAGAGGATCCCATCAACAAGGTGGGCTGCTAGCGGCTGCCCGAGCAAATCGGCGAGCTGGGCTTCGGCAGGCAGGTTTTGTCCGCCAAGCTCCATCTTCATGCTTTGCGGTTGGTCAGCGCCGTTGACCGCGACCAGCACGGTTTCGCGGTCGAGTGAGCGGCGGAAGACCAGCAGCGGCAGATTGTCCGGCGCATGGAGGAAATCAAGGCGTCCTCGGCGCAGCGCTGGCTGCAATTTGCGCGCACCAATCAGCGTTTTCACCCAATCGCGCAGGCCATTATCCCACTTTCTTCCATCCCAGGGGAAGGTACGCCGGCAGTCGGGATCTTTACCACCCTCCAGCCCAATCTCATCGCCGTAATAGACCGCCGGAGCTCCCGGGAGGGCAAACTGAAGCAAGTAAGCCAGCTTCAATGCGGCCGGTTTGTCCGCCAGTAAGGTTTTGATCCTCTCGGTATCGTGCGATCCGAGCAGATTGTAGAGCGCAAACAAATTCTCCTGCGGATAGGCGGACAGCGCTCTGCCGATCGCCTCGGCAGTCTGAGCGCCGTTCTTGCCCCACTGTAAAAATTCCAGTATCGCTGTGCGGAATGGGTAGTTCATCAGCGAATCGAAATGTCCGTCGCCCAGCCAGCGCGGCTGCACCTCCCAGATTTCGCCGATCAGCAATGCCTCTGAATTGACCTGTTTGATCGTCGTACGGAACTCGGCCCAAAAGGCGTCATCGTCGATCTCGTTGGGCACGTCCAGACGCCAGCCGTCAGCGCCGCGCTCGATCCAATGCCGGGCGACTCCGAAGATGAATTCGCGCACGCTGGGATTGGCGGTGTTGAACTTGGGCAAGCTTTTAATGCCCCACCAGGCCTGATAATTACGGGTGCTGCCCGCGGCGTACGCCTCGAGCGGGAAGCGGTGCACATGAAACCAGTCCAGATATGGAGAGTCGCGCCCATTCTCGAGCACATCCACGAAGGCGAAAAAACCCCGACCGCAGTGATTGAACACGCCGTCCAGGATCAGGCGCATACCGCGCTGGTGCAGTCCGGCAACCAGCGCCTGGAAATCCGCCTGGCTGCCAAGCCTTGGATCGATCTGGTAGTAATCCACGATATTGTAGCGGTGGTTGGAGGTCGAAAGGAAGATCGGGTTGAGGTAAATACACTCCACCCCCAGGTCGCTCAGATAATCCAGGTGGTTGAGGATGCCGCGCAGATCGCCGCCGTGGAAATGAACGCCATCCGGGGGGCTGCTCCAGCGCCGCACGTTGACTGGATCGTTGCTGCGGTCACCGTTTGCAAACCGGTCGGGGAAGATCTGGTAAAAAATGGTATCCTGGGCCCAGCCTGGCACAGTCATGCGCACCTCGTCGAAATCAATGAATCCGGCTATTCAGGGTAATCCTTAAGCAGTGCAAGGAGGTTGCCAGGCTGCCGGGAAAATTGCTCGATTTGCAGGCTGCCATCGATCAAGCCCAGCAGGGTGTCATTAAGCAGCCGGTTGACCGGCGCCTGGATGCCCAACTGATCAGCGTAGCGTACCACCGCGCCGTTAAGATAATCGGCCTCGCTCTTTTTCCTACCGGCATGCAGGTCGATGTGGAAGGACGGCATTTTCCCACCGCGTCCCCGCCCGAGGACGCGTCTTGCGACAGGCTGGCTGATGCTGACCGGCAGGCTGTTGAGCAGGGTAGCCAGCAGCCGCACCGGTGCGCCGGGCAGGTCGCATACCGGAATGTCCATCGCCGCCATCACCCGCAGCGCCTCGCGAATTTGCCTGACTTCAAGGGCGTAAACGCCTTTATGGGCAAAAACCTCAGCAGGGGGCATATCCAGAATCGCCGAGGATGCGTTGGCGAGCAGATTAGTCAGCATTTTCGACCACTTCATCCCCTGGGCGTGCTCGTACAGGCGGGCGTTCAACCCGGCAGCGTTGAGCGCTGCCGCGATCTCCGCTGAAAGCTGGTGTCCGTCGGCGATGCCTACCCCGCGCAGGCGCTCCAGAACTATCTCGCCGGCGTCGATGCGGCGCACCGCGCTGGTCACTGCCCCAGCGATGACGTTGTCCTCACCCAGGTGTGTGGCCAGCAGCCGCTCGTTTTCAACCCCGTTCTGCACCGTGAGCAGCGCCTTGAAACTAGTATCCGCTCGGGCGATTGTCTGCGCCAGGCCGAGAGTGTCGAAGGATTTGACCGCGACTATGGCGACGTCATACCGGCCGGCTTGAAGGGCTGCCTCGAGATCGCAGTAGATCGCCGGCTCACTGTATATGTGCTGTCTGCTGCCAATGTGCAGCTTTAAACCCCTGCTGCGCACCCGGTTTGCAGCCTCTTCATGCTCGATGAAAGCCACCGGATGCCCGCTGAGCAGCAGCATGCCGCCAAGATAGGTGCCGATTGCGCCGACGCCGAAAACAAGGAAACTCAGATTCTGACCTGACGCGGTCTGTTGAGACTCAGTCAATCGCTGTTCCCTCGATCCAGTTGCGCGCGCCACGCAAGAACACGTCTCCGGGCATGGGCTTTTTGCCCGCGGGCTGCAGCGCCTCGATCACCAGCAGACCTTCGGCACAGCCGATCGCCGGCAATCCGGCATGAACTCCGCGCCTGCCCGGCGGCAGCGTTTCTGACACTGCTGCGCGGGCTTTATGGATTTTAAGCGGGCTTCCTTGATACTCCATGTACGCCCCGGGCCAGGGATTGAAGGCGCGGATTTTATTGACCAATTCATCGGCCGGACGGGAAAAATCCAGCGCACCGTCTTCCTTCTTCAACATGGGCGCGTATGTCGCCAGTTTCTCGTCCTGCTCGAACGGCTGGATCTTGCCTTTTAGATAATGCGGCAGAATGCTCAGCAGCAGAGCGGCGCCCAGGGTCGCCAGGCGCGTCGAGAGCGTCGCGGCGTCATCCTCGGGCAGGATGGGCTCGACCGCCTGGGTCAGGATGAGTCCGGTGTCTACGCCCTCGTCCATCTTCATGATCGTCACCCCGGTTTCACGGTCGCCGTGCAGAAGCGCCGCCTGGATCGGCGCCGCGCCGCGCCAGCGCGGCAGCAGCGAGGCGTGCACGTTGATGCAGCCGTGGCCCGGCAGGTTGAGTACGTTCTGGCGCAGGATTTGCCCGAAGGCCGTCACCACGATCAGCTCCGGCGCCCAAGCTTCCAGGCGGGCAAACGCCTCCGGGGCGCGCAAACGCTCGGGCTGATAGACGGGTAGACCCAGTTCCAGCGCGCGGCGCTTGAGCGGCGGCGGCGTCAACAGGCTGCCCCGGCCTGCCGGCCGGTCGGGTTGAGTGATCACCCCTACCACCTCTACCAGGTTGACTAGGGCCTCCAGGGTTGGGATGGCAAAATCAGGAGATCCCATGAATACTGTTCTGCATCGAATCATCTCGAAAATTCTAACACAAACCCTACGCGAACGAACAAAACTGTTAATATGGTAGATTTTTTCTACTGTTTGCTATAGAATGGTTATGTATTCTTCCCTATCTTTATCACATTTCGAAGGAGTCCTCAATGACCGAAGTTCCCCAAACCCCTGTAGAACCCACCAGCGATGACCGTCTCTGGGCGCTCTTATCTTATCTGATCACGCCCCTCGTCCCGATCATCGTTCTGTTGATGGAGGATAAGAAGAGCCGGCCGTTTATCAAAGCACATGCCGTGCAAGCCCTCGCGCTCGGAATTGTTCTAGTTGTCGCGGGTACCCTCCTCGCTCTCATTCCGATTGTCCAGTGCATCGTCCCCTTGATCTGGATCATCCCAATATTTTACGGAATTAAAGCCTATCGCGGTGAATATATCAACATCCCCGTGATAACGAATTTCGTAAAAAATCAGGGTTGGGCTTAAGCGGCAACCCTCTCCATCGGATTGGCTTTTAGCCATTGATCCGCATTCATGCAACCGGGGCGAGTTCTTAGCTCGCCCTTTTTTGGTTTCTCTGGATCGGTTTAAAGATTCAGGAGAAAAGCCGCCTTTCCCGGCGCTTCGATGGATGAATCCCGTCGACACAGGCGGATCATTCGACTACAATGGATGTGTGATCTCGCCCGAAATCAGCGGAAAAATCGAAAATGAGATTCTGGCGGCTGAACAGGCCCGCTCGGAGGGCAACGAAGGACGTGCGCGCGTGTGCGCCCGCCGCGCTGCCGGCCTGGCAATCCAGGCTTACTACCGCGCACGCGGCGATTCCCTGGTAGAATCGAATGCATACTCCTTGCTGCGCCGATTCCAAACGGATGTGAGCATTCCCCAGGAATGGAAAAGAATCACAGATACGCTGCTGACCAGGGTCGAGAAGGATTATTCTTTCCCCAGCCGGGCAGACGTCCTGGCCGAAACTCGCCGGTTGATCCAGCAAATCGATGCTGCCTTGAAAGGAACCCAGCTTGACTGACGAACAAATCATCACGCTCTACGGCACGAGATGGTGCTTCGATTCGCGGCGCTCGCGACAAGTCCTCGACCAGAATAACATCCCCTACAACTACGTGGACATCGATGAAGATAGTGAGGGACGAAAATTCGTCGAAGGGGTCAATCATGGTATGCGCAGCGTGCCGACCATCGTTTTTCCAGACGGCGCCATTCTGGTGGAACCCCGCGACGATGAGCTACGGGAAAAACTCGGGATCAGCCAGGAAGCCCGATCCTGACCTCACCAATCGGAAAAGATTTAACGCAGTCTGCGCAGCAGAAAGACCGAAACGATACCGGCCACAAGGCCAAACAGGATAACAAACAGCGCCACGGGCCTCGATAGTAGTTCGCCCTCGATCGAAACGGATTTTGGAGCGCGCAACCTACGGCCAAGACTCTGCACAAAATCCGGGTCAGGATCGACCGGCGTCATGAAGACGCCCAGCTCTTTTTCGATTCCGCCGATCTGGTTGAAATCCATCGTCTTTTCCAGCATCCCACTTCCTCCCATCCCTGGACCGTCCTGGCGTATGGTATCAGCCTGGCGGTATCAATCCTTATCCTCGTTCAAATCGATGCCGATCTCATCTCGCAGCGCCAGCAGCGTGCGGTGATAGAGACTCTTCACCGCGCCTTCAGTCCGTCCAAGGATTTGCGCTATCTCCTCGTTCGATAATCTCTCCACAAACTTAAGGATCAGTAAGTTCTGCCGCTCGTTCGGCAGCCGCCTGAGGGCAGCCATCAACTGCTCGATTTCCTGGAGCTTAACCAGCTCGCTTTCGGGCAGGTCGCCGCGGCTGATGGTGTAGGCGTGGTCTTCAAGCGGCACCTCTTTTCGGCGTTTGGTGTCCCGGTACCAGTTAGCCACCAGATTATGCGCGATGCGGTACAACCAGGCCGAGAAGGGCAATCCGCGGTTGCGGTAATTCTGGATGTTATTCAACGCGCGGAAAAATACCCGTTCGGTGAGGTCTTCTGCGTCGTGCTGGTTTCCCGTCCGGTAATAGATATAGTTGTAAATCCGCCGCACGTATCTCTGGTAGAGTACGCTGAAGGCTTCGCCATCACCTCTGGCAGCTCGGACGATTGCTTCATCATCGCTGGGTTCGACCACGCCTCATCCTCGCCCGGCTAATCTAAGCATAATAACCCTGATCTCGCTCAAGAGTTTCAGCTGGCGGCGCCACTCAGACGTGTTGCCTGCCTATCAAATCCGACCTATATTATAACGATGTTGAACCTTGTTTTCCGGGTTTGGTCAGTCTTTGCAAGCCTGGATTATGGTTATGCCGATTGGGAATAATCGAAATTTGGATCACGAACTATTCGGTCGTATAATCAACCCGGCATGATGATCCAGAATGATCACTTTCATCAAGGGCTGTTTATGACCATATCTTCATATGATCGTAGCTGCATGTCAGAGGCTGTAGCGCTTGCCCTCGCGGCAGAACGCAGCGGAAATTTGCCAATCGGCGCGGTGATCAGCCTGGACGGGCGGATCATCGCCAGGGGCCAGAACGCGATCTGGCAGCCGCAGAGAAGCCTTGCCCGCCACGCTGAGATTGAGGCGCTCAAAGCCCTCCCGGTAGACCTGCTGGCTCGATCCGGCGAGATGACCCTCTACACCACGCTGGAACCCTGCCTGATGTGTATGGGGGCCATCCTCCTGCACGGCATCGGCCGGGTGGTGGTTGGGGCGAAAGATCCCTTTGGAGGGGCGAACAGCGTTTTCGGCTCGCTCCCTCCGTTTTTCAAGCAGCGGCTGGAGCAAACCGAGTGGATCTGCCCGGCTTTCCCGGTGGAGTGCGACCCGCTTTTTATTCGCATTAAAGCGCTGGAGAAAATCAATGGGCTGGATATGGATCTGACCCTGCCCTGATATGTTCCTGAGAGAATTGGCGCGGTCACAATCCAGGAATATCCGGAATACCGGATCTTAGCATTTGTGTGAACAACTCTCTTGCGTAAATCGCCTATTACCGATAAACTACCCCCGTCGTTATACCCCCACCAACATCATTTAATCGAGGATAAATATTTATGGCTTCGACAGAGTCTATCTGGCTGCAAACCCCTGAAGTTAAATTATTTACTCAAGAATGGGAGCCCGACCCCCCAATCAAAGGCGTAATTTGTTTGGTGCACGGTTACGCAGAACATGTTGGCCGCTACGAACATGTGGCGGACTACTTTGCCAGACGTGGATTCTTTGTATTAGCCTATGACCTCCGCGGACACGGCAGATCAGGCGGGACTCGCGCTCACGTAGACTCGTTCGAACAGTACTATGATGACATCGATCTGGTGCTTTCGCAAGCCCGGCAGCGCCATCCTCGCTTACCTTTATTTCTCTACGGACACAGCCTGGGAGGAAGCCAGGTTCTTAATTTTGCCATCGTACGTAAACCACAAATTCAGGGCGTGATCGCAGCCAGCCCGTTGATTCGTCTGACGCAAGTGCCTAAAGCGAAAGCCGCGCTGGCAAAATTGCTATCCAGGATCACTCCAACCCTGACCATCCCCTATAGCGTCGATTTGGACGGTCTCTCTCGGAATCCATCTGTCAAAGAAAAATACATCAACGATCCCCTCGTTCTGCGCGTTGTCACAGTTCGATTTGCCGTTGCGTTGATGATCGCCGGTAACTGGCTGCTGGACCATGCTGACGAGCTTACTCTGCCAACCCTGGTGACACAAGGCAGCAGCGATCGGGTCGTGGATGCATCCGCCACCCGCGAATTTTCCGCCAAAGCGCCCAAATCCCTGCTCACCTACAAAGAGTGGGATGGCGGCTACCACGAGCTGCATAACGACATTATCAAAGAAGAAGTGTTGAATTTCATCTTCACCTGGATTGAGGCGCGCCTGGCTTAACCCCCGCGGATATTTCAGTTACAACCTTCGCTGGACATAAGGATAAATGGACTTGACCCGCGTATACGCGCGGAATACAATAATACTGGATGGATGATTGGCAATTTAACATACGAGAATTTCAATACCTAAGGAGAGCGCTGATGGCTGATTTTCTGACCCGCGGATCATTAAAAGAGGTCGACCCTGAAGTCCATGAATTGATCCAGATTGAAGCAGAACGCCAGTACCGCAAGTTGATCCTGATCCCAAGTGAAAGCACTGCTCCCTTTGCCGTACGAGAAGCCCTGGGCTCCGTTTTTCAAAACTTATACGCTGAAGGTTATCCAGACGAAGAAACCCGCTGGATGAGCGAAGCAGACATTCTCGACTATACCGCCAGATTAACCCATTTCAGACGCTATTCCGATCCGCGATACTATAAAGGGGTAGAGTACGCGGATGTTGTTGAATCGCTCGCCCGCCGGCGCTGCGCCGAGGTCTTCGCCACGGAAAAAATCTCCGCCGATCAGATTTTCGTCAATGTGCAGCCGCTTTCTGGCGCGCCGGCGAATAACGCAGTCTATCATGCGTTGATCAATCCCGGCGACACCATCCTTGGCATGAACCTGCTGCACGGTGGTCACCTGACCCACGGATCGTCTGTCAATCGTTCAGGCAAGCTTTACAACGTTGTTCATTATAACGTCGATCCGCGGACCGAGCAGATCGATTACCAGTCAGTGGAGGCGCTGGCGCTCGAGCACAAACCCAAGATCATCATCGCCGGTTATTCCTCCTACCCCTGTGTGCCGGACTGGGCGCAGTACCGCGCCATCGCCGACAAGGTCGGCGCTGTGCTGTTGGCAGATGTGTCGCACATCGCTGGTCTGATCGCCGGCAAGGCGATCCCTTCGCCGGTCGGTTATGCCCAGGTGATTACATTCACTACCCACAAGACCTTGATCGGTCCGCGCAGCGCGGTGATCATCACCACTGACGCCGCGACAAGCCGCAAGATCGACCGGGCTGTCTTCCCCGGCGAGCAGGGCGGGCCCCATATTCACGCCGTGGCCGCCCTGGCGACAACGTTGAAGATCGCCAAAACCGAACAGTTCCAGAAACTCCAGCAGCAAATCATCCTGAACTGTATCACGCTCACAGGGCAGCTCGCCCGGCGCGGTCTGCGCATCGCTTACGGTGGCAGCAACACTCACCTCGGAAACCTGGATTGCAAGACCATCACTGGACCGGACGGGACGCAGCTTTCGGGCGACCTGGCCGCCAGAATCCTGGATGTGGCAGGCATCGTCCTCAATCGCAACACCATCCCGGGCGACAAGACAGCCTTGTACGCGTCCGGCATCCGCTACGGCACACCGTGGATGACTCAGCGCGGCCTGGACGAAAACGACATGATCGAGGTAGGCAATATCATCAGCGACGTCCTTCTCGCCACCGTGCCGTACAGCCTGGACACACGCAAGGGTGATTCCGTCCGCGCTAAAGTTGATTTTGACGTCCTGCAGGACGCCAGACTGCGCGTACGCAAGCTGAGCGATAAAGCCGGCATCGACTATGAACCTGCGCGTCACGGTTATCCGCATTTCTATTTTATCGACGATAAACCGTCAGGTAAGGGCAACTGGGCAGCCTACGACATCCAGGGCGTCAACGTGCGCGGCTTCGTCAACTACGTCTTCACCAGCGAGGCCGAATCCCTCCAACCGGGCGAGCATCAAAAGACCACCATCATCACTCCGAAGGGCGCCGTCGAGGGCGTGCTCTCCTGCATCACCCCGAATCATTTCCGCTTCAGCCTTCCCGCGGACAAAGCCGGAGCCGCCATCACATGGCTGCGCGATCTTTCGGACGGCTACATCACCTTCGATCCGGATCTGCATCGCCGCATCCCGGGGCCGACCTACATCAGCGAAGCAAACACCGAACCAGTCAGTAAAGCTGAAGGGCAGCCGATCAGCCCGCAAAAGCCTTACGCTATCGGCCTTCCTCAGGCAAGCGGGGCAGTTCTGCCTGCCTTTGGGTGGACTGAGCCGGAATCGCCCGCGCTGAAACGCACCAACCTGTACGATATCCACAAGGCGCTGGGGGCGAAGATCATCCCCTTCGCCGGCTGGGAGATGCCCGTCTGGTACACTTCAGTGGTCGAGGAGCACCTCGCCACCCGCCAGGCGGCCGGGTTATTCGACGTAGCTCATATGGGCGTCTTCCAGGCGGAAGGACCGGATGCGGTCGCTTTCCTCGACAGTGTCTGCGGCAACGACATCAGCACTCTGGAAGTCGGGGAATCCTGTTACACCCACTTCCTCGATCCCGACGCGAACGTGATCGACGATACGCTGGTCTACCGCCGCTCGGAGGAACAATACCTGGTGGTGGTCAACGCCTCCAACGATGACAAGGATTGGACCTGGCTGAACGCCGTCCGTGAAGGGCGGGTCAAAGTTGACAATGCACGTCCCTGGGCGCGCGCCTTCGGCAGGCACGTGGTGCTGCGCAACCTGCGAGATCCCAAGGAAGGCAAGGATATGCGCGTGGACATCGCCTTGCAAGGGCCAAAATCGCGCGAGATTCTATTTGCCCTCGGCATCGACGCCGCCAACCGTAAAAAGGTGATGGCGCTCAAGCGCACTCAGCTGTGCGAGGCGGTCGTGGGCGGCTTCGAGCTGGTCGTTTCTCGTACCGGCTACACCGGTGAAAAGATGGCCTTCGAGTTGTTCGTCCATCCCGATCAGGCGCCCGCGCTTTGGGATGCGTTGATGAAAGTCGGTGAGCCGCTGGGCATCAAGCCCTGCGGTCTTGGCGCGCGCGATTCGCTGCGCACCGAGGCCGGCCTGCCGCTCTACGGTCATGAGATGGGCGGCGAGCTCAACCTTGGCGTCGCCGAGGCTGGTTTCGGCGGTTACGTGAAGACCTACAAACCCTGGTTCATCGGCAGAGATGCCTTCCTGGCACGCGAGGCAAAGCGCCAGGGCGTGGTGGTGCGCTTCCGCTTCAGCGAGAAGGGCGTTCGCATGGCTCACAACGGCGATCCGGTCATCGACCGCAAGGGCAAGACCGTCGGCGTGGTTACGAGCTGCGCCATCGATAGCGAGGGCTTCCTCACCGGTCAGGCGTTTATCGACCTGAAATCCGCCGAGGAGGGCGCGCAGGTATTTATCTACCAGGGCGCGCCGAAAACGACAGGCAAAGCCCCTGGCGAGTTGATCATCGGCGACCGGATAACCCTTCCCACCATGGCCGTCATTATTAGCCGCTTTCCAAAATAAATCGATCATTCCAGGTGTGCCGACAAGCACACCTGGTTTATTAGCGGTAGGAAAGGGATTGTATGGTAAAGAGGTTGTATTTGCGAATTTTTATCAAGCCAAGGGATAACGGTAGTTGATCAATCATTTCATCGTCTTGTGCGATTGGCACGAACGGAACCCACCATCAGAAGCATCTTGAAAAGGAGAAAAGGTCATATGCAAACCCCTTGGGATCATCGTTATGCACAGCGAATGCAAAGGATGAAGGCCTCGGCCATCCGCGAGTTGCTGAAACTCGTCGAAGACCCGGAAATCATCTCGTTTGCCGGCGGCATGCCCGCCCCTGAAGTATTCCCGATCAACGAATTCCAGGAAGCCTGCAATAAAGTCCTCGCTGAAAAAGGACGAATGGCGCTGCAATACGGCGCCACCGAGGGATACACTCCGCTGCGCGAAATGATCGCCCGCCACGCCAGCCGGATCGGCATTCAGATCACCGCTGAGAACGTGCTGATCACCTCTGGCTCGCAACAAGCCCTCGACCTGATCGGCAAGGTATTTATTAATCACGGCGACCGGCTGCTGGTCGAATCGCCGACGTACCTAGGCGCACTGCAGGCCTGGGCGCCGTATGGAGCGGAATACGTGACCGTGCGTACAGACGACGACGGCATGGTTCCTGATGATATTGAACAGGCGCTGCGTACCGGCCCTAAATTTATTTACGCGCTGCCAAATTTCCAGAATCCGATGGGCGTGTGCCTTTCGCTCGAACGGCGAAACTACCTGGTCGAGATGGCTGACCGGTACGGCGTGCCGATCGTCGAGGACGATCCCTACGCCCAACTGCGCTTCGAGGGCGAGCATCTGCCCGCCGTCGAGGTGATCGATGCGCGCATGCGCGTCCAGAATGGATCGTACACCGGCAACGTGATTTACCTGAGCACATTCTCAAAAATCCTCTCGCCCGGTTTGCGCCTGGCCTGGGTGATCGCCCCGCCGGAGGTCATCCGCAAGCTGACCATCGTCAAGCAGGGCACCGACCTGCACACCGCGACGTTCAATCAGGTCGTCGCATATGAGGTTGGGCGCGGCGGATTCCTCGACCAGCATGTCAAATTCATCTGCGACGTCTACCGCGAGCGGCGGGATGCGATGCTCGAGTCGCTGGAAGAAAACATGCCGGAAGGTGTGATCTGGACGCGTCCGCATGGCGGCCTGTTCCTGTGGGCAAAGCTGCCCGAAGGGTGCAGCTCTGTCGAGATGTTCCCTGAGGCGGTAAAAAATAAAGTAGCCTATGTCCCCGGCGTAAGCTTCTTCCCGAACGGCGGTGGAGAAAATACAATGCGCCTGAACTTCTCCTACTGCACACCGGAAAAAATTAATGAGGGCATTGCCCGTCTGGGTGTCATGCTCAAGGAGCAATTACGCCAAAAGCATCCGGTTTTCTAGACCGCGGCATCTGGCTGATCGAAGACAACACCTGGCTTGAGGAATCCCTCAAGCCAGTTTTATTACCTGAGGATATCGACCATGGTCTGAGGAAAATCGGTGAACAGGCCGCTCACCTGAGAATCGATAAGGAATTTCATGTCGTCCGGATCGTTGACCGTGTAAACATACACGTCGATCCCGTTCTCGCGCAGCCTGCGGATTTCTTCCGGCGTCACCTGGCCGAATTTCGGGTTGTAAGCCTGAGCCTGCAACCGGTTGATCAGCCGCAACGGATCGGAATCACCGTGCTCCACCAGGGCGCCAGTTTTGATTTCAGGTGCAAGACTTTTTACTTTAAGCAGATAGTCATGGTTGAAGGATGAAATCAAGGCGTCCGGCTGCATCTCCAGCTCGCGGATCAATGCGACCACGCGCTCGACGATCACCCGGTGACCGGCCGTGCCGGTCAGATCCTTGATCTCCACGTTGACTTTCCAGCGGTTCGCCTTTGTGAACTCGAGCGCCTCGCGCAGTGTGGGCGCCGGCTCGCCGGAGTAGCTTTGCTGCTCGGCCGGGGTCACATTGCCAGCGGCGATCTGACCAAAGGGATCCGTCCGGTTGAACCAGGAGCCAAAATCCAAACGGCGAATTTCTGCCAGGCTGAAATCAGCGATTTGCCAGGGTTCGCGCCCGGGAAACACGTCGGCGGCGTTCGAGGTGCGCTCAAGCGTGTCATCGTGCAGCAGGATCACCTCCCCGTCGCTGGTCATGCACACGTCCAGTTCCCACATATCGGCGCCGATATCAAACGCCTTGCGAGCAGCCGTCAGGGTGTTCTCGGGGGCGAGCGAGCGCGCCCCGCGGTGGGCGATGGTGAGCGGCTTGCGATGCTGCCGGTGCATCAAGTCGGCTCTCATTTGCTGGTTTTTCCGGTTTCGTGACCGTTTTCCCACAATTTGAAATGCTTCAGGATCGATCCGCCGACGAACTCGCGCAGGATCGAGTTGTCCGGGATCAGGTCCGCGTCGATCGTCTTGAACCAGCCGAGAAATGCCAGCAGGCGCTTAGCTTCGATATATTCATCCGTCCCGAACGGAACCTGACGGAGCAGCGGCTCCGCCAGCGGGCGCAGCGCGGATAGCTCATACACCAGCGCGGAATTGAACATCTCATCCGCGTTTTCCTGGTACGGGAAGATGTAATCCTTCTCCCCCTGCCGCACCGATTCCCAGCGGCTGATCGTGTCCTGGGCGGTGTAGCCGCGCTCGCGGGCGTCCCGCACGATCCGGCGGATCAGACGCGTATCGGTGGTGCTGATGCGGTTGTGCCGGTCGAGGTTCAATTGGGTCAGGCAGGATACGTAAATCCGAAAGGTCTGCTGGGTGGGGATGTTCGGCAGGAGATGCGGATTCAGGCCGTGGATCCCCTCGAGAATGATTATCTGATCCTTAGAAAGCCGCACCACCTCGCCCGGCTGGCTGAGCCCGGTCTTGAAATCGTAGCGCGGAAGCTGCACCTCCTCGCAGTTGACCAGCCGCTGCAAATCCGCCTCCAGACGGGCGATGTCAAGCGCGGAGAGCGATTCGAAATCGTAGCCGCCGTCCGGCTTTTTCGGTGTCCTATCACGATCGACGAAGTAATTATCCAGCTCAAGCGGGAAGGGCGAGAGCCCGTAAGCCAGCATCTGCACGGAGAGCCGCTTTGAGAAGGTGGTCTTTCCAGACGACGACGGGCCGGCGATCAGCACGATGCGGCTCGTCTTTGATCTGGCAACGATCTGCCTGGCGATCTCCGCGATCTTCTGTTCGTGCAGCGCCTCTGAAACTAGAATAATCTCGCGCGCACGGTCCTCGACAATGCCGTTGTTCAACGCGCCGACGCTCTCGATGCCCAGGCGCGACAGCCATGCGCCATATTGCTGAAAGGTTTTCAGCAGATTCGGGTAATCGCCCATGGGCAGCAGTTGATCCGGGGCATGCCGGCGCGGGAATCGCAGAATAAAGCCGGGGCCCAAACGCTTTACCGCAAACCAACGCAGGTAACCGGTCGAGGGAACCATATAACCGTGGTGATAATCCTGATGATCGCCCAGCCGGTAGAGCACTAATGTGTCCTTTTCACGGTATTTCAACAGCAGCACTTTATCATAATAGCCGTGGGACTCAAAATATTGGACCGCTTCGTTCAATGGTACAATCCTGCGCTCGAAGGGCAAATCACGCTCGACCAGATCGCGCATGTAACGTTCGAGCCGGCTGATCTCATGACTGGTCAGCGCCGGGCGTCCGCTGACCTGGCAGTAATAACCGCCGGACGAAACCGAGTGATCAACGTTCAACGCGCCGTCTGGGAATAAATCCACAAAAGCGGCCTCGAGCAGGAAGGTCAGCGAACGACGGTAAATGCGCGCCCCATCAGCGCTGGCGATGTCCAAAGGCGTGACTTTGGAATCCATCGAGACCGGATAGGTCAACTCGCGCAGTTCGTGATTAACAATCACGCCGACGATTAATGGTTTCTCCCAGTCAGGCAGTGCTTTCAGGAACTCCACCACCGGCAGGTTGCGCGGTCCCTGCAGCACACGACCGTCGGGCAGGTGAATTTCAACAGTGTCGCGCGGTTTGTCACAAGAGACGATTAGTTCTGTTGTTGTGCTCATTGGAGTCGCGATTCAGGTCAAATAACTGCGGAATGTAGTATATCACGCCTGAGCCAGGTTTTATTCCGATTCTGGACGGGGCATTGAAAACAAGGGGGATGGAAAACAGGGATATTCCGATCCGTTGCATCAACCTTGCCAGTTGATCTCAAAGGGTGATCAAGGCCTGACCATCTCCAGTTGGGCAAAGGCGTCCGCACTGAGGTCGCTCGCCAACCCGCTGACCGGGGCGAAACTGGAGAGCATCTCTTCCTGCGTGGACGCCGCGCCTTCAGGCCAAAGAACATCAAGGATGCGGGGCATATTGCTCGCGCCCTGTGGCCCGCCGCCAATACGCCAGCGTTCGGCAACCGGCAGCACGTCGCGTATTCCGTTCGGTCCGTAGCCGTCTTGCGAGAGGACCGCCACCGCATAGGCCCACTGAGTCGGATCGCCCGGAATCGCGTCGCGCGGGATTTTAACCAGGATCGATCTGCGCCCCGGATCGGTAATGATCGTCAGCGGTACATTGATGTACGCCGCCTCGGGTTCCTCAGCCAGGAACAATCCGTTTTGCCAGCCGGAAACAGTCAGAGCGTAGTCCCAGGCATTATCTGTAGAAACAGCGGCATTTCGGGCGTTGCGCAGCAGGCGCGTGCCGCTGTCCGGTCCGTCAACATCCAGATAAATATCGATGGTTTGAATTGAAAGACCATTGAGCGAACCCCAGGGGTTATCTACCGGCCCGCGCAGTTCAACCTTGAATACCAGGTTGTTTTCATCGCTGCCCACCTTGAAGCTGAGCAGATCGAAGACGCCGTCGACGAATACCCCATCGGTTGGATAGACATAGTTCCCCGGTCCGTGGTCGTCATTCATTGGATCCTTGAATTCAGCCAGCCAGGCGATCCGCCCCAAATCCGGAACAAGCAGCCGCGCCGCTCCCTTTTCTGGCAGCAGACCCTGGTTGTTGGCTATGCGCAACAAAAGAACGTCACCTGCGTCCAGCGTCGGCCACAACGCCGTGTGAGGAAAGGCCAGCTCCAGCACATCCGCCGCGCTGATTTCTAGCGGCGCATCGGGTACCTCGGCCCAATCCTCGCCGTCCCAGCTCTGCAGTACAGCTGCCTGACCACCCGCGGTGATCTTCAAACGGTGGGTGGCGTCCATTTCCAGCACCTGACGGCCTTCAACCGCAAAGGGCGAGCCGCTTTGAATGGCCGGCACCTTGAAATAGATCGAGAATTCCTCCCGGGGCGCCTTCTCCAGCCGCAGGCTGAGCTGCTCCTTGGAAAATGCAAACGACAAACTGGCCGACTGCCCGCCGCCGGATTCAAAACGCCCCGCCTGCGCCCATTCGTCTGCGCCCGCCTGCCCGTCAATCTGCGGGCTGGAGACTGCCTCCAACGCCTTGTCCGGCTCGATCGGCGGGGCGTAGATGACCGGTACGTCCAGGTACTCCGGCCGCGCCAGCCCAAGCGCGTCGTACATCTGCCCGAGTGTTTCGCGGAACTGGGCGTCAAAAGCTGGATCGTTGCCTGAATCCTTGTCCGCGCCGAACCACCAGAACCAATCAGAGCCTTCGGCAGCCAGCATGGCATCACTGGCGTTGGCTAATTGCTCCGCACTGGCCTGTCCCTTTTTCTTCCCCCGGGTGTATTCCTCCAACTCGGCCCGAGCAGTCCCCAGATAGGTCCAGGCTTTGTTTTCCTCCTGTTCGCCAATCCAGGTCTGGAAATCCCCGCCGTCCCACGAGCCGGCGAACAGGGTCGGGATGGCGGGCAATTCACCAGGTTCCAGGCTCAAAAACTCGGAGGGGGTCACCATTTTCAAACTGGCGTCGTCATTGAGCCGGGTGTATATGCCATTGAGGAAATCCTTGCCGTCATTTTCGTACCATTCCCAGGCGTTTTCTCCGTCAAGGATGATGGTGAGCAGAAAAGGCCCGCCTTCTTTATCTTTCAGGGCATCCCGAACAGCGTGGATGCGCCCGATGAAATCATCGATGGCTGCCTGGGTGTCGATCTGACTGTAATCGAAGGAAACCTTATTCGACAGTTGGGTATCGCGGAAGAGAATTACCAAAGGTTGATCGTCCCGCTCAGCCACCTGATACGGCCTGTAGAGCGCCTCAGGATTGGACGGCAATCCATCCTCGCCGCGGGTGAAATCCAGCCCGAGCGATTTCGCCAGAATGGCCTCGTCAGTCACCACCCATTGAATGCCGGCGCGATATACCGGCCCGACGATCTCCTCAGCGACCGATCCTTCTGCCGGCCACATGCCGCGCGGCGGCTGCCCAAAGTGATCCTCATAGAGCCGGATGCCGCGCTCGAGCTGCTCGACCGCGTCCCTGCCGTAAGAAAAGCGCGGCGGCAGGCTGATATCAGGCACAGCGATTTTGGCCAGCTCGGTGTCGATCAACAGCGGCAGGATGGGATGGGCGTATGGTGTGGTCGTTATCTCGATCTGGCCCTTCTTCTGAAAATTGCTGTGCACCGAAACCACCTTTTTTATCAACTCAAGGTGCTTGTCCAGCACAATTTGCTTATCCCGCTCGCTGAAATCTCTGCCTTTGGCGACCAGTCCTGCCAGCGGCTTTTCCGCAAGGGTATCCGGATCCGTCCAGGCCAGGTTGAACAGCACCTGCAGATCGCGAAAATCCTGGGCGGTCCAGGTTTCCAGCGCATTTTGGATTTGATCGTCCGCCGCGCCGCCGCGCTTGTCCATCAGCTCTTCATAGCGCGGAAAGCGGGCGATAACCTTTCCGTTGGTATCGAAGAAACGCTGCAGCAGGTATATTTTTTGTTCTTCGGTTAGTTGATCGGCCGGCGCAAGGGTCATTTCCCAGGCCAGATCGCGCCTGCCCGCCGCCAGCTCGTCGATTTGCGCGATCAAGGAGGGCGTCAGATTGAATGTCGCCTGAACCCTGGGATATTTCTTCAGGATCGTCACCATGTCGACGTAATCCTTAGCAGCGTGCAGACGCACCCAGGGCGCCACATAAAGACCGCTTTCTGGATCGGTGGCATAGAACGGCTGGTGCTGGTGCCAGATCATGGCGACGTACAGGTCCGGTTTTGTCTCATTTGAAGGTGAGCAGGCGCTCAACGCCATCACTGCCAGGAGGATCAACGCAAATAACTTTTTCATCGAGAGAATTCCCCTTGAGTTAACATGAGGGGGACGGTTGATCTCCGTCCCCCGGTACAAATCTCAAATACAAGCTCGTTTATCCCTTGACTCCGCCAACGGTCAGGCCGCCCACCAGGTAACGCTGAAGCGAGAAGAAGAGGATCACGATTGGGATGCTCATCAGAATGGACATGGCGGAGAACTCCGACCAGGGCGTGGCAAACTGTCCCTGCATCGAGCGCAGCGCCATCGCCAGGGTAAAGCGAGAAGGATCTTCGAGGAACGTCCATGCCAGGACGAATTCCGTCCAACCGGTCATGAAGGCAAACAGAACCGTCACCGCAATAGCCGGCACTGCCAGCGGGATGATGATACGGAAGAAGGTCTGTGTAACCGAGGCGCCGTCGATTAAAGCAGCCTCCTCCAGTTCCTTTGGAATCGTATCGAAATAGCCCTTCAAATTCCAAATTGTGAACGGCAGGGTGCTCGAGGCATAAGCGATCGAGAGGCCGAGCAGGGTGGTTCTCAATGCCTCGGTGCCCAACTTGATCTGGCTGAGCAGGACATATAAAGGCGCCAGGGTCGCGGTTGTCGGCAGCATGAGTAAGACGATGAATCCCAGCATGCCGGCTTGCCTGCCGATGAATTTGAAGCGTGAAAAAGCATACGCTGCCGATGAGCCGAGCGCAACAGCCGCCACGCTGGTGCCAAGCGCCACGAGCAGGCTGTTGATCAGCAGTTTGCCGAAGGTCATGCAGGAGGAAGGATCCGAAGGATTTTTACAGAGCAGCTCGAACGGATCGAACAAAACTTTTCGGAAAGCTTCCAGCGAAGCGCCGGGAGGGATCAGGGTTAACTCCAGGGGTTTGTCGATTCCGCGAGGATCGAGCGCCATCGACACGATCCATAGGATCGGGAACAGCACCGACGCGGTGATTGCCAGCAGAAAAATCTGCAAACCAATTTGCTTGAGGATCGCACGCCGCTTCTTATGCATTGTAGGCCTCCGTTGCACGGGTAACCCGGTTTTGGATCAGAGTTATGATTAATAATATGAAGAACACTACAATGCTAAAGGCAGCCGCCACTCCGTAGAGGCGCTGCTCGAAGACCAGTTTGAATGCCTGGGTTACCAGGATATCCGTCCTGCCAAATGGATCGCCCTTGGAAATAAAGTAAATCACGTTGAAGTTATTGAACGTCCATATCGTCCCTAACATGATGGCCGGCACCATCGCCGGGCGGATCATCGGAACTGTGACGTTCCAAAATTTGTTCCAGCCGGACGCGCCGTCGATGTCCGCCGCTTCGTAAAGTTCCTCGGGAATGGATTGGAGTGCGCCAGTCGCCACAATCGTCATAAAAGGCCACCCCAGCCAGACGTTGGCGACCAGCAGCGCATAAAAAGCCAGGGGTAAGAAGCTGAGCAGCCCGCCAATTGGTGGCGTTGTTTCCGCGATCCAGCGGATGTCTGTTGGAAGTGAGGTGCCAAAGAAATTATTGAACACCCCGATCAACTGATTGACCGCGCCAAAGTTCTGGTCAAACATGTTTTTCCAGGTCAACGCGGCGATGTACCCGGGAATTGCCCAGGGCAGCACGAATAACGCCCGGTAGATCTTCCTGCCGATTAACCCTTTACTGTTCAGCGCCATGGCGATGATGACCCCCAGGCCGACATGGAAGAACACATTGACCAGGGTCCAGGTCAGATTGAAAGCCAGCAGTCGCCAGAAATCATAATTTTCGAGCGCCAGGTTGTTGGTTAAGATCTTGATGAAATTGTCAAATCCCACCCAGGGAGGACTAAATTGATCCCAGGTGGATGGGTTCAGAATATTAAAGCGGAGGTTCTTAATCCGAAAATCGGTAAAAGCCATCCATACCTGGAAGATTTGAGGGAAGAACGAAATCACGGCCATCAACAAGCCGGCCGGTGCGATATACGCCCAGGGTACCAGCGACTTCTTCACCGTTACTCTGTCCCCCCTTACAGCTTTTTCCTTGCTCGCAGGTGTGCTAGAGACGGCTGCCATACCAAACCTCCTCTGACCAATTATCAATGATTTAAATTAAAGCAACTGCGATTGGGTATTTTACAGCGGCAGGTGGGAGATGATCTCCCACCTGCCGGGTCGTACTGTGGATTACTGTCCGCGGATTTCCGCGACCTTGGCAACCACCAGATCGTGGGCTTCCTGCAGCGCCACGGCCGGATCGACACCTTCGTCCATGGCTTTCTTGAGAGCATTATTGACCGCATCCCAGTATGCGCCCATTTCAGGGATAACCGGGAAGGCTGTGCCGCCCTCGAAGGCAACCGCGGCAGCCTTCATTAGCGGATCTGTGACTTCCACACCCTTGGTTGCCGGGATATGGGCAGCCTTGGTGGCGTCGGACAGAATCGACTGAGCTTCAGTGGAAAGGAAGAACTTGATGAAAGCCACACCTGCGGCTCGATCATCACCTGTGGCGTTCGCGTTCAGGTAGATATTCTCGGTCTGAACGTAACCGGCCATTCCAGTCGGCCAGGGATCAATGGCCAGGTTGTCAGCGCCGATCGCCTCAGCCAGCGAGGACATATTCCATTGCCCGTCGATAATGATGCCGGATTTGCCAGCTTTGAACAGGTTGACATCATCGTCTACGTTGTTGAAAACCAGGGCTTTGTCGCTGTATTTGAACTTGAGGATGTTATTGACCCACTCGACGCCCTTCTCGTTGTTGAAAGCAGGATCGCCGTTTTCCTCAAGCAACTTGCCGCCCACCGCGTGCAGGTGTCCGGCAGCGAAGAACAGCCCGTACTCGAGCGTCGCGCCGTACACATCGCCGGCATCGGCAGCTTTCGCCTTGGCAAGCAAATCGTCCAGCGAGGTCGCTGCCTCTGGGACGATTGACTTATTGCGGAACATCAGGACGCCTTTGACCGTTTGAGGCAGACCTACCAGCGCGCCCTTGTATTGCACAGCTCCGAGGGCAGCCTCATTGATGGTGCCAAGGAAGGCCTGATCGAGGTCGCTGCTCAAGTCAGCCACCAGGGCAGCATCGTACAAACCGGGGCCCCAGTCAGCGCCGCCAATCAGAACGGTCGGGCCGCCGCCAGTGGCGGTCGCGGTCTCATATTTGCCCTTCATATCATCGAAGGGGACATAGAGAACATCGAACTTTGCGTCTGGGTTGACAGCCTGGAAGGCAGCGATCACTTCGTTCAGGCTCTCAATTTCGTTCTCTTTCCAGGCATGCCACAACGTAATGGTGCCAGAAACGCCCTCAGGTTCCGGTTCTACAGTGGGTGGAACATCAGTTGGCTGGGCTTCGGGCTGGGACGGCTCTGCTGGTGCTTGTGGCTCAGGCGTGGGGGTTGCGGCGGGCGCACAAGCCGCAAGGACGAACACGGCGATCAGCAAAATGCTGATCAATGGGATAAATTTCTTGTACATCTCTTTCCTCCTAGATTAGGTTGGGTATTGAGCCTGGCGTACCATCGGCTCGGACTTACACAGATGCTTACTGTGAACCGCATTTGAGATTCCTAGACGTCCCTGTTCATCACCTCCTTTACGCCCGGCGCAGTCATTATGACCAGTATGTTACTTGCGGAAAATTGGGCAGTCCTGAATCAATCTGGCAGATTAACCATGAGTATTAACAGGATTAAAATCCATGGTCACACGCATGTGTTAATGTGCTTCACACTATTTAATTCAATCCGCGAGGTCTCCAGAGAAGGCGTATGTAAATCTTTCCCCGCATCAATGCGCACCAGTCAGTATGGCGCTAAATATCAGTAAGTTCAATCGATAAATTCGCCGCCATCGCAATCTGGTTTTTCGGATTGCCTGTTCTTAAGGATTGGATAGATAGGATTAACGACCAAATTATAGCACGATTATTCAATAATTGCAGATATAATTCCCACTCATGGATAGAGATCGATGGCGTGTAATTATCTCAGCAGCGGCAACCGGCGCCTGGAACATGGCCCTGGATGAGGCCATCCTCGAAGCAGTGGTCACCCATCAAGCTCCACCCACGTTACGCCTTTATGCCTGGCAGCCGCCCTGCCTTTCGCTTGGACAGGCTCAACCGTACCGTGATGTCGATCGAACCGCGCTGACCGCCGCCGGATGGGACCTGGTGCGCAGACCGACCGGCGGGCGCGCGATCCTGCATACCGACGAGCTGACTTACTCCGTCAGTGCCCCACAGCACGAGCCGCGCGTCGCCGGATCGATACTAGAAAGCTACCGCAGGCTTTCAGCCGCGCTGCTCCTTGCCCTGCAAATCATGCACCTGCCGGCCCGCGCCGATCAGCAGTATCCACTGCCAGAGGGCGCTCAACAAAACGGAGCAGTCTGTTTCGAGGTTCCCTCCAACTACGAAATCACAGTTGAAGGGAAGAAATTGATCGGCAGCGCCCAGGCCCGCCGCCTGGGTGGGGTGCTGCAACACGGCTCCCTGCCGCTCTATGGCGACCTGACTCGCATTACGCAAGTGCTGGCTTATCCAAATGAGCAGATTCGAAAAGCCGCCTCGAACCGGCTGATAGCGCACGCCACAACTGTTGAAAAGATCCTCAAACGCCCCCCGACCTGGCAGGAGGCCGCCAATGCCTTCCAGAAGGCGTTCGAAACAGCCCTGGATCTGGAACTCGTGCAGAGCGAGCCGCTAAAATCAGAATTAAACCGTGCAGACGAGCTGGTCTCCCGCAAATATGGACTCGACGACTGGAACCTGCGCTTATAGAGGATCTACGACAGGGCTGTCATCATCAATTGAATTGATATGAGCCGCACTCATAGGTGGGGTACATTTCGACCAAAAAGATTATAATTCTAACATCCGCATGGAGAAACCTTCGCCAGGTCATTACCCCTACGTGAATTCATACGTGAAAATCCCCTCTCGAGCACTATCTATACTTATCCTGTTTTTGACGGCATTCACCGCAGGTTGTGCCGACCCTACGCTCACGCCGACTGCGACGGTATTGGCGACGGAGACCGCTGCGCCCACGCCAACCCCTACCCCCGTACCGCTAGGGCATGCGGATCATCCCTTTACTATCGGCCTTGCAGATTTACCCTCCGATCCTGCCATCCAGGCTGCCATCGACCAGTTGGTGCAATTTCTAAATGACAACGCAGCTGCTGCTGTCGCCATTAAAGTCCTCCCTGGCGACCAGGAATTGTATGCTGCTCTCGAGGACGGCGAAATCCATGCCGCCTGGCTCCAGCCGCTGACCTACATCCGCGCTCACGAAAATAACCTGGCAGAAGTCGCCTTGCTCAGCAATCACTTTGGCACCTACTTCTACGGCACTCAGTTCCTGGCAAACGTGGAAAGCGGTTTTACATCCTATTTCGATCCAACAACCAACAAAGGCACGGCTGATCTGGCCACTGCCCTTCCGCAACTGGATGGAAAGCGCCCGTGCTGGGTCGAGCCCGGATCGATCTCCGGCTACATCCTTCCCCTCGGACTCCTCGAACAGGCTGAGATCATCGTCCAGCCAGGCGTGATCTCGCAGACCTACCCAGCGGTAGTACGTTCGTTGTACATCAAGGGGGTTTGTGATTTTGGCGTCACTTTCTCCATTTCGGGCGATCCGCGCACTTCGAGCGCTGTGGTGACCGACCTGCCGGATGCAGTCGAACGGGTGATCGTCATCTGGCAGACCGATCCGGTCATCCCAAATTTGAATTTTTCGATCGCGCCATCTGTAGACGCGCCGATTCGCAACTCAGTTGCAGCCGCTCTGCAGGATTTTGTCAAAACCGATGAAGGCAAGCGCGTCCTGACCCAGACGTTGGGCGAGTATGAAATCCAGGATTTGAAGATTGTGGACGACTCGATTTACGATCCCATCCGCGCCGCCGTCCGCTTTAGCGCGACCGACCTCTCCAGGTGGATTGGGCGCTAGAACACCGCTCCACCTGCCGGTCCTGCAGCCAACCTGGCACAAACCTTGTAATGCAAGCCTTACTACAATGGAGTTGTGCCAGATGGTAAAATCGGGCTATGATTCGACGTATACTAAAGGGAATGAGCCAATTCCTCTTATATCTTCTGATTGCCGGGATTGTCGTCCTCGGGCTGCCGGTGCTGATCGCCAAGATCTCAGCGCAGAGCAAAACCCACTCACCGCAGGCAGCCCCCTCAGCGCCTGCTGCCATCGTCTTTGGAGCCGGATTGATGCGTGACGGCTCACCCACCCCCATCCTGCGCGATCGCGTAGCAACCGCAGCTGATCTGTATTTTTCCGGCAAGGTTGAGAAGCTGTTGATGAGCGGCGACAACCGTTTCATCGATTACAACGAGCCGCAGGCGATGAAGGAATACGCGTTGGAGCTCGGCGTACCTGAGGAAGACATCATCCTCGATTACGCCGGGCGGCGCACGTACGACACCTGTTACCGGGCAAAGCACATCTTCGGCCTGCAGCAGGCGCTGCTGGTCACCCAGCGTTATCACCTGCCGCGCGCCCTGCTGACCTGCAGCGGCATCGGCCTGCAGGCGGAGGGGGTCCGGGCGGACCGCCGCGACTACAATCCCCGCTCGATGCGCTACTGGCGCATGCGCGAAATCCCTGCCACGCTGGTAGCCTTCGTCGAGACATTTATCACCCGCCCGCTGCCAGTTCTCGGCGATCCAGAGCCGATATTTCCCGATCACATTAGCGACAATTCAATTAATTCGAGAGGTGAGCATGGATCGTGACGCTGCAATGGCAATCGTTCGTGAATACGTGAAGGGCGAAAATCTGATCAACCACATGCTGTCGGTAGAAGCAGCCATGCGCCTCTACGCTGAAAAATTTAGCGAGGATATCGAGTTATGGGGCATCACCGGCCTGTTGCATGATTTCGATTGGGAAATCCATCCGACCCTCCAGGAGCATCCGGCGGCTGGCGAACCCATCCTCAGGGAAGAAGGCGTGCCGGAGGAGATCATCCAGGCGATTATCAGTCACGGCACAGCCGGCGTTGTGCCGCGCGACAGCCGGCTGCGTAAGGCTTTGTACGCCTGCGATGAAATCACGGGCTTGATCACCGCGGTGGCGCTGGTGCGCCCTTCGCGTTCGTTGTATGACCTGACCGCCTCCTCGGTCAAGAAGAAATGGAAAGACCGCGCCTTTGCCGCCGGTGCAAACCGCGAGGAGATCGCCCAGGCAGCCGCGGACTTTGGCGTCGATTTGTGGGAACACATCGATAATGTCATCTTTGCCATGCGTGGAATCGCCCCTCAACTGGGGCTTGCGGGCAACCTACCGCCGCCCTCTCAGCCGTCGCGCTGAGCGGCTGTCCGTTCCAAGGAGTTCGAATGTCTCTCGAAGGTAAAGGTTTCTTCATCTGGAAAGTCCCAAATTGCGAGGGTGGGAATCCAGCCGCCATCTCCGCCGCCGCCAAAGCCGCCGGTTTCACCCATGTTTTGCTAAAGATCGCCGACGGGACCTACGCCTACAACCTCGATAAGTCGACCAAGGCCGACCTGCTTCCGCCGGTGGTGCAGGCGCTGCGCGCGAACGGGCTCAAGGTATGGGGCTGGCATTATGTTTATGGCTCGAATCCGGTCGGCGAGGCGAACATGGCCATCCAGCGTCTTCAGGAGCTGGAGCTGGAAGGCTATGTGATCGACGCCGAGATCGAATACAAACAACCCGGCCGGGCAACCGTAGCCAAGCGCTTCATGGAGAAATTGCGCGCCAGCCTGCCAGGCCTGCCAATGGCGCTCAGCTCCTACCGCTTCCCATCCTTTCACCGCCAGTTGCCCTGGAGCGTCTTCCTCGAATACGTCGATTACAACATGCCGCAGGTATACTGGGAGCAAAATCACAACGCCGAGGCCAACCTGCGCCGCTGCGTGCGCGAATTCCAGGCGATGCAGCCCTTCCGCCCCATTTTTCCCACCGGCCCGGCTTATAAGACTGGCGGCTGGCGGCCGACTCCCGCGGATACAATCGAATTTCTCAATACCGCCAGAGAATTACAGTTAAAAGGCGCCAACTTCTTCTCCTGGGATGAATGCCGCCGGGACGTTCCTGAGATTTGGGAAACCGTCGCCGGTTATCAGTGGAATGCCCCGCAGCCGGTGAGCGACATCACCGACCTGCTGCTGACAGCGCTGAACAGTCACGACTTGGATAAAATCGTGTCCCTCTACCTGCCGGACGCAGTTCACATCACCTTTGCCCGCGCGGCTCAGGGCAGCCAGGCGATCCGCACCTGGTACAACAACCTGTTCCACCAAATGCTGCCTTCAGCCAGTTTTAAAATCACCGGCGTGACAGGCACAGGAAATTCGCGTCACATCAGCTGGACAGCCACCTCCAGCCGGGGCAATATCACCAACGGCAGCGATTCGCTCGGTTTGCTCGACGGCAAGATCGCTTATCATTACTCCAATTTTTCGATCAATACATAAAGCTCCCCAAACAGGAAGCCCTTCGATTACTTGGTCGACTTCGATTCGGTCCCGGCACCGCGCGCGCCGGTTTTACCTTTTTTTTGCCCGGTTTTTGACGTCCACGCCGCGCCCGTCGAGTTACTTTTTGCAGCCGCAGGCTTTTTTACCGCTGGCTTTTTCGCCGTGGATTTTGCTGCGGCGGGCTTCGTCCGGGTTTTAGCCGGCGCAGGGGTCAATTCAGGCTGGGCTGCTTTCCCAGTCGTTTTCGACCCCCGGCGGGGCGTCGATTTTACTGACGAGAGCGTCCTGGCCGCTTTAGCCGCGGTCGCTGGCTTGCTGGATTTCGCCGCCGGTTTTGCCGCTGGTTTGCGCGTCCGTCCTGCTCCAGCTGATGACGGTTGGGCTGAACCTGCGCTCGCTTTTTTCGCCCGCACAGGTTTCTTCTCATCCAGAACGGTCTTTGTGGCTGCCGCAGTGCGCCTGGCGGCTGGCTTCGCTGAGCGGCTCGTCCGCGCGGTTTTACCATCCGCTGCTGCCTTTGTGGCCTTCGAGTCACGCCGGGCGGCCCGAGGATTGTCGAACAGACCCGGCAAAGGCAGGGGGACTTCTTCCACCTCTTCCTCGGTGCTTGTTGCAGCGCCGCCCTTCTTCCGGGTTGGCGGCGAACCTTTTGGCTCGGCCGTCTCTCCAACCGGCTCCAGCGGAGTGATGCCGGTGACCTGGTCGCCCGGTCGTACGGCGAGCATTTCCTTCGCCCCCGACTGGCGTTTTCCAGCCGGGATCTGATCAATACGGACGTTCTTCGAAACCGACTGCGCCAGGTGCAGAAGACCGCCCGTGGAAGGTTTCCCATAAAGGAAGCCGGTCACGCCGCCAAATTTCTCCGGCCGGCAGGCAATCACGCCCTGCCCATAGCGGCCCTGACGGGGCAACTCACTGCTGGGGATGCGCCAGCCCTTGCCGTTGGCGCAGACCAGCAAAAGGTGCGCGGACGGCAGGAAGACCGATGCACCCACCAGTGTATCCTCGTTTTGCAGTTTGATTCCATTTACACCTGCCGCGATCAGACCCATCGGGCGCACATCGTCCTCCGAAAAGCGAATCAGCATCCCGTTGCGAGTCGCCAGGATAAAGTCAGCCCGTCCATCGCTTTCGACGACCCAGCCGAGCGCGTCACCGGGATTGACCTTCGCCAGGGTAAACAGCTGCGTCGAAGGCCCGGGCAGCTCGGATATTCGCGATTTCTTGATCAGCCCCTTGCGCGAAACAGTGACAATGTAACGGTCCTCTTCCTCATCGGATTTAGCCGGCAGGGAGAAGATCTGCGCAGCCGTCTGATTCTCCTCGAACGGGGATACTTTATGCAGCCCGGCTCCGTCGGTGAAATTCTCCACCTCAGGCAGCGACTGCACGGCAATCGCCGCGCAGCGCCCGTCGGTCGCCGCGATGTACAGCGTGTGGTGCGTGGTCGTGCGGATGATCCAGCGCGGCGCCAATTTTCCGCTCTGGCGGGCCAGTTTCTCGTCCGCTGTGCGCCCAATGATGTTGTCCTCGGTCACTCCGACCCAGACCGTCTGCACAGGCACCACATCGGTGGTGGTCAGCAGCGCGAGCTTTTCAGCGCCTTCTTTTAATGAAACGATCTGCGTGCGGCGTTTGTCAGCGAACCTGGTCTTGATCTGCAGCAGTTCTTCCAAAACTGCCAGGCGCAGCTTCTTGGGCGAGCGTAGCAGTGATTCCAGCTCCTCGATCAACGCCTTTTGTTCGCGGTATTCCAGCTCGATCTTCTTGCGTTCCAGTGCCGCCAGCCGGCGCAGTTGCATCTCTAAAATTGCGTTTGCCTGGATTTCAGTGAGCTTGAAGCGCTTCATCAACTTGGTTCTGGCGTCGTCCACTTCCTGCGCACCGCGGATGAGCTTGATGACCTCATCCAGGTTTTGCAGCGCAACGCGCAGTCCTTCGAGGATATGCGCCCGTTGGCGTGCTCTGTCGAGATCGTATTCGCTGCGCCGCTTGACAACGTTGATGCGATGTTCAAGGTACACCCTCAGCGCCTGTTTGAGCGACAGCAGGCGCGGCTCGCCGTCGACCAGCGCCAGCAATGATATGCGGAAAGTCGTCTGCAGCGGGGTGCGCCGATACAGATCGCGCAGCACGTTCTCGACGCCAGCAACCTTGGACAATTCGATGACGATGCGCATCCCGCGCCGGTCGGATTCGTCGCGCAGGTCGCTGATGCCCTCCAGCGCGCCCTCGCGCGCCAGTTCGGCGATGCGCTCGATCAGCGAGGCTTTGTTCGTCTGGTAGGGCAGCTCGGAGATGATGATGCGGCTCTTGCCGCGCCCCATCTCCTCCAGATGCACCCGCCCGCGCAGGGTGACCTTGCCGCGCCCGGTGGCGTACGCACTGAGCAAATCCTCGCCCTGATTTTCCTCCAGGATGATGCCGCCTGTGGGGAAATCCGGACCTTTGACGAACCGCATCAGGTCCGAAACGTTGACGTCTTCCAGGTTCTCCCAGCGCGAGAGCATATAGCCCAGCGCGCCGATGACTTCCTCCAAATTGTGCGGGGGGATCGAGGTCGCCATGCCCACTGCGATGCCGCTTGCGCCGTTGACGAGCAGATTCGGGATGGCAGCCGGCAGCACCTCCGGCTCGTTGAGTGTGTCATCGAAATTGCGCCCGAAAATGACGGTGTTCCGGTCGAGCTGAGTCAGCAGCTCAATGGCAGCCGGCGCCAGGCGCGCCTCGGTGTAGCGCATAGCGGCTGGCGGGTCGCCGTCGACTGAGCCGAAATTGCCCTGCCCATCCACCAGCACGTAGCGCATGGAGAAATCCTGGGCCATGCGCGCCATAGCCTCGTAGACCGCCTGATCGCCGTGCGGATGATACTTTCCCAGCACCTCGCCGACGATTCTGGCTGATTTTTTATAGCCAGACTCCGCTCGGAGGCCCATGTCGTACATGCCGTAGAGAATTCTGCGCTGCACCGGCTTCAGCCCGTCGCGGGCGTCCGGCAGCGCGCGGGCTACGATCACGCTCATGGCGTAATCCAGATAGGATTGCTGCATTTCCTGATCGATGTCGACTCGTTTTACCAGGCCAATTTCCATAAGAAGCTCCAGATGAATCCCGTAAATATCATCAATATAGAATATTTGATCATAAATAGTTTATCATGAAATAGAACCGCGGCTTCGAGAATAAAAGAACCCGAGGGGTGCTGCTCCCTCGGGTTCTTCTCGTGCCGTTAAGGCTTAACCTGCGCTGGTGATGTTGACAACCGATACTCGGCTGGATTCGTTGACGGCATCCTCGTCCTCATTGATGAACCGCCCATACTGGAAGCCCGTTCCCGCCGGGATCAGCTTGCCGATGATTACGTTCTCCTTCAGGCCGAACAGTGGGTCACCGCTGCCGGCGATGGCCGCCCCGGCCAGCACCTTGATGGTGTGCTGGAACGACGATGCCGAGAGCCAGGAGTCGGTGCTGAGTGACGCCTTGGTGACGCCGAGCAGGATCTCCACGTAGCGGGCTGGCTGCTTGCTCTGAGCGGTCAATTGCTCGTTACGCCGGCGGATCTCCAGCCGGTCGACCAGGTCCATCGGCAGGTAGCTCGAATCGCCCGGTCGGATGACCTGCACACGTCCAAGCATCTTGCGGATGATGATCTCGAAGTGCTTGTCGTTGATGTTCTGCCCCTGCGCCCGGTAAACCTTTTGGATTTCCACCAGCAGGTACATCTGGGCAGCCTCGCGCCCCTTAATGCGCAGGATGGTGTGCGGATTCAGCGAGCCTTCGGTCAGCGCCTGACCTGCCTCGACATGTTCGCCCTCCTTGACAAGGATGCGCGAGGTGCTTGGGATTTCGTAATCTTCGCTTTCGCGCTGCTCGTAGGAGACGATGACCTTGCGGCCCTCGATACGCACCCGCCCGGTGTGCTGGGCGGCAATCGAAGCCTCACCCATGGTGGCGATCGGGTCGTTCAAGGAGACGCTGCCCTCATCCGCCACCGCGATATCCCAGCCTTCGGGGATTTCATACTCGTCGCTGACCATGGTGCTGCTTTCGACGCGCACCACGCGCTGTTCGGTGTAGCGGTCGGATTCGATTATGTGGGCCACGCCGGTGATGCGGGTGATGACCGCCTCGCCTTTAGGAGTGCGCCGCGCCTCGAACAACTCCTCCACGCGCGGGAGACCGGTGGTGATATCGCCGCCAGCGGCGACGCCGCCCGTGTGGAAGGTACGCAGTGTAAGCTGAGTGCCCGGCTCGCCGATGGATTGAGCCGCGACGGTGCCAACTGCTGCGCCGAGCTCGACCATCTTGCCGCGTCCGAGGTCCATGCCGTAGCAGTGCGCGCAGATGCCGTGCATCAATTCACAGGTCAACGGCGATCGCACCCTGACCGCGTCGAAGCCGGCGTTCAATATGGTGAGGATCTTCTTGTGATCCAGCACCTCATCCCGCTCGACGAGAACCTCGCCGGTGTTCGGGTCGACGATGCGCTGAGCCAGTACGCGCCCGTACAGGCGGGTGTCCATCGACTGTCCGGCGACGTCGTCCGACTTTCGTACCCAGATGCCATCCAGGGTGCCGCAGTCGACCTCGTTGATGATCATATCCTGGGCTACATCCACCAGACGGCGGGTCAGGTAGCCGGCGTCGGCGGTGCGCAGCGCGGTGTCCGCCAGACCCTTGCGGGCGCCGTGGGTTGAGATGAAGTACTCCAGTGCGGTCAGCCCTTCACGGAAGTTCGACTGGATCGGCAGACGGATAATGCGACCGGCCGGGTCAGCCATCAGACCGCGCATGCCGGCCATCTGCGAAATCGGCCCGAAGCCGCCTTTGGTCGCGCCGGAATTTGCCATCGTCGACAGATTGCCGTTGGGATCCATATTCTTGCGCACAGCATCGGCGACGTCCTTGGTAGTCCGCTGCCAGATTTCGATTTCCTTATCGTTGCGCTCCTGTTCGGTCAGCAGGCCGCGGCGGTAAGCGCGCTGAACGTTCTCGACGTCTAGTTGCGCCTGGTGCAGGATGTCGGTTTTCTCGATCGGCATGGAAATGTCCGCGACAGCGATGGTCGAGCCAGAGATCATGGCATATTCGAAGCCGATGTCCTTGATCCTGTCAGCCACCTCGGTGGTGACGCTCTCGCCGCACAGCTCGTAGACTTCACCGATCAGATCCTTCACGCCGCCTTTATCCAGCGTGGTATTAACAAACTGGACTTTTTCTGGCAGAATCCGGTTGAACAACGCCCGTCCGACGGTAGTGTCAACCACCCGGAACTCGGTCGCGGGAAGCCGGTTGCCCTGATCGTCGTAGTTGGTTTCAACGCGCAGCTTGATCTCGGTGTGGATCTTGACCTGCTCGAGCTGATAGGCCAGCTCGACCTCATCCAGGTGGGTGAACGTGCTAACTTCGCCAGGCGGTGTTTTGTTTTCCTTCATCGTCAGGTAGTAGACGCCCAGCACCATATCTTTGGATGGGCTGATGATCGGCTCGCCGTCAGCGGGCTTGAGCAGGTTGCGCGATGATAGCATTAAATTGCGCGCTTCCCAGACCGCCTTCTCAGAAAGCGGCACATGCACCGCCATCTGGTCGCCGTCGAAGTCGGCATTGAAGGCGGTAGTCACCAGCGGGTGCAGGTGAATAGCGCTGCCTTCGATCAGCACCGGCTCGAACGCCTGGATGCCCAGGCGGTGGAGCGTCGGGGCGCGGTTGAGCAGCACCGGGCGGTCTTTGATGACCTCCTCCAGCACCTCCCATACCTCGGGGCGGTTACGCTCGATGAAGCGGCGCGCGCCCTTAACGTTAGCGGCGTAATTATGCGCAACCAGGCGGGCGATCACGAAGGGGCGGAACAGCTCAAGCGCCATGGTCTTGGGCAAGCCGCACTGGTTGAGCTTCAGGGTCGGTCCGACTACGATTACCGAGCGCCCGGAGTAATCCACGCGCTTGCCGAGCAGGTTGCGGCGGAAGCGTCCTTTTTTCCCTTTAAGCATATCGCTCAGCGATTTCAGCTCGCGGCGCCCGCGGCGAGAAAGAGCCTTGCCGCGTTGTGAATTATCGATCAGCGAGTCAACTGCTTCCTGAAGCATGCGCTTTTCGTTGCGCACGATTACATCCGGCGCGCCGAGCTCGAGCAGCCGCTTCAAACGGTTGTTGCGGTTGATCACCCGGCGGTAGAGATCGTTCAGGTCAGAGGTGGCAAAGCGGCCGCCGTCCAGCTGCACCATCGGGCGCAGCTCAGGCGGGATAACCGGCAGGACGGTCAAAATCATCCATTCCGGCTGGTTATGCGAACGGCGGAAAGCCTCGACCACCTTCAAACGGGTGGTCGCCTTCTTCCGTTTCTGTTTGCTCTTGGATGTACGCACCTCATGCCAGAGGTCCTCGGACAGTTTATCCAGGTCCAGGCGGCGCAGAACATCGTAGAAGGCTTCCGCGCCCATATCGGCCCGGAAGACCTGCCCCCAGCGCGATTTAAGCTCGCGGTAGCGGCTCTCGCTCAAGAAGGTGAAGGGACGCAGTTCCTGCAGCTCGTCGCGCAGGCGCGAATTGGCATTCTGAGAAATCGCCGATTGATCCTCGAGCTGGCTGCGCAACGCTTCCATCTCCATTTCAGCCTGCGCGCGAATTTCATCCGCCTGCATCTTGGTCTGTTCCAGGTCGCGCTGGAACTGATCCTTGAATTCGTTCTCCAGCTCGTCCAGGCGCTGCTTGACCACCTTTTGAACCTTGGCGAGCTGCTGGGTGGAGATGGTCTCGCCGGCAGCGACAATTTCCACGCTGGCAGAGCCAAAAACGATGGCCTTCTTCGAAACGGTGCCGTCCTTCTCCTGAAGCTGCCGCTCCAGTGACTGGCCTTCCTGTATTACCGGCTCGAGTTTCTGAGCGATCAGCTCATCGCGGCGCGCTTCCATGTCCTGGCGACGCTGGGTGAGCTCGGCGATCTTTTTATCGCGGGCCTGCTTGACTTCCAGGATGCGCGCGTTGATCACCGCTGCCTGCTCCCGCTCAGAGACGTTGATCTCATCCTCCAGGCGTTTGAGCGCCTTCTGACGGGCGTCCTCGTCGACGTAAGTCACGATGTATTGGGCAAAATACAACACGCGGTCGAGGTTGCGGCGGGAAATATCCAAAAGCAGTCCGAGATAAGAAGGCACCCGGCGGGTATACCAGATGTGCGCCACGGGCGTTGCCAGCTCGATGTGCCCCATGCGCTCGCGGCGCACTGAGGAGCGGGTCACTTCGACGCCGCACTTGTCGCAGACGATACCCTTGTAACGGGGGTTCTTGTACTTACCGCAATAGCACTGATAGTCACGGGTGGGGCCGAAAATCGCTTCACAGAACAGGCCGTCTTTTTCAGGGCGCAGTCGCCGGTAGTTGATTGTTTCCGGTTTGAGTACCTCGCCGTAAGACCAGCTGCGAATCGTATCCGGGGACGCCAGGCTAATACGCAGTGCGACCAAGCTTTTTGTTTCCACTAAACGCCTCCTCAGATAGAAACCTGGATTTAAACAAATGCATACGCATGAGATAAATCTCAGGCGTTTAATTTAATGATCGGTTATGTCAGAATAGCGCATACATGCAAACGGTAATTATACCACAAAAAACGGTTTTACAACCCATTGATAACTAATTTCTTGCCGAATTTAATAGGTCCGTGCCCCCTGCTACATCACAATCGATACCGTTTATGCTCAGGTGGCTATTATACACCCATCTCTTAAAATTTTCAGTGACCGCCTCGCGCATTACCGTGATCCTGCCGGCGTTGGCGCGCTGACATTCTCGCTGAAACTGATCGGGACTTCCATGTAGAACGTGCTGCCCTTGCCAAGCTGGCTTCTGGCCCATACCCGCCCGTGATGCCGCTCGGTGATCGACTTGACAATAGCCAGCCCCAGCCCGGTCCCGCGCTGATCCAGCCCCTCCCGCCGGCCGCTGCGGTAGAACTTATCGAACACGCGCGGCAGATCCAGCGGAGCGATGCCAATGCCGGTATCGGCGACTTCGAAAACAACGTTTTCTCCATTCTGCTGGATCCTGATGCGAACCTGGCCGTTCACCTTGGTGTATTTGATGGCGTTGTCGACGATGTTCACCAGCGCCTGCTGCAATAGAGCGCCATCCGCGACGATGTTGGTGCGCTGTTCTTCCGGACGCGGCTCGAAGGCCAGTTGGATGCTGCGCTGGTTAGCCTGCGGTTGGAGCTGGTGGATGACGTTGGTGACGATCACCTCGGGCTGGGTCTCTTCCAGGCGCAGCCCAATCCCGGCTTCGATCCGGCCTAAATCGAGCAGGTTATTCACCAGCCGGCGCATGCTTTCCAGGCCGGCGATCATTTTATTGACGTAGTTCTTCTGCTGCTCGTTCAACTCGCCGACCATGGTCAGCATGGTGGTATACCCGCTGACCAGGGTGAGCGGCGAGCGCAGGTCGTGGCTGACCGTGGCGACGAAATCGGATTTGATCGTATCCAGCTCTTTGTAATGGGTGATGTCGCGAAGCACGCACACCTTGCCCACCTGGCGGTCTTCGCCGAGAACCGGTGCGACCAGTGCCTGATAGACTCTGCCGTTGCTCATGCTGATCTCGCGGGTGGTGATGCGCTCCTCGAGCGGACTGGAGAGCAGGTTGGAAAGGTCAGCATTGCTGAGAATTTCCTGTATGCGCGAGCCCGGCATGGCGGAGCTGACCAGCCCCTGAACCTGCAGCGCTGCGGGGTTGAGCAGCAGCAGTCGGTCGTTATCGTCGAAGACCAGCACAGGCTCGGGTGTGGAAGAGAGCACCGCCTCCATGCGCCGCCTGCCGATCTCTGCCGATGCGTACAGGCGCGAGTTGGCCGCCGCCATCGCCATTTCACTGGCGATCGTGCTGAGAAAACGCACTTCGTCTTCCTTGAAGTTTTTTGGCTTTTCGTAACCGATCCACAAGGTCCCGTAATAGGTGTTCTCATGATACAGCGCCAGGGCGATCAGCGCTGCCGGGCGAGGTTGATTAGGCCCGGTGACAATGCGGCGCACGCGGTAGGTGTTCGAAATAGCGATAACCGGTTGGTTGCGCATCAATTCGAAGATTTGCGAATCAAGGTGGGAGAACATATCCGCCGAAGGGCCGGCGCCGAACGCGATGTAGCCGTCGCCCTGCACATCTCCGCGCACCGCCTGGATCAATACCGCGCGCGCCGAAACACCGTCCTCGCTGAGCGCGGATTCGAGAATCGGCGTGATCGCGTCCTCAACTTCCAGATTGGCCGCCACGCCCTGGCTGATCCTCAACAGCTTATCCAGCTCTTCCAGGCGCGCCCGCAGCCCTTCACGCATCTGGTCGAAGGATTCACCCAGCCGGCCAATTTCATCCACGCCCTTGACCTCGATCGGGGTACTCAGGTGCCCTCTGGAGATCAGACTGGCTGACGCTTCCAGCCGGTGTAAATTTCGGGTGAGCGAATTAAGCGCAATCTGGATCAACGCGTAAGCCAGCAGAGCAAAAACCAGCAGGATTGCCAGCAGCGGGATGGCGATGTTCAGAGCCATCTCCTGCGCCACCCGCGCCGGAATGGAGACCACCACCGACCAGGGCCTGCCGACCACCGGCTGGAAATATATTAACTGGCGCGTGCCAGTTGCTGAAACGTCCTCGAAAAATTCGGCCTCTTCCGGGATGCGGCTGACGTATTTTTCCGCCTGAATCAGCGCGGAAGATTCCTTCGTCCGGTAGAGGATATTCTGATTTTCATCCAGGATATAACCCTCGCCGCCATCTCCTGATATGACCTCGAGCGCCTCCAGGGCAGGCTGGGTGAATGGATTGGATTTCAAATCCGTCCGCCCAAGGATCATCCCGTGGACATTGCCAGAGTCATCCACTAGCGAGGCGATAAATGATACCTGCGCCGATTCCGTGCTTGTCCCTGGTAAAATTGTGTACGTTTGAATCAAAACGCCCTTGAGAGCAAAATCGAGCGCCAGCCGCTCCTCGTTCTCCAAAGGCTGGGTTAGACTGAAATCTGGCATGGGATAGCCCGCCAGCAGTCCCTTTTGGGTGTCCATCACGAAGAGCTGTTTAAAATACGGCACCGCATGGATGCTCGATTCCAGGCGGCCCATGATCTGATCGTACGGCAGGTTAGCCAGCTCAGGTTTGGCCAGATCCAGCAGCAGGCTCTGGCCGGTCTCCAGAAAATACGGCAGGCTCTCAGAGGCGATCCGCCCCGAGCTGGTCAGGCGATCTTCCAGCATTTTCCGCGCAGCCTGCCCGGCGACGACCCAGTCGCCGAGGGTCAGGATCAAGACCAGCGAGAGGATCATCGGCAGTGTGATGGTCAGGAAGCGCGTCTTCAGGCTCGCTTCTGCTGGCGAGGGGCTGAGCTCCTGCGGTTTCTTCCAGAGGGTATTGGGGACCAGATAGAATATTTCAGCGATGCCGCCGGCGACGACCAGCTCGATCGCCCTGGCAAGGATCTTCATCCAGTTTTGGGTGAAGGTAAAGTCCAGGCGCTCCGCCAGAATACCGGGGATCATGAAGAATGCGCTGAACAGATAGATCGGGATGGTGGTAAGTGCCAGAAATACCGCTGCGCCAAGCGGATGGCGGATGAACTTAAAGAAAGCCGTGCGGAAGTTCTGCCGAACCGCCGCGGCAAAAACCAGCGCCAATCCGGCCACTTCGAGCGGCGTGAACAGATTGTGCGTACCGAAGAACGCTAACAGGAAACCGCTCATCAGGCCGATTAGGACCGCAGGCAGCGGGCCCAGCAGTCCCCCGGCAATCACCCATGGCAGCGCAAACAGAAGGATGACCTCCGGCCGGGTCGACTCGAGCGGCAGGTTCGGCAAAGGCAGCACCCCGCCCGTCGGCATCGGCAGGCTCAGGAAGAAGGTCGCCAGGGGTGTGCTGATCAACAGAAGGGTGAAGATAACCAGCCAGCGTCCGCGCAACGGAGCGGAATAGCTTCGCCACTTCAATGTCCCCCATACAAGGAGTCCGGCCATGATTAACCAGCCTAACCATCCTGGCAGCTGGTAAGGCAAATCTACGAACGGTGATTCCTGCAAGCCGGATAATGTATTGAAATGCATGGGCTGTTCTTAGAAAAAGCTATAAAGATTATAGCATTGGGCAGGGAGATCAATCCTCAGAATACTCTTTGAACCTCAGCCCTGCGTCTCGCGCGAATCTCCGCCAGGCCAGCCGGTATAACAGGCGCTGCCTGCGCGGCGTTACTGACCTGACCTTCTCGAGCCATCTGCGCCTAACCTGGTCTCCTTCTTCAAAGCACTGGCGGCTGAAGTCGAGTCTCTCCTCAGCGGGCTTGTGTTGGTACTCTAAAGCCCGTTCGATGTAGCCCGCCTCGAGCTCGTCGCGCTCTGCGGAGAAGACCGCCAGAGCTGCGGGCAAATTGCGCAGAGCTTCGCGATGGAGGATTTCGTGACGCCAAAACGTCGTCTGCGCGTCATACTTACCGGTTGGCTGGGGTTCATCCAGCGGTATGCCGGCGTCCAGCCAGACCGGCTTGAACACGCTGGTGCACGGCGCGGAGGTCGCCGTCACCCAATGAATGGCGCTTTCCGGCTGGATGTGCGACACCAACGAACCGACCGATTGACTCCCCCGCGCCGGTCCAAATCCGGCGTGCATACAGATGCTGGCGCCAATGATCCCCTTATCCGGGCTCCAATCAGGGTCGTCCGGAGCATGGGTGCGCAGGATCGCCATCATCGTCTGCGGAGTGATCGTCCCGGCTGCCTCGTGCAGCAGGCGCGTGCTGCAGGATTGGCGCTCACGACCGTGGGCAAATGTCGTGTATAAAAAGTCCGAGTAGCAGCGGGCAAAGTCAAAATCATCTTTCGAGCGGCACCATTTCTGATCGACCGCGTAAGCGACCAGATCGTCCGAGGCCATATCCCACTGCTTTCCGATCGTCAAAGCGTTGGAAATCGAGCGCACGGACCTGACTTTTTCCGCTGCCCACATCTTTCCAACCGTTTCGAGCACCCAGGCCTCGCTTCGGTCAGCGATCAAGAAGCTGTTGTAATAATAGAGCGGGTGAAGAAAGCCGCAGTTGCCGCCCTGACCGAATTGTTCGAGCAGGTCGATAATCGTGCGCAGGGCTTCATAGGCGTCCCGGCTGCGCTCCAGCGACAGTCGGAGGAAGTCCATACCGATCAGCCCCGGTTTTTTGTCCGCTGGAACTTTGGCGAACACGGCTTCATTGCCGATCACCACACCGTGCTCGTTGGCGCCCATCTCCGCACCCCAGATCCAGAACGGCTTGGCCAGCAGCACCGCATACGTCCGCTCGACCTGCGGGATGGAGATATACGTGCACTGCACCTGGCTGCCAGGCGGGTGGACCGCCGCCGGCAGGGTCAGGACATGATGCGCCTCCGCCGGATCCCGGTCGGAATTCTTCGCGAATATCACGCTGCCATCAGCGGTGGCTTTTCCCAGGGCAACCAGAGTATCACACATCGAGTTCCTCCTCCGACACAACAGAATTGACATGCCCGGCGGATCGATACCTGTTCAGGCGGGCGAGAAGCGATAATCAATCGAACATGATCAGATCCATTGGGGTATTTGCGCAGTTAACGATCGGTCAAAGCCAGTATTTTCGCCACAACCTCATCGATAGTCAACTGATCGGTGTCTATAATGACCGCATCGCTGGCGGGCTTTAATGGCGCAACTTCGCGGGAAGAATCGATCCTGTCCCTGCGCCGCAATCCTCTCAGGATGTCGGTGTAGTTAGTTCTCCCCCCCCTGGCGAGGATTTCCAGATACCTGCGCTTCGCCCGCACCTCAGGCGAGGCGTCCAGGTAGAGTTTCAATTCGGCTTCAGGCAGCACCACCGTCCCGATGTCCCTGCCCACCATCACCACGCCGCCGCGCAATCCGATGCGGCGCTGCTGGGCGGTCATCTCTTCGCGGACGCCGCGGTAAGCCGAAACCGGCGAGACATTGGCGTCCACCTCGGGACTGCGGATCTCCCAGGTGATATCCCTGCCGTCCAGTAAAACGTCGGCCATGCGGCCGTCATCGAGTGACGGCGGCTGCACATCGATCACTACCCGGCGGGCCAGATCGGTCACCTTTTCCTCGTCGCTGACATCCCCAAATTCCCGCAGCGCCGCCCAGGTCACTGCACGGTACATATTACCCGTATCGAATAATACGTAGTCAAATATCTTTGCCAGGCGCTCCCCGATCGTCGTTTTGCCCGAGGCAGCCGGTCCATCAATTGCGATGTTATGCGGAAGCGGCATGTTCCCTTCCCAACCCTGAGATAGTTATTCCGATTCTGATTCAGACCCCGGGAAGCGGTCTGTGCGCACCCAGAGGATGAGCATGTCCGAGTTCATCGGCGCCTTCTTGAATAACGCCCACTTGAACCAATCCTTCGTCGTGAACGAACTCCAGCCAGGTTCGCTGGTCCAACGGAAGTCCTGCCCGCGGTAGGTGCCTGCCAGGCCTGGCGAAGATTGCTCATAGGTCAGCGCCAGTGAGGGAGCAGCCCTAACCGGGATCACGTCGTAATATGCGACGTTGAGGTAATCGCGTAAAGCCCATTTTAAAGCCGGCGACGGGACCTGGATTACCGCCAGGTCGAGCATGCTATCCTGCCCGGTGTTCCACTCCGAGACATCGCCAATCGACTGCATCAGCAGGTCCTCCTCGAGGGCCAGCCGTCCTGTCCGCCACATCTGCGTTTCAGGGTAGCGGCTCAAGCCTGCCGCGTTGAAGCACGCCGAGACGCTCCACAGCGCCAGCAGCGCCGTGGCGGACCACAGGCTGGCATAACCGGCCGCAGATTTGGACCAGCCCCAGCCCACCAGCAGAACACTCGCGGAGGCAAGCATGATCACGCCGACCACAACCGCCCAGCGCACGCGCACTTCATCAGGTGATTCACCGGTATCCAGCAGCGCGATCAGATTCAGCCAGATGAAAATGCCGAGCGCGAACAGCGCCACCGCGTGACCTGCCGCCAGTTTACGCTGTTCAGCGCCAGGTCTGAAAAGTACGTCTGCCAGCCAGCGCGACGCCAGCGCCCACATTGGGATGAGCGCCCAGCCGAGCGTCAGCTCGCTGTGCGCCGGATAAACCATCCCGATCAACACCGCCGCGAACCACCAGAAGATCATCGCCAGGTCAACCGCCTGCTTTTGACGGCCGGCTATCACGCGCACGACTTGAATCAGCCCAAAGACCAGTCCGAACGTCTCGTAGACAGCCGGCGCCAGCAGCAGGCGCAGAAGAGGAGCGCCGGCGTCGCTCGACCAGCCGTTGAGGTATTCGGTCAATCCACTCCCCACGGCGCTGATCCCGCGCGGGACGAAGAGGAACAGGCTGCCGCCCAACAACAGGCTGGCTGCGGCTGCGATCAGCATCTGCTTCCAGAATCCATTAATGGGGGTAGCTCGTTCTTCCGTGGGTGACTCCCTGCGTACCGCCCGGAGCGAAAGCAGACCGTACAATCCGCAGCCGATGCCTGCGCCGAGCAGCCCCTGCCAGAAGTGCGCTCCCGCCAGGATGGCCAGTCCGAGTGAGATCCCCGCCAGCCAGGCTTTTTTACCCTTCAGACCGGCGAAAGCCAGCAGCCCGAACAGCGCAGCCCAGGTAAAGCTGCCTGCCTGCCTGGAAAGCGCCGTCAGGCCTGGATCGAGCGCCAGACCGATAGCCAGCACCACCGCCGCCCGCCCGCCCAACTCCCTGCGGAAAAATGCGGGCAGCAGCGCCAGACCTGCGCCGGCCAGGGCCGGGATCGTCCGGGCAAGCCCGCTGCCAGCTCCAAACAGCGCGAACAGCACCGTCGTCGGCAGGATGTACCCCGGCTGACCACTGAGCGCCCCTTCGAGACTGCCCCGGGCTAATCCAAGCGCTTGCAGCGCCAGCGCTGCTTCCGGATCGCTCAACGGCGCCTGTGCCAGCCGCAGCAAACGGAGGGTAAGCGCCAGCAGGAAAGCTGCCGCAAAAAATAACTGGTCGAGAGTGATTCGGGTGGATTTCTGCATGTCTGTCTCGCTGCTAACCAGTCTACTCCTGTGCCGGCCGCACCGCCAGCGGCACCTCATAGATCACCACGCCGGAATTGGCGTACACTTGCACCAGATGTTGGCTGAATTTGCTTTCCATCACGCGGTAGGTATTGTTCTCGCTGGATCCGATATAGATATAACGGATCTGGTAGCGGTCGATGATCTCCTGTGCCCGCTCCCAATCGTCGGTTGAATACAGGGTGGCGATATCTGCCTCGCGCGATCCCATCTCCTTGCCGCCGCCGCGCCACTGCGACTCGTGCCCGCCCCAGCCAATCACTGTCGGCAAGCCGGTGTGCGCGGAAACCCTGGCAAAGTCAGGATTGTAACTGCCCCCAACGGCTTCAGCAACCACTCCATAGGGAGCTTTCAACAGCCACTCGTAGGCAGCCTGATCATCCGGATCGTATTTGCGCAGGTAATCGGTTCCGTCCAGGGTCAGCTCGCTGAGCGACTTGCCGGGTATACCCATTTTGTAAGGCAGCATGACCGCCGGATAGCAGAGCGCCATTAACACCAGCGCGGCCCAGCTCAGGCGAAAAATCGCACCCATCCCGCCGCGCAGTCGGCGCCAGAGCTCGATCGAGGCATAAGCTGCCGCGATGCCCCATATGATCCAGACCTGGAAATAGAACTTGAAGATGGTGTTCATGCGCGTCCCGAACTGGTCTCGCAGGTAGAAGAATTCCGGGATAAGGGCCAGTCCGATGCCGACCAGGACCAGCAGCAGCGCGAAGCCGTCGCCGCTGAGGGCGACCGGTTTAGCCGGGCTCTCGCCCACCGGCTCTTCCGCAGCAGACTGTTGAGACTCCTCTGTGCGCATGAACAGGAACGCCGCCCAGGTCAAACCAAGCAGCGCCAGAAGCGTCAGCCAGGTGCCCGGACGCTGCAGGCGCGCCAGCATCAGTCCACCGAACAGCTCTGACCCGGAACCGCCCATCCTGTCGAACAACATCCTCGCCGCGGAGGCCAGCGTTTCCTGCCCGCCCGCCGCGATCGCCTGGATCGCCGCGCCAAAGAGCAGCATCAGCAGCCAGAGCAGGAGCACCAACGAGGTTGCACCCAACAGGCCCTGCCAGAGGATTTTTCGCTGCCGCCTGCGGACGGCCAGGAAAACCAGCCAGACAAGGATCGGCGCCATCAGCGGGGCGAACATCACCCAGAAATTGGCACCGGGGGTGAAATAGATCAGGCTGGGCAGGATCCCGCCCGCCTGTGAGGAAAATCCGACGTAGAAGGGCAGGTAGAGCAGCACACCGCTCAGGCCAAGCATAAAACCCAGCCCGAGGAAATCCCACAGGCGCTGCATCTGCCAGCCCTGTCGGCGAAAGCCAATCAAGACGTAGACCGCGCAGTAAAGCGCAACATAAAACGGGAAGTCCCAGGTGTTGAGGAAAGCCAGCCCGCCCAGCAGCAGCGCGGCGCCCCAAAAATCGCCGCTGCGCACCAGCGCATAAAAGTTGAACCTTGTGTAGCCCTCCTGGCTGCCGCGCAGGTAGAAGTTCAACGCCAGGCCGATCGCCAGCAGCACGAAGGGCATTGCCAGCACGTGGGGGTGCAGGTCAGCCAGCAGGTAGGAGAAGAAGGGGAACTCGTCGATGACTTCTTCCGCCCCGCCGAGCAAACTGTAATCCTGCAGCACGCGCGAACCGCGCCACCACAACCATCCTCCGCGCGCCGGCATCCAGCCGAAGGGCTGCGGCGGGGGCAGGTTGAAATCCTTGATGCCCAGCCAGGTCCAGAAGGACGACGTCCAGGTACCGTCCGGCTGTTGCGACCAGAAAAGTCCGCGTGCGTGGAGGATATCCAGGAAGCCGGCCAGATTGCCGACAATGAGGATAAAGAACGGCGCCAGCAGCGCCCAGCCTGCCGCGGAAGCTGCCGCTTTTTGAGGTTGATCCTCTCCAGTTTTACGCGCTGCCAGCAGCAGGTTGAAGAGCACTCCATAAGCAGCCAGGGCGGTCAGCGCAAACCAGGCTGATACTCCCAGGTTGAAGCCCACTGAAGCGCTGACACCGCTCAAGCGGACCAATCCGCTGACGATGATGTATCCAAAGTAATAGTACGAAATGGCGTAGCCAGACAGCCAGGGATCGTTGGGCGGGAAACCGGGGGAGCGCAGAATCGAGTTTATGAAAGCCAGCTCCATCGGCTTTTCTGTGTAGGTGATCTCGGGATTCGCCGAGCGGACGAACGCCCAGACGGCGAATGCCAGGGCAAATAGAATCTCGGCAGTGATCACCAGGCGGCGCTGGCGCGTGAAAAACTCGCGCATCTCCCCCCACCTGCCGCGCAGCAGGGCCAGGTTAACAACCGCCAGGATCAGGAACGCGGTCAGCACGCCGCCGGTGTTGTTCTGCAGCAATCCAAACGAACCGAGCAGCCAGAAGAGATAAGAGCCGATCAGCAGGCCGAGCGGTCGCGCAAGGGTGTAGCCGCGTTCCGGCAGGGAGGAAAACAGCCGAAACGCCAGCGGCAGGCACAGCAGTCCAATGGCGGTGATGAGCAGGTACCAGACCAAAACCGATAGCATAGGCGCTGCGACTCTCAGACCTCCCTTTCAGGAAAATGGAAATCACCCTGCGCGTCAGGCGGGAAGCGCATCACGTCGACAACCGCGTCCAGGTTGAGCGGACCGTACAGGTGGGGAAACATTTCCCCGCCGGAATCTTCGTAGCGGATTTCACTCGCCGCCAGGGCCGGGTCGATCTCCAGCAGCACCAGACCGGATTGTCCAGGGAAGTAACGGTTCGCTGTGCGCACGACCTGGCCGCCGGTCGAGCAGTGGATAAAACCATCGCTGCCGAGCGAGGAGTGCAGGTATTCGCCGAATTCGAGCGCCTCCAGCCAGGTCTTCTCGCTGGCGATGTGGTAGATACGATCCGCTGCAGGTTCACTCATCGATCACCTCGTAGATGGTCGTTTCACCCTGGTGAAAGACCTCTTTCCACAGGATTCCATCCCACTGGCTGAATTTTGCCAGTCCATCGGTGGAGTAATACGCCTTCTCCAATTGACCGACGACGATATAAGCAACGCCATAACGGTCAAGGAACTGTTCCGCTGCTTTCTGGTCGATTGTATAATAAAACGCCTCGATATCGCTCAGGCGTCCCCAGACGGTTGTATCCGGCAGGGTGGCGCGCTGCTGACGCTGGTGCCAGTTCCAGCCGAGCACCGCTGGCAGACCGGTATTGATCGAGAAACGCGCGCCCCAGCGGTACTCAGGCGCGACGCCCTCCACGATCACCGGCGAGCCCGGCACGTTTTCCTGCACCCAGCGGATGGCGGCATAATCCTGACTCAGCTCCATTTCCTGGCCCTGGTCGTGATAGACCGAGGTGAGCATGTAGCCCATCCCGTCCAGCGTGTGCGGCGCCTCTGAATTCATCCTGTCCCTGATCTTGGCGGATGCAGCCGTCAGGGGATAGAGACAGGCAGCGGCGACCAGCACAACCAGCACGCCCACCCAGGCGCGCCGCCAGCTGGCTTTCCAGGCGTCCAGCACTTTCGGCAGCAGCAGGATCAAACAGACACCCGCGCAAAGCGCGAACAGCGTCCAGGCCTGTAAATAGAACTTGAAGACCGTGTTCATCCGCCCGACGTCGCCGCGCAAGGTGACCAGCTCGACCGCCAGGGTGAGGAACGCCGCCGAGCCGATCATGAATTCCAGCGCGCGCTTGCTGTCCGGCTGGCGGGTGCGCAATAACAGCAGCGCCGCCCAGACCGCTATGGACAGCGCCAGCCAGCCAACCGGCACCCCGCGCAGGAACAGTGCGATCAGCGCCAGCGCGTAGAAGAGAGCAGCCGCGTAAATCCAGTTTTTGAACCGGCGCAGCTTGTTCAGTGATGAGAGCGGCGTGGTTGCCATCCAGTCGCGCGTTTCCCAGAACAACCAGGAGATGATCACGAACAGGAACAAACCCCAGTGGGTGATGTAGGACCAGAACGGCGACCAGGGACCTTCCCAAAGGATGAATTCGTTGTATCCGGATGCGTACCAGCGCGAATAGGGCAGGTACAGCGCGAAGGACAACAGCGTCAGGGCGGCCGCAGCAGCGGTGGCAACCAGCGACCTGCGCGTCCAAGCGGGCAGCCGCGGCAAGAAATTCGCCGGCAGGACAGCGTAGCGCACAGCGGAGTAGACCACCGCGACCACCGCCAGGCCCAGATAGGTGGGCATGTCCCAGGTGTTGGCCGGGCGCAGCGATCCGATCACCAGCGCGCCGAAGAAGAAGCTGAGCACAAATGGCAGCCAGCGCCCGCCCTTCCCGTCGGTGCGCCATTGCCAACGGTCAAACAGGATGGACAGCGCCCAGCCCAGCGCCAGCAGCGTGATCGGCAGGGCAAACAGATGCGCATGCGGATCGGCGTACAGGAATGTGAAGAAGGGAAACTCGGTGATCACCCCATCCGGGATCGCCCGGCTCGGGATCCAGTACCAGTCGCCAGTGCTGAAAGGCAGTCGCGCTCCGTTGAATATCTTTGAAAGCCCCTCGAAGGTCCAGGAGATGCGCGTGAAGAGGTTCGATCCTTCGATGTCGCCGCCCGGAGCAACCAGGCGCATGATCCCGTGCCAGACCATGCGCAGCGTGCCCAGGTTGCCGAGCACCAGCACGCCCGCAGCCGCCGCCAGACCCCCAAAGAGCGGCGCTCTCCATCTTCGCTCAGGGCTGTGTTCCTCGCCCTCATCGAATTTCGGCTTGAGCGCCTGGAGGATGTTCCAGCCGGCGCTGAAAGCGCCCAGCGCAACCATTGAAAAGAACGAGGGCAGGAACAGATTGTAGGCGATGGAAGGGACGATCCCCAGCCACTTGACCGGCACTGCGGCAAGCAAAAAGCCGAAATAGTAATAGTTAATATAAGCACCGGAAAACCAGGGATTGTAGGGCGGGAAGGTTGTGCTCTTCAGGATGGCATTGAAATAGGCGAAATCCATCGGCTTTTCGCCGCCGAAATTGGGGTGCCACAGATCTGGATTGCCAAGCCGAACCGCCAGGAAGACCAGGAAGAACGCCAGGCCGACGCCCTCAACCAGCAGGTAGTAACGCCAGCGGGCGCGTAATTCCTTGCGCAGCCCGTCCCTTTGCCAGTACGCCAGGGCAAGGTTGCCGGCTAGCAGTAACGCGGCGATCAGGGTGATGTTTAATCGCGAAAAAGAAATCCCCACTGAGCCCGCCACCCAGACCAGCCATGAGAGCAGCAGCAGCGCAGCGATCTTCGCCAACGGATAGCCTCTATCCTCCAATCCCTTCATGGCTATGCGCAGGAGCGGGTAGACCATCCAGCCCGGCAACAGCACGACCAGATACCACACCACCAGTCCGAGACCCGGATAGCGGTTCTGCAGTCTTTCATAGTCGAAAATCTCCGCCCATGTGCCGCCAGCCTGTTGACGCAGCCGTGCTTCAACCGGCAGCATCAGGTCCGCCGGGTAACTTGGCGCTTTACCCGGGATGACATGCACCACCATCGATAAATCTACCGCCTCAAGCAGCTGCCTGACCGCCGCCGGATCGTAATCCGCGCTCTTCTTGAAGATCAACACCTTGGGATGGTCATAAACCGTGAAGGCTTCTTCGGCAAACTGGTCGTTGATTTCCAGGCCGCCCAGGTTTGGATAGGACTTGAAGACCTGCACCAGCTCAAAGCCCAGCTTGCCCGCGAACATGCCCGGTTCCGCCACCCGATAACACCACAAAATATCCTCTCCTTCCGGGCAGCCGAGCAGATTGCGGTAATAGGCCGTCGTCAATGGGTAGCGCTCAGGCACGCGTGTGGTCGTGCCCCACTGCCGGTTGGAGGTAATGAAAAGGAAATCCGCCCGATCGAGCGTCTCTTCGAAGCGGCGCAGCTTATCCGGGTTGTCGTCCCAGTACATCTCGAGGTTCAACTCGCCCTCGTAGATGCCCGCATACGGGTCGTAACCGTCCATGCGCAGCGGCAGCCCGTCGTCCCAGCTCGTCTCGTTTGCCGGTGCGCTGGGGTAGAGCGCCAGCGACCCGTCCCCTGCGAGCAGCAGCAGACGCAGTGTGTACATCTGTTCGGCTGCCAACTCGACTGGCGGATCAAGGGTGAGTGAAAACTGTTTGCCGCGCCGGTCGCTCCCGCTCGGCAGGAAGTCGTCGCTGATCTCGCCGGTGGCGATCGGCGTGGTCAGGTCGGCGTGCGAGTAGAGGAAGACGCCCAGGATCTTCTGCCCCGGGTTCGCCAGTTGATCGACGACGCGATACAAGTCGACCTGCCGCAGCGGCCCGGATTGTTTCGCCTGGAAGATGATATCCTGATATCTGCCTGTCCGAATGCCTTCGCGAAAGACCGGCAGCACCTCGCGCACCTCGCCATCCGGGGTCTGGATGCCCGCAGCGCTGATCCCGACCAGCCCAAGGCTGGCGCCCGGCTCGGAAATCGCCAGCTCGACATAGTAAGTCTTGCCCTCCTCGACCGCCAGCGCCGCCTGCATGGCTGCCTCACGGCGGATGCCCTCGCCGCGGTCGGGGATGAACGGGTCGATCAGCACGCCGTAGCCAATCGGCCCGTCCGGTTGCTCGGCGTCGCGCACGATTACGTTGAGCGTCTTGGCGCTCTCATTCCCTGTCAGGTCGCGGATGGTGGAAAAGTAGAACCGGTTCAGCATGCCGTCGTGCTCCGCGCGGAAGCTGAAGCGCAGGGTCTCGCCGCTGGTCAGCGTTTGCAGCGGGTCATACGGCAGAAGTTGCTGGAATTTCCCATCCGGGCTGTCGATGGTCAGGTTCACCGCCGACGGCATGTTCTGGAACAGCCAGCGGGTAGCTTCTATGCGAGAAACCGGGCGAGTGTAGATGCGGGTGAAAGCGTACGCCCAGCCGAGGCTGCCCGCCAGCGCGATCAGCAAAATCCCAACCGCCGCTCCCTGCAGCCATTTCCCCCGACCAGCCCTACCCCTGTCAGCCAGGGATCGGCCGTGCGACCAGAGAGCAAAGACCGTCCAGGCAGCCATCGCTGCCAGGGTGGGATAGACCGGGAGCTGGTAGCGCATAGTCGGGTTGCCCTGCAGCGACTGCCAGACGAAATACGCACCGGTCCAGGCCCACATGAGCACCGGCTTCTGCCACTCGCCCTTGAAGATGCGCCAGCCCAGCCAGACAAATCCGGCCCAGGCGAGCAGCCCGAGCGGCAGCCCCAGCCCCCAAAGCAGCATGTTCTGCAGCGCAAACGTGACCGGACGTCGCGCCCACTGCAGCGCCGGCGGGAAGTCGACGTCACCGCTGGTCTGAGCCGCCAGGTCTTTAAGGTTATCGATCCATTTCTCATTCGGGATAATGCCAAAGAAGCCGGGACCGCTGAAGGCATACGGCTGCAGCACGCGGAAGGTTAAAAATGCCACCGCCCCGCCGATGATCAGATCACGCAGGATCAAATTAAAGAGGTGCGGCTGTTGTTCCTTTCTGAACTTGAGCCAGCGCACCAGCCAGGCCGCCGGCAGGAGAACTGCCACAGGTGCAGTGTTGACCTTGGAGGCCATCGCCAGACCGACCGCGAAGCCGAACCAGGCGCTGGCGGCCAGCGTTTCAGATTTGAGCCAATGTTTGCCCGGCTTTTCAGCGCCAGGGATTCCGTTCGCGCTGGCTGGCAGCGTCGCTAGGATCACCGCAAAGTAGAGCGCCAAAGTGCTGAAGGATGCAGCGAATGAATCGACTGTATAGAAGTGCGCCTGTTGAATCTGCATCACCGCCAGCGCCGAAAACGCCGCGCCGAGCACTCCAACTTTCTGATTGAAGATCCGTTTTCCAATCAGATAGACCAGCAGCACAGTGAACAGGTCGACCACCGTCGAAAACACCCTGCCGACGTCCTGGCTCTGCTCCCAACCGGCCATGCCGAAGATCAGCTGCGCCAGATAACGGGTAGCGATCACCGGGAAGGTGCCATAGACGTAGAATCCGTGTCCGACGTTGTGCGGATTCAGCCCGGATTCAGCGGTGTTGAAATATTGCCCGATGCTTTCGACCGGCCTGAGCGCTGCGGTGACCATCACCAGAAAGCGCTCGTCAGGATGCAGGTACTGGTACTCGCCCCAGAACAACCCGGTAAATCGGAAAGAAGCTGCTCCTGCCAGGACAAGAATCAGTAAACCTGTCCACAGCCAGCTCGTCAGCCGTAATTTTGATTTGGATGGATCCTCGGATGCTTCTGTCAGAGTCATGGATGCCTGTCAGGCCGGCCTTCGAAATCGCTCAAGGCTGGGCCGGGGGGACGAAGTAAAGCATAAAATCCTTGCCCTCCAGTCCCGAGCTGTAGCGGTATAACGAGCCGGACGGATACAGCCGCTCCAGCTTATTGGCTGTCTCGGCGTCGGAGGGATTGTAGATAAACAACTGGGCGCGCGTTTCAGGCAGGGTGGTTTCGATCTGGTCTGCCCAGAGCGCATAATCCTTGCCGGGATTTCCCGCGTTGATGCCCACCAGGCGAGTGTCGACCCAATGTGGATAAGGGATTACATAAGCGGTGTCTAAAGTGCCCTGCGCGCCTGAAAAGTCGTGAATCACCTGCCCGATTTGAGAGGTGTTCCATACATTGAGCCTGTACTGCTGATTGTATTGGCTGAATATAAGCCGGTAATTGCTGATTACACTGATCCCCAGAAGGAGGATGACCAGCAGTCCGGCGGCAAACCTGCCTGCGCCAGCCGCTGCTCTGCTGCGCAAGGTACGCAGAATCGCATCCAGCCCGTACGCCGCAATGATGAACACCGGGATGATCGCCGCCCCGCTGCGGTTCAACGAAGGATTCTCATCCGGAAATGCCAGCGACAGGATGGAGGTCATCATCAACAACGGCACCAGCAGCAGTATGGTCAGGTCCAGCCAATGACGCCGCCGCAGGTAGCGAACAAACAGCAGTATACTGCCCGTAAAATACAGCACCGCGCTGACTGTATCCAGCGCCGGCCTGCCCATGACCGAGTTGACCCATACGTTGCCGTTGTTGTAGAAGAACATGACCAGCGATTTCCACAGGTTGTTCAGGAAAATCAACCCGACAGTGCCAGGATACGGACGCTCGATCGTCCCGATGCGGGTCAGCATGCGAAAGGCGAACATGTCGGGATTCTCGACCGCGAAGCGCAGCAGCGGCAGAAAGAACACCATGGCGACGCCGGCCAGCGCGACCAGCCCCCACAGCGCCTGGGCGCGGTTGCCGCGTGAATGGCGGTGAAGTAGATAGATGCCGATGACGATCACCAGCACGACAGGCAGCCAGCGGATGGGGCTGTAGCCGTGCAGCCCGATGCCAAGCGCGACGCCCGACCAGATGAAATCATTACGGCGGCGGTAGCGCAGACCACGAATCAGATAATAAAGCGCCGGCGCCGCGAACAGCGGATAAAACGGGAAGCGCAGCCCAACTCGCGAAATGACATTCGGCCAATAGGCGATCCCCGCCAGAACAAAGGCCAGCAGCCCGACCGTCTTCCCGCCCACCTGCTTGCCGAGGAGGTAAATATATGGCAGTGTCAGCAGTCCGGCCAGAGCCGTGCCGATTTTAAGGCTGATAAAGGATATTTTCGTGTTGAACAGGATTGCGATCAGCGCGGTCAGATAAAACTGAAACGCTTCTCTCCCGGTGTTGCGCTCGAAGAAGACCGGCGTTTTCCCCATCAGGACTTCCATCACATCGTACAACTTTTCCGCCTGGTCGCTGAACATCTCGTGCGGAACCTGGTCGAGCCGGAAGAAACGGAAAAAGACCACCAGCGCAACCGACGCCAACAGCAGCAACGAGGAACGCGAGATGCGTAAATGCCAGTCAGGTTTTCGCAGGAAGCCAATCACGCGCGTAAACAGCCCTGTCCGCGGTCGGTCAGGCTGAAAGACCGCGGCCACAAGCAGGGCTGCGCCTGCCAGCCACAAGGCCAGGTTGAGACTGGTAAAGCGGTTGCTTCCAGTCTCCCGGTCGCCAAACGCCATAAACGCCAGCAGGATCAGCGGAACCGCCACCAGGAAGAGGTTGCGGCGGATGGTCATTTCCATCGGCGCTTTCTCCCCCTCTTCCACCAGTTCGCCGAACACCCATTCACGCTCAAGGAGCGCCAATACGAACAGAATTAATGCAATCAGGTAAAGGATGATCGCGAATCTCGCGTTTGCCTTATTTGCGGTCAGAAAAACCTGGGCAACCAACGCCGCCAGCAAGCCCCCCATGGCGCGCCAGGGTAGCGCCTGTCTGACGCGCTCAACGGTTTCAACCGGATGAGCTTCCAGTTCAACCTCTGCTGCCGGCTGTTCGGTCGCCAGGGGCGCGGATTCAACCGGCCCGGCGCCTTCAAGCGGAGGAATCTGCGGAGGTTTCCCTTTCCAGGGAGTCAGGAGGGCTTTGACATAATCGAGGACAGACGGCTCGTTCATGGCGGGCAAATCAGCGGCGTGATTGGAGGTGGTCTCCGGTCAGGATTTCAGCTTAGTAAACTCTAATGTTACTTCATGCTGATAGGACTGGCAAGCAGCAAGCCGGTCTCCTTCGCAGCGGTACAGTGAATATGATCATTGCTTTCGGCGGGTTATGTAGAACGAATAGGCACCTTGTGGCTGCTCAGCGTTCTCACGGTAATACGGCTCAGTGATAGCGCGGGGCAGGGCTATGTTCCAGCCGCGGCGTGCCAGAATCCAACGTCCGAAAAGCTTGCGGCTGACCAGAGACGGCAGCCCGAAATAATGACCCCATTCCAAAACTGCCAGGGCCTTGGGCGAGAAATAATGCCAGCAGCGCACGACCTCGAATCCAGCCTGCGCCAGGCGCGTTTTCCAGGTCTGCGGATCGTCGCAATGGTGATGGCGGGAAATGCGGTTGAAAAAACGCCGGTAAGCCCGCGCAGCGCTCTGCCAGCCTATCCGGTCGAAAAACCGACCGATGGATAACTGAGGTAAAAAATTATGATTGGGAACACAGAAAACAAACGACGCGCCCGACTTCAACACGCGCGCCATCTCAACCAGAACGGCATCCAGTTCCGGGATGTGCTCGAGCACCGAATTGCTCACCGCGCTGGCGAAATACCCGTCCGGAAACGGCAGACGCGCGCCTGAGCCCTGAACGGTTAGTTTATAGCTGCCTCGTCGGGCAGCTTCCCGCACCGGCCCGCTCCATGGATCTATGCCGACCTCCAGTTGGCGCTCGAAAGCAACACTGGCGAAATGACCGTCCCCGCAGCCCAGGTCCAGACCCGGCGCCGGCAGGGGAATGTCTTCATAGAATCGCGCCTCTTCCGCGCGCAACAGCCCGCGGAAGTACGGCATATCACGCAACTGCAACCCGAGGTAATCTTTGGAGGCTGGCTGGTCTCTATGCAAACGTTCCACCTCAGATCCGGGATTATCGTTTCAGTTCGCGCAGCATCTCGGCGAACAGATTCTCATATTCAACCGCAATGCTGTCGGGCAGGTAACGCCTGCGGATTGGCTCCGCGTCGCGCAAATAGACTTGTTTATTCGCCAGCACCTCGAGCAGCGCCTCTGCCAGACCGGCTGCATCGCCAATCGGCACTACTTTGCCCATCTCGTGCCTTATGACTGGCTGACGCACGCCGGGCAGGTTGGAGGCGATCGACGGGGTGCCGTTGATCATCGCCTCGATCTGCACCAATCCAAACGCCTCGGTCGAATTCAGCGAGGGCAGCACCAGAACGTCGAGGTTGGGATAGAAGCGGGCCATCTCCTGCGGATCAAGGTTGCCGAGGAAGGTCCAGTTGCCGTTTGCCTGGTGCTTTTGGATACGCGGGTACAGCCGGGCGAAATACTCCTGCTCGCCCATGATGTTCTGATAGGCGCCGGCGAACTGCACCTGAGCCCGCGGGAATTCTTCAAGCACCCGCGGCAGGGCGTCCAGCAGCACTTCCACGCCCTTTTCGGTGGCGAAGCGGGCCGCCATGCCGATCACTGGCGCGCAGCCGCCCGGATTGGTGCGCTGCTTGAATTCAACTACCGATTCGGGAGTCACAACGGGCAATTCCACTGGCGGCGGAATGACGCGCAGTTTGTGCATGTAGCGGCGCAGGTAGGCTGAATTCTCGGCGTAATCCTGGGTATAGGTGACAATGCGGTGGGTGAACAGGGCCGCCAGGTTGTTCATCAGCAGCACAGCCTGGTTCGCCGCCCAACTGAGCGCTCCCGGCGGCATTAACAGGTCGCAGTGATATGTGATCACCGTTGGTTTGCGCAGAAGACGTCCGCGCAGCGCCACCCCAGCTGCGTCAAACTGCGGCAGATGCAACTGAACGACGTCATGTGTCAGCACCAGCCGGTTGGCAGTGGAGCCAAAGGAGGGCATGACCACACCCTTACTGATGCGGAACAACACCGGCACGCGGACGATGCGCACGCCCTCGACTGTCTCCTCCCGCGGCAATGAAGGATCGTACTGCGAGGTCATCACCGTTACCGCATGTCCGCGCCGGACAAGCGCCTTTGCCAGCCGCTCCGCGTAAATGGTCAACCCGGAAGTGTGCGGGCGGTAATAGGTCAGAACAATCAATATCCGCATCAATCCGCCTGAAACAACACACTGTTTGCCTGCACCCACTCGACCAACCGGCGAATGCCCTCCTCCACCCCGATCTTCGGTCTCCAGCCCAGTTCCTGCTCGGCTTTGCGGATGTCAGAGATATACACACGCTGGTCGCCCGGTCGCCAGTCTCCGCGCGCAGTTGGGATGGGTCTGCCAACCAGTTTTTCGAGCAGCAGACCGAACTCCTCCCAGATAGAGATGGTCTTGTCCGCACCGCCGCCGACATTGTAGACTTTCCCGGCAGAAATATCGCCCTTTGCGATTGCCAGATCATAGCAGTCGAGCAGGTCGTCGACGAAGAGAATGTCGCGGACCTGCTTACCGTCGCCGTAGATGGTAATCGGCAGGCCCTTGACCGCGGCGATGACGAACCAGGCCGCCCAGCCCTGATCCTCGACGCCGAACTGGCGTAAGCCGTAGATGCAGCTCTGGCGGAAAACAACCGTCTGCAAGCCGTAGATCCGCGAATAATCGCGCACGTACTGGTCGCCGCAGCCCTTCGAGCAGCCGTAAGGGGAGTGAAAATCGAGCGGCTGGGTTTCCGGCACGCCAAAGGGATAATCCTCGTAGACGTAGCGCCCTTCCCGCTCGCCGATGCGCACCTCTTCCATCCCGCCGTAGACCTTGTTGGTCGAGGCATACAGCACCAGCGGATTCCGCCGGGAAAGCCGCGCCGCTTCGAGCACGTTGAAGGTACCCAGCGCGTTGATCTCGAAATCCGTGCGTGGGTCGTTCACTGAAGTCGTCACCGCCACTTGGGCGGCCAGATGGACGACCACGTCCGCTTCTCTGACGGTGTTAAAGACTGCTTGCTGATTGCGCACATCAGCAATGACCAGCTGGTAGGCGCCTTTGCCATGGTTTTCCTCGAGCCATTCCAGGTTGCGCGTCGCCCCCGGACGTGAAAGATTATCGAAGATGATTACCTGTTCGCCACGCCTTAGCAGACGGTCAACATAATTCGATCCGATGAAACCTGCCCCGCCGGTGACCAGTATGTTATTGCCCATAATCTTACTCCTCACTACGGTTGTTCCATTTTCTCCTGTGTTCGAATCTGCATATCAGCGAGTAGCTCGCCAAGCGGTCGCCCCTGGCGCAGCAAGCCAATCAGCCCGAAGATACCCGTGATGACGAAGTGGACGAAATGCATGGTGATCGCAAATGCCAATCCGTGTGTTTCATCCACGCCGAGGATCTTCAGCGCGCCGACGATCGCCGCCTCGAACGTCCCCAGCGCTGCCGGTGCCGAGGGAATGGCGATACCGAGCGCTAAAACCGCATCGGTGAAGATCCCCCACCAATAAGCAGCGTTTGGTTCGATCGCGAGCAAGACCACGTAATATTCAGTTACCGCCACAAGCCAGGCTAACAGGATCAATCCCAGTCCGAACAGAAACTGGCGCGGATTGTTCAGGATTGAGAGTCCTTTAATCAGATTGAGGATTTGCGGGACGATCACTCGCTCGGCGAATTTCCAACGCGAGCCGATCTGCTCGACCTTGCTGCTCACCCAATCGGTGTTGCGGGAGACAAAAAACAGGACGATCAATCCGCTCAGGACGACCACCAGGGTGACTACCGCCACCGGACGCGCCCAGTCCATCTCGAGGGCGAGCGGCAGAGTGGCCAACAGCAAACCGGCCGCGATGGCCATATCGAATGCGCGCTCGATGACGATGCTCGACAATACCCGCATGGTGCCAAGGCCGGTCAACTGGCCGAGCAGCACCCCCCTGCCGATCTCGCCAGCGCGAAAGGGCAGAATATTGTTTATAAGGTAACCTTCGTTATACACCCAGAAGGTTTGAGCAAGGGTTGGTTTACCGCCCAGGAACACCCGCCAGGCTAAAGCGCGTACCAGCAGAAAGAGCAGCGTAAAGCCAACCACCGCAAACACATAGATCGGGCGAATTTTACCCAGCGCCTCGCCAAGATCCTGCCATTTCGCCAGCTTGAAAACCACATACAGGGCAATCAGGCTGATCAGCGCTCCTGGCAGCCAACGGCGGAGAGACTTCCAGGACAGAAATCCGGCTGGTCTCAATCTTCCTCCAGGCGCAGGATGGCCATAAAAGCCTCCTGAGGGATTTCCACGCTGCCAACCATCTTCATGCGTTTCTTGCCCTTTTTCTGCTTTTCGAGCAGTTTTTTCTTGCGGGTGATGTCGCCGCCGTAACACTTTGCCAGGACATCCTTACGCAGCGCCTTGACATTTGCCCGCGAGATGATCCTCCCAGCAGCTGACGCCTGGATTGCCACGTCGAACAGCTGGCGCGGGATGAGTTTCTTAAGCCTGCTGACCAGCCCCTGACCCTTGTGATACGCATCCTCACGATGCACGATCGATGCCAGCGCGTCGACCGGCTCGCCGCCCACCAGCACTTCCAGTTTGGTCAGGTTGCCAGGGCGGTATTCAGCGAAGTGATAATCCATAGAAGCGTATCCGCGCGTGCGCGACTTGAGCTCATCGAAGAAATCGACGATGATCTCTGAAAGCGGGATTTCAAAATTCAACTGGACCCGGTTGGGCGCCGGGTAATCCTGATCCTTGAAGGCGCCCCTCCGTTTGCGCACCAGCTCCATGATCGTGCCGTAATACTCGGTCGGAGTGATGATTTGCAGAATCATCCACGGCTCGTGGATTTCCGCAATCAATTCCTCATCCGGCAGCAGCGCCGGTGAGTCGATCGAAATGGTTTCGCCGCTATTAAGAATAACTTCGTATTCCACTGATGGCGCGGTGACAACGATATCCAGGTCGTATTCGCGCTCCAGGCGCTCCTGGATGATCTCCATGTGGAAAAGCCCGAGGAATCCGCAGCGAAAGCCGAAGTTCAGCGCCTGCGATTTTTCCGGCTGATAAATCAGTGAGGCGTCGTTGAGCTGTAATTTTTCCAGGGCCTCCTTGAGGTCCGGATAATCATCCCCATCGACCGGGTAGATGCCCGCAAAAACCATTGGCTTTGGATGGCGGAATCCCGGCAAGGGCTGGCTGGCTGGTTGAGCAGCTGACGTGACCGTGTCGCCCACTCGGCATTCAGAAACGGTTTTCAAACCAGTGGCGATATAACCAACATCCCCGGCGTAGAGTACCTTCACCGGGCGCATATCCGGCGCGAAGATACCGATTTCCACCGGGCGCACGTCGGCGCCGGTCGACATCAGGTGCAGCACATCACTGCCGAGGATTTTCCCTGCCACCACCCGCACATAAGCCACCACACCCTTGTATGAGTCATAGTGCGAATCGAAAATCAATGCCTGCAGCGCACCGTCCGGGTTGCCCTTTGGCGCCGGCACCTGGGATACGACCGCCTCGAGCACCTGGCCGACGTTGCGGCCCTCCTTGGCGGAGATCAGCAGCACTGAGGCTGGGTCGATGCCGAGCAGGCTGTGGATATCCCGGGCCACTTCTTCCGTCCGCGCAGACGGCAGGTCGATCTTGTTTATCACCGGGATGATGACCAGGTCCGCCTCAAGCGCCACGTACAGGTTCGCTAGTGTCTGCGCTTCGATCCCTTGTGTGGCGTCAACAACCAGCAGCGCCCCCTCACAGGCCAGCAGCGCCCGGCTGACCTCATACCCAAAATCCACATGCCCTGGCGTGTCGATCAGGTTCAGCTCGTACTCTCCACCATCAGCCGCCTTGTAGCTCATTCGCACAGCTGAGGCTTTGATCGTCACCCCCTTCTCGCGTTCCAAATCCATGCTGTCCAGCACCTGATCCATCATTTCACGGTCCGGGATGGTGCCGGTAATCTGAAGCATTCGATCGGCTAATGTAGATTTCCCGTGATCGATATGAGCGATAATGCAAAAATTGCGGATGTGCTCAGTTCCCATGTCGCCGTTAGTATACCCCAAATTAACCTCCATGGGACAAAGGCCAAATCCCTCGGAGCTGGCATTAATACAGAATAGCCTGCTCCGGGATTATGCCACTGAATACAGCCGCATTCGCGGGATTTCTTCTTCCTCGAGCTCAGTCAGCTTCTTGCGGATCAGGTCGCACAATTGAGTGAGCGCCGCGGCGAGCTCTGAATCCCGCCCGGATTGCAGCACGGGCTTGCCAAGCGCATCCGCACGCTGCGCTGCGGTGAGATCTTCCGGCAGCAGCGCCGCGACTGGATGGCGCAGGCGGTCTTTCATCCGGTCGGAGGTGATCGGATTATCCGGATCAAACCGATTGATGGTTAGCAGCAGGCGGCTTTTATCCATGCCCAACCCTTCCCAGAGATCGAGAAACAGGCGGGTGTTGCGTATGGAATTAATCTGCTGAGTGGTGATCATCACGACCAGTTCAGAAGCATCTAATGACGCCAGGACAGGATCAGAAATATATGAACTGGTGTTGATCACCACATAATCGTAATGCCGGCGCAGGAATTCCAGAATGCGGGCAAAATTTTCGCCGTTGATCTTTTCGGCAAACTCAGGGCGCGGCGGAGAAGACATTATGTACAAACTGGTTGGACGGTTGAACAGCATCACGCTCTCGACCAGCTGGGTATCCAGGTCGAAAACTCGCGGGATCAAATCCATCACCGAAGTTTGCCCCAGTTCGTTGAACATCAAATGCACATCGCCGAATTGAACACTGCCGTCTACCAGCACAACGCGGTTTTCGTTGTTATTGCCCATTAAACCCAGCGCGAGGTTAGCGGCGATTGTAGTGGTACCCACCCCGCCTTTAGCCCCGTAGACTGAAATGACCTTGCCGATCCCCTTACCGGATGCAGTCAGCGGCTCGATCGCGATCGGCGTTGTCGGCAAATTCGTCCTCTGACGGTCTTGCGCCGATAACGCCGCCGCCCGCTTGAGGACGTCGGTCATCTCTTTGACCGAAACGTCATGGGTGATGAAATCGCACGCCCCGGAACGAACAGCCTGTAGAACCAGGTCTGTATAATTTTCCTGAGAGATCAGCACAACCTGTGTGCCCGGAATTTCCCTGCGCAAAATCTCGGTCAGCTCGATCCCGTTCATGTCCGGAAGGTTGTATTCGACCAACGCAACTTCAGGTTTCAACAGGCGGATGGATTCAAGCCCTTCCTGGGCTGTCGTCGATGTATTAACCAGCTCGATGTCCTCGATCAGACCGATAGTCTTTTGGAGATGCTTGTAAAGCTGTGGGATATTTTCAACCAGGAGCACGGACATTAATTTGTGATCGCCAAACATTGATACCTCCCCAGACTACGGCGTGATATGGATAGATGATTCAGATGATATCAACCAAAACTCCAAATATTATACAATAACCGTCGGCTGTGTAAACTACAAGGTTCATATGAATTTATTAGACTAAAGGGATTCGAGATTGATATAATAAGAACTGTTCAATATTAATTTATTACATGAAGATCGAAATTTGCCTGCCCAACCGGCTGTTACTCTGGCATTCTCCTTGCAATGATTTGCTATACTTAGGAAATCAAGGATGGATCTCAATGCCGGGGAGGTTTTACGAGACTGCCCGGCTGAAGCAAATTCCGTTCTGACATTCAACGGAACGCATGGGAGCGTCATGTGTCTGATCAATCTCCAGATCCTTCAGAGATAATAGAACACGGTGTCGAGGAAATTGTTGAGGAGCAGATTGAAGGTGAAGCTCTTGATTCTCAGCTCCCATCCGCCCCGAATGAGAACACACAGCCCTTAAGAGCACAGGATGGTTCTGATGAAATTCCTGCTAAATCTCAGAACTGGTTGCAGAGAACCATCTCACCGATCGTTCAATCCGTTAACGATTGGTCGTCCATGCAACAGGCCATCCGCGATTATCCCGCAAAAATCCGTAGCCGCATGGGGGATGTCGAGAAACTGTTTTCACTGTACCGGCTGACCCTGGCGAACTTATCCTACAAAGCCCCACAAATCGAGGAGGAAATCTGGGAGGTATACAACCAGATCGTCCGCCAGCTTCCCATACTCGAGGAGGCGAGTCGAAAACGCCCCTTATTCACCTTTACCAATCAAGGCTTAAGAGACATGCTCGATGCCTGGGACGCTCTTTCCGCCGAACAGGACCGGCTGAGCAGCCTGCTGGCAAAAGCGCCGCGCGGGCTTGAATTCTACAACCGGATGCAGGTGGTCCGCGAGCAGAAATATCAGGAGGAATTGCGTCGGCAGGAAAAAGAAGCCTTGATCGAATCGGCTTACCTATCAGTAAAAAAAGCATTATCTTACGTTGAAAGCGTTTGCAAATCTGACGAGCCGGTTTTCTACGGCAATGAGGTGCTCAGTCTTCAGGAAGCTCAAGGCCTGTGGAACGAACAAATCACTGAAATCCTCACCATGCGAGATGGGAGTCAATCCTCAACTGAGACCATAATTGGCCGGTTGCGCCTGCTGGAAGAGGTAGTCCGCGAATATCCAACCATCTCGAAGCAAATTGCGCGCGTCAGTGAGCGATTCGCCCGTGTGATCGCTTATCATGATCTGCTGGGCTCCTATGGCAAACGCATCATCCCACAGGCGGAAGTTTCACGCGCGACAGCGATCATGTACGAGCAAATTCCGGCCATGTGGTCGAACGGGAAATACGGGGATGTGAAAATCCTGCTCGAACGGGTGGAAAATTTCTTGAATTTCTACGAAAACACCGTCGAGCTTGAAGTCGCCATCGGTGAACGCAAGCGCGGTGGATTGGGCACAACCTCTCTCGGAGGGGCGCTAGCCGCAACCGGCAGCCTAAATGCGATGCTCGAGATCACCCGCGTCATGGCAGCCGCTGTTGACCAGCGCGACCGCTTCATGGTAGGGCACTCTGAAGCGGTAGCCCGCCTTGCGCTGATGACCGGCCGGAAATTAAACTGGTCTGCCGGTGATCTGGAATATCTCGAGCTGGCCGCACTGCTGCATGACATCGGCAAGATTTCGATCCCCGAAGTAATTCTGACAAAAGTGAAGCCGCTCACCAACCAGGAATGGAAAACCATCCAGATGCACCCATATTATGGGGCGCAAATCGTCAAACAACTGAGTAACCTCAATCGCATCGTGCCCTGGGTCTATCATCACCAGGAGCACTGGGATGGGACCGGATATCCAGACCAGCTCAGTAAGAAGGATATCCCTTCAGCCGCAGCGATCATCGGCATTGCTGAGGCCTATACCGTGATGACGACCGATCTGCCCTACCGCCAATCGGTTACGAAGAAGGAAGCCATGGAAAATATCAAAGAAGAGGTCGAGAAACAATTCGATCCGGCAGTTTCCGAGGCTTTCCTCGAAGCCATCCAGGAAGATCAGGGCTCTCCGACCACTGCTTAAGAGTTACACTCCGTCGCTAATTCAGGCGGCAAAACCTACAAGTTCAATTCAGGTGTCTGAATCAGCCGGGAAAAGCGTGTTGACCAGGTTTTCCCAACCCCCGGTCCGGCTTTCGGCTGGGATTTTCAGGTGCACCAGAAATTCGGCGTTTCCCTTGGGGCCGAACAGCGGTGAACGGATCAAGCCCTTGATCGCAAACCCTTCTGCCTGCATGAAGGACAGGAGATCATGCAGCACGGCGCGGTGAACCGCAGGGTCACGGACGACGCCGGCGCCGCGCGCGACAATTCCCCGCCCGGCTTCGAACTGCGGCTTGATCAATGCGACCACCGTGCCTGGCTTTCCGCCAAACCAGGTGCGCACGACCGGCAGCAGAACGCGCAGGGAGATGAAAGATGAGTCGATCGTCACCAACTGGATGACCCGGTCGAATTCGTGAATGAAGCGTGCGTTGGTACGCTCCATCGCGATCACGCGCGGATCGTTGCGCAGCTTCCAATGCAGCTCTCCGTAGCCGACGTCGACGGCGTAGACGCTCGCAGCGTCGTGCTGCAGCAGGCAGTCGGTAAAGCCGCCGGTTGAGGCGCCCACATCCACGCATGTGATGCCGCTCAGATCGGTCAATCCGAAGGCGGTTAATGCAGCCTCCAGTTTTTCTCCCCCGCGCGAAACAAACCGCGGGCCTCGTTCGACGGTCAGCTCTGCCCTTTCATCGACCCGGTCGGAGGGCTTGATCATCATTTGACCGTTTACCCGCACCTGGCCGGCCATGATCAGGCGCTGCGCCTGAGAGCGGCTTTCGGCGAGGCTCTTTTCCGCAAGCAGGATATCCAGTCGCTTTTTGGCCATGAGTTTATTGTACTAAGATATGCGCAACATATGTTATGATTGTTGCATGCTGCGCGCCCTGCTGAAAACGATGCGCCCCAAGCAATGGACGAAAAACGTATTCGTCCTGGCTGCGGTTGTATTCGACCGCCAACTGCTCAACTCGCAATCCATTCTGCGCTCGCTGGCTGGCTTTGCCCTCTTCTGTCTGCTTTCCAGCAGCGTTTACATCCTGAACGATATATTCGACGTCGAAGCCGACAGAAAACATCCACAAAAACGCAACCGGCCGATCGCCTCAGGCACACTGCCCATCCCGGTTGCAGCGGCAGCTGCGGTGACCATCGCGGTGCTGACCTTAACCGCTGCATTTCTCATCTCCAGCGGCTTTGGCTGGATATCACTGGCATATTTTTTGATCAACCTGGCCTATTCCAACTGGCTGAAGCATGTTCCGCTCCTGGATGTGCTCATCATTGCAGCCGGGTTTGTCCTGCGCGTCGCCGCGGGTGTGACGCTGATCGTCGTAGAACGGTTTTCACCCTGGCTGTATGTCGTCACCACCCTTGGCGCCCTCTATATCGGCTTTGGCAAACGCCGCGCTGAACTAACCTTGCTGGCGGAGAACGCCAACGATCACCGCCGCGTTTTGAATGGTTACAGCATCCCCTTCCTCGATCAATTGATAACGGTCGTCTCCGGAACCACCATAGTCGCCTACAGCCTCTACACATTTTCGGCACCCAACCTGCCCTCCAATCATTCGATGATGCTGACTATTCCATTTGTTTTGTACGGCATCTTCCGCTATCTTTATCTGATTCAGATTAAGGAATCGGGCGGCGCCCCGGAGGAAATTCTTCTTTCCGACCGCCCGCTGCAGGTCGCCATTTTGCTCTGGGGTCTCGCCATCCTGGTGATTTTCTACATCTTCTGATCAGTATGCCAGCGATTGCCGCCTCAGCTCCAGGAAAAATCATCCTCTTCGGCGAACACGCTGTAGTGTACTACCGGCCGGCAATCGCTGTGCCCTTTGCCGGAGTTAAAGCTAAAGTGACCGCTCTGGCGGATCCACTGGCACCTGCCGGACGGGTTCAGATCGATGCGCCAGATATCCAGCTGCACACCACACTCGACCGGCTTCCCGACGATGATACCTTCGCGATCGTGATTCAAGGCGTCCTGGAAACACTGGGGATACGCTCGCTGCCGGCTGTCACCCTGCGGATCACATCCAGCATACCGACCTCCGCCGGGCTTGGCTCGAGCGCCGCGGTCGCTGCTGCCCTGGCTCGCGCAGCCTCGATGTTTGTGGGTCACCCGCTCAGCGACGAGCAGGTATCACAGATCGCTTATCGCGCCGAGCAGCGCCTGCACGGCAATCCCTCCGGGATCGACAACAGCGTCGTCGCACACGCCCGGCCGGTCTACTTCGTCCGCGGGCGCGCGATCGATTTTCTTCACCTGGCGGAACCTTTCAGCCTGGTCATCGCCGATACGGGCGTCCCCTCGTCAACCATGCAAATGGTCAGCGCCTTGCGCGAACGCTGGCAGGCAGCCCCCCAGCAGCACGAAGTCTGGTTCGACCGCATCGCTGAGATCGTGGAACGCGCTCGGGGCATCCTCGAAAATGGGGGCTGCGCCGAACTCGGCCCGCTGATGTCCGCCAACCACGATCTGCTGCGAACTCTCGGTGTTTCCTGCAAAGAATTGGACAAGCTGGTCGAGGTTGGGCTGCAAGCCGGTGCGCTGGGCGCCAAGCTGTCTGGAGCGGGCGGGGGCGGGAATATGATCGCGCTGGTTCGAACCGGCGACGAGGAACGAATCGCCGCGCGATTACGCGAGAAAGGCGCTGTCTGGACCCGCTCTACAACTGTGTTACCTCTGGGAGTGGATTAAGCGTGCTGCAATTTGTTAAGCTGGGTGGCTCTTTAATCACCGACAAGCTCCGTCCGCGCACAAGCAAACCGGAGGTGATCGCGCGGCTGATGGATGAGATTCGCCGCGCGAGAGATAGCCAGCCTGAGATACAGATCATCCTCGGTCACGGCTCAGGATCATTTGGTCATGTGCCTGCGAAACGACATGGAACCCGCGCGGGGGTGCGCAGCGCGGAAGACTGGCTCGGATTCGTCGATGTCTGGCGCCAGGCGCGCGACTTGAATAACATCATCTTGAAAGCCGCACAGAAGGCCAACCTGCCTGTCATTGCCTTTCCTCCTTCGGCTTTCATTCAGGCAAAAGGGGGCAAGACGCATCATCTCAACGCCGAACCGCTCAAATCAGCGCTTGCGGCCGGCCTGATCCCAATGGTCAACGGCGATGTTGTTTTTGATCATAACCTGGGGGGTACGGTTTTTTCGACCGAGGATGTGTTCCAGGCTTTGGTCGGTGATATCCTACCCGACCGAATCCTGCTGTGCGGCCTGGAAGAGGGCGTCTACAGCGATTACCCGCGCTGCACTCATCTGCTGCCGCAGATCGACCTGGCCCATGCGGATGAAATCCTCGCCTCGATCGGTGGTTCGTCCGGCATCGATGTCACCGGCGGCATGATCGAGAAAGTCAGGCTGATGCTGACCCTTGTAGAGCAGTTCCCCAGAATACAGGCGTTGATTTTTACAGGTCTTCATTCTGAAAACCTTTTAAGGGCATTGCATGGAGAGAATCCGGGAACTCTGATCTGTAACCATTAACTTAAATAAGAAAACGGAGCAAATCATGATTTACACGCGCCGCCAGCTGGAAGATCTCGAGGATCAACTCCTGGCCCCCTACGGTCACCACAGCCGGTATTCGCGTGGGCGGTTCCACCCGGAGGATGAGCCGGATTATCGCACCGCCTTTCAACGCGATAGAGACCGCATCCTGCACACCACCGCCTTCCGCCGTTTGGAGTATAAGACTCAGGTCTTTATCAATTATGAAGGGGATTATTACCGCACCCGCCTGACCCATACCCTGGAGGTCGCGCAGATCGGGCGGACGATTGCCCGCGCGCTCGGCGCGAACGAAGACCTGACCGAATCGATCTGCCTCGCCCACGATCTTGGCCACGCTCCCTTTGGACATTCCGGCGAGGTCGCTCTGGGGCAGCTTATGAAGGATCACGGCGGATTCGAGCACAACAAGCAATCTCTACGCATTGTCACCGAGTTAGAGCAGCGTTATCTGGAGTTCCCGGGCTTGAATTTGACCTGGGAGGTGCTCGAGGGAATCGTCAAGCACGAAACGGAATACGACCGCGCCGACGCCCGCGATTTCAATCCAGACCTGCGCGGGCATCTTGAGGCGCAAATTGCGAATGTCGCCGACGAACTGGCGTACACCGCCCACGACCTGGATGATGGTCTGCGCTCGGGTATCATCACCGTGCCCATGCTGGAAGAGATCGAATTGTGGCAGATCATGCGCGAGAGCATCGGCTGGAAGAGCGGCGAGCTGATTGACCTGACCCGCCACCGCATCATCCGCCGCCTGATTGGTAAGGAAGTGACCGACATCCTCGATGCCAGCCAGAGACGCCTGCGAGAGAATGACGTCCGCTCGGTAGAGGATGTCCAGCGGCTGCCATTTAATGTGATCACCTTCAGTGAGGATATGATCAGCCGCAATCGGCAATTGAAGGATTTTCTCTACAACAACATGTACCGCAATAATCGTGTGGTACGAATGGCGGTTAAAGCCGAGCGCCTGATCAGCGAATTGTTCCAGGCTTACTGTAAAGAGCCAACCACCCTTCCCGGGCACGTATATAACAACATCGAAAAATACGGGCTGGAGCGCACTGTGTGCGATTACACCGCCGGAATGACCGACCGCTACGCCATCGAAGAATATCAGAAGCTTTTCGATCCGACAACGCTCCCTTGACGCCTTCCAGATAACTGAAAAATAAGTTATCATAGAAACCGCTATTAACTTTATCGGAGCGATTATGTCGGAACCATCCTACCTGACCCTCGAAGGGCTAAAACGTCTACAAGCTGAGTTGGATGATCTGAGAGGGCCTGCTCGCGAACAACTGGCTGAGCGTCTACGCGCAGCCATCGAACACGGCGACCTAAGCGAAAATGCGGATTACACCGCAGCCAAGGAAGAACAAGGTTTTCTTGAGGGGCGTATTCAGGATCTGGAACGACTGCTGTCCAACGTCGTCATCATCGACAATGTCGAGAAAAATCTGGATGTAATCAGCATCGGCGACCATATTACCATTCAGGAAGGCAACTCCCCGCCGGAAAAATACCACCTGGTCGGGCCGAGGGAAGCCGACCCGAGTAACGGCAAGATTTCACACGAATCACCAATCGGCAAAGCCCTGCTCGGGCACCGCATCGGCGACGAGGTCATCGCTGACACCCCAGGCGGCTCGATTCGCGTGAAAATCATCAAAATCGAATAAATTCACCATAAACAACAACCGGCAGCGGATTCGATCGCTGCCGGTTTTGTTATACATGTGTACTTTAACCTATCTGCTTGGGCCAGACCGCCAGTTCGAGGGTCAGCCGTTCGAGGAAGCTGTTTTCTGGCAGCGCCCCGCCGCCAAGGCTGAGATCAACCACCCGCGCTTCCAACTGCAACGTGGCGGTTTCCAGGACGATTCGCTTCTCTCCCGCGATTTCGATCGGCTCGCCCTTCGATTCCAATCGCTGGCGGATGGTCGCATCATTGAACGCATGCGGACTCATCAGTACCTTGGTGACCGTCTGAATATCATTTTTATCGAACAGCCAGACTTCAACAGCGGTGACCTTCTTCGGATCGCCGACCCCGATCGTTTCGGAGATGCCCACCCCGCACTCACCGAGGAACTCGCCGCTCGGCGAATCGATGCTGAAGGAATCGTCGTAAAGATCATCACCGAGCATGTACGTGGTCATAAATTGAGCGATGGGCGGCTCGTGTCCTTCACTGGTAAAATCCGTGCGCTCAGCCTGACCGGCATGTTCCTCTGCGACGGAGGACGGCGGCGCAATGCGGATCCCACGCCGGCGGATTACCAGCAGGTAAACCGCCGCAGCGCCGACAAGAAGCGTCACCAGGCATAAACCGATCACCAGACCGACGCGTGATTTTGGTTTTTCAGTCGGTTCCTGACCTGGCGTGACCTCAGTGATCGGCTTCGGCACCACGGGTCCCATTACTGCGGCCCGGAAGGTGTTGATGTCATTTTCGTTCAGGTTACAGGTGCCCGGAAGGATTCCCTCCAGAACAACCTGAGCGTCATCGCCGAGCAGCTCAAACCTGGCTGCGGCCTCAGCCACGTCGCCCCTGCGGGCGTACGAGTCGATCACCATGCAAAGGTAATCGCGCTTCAGGTCTTCACGCAGGAATTTCGGCTCAGCATCTTTCCACTGGACGGGCCATAAACCCCAGCCGAGGATCGGCAGCCCGATAATCAGGCCGACAATGAATCCGACGACCGCCGTCGCCAACGGATTGCGGATTTGCTCACGGATTTTATCCATACTACGCTCCTACTCTGTGATCACTAGCCCGCCAGATTTGTTTCCTTAATTAAACCATTGTAGAACAGATTTTTGAAAAAGGCAACAACTTTTTGGCGTATAGTCGTGCCGCGTTGGGTGCAAGGTTTATGCCGCCTCAGTGGCGCTTTCCATTACTTGCTCGAGAAGGAAAGTTTCCTCACATTTGGTACATTGTGCTTCACGCTTATTGGCAATGACCAACAGTCCTCCGCAGGAAGGGCAGGGTTTACTGATTGGCTTTTTCCATGAGGTGAACTGGCAGGTCGGGTAGTTTGCGCAGCCGTAAAAAATGCGGTTCTTGCGCGTCTTACGCTCGACGATTTCGCCCCCGTCCTCAGGGCAGTGCACCCCGATTTTCTGTAGGAAGGCTTCAGTATGCCGGCAGGCTGGGAAGTTGTTGCAACTGACGAATTTACCGTAGCGCCCCCAGCGGATAACCAGGTCGCCGCCGCATTCCGGACAGGCGCGCCCGATCTTTTCAAGCTCCGCTTTGGTGACCGGGATGGCTTCTTGAGCGTGTTTCAATTGCGGCTCGAAGGTTTCGTAGAAATCGCGCACTACAGTGGTCCATTCGCTCTCGCCTGCGGCGACGTTATCGAGCTTTGCTTCCATTTTCGCGGTGAAATGCAGATCAACGATGTCGCTGAAATGCTTAACGATCAGGTCATTAACCAGAATGCCCGTTTCAGTCGGGGTGAGGCGCTTATTGTCACGGGTCACATAGCCGCGCTCGACGATCGTCGAGAGAATCGGTGCATAGGTCGAAGGGCGCCCAATGCCGTATTCTTCCAACGCCTGAACCAGCGTCGCCTCGCTGTAGCGCGGCGGCGGCTGGGTGAAGTGCTGCTCCGGAATCAGGCGGATTAACTCCTGGCGCTGGCCTTCCTCCAACCCGGGCGGGATGCGTACGTTCTCTTCCTCCTCGCCTTTCTGGTCTTCATCCCTGGCTTCTTCATAGACGATCAGATAGCCGGGGAACTTCAAAGTCGAGCCGGAAGCGCGGAAGAGGTATTTGTGACTGCCGCCGCCTGCCTCGATATCCACGGAAACTGTGTCGAAAACCGCCGCCTCCATCTGAGAGGCGACGAAGCGCTGCCAGACCAGCTGGTACAACTTGAACTGTTCGGGGCTCAGGTAGGACTTGATTTTTTCAGGAGTGCGCAGTACTGAGGTTGGGCGAATCGCTTCATGGGCTTCCTGGGCGCCGACCGCGCGAGTTTTGTACTGAGGCTGGGACGCAGGCAGAAAGTCTGCTCCGTAAGTATTTTGGATGAAGGTGCGCACTTCCTGGACAGCCGCTTCAGCGATGTTGATCGAATCAGTGCGCATGTAGGTGATCAGGCCAGTCGCGCCTCCCTCGCCGACATCCAGACCTTCGTACAACTGCTGAGCGATCGACATCGTCCGCCGGGCGGTGTAACCAATCCGGCGCGAGGCTTCCTGCTGCAGCGTGGAGGTAATGAACGGCGCCGAGGGCTTGCGCCGCCGCTCGCCGCGTTTGATCTTGCTGATGCGGTACTCGGCCCGTTCCAGTTCGTCAAGATAACCGTCAACCGTTGCTTTATCCTGCAGCTCGGGGTCTTTATCATCGATTTTTGACAGTCTGGCGACATAGGTCTGCTTGAGCGATTCCGGGCGCAGCTCGGCCTGGATCGTCCAGTATTCCTCCGGGATAAAGGCCTCAATCTCGCGCTCGCGCTCGACAATCAGGCGCAGCGCCACCGATTGCACCCGTCCGGCGGACAGACGGCTGCGCACCTTTTCCCACAGAAGCGGGCTCAGGCTGTAGCCGACCAGCCGGTCGAGCACGCGCCGCCCCTGCTGGGCGTTGACCAGGTCCATGTTGATCACGCGCGGGTGCGAGAAGGCCTCTTCAATGGCAGTCTGGGTGATCTCATGGAAAACGACCCGGCGAGAGTGTTTGGGGTCGATCTGTGCTGCCTCGAGCAGGTGCCAGGCAATGGCTTCGCCCTCGCGGTCGGGGTCGGTTGCAAGATAGACCTCTTCGGCTTTCTTGACCAGCTCCTTCAATTCCTTGACCACCGGCCTTTTCTCATTCGGTACGCGGTACTTTGGTAGAAAATTATTGTTGACATCTACTGACAGTTCCGAGCGAAGGAGGTCGCGTACATGCCCGACCGATGCTTTGACCGTGTAGCCCTTGCCGAGGAACCGCCCCACCGTGCGCGCTTTTGCCGGCGATTCAACGATCACCAGCTTACCGCTGCGCGCCTTGCGCCCCCTGTTTTCGGGCGGTGTCAATCCAGCGTGTGCCTCGGTGCGGCCTGTGCGCACCATTTTCGTGCCGCAGACCGGGCAGGTGCCGTAGGTGACCGGTGAGCCAGCAGCATTGTAGGCGGGAGTCGCGTCCATCATTTCTCGTTTTGTTTTACATTTGAAACAGTAAGCTTCCATGTACACCTTGCTCAGATAAAACGGCTGCGGCCGGATTTTTTCAGAAGTTGGACAGCATCGCGTACTTTTTGCGCCTCTTCCCGGCGGCATACCATTAACACGTCGCCGCTGTCGATGATGACCAAATCCTGTACGCCGATCACTGCGATCATACGATCGCTGTTTTCACTAAGGATGAGCGACTGGCTGGCGTCTAAAGTAAGGGATTCAGAAGTGAGGATGATATTGCCATTTTCATCAGCTGGCAAGACCTCAAAAAGCGCGTCCCAACTGCCAATGTCATTCCAGCCCAGCTCAGCAGCCGGCAGGACAGCCACCCGCTCAGCGCGCTCCATGATACCATAATCTATCGTCTCCGGTTTGATCGTCGGCCACAACGATTGGACGACCGTGTCCCGCTCCGGCGTGTTCCAGCTTTGCTCTATCCTGCTAAGGGCGCACGCCAGCTCGGGCATCAATCCCCGCAATTCCTCGCGGATACGGCTGACTTGCCAGATGAACATGCCCGAATTCCAGACATGATCGCCGCCGGCGAGCATCGCCTCGGCCGTCTCCAAATCCGGCTTTTCTTTGAAGCGCTCAACCGTAAACACCGGCTGCCCGTGGACATCTTCCAGGCGCCGCCCCAGCTGGATATAGCCGTACCCGGTGGCAGGATGGGTCGGCTGGACGCCGAGGGTGACCAGGTAACCCTCTTTGGCAACATGATGGGCGGTGTGAAGCAGCCTGTGGAACAGTTCCACATCGCGGATGATATGGTCGGCGGTGAGCACGGCCATCACCGCGCCAGAGTCGCGTTGAGACAGCACAGCGGCTGCCAGCCCGACGACGGATGCCGTTCCGCGCGGTAGCGGCTCGAGCAGGAAATTCTCTGCGGGGATCTCCGGCGACTGGCGCTGGAGCTCGGCGGCCTGTTCGGCTACGGTGACCACCAGGATTCGCTCGGGGGAAAACAGACCCTGCAGCCGGTCGATTGCAATCTGGAACAGTGTCCGCTCAGTTCCCAGCCTAAGCATTTGTTTAGGACGCGAAAGGCGCGATAACGGCCATAAACGCGTCCCGCCGCCGCCAGCCATGATTACAGCGTAATAGCTTTTCATGAGTTCAAATCCGATATTCCGAATTTTCATCGCGCAGGGAGATGTAACTCATCCCTCCGGCGTTACGGATCAGCCCTTTCAACTCCATCATCGCCAGTGTAGCCGAAACCTTCTCAATCGGCAAGCCAGAGAGGAAGGACAATTCGTCCGCAGCCATGCTGCCCTCGCCCATGATATCCAACAACCGCGTTTCAAGTTCATCAACTGGCAGCAACCGCCGCGCCATGCGCTGGGTGTTGACCACGCGGATATTGATCGCCTCAAGCACGTCCTCGGGGGAAAGCAACGGGCGCGCGCCGCTGTGGATCAACCGGTTAGTGCCCTTGCTGCTCGGCGCGGTGATCAATCCCGGTACAGCCAGCACCTCGCGGCCCTGTTCAAGAGCAAAATTGGCGGTGATCAGCGCGCCGCTCGTTTCGCCGGCCTCCACAACAACCGTCGCCAGGGAGAGTCCCGAGATAATGCGATTGCGCGGCGGGAAATTGGCGCTCTCCGGCGGCGTGCCCGGCGGATAGTCGCTGATGATCGCGCCAGATTCGGCGATCTCCATGGCCAGCCGGCGGTGCTCAGGCGGGTAGATGCGGTCAACCCCGCTGCCGAGCACGGCGATCGTCCTCCCGCCGGCGCGCAACGCGGCCTGATGGGCGGATGCGTCTGTACCGCGCGCCAACCCGCTGACCACGGTCACCTGATGGCGAGCCAGCACGGACGCCAGCTCCTCGGTTACCTGACGACCGTAAGCGGTGATTCGCCGCGTACCAACCACAGCAACTGCGGTTTCATCCTCCGGAAGGATTTCTCCGCGCAGGTAGATCACCGGCGGCGGCTGGTAAATTTCGCGCAGCAGGCGCGGGTAGGATTCGTCCTGCCAGGTTAACACCTGGATGCCTGCCGCTGCCGTTCGCTGCCATATCCGCTCGAGATCGAGTTCAGCACGCACCTTGATGACGCCCTCGACCAGCCTGGTGCTCAAACCAGCCTGGCGCAACTGGTCGTAAGGGGCTTCCCAGGCAGCCTGCAGATCGCCGTTGAATGCGTCCAGCAGCGCCTGCAGACGCACCGCACCGATCCCTTTAACATAATTGAACCCGATCCAATAGATTTTCGGATCCATCACGCCTCCCCCTCACAGCCATTCAGGAGGATTAACCAGGATTTGCCTCGCGTTCAAATCGATCGATAAAATAACCTCATCGATAGCGGGCAGCAGCAGCTCGCTGCCGTCCATCTTTTCCACCACATAGACATCGTTTGCGCCGGTTTCAAGGATTTCGACCAGGCGCCCGATAGCGCTGCCGCCCTGATCAACGACCGCCAATCCGAGCAGCTGATGGTGATAATATTCCCCGTCAGGCAGCTCGGGCAGCTCATCCGAGCGGACGTAGATCGGTTGATTGACGAGTTCGCGCGCGGTTTCGGGCGAGTCGACAGTCTCGAAAGCAATCAACATCCCGCGGTGGTGCGGGCGCACGCTGCGGATGATCCTCAGGGTGTGGGATTCACCGAAATAGACTTTTTTGCCCGGCACGAGCCGTTCAGGGAAGTCGGTCAGCACATCCATGATCAGTTCACCGCTCAGTCCATGTGCCCGACGCAGCTTTCCGACCGCCAAGAAGACAGGCTCGCCCGAATGAGGCGAGCCTGCTGGATGATTTTCTCTTACCGGGGGATCCTGATTAACGAACTTCACCGCGGTTCCATCACGTCCAAAGTAGCCTGCTTACCTTCGCGGGCTGCGGCGACGCGCAGCAGTATCCGCATGGCGTTAGCGACCCGTCCACTTTTACCGATCACGCGGCCCATATCTTCCTTGGCCACCCAAAGCTCAAAGCGTGTCTTTGCGCCGGCTCGCTCCTGGCGAATCCTCACCTGCGTGGGATCTTCTACCAGAGAACAGGCGATATATTCGATCAACTCTTTCACTTGAACTCCTTTCATACCCACCGCCGATTTAATGGCGGAAACCTACCAGAAGTCAGTGAGCTCAGACCGATTTTGTCTTCGGATTGACCTTGCGGCTGGCGTAATACTCTTCAGCTTCCTTGAGGATTGCCTCAAGGGGTTCGCCGGCTTTGATCCGTTCGAAGCGCGTGGTTAACCCGACGCTGTTGAACAGTTTCTGCACCGACTCACTGGGTTGTGCGCCGTTCTTCAACCAGTGATAGACGCGCTCCTCGTTCACCTGAAAAGTGAACGGATCGGTGCGGGGATTGTATGAGCCCAATATTTCCAGAAAGCGGCCGTCGCGGGGGCTTTCTTTATCCGCCGCAATGATGCGGTAGCTTGGTTGTCCTCTTAAACCAACTCGACGCAAACGAATTCGTACCATATGTAAACCTGTCTCCTCATCCGTATCTATCTGATTTTGCATGCATGTGGCTTTCCTGTCAAGTCACGAAAGGTCGAGGGACGCTGAAGGAGGCATATCACCCGTCGTTCCTTTCCAATCAGCCGAACAGACGCGGCATTCCGCGCCCGCCTGTTTTTTGAAGGGTTTTGAACAGCCGCTGCGCATCGCGGAATTGCTTCAAAACCCGGTTGACGTCCTGCACATCGGTGCCTGAGCCGCCGGCGATGCGCCTGCGCCGGCTGGCATTGAGGATATCCGGGTGGCGCCGCTCCTGGACGGTCATCGAGTTGAGGATCGCCTCGGTTACCTTGAGCGATTTCTCCGCCTCTTCGGGGGAAACGTTGCGCGCCATCTGTCCCATCCCGCCGGGCAGCATGTCTAAAAGCTGGCCAAACGGGCCCATTTTGCGAAGCTGCTTGAGCTGTTTGGCGAAGTCTTCCAGGCTGAATTGCCCGGAAAGCATGCGCTCGGCCTGCTCATGCGCTTCTTTTTCGCTGAGCGCGGTTTCAGCCCTTTCGATCAGGCCGATCACGTCGCCCATCCCCAGGATGCGCGAAGCCAGCCTCGCCGGCTCGTAGGATTCAAGCGCATCGATGCCTTCGCCGGTTGCCAGAAATTTGATCGGCACGCCGGTAACGCTGCGGATGGAAATCGCCGCGCCGCCGCGGGCATCACCGTCCATCTTGGTCAGGATCAGCCCGGTCAGGCTGACCGAATCGCGGAAGCCCTCGGCGATGTGCAGCGCTTCCTGACCGATCATCGCATCGACCACCAGCAGGATTTCGACCGGGGTAACCCGTCGTGTGATGGCTTTCAGCTCGTCCATCAGCTCCTGATCCAGTTGCGAACGCCCGGCGGTATCGATGATCATCACAGAGACGCCGCCCTTTTGAGCCTGGTCGAAAGCTCTGGCAACCACCTCTGGCGGTTTAAGGGCAGAATCGCTGAACACCGGCACGCCGATGCGCTCGCCAAGGGTTTGCAGCTGACGGATCGCCGCAGGGCGGTAGGGATCCGCCGCCACCATTTCAACCCGCTCGCCCTGCGAGCGCAGCCGCGCAGCGAGCTTGGCTGCCGCGGTGGTTTTCCCCGAGCCTTGCAGCCCAACCAGCATGATCACCCTGGGTTTCGCCCCGGCCAGGTTGAGCCGGTCGGGCTCGCCAAGGGTTTGGATCAGCTCCTCATGGACGATCTTGATCACCTGCTGGGCTGGATTGAGCGCCTTTGAAACTTCAGCACCGACAGCCCTTTCGCGTACCCGGGCGACGAAATCCTTGACGACGCTGTAATGCACGTCGGCTTCGAGCAATGCCAGGCGGACCTCACGCATGGCGGAATCGACGTCCTGAACGGACAACTTTCCGCGCCGGCGGAGCTGTTGGAAGACCTGTTCTAACCGTTTGGAGAGCGACTCGAACACCGCGTACCTTTATCCATGACAAACTAACACCCCTGGACGGGGCGCGAACAGGGCTGATTTTAGCCGGGAACGCACGAACGGTCAAGGGACAATGAGATGGTCCAATTCATGGGCGGATTTCGAGAACCATAATGCGGGATCTGTAACTTATTATATGAAATGGGGTTGTTAAGGTTTAGGGTATATATTGATCAATCAACCGAGGAGTTAGATATCGATGACAAAAATCGCCGTCGTTACAGACAGCACCGCGTATATCCCCAACGAATTATGCAACGGTTACCAGCTCCATACTATCCCCCTGCAGGTAATTTGGGGCGAGGAAAGCTACCGCGATGGGATCGATATCCAGCCGCTGGAATTCTACACCCGGCTCAAGACGGCCAAGGTAATGCCCTCAACCTCGCAGCCCTCGCCGGCTGCCTTCGAGCAGGTCTACAAGACCCTGCTCGAACAGGGCTACGACGTCATCAGCATGCACATCTCGGCCAAGCTTTCCGGCACGCTGGATTCGGCCTACCAGGCCAGAGATCATCTCCAATCGGACCGCATCACCATCATCGATTCGAAGGCTACCAGCATGGCGCTCGGCTTTCCTGTGCTGCTGCTCATGCGAGCGGCTCAACGCGGCGCTGCGCTTGAAGAATTGACCGCTTTGGCCGAAAAGGCAATCGATAACACCGGGGTGTTGTTTGTCGTCAGCACGCTGGAATTTCTCCACCGCGGAGGTCGCATCGGCGGGGCGCAGGCCTTCCTTGGCACAGCGCTGGGGCTGAAGCCCATCCTTGAGCTGCGCGACGGGCGCATCGAGGCGATCGAAAAGGTGCGCACGATGAGCAAGGCGACCGACCGTATGCTGGAGCTGCTCGTGGAGCGCATCGACGGCCGCCGCCCGATCAGACTGGCGGTGCTGCACGCCAACGCAGCCGCCGAGGCCGAGGCACTTTTGGAAAAAGCCTGCCAGCGCTTCGACCCCGGGGACATCAAAGAGGCTTTTTCCACCACCGTCAGCCCGGTGATCGGTACCCATTCCGGTCCCGGCACGGTTGGGATTTGCTTCCTGGCGGGCATGTAAGCCAGGCTGGAGCTATTCCGTGAGAGGCTGTCCGAATAGCCGCGGACAGCCTCTTTTTTCGAACAGGCAGGAAGATTGCTTCGGTCGCAACAACCGCTCCCTCACTATGACATCTGCGTTGTCATGGCGAGCGAAGCGAAGCAATCTTGGATGAGGAAACTCGGAGATTGCTTCGGTCGTACAAACCGCTCCCTTGCTATGACTAACTCCATCTGCAAGCAAATTGCTTAGGCTGCCCCAAAAATCCTCCGCTGACTTTCCTCATCTTCCCTGACAGACATCCTGACTTTCCCCCAGCTAATTGCCAAGCATCCCGAACTTGGTAAAATGATCATGTCATATCCAACTCCATCGTCCAAGAAGGGGCCTGAAAACATGAGAAATTATGCGTCCGTCGGCGTCCAGGTGCCAGATATCTTACTCCCCAAAGCCGGGATCGACCTGCACAGGTGGGCAACCATCGCCTGTGACCAGTTCACCTCCGAGCCGGAATACTGGCAGAGAGTGGCTGAAATCGTCGGGGATGCTCCCTCGACCTACCGCCTCACCCTGCCGGAGGTGTTCCTCGGCACGCCTGAGGAACAGTCGCGCGTTCAGACCACCAACCAGGCCATGCGCGATTACCTGGCGCAAGGCATTTTCGACACCTGCGCCAGCCTGGTGTATGTCGAGCGCACCTCGTTGGGAAAAACTCGCCGCGGATTGATGCTCGCCCTCGATCTCGAGAGGTACGACTTCTCCAAGGGGTCGCAGTCGTTGATCCGCGCCAGCGAGGGCACGATCATCGAGCGCCTGCCACCGCGCATCCGCATTCGCGAGGGCGCCCCACTCGAGCTGCCGCACATCCTGGTGCTGATCGACGACCCCGAGTGCACCGTCATCGAGCAAGTCAAGGCTCGGGCTGAACACCTGCCCCTGCTCTACGATTTCGAGCTGATGCTCGGCAGCGGGCATCTGAAAGGCAGACTGATCGACGACCTCGATCTTGAGGCAAAAGTGATCGGCGCCATGGAAAAGCTCGCCTCGCCGCAGGTTTTCTACCCCAAGTACGGCGTTGGCGACGATTATGGGGTGCTGCTCTTCGCCGTCGGAGACGGTAACCATTCCCTGGCGACCGCCAAGGCCATCTGGGAGAAAATCAAAGCCACCGCCGGCCCCGACCACCCCGCCCGCTACGCCATGGTCGAGATCGAGAACGTGCACGACGACGGCCTCGAATTCGAGCCGATTCACCGGGTCCTCTTCTCGCCGGGCAAGGATCCCCACAAGGCCATGGTTGAATTCTACGGTGAGAGACTCAGCTTCATCGCCTGCGCCGACCAGCGAGAAATGGTCAAGAAAGTCATGGGACAGAAAGGGCCGGAACATCTGATCGGCCTGGTTACCTCCCAGAGCAGCGAAATTGCCATCATCAAAAATCCATCTTCAAACCTTCCAGTCGGCACGCTGCAGCCGTTCCTCGATCAATGGCTCAAAGAAGGCAGCGCCGGCAAGATCGACTACGTCCACGGCGCGGATGTGCTTTTGAAACAGGGCAGCCAGCCGGGCAACTGCGGCTTTTTCCTGCCCTGCATGGAAAAGAGCGACCTGTTCAAGACCGTCCTCCTGGACGGCGCCCTGCCGCGCAAGACATTCTCGATGGGCGAGGCGGTCGAGAAACGCTTCTACATGGAAGCTCGCAAGATCGTCCCCTGACCATTCCAGAGTGAAGAATACGCCGGATGGCTGCGGCCATCCGGTTTTTTTTCGGCGTTTCAGGCGGACGGATCGGTTCATACTGGTATAATCGCTGGGGAGAAACTCAAACCGCCATGGAAAGATACAATCCATTCCAGCCTCCAGCCGAGGGCGCCGCCCCTGAAGACGTCCGCTTCATCGAATTGCGAGCCGAACCCTGGCCGGAAGGGGGAAAAATCCGTGTCCATGCGCGGATCGCTCCCTTCCTCCAGCCGCCTGATCTCGAAGCGGCGCTGGTAAATTCCGACGGCGATGAAATCAGCAGCGTTACAATCATCGAAAATATCGATTTCAACCTTGTTTTCACCATGCACGTTCGCCATCCTTCGTCTGACGGCAAATATACCCTTATCGGTAGAATCATCTATGAAGATATTGGCGTCGTACACGAAGCGCAGGCGTCGATCGAGCTGCCGATTGGATGAGAAGCTCAGTCCTCAAATTCCACGGCTGCTGACCGCCTGCCTGGTCGGCTTGCTGCTCAGCGGATGCGCCACCGCCCGTCCACCAAATGGTGAAGTAGAGACCACCCAGGCCGCAATAACAGCCAGCCCGACCTCAGTCCTGCCGGTCTCAGCCGCTGCGACATCCACATTCCAGCCAGAACCCTCGCCGACAGACCTGCCGACCGCCTCTGAAACGCCCATTGAGCTTTCGCCGGTCTGCTCGCCGCTGCATGGATTTCAAATCGACCAGTTGACCGATATCGTTGCCAAACCTTACAACCCACCCTCGCCAGGGGGTGAGGGCGGCCATCACGGGGTCGACTTCAGCTTTTATTCCTACGGCGCTTTCACCTCGATGGAGGGAATTCCCGTCCAGGCTGTTTTAGACGGAGTCGTCGCTGCTGTAATCGCTGACCGCCCGCCTTACGGCAACATGGTCATCATCGAAACGCCCCTCTCCTCCCTGCCGCTCGCCTGGCAGGAATCGCTTGCCGCCCTGCCAGCGCTGACCCATCACCAGCCTGATAACCGGCTTCAATGTCCAACGCCCATCGCCGGGGATCAATTCTCGAATCCGGAATCCCTGTATCTCCTCTATGCTCACCTGGCTGAAAAACCCAACCTGGCAAACGGTGATCATCTCGGCTGCGGGCAGCAGATCGGGCTGGTCGGCAATACAGGCTATTCAGGTAATACGCACCTCCATCTCGAGATGCGTCTGGGACCATCGGGGGTACAATTCTTGCATCTCGCCCATTACATAAACAACGCCACCAATGAGGAGATGGCGAGTTACTGCGTCTGGCGTATCAGCTCTCAATTCCGCCTGATCGATCCGCTGGGATTGCTGCTGGTCGAACCGTAATCAAATCCGGCAATCTTAACAAAATTGCAAATCCTCATTGTCAGGCGTGACGGTTGTTGACGGACGCTTTTCTCGGGTGCTAAAATACAAACATGTTTTTCTGTTCGCGGAAAGCTGTTCTTTCCAAACGCTCTACCAAAAAAGAAAAATGGGCAATCCAGTTTCAAAGACCGCTCAGGGAAAACAACCAATATTTAGCATGGTTGGCATGTTGGGATTGGTCATATTCATCTGGGCGGGCTCCTACGGGATGCGTGCACAATATGTCCACACCCCGCCGACGCTGACACCCACATCTACACCGACAGCACTCCCTTCGACGACCTATACTCCGCCGCCAACGAGCGCACCGACGCAGACCGAAGTCCTGCCAACAGCGACCATTACACCCACCGCCACACTGGACCCGCTCACAGCGGACACGGGTTACCTGTTGCTGGCCATGAGCGACGGCTATTACAGCCACCTGTTTGCTTACCACCCGCAGAGCCTGCCACTGACTCGCCTGACCGATAATCCCTGGGACGATCGGCAGCCGGCGATCAGCCCGGATGGCACAAAAATTGCCTTCAGCTCGCGCCGAAACGGATACTGGGACATCTACATCCTGAGCCTGACCGACGGGGTGTTGAGCCGTGTCAGCGACTCGCCCCAATACGATGGCGCGCCCACCTGGTCGCCGGACGGTCAATGGCTGGCATACGAAACCTATGTCGAAGAAAACCTGGAGATCGTGATCCAATCGGTCAGCGATCCAACCCAGGCGCCATTTCGCCTCACCAACGATCCTGCCGCCGATTACTCTCCGAAATGGTCGCCGCTGGGCCGACAGATTGCCTTTGTCTCCACGACCAGCGGCGAGGAGGAGATCTGGCTGGCTAACCTGGATCGAGTGGAGAACCGCTTCAGTAATTTCAGCCAAAACAAGACCGCCATCGACGGCTATCCTGACTGGTCTCCAGACGGGCGTTATCTGGCCTGGACCAGCCAGCAGGACGGCCTCGACAATCTTTACGTCCGCGAAAATACGATCCCGGCCAGCCCGGCTCGCCTGATCGGCACCGGCCGCTCCGCAGCCTGGAGTCCGGACGGTTCTGTTCTGGCGGCTGTTCTGCTGACCCCTGACCAGAATGCGCTGGTCGCATACCGTATGAATGACGGCAGGGTTGGCCTTCCGCCTGTAGAACTACCTGCAGCGATCCAGGGCATCGATTGGAGCGCTGGCGCCCTACCGGAACTGATCCGCGATCGTTTCGTCAGCGGCGCCGGCGCGATCCCGCCGATCCTTTACCAGAAAAACCTGTCGAATCCTGGCGAGGATGCCCTTGGACGCTTGAACCTGGTCAATGTCGAAGGCGTATCTGCCCCTTACCCGCTGCTCCAGGACAGCGCGGATGAATCCTTCATCACCCTGCGCGTCGAAGCTGCCCGCCAAACGGGCTGGGACCTGCTCGGCGACCTGGAAAACCTGTTTTTACCCATCACCGAGCCGGCGCATCCCGGTCTGGTCGATGAATGGCTGTTCACCGGGCGCGGATTAGCCCTGCACACCTCGGCATTACAGGCGGGCTGGATGCAGATCGTTCGTGAGAATTTCGGCGGGATGACTTATTGGCGCGTTTGGGTTCGTACGCGCTACCAGGATGGATCCCAGGGAGAACCTCTGCATGCTCGCCCCTGGAACCTGGATGCGCGTTCATCTGGCGATCCGCGCTCCTTCGAAGAAGGCGGCAGAACGGATAATACGCCGGCCGGCTATTGGATCGATTTTACTGAACTGGCGGCTCGTTTTGGCTGGAAGCCGCTGCCAGCGCTGTCCAACTGGCGTACATACTACCCCGCCGCACGGATCAACCAGTTCGTCTTTAGCGAAGGGCTTGATTGGGAAACGGCGATGGCGCAGATTTACCCCCAGGAGGCTGTTCACCAGCCGACCGCAGCCTCCAGCCAGATTTACCCGCTGTTCTCCCCCACCGCCACGCTCAGCTACACGATCCCTGATATCAGCCAACCGGAAGGTCCCACAGCCACCTTCCGACCCACATGGACACCGCTGCCGGAGGATTAATGCATAAGGTTTTCCCGCTGCATATCCCCTGGTCAGGCTATAAAGCGTTTTTGCTGATGGCTTTGCTGCTGGTCATCGGCGTCTGCAGCCCCGTTAAGGCAGCCAGCCATGCTTCACTGCCAGCTGAGAGCGAGGTGACAACCTACGCTCCCCCGCAGAGAGACCTACCGGAAAACTACCAGTCGCGTGGATTTGCGTCCTTGCCGCGAGTTGAGCCCCCGCCGCACAGCGCTGGCGAGCCGCCGTTGAAGCTCAGCTTTCCGGCGCCGAATCCCGGGCAAACCGTCTTGCTCCGCCCCCCGGTTTATGACGTCCCCTGGGGATTAAGTCCTAACGACCACTTTTTCTTCATCCGCCCAATCGCGCTGGAGGAAGTCATCTGGCGCATCGACGATTTTCGGTATGGTGATTTATACGAAGAGACCGGCGAAGTCCACACCGGCCTGGATATTATCGCCGATTTGGGGACGCCGATCCTTGCCGCCGCGGCTGGAAAGGTAGTCTGGGCTGGCGAGGGCATTTCCAGGGGCGCGCACGGCGAGGTTGATCCATACGGGCTGGCAGTGGCCATTTTACATGATTTTGGCGTCGATCAGCGCCAGGTTCAGACCGTCTATGCACACCTGGACCGCGTGGATGTGACCCTCGGACAGCGCGTCGAGGCCGGCGATCAGATTGGAATCGTTGGAACAACCGGTTTCACCTCCGGCCCGCACCTTCATTTCGAGGTGCGCGTCGAGGAGGGCGATTTCTTCGCGACGCGCAATCCGGAATTGTGGATGTCACCCTCACAGGGTTGGGGCGTGCTGACCGGACGGTTGCTGAAAAAAGACGGAACGCCGTTTTATAACCTCGAATTGAGCGTCCGTTCCCTGGACAGCAGCCACCTCTGGAAAATCCATACCTACAGCCCCTCTTCGGTGCACAGCGACGACTATTACAAGGAAAATTTTGTGCTGAGTGACCTGCCAGCCGGCGATTATCAGATTTCCTTTAAGTATTACTGGATCTCCCAATCGACCACGGTCACGATCCGTCCAGGCGCGGTTACTTACCTCACCTTCCAGAACACAATCGGATTCACCTTTGGCTTGCCACCGTCGCCTGAAACAGTCTATCCGTTTCTTCCCGCGGCCGAAGACTAGCCCGGTCTACGGGCTGATAGACTGACATATCTCTCATATCGAACCCGCCTGGCTGCAACCTGTTCCCTGGGTACGAGTACCCTTGACAATTTCATCTTCCGCATTGAAAATGAGTGGCTGAAACCAGCAGGACCAGGAGTTTATGGTTCCGGTCCATTGTATGGGTATCATTTCTGGTAACATTGTAAAAATCGAAATCGCAAGAGAAAGGTTGTTAATCATGTCGAAATTTACCCGGTTCTTCGCGATCGGGCTGTTGATTGCCTTGACGTTGACAATGGCGGCCTGCGCTCGCGCTGAAACCACCCCAACTCCGCTTCCGGAGATGGTCTACACCCAGGCAGCTCAGACAGTACAGGCAGGGCTTACCCAGACCGCCGCATTGCTGCCCACTAAAACTCCGACCGAAACACCCTCGCCAACCAGCACGGTTACGCCAACCCTCGCGGTGACCGCCACCATGTCCGGTTCGCCGACCAACACTCTCGCGCCCACCAGTTCGGGTCCAACCGTGGCCGATAAAGCTTCATGGGTTTCACAGAACCCGGCGGACGGCACAGTGGTCTCACCCGGTCAGGAATTCACCATGACCTGGACGATCAAAAACATCGGCACGACCACCTGGAACACGAATTATCAGCTGCGCTATTACCTCGCCGACGCAACCTTGCGCTTCAGCGCCTCGGATACAAAATTCCCGAAAGAAGTCAAGCCGGGTGATTCGGTTGATCTATCCGTCAACATGAGAGCCCCGACCAGCGGCGGCGACTATACAACCGTCTGGGTTCTGACGAACGACCAGGGCGCGAATTTTTATAATATAACCCTGTCGATCAAAGTATCTGGCGCAGCGGCGACCACAACCCTTACGTCGACTACCCAGCCGACTGCAACAATGACGCTGACGGCAACCGCGACGACCGAATCCTGAAAGGTCCCACTCCAATAACTGAAATTAAAGGGGCGGGCGTCGTAACAGCCTGCCCTTTTCTGTTCCTGTAGGTCTGAATTTTTACTGGCGTTTTATTTGAGGATATCCGTCTACAGCGATCGGTTAGCGGATCCAGGCGGGCAGGGCAGCATTCTGGGCAAGGATGCGAAGCATGCCGGTTTCGCGCTCCCAAAGGACGATTTCCGGCCGGTTTTCGGACGCACCGAGCTTAAGCCGCTGGAAAACCAGGCGCGAGCCGTCCGGCGACCAGTCGGCAGCGGCATGGCTGGCTGTCTCATCCGCTGTGACTGCGCGCAGCCCACTGCCGTCCGGGTGGATGATCCATAACTGCCGCGCAGCCGATTTATTCAACTCCTGCGCGCTGAAGACAATCCATTCCCCATCGTTTGACCAGCGCGGCGATGCCGCGTCATGCGAAGCCAACGGTTCTATGAAAAGCGCGAACACCTGGTCGGTGGATAAATTTGCCCGATAAAGGAGCCGAGTCGACAGTAACATATCTGTCTGTAAGTCGGCAAACACCAGTTGGCCGCCGTCAGGTGAAAAAGCGACCGACTGCTCGACCCGAGCAGGCAGAAATTCGCTTTTGCCGTTGAGGAGATCGAAGAGATGGATCGCCCGCCGAGAGGTGTCGTAAAAAGCCAGGGTTATTCCGTCCGGCGAGAACCTCGGTAGAACGCCTGTAAAGCGCGAATCGCTGAGCACCGAGTCAGTCAGCCCGGTGCGGACCTTCACCGTCCAGATTCTGCTGCCTCGCTCGCCCTGATTGTCGTCCCCGCTGCCCGAATATCGGCTATACGCAACGATCTCCCCGTCCGGCGACCAGGATGGCTGCTGGCAGGCGTCCTCGCCGCAGGCGACCAGCAGCTCATCCCCCGTTCCGTTGCTGTCCATGCGATGGATATCGCTGCCGCCTTCTTCGTTCCGCAAGCTGTAGGCGATTTCACGTCCGTCGACCGATACCGCGAAATCGACCACCCACCCGCCTGTCGAGGTCAACGCTTCCTGCCGCAGCCCATCCAGCGAGGACCGCCAGATTTCAGGGTTTTCCAGCGGACGGGCAAGGTATGCCACCCACTGCCGGCTGAAAATGTCCGGTAAGGAAACCTGGTTGACCCTGACCATCCCGATCAACGCCGCAATCGTCAGGATCAACAGGATAATCAAAAACCAGCGTCTGCTTACGATCGGTTCCCTTTGCCGCCCGACCTCATCGAATCCGCAGCAATGGTCTTGCGGCAGGATATCAGGATGAAGTAGCGGTAGCGGTCGCTGTGGCAGTAGGCGCCGCTCCACCCGGCGTAGGTGTGTTGGTCGGCGGACGAGTTGGCGTCGGCGTGACCAGATTAACCCGGATAATTAGAACCTGCCCGACGTTGATCTTATTTTTATCCGTCAGCTTGTTTTGCAACATGATATCTTCTACGGTCGAGTTGAACCGCGCAGCAATCGTATCCAGATTATCATTGGTCTGAACAACATATTCAATCCGTGTCCCGCGCGCCATGTCTTCTGGAATCGGCGTGGCGGTTGGCAGTTCCTGCCCAGGAGCCGGGATCAAGATCTTATCGCCAGGACGGATCGGACATTCGCCCGGATTGAAATTATTGATGGCGAGCAGAACCAGCAGGTCAACTTCATACTGCACCGACAGGTCATAACAGGTATCCCCATCCTGAACAGTGTATTCGAACGGCCCAGAAGCCGTTGGAGTAAGCGAAGGTGTTGGGGTTTCCGTAATTGTTGCAGTCGCCGTGTGCGTGGAGGTCGGCGTAAGCGGTGTAGGCGTGAACGTGCTGGTAGGCGTCGGTGTCTTGGAGGCAAACAGGGCGATCGCAGGTGCGTTCGGCCCGGTGAACCAGATCACCAGAATAATAATGCCAATCACCAGCAGAAGGATTGCTCCTCCCCAAACAAACAGCGGTCCTGCTTTTTGGCGTTTTTTGTATGAATCGATGACATGTTGAGGTGATTCTTTTCCACTCATGGTGAGATTATCCTGTTTGATGGACCAGACCTCGTGGAGACAGTCCGGCGATAAAAGGTTTCGGGTTAAGCACCCACGACTTATCGAATTCTACACAATATTCTGGATATGGACGAGTCGCTGCTTACTGCAAAGGGTTATAAACTGAGAACCAGACTTTTGTCAAGTTTATTCTTTCACAATGATACCCGAATTTCACTGGTATAAAAAGCCTCTAGTTGCCCGAATTACTAAGCACCGAACTAACTTTCTCCGTGATATAATTTCTCCATTCAATATTAGCCCTCACCAATTTATGGAGGATGCCAATGGAACTCAACCACACCGAATTCAAGCGCTGCGATGTAGTATCTATCCAGGGGCGTGTCGACTCAGCAACAGCCCCTAAGTTGGCTGAAAAGCTGAATGACATCACCCGTGCGAGCCGTTTTCGGATCGTCCTTGATCTGGCTGGCATGGACTTTATTTCCAGCGCCGGATTACGGGTATTAATTGGCACCCAAAAAGCCTGTAAACGTTACAATCGCGGCGAGGTTGTCTTAAGTGCGGTTCCTCCAACGATCATGGCCTCTCTGGAATTAGCCGGTTTCACTCCCTTATTCAAGATTTTTGAGGATAAAACCGCGGCTGTTGGCAATTTTTAATTGGCGAGTTGACATTGATGCCAACCATGGAATTTCCTGGACGGTATGACAGCCTGGAGAAGATCGCGGAACTGGTACAGCAAGCCGCTCAGGAATTAGGGCTCGATTCGTGCGCTGCATACGCAGTCGAAACTGCTGTAGATGAAGCCTGTTCAAATATCATTGAGCACGCCTACGGCGGTGAGGATAAAGGCAATATTGAGCTCACCTATTCCATCGAAGGCAACGAATTATTAATCACCCTCAGGGATAACGGCAAGCGCTTCAATCCCAAAAGAGTATCGCCCCCCAACCTCAACGCTCCTTTGAAAAACCGCCAGGCGCACGGGCTTGGGCTGTTCTTTATGCGCCAGTGGATGGACGAGATCAGGTTCGAACGAGTAAAAGGATACAACGTTCTGACCATGGTCAAGCGGAAAGGTCACACGACTTGAAAAAGAATCCCAGGCCTCCAGTTGATCCAGACTGGAGAGAACTGCTCTGCCTGGGAGAAGAACTGCTGGATTATCAATCGGCTCAGAGCCAGGCGCAGTTTTTCCAGCGGACGATCGCGCAACGTTTAAAGGCGAACGGCGGAGTCTGGTTTTCCGGTCAGTTTTACCCTCTGCCCGGCGACCCGGCAATGCCCACCCTGCCGAATGACGCCGCGCCTGCCGTGGTTCGCGAGGCGTTCGACCGGCGCCAGATCATGGCAGAGATCGGCGGTGCAATTCAACCTCTTCCCCCACAGAGCAGTTCTCAAAGGGTTGCTTTTCCCCTTTCAACAGCGGAAGATTTGCTCGGAATTCTGTTCGTCGAGCGCGAGCAGGCATTTTCCGATAAAGAACTCGAGTTTATAGCAGGTTTTTGCGCCCATTCCGCGGTCGCCTTACAGGTCATCCGCCAGGCGGTGATCAAAAACTGGCGCTTCGAGCAGCTTGCGCTCGTCCGTTCTGTCAGCCAGAAGATCCAAAACCAGCGCGACCTGGACTCGCTCTGCCGGCAGGTCACCCGGCTGATCCAGGAAACCTTCGATATCTACTTCGTCTCGATATTCACCATCCATCCTCTCACAGGCTCTATCCGCTTTCGCGCCAGCGCAGGCATGACGGATGCTGCTGGAGCTGCTATCGATTTCACAGTCGCACCAGGGCAAGGGATCATTGGCACAGTTGCTCAAACGGGAAGAGAGCTCGCTGTGCCAGACGTTGATCTGGATCCACGCTTCAGAGCTATCGAGTCCCTCCCCGAAACCCGTTCTGAGGTGGCGCTGCCGATAAAACTCGGCGATCAAATCCTGGGGGTCCTCGATCTGCAGAGCAAACAGCGCCAGGTTTTCCACGAATTCGATTTAATGATCCTGCGTGCGCTGGCCGACAACATTGCCTCCGCCATCGAAGGCGCGCGCCTGGTGGAAGGCCTGGAAAAGAGGGCCGGGCAGATATCGGCCGTGCTGGAGATCAGCCATGCGCTGACATCCATCCTTGACTTCGACGAACTGATGGATGAGGTTGTCCATTCCATCCAAAGGCATTTCGGTTATCCGTTCGTCCACCTTTTTATCACTCACCCCGGGCGGCGTCAGGTCTTCTACGAGACAGGCAGCGGCGCGCGCTCAAAGGCGCTGTTGGAGCACCAGGTAGCTTACGATCTGGACGATCCCATGGGAATCATCCCCTTCGTCGCTCGAACCGGAAAAACGCTGCTGGCCAATGACGTGTCGCTCGAGCCGCTCTACCGCTCCAGTGGGCTGCCTCCGGCGGATACGCGCTCAGAACTGGTCATACCGCTGGCTTTTGGCGATAAGGTGCTCGGTGTGCTCGACCTGCAATCAGACCGGGTGGACAGTTTCGACCCGGCGGATATCCCGATTCTGGAAGCGTTGGGCTCCAGCATCGCCATCGCCATCCGCAATGCGACGCTCTACCGCTCCGAAATCTGGCGGCGCAAGGTGACCGATTCATTCCGCGAAATTGCCGGGCTGGTTTCGGCGAATGCAGCCCTGGACGAGTTACTGGACCGTATCCTCGCCGAGCTTGAAAACATCCTGCCCTGCGAGGTTTCGGCAATCTGGCTGGTTGAGGAAGACAGCGACTGGCACGAAGATAGCTTTCAGGTGAAACTTGCCGCTGTCCACGGCATCTCTGCGGAGGTGGTCAACGCCTCTATCCAGGACCCCCAGGCGAGTGCGCTGCTGCAAAGAGCGTTGGATTCGACCGAGCCGACCATCCGAACAGCAGAGGATCCGATCGGGCCGCTGGGTCTGGCGATGAACTACCCGCAGGATTATTCCTCAGTTGCTGTGCCGCTCAGAGCCGGTGAGCGGGTGCTCGGCATCCTCGCCATTGCCCACCCCACTCCCGGACGCTACGGAAGCGACGCAGGGATGGTCTCTCTGACGATGGCTAACAACGCCGCCATCGCCATCCAGAATAACCAGTTGTTTGCTTCTGCGCAGGAGCAGGCCTGGGTTTCGACTGTGCTGTTGCAAATCGCTGAAGTGACCCAATCGAATATAACTGTGGAAGAATTACTGGCCAGCATGGCGCGCCTGACGCCGCTCCTGATTGGAGTAAAAAATTGCGCCTTCTTTCTCTGGGATACCCAGACGCAGTTGTTCGTTCTCGCCGCGCATTACGGACTTGACCCTCGCGGAGAATTCTCCCTCGAATACCGCCGGGAGCTCCCAGCCTTCCAGCGGCTGGCAGAAACTGCCAGCGCGGTGTTCATCACCGATCCTCAGGTAGAAATCACTCTACCCCAGGCCGCCTTAGCAGATGAACACAGCACACTGGTGCTGCTGCCGATGCTCTCACGCGGCAACCTTCTTGGGGCGTATCTGGTCGGGCATCAGGTTGAGGGAGAGCCGAATTCCAACAATGAATTCGATCAACAAATCCTGTCGCTGCTGCAGGGAATCGCGCACCAAACCGCGGTCACACTGGAAAACCTGCAATTGCTCGAAGCCCGCCAGGAAGAGGCCTACGTCACAGCGGTGTTGCTGCAGGTCGCTCAGGCTGTCGTCAGCCAGAACGAGCTCGAGGACATCCTCGACACGATCGTTCACCTGATGCCAATCCTGGTCGGCATCGACGCCTGTGCGATCTACCTGTGGGACGCGGAGGAGGAGGTCTTCCGCACCGCAGAGGTTTACGCGGCCTCATCCAAGGACGCAGCTGCGCTGAAGAACAAAACTTACACGCCCGAAGAATTCCCCTTGCTGCATGCAGCTCTGGCACAGGACACCATGCTCGCCTGCCAGCTCACCACCCCCGATTTGACAATTCAGCGCTGGACAGAGCTGAACTGCTTCACACCGGCCCACGATTTCGATTGGCGCGAAACACGCATTGCCAACTGGGTGCTCGGCGTGCCGCTCTCGTTGAAAGGCGAGCTCTACGGCGTGCTGGTAGCCAGCGAGATCAACGTGCCAACCGCCTTCCACGAGCGCCGGTTGGAAATTCTCACCGGCGTCGCCCAGCAGGTCTCCCTAGCCATCCAGAACGAACACCTCAACCGCGAAATGGTCGCGCGGGAACGACTGAACAAGGAAATCCAGCTCGCCCGCCAGATTCAACGCACCTTCCTGCCAACCCGGCTGCCGCAAGTTCCGGGCTGGGAAATCGCCGTATCCTGGCAGACCGCCCGTGAAGTCGGTGGCGATTTCTACGACCTGATCAGGCTGGATAAGGAACGCGTCGGTGTGGTCATCGCGGACGTGTCGGATAAAGGCATGCCGGCTGCGCTTTACATGACCGTTGTACGCACGTTGATCCGCGCCTTCGTCCACAGCAGGACTTCGCCGGCGAAGGTATTGCAGCGAGTGAACAACCTTCTCATTGGCGATACCCAGGACGGGCTGTATGTCACCGCGGTCTACGCCGTGCTCAACACCAGGACCGGTTTATTGACCTACGCAAATGCCGGGCACAATCTGCCTTTACTGATCCATGGAAAGACACGGAAGATCGAACCGCTGCCCAGAGGGGGAATGGCGCTGGGCATCCTCGCTAACAACAAACTGGAGGACCACACGATCGAGATCTCGCCTGGCGATTCCCTCCTGCTGTACACAGACGGCGTCACCGAGAGCTTTTCACCAACCGGGCAGCCATTTGGCGAAGAGCGGCTGACGGATGCGTTGCGGTCCGCGCCGGGCAACCGCGTCGATGAGCTGAACAGCCACTTAAGTCAGATTCTTTCGGATTTTTTGGCCGGAGCGCCCCCAGCGGACGACCTCACCCTGGTTTTTCTACACCGCTTCCTGGAGGGCAATCCATAGCCCGTTGCCAAACAGCGCAATTGTACGGCACGCCGGACGAAGAACAGGCACATGATAGCCGCCGAATGAATATGGGCGCACCCCGGCAAGTTGGGCAGGGCAGATAGTTAAATTATGGCAGATTACTCGCCAAAAAATAAGGCCCACCAGATATCGCTGTTCTGGATTTGTAGTGGCGTGGCGGTGGGTTGGACTGACTGATCTGGCATGGGAGTGCCAGCCGGCAAGGGGACGATTAGTTTCTCGCCTTCGCGGATCAATCCGCTGTTGCGCGCATACTGGCCGATCGCGGCCTCTGAGGTTGCATAAGCGATCTGCGCGCGGAGTTCATCCTGGGTCAGTCGCAGCCCGCCCACTTCAGTTTCCATTTTTTCAAGCTGATTGTTCAGGCGGGTTAATTCGTTCAGACGGGTGTTCAAATCCATCAACAGGAAGAAGAGAACCACAAAGCCCGCCACAACCAGCAATTGCTTCCAATTCGCCTTGAGCCTGCTCATGCCTCAATCTTACAGCAGTTTTCTTATTGGGACAAGGTGTCGACCTGGAAAGAAAAAACCCCGCAGGGTGCAGGGTTTCAGTGCCGAAGGGGGGATTTGAACCCCCACGAGCGTATTGCCCACTACGCCCTGAACGTAGCGCGTCTGCCAGTTCCGCCACTTCGGCTCTAAGGTTCGAACAGTATTTTATCTTGATTCAGTGATTTGTCAACCTATTTGGTTCTGGCGCTGGCAAATGGTTATGCCGCAAAGTTTGACCGTGCTATAATCACCTTTAGTACCCGGGCGATCATGACTTTTCTACTCGAGCAAATCAATCTATTGTTAACCACCTCTCCAGGCAACCTGGTGTACCATCTGGTGCTGGCATTCGCCCTGATGGCGGGATTACAGGCGGCAGTCATTCAGCGCGGCCTGGATAATCAAACTGCAGTACGGCGCTTAATCATCGGTTTTTGCATCCTGCTCATAGGGCAGGCGGTTCTATTTATAAGCAGCGCGCTGGCCTGGCAGCGGGTGATCGATCCGCAGCAGTTCCTGCCGGTCATCGACCGCGTTGTCATCGCCATCTCTATCCTCTGGCTCGCCTGGATGTGGGCGACGCCGCAACCCCATCAGATAGCCGACGCGGCCATCATCGTCCTCACCCTCGTCCTGCTCCTGTTTGGCGGCATTTCGATTTCCCTCTGGGTGCCTCAGGTAGGACTCTCCAACTTCAACCGTTCGGCGATCGACCAGGGTTGGGCGATTATCGACCTGCTCATCCTGCTGGCTGCCATCGCGGGCATCCTCTACCAGCGAAAAGCGAACTGGCCGCTTGGTCTGGGCTTCTTTACCATCCTGCTGATCGGTGTGGCCGCTCATCTATTCTGGGCCGAATCCCGTCAGGATTACGCCGCGGCCATCCGTCTGGCACAGGTTTGCGTTTATCCATTGCTGCCGAGTCTGGCGCGCAACCTGGCAGCAAAAGATACGCTGACAGGAACCGAGCGGACTGCTGGCGAAAAGGAGCCTGCTACGCTGCCCGGCAGGAAGCGTCGAGTATTGGATCCTGCCGTGGTGCGCTCCTGGCTGGAGGTAGCCTACCTGGATACGCCACAACAGGTCTGCCCGGCGCTCATTCAGGCGGTTGGCAGAAGCCTGGTCGCCGATCTTTGCTTCCTGATCGTCGCGCCGGACAGACAGTCTGCTTTCCTCCAATGCGGATACGACCTTATCCGGCAGGAAACGATGCCCGGTTCCGCCATCGACCAGAACCGAATCCCGCACCTCACCAATGCTCTCCACCGGGGTCGAGCCATCCGCATCCCATCGGAAAGAAAAGATTTGGTCGCGGACCTCTCGGCGCTGGCCGCATCGCTCGGATTGAAAAACACTGGCGATGTGCTGGCAGCGCCGCTGACGCTGCCAAACGTGGCCTGGGCTGGCATTATTGCTGTTTCGCCCTATACAAATTACGAATGGACCAGCGAAGACCAGGCAGTCCTGACGATGATCGCCGAGCAGGCTGCTCCGCTGCTTGCTCCACTGTTCGCGCCAGCCGAAACCCCGCCGGTCAGCAGCCCTGCCCGCCAGGTCTACGACTATAGTCCCTCCGAAATTGAGCAAATCATCGAAGAGCGCAAGCTGCTGCTGGCCGAAATTGATGCCCTGCGCCAGGAAGCGCGGCTCACACCTCAGAACCTGGATGTGGAAGCACTGCTGGCGGTGCAGGAAGACTCGCGTGCAACCATTCAGCGCCTGGAAGCAGACAACATGGAGCTGCGCGAGGCCCTGCACTCGATTCGATCTGATCCGGAATTGTTGCAGAGGAACGAAACACTGCAAGGTGAGCTGCAAACCGCGCTCGAAGAGCTGGCTAGGGTGCAAAACCTGCTGGCTGACGCCAATTATCAGGTCTTGAACCTACAAAACCGCCTGCTCACCCCGGGAATTGGCGGGGGTAAAAGCAGCGATACCCTGCTCAATATCGTTCAGGATTTGCGCCAGCCGGTGTACTCGATCCTCGGATATATCGATCTGCTCATGGAAGAATCCCGTGCTTTAATCGGCAGTGAACAGGAAAAGTACCTGGAACGGATCAAATCGTCGTCCGAACGGATGAAATCGATTCTGGACACTTACAACCTCTCTCCGTTCGAATCCAGCCCGGTCGAGCTTGCTCCGCAGGACGTGGATTTCTCCTCGGAGCTCGAGCAGGTGCTTGCCAGCCTGGGTGAGCAGCTGCACGAGAAAAAAATTACCCTGGAAAAGGACATCAACGATAATCTCCCGCTCGTCTACGGCGACCGTGAAGCTCTTCACCAGATTCTGCTCCACCTGATGCAGAACGCCGGGAATGTGACCCCTCAGGAAGGCTGTATTAAAGTCGCTGTTAATATGGATGACGCCAGGAAAGAAACACCTTTCCTTGTATTCCGTGTCACCGATCAGGGGGGCGGAATCCCGCAGGAACAGCTCAATAAGGTGTTCTCACGCAGCTCGCGGGATGACCGCGGGCTGATCCCGGGCGTCAGCGACAGCGGATTGGGGTTGTCCATCGCAAAAACGCTGGTAGAGGCCCACGGCGGCCGCATTTGGGTCGAGAGCAATCCAGGCAAAACGACCACCTTCTCGCTCATCTTACCGCTGCGATCTACCGTGACAAACGGGTACCCAAAGGCGACATGAAGACCTTACAGAAAGGCTTCCTGGGCATCATGGCTGCCGTGCTGTCGGGTCTGTTTGTCTTCGGCATTCTCTCAGTCGCGGTTGTCGAGGGGATGATCACGATCCCGCCGACGGCCACGGTTCAGCCGACACTGCTACCGCCGAATCTGACTCCCATTCCAGTCATCCGCGTGACGACCACTTTATTGCAGCCGCCCACGTCGACCATGGCGCCGCTGCCCACTCAATGTCCGCCGCCGGCGGGCTGGCAGCCCTACCTCGTCCAACCCGGCGACAGCCTGGCAGAACTGGCCGACCGTTTCGGCATCTCCCTGCGCGTGCTGATGGACGCCAACTGCCTGATCAGCAGCCAGCTGGTCGCCAACGCGCAAATTTTCCTGCCGCCAGCGGCAAACGCCACTGCCACGGCGCAAAGCTCGCCCACCGCATGCATCCACCCGCCTGGCTGGATTCAGTACACGATCCGCTCCGGCGATACGCTGGTCAAGATCGCCATGATGTTCGGCGTATCCTATACCCGATTGGTGGAGGTGAACTGTTTGACGGACGAATACATCATCGCCGGTGAAAAACTGTGGGTACCGAACGTTGCCACCAGCACGCTGGCTGCAACGCTGACCGCGACCTTTACCCAGACACAACCGCCCCCAGAGCCAACCCGCACCAGGACGCCGACCTTGACGGCTACCTCAAGCGAACCGACCTTTACGCATTCTCCAACGATACCGACGCCAACAGATACACCCACTGTCACCGAAACGCCGACGCCAAGTGAGACGCCGACCATCACACCTACAGATACCCCCAATCCTGGTCAAACCAAGAAAGTCCCTACGGGAACAAACACCCCTGAGAGTGCGTCTTAACCAACATAATGCGAAAATTACTTCTCTTCCTTGGTATATTTATCCTCGTTTCTATCGCGTGTAATTTACCGGTGTTGGATCAAGGATCGCCCGCCGCGCCGCGCGACGCCGCCCCGCTGATCGTCACCCCTGATCCGCTGGCGACTGCCACTCCCACACCCTTCCAGCCGGCTGAGGTCGCCGAAACACCGAACAGCCCCTTCCCGACTGCCACCCGGGTGCAAGCCACCGAAGAGCCGACCGCGACTCCAACCGAAGAAGGCGGTCCGGCGGCGCGCATCGACATCCCCGAAGGGGTGGTGTCCATCATGATTCTCGGCTCTGACTGGCGCCCGGGCATGGGCTCCCGCACCGATGTCCTCCTGCTGCTCATCCTCGATCCATCTACCGGCGGCGCCAGCCTGGTTTCATTCCCGCGCGATTTATATGTCTTCATCCCGGGCATGGGTCAGCAGCGTATCAATACAGCCCAGGCCTACGGCGATTTTCCGCTCACGCAGCAGACCTTCCAGTACAATTTCGGCTTCACCCCCGATTACTACATCATGACCTATTTCCAGGGGTTCAAGGGCATCGTCGACAGCCTGGGTGGGATCAATGTTGAAGCCTCCCGCGGGCTGACCGATACCTGCGACCTGCCGCAGGCGGTCGATGGGTATTGTTCCGCCGGGCCTGGGACGGTTTGGATGAACGGCGAAACCGCGCTGTGGTACGTCCGCTCGCGCTACAGCACCAACGATTTCGACCGCACCCGCCGCGCTCAGGAAGTGATCATCGCCATGTTTAAAAAACTGATGAGCCTGGATGCCCTCACGCGCGCGCCCGATCTATACAGCCAATACCGCAACAGCGTCGAAACCGATATCTCGCTTGGTACCGCAGTGTCGCTGGCCAAGATGGCGCCGGGATTATTCTCCAATCCGGAGAAAATTCACCGCTATGCGGTCGGGTCAGACCAGGTCTGGCCTTACGTAACTGAGGCAGGTTCACAGGTGCTCATCCCCAACATCGAGGCGATCCAGCCCATGCTCTACGAAGCTTTCAGACCCCAGTAGGGGTCTGTTTTTTTTAGATAGGGGAAATACCGTTTGACTTTCCATTTACTTTGTTGTAAACTGGAAAGACAATTAGACTATACGAAAAGAATTGGGAGTTCCTATGGCCGGTGATTCCTCCCCTGTTGCGCATATCACCTCGCAAACCCCCCTGCTTCCCACGATTCGCTCCTGGGAATTGTACCTGCAGGATCAGGGGAAATCTCCGTACACGATCAAAGCCTTCCTCGGCGATTTACAGCTCCTGGCCAATTACCTTCCTCCGGACAGGGCCGTCGGCGCGATCAGCACCCGTGATCTGAATAATTTCCTCAACTGGCTGCAGAACGGCCGCGGCGTTCCGTGCAGCATGAAAAGCCTGGCCCGCCGGATCACTTCGATCAAGGCGTTCTTCCGCTGGCTGCAGCAGAGCGGGCGCATTCTGGTCGACCCGGCGGAAAAAGTCGTCCAGCAGTCTGTGATCAGCCCGCTGCCGGTTGTATTGACCGTAGAGGAACAGGAGCTCGTCCTGAGCACCGCTGAAAAGTATCGCACGGCGAAGAAAGCGGATGCGCGCCCGTACACCCTGCTGGCGCTGCTGCTGTCGACCGGCATCAAGAAAGGCGAGTGCCTGGCGATTAACATCAATCACATCGACCTGATCGCCCCTGGCGGGCCTGTCCTCTTCGTGCGCTACGCCAGCCCCAGCAACCGCTACAAAGAGCGCAAGATCATGCTGCCAGGCGCCTGGATTGCCGCTTACACCGAATATCTCGAGCAATATCAGCCGCGTGATCTGATCTTCCCCTGGTCGCCGCGCCGGCTGGAGTATCTGCTCGAAGACATCGGCGAAGAAGCCAGGCTGGAAAAGCACCTCTCATTCGATATGTGCCGATGGACCTGCGCCCTGCGCGACTGGCAGGCGGGCATCGAGCACGATCAAATCCGCCAGAAGCTGGGTATCTCGAAGATCCAGTGGCGTGAAGTCAGCATGAAACTGCGCCAGCTTGCTGCTCAGCAGGCTTGATACCGATCAACTGCCTTCTTCTCTTTCCAGAATTAAGCGAACCGCCTGGCTGCTGCCGGGCTTGAGGCGGTATTTCTCGCTGATACGCAGCCCCGCCACCCAGACCAGCTGCTCGCCGGCGAAGACCAGCGGCCAACGACCGCGCGCGATGCGCGGGACCTTCTGATTGATAAAGAAATCGGACACTTTGACGCTGCCGCTCATGCCAAAGGGCTGGAAACGGTCGCCTGCGCGCCATGCGCGGACGTTCAACGGCTGCTGGACGAGCGTGCTTTCCAGCCAGGCCTGCATTGGATCATCACTAATCTGCACGCCTGGCCCGATCGACAGGCAATCCGCCCGCAAGCGCCAGCCCGCGCCAAGCTGGAGCTGCCCGGGCAGGCAGAGGGTTAATTCAGCCTCTGCCTTGACTTGCGGCCATTCATCGGTCGGAATGGGAAAACGCCGGTCGGCAATATATACACGGCCGTGCACCTGGATCAGCCGCAAATTGGCACTCAAATCAATCTGGCCAGCCGGCCTGTCCCGGCGGAGGAGCTGCAGCGCCCGCCGCACGGCGTTGTGATCAAGATCCGCCGCGCCGGCGTGGATTCGCGCGGCTGCCGCGCGGAGGATCCGCGCTCTCCAGTCGTCGCTCAACTCCAGCAAATCCTGACGGCTGAAAGCGGCATAACGGCCGCCTTGTTCTTTGATCAGACAGCGCTGGTAAACCCACTCGTTAATCTCGTCTGGCCCGCTCAATGAGGTTTGTGCAATTTGCCCGAGCGTCCACAAACGCTTTTTTATTTTTGGATTGTAGCTTTCAAGCTGGGGAATCAGCTCATGGCGCAGCCGGTTCCGCAGGTAGCGTTTATCCCGATTGGTTCGGTCTTCGAGGGGCAGCAGGCCGTGATCGACGCAGTACGCTTCTGTCTCAGCCCGCCAAAAGCCCAACAAGGGCCGGATCAGTGCAATGTCCGCTGAATATTCCGGCAACTGCGAGCGGTAGCTCATCCCCTTCAAGCCGTCCAGGCCGCTGCCGCGCAGCAGGTGCAGCAGGATGGTCTCGACCTGGTCATCGGCAGTGTGACCGACAGCAACCGCCTGAGCGCCGATCCGCTGCGCCTGCTCGAACAAGAAACTGTAGCGGGCTTTACGCGCCGCCGCTTCGAGGCTCAATCCCCCGCTGTGCGCCAGCCTGCTGACCTCCCCCGCATCAGTAACGAAGCTGCATTTCATCTGGTCGGCGAAGCGAGCGACCACCTGCGCTTCTTGGCCTGATTCAGGTCGCAACTGGTGATCAAAATATGCTGCGGTTATTGGAAAGGGTGTAGAGCTGAGCAAAGAGAGCAAGCAAAGGCTGTCCGCTCCGCCGGACACGCCCACAAGTAAGGGTCTTTCACCTTTGATCGCGCACTCTTTGGTTAATATTTTATGCACTTCTTTCCAATCCATGTATCGATTATAGCATTTGCACCCGACTGAATTTTCATTCTATTTACATTCTCACGCATTCTATTGCCGTCCTTTTCGGATTATGCTAGACTGATTACTGAGAATTCGCAAGTACAATCAGGGACCTGCCATGACTGAAACGATCCTGATCATTGACGACGATGTGGAAACCTTGCGGCTGGTGGGATTGACCCTCCAGCGGAAAGGGTATCAAATCATATCGGCGCAAAGCGGCAGCGAGGGCTTACGGCTGGCCAATTTGGAAAAGCCCGATCTGATCATCCTCGACCTGATGATGCCTGAAATGGACGGCTATCGGGTCGCCTCGCAGCTTAAGTTAAGCCCTGTTACTGCCTCGATCCCTATCCTTGTTTTCACCGCGCGATTCCAGATGGAAGACAAGGTAAAAAGCTTTGAGGTCGGCGCGGCCGACTACCTGACCAAACCGGTTCATCCAGCTGAGCTTGTCGCGCACATCAAGGCCTTGCTGGAGGGCCAGAAAGTCAGGTCCGCACAACCGCCAGCTTTGAAAGGATACGTGCTCGGCTTTCTGGCTTCGAAGGGTGGGATGGGTGTTTCCAGCCTGGCGCTCAACCTTGGCATTCTCCTCGAACAGCGGATGCACCGCGACACTATTGCGGCGGAACTGCGCCCCGGACAAGGCACCTGGGCTGGCGAGATGAATTTCCCCAATCCAACGGGGTTGACCAACATCCTCTCCATGCCGGTCGAGCAGATCGATGAAGAGGTCGTGTCCAAAGCACTGGTGAAAACCACGTACGGCATTCGCCTGCTGTTTGCCTCCAGCGACTTCCGCGATTTTAATCTGGCATGCAATGCGGTGCCTCAACTGGAAGCTCTGGTACGGATTTTATCCAGGATGGCTCACTTTCTGATTTTAGACATCGGCACGCCCTTCATGCCCGGCTTTGCAAAGATCGTCCCCGTCTGCGACGAACTCAATGTGGTGTCCGAGCCGCAGGCTTTCTCCCTTCAGCGCACCAGCCAGTTGATCGACGAGCTGGAGGAAATTGGCTACAGCAGCCCGAAGAAGATAAACGTCATCATCGTAAACCGCGTCCGCGCCGACCTGCAACTCTCGGCGCTGCAAATCCAGGAAATGCTCGGCCGGCCGATCCACCTGGTGGTGCCGCCCGTGCCCGAGGCGTCCTTTCACGCCGCCGTGCGCAGCCTGCCTCTGGTTATTCTCCAGCCCGAAGGCATCTACGCCCAGCAGGTCGCCCGGCTGGCCAGCCAGTTGGCTGAAACTATAGTTTGATGAAAGAAATTACCAAAACAAGCGCGCTCGAGCGAGCAGCGGAACTGCTCCGCTCATCTGAATACGCGGTCGCATTTACCGGTGCCGGCATATCGACCCCTTCAGGCGTCCCGGATTTCCGCTCAGCCAACACAGGCCTGTGGATGAAGAACGATCCCATAGAAGTAGCCTCACTGACCGCGTTCCGCCGCCGACCGGAGGTCTTTTTCAACTGGCTCCGACCGTTAGCCAGCCAGATTCTCCAGGCATCGCCGAATCCCGCCCACAGCGGCCTTGCCCGACTGGAGAAAAACGGAAACCTCAAGGCGATCATCACCCAGAACATAGACGGACTGCACCAGAAGGGCGGCGCAGAAAATGTCATCGAGGTGCACGGTTCACTCGCCTGGCTGGAATGTCCGCGCTGCGAACGCACCTATCCTGCCCGGGAATTCAGCGAGGAATTCATTTCAGCCGGCACAATCCCGCGCTGCCTCCACTGCGGGGCGATTCTCAAACCCTCAATTACCCTTTTCGAAGAAATGCTCCCACAAAAAGCATGGGACGACGCTGAGCGCGCCTGCCGCAGGGCGGATCTCGTCCTGGTAGTTGGCAGCTCGCTGGAAGTGACCCCGGCCGCCTACCTGCCCATGTACGCGCTCGATATGGACGCCCGATTGATCATCAACAACCTGACCAGAACAGGGCTCGACCACCGCGCAGACGTCCTGCTCCCCTGGGATGCTGCCGATGTCATCCCCGCGATCGCCGCGCTGCTGCATGCTTGAAACAGGTCGATTTTCGGGGGGTGTATCCGGGATCGTCGAACGGCGCTAAAACGATCAGCGGCTGCCGCGCCTGCCAAACTGCCTTTCAAGCAGATCGACAGACAGGTGAATCATGGTCGGACGGCCGTGCGGGCAGGTGCGCGGAGATTGGCAGGCTTCCAGGTCACGCAGCAGGGCGGCCTGCTCCTCGCTAGAGAGGATTTGCCCTGCTTTAACCGCCATCCGTTTGCAGATACGGGCGATAATGCGGCTCTCTTCCTCGTTCTGCAGCGGGGTTTCATCCTCTTCGAACTCCTCGACAACCGCCATCACCGCCGCAGCCGGGTCGCCGCCCTTGAAGACCGCCGGCAGCGCCCGCACACGAAAGGTATTCGGGCCGAATTCCTCGATGCCGAATCCGAGCGAGCGCAGAATCCCAAGCTGTTTTTCCAGCAGGTGCGCCGCCGCGGGCGGCAGCTGAACGGTGCGTGCCTCGAGCAGCTGCTGAGAAGCGGTGCCGCCGGGTTTTTGGCGCACGAAACGCTCGAAGAGGACGCGTTCGTGGGCTGCGTGCTGGTCGATCAAATACAGCCCGTCAGGACCTTCCGCCACCAGGTAGGCTGCGCCAACCTGACCAATCAGACGCAGCAGCGGTATCTTACCAGAGGGCAGCTCCGTCTGATCGACTGCTCTGGCGGCGCCTTCTTCCTGCTCCGCTGGGGCTGCTAATTCCAGCAATTCCTGCCCGGCTTCGGCGCTCATCTCCCAGGCCGGGTCGATGGTACGCTGCACGCCCGGCAACGGCTTCCAATATGACGAGGACACCTGCGGAATCGGCGAATAAGCCAGCAGCGCCCGCCGCACCGCACGCTGCACCAGGCTGAAGACCTGGTCGGGCTGGCGAAAGCGCACCTCAGCCTTGGCCGGATGAACATTGACGTCCACCTCCTCAGGCGGCAGGCTGATAAGCAACGCCGAGAGAGGGTAGCGGCCGACCATAAGCAGGGTGTGATACGCCTGGAGCAGGGCCGAGCTGAGCGAAGCGTCCTGCACCCAGCGCCCGTTGACAAAAAAGGTGATTTCACGGCGGTTGGAGCGGGTCAGCGCCACCGGACTGATAAAACCGCTCACCGAGGCGCCGTCTTCTTCCAGGCTGACCTCGAGCATCTGCCTGGCGATCTCGATGCCGTAGAGCTGGGCCAGCACTTCGCGCCGGTCGCGGTTGCCGTTCGTCTGCAGCACAGTTTTCCCGTCCTGCACCAACGTCATGCGTACCGAGGCATAAGCCAACGCGTAGCGGGTGACCAGCGCGCTGATTTGATTTCGCTCGGTTTGATCGGTCTTCAGAAACTTCAGGCGAGCCGGAACGTTGTAGAACAGGTCCTCGACGCGCACCACCGTTCCCACCGGCAGGCCGATTTGATCGAGTAAGCCAACCTGCCCGGCCTCGACCAGCAGTCGGGCGCCAATCTCGGCGTGCTGCGCCCGCGAGAGAAAAGTCATGCGCGAAACCGAGCCGATCGAGGCCAGCGCCTCGCCACGGAAGCCCAGCGAGCGGATGTGGAACAATTCATCGGCGGAAGACAGCTTGCTGGTAGCATGGCGCGCCACGGCCAGCTTCATTTCATCGACCGGGATGCCGCTGCCGTCATCGCTGACCTCAATCAAACGCCGGCCGGCCTGCTCGACACGGATCAATATACTGCCCGCAGCGGCGTCCAGCGCATTTTCGATCAGCTCCTTGACCACCGAGGCCGGCCTTTCGACCACCTCGCCGGCGGCGATCTGTGAAGCAACCTCATCCGCCAGAATTCGAATCGCCACTCAATCTCTCTTTCGTAATCAACCTCACTTCGACCACTACCTGTAACCTACAACCGGCCCTTCCAGAGGCCGCTGTGAAAATCCGCACTTACTATCGAGGGCGGCTGGCTTCGCTTAGCCGGTAGCGGTTCGGCTCGTCGAAATAAGTCATATCGACGTAGCCGGCGTGGATTCTGGCGGAATGCGGCGCTCCCGCCGGGATAAAATAGGTATCTCCTCTGGAAAACGAGAAAGCCTGACCGCCGATCACCATATCGATCCTGCCAGCGAGCACAACCGCGTATTGGGCAGCATGCGCGTGTTCGGGCACCACGACATCCTGATCGAACTCCATGAAGATAATCTGGTGATCATACGACTGGGAGAGGTATGCCTTGGCACCCGGAAAAGGCAAATCAACTTCTGGCAGCCTCAGGATTGGTTCGGGAAATGTTGCTTTCATATAAAACCTGTCGCCTGAAGGATATGGGCGATTATAACCCAACACCAGTCTGCAAAACGGCTGAAAACTGCCCGGTAAATCCCTTACCAAACCTTTGACGAGCATTCCAAAGGGAGATTTTCTCGATTATACTCAGCCCATGCGACCGAAAATCCTGCTCTTCGACCTGGATGACACACTTTACCCGCCAAGCACCGGTTTGTGGGACGAGATCGGCAACCGCATCGATACATTTATCTTCGAACACCTGAGCATGCCCTGGAATGAGATTCCCACCTTCCGCAGGGATCTCTACAACGAATACGGGACGACCATGCGCGGTCTCCAAATCCTCCACAACATCGATCCTCATCAATACCTGGAGTTCGTCCACAACGTGCCCCTGGAGCGGTATTTACAACCGGACCCCGACCTGCGTACCATTCTCAACGAAATCCCCATTCCCAAATGGATTTTCACCAACGCGGATCGCAACCACGCCCGGCGGGTGACCAGCCTGCTCGGCGTCGAGGATTGTTTTGACCGGGTGGTCGACATCCTGGATGTCTCTCCCTACTGCAAGCCCATGCCGGAGGCGTTCCTGCGGGCGCTGGAAATCATGAACATCAGTAAGGCTCGCGATGTTGCGCTGTTCGAGGACACTCGCAAGAACATCCTGGCCGCTCGCGAGCTGGGTTTTTATACTATCCAGGTCGGCGGGTCACAGGATCAAGTTGCGCATGATCACATTCCCTCCTTGCGAGAAATTCAGTGTGTTTTCAGAGCGGATTTCTCACTGCGTGCGGAGTCAAACTAATGGATGACATTTCTACCGGTGGTTGGATCGCGATTATCATTCTGGGCGTCCTGCTTATTGCAACCAACCTGAGCCTGGTCGCGATTTTCCGCTCGAAAAAACCCACCCAGCCGGGTATTCGCAAAACGCTGGACGTAATGAAGAATCCCTGGGAGGTTGAGGACCGGCAATGGGAGCGCCTGAATGCAGCGGTCAGACAATTGGACGATCGGCTCAAAGACAACAACCAGAACCAGTGATTCAGCCAGCGAATGCTCATCTATTTTTTAACTGTATGTGGTAAATAATACAGAGGTAAGTTTTATTCAGGAGCATACTATGTCGTCGAAGTTAATGCACACCATCCTTGGGATCAGCCTCGGACTGTTAATCGTCACTGGCAGTTTTTCCGCGGGTTTGATGACCGGCTTGAGCGTTCCGCGCGGCGCGAGTGTAGCCCCGGCCTTCTCCTTGCTCCCCGGTATTTCGAAAAGCACGCCTGCGGCGGGCACTCCCGATGACTTGCAGACCCTGTTTCAGCCCTTCTGGCAGGCCTGGGACCTGGTCAAGGAGCAGTATGTCGAACAGCCTGTCAACGAGCAGGAGCTGATGCGCGGCGCGATCAGCGGTATGCTCGATTCCCTTGGAGATCAGAACACCGGCTACATGGACCCCGTCCAATACAGCCAGGCGAATGCACCCCTCGAGGGCGAATATGAAGGCATAGGCGCATGGGTGGATACTACCGGCGAATTTCTGACGATCATCAGCCCGATGGAAGGCTCTCCAGCGGAAGCAGCCGGCTTACAAAGCGGTGATAGGGTTGTCGCCGTCGACGGTGAGGATGTGACCGGCATGGATCCCAGCCTGGTGTTGCGCAAGGTGTTAGGCCCGCAGGGCACGACGGTGGTACTGACCGTCGTGCGCGATGGGGTGGACGAACCTATCGAGGTCAGCATCCAGCGCAAGAAAATCGTCGTCCCCACCATGGAAGCGGATATGCTCGAGGGCAACATCGCTTACATCCAGATCTACAATTTTGGCGAGGATACCGACCAGGAACTGCGCGACACCTTGCGTAACCTGCGCAAGGAAGAGCCTGTCGGAATGATCCTCGACCTGCGCAACAATCCAGGCGGCTATCTGGAAACGGCCATTCGGGTCGTGTCGGAATTCATCAAGGACGGTATTGTGATGTACGAGGAATACGGCGACGGAAGCCGGACCACATTCAAGTCGCGCGGCGGTGGGCTGGCTACCGATATCCCGCTGGTCGTGCTCATCAATGAGGGCTCGGCATCTGCGTCGGAGATCACCGCCGGCGCTATCCAGGACCGCGCTCGCGGCATACTGGTCGGGGCTAATAGCTTCGGCAAGGGCACTGTGCAGAAATGGACGCCGCTGGACGAGGATCAGGGCGCGGTGAAAATCACCATTGCGCGCTGGCTGACTCCTAACGAGCAGGCAATCGACGGGGTTGGATTATCGCCGGATGTCGAAGTGCCGTTCACTGAAGAGGACATGCTCGCCGAACGCGATCCGCAGCTGGAAAAAGCGATCGAGCTGCTCAAGGATCCCGACGCCTTGAAGGCGGCCGCGACGAAATAGACATGAGCCGCGTTGGATCAAAGGTCGCTTATGAGCCGTAATGGGATCATCTTCATTGCCGTGATTGCACTCGTTGCACTGGCAGCAGCCCTGTTTGGGGCGGTTATCGGGGGAGTCGCGGTTTATTCCCTCGTGGGAAACCAACCGGCGGCAACGGCTGAACCTGCGCCGACCACGGACCCGTCGGCAGCCGGCCAGCAATCTCAATCCCTGGTGGTGGATGCCATCCAGATCGAATCCGCGATCACAGACGCAGTCGAAAGGATTGGCCCGGCCGTGGTCACCGTAGTGGCGAAAATGCCTGACCAGATGAGCCTGTTTGGCGTGGTTTCGGGCGGCGAGTCGACCGGCAGCGGTTTTATCATTTCCAAGGATGGCTACATCGTCACCAATAACCACGTCGTAGAGGGATCCGAATCGATCGAGATCATCCTTCAAAACGGGGATGAACAGCCCGTTACGCTGGTTGGCAGCGACCAGTTTGCCGACCTGGCGGTGCTCAAATCCGATCAGGCGATGCCCGCCGTGGCAAACCTGGGCGACTCAGACGCGCTTCGTCCCGGCGAATCGGTGATCGCGATCGGTTCCCCGCTCGGCGATTTTATGAATACCGTCACGGTTGGCGTGATCAGCGCCACCGGGCGCAACCTCGACACCGGCGAGGGTTTCCTGATGGAAGGTCTCTTACAAACGGACGCTGCCATCAACCAGGGCAACTCCGGCGGTCCTTTGGTCAACCTTTCTGCTGATGTGATCGGCGTGAACACGTTAATCGTACGCCAGAGCGGCAGCGCCGCCAGCGTTGAGGGACTCGGCTTCGCCATCCCCTCCAATACAGTCCGGCTGGTGGCGGATCAGATCATCGCGCACGGTTACGTCTCGCGCCCCTATCTCGGCATCCGCTGGCAGGCGGTTTACCCGTCGCTGGCCAGCCGTTACGACCTGCCAGTCGAATGGGGGGTGTTTGTATCCGGGGTGACTGACAGCAGCCCCGCTGACGCAGCCGGCATCCGCCGCGGGGATATTATCACCAGCATCGGCGGCATCGAGATCGATGAGAATCACCCCTTCCTCAACACGCTTTTCAACTTCACTCCCGGGCAGCAGGTGTCGATCACCCTTCTGCGCGACACAAAACAACTTACCATCGATCTGGTGTTGAGCGAAGGGCGCTGACCAATTAAGAAAATGGAAAATATTACGCTATAATCAGCGAGTGAAGAAACTCATCATCGCACTGGTTTTGCTTCTTGCCATTCTTTTCGTCATCAGCCGGTTCACCGAAGTTCAACAGATTGCCCTCGTCCTCAAGGAGGGCAATTTCTGGTATCTGGGTCTTGCCGTACTGATCGAAGCTGTCTGGATGATCAATTTAGGCGCCACATTTCAGGCCCTTTTCGACTTGCTCGGAATCCGTCAGGGTATCATCGCCCTTTCTCGACTGGCAATCGCCTCGAATTTCGTCAATCAGGTTGCGCCGAGCGCCGGCATGAGCGGCATGGCAGTATTTATCTCACAAGGACCGCGTAACGGCGGTTCGACCGCGGTGATCGCGGTGGGTACAGTATTGTTTATATTGTTTGAATATCTTGGGCTATTATCAATCATCTTTATCGGGCTCTTGATCCTCAGCTTCTATAACTCGCTGCATTTTACCGAAGTCATCGCTTTCGTCCTGTTCCTCGCCCTGGCGGCGGCGCTGACTGCCCTGCTGATTCTGGCCGCCCGGTCGCGGCAAAAACTGAGCGCGGTGCTTACCTGGCTGGCGGTCAAAGGCAACCGCCTGCTCAGGCCGTTTCTCCACCGAGAAGCCTTCGAAGTGCAGCAGGCATCCATTCTGGCATCTGAGGCAGCTGAGGGGATCGGCGCGTTGCGGCACATCCGCCACGGCTGGCTGAAACCGCTCTTGCTGACTTTCACCGGCAAGGCAATCCTGATCGCTATACTCGGATTGATGTTCCTGGCGTTCAACACCGATTTCACCATCGCAAAATTGATTGCCGGGTTTTCCATCGCCTATCTATTCGTCATCGTCTCCCCAACTCCTTCAGGCATGGGATTTGTCGAAGGCGCGATGGCGCTGACCCTCCACTCACTGGATATTCCCCTCGAATCGGCAACGGTTATCACCATGGCTTTCCGCGGGATCACTTTCTGGGCGCCTTTTTTGGCCGGTCTGATCGCCTTTCGAACCCTGCCGAAAATGTAATTTTTCACGAGGTTAATTGACAGTTCAGCAGGCAAGAGGTATAATCATCCCTCGCTGAATTATGAGATTTTGGGAGTAACGCGAATGGAAAATCCCGCGACCGCTGAAACAAACCCGGCAGCCGAATTAAAATCCAAGATGAAATTTACCGGTACGGTGATGAAGACCACGCTGGCCGGCGCGGTTATAGATATCGGCGTGAACAAGCCGGCTGTCATCCACGTTTCACAGATTCTGTCACCTGACAACCTGCCGATAAAAAGCGTCAAAGACGTGTTAAAAGAAGGCCAATCCATCGATGTCTGGGTGCGGAGAATCAAGGACGAGCGCATCGAACTGACCATGTTCAAGCCGCTCGACCTCGAATGGCGGGATATCAAGAAAGATATGGTCGTGAAGGGGAAAGTGGTTCGCATCGAACCCTTCGGCGTCTTCCTCGACGTTGGCGCGGAACGACCCGGGTTGATCCATATCAGCGAGCTGGCCCACGGGTACGTTCGCACCCCGAACGATGTCGTCCAAGAAGGCGACGAGCTCGAAGCGCAGGTGATCGACCTTAATAAAAAGAAAAAACAAATCAAGCTGAGCCTGAAAACCCTGCAGCCCGAACCGGTGCACGAACAGCCTGAGGTATCTGCCGAACGTAAAGAACGCCCGCGCCGCAGGAAGGGCGACCGGCGTAAGAAAGGTGAGGAAGGGGTTGCCGGCGCCGCCGCCCTGGCCGCGGAAGCCGAGCCTGCTGAGCCGGATCCCACCGCGATGGAAATCGCCATACGCGAGGCAATGGAAAAGGCAAAAGTGCGTAAAGCAGAGACAAAGACCAAAAAGACCAAAACTGTTTCGAGCGAACAGGATGAGTTGCTGGCCCGCACACTTGACCATAAGCAAAACACGAAATAACCACAGGTGATTTTTTTCGGCGCGGCCTGCAAGATGGAGCCCCTCCCGCTGAACAAACTACCAGCCATCCGCCCAAAACGGATGGCTTTTTAATGGGAGCATTCACCTTTTTATGATAAACTAATCAATTGAAGTTCATCTTCCGTATATGCCTGGCCTTTGATAGATTGGTAATATGGATATTGCCAGGCTTTTTAATTGAAGTATGCGAGTTAGATTGATCCAGAAAAAGCGATCACACGACGCGCACGATCATCCGAGGGAGGCGCCGGTGCTGCGGCCCTCCCTCCGCCATTAAACATACCCCCCACAGGAGGCAGCCGGGATGCCAACCAAATACATATTCTTCACAGGCGGCGTGGTCAGTTCGGTCGGCAAAGGAGTGACCGCCGCCGCGACCGGGCGGCTGCTGAAGGAACGCGGCTTCGACGTGGCTGTACAAAAGCTTGATCCGTACATCAACGTCGATCCGGGCACGATGAGCCCCTACCAGCACGGCGAGGTTTTCGTGCTGGACGACGGCGCCGAAACGGATCTCGACCTGGGTCATTATGAGCGCTTCATCGATATCCGCCTTAACCGCGTTTGCAACATGACCACCGGGCAGATCTACGCCGAGGTGATCGGCAAGGAACGCCGCGGTGATTACCTCGGCGGCACGATTCAGGTCATCCCGCATATCACCAATGAAATCAAACGGCGCATTCTGATGGTGACAAAAGCCACCGGCGCAGAGATCGTCCTGGTCGAGGTCGGTGGAACGGTAGGCGACATCGAATCCCGACCGTTTCTGGAAGCTCTGCGCCAGCTGCGCGGCGACCTCGGGCGTGAAAATACGTTCTACACTCACGTCACCTGGCTGCCGTACATCGGCGCCACCGGCGAATTGAAAACCAAACCGACTCAGCATTCGGTTGCTGAGCTGCGCGCCATCGGTATCTCGCCAGACATGATCGTCGCCCGTTCGGATTATCCGGTCGACCGCTCGCTCATCGACAAAATCGCCCTGTTTTGCGACGTGGAAAAGCGGGCGGTGGTGCCGATGGTGACCACCAACGTGCTCTATGAAGTGCCGATCCTGCTGGAGGATGCGGGGGTGGCCGATTTTATCCTCGGCAAGCTCGGCCTGCAGGCGCGGAATACTCCGGATTTATCCGGTTGGAAACAATTGGTCAAGCAGGTCAAAAAGCAAAAATCCTCGGTACGCATTGCACTGGTCGGGAAGTATGTCGAACTGAAGGACGCCTATATGAGCGTGCGCGAAGCCCTCAAGCACGCCGCGCTGCACCTGGGCGTTGAAGTTGAGATCGATTGGATTTATTCCGCTGATCTGGAACGTGCAAAGCATATCGACACCCTCCGCCAGGCGCACGGCATTCTGGTGCCTGGAGGTTTCGGCAGCCGCGGCATCGAAGGAAAAATCGAAGCGGCGCGCATTGCCCGGATTGAGAAGATCCCCTTCCTCGGCTTGTGCCTGGGAATGCAATTGATGGTGGTCGAGTTCGGGCGTTACCTCCTCGCCGATGAAAGCGTCAATTCGACCGAGTTCGACCGCACCACATCTCACCCGGTCATCGACCTGATGCCCGACCAGCACAATGTGACTGACATGGGCGGGACGATGCGCCTGGGCCTGTATCCCTGCGTGCTGCAGCCCGGAACGATTGCGCGGGACGCCTATCAAACCAACCTGGTACAGGAGCGCCACCGCCACCGCTTCGAGTTCAACAACAACTATCGCAAACGATTTGAAGAGGGCGGGATGCGCTTCTCAGGCATATCGCCAAACGGCCTTCTGGTCGAGATCGCCGAGCTGAGCGATCACCCTTTCATGGTCGGCACGCAATTCCACCCCGAGTTCCTCTCCCGCCCCAACCGACCGCATCCACTTTTCACAGCCTACCTCGAGGCGGTCTGCCAGCGCGCCGGAGTGAAGACCTCACGCTTTAATCTCAACGAGGATTGATCCTCCCCGCTTCTCATGTTAGTGGATCGACGCGGTTAGCTCGAATCCGTATTATACTTAAGCGGTTTTATGCCAAAAAATAGGCAGCCCGGCTGCCATCCCATTTTGGAACAATTAGAAAAGGAAAGCCATGGATACCACGATCGAATCAATTTACGCACAGGAAGTATTGGACTCACGCGGAAATCCGACCGTTGAGGTTGAAGTCGTCGTCGCGGACGGCTCATGGGGGCGCGCTGCCATCCCGTCCGGCGCCTCGACCGGCACGCACGAAGCGCTCGAACTGCGCGACGGGGATAAATCCCGCTACCTCGGCAAGGGCGTGTTGCAAGCAGTCGAGCACGTCAACAATGAAATATCCGACACGCTGATCGGCTGGGACGCGCTCGAGCAAAAAGCCATCGACATGGCCCTGCTAGAGCTGGACGGCACGCCGAATAAATCCAAGTTGGGCGCAAACGCCATCCTCGGCACCAGCCTGGCGGTCGCCAAGGCTGCCGCCAATTCGCTCTCGATGCCGCTCTACCGCTACATCGGCGGGGTCTACGCTCACATTCTGCCCGTGCCGATGATGAACATCCTCAACGGCGGTGCGCACACCGCCTGGCAGTCGACCGACGCGCAGGAGTTCATGGTTATGCCGCTCGGCGCGCCTAACTTTGCCGAGGGCTTACGCTGGGGCGCCGAAATCTACCATACGCTCAAGGCAGTACTCAAAGCGCGCGGCTATCCCACCCTGGTCGGCGACGAGGGCGGCTACGCACCGCCGCTGAAGGCCAACGTCGAAGCGGTCGAGGTCATCCTCGAGGCAATCGAGAAGGCCGGTTACAAGGCGGGCGAGCAGGTCGCCATCGCGCTCGATCCGGCCGCCTCCGAGCTGTTCGACGGGGAGACGCGCAAGTACAACCTGCGCAAAGAGGGCAGGATGCTGAGCAGCGAGGAGATGATCGCCTTCTGGAAGAACTGGGTCGACCAGTATCCGATCGTTTCGATCGAGGACGGCCTGGCGGAAGACGACTGGGACGGCTGGAAGATGATGACGGCCGAGCTGGGCGACAGGCTGCAGATCGTCGGCGATGACCTGCTGGTGACCAATCCCGAGCGCGTCCGCCGCGCCATCCGCGAGAAAGCCTGCAACGCACTGCTGGTCAAGGTGAACCAGATCGGCTCGCTGACCGAGACGATCGAGGCAGTCGAGAGCTGCCACCGCGCCGGCTGGCGGGCGGTTACCTCGCACCGCTCGGGCGAAACCGAGGATGCGACCATCGCCGACCTGGCGGTGGCGCTCAACACCGGGCAGATCAAGACCGGCGCACCGGCCCGCTCTGACCGGGTGGCCAAGTACAATCAACTGCTGCGCATCGAGGCAGAGCTGGGCGACACCGCCGCCTACGCCGGCTGGAGCGCGATCAAGCGGGGCTAAAATTCCCGATTGGAAATCCGAAAAATAATTGTATGCGCATATGGGCGGGATCCACACCCGCCCATCTTCATTGAACAGGGACGCCGTTGGAAAACGGTCGGGGCGGATTCCTACCCCCTGCCTGTGTGCAAACCAGTCGTCCGCGCTCCCAGGGAGGAATACCTGGCGCCTGCGGTCCCAACCGGACGAGACGTCCGGGATCCAGATTCTTCACCGTCGCCTCATTGCGTAACCATTGACGGCTATACCCTCTGTTAAGCCAAATCCAGACGTACCCTTCGACAGGCTCAGGGTACGTCTGGATTCATCGCGCCTTACATTTTTATACGCCGCCTCTTCCGAATCGATCCCTTTGCCAGGTCAGGTGTCTACTCTGGGGTGAACAAAATTCCTCTTGCAAACTTCAGCACCGCCCGCTCCATCTCAGCATATCCCGGGTGTGCCGGCTGGTTGAGGTTGTGATCGCCTGGGACTTCTGTATAAACTGTCTTCTCCACCAGCCAGCCCAGCAGTTTTTGCGTGGTTTCCTGGCGCACCAATGCATCCTCAACCGCCTGCACGACCAGCACCGGGATATCGATCTTTCGGGCATACCTGCGCACCCGGCGGGAAACCAGCCGAAATTGCTCGAGGAAGATCAACGGCAGCCTGAATTCGCGCATCGCGGATTGAACTCGCGGAGCAGTGAGGTCGAAGCCCGGCAGGATATCCTCGATTGCAGCGTGGAATTGAGCCAGGTTGATGCTCTTTGCATTGAATGGATTGACCGCCGTCGGCAGGAAGGGGCGCACCAGGAACAATAAAGCCTTCAGCCACCAGCGCTCGTCGATCCAGAACGGCGCCAGCAGCGCCAGTCCGTCTGGTCTGCCCTGCGCGGCGGCAGGGATGCTCAATCCCGCCCCGAGCGAATAGCCAACCAGCAGCACCGGCTTGTGCATGATCCGCAGCACGGCCAGTTCCTCAAGGACCGCCCGCTCCCACTGCGGCGCACGCGTCTGCAGCAGCGTGCGGTAGCCGCAGCCGTGACCGGGCAGGCGCATCAGCCGCACCGTCCAGCCCTGGCGGTTGAGCGCCTCCCCCAGAGTGTGCAATTCTGCCGGCGTCCCGGGAAATCCGTGGACGAGCAGCGCCCCCGCCGGACCGCCCTCCAGGGTAGCCGCGCGGTGTTCAGGACCGTCCAGGATGCCCAGATCGGGAACGACGTACTCATCCGGGATCTTGCAGGCATGCAGCGCGTCGAAAAGCAATAGAAACGCGCCCTGCAGGATGATGCCCCAACCGCTTCCCGCGGCAAAGCTGCTCTGCCCGCCGCGCAGAATCAGCAGGACTGCCCCACCGGCGATGTACATAAGGTCCAGCCAGGTGTTGATCCGCAGAATCCGCCGCAGCGAAGCCTGCTCGCGGGCGGATTCCTCCACCTCGACTCGCTGATGCAGGCGTGTTCCCGCCCGGCGCAGGCTGAAGAGCGCGATGACGGAGTCGATCAGCCCCCAGAGCAGCGCCTGCAGGCCGAATCCGCGCCAAAGCTCTCCCTGTCCGCTCAGCAGCCACGCGCCGGCGCCTGCGCTGAGCATTCCCCAGAGCAGCAGCCGGCGGGCGAGCTGGGCCTGGTAATCCCAGATCATCAGGTTTTTGCGCGGGCGTTCTCCGCCCGTTCTTCTTCCAGCAGCCGGTCCAGTGCCTGTAAAACCTGTTCGTTCGAAGGGATATCCGACATCGACTTGCCGTAGTGCTTGAAGCGGATCAAACCGGCCTTATCCACGATGAACACGGCGGGCATCCGCCCCAGCTTGATCAGATTGACCTCCTGATCGTAGCGGTCGGCGATGACCGAGCCGATATCCGCCAGCCCGGTAAATGGCAGCCCGTTCTCCTCCCAGTAGCGCTTGAATGCGCGCGGACCGTCTGGTCCTAACACGATCAATTTAATCCCACGGCGGGAAAACTCTTCGTAATCCTGACGCAACTGCGCCATATGCCTGACGCAGAATGGTCAGGCAAAACCACGGTTAAAAACCAGGACGACGTTCTGTTGTCCGCGATAATCGGACAGCCTGACTTTGACTCCATCTGTATCCATCAGTTCGAAATCTGGCGCTTCGATCCCCGTTTCGATCTGTTTTGGCATCTCACTCTCCCTTCACCTGATCTATAAGTTTACTCTCAAATATTCTGTTAGCGCATTAAGAAAATCCTGCGGCGTCTCTTCATGCGGCAGATGCCCGCTGGCGGGGATGACAACAAGTTCAGCGGTCGGCAGTTGGCCCGCCAGGCGGATGCTCTCAGCGGTCGGCACGATGCGGTCGTCATCACCCGTGATCACCAGCACCGGCAGCCGCAGATTGGCCAGGTCGTCCGAGAGGTCGACCCGCCGACCGGCCTTGGTGAACTCCCACAGGGCTATGTCCCAGTTCTCCATACGCAGCGGCTTGCGGTAGCCAGCCATGACCGCCGGCGTGATTTTAGCCGGGTCGTGCCAGGCGGTCTGAAGGAATGTCGTGCCCTGCTCGCCCGCCAGAGAGCGCACAAACCAGGGTCCCAACCGGTCGAACTGCGGCGCATTGAGCAGCGGTCGTACCCAGCCCGGCGCTCCGCCAGATGTGTAGATGGCAGCATCGACCAAAACCAATCCCAGCACACGCTGAGGTTCGCGCAGCGCCGCCGCAGCCGCGACCGTCCCGCCAGCCGAGTGCCCCACCAGCACAGCCCGCTCGATTCCCAAAGCGTCCATCAATCCAAAGACCGTCTCGACCTGGGCGTCGAGCGTGTAGGGATTCTCGCCCGTCCATTCGCCCGGCAGCAGCCGCTCAGTCAGGCCAAATCCCTGGCGGTCAAAGGCAATCACCGTGCCGTACTGGCTGAGCGGCTGCATGACCTCCCGCCAGGAAAAGGTGCTGGCGCCAAAACCGTGCAGCAGCAGAAGAACAGGCTCGCCCTGACCGGCGCGTTTGTAATGCACGTTGATTCCTTTGACCTCGACGAACAAAGAATCATCGTCCGCCAGTTGTTCAACCGGGAGGGTATCCGTCAGCGCAGGGATGGGGATGAATAATGGCCCAAGGATCAGCGCCGCTAGTATAAGGAGGAAGAACAATAGCAGGATGCGGCCCGGCTTCAAGCTCTCACCTCACCGCGACTTCGCCCAGAAGGTCCAGTGTCGCCTCGGCGACCTGACGCTGCTGCTCATCCAGGCTGATCAGGGCGACCCCGTCACCGGGCTGCCGGCCGTACTTCCCAAACTGGGCGTGGTTTCCTCCGACGATCTCCACCCAGTGCGTATCAGCCGGCAGGAGGCTGCGCGAAGCGTCGATCTCCTCCTGTGTCGTCAGTCCGTCCTCGCTGGCGTAGATCGATACGACCTTCAAACCGCTGCCGCTCAGATCGCTGCTTTTGGCAGGATAAGCTGCCCAGAGCACCAGCCCTTCAGCCAGATCCGGCTGCTGATATGCAAAATATGCCGCCATCGCCCCGCCGAGCGAGTGACCGCCGACCGCCCAGTGCCGGATCCCTGGTTGGCTGGCAATGACTTCCGCTGCGCTGCCCGGGGAGAGAACCGCCAGGGACAACGGCATGGGTACGATCGCCACGTAATATCCATGCGCGGCGATCGAGCGAGCCAGCGGCGCGTACGAGCGCCAATCCACCCGCCCGCCGGGATAGAGGATCAAGCCTGTCGTAGGCTGCGCCTGCCGTGGGATGAACTCAAAGATGGATCCGCCGCGGGTCATGACCGCGCTGTCTGGTTCAAGTGAAGCCAACGCGTCAGCAGCCGGTCCAAGTGGAGTCAGCCCCCAGATGAGAAACCCACTCAGGGCGATGAGAAAAATCAGCGGGAGGATCAACCAGCGCGGAAATCTACGCATACTGTCCTATCCGATCAAGAATGTTATTTAAGTTATTGTATGGGGGATAGTCTGGCTGCACAAGCTCTTAATTGGACAAACTATATACAAATCCGGCGTGGCTCAAAGAGAACTCATTCGGCAGAGGAAGAACGTGCCGATACCATCGTCCCAGTCTCGTCATCCAGCATTGTCCGCGCCTTCTGCCAGATCTCATCGAACATTTCTGCCGTTAATCGTCCGGTCTGGGTGTTCTGCCGGCTGGGATGATAAGATGCCAGCAGCCATGGGCGCGATTCACCCATGACATAGAACTCACCGTGACCAAATTTATACGACCTCGCCAGGGTGCTATTCACCTGGTAAACGTGGAGTGTCTGCTGGAAGGCGAGCTGCCCGAGCGCGACAACTCCCTGCACGCGGTCGAGCAGCTCTATCTCAGCGGTGAGAAACGGGCGGCAGTTGAGGATCTCCTGCGGCAGGGGCTTGTTGTCAGGGGGCGCGCAGCGGCACACGGCAGTGATGAACACATCGCGCAACATCAGTCCATCCCCGGGATGACTGGCGGTCGGCTGGCTGGCAAAACCCGCGCGGTGCAGCGCCGCGTAGAGGAACTCGCCGGATGCATCGCCGGTGAACATGCGCCCGGTGCGGTTCGAGCCGTGCGCGCCAGGCGCCAGCCCAACGACAAGCAGACGCGCATTGTGGTCGCCAAATCCGGGCACTGGCTTGCCCCAGTAATCCCAATCGCGGAAGGCGCGACGTTTTTCAGCCGCTACCTGCTCGCGCCAGGCGACCAGCCGCGGGCAGCGCCGGCAGGCGATGATTTCAGCGTTCAATGCAGCCCATTTTGAATGATCCATAAGGATTCCAAATAATATTCAATGACAACTGCCAGCGCGGATTCAGAACCCGCCGTTAATCATGGCATGTTGTATACCGGGTCAACAGAGGTCTCGATCCGGCTACTTTTCCTCGATTTCCACCGCGAGCAGCCTGACTGCCGGACTGCCAATCTTCGATGGATCGCGCTCCGGAATGGACATGAGCACATCCATGCCGCCGACGACCTCACCGAAGACAGAATGCTTGTTATCCAGCCAGGGCGTTGGCACGTGGGTGATGAAAAACTGCGAGCCGTTCGTATTCGGCCCGGCGTTGGCCATCGAAAGGATGCCCGGCTTGTTGTGGCGTAAATCTTTATGGAATTCGTCCGCGAAGCGGTAGCCCGGTCCACCGCGCCCGGTGCCGGTTGGATCGCCGCCCTGGGCCATGAAATCGCCGATCACGCGGTGGAAGATGGTGTTGTCGTAGAATCCCTGACGGGCAAGGAAGACGAAGTTGTTGACGGTATTGGGCACTTTATCGGTGAAGAGGCGCACGAGGATGTCGCCTTTATCCGTTTTCAACGTCGCGGTATAGGTTTTCTTGCTGTCGATTTCCATACTAGGCGGGACGTTCCATTGTTTTTGCATCAATCACCTCCAAATTTTGTAGAAATATTAGTATTTTCCAATTGTACCAGCAGCGGGTATATTTGCCTTCCTGCCCATCGTTGTGCAAGTTTGGCTATGCGCAGCCTATTAGAGGATCAACATCGCATCCCCGAACGAGTAGAACCGGTATCCCAGCCTGACCGCCTGAGCGTACGCTGCCAGGACATGCTCGCGCCCGGCAAACGCGCTGACCAGCATCAGCAGCGTCGAGCGCGGCAGGTGAAAATTGGTGATCAACCCATCGACGATCCTGAATCCGTATCCCGGCAGGATGAACAGATCGGTCGGTCCGCTGAACGCTTCAATCTGACCGCCCTCCCTGGCGCGAGCCGCCGTTTCCAAAACGCGTACGCTTGTCGTCCCCACTGCGATCACCCGCCTGCCAGCCAGCCGGGTTGCATTGATCAGCCCGGCGGTTTCCTCCCCCAGCTCGCACCACTCCGAGTGGATCTTGTGCTCCAGTGGATCCGCTTCCGTCACCGGCGCGAACGTATCCAGCCCGACGTGCAGCGTCAGCCTGGCGAATCGCATCCCCCGCGACTCCAGCTCAGCCATCAACTGAGGGGTGAAATGCAGTCCCGCGGTCGGCGCAGCCGCCGACCCGGGTTGCTGCGCGTAGACCGTCTGGTAGCGCTCAGGATCCTGCAGCTTTTCATGGATATAAGGCGGCAGCGGCATCTGACCGATGCGCTCCAGGTGTCCCTCGACCGGCTGGTTGAATTGCACCAGCCGGCGGGATCTGTCCAGAGCGGCGACCACCGTCGCCGACAGCCCGTCCACCACAGCCAGGCGGCAGCCCTGCCCGACGCGCTTGCCTCCGACCAGCGCCTCCCAGGTGAGATCATCCCGCCGGTTGAGCAGCAGCAGCTCGACCTTGCCGCCGCTTTCCTTGCGGGCGTAGATGCGCGCCGGGATGACCCGTGTCTGGTTGATCACCAGCAGGTCGCCAGGGCGAAGGAAATCGCCAATCTCCTTGAAGATCGTATGCTCCAGCGCTTCATCGCCGCGGCGCATGACCAGCAGGCGCGAATCGTGGCGCGGCTCAATCGGCGTCTGGGCGATCTGCTCAGGCGGCAGATAATAATCGAAGTCCGCGGTCTTCATCGGTAATGGATCGGCTTTCCACTCAAAGCAGCCGCGGCTGGCCGTTATTCTCCGGATACGGCAGGTCAAGATGCTCATACGCCAGCCTGGTGGCCACCCGTCCCTGCGGTGTGCGGTCGAGGAATCCCAACTGCAGCAGATAAGGCTCGACCACATCCATGATCGTATCGGCTTCCTCGCCGATCGAGGCGGCGATGGTGTTCAATCCAACCGGCCCGCCATTATATTTGCTGATCACGGTCAGCAGCACCCGCCGGTCGACCTCGTCCAGCCCAAGCGGGTCGACGTTGAGAAGGTTGAGCGCCTCTCTCGCCACCAGGGCGTCGATTGCTCCATCCGCGCGCACCTGAGCATAGTCGCGCACGCGCCGCAGAAGGCGAATGGCCACGCGCGGCGTGCCGCGCGCCCGGCGGGCGACCTCGTCTATCCCGCTCTCATCCGCATCGACCTTTAACAGCTCTGCCGCGCGCCTTACTATTATCCGCATGGCATCGAGGTCGTAATAATCCAGGCGGTAGACCGCGCCAAAGCGGGCGCGCAGCGGCGCGCTAACCAGCGCCAGGCGGGTGGTCGCGCCGATCACGGTGAAGCGCGGCATCTTTAGACGGATTGACCGGGCAGAAGGCCCCTTGCCGATGACAATATCCAGGGCGAAGTCCTCCATCGCCGGATAGAGCACTTCTTCTACCGCCCGGCCCAGGCGGTGAATCTCATCGATAAAGAGAATATCACCGGCATGCAGGTTGGTCAGGATCGCCGCCAGGTCGCCAGCGCGCTCGACCGCCGGACCTGCGGTGATTTTGATATTGACGCCCATTTCATTGGCCAGCACGTGGGAAAAGGTGGTCTTGCCCAATCCTGGCGGTCCGTAAAACATGACATGATCCAGCGGTTCTCTGCGCTTGCGGGCGGCGTCGATCAGAATAGACAGGTTTTCCTTGACCTGCTCCTGACCGATCACCTCTGCCAGTCGGCGCGGGCGCAGCGCCTGATCCAGGCGGTCGTCCGGTCGGGATTCAGGCGCAACGAAGCGTTGTGCAGAATCGCTCATGGTCATGATTATACCCTCATTCTCAGGCCTGGTTTGGGATATAATGAGGCAAACCATCCCCAAGGAGCGCACATGTCCCAGGTTTTCGTTTCCACCCATCCCCTTGTCGCTCACAAACTCACCAAGCTCCGCTCGATTAATACTGAGCCGAAGAAATTCCGCGAGCTGGTGCGCGAAATCGCCGGATTGCTCGCCTATGAGGCAACCGCTGATCTGATGATCACAAAAATGGATGTGCAAACTCCTCTGGGCACCGCACCTGGGGCAGAACTTAAAGAAAAGATCGGCCTCGTGCCGATCCTGCGCGCTGGTCTGGGGATGGTCGAAGGAATCTGGGAGCTAATGCCCTCAGCGGAGGTCTGGCACATCGGTCTCTACCGCGATGAAAAGACGCTCAAACCGGTTCAATACTACAATAAGCTGCCGACCGAGCCGCGCGTATCGGTCTGCCTGATCCTGGACCCCATGCTGGCAACCGGCGGATCAGCCGTCGCTACCGTCGATATTCTCAAGAATTGGGGAGTCAAGCGGATAAAATTCGTCGGCGTGATCGGCGCTCCAGAGGGGATTGCCCTGATGCAGGAGCACCATCCGGACGTACCGATTCACCTGGGGGCGGTCGACGAGCGCCTCAACGAACACGGCTATATCGTCCCCGGGCTGGGGGATGCCGGCGACCGCCAGTTTGGAACGGGCTGACCGGCTACCCGCCGATTTGATTCATATAGCGCCCGTTCGGATTCTGCTGGCGCGCCAGGCCGTGGCTGGCGGGCTTGAGTGCAACCGCCTTTTCGATCAAAGGCTGGATGTCTTCACCTCTGCGCAGTGCGTCGCGCAGGGGGATCTCGAGGTCGCTCATCAGGCAAGGGCGCAGGTTGCCGTCCGCGGTCAGGCGCAGGCGGTTGCAGCGGTGACAGAACATTTCCTCGCTGAGCGGTGAGATGAAGCCGATTTTCCCGGCGCCGTCTGGCAGCCGGTACTCGATCGCCGGCCCCTGCCCGATATGCCCATCGACCGGCTGCAACTGGAGTGGCTTCAGCATCCGTAGTACATCCTCAACGGATAAGAAAGCTTCCGCCGGATGCGGAAAGCCCTCGCCCCAATTTTCCTGATTCTGGATCGGCATCAACTCGATGTAACGCACCACCCAGGGATGCTCCAGGGTCAGGCGGGCCATATCGGCGATTTCGTCGTCGTTGACGCCCTTCATCACCACCATGTTGAGCTTGATCAATGATATACCGGCTGCTTCTGCTGCCATAATACCGCGCCAAACGCGCTCGAAATCCCCGCCGCGGGTGATGCGGGCATATCGCCGCGCATCCAGCGTATCCAGGCTGATGTTGAGTCGCCGCAGGCCCGCATCGACAAGCTCTTCGACCTTTTGTTCAAGCAACAAGCCGTTGGTCGTCAGGCTGATATCATCGATGCCGGGGATGCCGGCGAGCATACGCACAAGCGCCGGCAGACCAGCGCGGACGAGCGGCTCGCCGCCGGTCAGGCGCACAACACGCACGCCAAGACGGGCGGCCAGGCGAACCACCTCGTAAATTTCTTCATAGCGGAGGATACCCTCGTGCGGTTGCCATTTGATTCCGTCTGACGGCATGCAGTAAACGCAGCGGAAATTGCAGCGGTCGCTCACCGACACGCGCAGATAATTGATTTGCCGCCCGAGAGGATCAATCAGCATAAGGAGTTCCCTGGAAAATCTTTATCAATCAGATATGGAAAGGTCACATGATTGTACCGGCAGTTATACCAACTGTACATGTGCTGAAACTCCAGAATATCCCGGTCATTTAGCATTTACCGCCCCGATTCCGGCATCAGGCTACCCTCAGCCCGCTGATCCGGCTGATCAGCAACCGCAGCAGCCAGGCGGGCAAAACCAGGATAAGGTGAATGATCAGGCTGATGGCAAAGATAAGCGCCAGCATGCGCAAGCCCTGATTAAACAGTGGAGCGATATTTTCCAGCATCCAGCCTCCGGCGCCAGCCAATACGGCCGCCAGCACTGCCATGCCAAGGGTCAAAATGATTGGCAGCCAGGCGCGCCGGTCGGCAGCGGAAGGCAGCATGGTGCTGCTGACGGTAAAAGCCAGGTAAAACCACAGCCAGAAGTCGCGCTGCTGTGGGATGACCCGCAGACCGTCCAGGAACGCCTCTCCCTGTCCCTGGAATGCCATCTCGGCCAGCGGCAGCAGTCCTAACCGCAACGCTCCCAACGCCGCGGTCACCGCCAAGCCGGAAACCAGCGGGGCGACGCCGATGAGCGCGTCCCGCACCGGGTCGGTCGCCGCGGTTTCAACGTAACCCATGCGGATTTTTCCCCCAGGCAACACGCGCGGGATAACCGAAAATCGCCGGGCGGGCACCCGCAGAATCAACGCTGCGATAAAATGGCTGCTTTCATGTAGAAGCACACCCGGGAAGAACAACAGCGAGAAAAGACCAACCGTCAGCTGAGGCTTGCGGGTGAGCAGCAACAAGATCGCCTGCAGCTCACTGTGCAGCCAGCGCTGAACGAGCAGAAAGAGGAGCAGGCAGGCGGCAAAATAAACCAGCCCACCGTACATCGAAGGATTCAACGGGTCGCGGCTTCAACAATTTTGATAAAGTCAGCCGCCTTGAGGCTTGCGCCGCCGACCAGCGCGCCGTCGATCTCTTCCCCGAAAAACTCGGCTGCGTTCGCGCCAGTCACCGAGCCGCCGTAAAGCACGCGCACCGCCTGGGCAGCCCCCACCCCGTAGAGCCCGGCCAGCGCCGGGCGGATGACACTCCGCACCACGTTGACCGCATCCGCCCCGGTGGCTGACAGGCCGGTACCGATCGCCCAAACCGGCTCATATGCGATCACGATATTCGCGACACGCTCTGTCTGGATGCCGCGCAAACCATCCACAACCTGCCGCCCAACAATTTCTGCCGTGCGGTTGGCCTTGTTCTCGCTCAGGGTTTCACCCACACAAACGATCGGGGTTAAATCGACAGCCAGCGCCGCCAGCACCTTCTTGCGCACGGTTTCGTCCGTTTCGCCAAAGTATGTCCGCCGCTCAGAGTGGCCGATAATCACATACTGGCACAACTCCCTGACCATCTGCGGGGCGATCTCGCCGGTAAACGCGCCGGAGGCTTCCCAGTGCAGGTTCTGCGCTCCGACTCCAATACCGCTGCCAACCAGCATGGCCGACACCGGCATCAGACTGGTAAAGGGCGGGCAAAGAACGCGCTCGACGGTCTCAATTTTCTGCAATCCGGGCAGCAACTCGACCACCAGCGCCCGGGCTTGTTCTACCGTTTTGTTCATCTTCCAATTTCCCGCGACGAAGGGCTTGCGCATGTCCAACCTCCAAACAAGAATGATGAAGCGGGTCAATATCCAGGGCGAACCGGTCTACTGGCAGCCTGCCGCCCGGTGTAAAAATCTTAATTAACCCCTTCCAGAATGACGGAATTGGTATATTATACATTGAACTATGCTCCTGGTTACCTCATTTTACGGTCGGCGCGTATAGATTGACGATCAGCCCGGAAGGGGGTATATTTTGATTACCCAGGTCAGTCGGGTGATCGCGGTCCGGGAAACCGGATCGAGGAAAGTCCGCACTCCATAGAGCAAGACGCCGGATAATTCCCGGGGTGAAGCAATTTGCCGGATCGGGCCACAGAAACATACCGCCAGCCGCTGGCTGGTAAGGGTGAAACGGCGGTGTAAGAGACCACCGGCGGTCGCAGCAATGCGCCGGCCAGGCAACCCCCGTCTGGAGCAAGGCCAAGCAGGGATGAAGAACCTCGGTTCGAGGGGCTGCTCGCTCCTTCATAATCCCGGGTGGGCTGCACGAGCTGTCTGGTAACAGCCAGCCTAGAGAGATGATCATCCGTCAGGAGACGGTCCTTCGGGATACCTTCCTGACGACAGAATGCGGCTTATAGACCGGCCTGGGTGCTGCTCTTAGGTGATGACACATACAATTCAGGCGCCCGCGATGCGGACGCCTGATTGTTTCTCCTCCTTTGTGGGGGTCTATTTATATGCCGAGATAAGCCGCTTTGACCTGCGGATTTTCAGCGATCTCCTTGGCGCTGCCCGAGAGTACAATCACCCCGGTTTCGATCACATAAGCGCGGTTGGAAATCGAGAGAGCCATTTGCGCGTTTTGCTCTACCAGCAGGATGCTGGTCCCTTGAGAATTAATTTCCTTGATGATATTGAAGATCTCTTCGACCAGAATTGGGCTGAGGCCCATCGACGGCTCATCCATCATCAGCAGACTGGGGCGGCTCATCAAGCCGCGGCCGGTGGCGAGCATCTGCTGCTCGCCGCCCGAGAGGGTGCCGCCAAGTTGATTAATGCGTTCCTTTAAGCGCGGAAAGCTGCTAAAAACCCTCTCCATCGACTTCTCGATTTCGCCAACATCGTTGCGGGTGAACGCACCCATCATCAGGTTTTCACGCACGGAAAGCGGCGCGAAGATCTTCCGCCCTTCAGGTACGTGGCTTACGCCAAGCCGGACGATCTGTTGAGCGGGCATCATCGAAATGTCCTGGTCCTTATATTTAATGTGGCCGGTGCGCGAGCGCAGCAAGCCGGAGATCGTGCGTAAGGTAGTTGACTTTCCTGCGCCGTTCGCGCCGATCAGGGTAACGATTTCGCCTTCCTCCACATTGAAGGAAATCCCTTGCAAGGCATGGATGGCGCCGTAGTAGACATTGAGATTCTCGACTTCAAGCAGCATGGCTGGCTCCTTTACCCAGGTATGCCTCAATGACTTTCGGATTGTCCTGGATCTCTTTAGGCGTTCCCCGCGCAATCACCTGGCCGAAGTCCATCACCGTGATATTTTCGCAAATGCCCATGACCACGCGCATTTGGTGCTCGATCAGCAGAATGGTCAGGTCGAAGCGTTCACGAATGAAGTGAATGAGCTCCATCAGCTCCTGGATTTCTTTGGGATTCATTCCGGCAGCCGGTTCGTCCAGCAGCAGCAAGCGCGGATTGCAGGCCAGCGCGCGGGCAATCTCAACCCGGCGCTGCTCGCCATAGGGCAGGTTTTTCGCATTTTCGTTTCGAATCTCCTCCAGGCCGAAAATACCCAGAAACTCAATCGCCTGGTCAGATAACTCCGCTTCTTTGGAGTCGAACTTGCGGTTGCGCAGGATGCTGTCCCAGAGGTTATAGCCAGCATGAGGATGGTAGGCGATCCGGACGTTATCCATCACGGATAATTCGGGGAAAAGACGAATATTTTGAAAGGTACGGGCAATGCCCATCTGAGTGATCTCGAACGGCTCCAGCCCGACCAAATTCGTCCCGTTGAAAAAGATCTCGCCGTCGGTAGGAACATAGATGCCGGTGATCATATTGAAAACCGTCGTTTTGCCTGCGCCGTTAGGGCCGATCAAGCCGACCAGATCGCCCTTTTTGAGTTCCATGTTGAAGTTCCTCACCGCGCCAAGGCCGCCAAAGTACTTGGTCAAATCATCGATCCGCAAAATCGTATCGGAGGTTTTCATGGGTGTCATCTTGGCTGCCTCCTATGAATTACCTGTTGCAGTCGCGGCCGGTTCTGGGGGTGTTTTCTTGGTCATCTTAACCACCTCCCGTTTCAGGAAGCCCCATTCGATGTTGCCGAGCAAACCCTGCGGTCGGATCAACATCAGCAGCAGTAATGTGATCGGATAAAGCACGAAACGCCAGGTCGGCGCATCCGTGCCCATCTGGCTGAGGATCACCCGCAGCAGTCCCTCCAGGAAGAAAATCCAGCCGAAGGATGCCGCGATCGTCCCGGTCATACTGCCAAGCCCGCCGAACACGACGATGATCATCGGATTGAAACTGACCAGGAAGGTAAAGGTCCCAGGGCTGAGAAATCCGATGAAATGGGCGTAAATTGCGCCGCCAAATCCGGCAAACAGGCTTCCGATAACAAAGGCTAGCAGCTTCATGTTGGCTACGTCAATTCCCATGGCTTTAGCGGCAATCTCATCCTCACGCACAGACATGATCGCCCGCCCGGTGCTCGATTTGATGAGGTTCCTCATTATAATAATCACCACCAACAAGAAGAAAAACGCCCAGAACCAGGTGGTTAATTTAGGAATGCCGATCATACCGCGCCCTCCCTTCATCTCCGGGAAGGGCAGGATCGTGTCGGAATTGGTCATCAACACATTGACCACAATGGTGAAACCAAGCGTGGCAATGCCGAAATAGTCCGAACCAAGCGTCAGCACAGGCAGCCCGAACAGGAAGCTGACTTCAGCCGCGAAGATACCGGCGAAAATTACCGCCAGGAAGAACACAATCTGCAATGCCACCGGAGAATTCAAAGGGCCCGGATTGAGATTGGTGCCCAGCGCCGGGGCCAGGAGGTTATTGATCTGCCCGCCGATGAACACCGCCAGAGCTCCGGCCGCCAGGGCGCCAACCATATACAGGGTAAAGGCTGACAGCACCGGGATGCCGCGGATTTTCTTGACCAGCCGGCCGATGCCAAGGATGACTACTCCACCCAGGATAGTACCAATCCCGACTACCAGGAGACCGCGTGCATCGCCGTTCACCCAGCGGTAAGTGATGTCAGCGGCGCAGTAGGCGCCAATTCCATAGAATCCCCACTGCCCCAGGCTGAACTGACCGTTAAAGCCATAGATCAAATTCAATCCAAGTGCGACCATTGTCATCGCCGCTGCCTGGAAGAGCAGTCCTTCATCGAAACTGTTGAGTATTGTTATGTTTCCGAATGGCGGCTTAAGCGCGAGCTGTACAATCCCGAAGGCAACAATCACGCCGCCGATTTTAATCCACTTGTTCGGTCTGCCAAGTACCCACAACAAACCGTACAGATACGCCAGGATGACGACAATTTTGAAAATCGAGAGAAAGAGAAATCCTAGTTCCATGGGGTTTCTCTCCTATGCCTTTTCTCTTTCGGGTTCGCCGAAGATACCAGTTGGTCGTAGTAGCAAGACGACGATCAGGACGGTGAACGCGACTGCATCGCGCATCGGGGTGGAAATATAGGCCATAGTCATCGCCTCCGCCTGACCCATAATCAGCGCACCGACCAGCGCTCCTGGAATGCTGCCAATCCCGCCGAGCACCGCCGCGATGAACGCTTTCAAACCCGGCAGAATACCCAGCTGCGACCAGATCGAGCTGTATGCGATCGCGTAGAGAACACCGCCTAATCCGGCAAAAGCAGCCCCGATCGCGAAGGTGAAGGTGATGACCGAGTCGACATTGATGCCCATCAGGCGGGCGGTCGGTTTATCGTAAGAGGACGCCCGCATGGCCATGCCAATTTTGGTTCTGCGCACAAGAAATTGGAGGAATAACTGAACCAGAAGGGAGGCCAGGATGATGATCACCAGGATATTGGAAAAGGTTACACTCCCCTCAGGAGGGGGTTGACCTTCCTGGATCAGGTGAACTCCGTCCTTGATGTACCAGGCCACGACCTCAAAAGGCCTTTGATACGGGATGAAGCGCGGCGAATAAACGAAATTCAACGCGCCAAAATATTCCATAAAGAAGGATACACCGATCGCGGTGATCAGCGCGGCAATGCGCGGCGCGTCCCGCAGCGGTTTATAGGCAACCCGCTCGATGGTGATCGCCAGAAGAGTACAAATAATCATGGATATTATTATGACGGTGATCGAACCGATCACTACAGATAATCCTGGCGAGATCCCCGGAAAAACTGACGAGGGCCACTGGTGAAGATTGAATTTTACGACGGAAAAATAGCTGGTAAAGGCGCCGACCATGAAAACATCGCCGTGGGCAAAGTTGATCAACTTGACGATACCGTAAACCATGGTGTAACCCAGGGCGATCATGGCGTAAACAAAACCCAACTGCAGTCCAGTGATTAGAAACTGGCTGAATAAGCTGGGGTCTTTCCACGCATTCGTAGCCAGAACATAGACCACGAGCAATCCCAGCAGGATGAAGAATCCTTGTCCGATCCATGCAAGTGGGGCTCTTTGCTTCTTTTTTACAGCAGGAACAACTGACTGTTGCGATCCGCTGGAGTTGGTCATTGGTCCAACCTCCTCAACCTCTGGATTGAAATCCGTTGAGCATAAAAATGCTTACCCCACCAATGAGTTCCGATTAGAATTATGAGCGATCATTGGCAGGGTTTTGTGCAGGAAAATGCACCTGGCATTATTTTCACCGGCTATTACTGGTTGTTGAATGCTCAACGCTTGTCGGCAATGATGTTCAAGGAAACTGGAGGGCAACAAGAACCAGTTGCCCTCCTTGTCTATATTGAATATCCTAACGCCGCTGAATCCTACGGGGCGATTATGTCCTGAAATTTTACGCCTTCCTCAGTTACTGCAAGGATCGCGGCGTTCTTGATCGGATTATGCTGAGCATCGAAGGTGATCGTGCCAGAAACAGCGTTGAAGGTGATTTTCTCAAGGGTTTGGGCAACCTTGAGGGCGTCTGTGGTCGTTCCGGCATCATTGATCGCCTGGAGCAGCATATTGGTCGCGTCATAGGCCAGGGCAGCCAGGGCGTCGGGTGTGGCGCCGTATTTCTCTTCAAAGGCCTTTCGGAAATTCACCACCTCCGGGCGAGGATCGTCGGGAGAGTAGTGATTGGTGAAGAAGCCGCCCGCAGCCGCAGCCAGGTCGAGGTCCGAGGAATCCCAGCCATCGCCGCCCATGAAGGGGGTTGTGATGCCTTTCTCCTTGGCCTGTTTGGTGGCCAGGTTGACGATGTTGTAGTAGTCGGGCAGGTAGACAACATCCGGTTGAGTGTCCGCCACTTTAGCCAGGATAGCCGAGAAGTCAGTATCCGTCGCCGTGTAGCTCTCGACACCAACAATCGTTCCACCGGCGGCTTCGAAGTTCTTGATGAACTCTTCAGCCAGACCCTTTACGTAGTCATTGGCCTGATCCAGCATGACGAAGGCTTTCTTGGCGCCCAGTTTTTCCATGGCGAATTTAGCGCCCACCAGTCCCTGGAAGGGATCGATGAAGCACGCACGGAAAATGTACTGCTTGGTGTTGCCATTCGTGTCAACCGTCACGGTTGTGGCCGTCGAGGTCGGACTTATCTGCAGGACACCCTTTGCATTGGCAATTTCTGTGACGGGAATAGAGGCCTTAGAGCAAACTTCGCCAACAATGAATTTTACGCCGTCCTGGTCGATAACTTTATTGGCAGCGTTCACCGCGGGATCTGGGGTGCACTGGCTGTCCTCAACGATCGGGACGATTGTAGATCCGGCAACACCGCCCTTGGCGTTCCATTCCTCGATAGCCATCAAAGCACCGTCGCGTGTCATTACACCGAAGGTCGGCACTGGGCCAGATAGCGGCGCTAAAATGGCGATCTTCACTTCTTTGGCTCCTCCACCACCACCGCCGCCACAGGCTGTGAGCAGCAGAGCAGCAAGTATGAAAACGGACAGGATCTTCATCGAGCGCATTTTTCTCCTCCATCAAAACTTAGTAGTGTTTGGTATATTCACTTGTTGCATCCCCGTATGCGTTCCAACAAACCGGAGGCTTTGAATGCCGGTTTACAATGGAATCGCCTACATATTGATTATCTGTACCTATACCACCTCCTTCCAATAAGGCAATTGAGATTCCGAAATTAATTCTATGATGTGTTACGAGGGATTAGCAGGATGGGAAAGATAATTAAAGCTGTAAGATATGATATAGACTGACAAAGAAATTGTCAAGTGGTAAGATGGGAGAATTTTAGGGAGGATAATCTCTTGACATTAGCCTTGTACGATTATATTATGTTAATCTGAATGTTTTGTCGGCACATTTACTTTTTCTGGAGTCGAAATCCCATGTTACGAAAATTCATCATCAGACCACCCGTCGTAATCACACTCCTCATCCTCCAGATCATTCCACTATTGATGTTCCCCCCTGCCACGTTCAATCCTGCCACTCAGGAGTGGTGGTTGCCCGTCCTGCTGGTGATCCTGGTAATTGTTGCCCTCCTGCAGCTGGTCCTGCGCCGCTCGACGGTTCTCTGGCCCTGGTATTTACTTTCTTTTTCTCAAGGATTTAACATCATCAGCCGATTGATGATGTTTATGCCGCACGCATCACAAACCGTTGGCGATAGAATTCAAGTGGATATCCTTTATGTCATCCTGACCGTGGTCTCAGTCATCATTTCCTTTTTCTTCATCATTTATAACGAATTCCCTGATGTACGCATGAGCCTGTATACCCAGCAGACAATTCCTGAACGGGCATAATCCCGCTTAAAAATATATTCCACCCTGCTGGCAGGCGAGTAAAAGGTTACAAAAACTCAAACCTCTATCCAGCCTTGGATGGTCAACTGGATAATGGCTTACTTACGGTGGAATTGCCCTTGATTCCACTCAACTATTCATGATGGTTGATAATCGACAAAAAGACCTTCAACACTCGCGGGTCAAAGTCCCTCCCCGAGCAGCGATTCAATTCGATAATAGCTTCCTGATGGCTTCGCGCAGGGCGGTAAACACGATGTTCAGTTATTGCTGTATATGCGTCGACTACCGACAGAATCCGCGCGCCGAGGGGTATCTCATCCCCCTTTAGAGCGTAAGGGTAACCGCTGCCGTCATAATGCTCATGATGGGCCTCCACAAGGCAGGCGACATCCGCCAACCCGGCGATCGACCGCAGGATGTCTGCCCCCCTCTTGGGGTGCTGGCGCATAATCGCCCATTCGCGCTCGGTCAATTTTTCAGGCTTTTGGAGAATTTGATCGGGGATGCCCATCTTGCCAATATCATGCAATAAGGCAGCACGGCGGACCGCCTGAATCTCAAAAAAATCACAACCAAATTTGATCGCCGTTTTTTCGGCCAGGGCTGAGATATTGTAACAATGCTGGCTGGTTGGAAGGTCCCAGGTGCGCAGTGCCTCAGAGAGAACCATGACCAACTCAATGATGCTGACCTCATCCGAGAGCAGCAATCCTTCCCTGTGGAGCGCCTTGCCAGCCTGGTCAGCTAACACTAACGCCTGCTTGACCTGTTCAATGGATAAATCCATCGGATGAAAGGTCAGGATAAACACACCGGCCGGCTCGGTGTGAATACGGATGGGAATGAGGAGCAAATTCTCGCTTGGCAGCGCCCGCAATTGGTACCGTTCTTCCGGGGTGACGCCTGGGTCATTGCGGCCAATCAACACCGGGCTGTCGCTCAGGATCGCCCGCTGAAGCAGGTTTTGCGCCCGGTAATAGTCCCGGCACATCGATTGCCGCGGGGCAGACGCGGATCGGTTCCAATGCATCGCCTGGCAGCGGAAATCACTCCCGTTAACCAGAACCACAATCTGGCAGGAATTCACCCGCAGTATTTCGACTGCTTCTGCGGTGATGTCTTTGTCCAGGCTCGTAGAACTCTCCAGCTCCATCCTGCGTAATGCTGGATCGTAGACTTCGACTGGTGTTTCGTAAGACCAGGTTTTGAGTGTTTGCAGCCGAGTTTTCAACTCGCCAGTGAATCCCAGATTGCCAGCTACCATGATTGGTTTACCTCACTAAAGGGACAATATTTTTAATGGTCAAGCGATGATTAATCTCCTGCCAACGCCCGCACAACGCCGGAGCGGCTGGTGCGCATCCGATTTAATTCAGAGGCAAAATCGGCCAGCGTGGCTGCGCGGATCGATGCAACCCGATTTCTCTCCTCATTTTCCAGGTGGAAGGCTTCACCGCCAAACCCAGCGGCAAGCGCCTTGGCAGGATTGTTGAGCAGCATCTGTCGGAAGTGACTGCTGATAACTGCTGCGGTGAGAATGCGGCTGAATTCCTTGCCCGCATCCGGTTTGATAGGTGTGCCATAATCAAAAGGATTGACTGTCATTCGATTTTCTCCTTTTTAAGTTTCGGTTCGCCCGAGCCGCCGATCGACCAGAGCAGCCATATTGCGCCAAGTGCGATAACCACGTCACCAACGCTGAAAGCAACCCGATAGAAGAGCCACTCGGGGGTGTGCAGCCGGTCAGATAAAAACCAAAGGCGGGTATTTTCGACCAGCAATACCTTATCCTTGCCGTACGCCAGCCTTTCACCGATCTGCCAGGCGTCTGGCGCTGCGTCTGGTACCAGCCAGCGCACTGTACCCGGGCTGATCGGCATCCAGCCGCCGTTGAGCAGGATGACCGCCAGGTTGAGCAAAAGACCGATCCCTAACAACCAGAAACCGGGCACCTGGCGGTTTTTCCAGGCGAAGATGAGCAGCAACACTTGTGAAAGTACAAGGACAAGACTCGCGTATAGATCCGGGATGATCGTTCTGGTAAATAGGAATCCGAATACGATCCACTGCGCAAAGAGTGCTACAAAAACCACCCATATTAAGTTGAGTGAGTGTGGTTGATACGATCTCTTTGTGATCGTGGCCCGGATCAATCCCGCAATCAGTCCGACAACGACTGCTGCAACGAGGATCATCCAGGTTTATGAATTAAAATCGGAAGATTGGCAGGCTGTTGATAACACCGCCACCAGCCTCTGGTGCACCCGAGCCGAGGACGAACAGGACCAGGACGAGGACAAACAGGATCAGTTTAGCTTTGGCTTTGACGGCCTTTCCAACGAGCGCCGAGTAAGTGTTGATGATTTTGTTCATGTTATCTACTCCCTTATGGTGATATTGATCATACTTATTCTATCAAGGGGTAGGCTTCAAAAGTGGCTTCAATGGACAGGGTTTTTCAAAACTCGTCGAAAATTCGTTGGAATGCTGTTGGAAAATGACGGCGAATTGCCAATGATTCGTGAATTTCCATCTGCCGTATCAATAACCTTTGGTTTATGTCGGCTCATGCATTGGCGGTATCCGGATTGAACTTTCGCCCTCGTTTGGGTCTGGAGAGCGCCGAGAATAATTCTACGGTTTGCGCTGAAGGTCGCGCGCCGAATTCTTCACGAAGCGATTGCACGCATAACTCATACTGGCGAACGACTGCTGCAAGGTTGCCTGTTGCCGCATGCGCCCGCATGGCGATGCGCACCATATGCTCATTGCAGGGATCGTCACCAAGGAGCTGCGCCGCCACTGCCAGCGCGGGGTAAAACTCACCCTGATCGAGATGCAATTCTGCCAGCCTGAGCATGCCCGAGATATACATCTGGTGAAACCGCTCGCGGTCGGTCAACACCCATTCTTCCGATAAATCGGGCAGAAACATGCCAGTATACTGCTTTAGAGCCAAGCGATAATGATTGATCTGCTCCACGACATCCTGAGTCGCTTTCGCTGATGAAATCTCACGCGTAAACGTCTCGAAATCCGCTTCGTAATCCATCTCCCGGTTGAAGGTGTAGATGTCGTCCTCGAATAAGACCACATCCTTCCCGGCGGCGTGGCGCAGGCGGTAGATGGTATTTTTAAAGCGAAGCTTTAGCTCCGCCGGTGAAGAATCCGGCCAAAAAATCGCTCCAACTTCTTCCTTGGTTTTGCCCTCAGGATGAAGCAATAGTAGAAACATCAAATCGCGGGCGTTTTGCGATTTCCATTCCATCCCCGTGATGACATGGTCGCCGATTTTTACCTGGGTTTTCCCGAAGGTCAGGATCGATAATTCGGGCGGTGATAGAGGCACGACCTGCGACTGGCGCCGTAAAACCTTGCGCAGGAGCGGCAGCCGTTTTTCGAAGCGATCGATGTGGCCGCTCAGCTCCGCCATCCAGGGCGATATCGCCCCTTTATCCTGATTGATTTCGCCCTGTCGATTCAGGGTCAGTTCCAGGAGATGCCTGGTGTTTGCCAGCAGGCTGTCCATTTTCCCGGAACGCAACTGCTCCAATACTTCGAGCAGTTGTTGTTTCCCCGCCTGGATGTTGCCGCTCGCGTAATGCGCCAATCCGATCAGCAGCCTGCACTTGCAGGCTTCGAAATGGTGACCTTCGTTGCTGAAGAACTCCAATGCAGGGGAGATCTCGCGAAGCGCCGCCTGCAAGTTATGGTGTAATAATGCCAGCCTGCCTGTCGAGATTTCACATAAATGGATCTCATAATTCGAGCCAGTCTGTCGGGCAATTTCAAGCGCGCATTCGATCAGTTCTTTTGCGCGATTATGCCTTCCGCGCACAAGCTCCAATTCCCCCTGCGAAAGATTTGTGTAGTATTGCAGCAGCACGTCATTGATCTGACTCAGGATGGCATTGGCTTTGCTGTACGCCTCTTCCGCCTCTTTGTATGCCCGGAGATCTCTGAACAGGTCGCCAAGACTAACCAGCGCATATCCTTCCAGGCGCAGATAGCCGCCCATCTTGGCGTACGCAATCGACCGTTCGAGCTCGCTCAAGGCGTCCTCATATTCCCCGGAGATAGTGTGCAGCACGCCAAGATTATTAAGCAGGTTCGCCTGCCAGACGATGTTTCCAGTCGTTTGATAATAGCCAAGCACCTCTTGATAGATATCCTCCGCCATGGCGTACTGCCCAAGGTGGCGGTAGACAACCGCGATTTCCATGGCCACTTTGGAGGCCGACTCCAAATCGCCGGTGGCCTGAAACGCCTTGCGCGCTTTATCCAGCCACTCGAGCGCAGGGTTCATTTGCCCTGTCAGGTTGAGGATGGTACCCTTCGAGTGATACGCGCCTGCGCGCAGCCACTCCATGGCTGGGCTTGAGCTGATCTCGATGGCGCGTTCGGCATCCTCGAGCGCGTTGGCGTACTCCCCAAGCAGCCTGTATGCGCTCGAGCGGCGGACGTACGTGTGCGCCAAATCCTCCTCGGCCTGGCGCTCGGTCAAAGCCTGAACTGCGCGGGTCAGGGTGGAAATCGCGCTTTTTGGATTTCCGAGCATGATCTGCACCACTCCACGCAGGGAGAGCAGCACAGGCTGGCGAACGAAATATTCCTCCGGCAGATCATCGAGCCAGGTGCGCAGGGTTAGCAACCGGCCGCGGGCGATCAGCGACCGTCCGGCTTTTTCGATCATGCTTGCGATAACGTCCTGTTCGCCGATACGCTTGTAGACCTGGTAAGCCTGTTCCCACTGCTCACCCTGAGCGTAATACTCCGCCAGCCGCAGCCGGATTTTTTTCGCGTGCTCCGGGTACAGCTGAATCATCCGGTTTTGTAGAAAATCACGGAACAAATGATGATAACGCAGCCAGAGATTTTCCTCGACTACGGGAAGGACAAACAGGTTGTTACGCTGAACCTGCTGCATAAGCACAGCCCAGTCCGTAGAGATGCCCAATGCCTGACCGATGACCTGCTCGCACAGGCCGGCATCGAACTCCTCCAGCAAGGATGTTCGATACAAGAACAGCTTGAGCTCTTCGGACTGGTTTGCCAGAACCTGTTGGGCAAGGTACTCATACAGCCCAACTCCGGCGACGTTCTTTGGCTGGAAGCGTTTCGAGATCTTTCCGCCGCTGATCTGGGTCGAAAGGATCAATCCCGTGATCCACCCTTCTGTCAATTCGGCCAGTTCCTCGATTTCATGGTCGGAAAGGGTGATGTGGTGATTTTGCAGGTAGAGCTCCTTGATCTCTTCAGGATTGAACGCCAGCTCTTCGAAACTCAAGCCGCTCACCTGCCCACGAGCCACCAACAGAGACATATCCGTCAGCGGTAACAACCTCCGGGAAGAAATCACCAGATGGCAATTCTCATCCACGGTCAGCAAAAACCGGTTGATAAAGTAATTGATGTCGGCGTTGTCCTCGACCAGATGATAATCGTCCAGGACGATTATGAAATGCTCACTGATCGCGTCAAAGGCATCGTTGACGATGAGCGACACCAGCGCGTCCAGGTTCAACCTGTCCTGCGGCATGCTTTCCAACGCCGCTTTACACGTTCGCCCAAATTCGGGGAAGGTCTGGTTTATCGCCGCGATGAAATGGGCTATCATGCGCTGCGGATCCTGATCCAGCGCGTCGAGCGACAACCAGCAGACCGGCAGCGAGGATTGACGGACAAAATCAACCAACAGAGAGGTTTTTCCGTAGCCCGCCGGTGCGGCTACGATCACCAGGCGGTTATCCAGCGACTCTTCGAGGATGTTCCGCAGCCGCAGGCGGGGAATGATATCCTCACGCCTGCGCGGAATGATGATTTTCGTGCGGGTAAGCGGAAGAAAAGGATCGCCCATGATGTATGAAGATAGTAAAGGTAATCATAAATATAGCCCACCACCTCACGAAAAGCAACCCTGACAAATTTCCATAATAATTGAATGAAAACTGAATTATCGTTCTTGACACTGACATTAGAATATAAGTGATGAGCATTGTGCCTGCCTATTTACGCCTGCTCGCCGAGGGCACTCTTCCTGAACGTGTCCGGAGTGCCTACGATCTGTTGACCAGTTGTACGATCTGCCCGCACGAGTGCAGAGTCAACCGCCTTGAGAACGAGAAAGGCAAATGCCAGACCGGTCTCCTCGCTATGGTGAGCAGTTACGGGCCGCACTTTGGCGAAGAAAAACCCTTAAGCGGCTGGCGCGGTTCGGGCACAATTTTCCTCTCCCGCTGCAATCTGAACTGCGTGTACTGCCAGAATCACGATATCAGCCAGACCGGATCGAGTGAGGAAATGGAACCCTTGCGCATTGCTGAGTTGATGTTGCGCCTGCAAAGCTACGGCTGCCATAACATCAACCTGGTCTCGCCCACCCATGTAGTTCCGCAGCTGCTAGCGGCCGTTTTAATCGCCGCAACGAGCGGTCTCCGGCTGTCGATCGTTTATAACAGCGGCGGCTACGATTCCGTGGCGACGCTGAAGCTGCTGGAGGGCGTGGTCGACATCTACATGCCCGACATGAAATACGCCAGCGCCGATATCGCTTTGCGTTACTCCAACATCCCGGGCTACCCGCAGGTCAACCGGGCTGCAGTACGGGAGATGCACCGCCAGGTGGGCGACCTGACGCTGGATGAGCGCGGCATCGCGGTGCACGGCCTGCTCATTCGTCACTTGATTCTGCCAAACCGCCTGGCTGGCAGCGCAGAGGCCATCGACTTTATCGCCCGCGAGATATCGACTTCGACTTACCTCAATCTGATGGACCAGTACCGGCCTGAGTATCAGGCCAGCAAATATCCTGAACTGAACCGGCGGATCACGACCGGTGAATATCAGGAGGTCGCCCGCCTGGCGCATCAGGTTGGCCTGAACCGGCTGGACTGAACCAAACACCGGGGGTTTCCTCAGTGTCACAAGGCGGCTGGCTGGCCTGTTTTTGGTACAATGAGAAGATCGATTCGCCGAGCCGATTTTAACCGCGCGAATCAGATCTACCGGAACATACCGCATATGGTCAAGATAAAAACTGTTCATGAAATCCGCCCAAAACTGGAAGATGAATTCCACCCCGGCGAATTCACTCCACGCACGCCAGCCATAGCAGAGACCTATCGCTGGGGTAAGGAGCTGCACGCCGGTCAGTCCCGTCTGTCTGGCGAGCCCTATTTTGAAACCCACTGCGCCTGGGTCGCCGGTTTCATGGATAAGCTGGTCGGTAACGAGGCGTGGACGATCGCCGCCCTGCTGCATGACAGCATCGAAGACCAGGGGGAGACGCTGGAGAAAATCAGAACAAAATTTCCCGGACCGCTGGGAGAAGAAGTAGCGTACATCGTCGACGGCGTGACAAAAATCAGCAATCCCCGCGACGGGCGCTCGCGTGAGATCGAGACCCTGCGAAAAATCGCCCAGTTCCGCGACCCAGGCGTCTTCCTGGTCAAGCTGGCCGATAAAAGCCACAATGTCCTCACACTGGAATACATGCCGGAACACAAGCGCCGGCAGAAAGCCACCGAGGCTATCCGCGCCTATGGAAAACTGGCCGGCATCCTGAACTGTTACCGCTGGAGGCGTTGGATCGAGGACAATGCTTTCCCGTTCGCCGAGCCGGAAACCTACGCTTACGTCAAAAAGCTGATCGACCAGGATCCGCGCCTGGATCTTAACTTTATCAATCCTGTAATGGAGCAGTTAGGCAAAATCATGGATTCGGCCGGGATCGATGGGCGCATCGAAATCGTGGTCAACGGATACTGGCAGGCCTGGCAAAAACTGCGCCGCATGGCGCGCACGCGCAAAACATCGATGAATTCGTTCAGCGACGTCAACGATATCATCAGTTTTCGTATGGTGATCGATCAGGACGATGAGTCGCTCTGCTATGCGTTGCTGCCCGGCGTCAACCGCTTCCTGGGTTCGTTCCTCGACCAGAACCGCTTCGACGACTATATCGCCGTCCCACAGAACGGCTACCGGGCGCTGCAGATCACCGCATGGCTACCCGACCGCGGCGCGGTCGAAGTAGCCATCGCCACAGCCGATATGGAGGGGGAAAACCACTGGGGCGTGGTCTATGCCCTGCAGCACGGCAAGGATATCAGCCGCTATCGTCCGGTCGAAATCTTCACGCCCTCTGGCGGCGCGCGTTTTTTGCAGGAGGGCTCGTCCGTTCTAGACGCGGTGGCGTCCATCCAGCAGGAATTCCTGTTGGATAAGATCAGCACGGTCAGGGTCAACGGACAGCTGGCGCGACTTTCCGACCGCGTCCATCCTGGAGACATCGTCGAGGTGGTTACCGGCAGGAGCCGCATGGCTCCATCGGAAGACTGGCTGGCCTTCTCCAGCCCCTCGACCGCCCGGCTGCTGCATTCGGTTCTGGTAACCGAGGCGCTCAAGTCCTCGGCCGAGAAAGGCCGAAAATTGATCAAACCAATCCTGGCAGAACGCGGCCTGCTGACATTGGAAGACCTGCTCGCGCTCGAGCCTGACCGCCTGGACGTCCTGCTGGAAACCCTGGCATGCTCCAGCCTGGAGGATCTTTATGCCTCGCTTGGTTCGGGGGCAATCCGCTCGGTGGATTTACTTCAGGGAATGGATGACGCCGGCATCTCAACCGAAAACCTTGGCTGGACGACGATCAGCCTGACCGGCGGCAGCCAGGCTCACCATCCGGGCGTGCTGGCGCGGCTGGCGCTGCTGGTATCTCAGGCTGGCGGCAATATCCTCCGCTCGGTCAACGACACCCTGCCCAACGGCGGTTTTTCACTGCGGCTGGTGATCCAAAACCTGACGCCTGAAACTCGCCAGGAGTTACGCCAGGCATTTCTGGATACCGGCATCCAGATCGAAACCCTCGAAGTGGTGTAGCAAGCACCAGTTTGCCCGGTGCTCGCGCCGGTTAAGCTTGAGCCTGGTCCAGCAGTCGCAGGATCTCCAGCGGCTCGCCTTTTTCACAATCTCGCTGCAGCGAGATTGCTCCCTGGGGACAATGTGAAACGCAAACGCCGCAACCCATGCAGGCGTTCAAATCGATCCTTGTGCTGCCGTTGGAGTGAATCGCTGCGAACGGACAGACCGACTCGCATTCACCGCAGGTAATACAAGCCTGCTCGTCCACCTCAGCGACGTAGCCGGAGGATGCCAGCATCGGTGATCCATTTTGATGCGCATGCATCGCGCCGCAGCAGCACGAGCAGCAATTGCAAATGGCAAAATAGCGCTGCAGCATCGCATCCTTAAAAAAGGCATGCTGGACGTGACCGCGTTGGTGTTCTTCCTCCAGGATTTTCACCGCCTCTTCCTGGCTGATCAGCCGCGACCGTTCGGGATGATGTTCAACGACAAAACTGGCGAACGGCTCGCCAACGATCAGACAAACGTCCAAAGGCAGGCAGGGATTCTCACGCCCGGTCCGGCATGGGCAATTCAGGGCGGCAATTCTCTGCGGATTTTTGAGGATCAGGTCGCGCGCCTTCGGATACGGGATAATTTTCTCAAGGTCAGTCAGACGGATTTCCTCTTTGATCGAAATCAGCTGCCTGGCGGATTCCAGCGGGAGAACCTTGCCATGGTAGGTATCAGCCAACGTCAGGCGCTTCGTTTTCTCCTCCAACTGCCCGCTCACCTTCCTACCCGGTTTTTCGAATAACGAGAATATCCGCATAGCAACTGGCAGCAGGATGCGCGCCAGCGGGTGGACGCCGGTGCCCACACCGATGTAAAGATAGGGCCAGCGCGCATATACATAGCCATGGAGGAAGTCAAACAATGAATAATTCGAGGTCTTGCGCGCCTCAGTGATAAATCCACGCGTCGATGGTCGCATCAGTTTCAGCCTGCCTTTTCGAGCCATCTATGAGTCCTCTCTCGATATTACCTGAAGAATAATTATAGATGAAGTGAATCCGGTGGATTGCCCCCTGCAGTCGATCCTTCCATTATACAAGAAAGGATGGCTCGGCTTATTTGCCAATAGCCAGGTATTAAACGGCACGAACACGCCATTCTCCGTTATAATCTGAATATGCACGAGCGAAAAACCCCGTTAGTGATCGCCATAGCCGGCGGGTCCGGCTCTGGAAAGACCACTGTCGCCCAGGCGATCTTAAACCGTGTGGGCAAGGACCGCATCGCATATCTCCCTCACGATGCATATTATAAGGATCTGAAGGAACTTCCTCGCATCCAGCGCGATCAGGTCAACTTCGACCATCCCAACTCGCTCGAAACCAGCCTGTTGATCGAACATGTCCGCCGGCTGAAACTCTTCGAGGCGGTCCTGCTGCCGATATACGATTTCACCACCCATACCCGCACGGATCTGACCATCCGCGTCGAGCCCAAGCGGGTCATCCTCGTCGAGGGCATCCTGATCTTCGCCGAGCCCGAACTTCGTTCTCTTTTCGACGTAAAAATCTTCGTCGACACCGATTCGGATTTGCGCTTCATCCGCCGCCTGGAACGGGACATCACCGAGCGCGGGCGCACGGTCGAAACCGTCATCCGCCAGTACATGAACACCGTCCGCCCGATGCACCTGGATTTCGTCGAGCCGTCGAAGCGCTACGCCGATGTGATCATCCCCGAGGGCGGATTCAACACGGTTGCCCTGGACATGGTCATTTCGCGGATTGAATCGCTGCTGGTCAGTGAAGACCTGGTTGATGCATGACCAAAGAACAGCGCCTGAAAATCGCCCGCATCCTGGCGCTGGTTTTTGTCATTGGCTTGACCGTCATCCTGTATATCAATCGAGATCGGGTCCGGGAACTTGAGGCCTTCGGCTACCCGGGAATTTTCCTCGTTTCTCTGCTTGCCAATGCTACCTTAATTCTCCCCGTGCCAGGAGTGCTGTTCACCTCAGCGATGGGAGCGGTGTTCAATCCCTTCTGGGTAGCGGTTGCTGCCGGCAGCGGAGCGGCGCTCGGCGAGCTGTCTGGATATCTGGCAGGCTTCAGCGGACAGGGAATCGTCGAGCGGACAAAGTGGAGTGACCGCGTTGAAGGCTGGATGCGCAAGTACGGTCCCATCACCATCATTGTCCTGTCTTTTGTCCCCAATCCGGTTTTTGACATCGCCGGCGTCACCGCCGGGGTTCTAAAAATGCCTCTATTTCAATTCATTCTCTTCTGCTGGATTGGCAAAGTGCTTAAAATGATGCTGTTTGCATATGGGGGATCAGCCATTTTAAAATTAATTCCAATGCCGTAAACCAAATCCATACAGGAGATTATTTATGCCTGAGCTGCACACCATCGACCAGTACCTTTTCTCTCACCTTGACGAGAATATCGCTGAATTATCGAAATTATGCAGGCAGCCCTCGGTATCTGCCCAAAACCTGGGGCTGAACGAAACCGCCGGGCTGGTGGCCGGGATGCTCGAAAAGCGCGGCTTCGCGGTTAAAGTTTTTCCAACCGGGGGCGCCCCGATCGTTTTTGCCGAGCGCACAGGCCGCTCGCCGCGCACCCTGCTCTTCTACAATCATTACGATGTCCAGCCGGCAGAGCCGCTCGAATTGTGGGACAGCCCGCCCTTTGAGCCTGTCTTGCGGGACGGCAAATTGTTCGGGCGCGGCGTGAGCGACGACAAGGGGCATTTCGTCAACCGCCTCTTCGCCATCGACGCCATTCTCGCCGCGGAAGGCGATCTCCCCTGCGGGATCAAGTTCGTCGTGGAGGGCGAGGAGGAGGTTTCCAGCGAGCATCTGGAAGAATTCGTGACCGGTCACAAGGAGCTCCTGGCGGCGGATGCCTGCGTTTGGGAGTTTGGCTCGGTAGATCAGCGCGGCATGCCCATTCAGCACCTCGGTTTGCGCGGCATCTGCTACGTGGAGTTGAGCGTCGAAACCGCCAACCAGGATGTGCACTCCGGGCTGGGCGGGTCGATCTTCCCGAACGCCGCCTGGCGGCTGGTCTGGGCGCTGTCGACGCTGAAAAACCAGGAGGAGCGCATCCTCATCGAGGGTCACTACGAGCGGGTGGTTCCCCCTTCTCCGCGCGATCTGGAATACATGGCGGCCCTGCCGGATAACTCGCAGGAATACCGCGACCGCTACGGTATAAAGCACTTCCTCAAGGACATGACCGGAGGAGTGGATTTGCGCGTCGCGGAAGTATTCCAGCCAACCTGCACCATCAGCGGGCTTTCGTCCGGGTACGAAGGTCCCGGGGTAAAAACCGTGCTGCCGGCCAGGGCGACAGCGAAAGTAGATTTCCGCCTGGTGCCAGACCAGAAACCCGCCGAGGTGCTGCAAGGACTGCGCAAGCACCTGGATAACCACGGCTTCCAGGATGTGCAGATCACCGACCTCGGCAGCGAGCCGGCTGCCCGCACCGACCCTGACCATCCCTTTGTACGCATGGTGGTCGAGGCAGCCCGCGAAGTCTACGGCGCACCCATGCAGATCGTCCCGATGACCGGCGGATCAGGTCCGAACTACATCTTCATCGATGCACTTAAAGTGCCGGTGGTAACAGCCGGATTCGGCTACCCCGGGGCGCAAACGCACGCCCCCAATGAAAATCTCATCCTGGATCATTACCTCAAAGCAGCCCGCCACACCGCCCGTATCATCGCCGCGGTGGAGGGGTTGCCGGCACGTAGTTAGTCCCGCTGTCGTTCTCGTTCTTCGCGCTTTTTTGCCAGAACCATAATGCGGCCTTGCGCCTGGATGGATTTCCAGGCCCTTTCAACCGCTTCGATTTCTTCGCGCGATTCAGGAAAGCCGCCGTAACGGATCTTCAGATACGAGCGGGTGATCAGGCCCGCGCTTGAAGCGTGATCGGGAAAGGTCTGGCTGAGAACCGGCAGAAATTCCAGCGGAGTCTGGGCAGGATGGCGCGGCGCGCCCACCCGATCGCACAAATCCAGAAGGCTGGCATAGATGCGCCGGATGCGCGCCGCAGCGAGCAGGCGTCTTGCGCCCCAGCCTCGATTTCTGCCGATCGTGTTCCTCTCTCGCCGCACACGCAGGCGAAACCGGTCGAATACGCTGCTTACACCTTCCTCTGAGATGGCTCTCCAGATGATGCTGCGCTTCGAACGCAGGTCTATGATGATCAAGACGATAATCACCAGGACGATCAACACCGCGGCAGCGATTAAAAAGGTATCGCCGATCGTATGCCGACCGGCTTTATCGAGGTTTTTCATCAGTTGATCGCTAAATAAAACCGGAACCACCGGATTGCCAAATGATTCGAGCACCTCGGTTGCGGAAAATTCGACCCGCGGGGTCAGCATGGTGACCAGCGCCATAGTTCCCACCGACAATGCAATCAAAACCAATATGCTTGGCAACAGGACGAGCGCGAGGACGACGAACACGCCGATGCGTACGACACCGTGGAGCGTCCCGCCGACAAGGAGGATGGCAGCCGTCATAAGCACCGCCGCGGCAGCGATGGCAGCCCACCATTTTGCCGTCGAAGTCGGCAGCCGCCCGCCGCGCGAGGGGATCAAGTCGGCCATGCGGTTGATGCTGGTCGCTAACAATCCGAGCACAAGGTATAACAGTAGAGGCAGACTGTTAACTACGTTGAGAGGGGGCATGTAGATCAAGCCGTGCAGGATCAGCAGCAGGATGCCGATCTTGAAACCACGCACAGTGTCCTGCAGGGAGCCGCGCAGCTTACCGAGTTTCACCCCCTGCCAGATCAGGACAAGGATCAGCAGCAGATGCCAGAAAGGCCCGTAGTCAAACGGCTCAACGCTGAAGCTGGCGATGATCTCCTGGATGGTTCCGAGCAAGCCCAGACGCATGCCTGGGTAGATCAGCCAGTTGATGCTGAGCAGGAAGAACACCAGCATCCAGACGCCAAAAATGGCTGTCCGCACTCCGCGCCGCCAGACGGTGCGCAAATCGAACAGCCGCACCAGCAGGGTGCTGACAAACAACGCCAGGAAGATCACCGCTCCGGCGGTCAGCCAGCTGACGCGCTGCTTCATCAGGGATTGATACCAGACTGTGATCCAGATCGTCTGCATGAGGATGCGGGTAAGAAGCGCGCCCTCGAACCAGATGCCCTGGATCACTTCATCGCGGGTTGGTTTTCGCAGGCCGGAGATCATTGCGCAACCCCCTCCCGAAACGGAAGATGAACGCACTGGATACCGGGCAGCTCCGGCGGCGGTGTTTCGGCCAGCGAGATTAAGGTGATGTTGCCGCGGTAACGCTTGAGGGTAACCAGGTTATCGATCAGCGCGTCGGTAACAACAGCAGAGACAACCAGCAGACTGGCGCCCATGGGCACCTGAGGCATGACCTGCATGAGGTATTGATCAAATGAAACACTTGTGAATGAGGTCACCCCGGCCAGCGCTTGAAGCATCAGCGCCAGGTGCTCGTGAGTCCGTCCAGGGCGGATATGGAACGGTTGATCGGAATGCGCCAGACAGCCGTTGGATATCAGACCAACTGAGTACCCATCCTCGAGCGCCTGATAGCATAACGTCGCGCCCAGGCGCACAAGATGCTCTAATACCTCCGGCGAAATGCCCAGCCAGGCATGCTCCATGGTCGAAACATTCAGGCAGACGACCATCACGCGCGATGAAACCGGCTGGAACAATCGCACCTGCAGGTCGCCGGTTCGCGCTGTCGCCGGCCAATGGATACGGCGGATATCATCCTCGGGGTGATACGAACGCACCCCAATGGTCAAATTCGGATCTTCGAATAACCTCCGGTGGGTGCGGGCATCCCCAAACGGATTCTGCGAGGGAAGCTTCAGTGAGGACATCGGCAGCAGCTCCGGAAACACCGCGACCATATCCTGCTGTTCGATCTCGCGCTTGGTTTCGAACAATCCAAACAAATCGCCGGATTCGAGCTGCGGCGGTCCCACGGGGTAGACGCCGCGCCGTTGGAACTGGATTTCAACAGTGCGGGTGATGCGCTGATACCAGCGCAAATGATACAGATTTACCAGAAAGCCCTGCGAGGCGATGTGCGACGGCGCCAGCGCTTCCTTGTCGGTTGGCGGCGCATCCAGAGGCCAGGGATCGGTGACCCGCAGCCAGGAAACCGGCAGCCATTTTCGATTCTCCACCTGGATGCGAACCTGAGTCTTCTCACCAGGGAATCCGCGCTTATAGATCCAGCGTCTGTTATAGGCGATATGATCCAGCGCTTTTCCCCGCCACCAGGTGGTTATTGCAATCATCAACCCCACCGCGGTTGAAGCATAGACCAGCCAGGTAGCGTTGAAGACCGCGCCAATTAATACCCCCAGCAGAATCAGGGGGAGCCAGCTTTCAGGCAGCATCAAGCCTCCACGGGGACGGGCACTGCAGCGACGATGTCCGCTATCAGTTCGTTCGGATTTCGCCCGCGCAATTGCGCCTGTGGGGAAATCATCAGGCGGTGACCGAATACATGCGGCGCCATAATCTTGACATCATCGGGCAGGACGTAATCGCGGGCGTGAATGGCCGCCCAGGCCTGAGCAGACTGGTAGAGGGCCAGCGTCGCCCTTGGGCTGGCGCCTAGCTTGACGTCGCTATTCTGACGGGTCGCCATCGCCACCCGCACGACATAATCGCGCACTGAATCTTCTACTCTAACCTGGCGCCTCTCAGCCTGCGCAGCAGTGATCTCAGCAGGATCTGTCACCGCTGCGAGCGAGAGCAAGGGATCTTCCAGGCGGAAACGTTCCAGGATGGAGTTCTCCTCCTGTTGGGTGGGATAACCTATGGCTACGCGCAGTAAAAAGCGGTCCACCTGCGCTTCCGGCAGCGGGAAGGTGCCTTCCAGCTCGACCGGATTTTGGGTCGCCAGCACCAGAAAAGGACGCGGCAGCGCACGCGTCACCCCATCACTGGTCACCTGGCGCTCCTGCATCGCCTCCAGCAATGCCGACTGCGTACGCGGCGTCGCCCGGTTGATTTCATCCGCAAGCACCACCTGCGTCATGATCGGCCCGGGACGGAATTCGAATTCCTGTTTTTTCTGATTGAACCAGCTCAAGCCGGTGACATCTGACGGCAGCAGATCAGGGGTGAACTGAATGCGCCGGAAGGAGCAGCCCAGCGAAGCCGCCAGCGCGCGCGCCAGGGTGGTTTTACCTGTACCCGGCACATCTTCGATCAATACGTGCCCTTCGCAGAGCACTGCCACCAGCATCAGTTGGATGACCTCATCCTTGCCAACCAGAACTTTCTTGACATTTGTGACCAGTTTTTCTGAAATTTCGCCGATCAATGCAATTCTCCAATCTCTATTGAGGATTTTATTTGTACAGTCAAATGACTCCGGCTATTGAGTGGCAAGGATGACTTCAACCACATCTCCCGCCTGGGCTTCCACCGCTTCTTGGGCGCTGCCGTTGACCAGGCTGATGCTCAGCCGTCCGCTGCTGTCCAGCAGCGCGATCAGTTCACCGGGAGCCGCCTCGCCATAAGTGGACGAAAACTTACGGACGACCACCCCTCCAATGCGCACCTCTCTGACCACAGTTGATCCGAGCTGGTCGGCCATTAAATTCGAGATCAGGTTTCCGAACCGATCGCTCATCAGCACGGCCGCGCGCCAGCCGGCATCAGTACGGTGAGGGTGGGGGATGGCGATCCGCACCGGCGAATCCAGCCTCCCGCCGAGCGCTTCGAGCTCTTCGCCAGCCGCCAGATGCGCCGCGACCGGCGCGAAAATATCCCTGCCGTGGAACGTCCGACTGACATGCGGCAGCCAGTAACGCTCGTTCTCCAGCCGCACGGCCAGCACTTCGTCCCCGACTTCCTCTGCCTGCTCATACACCGCAGTCAACAGGCCGTTGTCCGGCGCGACGAAATAATGCGTCCCGATGCGAGCCGCTATGCCCGACCGTTGCGTGCCGACGCCCGGATCAACCACCGCGAGATGGATACTGCCGGATGGAAAATACTTACAGGCATCGCCCAGAAGCACGGCGCCCTGCAGGATGTTCTGCGGTTGCACCTGGTGGGTCAGATCGACAATGCACGCATCCGGTGCAATGCCATAAATCACGCCCTTCATCACTCCCACATAAGGATCCTGCAGTCCGAAATCGGTAAGCAGACTGATGCATCGCATAGGTATTACTATTATAAATCTTTCTTGCCCCGAATAAAGCCATCCGGCACGAATTATGCATCCATTGTGCGCGAGGCAATCAACGATTGCTACTATAAATATTTAAGGAACACAGGGCGCGAACTGGACGGCATCCCCAAACCATAACGAACCGCAATCATTCAGGGGAGCACAGTCGCACCCGCGTCGGAGGACATGAATGTCCCTGCGCCGTAAAACGCTGCTGTATTTCATTTTTATTACCCTCGGGCTGATGGTTGTTTCCCTGTTCAGCCTGAATCGCATCCTTAAACCTCATTTCTTCAACCTGCAAAAGACCGGGCTGACCATAAATCTGCAGCGCGCGGAAAAAGCTATATCGCAAAGGGTGAATGATCTGCTCACCTGGAGCGCCGAGTGGGCGCGCGATCCTCAACAAACCGGGGCAATGCTTGATAACAACCGCGCCAGCTCCACTGACCTCCTCTCACCGGTCGTTGCAGAGGAACTTAACCTGGCTTTTATCGCCCTCGCCGATTCGCAAGGGAAGGTGAACTTCTTCCGATCTTATCTGGATCCCGACGCCGACATGGCCGCCCTGCCGGAAGCCGTCAGCGCCAACCTTCAACCTGGCGGATTGCTGCTGGTTCCTTCTTTTAACAAAGAGGGGCTTGGTGGACTGCTCGAAATCGATGGCAAGCCCGCGATGATCGCCGCACAGCCGGTGTCCGCGTCTGCCGCTAATGGCGGCCGAAGCGGGACACTCATCGCAGCCAGCCTGCTTAACCGGGCAGAGACTGACCGCCTGGATGATCTACTTCAGGTGAGAGTATCCGTTACCCCGCTTGGCCAAACAGACAGCCAGCCCGAGCAGTCGGTCGCCGTGCGGGAAGTCCAAACCAGCGGACAGCCGTACATCCTGATCGGAGAAAATATCGTCTCGGGTTATGATCTTCTCGAGGATATTTCAGGGAAACCCGCTTTCCTGATCTGCGTTGAAGAGTATCCGGGAATTTATAAAAACGGCTTATTGGTCATTAACTACATCATCATTGCCCTGTTCTTGAGCGGAATTTCTTTCATTGCCATCCTGTTCCTGCTCATCGAGAGAAATGTCCTCAGTCGGCTGCGCCAGATGGGCGAGCAAGCAGCAGCGATCGGCCGCGGCGGCGACTTCAACCGCCGCCTGTCCGTTCAACGCAAGGACGAACTGGGACAGCTTGGCGCCACGATCAACGGCATGCTGGCTGCCCTACACCACGCGGTTTCACAGCGCCAGGATAGTGAAGAACGTTTCCAGAAACTGGTCGAATCGATGGACGATGTTGTCTTCACCATCGATCGCGGTTCCCAGCAAGTGAAGGTGTACGGAAAAGCCGCGACTAAATCGGCGCTGCCTGGTGAAGGCACCCTCACCGATAAGCTGAATCAACTCATCCGTGAGTTAGGCAGCCAGATCCACAATCGAAAAGATCTGCTCGAAAGGATCTACGCCGGGGAAACCAGCAGCCTGGAATGGACGATCAGCCAGTACGGCCGCGAGCGCAGCTACTCCGCCGCGCTCGCTCCCATTCAAAATCCTCAGGGGGAGACGACAGCGGTCATCGGCGTCAGCCGCGACATGACTGAGCTCAAAAAGTTGGAGAAAGAACTGCGTCAGCGAGCCGATGAGTTCGGCGCGTTGTATGAAACCTCGCAGCTGCTGCTCAGCCAGATCGATCTCGATGCCATCCAGGAGAGCATCTGCCACCTCGCCGTCGAGAAGATGGGATTGGATTCAGCCTGGATCGGGCAGATCAGCAGCGACGGCAGCCTGCTTGAACCGGTCGCTTCACACGGATTGGTGGAAACAGATCTGATTCCCCAGCCGCTCTACCAGAACTCGGCCCCAAACCCCCACCCCGCAGCCAAAGCCTTCATCGAGGGCGAAATATGCGTCGATAACCGCATGCTGATGCGCCGAGGCACCAGTGAAGATACGCTGATCCCGGTCTCCATCGCCGTCATCCCGCTCAATCAGGGCAGCGCTTTCCCGGCAATCCTGACGCTGATCAAGCGCAAGCCGGATTATTTCTCAGCCGATCAGGTTAAATTGATCCAGGCATTCGCGACTCTATCCGGGGTGGCGCTGCAGAACACCTTCCTGTTCAAGCAGGTGTCGAGCGGTCGGGAGCGGTTGCAGTCGGTGTCCCGCCGGCTGGTCGAAATCCAGGAAGAGGAACGCCGCCGGATCGCCCGTGAGCTGCAAGACGCAATTGGACAAATCCTGACCGGGCTGCGCCTGTCGGTCGCCGCGGTTGCCGCTTTACCGCAGGATCAGATCGCCGAACACACTGTCAGCATCATCGAGATCATCGACGACCTGATCTCACGAGTGAGGCAGATGTCCCTCGAGCTGCGCCCCTCAATGCTCGACGACCTCGGCATTCTGCCGACCATCGTCTGGCACATCGACCAATACACCCGTCAGACCGGCATTACCGTGAATTTACAGCAGACCAACCTCAAAAACCGCCGTTTCCGCTCTGAAATCGAAACGACTGTCTACCGGATCGTGCAGGAAGCGCTGACCAACATCGCTCGCCACGCCGACGTCAAAACAGCTAATATCCACCTGTGGTGTACAGAAAAAATCCTGAGGGTGCAGATCGAAGATAAAGGCGAGGGATTTGAGCCAGATGAGGTTTTTTCCACATACCACTCGCGCGGATTGGTTGCCATGCACGAGCGGGTTGGTTTCATCGGCGGGCAACTACAGGTTGTGTCACATCCGGGGAAGGGCACCAGGCTGACCATCGAGATTCCCCTGGAAGGCAGGCTGGGGAAGAGGCAGCCTGACGGTAAAGGTGCTGCCCGCTGACGTCCAAATCCGTGTATACGAGATGTTATCCTAAGAGGAACGGGGCAGGCTTGATTGTCACCAAGCAGGATTACAGTAATTGTAGAATAGCGGCGTAAAGCCCGCTGTTTTTATAGTAGAATCCCAGAGCCACCGATGGGATTCGAACCCATGACCTGACGTTTACGAAACGCCTGCTCTGCCAGCTGAGCTACGGTGGCGCGCGGCGAAATTATACCAGTCCAGGCTGAGAATAGGCAAGGAATTCCCCCATCATGAACATCGCCATGCTTTCCTACCACACCTGCCCGCTGGCTACCCTTGGCGGCAAGGACACCGGCGGGATGAACGTCTACGTGGCCGAACTAACCCGCAACCTCGGCTACCTTGGCGTGCATGTCGATGTCTTCACCCGCTCGCAGGACGAGCACGTTCCGCACGTGCTGCACAACCTCGGCTACGGCAACCGCGTGGTGCACATTTCCGCCGGGCCGGAATACCACCTGCCAAAGAGCGAGATCATCACGTACATCCCTCAGTTTGTCGAGGGCATCCGCGAGTTTGCCCAGCAGAAGAACATTCATTACGACATCATCCACAGCCACTACTGGATGTCCGGCGTGGCTGCGGAGCAGCTGAAAAAAAACTGGAAGACGCCGGTCGTGCACATGTATCACACTCTGGCAATGATGAAGAACCGCATCGCGCGCAGCCCGGAAGAACGCGAGAGCGAAACCCGCCTGGAGGGAGAAAAAAGAATCCTTAATCTGGCAGATCAAATCGTCGTCGCGACGCTTGCCGAACAAGCCCAGCTGGAATTTCTCTATCACGCCGAAACACGCAAACTACGGGTGATCCCCCCCGGCGTGGATCTCAGCCGCTTTTACCCCATCCAAAAGGATGAGGCCAAGGCAGTCATCGGCGTTCCGGAGAAGGATCAGCTCATCCTCTACGTCGGGCGCATTGAGCCGCTGAAAGGCATTGACACCCTACTGCACGCGCTGGCGCAGATGCAAACCACCAGCAGCGGAAAATGCTGCCCGCATTATCTGGTGGTCATCGGCGGCGACCCCGAAGCAACGCATGAATCGATGACCGGCGAGATGGCCCGACTGCAGCAGCTTGCCGTCGAACTCGGCATCAAGGATCTTGTCCTCTTCCTTGGCAAACGCAACCAGGACTCGCTTCCATATTATTATTCCGCCGCGGATGTGGTGGTCGTCCCGTCGCACTATGAGTCCTTTGGCATGGTCGCTCTGGAAGCGATGGCCTGCGGTACACCGGTGGTCGCCTCACAGGTCGGCGGGCTGGCGTTCCTGGTCAAAGACGGCGTAACCGGCTTCGTCATCCCGGACGACGAGCCCAACCTGCTTGCCGAACGGTTGATCGAGATTATCCAGAATAAAGATTTGCAGGCCCGCCTTGGAAAGCAGGGCGAGCTGGCGGCCCGCGATTACTCCTGGGATAAAATCGCGGCGAGGATATTCAATATCTACCACGACCTGCTGCGCCTGAAAATCGACCTGCCCGGCACCCACCCTCTCAGCCAGGCGATTTAATCGACCCGCCCGCCGGCTGTTACAGCGTCCAGCCAAGGAAGAGGCTGAGCGCTTGCATCCCACAGAACCAGATGCCTACCGCTGCCCAGGACCGCTGGACCTGATATTTGCTGCGTAAAAACATCCAGATGACGATCATCAACAGACAAATTACCGCGATCCATGCGTAAGAAAATTGAATCGAGGATGGAAGATTCCAACTGCGGAATAAGGCTAATTGCCCGGTAAATAAAAAGCGACCCGCCCAGTTCAACAAGAATACCATGGCAAAGAATTTTACGCCCGTGGGCAGGACAACCCGCCACAAAGCGATAACCACCATCGAAACCAACAGCAGGTAGATGACATTAACCTGTGTGGTGGTCACAAATGACGCAAGGCGGTTGGCGGAACTGGCCGCAAACCAGAAGAACATTCCGGCGAGCATGCCCTGGAAAGCGCGCTCTGCGAGAGAATGGCGAACCTGAATGCTGCGGTCGAGTGCGATCGCACCGAGCGCCAGGATCAGCAGCACAAATACAAGCAAGCCCGGCAGTTTGAAGGCGCGCTCAATCGGCAGCAGGGTTAGGTTGAAGAGCATGGTTAACAAGATCATCAAGACCGGCGGGGTGAGGCCATCGTTCACTTTGCTGGCGCTATCTGCTTTGATCTGCGAAACTAAGCCATGCAAACCCGGTGGAACCGCCAGCCTGCCTTTGCGATGGTCAATGACCTGCCCGGCGCGAACGGTAAGGGGCTGCCCAGAAGCGCGGTCTACCGGCGTGCTAATTTTCGTATACGAGGCAAATTGGCTGTAGCCGCTCTCTTTGCCGGGTATTCCTGGGGCTATTTTTTTGTTGGTGGCGCTCGTTTGTCCAGGCATAACTTCCTCTTGCTCTCTCGCAGGATTTGCTTGGTCACTTCTTTTTCAGGGCGTTTCCTTTTTGAATCACCTTTTTCCCGTAGCGTTTCTTGAGTTCATCGAGTGCATCCAGCAGCTTGCGTTCCTTATCCGCTGGCGTTTCCCAAAGGGAAAGCTGCCGCGCGCCTTGTGATAAACCGCCAACCCCAACGCCAATCAAACGGATCGGGCGGTTCCCATCCCATAATCTTTCCAGCAGATCCCAGGCCACGCCTTCGATCACGCTGTCTTCGCTGGCACCCTGTGAGAGCGAAAACTGGCGGGTCTGGCTGGAAAAATCAGGCCAGCGCACCTTGATACGCACCGTACCGGCGACCATGCCTTGTTCGCGCAGCCGCCTGCCGACCTGTTCGGTCAACTCCTGCATGGTCTGGCGCAACAGGACGGGGTCGCGGATATCACGCTCAAAGGTGGTTTCAGCGCTGATGGATTTGATCGTATGTTCAGGTTCAACCGGGCTGTCATCCTGCCCGTTGGCATGCTTCCACAAATCATGCCCATACTTGCCGAATAAGCGCACCAAATTCATTTCCGGCTCGCGCGCCAGGTCGCCAATGCTATGGATGCCAAGCGCGCTCAAACGCGCGGCGGTCTTCGGACCTACTCCCCAGAGCTCCCTGACCGGCAAAGGAGCAAGGAACTGTGCCTCTTGCCCGGCTGGTACTTCCAGAATGGCGTTCGGGGGAGTGTTGCCGCGGTGCCCTGCCTTGCCGCTGTTGGTGGCGATCTTCGCCACCAGTTTGTTTGAGGCAATCCCCAGGGAACAGGGCAGCCTGGTTTGGCTGTTGACCGCCTGCTGGATATTACGTGCAATTTCCAGGCCAGCCTGCGGCAGATCGCTGACGTCCAGGAATGCCTCATCAATGGAGATTTGCTCGATGCGCGGTGTTAAATCCTCCAGGATGCCCATCACCTGCCTGGAAGCCCTGGAATAAGCCGTATGGTCGCCATGTAAAAGTACAAGCTGGGGGCAGCGGCGCAACGCCTGGCTGGTGGGCATGGCAGAGTGGATACCTAACGCCCGCGCCGCGTACGAACAGGATGCGATCACTCCGCGGCTTTCAGCCCGCCCGCCGACTGCGAATGGCTTACCGCGCAGCTCTGGATGGCGCAGTTCCTCGACTGCGCAATAGAAGGCATCCAGATCAATGTGGATGATTTTCCGATAAGCCATTTATCCTCAATAATAGTAACCAATCCCGGGCAGGAAAAAAAGACAAATCGGCTTACAGTTAGTTTTCAGTTTGTTTTTCGGAAAGGTTCGCGCATTCCCTGCTTCGAATCCTGATGCACAACGGCTGTCAGAGTACGCTGAGGGAACAACGCCTAGATTGGAGGGTTTTCAAGGCGCAGACCGTGCCCGCGGACGGTCACCAGATACTCGTGCCGGGTATCGATGGCTGTCAGTCGGTCGCGCAGGCGGCGGACGAGCGCGTCCAGCGCCTGCTCCGACACGCCGACTGCCTCTTTATCTCCCCAGACCGCAACGACCAGATCCTGCCGGGAGACGACCTTGCCAGAATTATTGTAAAGGGTCTCGAGCAGACGAAACTGGGGCGCCGAAAGAGGGGGCAGCACCTCTATACCGGCGATCCAAACGCGCCGGGACAATTTATCCAGCAACAGACGGCCTTGAGGCTGATCGCCCGGATGCAGCGTATCTCTACCTGGGATGCCCAGGCCGAGCGGTACGGTCGAGTCTGAGCTCAGGAAGACAAACTGTTGCAGCAAGGCAATCTGAATCAAGTCACCATCTTGAAGAATAACTGGTTCGGTAATTCTGGCGGCATTGATATAGGTGCCGTTTTTCGACGCCAGGTCTTCCAGATAAACACCGTTTTCCGTCTGATACAGGCGTGCATGGTAGCGCGATACCTGCCGGTCGGCAATGACCACGTCGCAGGAATCCTCTCTGCCAATCAACTTTTCCCCGTCGATAATCCAGCGCAAGCCGTTCAACGGGCCAGATTGACCGATCAAAATAGGCAGATCCGTTATTTCCGGCTCCATGCACTCCCTCCATTTTTTAAACTCAGGCTTTTTCAGGCCTGTAAGGTATAATATATCAAAGAATTGTTGATTTGTGTCAGTGAAACGATTATCTCCCGGTAAAACGCCGAAACCTCACCGGACAGAAACGCTGACCGACCTCCAGGAATCCATGAAATGCCAATTCCCTTAAAATCAGGGGAAGTCCTCCGCAACCGCTATCGGGTCAAGCGGATCATCGGACAAGGTGGAATGGGCAGCATTTACCTTGCCGATGATCTCCGCCTGGAAGGCCGCCAGTGCGCGCTCAAGGAGGTCGAGCACGATAAATCCCTGCCGGCCAACCTGGTTCAGGAAGCCAGAGAACAGTTCCTGCGCGAGGCAACCGTATTGGCTCGCCTGGACCATCCGAATCTGCCCAAAGTGTCCGATTTCTTCTCGGTCGGCGCACGAGATTACCTGGTCATGGATTTCATCCCGGGCAAGGACTTGCGCGCGATGATGATCGAAGCCCGCCAGGAGAACCACTTTCTCGACGAGAGCGAGGTGCTCAATTGGGCCAATCAACTGGCCGACGCGCTGACCTACCTGCACGGCCAGAATCCCACCATTCTGCACCGTGATATCAAGCCCAGCAACCTAAAATTAACCCCCTCGGGTCTCATCAAGCTGGTCGATTTTGGTCTGGTCAAGGTGCTGGCGCCCGGTGAAGTGACTATTACCGTGCTTCAGGGGCAGGGCACGGCTCTCTACACCCCGCTGGAGCAGTACGGCGGGGACAGCGGGCACACAGATGTACGCAGCGATGTATATGCCTTCGGCGCAACGCTCTATCACCTGCTGACCAACGAACCGCCCGCCGACGCGCGCGAGCGCTTCCTGAACCCGGAGAGACTGGTGCCACCGCGCCAGATCAATACCGACATCAGCCTGCGCACCGAGCGGGCAGTCATCTGGGCGATGGGTTTACACCCGGACGAACGCCCCGAATCGGTCGAGATTCTGCGCCAGGCCCTGACCGGCGAACGAATCACTCTGCCCCGGTTGAGCAACAATTCCGGGCGCTGGCACTTTCTGACCTTCCCGATCGAGCGCTCGCTCTTCTATATTACTGTCGGTTTAACCTTCTTAACCCTGTTGATCACCATACTGCGTTGATCAGCTCAATTTCTGCTTTTTCGACAACCGGGACAGCCACAACCAGCCGATTCCCCAGCCTACCAGCACACCAATCAGACATCCGAGCAAAATGCCCGGCGTGCCCGCCTGGCTAAACCAGTTGTGTTTGCCGAGCCAATTGAGCGCTATGAAACTATAGGCGATCAGCCCTGAGGTTACCGCCAGCAGCCCCCAGCGCACCCCCCAGCGTAAGGATGCGCGCTGTTTGCCCACCCAAGTGATCCCCACGGCGCTGCCCCAGACCACCAGCAGGGTCAAAAACCAATCACCTACTCCCGCGGAGGGCGGTGCTTCGACCACGACCGTGGGAGTGACTGTCGGAGTAGGCGCAAGTGTGTGGGTAGGCATGAGCGTCTCGGTCGGCATAGATGTGGGCACAATCGCGGTAACCTCAGCGCCTTCCCCTTCGGTGATGTTCAATACCAAAATTTGAGAGGTAATGGCCGGTTCAGAAACTGCGCGGATCTCCAGATTTGCCGCCCCACCGATCTTGTAGGTCGTCCGGGCAATACCGTCGATCGTCGTCGCCACAATTTGCTGAGGGCTGCCTGTATCCTCGTTTAGGGTGAACGTAAATCGGACAACCGTACCATCGGGAACTGGATTGCGGTTGTGATCGTAAATGATGCCGGTTCGCAGCGGGATGGTGTCCCCTACACTGAATGTTGGGATATCAACCGGCACAGCAGTGGTCAAGGCCTCAGGTGTGGCGGCTGGCTCAGGGAGATCGATATACAGCGGGATCACCTGGGTTGGATCTGGCGAGGTTGCCGCCAGCAGCTCGTAGCCAATGCCGGGTACCGAAACAGGCAACGCGCCTTCTGAGGGCAGCTCCTGGAACAGCATACGGGCAGCCACATCGATGAAAGGCGGCGTTTTGCTGAACAAGCCGTAATATGCGGTGATCTTGGATAAATCTGTCGCGTCCAGATAATATGGCGCGTTGAAGGCAAAGACGATCACCTGCTTGTTGCGGATCAGATCGAACCTCTCGTTGAGCAACCGCTTCAACGCCAGGGTTTCAGCTAATCCCTGGCGAGGGTTGAGGATAGCAAAGACGATCCAATCGGCGTTGTTGATATTTACGCCAAGAGCAGGCAGTCCCTCCGGCCCGTTCATGTAACTGACCAGGTCACGGAAAGTGTACGCGCTCAAATAACTCTCGATAATCTGACCACCCGCGCCAGAGCCATACAGGCGTATTACCGCATTTTTCAGCGAGTCGACTCCCAGCACGGTCTGCTCCGGGCAGGTGCTGCACTGGCGCACCATCTGCACATCGGTAAAGAACACAATCTGATCGCGTTTGTCCGGCGGGCGGGGTACTACCTCGGATAAATTCGCCGGATCGGGGCTGATCAGCGTCACAGCCTGGCGGGCGATCTCGAAGGTGATCGATTGTGAATTGCCCACGTCTTTCAGCGCATCGCTCTTTGGCAAGACGTTCTCCAGGTTGAATTCAGGATAAAGGGTGTACTTTAGCTTTAATAGCCGCACAACCGAAAGATCGACGCGCTCTGCGAAGGCGGGATCCTCGCGATATTTTTGAATGAATGAGTCCAGAGTCCGCAGAATGGTGGTGTGGCTGTCTTCATCACCAACTTCGAGAAAATCGTTCAGGTAAAGCAAATCATTGCCCGCCATAAATGCGCTGCGCGCGATCAACCTGGCATCCAGGGATAATCCAGCGGGATCATAGAACCGTCTTACGGCATTGCTGCCCAGGCTGTCGCTGATAATAATCCCGCCGCGCTGATGCCATTCGGCAAAGGGTTCGAGATCAAGGACCTGCTTGAGCGCGGTCGCATCCAGGCTGACCGGCGGGGTGGTGTCGCGAATGTTATTGCCCTGGAACCCCTGGTAGCGAATGTGCGAAACCAGCAAGCCATCCACCATCGCTGCGGCGCCTTCAGTTTCATCCAGGCGCGTGACGGCGAAGAACGGCGCCAATTCGATCAACTTTAATTGCTCGAGCGATTTTCGTACCGTGGCGACTTCTTCTTCTGGCAGCCGGTCTGAACTGCCGCGGCCCGGAAAATGCTTGGCTACCACCGCCATCTGGAAGCGGCTGCCCTGGTGAATGCCGCGGATGAACTGCTTGCCCATCTCGCCAACCCAGTACGGATCGCCGCCGAACATACGCGAGCCGAGGTCGCTCTCGCTGTCGCTGAGAGTAATATCGAGCACATCCAGTGATGGACCAAGGAAAAGGTTGAAACCCATCGCGTGCAATTCCCTGCCCAGTACCTCTCCGGCGGCTTCAGCCAGCTCCGGTTTCCAGGTGGCGCCAATCGCCATCGGCGATGGCAGCGGCGTCATTCCGGTCAAGATTTGGTCCAGCGGGTAGGAATCGCCTTCCTGAGATATACCGACAAACAGCGGGATGTAAGTGCTCACGTTCGGCGTGGAGGTATCCGGGTTGATCAGCGTGCCCAGCGAGGCTTCATAACGCAGGCTTTGCAGTCCCTTGATGAGTTCGGCTGCCGCCGGTACGGTGTTTTCTGGCCCGACGAAGTTATCGTTGTCCGCGCGTAAAACCAGCCCGCCGATATGATGATTGACGATCAAATCATAGATATCCGCTTCGGCATCGATGTCTGTGCCGGTGAAAGCAATCAGGAACAACTGCCCGACCTTCTCCTCGGGCGTCATCGTTGCCAAAAGGCTTTTCGCTTTTTCCTCCGGCGTTTGGGTCTGATTCAATGGCGCGCCAAGCACAGACGGCGCGCTAGCGCCGAACAGTAAAGCCAGCAGGGTTAACAGCACCAGCAGGGAAGAACCTTTTCTTCTCATGACCAATTACCCTGCCGGGAGATCCCGGACCATTTTTGCAATAACTCGTGGTGCAGCTCCGGCTGGATGTTGCCGCCGGTCAGAACCAATACAGCCGGCCGCTCCAGGATACGCCCGGACAGGACCCCGGCCAGACTCGCCGCGGCTGATCCTTCGATCACCTCTCCGTACTTCTCCCAGGCAAACACGATCGCTTTTTCGATTTCTTCCTCGCTGACGAGGATAAATTCGCCGACGTACCGGCGCACCAGCGGTATGGTCATCGACTCGTCCTCAACCCAGCCTGCAAGCCCGTCGGCGATGCTGTCTGTTTCGACAACGTCCTCTTGCGAGCGGTTGTGGTACAACGCGTGCATGAAAGCTGAGGCTTCGGATTGTACGCCGATCAGTTTCGCATGGCAACCTCGAGCAGCGAACGCAGCGCCGATCCCAGAGATCAATCCGCCGCCGCCAACCGGCACAACTACCGCCTGCGGGAGTTCCGGCTGGATCTGGTCAAGAATTTCCAATCCAACCGTACCCTGCCCGGCGATCACCAGACCATCATTATACGGCGAAATCCAGGTATTGCCATGTTCATTCGCAAAATGGATCCCCGCCGATTCAGCCTCGGCATATCCCCCGCTGACCAGGCGCACGTCCGCGCCTAAAGCGCGCATCGCCTGGATTTTCGCCGGCGTGGCATGATCGGAGGCAAAAACAATCGCTTTTACCCCGGTTTCGCGGGCAGCCAGCGCCACACCCTGACCATGATTTCCCGCCGAGGCGGTAACCAGCCCCTTCTCCCGTTCCCATTCCGCCAGGACGTTGATTTTATTCAGCGCGCCGCGCAGCTTGAACGATCCGGTCAGCTGCCGGTTTTCCCATTTCAGGTACAAATCCAGGTCAGCGTCATGGCTTAATCGGGTGATGCGTGCGACGGGAGCAATTCGGTGGGCAGCATCGTGAATCCACTCAGGCGGGATCATATCGCCCTCAACGCGTGAACCGCCAGGTCAGGTTGATCGCTAATGATACCATCGACCTCCCAATCTGCAAGTCGGCGGATTTCCTCAGCGCTATTGACGGTCCAGGTGATTACCTTGCGCCGTCGGCGGTGCTCGCGGAGGATGAATAATTGATCAACATCCGAGTGATTCGGCACGATCATCTGCCTGGATAACAAGCGTCCGATCAGCGATCTCTGCAATGCCCCTTTCGCTCCGCTTAAAGCGATCAGACCGCAGGCCAATTCAGGCGCGATCCGGCGAACCTTCCGCAGAGCGGCCGGATTGAACGAGGTGATCACCACCTGCTCCTCTAGCCGGAATTCCCTGATCAGGTGGACAACCCGCTCTGCCAGGGGGCCGAAGGGATCCAGGTAATCGGTCAGTTCGATATCATAGAAAAGTCTGCGGTCGAATGAGGTTAACACTTCCCGCAGAGTGGGGATGCGTTCGCCGCGGAACTCAGGGCTGAAATGGGCGCCCGCATCCAGCGATTTCAATTCCGCCAGCGTCCGCTGGTTGACCCGTCCATCCACCGCGGTGATCCGCTGGAGGGTTTCATCGTGGAAAACGACGATTTCACCGTCAGCAGAAAGGCGCACGTCCAGCTCGATCCCATCGGCGCCCTGTTCGAACGCCAGGCGGAATGCCGCCAGCGTGTTCTCCGGCGCCTGAGTCCTTGCGCCGCGGTGGGCGAATATCAGCGGCCTGTTTGCGGGGAACTGCATGAATCAAAGCTCGACGAAGTAGGATGCGGCTGCCCGGTCGATCATCTCGCGCGTCATCTCCGCTTCCAGGCCGAGATAGCGCGAGATGTCCAGAATCTGGTCGCAAATATCGCGCGGATGAGAGGCGCGTAATTTCCGGTTTTTCTTGATGTAATGCTCTTGCAGCAGGTATGCCAGACCCTGGTCGCTGTAGGCGACACCTTTTTGCGCAGACACGCGCTTGAAAATCTCACGGTAGTCCTCATAGGAAGGATCAGGGATCTCGATTTTGTGCCGCAGGCGGCGCAGAAAGGCCTCGTCGACCAGGTCTTTTGGCGGCAGGTTGGTCGAAAAGATGACCAGGACATCGAACGGCACCTCAAATTTGCGCCCGGTGTGCAGGCTCATATAATCGATGCGGTTTTCCAACGGTACGATCCAGCGGTTGAGCAGATCGCGCGGGCGAACCTGCTGCCTGCCAAAGTCGTCGATGAGCAGGATGCCGCCGTTCGCCTTGACCTGGAAGGGCGCCTCATAATATTTCAGGGTATCATCGAAGACCAGGTCCAGTCCAGCCATGGTCAGCTCGCCGCCGGTGACGATGAACGGACGGTGGATTTTAACCCAGCGCGGGTCGCGCCGTTGGCTGGTTCGCAGCGAGCCGGTCCCCAGCGGGGTCACATCTTCCTCATCAGCCAGCTGGTGGTTGACCGAATCGTAGAGCTTGATGACCTGGCCGTCGACGAACAACGCGCAGGGGATGTAAAGATCCTGGGCCTGGACCAGATTGCCCACCGCGCGGGCTACCGTTGTCTTGCCGTTGCCTGGCGGCCCGTACAAGAAGATGGACGTACCGGAGTTCACGGCAGGGCCAAGCCGCTGAAGCGTCGTTTCCGAGAGGACGAGCGATGAGAGAACCTGGCGCATGATCCGGTTGGTGACCTGCAGGCGCGTCCGGCTCTGGCGCAGAATGGCTGAGTTGTACGAGGCCAGTGGTACGGGGGCAGGTCCGGCGTATTGCGAACGCTCGAGCGCCTCGCGGGCGCGCTCGATACCGGCGCCCGTGATGGTATATACATAGGCGCCTTCGCCCAGCCCCATCTGCGATGAACGCACTTCCAGCGATTTCTCCCTTTTCAGTGCTTCGAGGATTTGATCGACCACGCCGGTAAAGGGCAGCGCGATTTCCTCGGACAACTTGAAACCGCTCATGTAACCTTGAAAATAGAAGATTTTCAGGACAAGATCCTGAAGCCACAGCACAGTTAGTCCAGTATCTTCAATGCTGGTGATCGGCGGCGGAATAAACGGCGCGACTACTCCAGGCGGGGAACTTTTGGTTGCAGGGTGGACGGTATCACTCATCCTTTTGCTCCATTGAATGCATGATTCAATTGTCAAACGGCTGGTGCAAAAATTGAACCAATTTTAAGATTTGCGGCCGATAAAATTATAGCACGGCTGTACTTGTGTGTTATCTTTGCATACCGTATAATCGGTTCCATGAACGTCACTGTCATCATCCCAGTTTATAACGAAATTCAAACCATAAGAGAGATCATCCGCCGTGTCCAAAACACCGGACTTGTCCAAGAGATCCTGGTCATCGATGACGGCTCAACCGACGGCACCCGCGAGATACTGCGCGAGCTGAACGATCAGGGCGCGATCCGCGCTATATATCATGAGAAAAATGCCGGAAAAGGCGCCGCGGTGCGCACCGGCATCAACCACGCCAGTGGGGATGTAATCATCATTCAGGATGCAGATTTAGAATACGATCCGGAGGAGTATCCCAACCTGCTCAGCCCGATCGAAAAAGGCATAGCAGACGTTGTCTACGGCTCGCGCTTTCTTGGCGGCGCCCGCCGCCCGATCTTATTCTGGAATATGGTGGCGAATAAAATCCTTACGTTTGTTACCAACATTTTGTACAACAACATCCTCTCCGATATGGAGACCGGCTATAAGGTCTTCAAGCGTGAGTTGGTGAAAGATATCCCCCTGCACTCGCGCCGGTTCGAGTTTGAGCCTGAGTTTACCGCTAAAATATTGAAGCGGAAAATCCGCATCTACGAGGTGCCGATCGCCTTCAATCCGCGCGATTACTCCGAGGGCAAGAAGATCAAAATTGGAGATGCCTTCGTCGCCCTCTGGACGCTGCTCAAATACCGCTTCGTCGATTGACCGCGATCTTGACTCCCTGAGTTACGGTCGCGAGCCAGGCTCGCCTGGCACCTCTGCCCGGTGTATGCGACAATCCACAGGGTTAATCCCCCGTGCCGGTTGGCTTCAGGTCGCGCACGTTCAATTGCAGCGATTCGCGACCGTTGTAGACGTTCTTCTCGAACTGGTACAGGATGTCGATCCGCTCCGGCATCTTTTCCCACCAGTGGCCCTGCCGAAAGGCGATCGCATCATAGGTGATCCGACCGTCGGTCACCGCCAGCTTGAGATGCTTGCCGTCCAATCCTACCTGCTTTGCGCGCACCACCTTCAGCCCGCGGGAAACGAAAGCCGCTTCCGGATTGCCCGCACCGGTCGGCTGCAACTGTTCCAGATCAGCGATGAACTCGGGGCGTAATTCTCGAAGCGGAATTTCCATGTCAGCGCGAAGCGCCGGGCGCAGGTCCAGATCAGCCAGCTCGCGCTGTGCAATCGCGCTCAGACGCAAGACCAGCTCATCCAGCCGCTCAGTTCGAATCGTGAATCCTGCCGCGAGGGCATGCCCGCCGTGATGTTCCATCAGCTCGGCGCATTCATCCAAAGCGCGAGTGATGTGGAACTCCTGGACACTACGACAGGAAGCCCGGGTGAAATCCGCCCCTAAAGTACCGACGATCGCCGGGCGATAATATGATTCGGTCAACTTGGCAGCCACCAGTCCGACCACCCCGGGATTGAATCCGGGGGCAAATGCGAACAGCATGTGCTCGTATGCAGCGCCCTGAATCTGCAACTCAGCCTCGGTTTGCATTTCCTGAGTCAACTTTTGCCGCTCACGGTTCTGGTCGTCCAGCTTCTGTGAGAGCAGACCGGCAGTCATCAGATCCCGGGTGGTCAGCAGCTCGTAGGAAGCCAACGCAGATTCCAGCCTGCCGGAGGCGTTCAGACGCGGCGCCAGCCCAAAGCTGATGTCGCCCGCGTTCAGGCCAGCCAGATGCAAACCGGCCGCCTGCACCAGCGAGATCAGTCCTTGCCGGCGTCCTAACCTCATCTGCGCCAGGCCCGCCTTGACCAACATGCGGTTCTCTCCAACCAGCGGGACGATATCCGCGATGGTTCCCAGCGCGACCAGATCCAGCCAGTCGGCCGCCGTAGCCCCCTCGACCGGCCGGCGCTGCAACAGCGCCTGGGCGATTTTATACGCCAGACCAACGCCCGCCAGGTTTTTTTCCGGGTATTCGTCGCCGTCCTGCTTGGGGCAGATGACTGCGTATGCTTCTGGCAGCCCCTCGCGCGGTTGGTGGTGGTCGCTGATGATCAGGTCGATGCCAAGCGTTTTTGCATACTCTGCTTCGCGCATTGAGCGGATCCCGCAGTCGACCGTCAGCGCAACCTGCACTCCCTGAGCCGCCAACACGTCCAATGCGTCGTTGTTGAGACCATACCCCTCATCGAAACGGTTGGGGATGTAGGCCTCCACCTGCCCGCCAAGCGCGCGGAGCACGTCGACCATCAGCGCTGTCGCGCTCACGCCGTCGACGTCGTAATCGCCGTATACCGCCACCCGTTCGCCGTGCTCGACCGCCCAGAGCAGACGATCGACCGCAGCGTCCATATCTTTCAGCATAAACGAGTCGGCCCGATCCACCCGCCCGTCCAGATAGCGCAGAGCGGAGGCCGCGTCGCTGTAGCCGCGGTTGAACAACATCTGACGCATCAGCGGAGAGAACATCGCCAGGGCAGTATCGACCTCGACCGGAATTGGATCGGCAATGATCCATCGTTTGGATAATTCGGGCGTCATGGCTTCCTTTTCATTACCCCTGAATTGGATATTCGCGCTTCGCCGATCCCTCTCCGCGGCTCTCCAAGTATAAATCGCCTGCCCCGTTCTCACAAGTCATTCCCTGCGATCTGGCTCATGCTCAACCCTTCTATTTCGCGATCCACCAAAAAGGGCTATAATCCGACCAGACTTATCCCGGGCCTAAAAGGTAGGACCTCGCTATTGTTTTCTTTCGACCTCATCGCCGCTGAAGGCCGCGCACGCGCTGGAGTATTTCACACCCCGCACGGTGATCTGCCCACCCCCGTCTTCGCGCCTGTCGGCACGCAGGCCACAGTCAAGGCGCTCACTCCGGCCCAGCTGGAGGAGCTCGGCGCAAGCCTTGTGCTGGCAAACACATACCACCTCTACCTGCGCCCGGGCGCCGACCTGGTGGCAGAAATGGGCGGGCTGCACGACTTCATGCAGTGGCCGCATCCGATTCTGACTGATTCGGGCGGTTTTCAGGTCTTTTCGCTGGCAACCATGCGCAAGATAGACGACGACGGCGCCACTTTTAAGAGTCACATCGACGGTTCGATGCACCGCTTCACGCCAGAAAAATCCATCCAGGTTCAGGAAGCCCTCGGCGCCGATATCATCATGGCGTTCGACGAATGTGCGCCGCCTTACGACCGCGAATACAACCAGCAGGCTATGGCGCGCACGCATATCTGGGCTGAGCGCTGTCTGGCAGCTAAAACCCGCCGCGACCAGGCGCTTTTCGGCATCGTTCAGGGTGGGATATTTCATGATTTACGCGAAGAGTCGGCGCTGTTTATCGCCGGTCTGGGTTTTCCGGGCATCGCCATCGGCGGCCTTTCGGTGGGCGAAACCAAGGAAGAAATGAACGGCGTGCTAGAGATGCTCGATCCCATTCTGCCGCAAGATAAGCCGCGTTACCTGATGGGCGTCGGTTCGCCAGAGGATTTGATCAACGGCATCGCTCGCGGTATCGATATATTCGACTGCGTCCTGCCCACCCGCCTGGCGCGTCATCAGTCAGCCATGACCCGCAGCGGTCGGATCAACCTGATGAACAGCGCCAACGCCCGCGATCCGCGCCAGATCGAAGCGGGCTGCGGCTGCTACACCTGCCGACATTTCTCCCGCGCTTACCTGCGCCATCTGATCGTCGCACGCGAGATGCTGGCATCCACGCTTATCTCCATCCACAACCTGCATCTGCTTCTCACCCTCGTAAGCGATGCCCGCACAGCCATCCTCGCCGGCCGTTTCGAACAGTATGCCGCTGGCTTCCTGGCAGAATATCATCACAACAGGGAAATCATCATATGACCATCTTCCAAGCCCTGATCCTTGGCATCATCCAGGGGATCACCGAATTTTTACCGGTCTCCAGTTCCGCCCATTTGGTCCTCACCCCCTACCTGCTCGGCTGGCGGCTGCCAGAGGAGCAGGTTTTCCCCTTCGACGTGCTGGTCCAAATTGGCACCTTGATCGCAGTGATCGTCTACTTCCGCCGCGACCTGTGGTACATCATCGATGCCGTTTTGGCCGGTATTAAAGACCGTAAACCGTTTGCTGATCCGCTTGCCCGCCTCGGCTGGTACATCCTCCTCGCGACCATCCCGGCCGGGGTGATCGGTCTGCTAATTAAAGATACCGTGGAAGCGGCCTTCAACAGCCCACGCGTCACTGCTTACTTCCTGCTCGGCACCGCGCTTTTGCTCGTGCTGGCAGAGCTGATCGGAAAGCGCAGCCGCGATCTGGCGGATCTGACCTGGAAGGACGCCCTCTGGATCGGATTCTTCCAGGCGTTGAGCCTTTTCCCCGGCATCTCCCGCTCCGGTGCGACCATTTCCGGCGGCATGCTGCGGCACATCGACCGCAAGTCCGCCGGGAGATTTTCTTTTCTCATGATGATCCCGGTCATGCTGGCCGCCGGCTTCCTGAGCCTGTTCGACCTCTTCGAGGTCCCCAATTTAAGCAGCTTCCTTGCCCCAATGCTGACCGGTTTCATTGCCTCAGCCCTGGTTGGCTATCTGGCCATCCACTGGCTTTTGCAGTTCATCGCCCGTCGTCCGCTGTACGTCTTCGCTGCCTATGTCGTCGCACTGGCCGGATTGACGCTCTGGATCAGTTATGCCTGAGCTGAAACGAATTGCGCTCGCGGCGCTGCTGCTTGTCCTGGCTGCCTGTCAATCCACCCCTGCGCCTGCCCCCGAGCTGCCAACCGCTCAGCTGATCCGCCTGGATGTCAGCACGTCATCCGCCTGGATGATCCCCGCAGTCGACGCCTGCGCCCGCGAAACCGGCGGCTTGCAGCTGACCGTCCGCCAGATTGCGACCCGCGAACTCGCTTCGCCTGATGCGGATATAGTGATCCTCTCCGGCGCGCCGCAGCCCGCCCAGGGCAACGCATTCGAGATCGGGCAGATCGAAGCCGCTGTGATCGTCCACCCGGATAATCCGTTGAAGGAGCTTTCTGCCCAGGCGCTCGCGGATATTTTCAACGGGGAGCTGCGCCAATGGTCTGAACTAGATCCATCCCTGCCAGTAGAGGATATCCAGGTCTGGCTGCCGCTGCCGGGGGACGAAATCTGGGAAGCGCTGGTCGAAACGCTGCTGGATGGAAATGAACCGACCGGCTTTGCCAGCCTGGCGCCAGACCCGGCGGCGATGCGCTCGGCCGTCGCAGCCGGCAAAGCCGCCATCGGCGTCCTCCCCGCCACCTACAGCGACCAGACAGTCAAGGTGGTCGCATCGCCTCTGGAAATCACCCTGCCCATCGTGGCCGTGACCAGTGTGCAACCGGCGGGCGTTACCCGCGATTTCCTGCTCTGCCTGCAGGAAGCAATCAACTAGCACCCTCTTCAGCGCCATTATCAGGGGGCACTGTCCTGCATGGAGCAGACGGTCAGGCGGTTTCCAGAAAACGCTCGATTTCCCAGTCGGTCACGTGGATGCGGAATTCATCCCACTCGGCCTGTTTGGCGCGTAAATACGCCTGATAAAGCGTCGGATCGAATACGCTATTGACCACCGTATCTTTCTCCAGCTCATCGATAGCCTCCAGCAGCGAGCCGGGCAGCTCCTTTACGCCCATTTCCTCGCGTTCCTCGCGGGTTATTTCATAAACATTGATATTATTGAGCGGTTTGGGCGGCACCATATGGTTGTCGATTCCATCCAACGAGGCTGCCAGCATGGCCGCAAACGCCAGGTACGGATTGCAGGAGGGATCCGGGCAGCGCAGTTCGGCGCGGGTAGCTTTATCCTGACCGGCGGTATGGCGCGGGATGCGGATCAGCGCTGAGCGGTTGACCGACGCCCAGCCGACATAGACAGGCGCTTCGTAGCCTGGCACCAGCCGTTTATACGAGTTGACCGTCGGCGCGACAATCCCTGCCAGCCCGCGCGCATGCGCCAGCTGCCCGGCGATAAAACCGTAAGCGATTTCCGACAAATGGTAATCATCATGCGGATTGTAAAACAGGTTGTTGCCCTGCAGATCGAAGAGAGACTGGTGACAGTGCATGCCCGAGCCGTTGATGCCGAAGACCGGCTTGGGCATGAACGACGCGATCAATCCGTGCTGGGCTGCGATGGCTTTTATTGTATATTTCAAGGTCAGTACGTTGTCAGCAGCGCGAAGCGCGTCGGTGAAGCGAAAATCGATTTCGTGCTGCCCCAGGGCAACTTCGTGGTGGCCGACCTCGATCTCCAGACCCATCGAATTCAGCGCGGCCATCAATTCGGTGCGCACGCGCACAGCTTCGTCGCTTGGCGAGAAATCAAAGTAGCCGCCGACGTCAAACGGAACTGGGTGGATGGTCGCCGGGCCGTTGCGGCGGAAGAGGAAGAATTCCGGCTCGGGACCTACGTTGTACACCCAGCCGCGCTGACGCAGCCTCTCCAACATGCGTTTCAACGAGCCGCGCGGATCGCCGGGAAACGGTTTTCCATCCGGGTAGTTGATATCGCAGAAGAAGCGCGCTCGCCGCATTTCTGCCGGGCTCCACGGCAGCACGGCGTACGTATCCGGATCAATGCGCAGATGCATGTCCGACTCCTGGATGCGGGCAAAACCTTCAACTGAAGAACCGTCAAACCAGATTCCATTTTCAAGAGCACCCTCAAGCTGCGCGACCGGCGCATCTACCGATTTAACCACGCCCATCACATCCACGAACTGATAGGAGATGAATTGCACCTTATCTTCGTTGACCCGCTGAATAATTTCTTTTGTATTCATCATTACACCTCGGATTTAAAAATAAAAAGGACACGCACCGGGCATGCCCTTGAACTATCACAATATCCAAACGGCTGCCCTTCCAGACGATAACTGGCGCTGCCTGCGCAGACTAGATCACTTTGACTGCCTTGTTCCCGGCGTCGCCGACGGATTTTCGGCCAGTCAATTCTTTGGAAGGGAGAAATGAGCCTGTGATCGGGCTCAGGAGGCTTCCGCTGATCGTTCGATTTTCCCCCGGGGTTTGTTCCCCGAGGTTAACGCTCCCCTCGCGGGGAGGAACCTCCACCTCGTCACCTTGTGACCTGCACAAGGCTCAGCCGCTGAATCTCCGCTATTCGATTGGTAATACAATACAGCTTGCTAGCAGTGAGTGTATCATTTTCAGCGGTGGATAGTCAAGAGGAAAGCAGCCCAAAAACCTATGGATATCCATAGAATTTATCCACAGATAAATACTTGACCGTTTGAACATTTGTACTATAATAAACCATGCAAATGCACCAAGAAATCCACGGAAGATTGCGGATATAATGTAGATACGTAACAACCGATAAGGAGAGACTAATGGCTCGCAAATCCACCCCGCCCGCTCAACCGATTCAACCAGGTTCAAGGATGAACGAAGGACGCCAGGCGATGCTCGACAGAGCCCTCGGCGATATCATCAAGCGCTACGGCGAAGGCTCGATCATGCGCATGGGTGAAGCCACCCACCTGGCTGTCGAAGCCATCCCGACCGGTTCGCTCTCACTCGACATCGCGCTCGGCGTGGGCGGCATCCCGCGCGGGCGGATCACCGAAATATTCGGGCCGGAGTCCTCCGGGAAAACCACCCTCTGCCTGCATCTGGTGGCTGAAGCGCAGAAACTTGGCGGCACCGCCGCCTACGTGGACATGGAGCACGCCCTCGACCCCTCCTATGCTTCCCGTCTGGGAGTCAACATCGAGGATTTGCTCGTTTCGCAGCCGGATATGGGCGAGCAGGCCCTCGAAATCACCGAAACCCTGGTGCGGTCTGGCGCCATCGACATCATCGTGATCGACTCGGTCGCCGCGCTGGTGCCGCGCAGCGAGATCGAGGGCGACATGGGCGACGCCACCATGGGCATGCAGGCGCGCCTGATGTCTCAGGCCTTGCGCAAGCTCTCCGGCGCGATCAACCAGACCAAGACCGCGGTGGTCTTCACCAACCAGCTGCGCCAGAAAATCGGGGTGATGTTCGGCAATCCGGAGACCACGCCGGGCGGACTGGCGCTCAAGTTCTACACCTCGGTGCGCCTGGATATCCGCCGCATCCAGTCGATCAAAGTCGGCGCGGAGATCATCGGCAACCGTGTGCGCGTACGCGTGGTCAAGAACAAGGTCGCGCCGCCCTTCCGCGCGGCGGAATTCGACATCATGTACAACGAAGGCATCTCGAAGGTCGGCGATGTGCTCGACCTGGCGACCGAACTGGAGATCGTCTCCAAGCGCGGCGCGTTCTTCTCCTACGGCGATATCCGCCTCGGGCAGGGGCGCGAGAACGCCAAAGAATTCCTGCACCAGAATCCCGAGCTGTCCAACGAGATCGAGCAGGCGGTTCGCCAGCGCGCACTTGGCGGCGAAGCGCTGACCAGCTTCTCGGGCGGCAGCAGCGATGACGAAGAGGCCTTCGAAGAAGAAAGTTGATCCGCGTGCAAGGTCCGTTTGACGATAAACTGTCCGCTTCTTCGCGGTTTCCCCGCATCAAGCGGACTTTGCTTTTGCTTGCATGTCTCTCCCTCACCCTTGGATTGGCAGCCCCGGGCTGTTCCATGCGATATCACCGGCCGGCGCCAGGAAATCAAGAAACCCCGCCCTTCCTGCCGCCAACCCGCGTACCACCGCAGTCCCCCCAGGCGAGTCCGGCCCCGGCTGAGACCACCCAAACCCCGCCAACCCTGCCCTGCTCCGATGACCTGACCTTCATCGACGATCTGACCATCCCAGACGGCAGACAGGTGAAGCCCGGCGCAGAGCTGGATAAACGCTGGGAGGTGCGCAATTCGGGCTCCTGCAATTGGGGCGAATTCTACTCGCTTCGGTTGACTGCCGGCGAGTCGTTGGGCGCCGCCGAATCCCTGCCGCTCTACCCGGCAAGGAGTCAAACCAACGCGGTCTTCCGCATCCTCCTGGAGGCGCCGCCAGAAGAGGGCAGCTACCGCAGCGCCTGGCAGGCCCACAATCCAGCCGGCGAGCCATTTGGCGATTTAATCTATATCGATATAATAGTAACAAACTAAAATCAAACCCGCCTTGTTTGCCCGCATCGGATATGAAGCCTCCAGGTATGAAGCGCAAGTATCCTCATTCCCTGCCATTGACCGCCCTGCTACTGGGCACGCTTTTCATCCTGGCCGCGCTGGTCACCATCCTGGCGCTGATTGTCAGAGACATCTACACGGCGGAACCTGTTTCCGCGCGCCTGAACGGAGAAGGTCACCTCTCAACCAGCCCACCGGTTGTACCCACCGCCACCGCCGCGGATGGGCGAATCGCCGTTCCCACGCCGTTCCCGCCGGCGCCAACCAATACAACTGCCCCCACACCCGCCCCTTCGCCAACCTGGACGGAAATCCCGCCGCCGCCGGTTGTTATTCCCCCGGACCCGTCGTATCCGCCGGACACAGCCACCATCAGTGATATCGTCGGCTTTGAACAATCGCTGACGCTGGATTGCGAATCCCGTTCGGCGGTCGATTGGGCCGCCTACTTCGGCGTGAATATCTCGGAGTTCGAGTTCGTCGACGCCCTGCCGCGCTCGGATGATCCGAACAAGGGCTTCGTCGGCGACCCCAACGGCTACCCGCAGCAGTTGCCGCCGTATTCGTACGGCGTGCACGCCGCCCCGGTCGCCAGACTGCTGCGCAGCTACGGCCTACCGGCGGAGGACCTCTACGGATTGGATATGGACACCCTCAAAGCCGAGATCGCCGCCGGGCAGCCGGTGATCGTCTGGGTCACCGTCTACACCCGGCGGGGTTATGCGGTAGATTATGTAACCTCGGACGGCGAAACCGTGCGCGTCGCGCCGAACGAGCACACCGTGATCATCATCGGCTACGACCCAGAGGGGGTCATGGTCCTGGACGGGAGTGAAGTGTATCATCGCAGCTGGGGACTGTTCCAGGATTCATTCGGCGTGCTGGGAAACATGGCTATCGTCTACAGCAAGTGATGCCTGTTTTTGCACAATCTGGTCCAGGCAGGTTATGCAAATGAATATGTATGAATGAAAGGAACGTCAATAGACCGTTATCCGGAACCATAACACGATTCCGGCTTTCGAAAAAAGCCAATCCTCACCCGGGCAAAAAGCAGTCTAGGTGCCCTCTTCCCAGGAATTGAGGTATGCCAGCTGCTCTGGAGTCAGCATGTCGATTTTCACGCCCATCGCCGCCAGCTTCAGCCGGGCGATTTCCTTGTCGATCGTCTCGGGAACGCTGTAGACGGTTTTTTCCAGCTCCTCAGCGTGCCTGACCATGTATTCCGCGCTGAGAGCCTGATTGGCGAACGACATATCCATCACGCTGGCCGGATGCCCTTCAGCAGCAGCTAGATTGATCAGGCGTCCGTCACCGAGCAGGAAAATCACCCGCCCGTCCTTCATCTGGAACTCCTCGACGAAGGGGCGCACCAGCCGTCGGTTGAGCGCCATCTCTTCCAGTGCGGGGATGTTGATTTCCACGTTGAAGTGCCCTGAATTGGCCACGATCGCGCCGTCCTTCATCGCCTCGAAATGGTGGCGGTCGATCACGTTAAGGTCGCCGGTCAGGGTGCAGAAGACGTCGCCAATTCGGGCTGCCTCGGCCATCGGCATCACCCGGTAGCCGTCCATCACCGCTTCCAACGCCTTGAGCGGATCCACCTCTGTAACGATCACGTTCGAGCCCATCCCTCGCGCACGCATTGCCAGACCGCGCCCACACCAGCCGTAGCCGGCGATGACGAAGTTCTTACCTGCCAGCAGGATGTTCGTCGCGCGAACGATGCCGTCGATGGTGGATTGGCCGGTACCGTAGCGGTTATCGAAGAAATGCTTGGTCATCGCGTCGTTGACCGCGATGATCGGGAAGTCCAACGCCTTGTCCGCGGCCATCGCCCGCAGGCGGATGACGCCGGTGGTGGTTTCCTCAGTTCCGCCGATAACGTTTGTGAGCAGGTCGCGGCGCTCCTTATGCAGCGTGCTGACCAGGTCAGCGCCGTCGTCCATGGTCATGTGCGGCTTATGATCGAGCGCCGCGCGGATGTGCTTGTAATAAACAACGTTGTCCTCGCCCTTGATGGCGTAAACAGGAATTTCCGAATGGGTGACCAGCGAGGCTGCCACATCATCCTGGGTCGAGAGCGGATTGGAGGCAGTCAGGACGACGTCCGCTCCGCCGGCTTGCAGGGTTTGCATCAGGTTCGCGGTTTCGGTAGTGACGTGCAGGCAGGCAGAGAGGCGAATTCCCTCCAGCGGGCGCTCTTTCTCGAAGCGCGCACGGATCAGGCTGAGCACGGGCATCTCCCGCGCCGCCCACTCGATCTTCCGCCGGCCGCCTTCAGCCAGTTTAATATCTTTTACATCAAAGTTACTCATTCATCGCCTCCGGGTGCCAGTTCAGGATGGTTGGATTAAGGCGTCTATTTCGCCCTGGTCGTCGAATTGCGTGCGGTAGCGTGAAACAAATTCAGCCAGCGTGTAATGATGAGCCTGGGTACCGCGATTCTCCAGGCAGTAAGCAGCCGCCAGCGAGCCCATTTGACCGCAGGTCTGCCAGCGAAAACCGAGCTCGAAACCGCGCAGGAAACCGCCGCGGAAGGCGTCTCCAACGCCGGTTGGATCGATGATATTGTCGGTTGGAAAAACCGGGACACTAACCTGGTCGCCTTCGCTATGGATCACCGCGCCCTTCTTGCCGAGCGTGCGGACGACAACTTTTACTTTTCGAAAGATTTCATCCGACGGCATGCAGGTATGCTTCTGCAGCAATTCCCACTCATACTCGTTGACGAACAGCATCTGGGCGCTTTCGACGCCTCTACAGAGTTCCTCACCGCTGGATCGAACCACTTGCTGCCCTGGATCATACAGGTAAGGGATTTTCATCTCGCGGCATTCGCTAACATAGCGGTCCATCGCAAGGGGATCGTTCGGCGAGACAACCACCAGCAGAGGCGGCTGGCTCTCGAATTCGCGCAGCGACAGGTCGCGGGCATCCGCCATCGCCCCGGTGTAAAAGCTGCAGATCTGGTTGTTGGCCAGATCGGTGTTGGCGAAGAATGATGCGGTCGATTTGCCCGGGATGGTGCGGATATAATCCGTATTGATCCCATGCCGGTTCAGCCAGGTGCGGTATTCATCGAAATCCTCGCCCACCGTGGCAAAAACGACCGGATGCCCTCCCAACAACGCCATGGTATAGGCGATGTTTGGGGCAACCCCTCCACGCAGGCGCGTCATGCTGTCGACGAGAAAGGACAGGCTGATCGAATCGAGATGCTCAGGAACGATGTGATCCTTGAAGTAACCTGGAAAACGCATCAAATAATCGAACGCCACAGAGCCGGTGCAGACAATGGTCATAGCAAAATCCTGGGTAGAGGGCTGAGGTAGCGGAGCAAATGGCCCCTATACATCATTCGCGCTCCCTTTCGGGAGCGTGAAAATTATATCATCAATCGCCGGCTTTTCAGGTGGATCAGGCTAAGTGGATCGAGGGATCAGATGGGATTGACACATCCCCCGCCTTCCGGTATAAGGTGGTATGCGTAAAAACCACCTGGCACATACACTATTAATCATTTTTCTGATCCTTCTGGCTGGCTGCAATCTACCAGCCCTGACGCCCGAACAGAAGGGGCTGCCAGCTGATGTCAGCGCAATACCAACCACCGATGTGGTGCTCCCCGCAGCCACCCTCCCGCCAACGCCTACTCCAACGCCCCAGCCCGCAGCGCGGATCGCCCAGGCCGACCAGACGCTGTTCTACGGCGAAACCGCGCGCGCCCGCGACGAGTACCTGACCGCGGCGATGAACAGCCAGGAGGTTGAAATCCAGGCCGGCGCCCTGCTTGGCATCGGCCGTTCATACCTGACGGAAAAGGATTACGACCAGGCGGTCGAGAGCTTCAGATCGCTGATCAACGAAGTGCCGGTGAACCAATCCCTGGCAAACGCGTACTACTTCCTCGCCGAAACATACCTGGCCCAAGATCTTCCGGCGGAAGCCGCCCTTGCATTCGAAAAATATCTCGAGCTCAAACCGGGGGTGCTGGATGACATCATCCAGATGCGCCGGGCCGACGCGCTCATGTCCGCCGGCGATTATCCCGCCGCGATCGAAGCCTATCAGGCAGCCATCCAGGCTTCCAGCGGCGACAGCGGGCGGGCATTGATCCAGATCGGGCAGGCTTACTCTGCGCTCGGCGATTACTCCAATGCGGTTAAAACCTTTCTGGAGGCTTACCAAAAGACCGACAACGAGTACATTAAAGCTCAGGCTAACCTGCTCAGCGGGCAGATTTACACCCAGCTCGGCTTTCCAGAGCAAGCCTACGCCCGCTACCAGGATTCCGTCGCCAACTTTCATAAGGCATACGATAGTTACAGCGCCCTGCTGGTGTTGGTGCAGGACGGCATCCCGGTTTCCGACCTCGACCGGGGCATCGTCGATTATTACGCCGGTCAATACGGATACGCCGCCGAAGCGCTGGCGCGCTATACCGCCGCACAACCCGATCACGACGGCAGTCCGCACCATTTCCGCGCCCTCTCGCTGCGCCAAATGGCCGAATATCCCGCCGCGATCGACGAGTGGCGCACGCTGATCAGCGACCACGCCGAGGATAACTATTGGGGGCAGGCCTGGCAGGAGATCGCCTATACTCAATGGGCTTATCTGGACGATTTCGAATCCGCCGCCGAAACGCTGAAAAACTATGTAGCTCTCCAGCCGGATGCGCCCGACGCTGCCGAGACTCTCTTCAGCGCCGGGCGCATCCTCGAGCGCGGCGAAAGGTTGACTTCAGCCGCAGCAACCTGGGCGCGTCTGATCGACGAATATCCATCCGCGGAAATCAGCTTCCGCGGGTTATTCCTTTCCGGAATTACCTGCTTCCGCTTGAAGGATTATGAACAGGCGCAGACCACCTTTCAACGCATGGCAGCTCTGGCGGTCAATCCCTATGATCAATCCGCGGCGCTGCTCTGGGTGGGGAAATCCCAGCTCGCCCTGGGCGATCGGGCTGCCGCTGAAGCGGCCTGGCAGCAAGCCGGCACACTCGATCCGACCGGATATTACAGCGAGCGCGCCCTTGAGCTGCTCCTAAACCGTCAGCCATTCAGCGTCAGCGAAAATATCGACCTGGGCATCGACCTGGAAACGGAACGCCGCCAGGCCGAGGAATGGCTGCGTGTTTCTTTTAATATTTCCGCTGAGGTCGACCTTTCCTCGTACACGGAGCTGGAAGCGCAGCCACTCTTCCAGCGTGGGCTGGCGCTGTGGCAGATTGGCGAGTACCAGCAGGCTCGCGGGAGTTTTGAATCCCTGCGCGAGCTGCTGGAGGGCGATCCAGCCAATTCCTGGCGCCTGATGAACTTCATGCTCGACCTGGGAGTCTACCGGTCAGCCATCTTCACCAGCCGCCAGATCCTCAACCTGGCTGGCATGAGCGACCAGGACACGCTGGCAGCGCCGAAGTATTTCAATCACATCCGCTTCGGCCCCTATTTCAAAGATTTAGTCCTGCAAGTGGTAGCCGATGAGGGCTTCCACCCCCTCTTTCTGTTCAGCCTGATCCGCCAGGAGAGCTTCTTCGAGGGCTTTGTCAGTTCCGGCGCAGGCGCAGTCGGCTTGATGCAGATCATGCCTGCCACCGGCGCAGAACTCGCCAGCCGCTACGATTGGCCGGATGATTACACCAACGAAGATCTGCTCAACCCAGCGATCAACCTGCGCCTGGGCGTCAGATACCTGTCCGACCAGTTGGGCTACTTTAACGGGGATTATTACACCGCCCTGGCGGCATACAACGGCGGACCTGGCAACGCCAAGGTATGGAGCGACCTCGCCGGCGGCGACCCGGACCTGTTCCTCGAGATCATCCGCTTCGAGGAAACCCAACGCTACATCAAGAACATCGCCGAGTTCATGCACCTGTACCGCCAGTTCTACGCCAGGTGAATTTTAATTCCGTTGCGGGCGAACCGGGATTTAGGGGAGGAGACCGGTGTTTCTCCATCCTTGGTAAGCCTGAATCCCCTCCCACATTTTCTATTTTTTATAATGGGGGAGGCCGGGAGGGAGTCAACCCTTTCAGCCCCCCGCAGCAAGCGGTTAAGGCTGACCGACTGCGCGTGGGCGATGTCGGTGCAAAAATCCCTCGACTCGCCCCGCCCTACAGCAGCATCCAGGCCGGGTTTTCGAGAATCTTCTTCAGCGCCTGCATAAAGCGGGCAGCCTCGGCGCCGTCGGTGACGCGGTGATCCGCCGAGAGGGTGATTTTCATCCGCAGCCCTGCTTTAACCGCGCCGCCCTCTGCCACCGGCGCTTCTTTGACCGAGCCCACAGCCAGGATCGCCGCCTCGGGCGGGTTGATGATGGCGATAAAGTCTTCCACATCGAACATGCCCAGGTTGCTGATCGAAAAGGTCGAGCCTTCGATGTCGTCCGGGCGCACCTTGCCCTGTCTGGCGCGGGCTGCCATCTCTTTGACCTCTTGCGAGATCAGCCGCAACGGCTTTTTTTCCGCATCCTTGCAAACTACGGTCATCAGGCCTTGCTCCAGCGCGACGGCCACGCCAATGTTGACATGCCCGTGGCGCAGGATTTCCTTTCCATCCAAGGACGCGTTGATGTTCGGAAACTGGCGCAGCGTCAGCGCAGCGGCTTTAACGATGAAGTCGTTGACCGAGATTTTTTGCTCCTCGGGCATGAGCGCGTTGACCTGTTTTCGCGCGGTCATCAACGGCTCGGCATCAACCTCGCTGGTGACGTAGAAATGAGGCAATTGCTGCTTGGATTCGCTCATCCGCTTGGCGATGATCGCCCGCAGGCGGTCAACCGGGACGCGCTCATCGGGCGGCACAGGGGCGCCGGGCTGCCAGACCGGCATCGGCGCCGCAGGCAGCTCAGCCGTTGCGGCCGGCTTGACCGCCGGCGCTGCCAGCGCCGTTTCGATGTCCGCTTTAACGATTCTGCCTCCAGGGCCGCTGCCCCGTATCTGACGTAAATCCAGGCCGGCTTCGGCTGCCAGCCTCCGCGCCAGCGGCGAAGCTTTAATGCGGCTGCCAGGTTGGGATACGGCCTCATCCGGCAGAATTTCCTCAACTTGGGCTGGGGCTTCGGCTGCCACGACCGCTCCCGAAGGGACCTCGGCTCTGGCCTGCCCAGCCGGCAGGGTCTCCTCGCTGACCTCCTCGCCAGGGGCGGCAATGATCGCGATCGGGTCACCGACCGGCACGACCGTACCCTCCGCCGCGATCTGACGCTTGAGCACGCCGCTGGCCGTCGATTCAACCTCGACCGTCGCCTTGTCAGTTTCGATCTCGGCCAGCACCTGGCCTTTTTCGACGCTATCGCCCTCCGCGATCAGCCAGCGCACCAGCGTGCCCTCGGCCATATCGAAACCGAGCTTGGGCATGGCGATGATCTCTGCCATTAGAGCACCTCCTTGACAGCGGCCACAACATCCGCGACCTGCGGCAGTGCAAGCTGCTCGAGGTTGCGGTTGTAAGGCAGCGGAACCTCGGCCTGAGCCACCCGCCTGACCGGTGCGTCAGCGTAATCGAAGGCCTGCTCGTAGATGCGCGCGGCGACTTCCGAGCCAACGCCGAAGGACTTCCAGCCCTCCTCCACGATCACTGCGCGGTTGGTTTTTTTAAATGAAGCAATCACCGGTTCCATGTCCAGCGGACGCAACGTGCGTAGATCGACAATCTCCGCCTCGATTCCATCCTTGGCCAGCTCATCCGCCGCTTTGAGAGAGACCTCCAGCATTTTGCTGTAAGTGACGATGGTCACATCCTTACCGGGCCGCTGGATGGTAGACTTACCAATTGGGACGACATAATCGCCGTCAGGCACCTCGCCGCGCGACTGGTACAGTGTAGCGTGCTCGATGAACAGCACCGGATCCTGGCTGCGTATGGAAGCCTTGAGCAAGCCCTTGGCGTCCGCCGGCGTGCCCGGTGAAACGACCTTCAAGCCGGGAAAATGGGCAAAGATCGCGTCCGGCGTTTGCGAATGGGTCGCGCCGAGCTGGCGGCCTCCGCCGCCTACCGCGCGGATAACAAGCGGCAGCACCATCTGTCCGCCGAACATGTAGTGCAATTTAGGCGCCTGGTTGACGATGTAATCCATCGCTGAAAACGCAAAATTGATCGTCATCAGCTCCGCCACCGGTCGCAGCCCGGTCAGCGCCGCACCGATCGCGCCACCGATGATGGCTGACTCCGCGATGGGCGTATCGCGGACCCGCTCCGGCCCAAAGTGGTCGTAAAAACCCTTGGTCACGGCATAGGTGCCGCCCCAAACTCCGACTTCCTCGCCCATGATGAACACCGAAGGATCTCGTTCCATCTCCTCCCACAAAGCCTGGGAAATGGCTTCGCGCATTGTTATTCTAGCCATAGCCTCTTCTCCCCGCCCTATTCTTCTACATAAATGTGCTTGAACAAATCTTCTGGCGCAGGTTCGGGGCTGGATTCAGCGAACGCGACCGCCTCCTCCACCTCCTGCTCGGCTGCCTCTGTTTCGCTCTTCAACTCATCTTCGTTGGCGATTTTGTTCTCGAGCAAATAGCGCTGGTAAATCCCAATCGGATCGTTATCCTGGAAATGTTTGACCTCGTCTGCCGTGCGATAGCGCTCCGGGTCGCCCATCGAGTGCCCGCGGAAGCGGTAGGTGATCACCTCCAGAAATTGCGGCCCGCTGCCCTGCCTGACCTCTTCGATCATCTTTAGGGCAATTTCGCGCACCTGGATCAAATCCATTCCATCGACCTGGGCGCTCCTCATCCCGTAACCCTCGGCTTTCTGCCGAATTTCGGCCACGGCCGAGGCGCGCTCGACTGCCGTGCCCATCCCATAGCGGTTATTTTCGCACACCCACAGCACGGGTAAGTCCCATACTTTAGAAAGGTTGAGCGCCTCGTGGAAATAACCGATGTTCGTCGCACCCTCGCCAAACATGCAGATCGTCACTCCTTCCTGCTTCTGGTAAACATCGCCGAGCGCAAGGCCGGCGGCAATCGGCAGGTGCCCGCCGACGATGGCGTGCCCACCCCAGAAATTCCGGTTAACGTCCGCCATGTGCATCGATCCGCCGCGCCCTTTAGAGCAGCCGGTCGCCTTACCGAGCAGCTCAGCCATCACCTCATTCGCCGGGATGCCAACATTGATCGCCACACCGTGATCGCGGTAAGCGGTGATCACCCGGTCCTGCGGTTTACGGGCTGAAATCAAACCGGTGCTGACCGCCTCCTGCCCAATGTACAGGTGCAGAAATCCGCCGATTTTGCCCTTCTGGTACAATTCCGCCGCCCTTTCCTCCAGGCGGCGAATGACGACCATCTGATGAAACAGACTGATGTATTCGCTCTTCTCCATTCAGCGAGCTCCTTTTAAAATCATGCCATTGCCCGAATGAAAAATTGTCAAAAATGACAAAAATACCTGACAATATCCCGAAAGATTATACCAGAATAGAACCGCAAAATCGATTTCGACAGCGCTGACTGCTGGTCAGAAGTCGTTAAGAGCGGATAATCGGCGTCCTGCGATCCAAAGAATGGATTAATCCTCCGGCGGCATCGAACGAAAGACCTCCGGAAGAGAGATGCCCTTCACCCGCAGGAAATTCCAGCGGACGATATACCAGACCAGCCCACTCAGAAAGCAGACAGCCAGCCAGGTAAAGGTGGACACCCGAATATCCTGCAGCCGATAAGGGTACAGAAACATCGCGGCGATCGTCCAGATGAGATACACCAATGTGGCCGTTCCAGCCAGCACAATGAATATACTCGGCGCAATCGAGAGGTGTTTCTTTCCCTCAACCTTTTTTCCAAGAAAGGGGTAAAGGACGAGCGCTGCGACTGGAATTATTTGCGAACTGGCTAAAAAGACGGCAAAATGCATCGCCGAAAAAATACTTCCGCCCTGAGCGGCGTCGATCAGGCCGATCTGCACTCCGATCGCGGCGATCAGCACCGCAACCAGCGGTATTTTTTGGCGCGGGGAGATAAATCCAAGCCTGGCCGGCACGACCTGATCTCTGGACCAGGCCAGCACAATCCGGCTGAGCACAAACATCAGCACCTGGACTAATAGAAATAACAGATATAACCAGGAAAGCCCGACCGCCATCACCAGCGGCATATCCGGCCTGACCACCGCGGCATAAAAGGGCAGCCAGGACAACGCCAACCCGGTGACCTCGATCTGTTTCTGGGTCAGGTAACTTTGCGCGGATAGAAACTGGGTCGGTACCAAACGCTGGAGGAAAAAAACGCTCAACAGAGTTATACCGCCCGCCAGAATTAAAGCCAGCACCGTGCCGGGCAGTAACGATTGCGAAGGCTTTTTGACTTCACCTGCCATTTGCGTCGGCAGCGTTGCGCCGAAAAACAGGTAAAACCCTGAAAGCAAGCCAACAATGAGTATCGTTCTGGGATTTGGCAGATCGGTATCCAGACCGTACTGATAGGCCAGCTCGATATGCTGGGCGTATGTCCCTGCCCCAAAGATCTGGTCGTACCGGGAGGTGAACGTCCCCTCCGCAGCCGTGCCCAGCTGGAAAAGGAGAATCAGCCAGCTTAGCAACACCATGATTAAGCCGACTCGCATCAGCCAGGACAAAACTTTCGGCGGCAGAGTCATCACCAAAAATGCGATGATGATGACCACTGTGCCAATCAGAACCGTCCCCTGTCCGGAGGCAATTGTCTTTGACAGAGGGAGGACATCCTGGATGCCAAAGACTGTACCGAGGGTTTGCATGAAATTTGGGACGGTCTGGCGGGCAATTGACCCTGCCACGTTTCCGGCAAACATCGCCAGCGTGATCGCGAAGGTCCAGCTGGAGGCGAAGCCGATGGAGGGGTGGATCAGCCGCGAAGCGATCACATAATCGGCCGCCGGGCGGCGGATCAGCGCCCCGATCGTGGAAAAGGTCAGCGTGATCAACAAGCCTGCCCCCAGGGCAACGGCCACAATGACGACCAGGTTGATTCCCGGCCAGCGGCCCGGGACAACATCGAGAATTATATTGCCCGACCGCGACATGCCCAGACCAGCCAGGCTGAACAAGAGGACACCCATAAAACCAAGCCAGCGGGGCAATTCGGGCGCGGATTTTTGCTTTGGCGCAGGCTCCGATGAAATGGACGAATGCTCCGACAACTGTTTTCCTCCTCACCCTGAAAACCGGCGATGTGGGCTTGACCAGTGACCTGGTGATTGTAAACCCCATGCGGGAGACCGCTATACTAAAATTATATCCATCCTGGCGTTTTGTGACCTATCAAAAGAGCAAAGCATATCCTGCAAGGAGATTTTCATCCATAAAAAAAGCTGCCCCATCTATCCTGGGGCAGCATCTTGTTCGGAACCGCGGAAATTTACTTGATCGGATTATTGAGCACCGCGTGAGCCGCAGCCAGGCGCGCCACCGGCACGCGGAAAGGCGAGCAGCTGACGTAGTTATTGCCAACCAGGTGGCAGAACTCGATCGAGGAGGGATCGCCGCCATGTTCGCCGCAGATACCGACTTCCAGCGTCGGGCGAGTGCGACGACCGTCTTCGACGGCCATTTTCATCAAGCGTCCAACACCCTCGCGATCGAGCGTCTGGAAGGGATTCTTCGGCAGGATGCCCGTCTCAACGTAAGTCACCAGGAAGCTGCGCTCGGCGTCGTCGCGGCTGTAGCCGTAGGTCATCTGGGTCAGGTCGTTCGTGCCGAAGGAGAAGAACTCCGCCACCTCGGCGATCTCATCGGCGGTTACGGCTGCGCGCGGAATTTCGACCATCGTGCCGAACTTGTAATGCAGGTCTTTAACGCCCTTTTCATCCATCACCTCCTTGGCGATCTTCTCCAGACGCGGCTGGATCCATTTCAGCTCGTTGACGTGTCCGGTCAGGGGGATCATAACCTCAGGGTGCGGATCCAGGCCCTTCAAGCGGATGTTACAGGCCGCCTCGAAGATGGCGCGAACCTGCATCTCGACGATCTCCGGCATGACGATGCTAAGGCGGACACCGCGCATTCCCATCATCGGATTGCTCTCGTGCATGCCTTCGACTGCCTCCATCATTCGCTCGAGATCGCGGATTTCTTTTGGCTCATCTTTGCCAAGCACATACCCGGCCAGGCTCTCAATGCGCTTGGTGATGATCTGTTCCTGCAAATCTTTGGCAGCGGGCAAGAATTCATGCAGCGGCGGATCGATCAGGCGGACGATCACCGGCAAGCCGGTCATCGCTTCGAACAGACCTTCAAAATCGGAGCGCTGGTAGGGCAGCAGCTCATTCAACGCTTCGGTGCGTTCCTCGCTGGTTTTTGCCAAAATCATTTTTTGCACGCTTGGCAGCCGTACCTGCTCGAAAAACATGTGTTCGGTGCGGCACAAGCCAATCCCTTTGGCGCCGTAGGCGCGCGCCCGTTTGGCATCCTTGGGATAATCCGCGTTGGCCCACACCTCCAATCCGGTTGTCGGGAATCCCGCAGGACCCTTGCGCGCGCCGGGGCGGGCGCAGATTTCATCTGCCCAGGTTAGGATCGTCATCAAATCCGTCTGCTCGTCCAGGCTGGGGGTGGTCACTGGCAGCTTGCCGATAAACACTTCGCCTGTCCCGCCGTCCAGGGAGATCCACTCACCTTCCTTGACCACGATGCCGTTGACTTCCATCAAGCGCTTATCCAGGTCGATGCGGATCGATGCCGCGCCGACGACGCAAGGAACACCAAACTGGCGGGCGACCACCGCAGCGTGCGAGGTTGCGCCGCCTTCACTTGTTAGAATGCCCTTGGCTGCCAGCATGCCGTGTACGTCATCCGGCTTGGTGAACGGCCGGACCATGATGACGTCCTGTTTTTCTTCTTTGTGCATCCTTTCGGTCAGGTCCGCGTCGAAATACACCCGTCCGACGGCCGCGCCAGGCGAGGCATTGACGCCGCTGCCTAATAGCCGGCCGGTTTTCTTGGCTTCGTTGATGGTCTTCAGATCAAATTGCGGATGGAGCAGTGTGTCGACATCCGCCGGCGAAACGCGCCTAACCGCTTCGTCTTTCGTGATGAGCCCCTCGTTGACCATGTCAACAGCTACCTTTACCGCAGCCCGGGCGGTACGCTTGCCATTGCGGGTTTGCAGCATCCACAGACGTCCGCGCTCGATGGTGAACTCGACGTCCTGCATATCTTTATAATGCTTCTCAAGTTTTTCAGTAATCTCGAGGAATTGCTTGTAAGCGTGCGGAATGTCATTGTTCAGGTTCTGGATTTTTTCTGTGTTGCGAATGCCCGCCACGACGTCCTCACCCTGGGCGTTGAGCAGATAATCGCCGTACATCACCTTCTCGCCGGTGGCCGGGTTTCGGGTGAAAGCGACGCCGGTGCCGGAATCGTTGCCCATATTGCCGAACACCATGGTGACAATGTTCACTGCAGTGCCCAGGTCATCCGGGATATTCGTGGCGCGGCGGTAATCAACAGCGCGCTTGCCAAACCAGGATTTGAAGACCGCTTCGCTGGCCAGTTTCAGCTGTTCGTAAGGATCGGTCGGGAAGTCAAAGCCTTTCACCCGGCGGACGACCTTTTTGAACATGCCGGTCAGCTCGTGTAAATTCTCGGCGGTCAGCTCGGTGTCGGCGTTGACGCCCATTTCCAATTTGTAGTCATCCATCACGTCTTCAAAGGCTTCGTCCGGCATGCCCAGCACAACCGAGCCGAACATCTGCACCAGGCGCCGGTAAGAATCCCAGACAAAGCGCTCATTGTTGGTCAGTTTGATCATCGCCTGGGCGGTCTCGTCGTTCAGGCCGATGTTGAGCACCGTATCCATCATACCCGGCATGGAAAATTTAGCCCCAGATCGGCAGGAAACTAACAGAGGATTTTCAGATCCGCCGAACTTCTTCTCAGATAACCTTTCAACCTCAGCCAGGGCATTGAGCACCTGTTCCCACATGCCTTCCGGGAATTTCTGACCTGAGGCAAGGTAAGCGTTGCAGGCCTCGGTAGTAATCGTAAATCCTGGAGGAACGGGAACACCCAGGCGGGTCATGTCCGCCAGGTTGGCGCCTTTTCCGCCCAACAATCCCCGAACGCCGTCCCAGCTCCCCCCAACACTCTTCTCAGCCTCGTCGACCTCATTAAACAAATATACCCATTTCTTCATTTTTTTGGATCCTCCTCGATGTATCTAAAAACCCTTGAAATTGGGCTTGGAATCAAGACCATTAAGCATGTGATTCTACCATTAATTAAATTCATCACAAAGAATCGGAGATATTCTGTGCAATTTTATTGTGCGGAGGGCTGATGTTTAGACAATTAGATAACCAAACAGCTCGAATTCGTGGATCTCTTTTGTAAAGCAGTTGCAAGGAATTAATCCACCATCTTAATTGATAATTGGAATATCGGAGACCCCCCTGACGGAGGAATGAATGAATATCCTGGTCATAGATGATGACCCTGCAATGACAGAACTACTAAAAATATTGTTACAGTCTTTATGTGCAAATATCCATACGGCTTATAATGGACAACAGGGGATTGATCTTTGCAGGTCGAAAAAGCCCGATGTGATCATCCTGGATTTGATGATGCCTGAACCTGACGGCTGGCAGGTATGTAAGACCATTCGCCAGTTCAGCCAGGTGCCCATTCTGATTCTCTCAGCACTGGACAATCCTGGCCTGATTGCGAAGGGCCTCGACGCCGGCGCCGATGATTACCTGATAAAACCCGTATCCAGCAGTATGCTGATCGCCCACATTCAGAATCTATTGCGCCGCAGCCGCGCATTGAATGAAGTCCCTACGCGTTCATCGATCAAAGCATAATTATCCACGACAGATATTGTAGTAAAATTTCCTCAGAAAATTCAGGAATACCTGCCAATGAGCGCCGGGCTGCGCTCATGAACGCATTGCGGAGGACTCTCATGGATTTGGCGTCCGCCTAAATGCTGTGCCGAGCGAAATCCCGGTCCGGTCGAATTTTTCCAAATTCATTGGAATTCCAGCAGAACCAGCCAGGCGCTGAAGGGACATTGTTCAAAGAAGACAGGCTCAAATATCGGAGGGAATCGTGCAGACTTGTTCATTATGCAATACCCAATCACCCGATGCGGTCAAAATCTGCCCCAGCTGCGGCGCTAATTTGAAGGAAAACTCCTACACAGCAGCCGCTCTAAAAAAGTTCCAGGCCAATTCTCGGGTCAAGAACATACGGCTGGTGGTCGCTCACGACTCCTGCCCGGCCTGCCAGCAGAGGCAGGGCGCGTATGATAAATTCCAGGCGCCGCCGTTGCCGGTTGAAGGTTGCTCGCACAAAACCGGCTGCCGCTGCTTCTACGAACCGATGCTCGACGAAATCTACCCCTAGAACAAATCCCCCCTACACGCAGAATGCGCCCGTCAGCCGACGGGCCCTTTTTTCTATGCTATCAACCATTGAAAATTAATTGTCGTGGACAGCCGAGAGCAACTGCGAAATCCCCTCGGCGACGCGCTCCGGTTGTTCTAACATCGGTATGTGCCCGGCCTCCGGAATTTCGATCAGCCAGCCTTTGTTCAGCAGCTCAACCATTTCGCGCGATTTACGCAGCGGGATGATTTTATCCTGCTCGCCGGCGATGACCAGCGTCGGCACTTTGATCTGGTCGAGCCATGGATTTGCATCCTGGCGCTCCGCCATGCCCTTCAACGAATTAATCACGGATTGCTTGCGAACGGAGTGAAACATCTCATGGAGCTGTTCCTGTAAATCCTCGCGGTTGGTGAGCGTGGACGGTATGCCGTGCGCGACCAGGTCCACGCCTTTGGTGCGCACGTCGCGGGCGGTGCGCAGACGCGCCTGACGCCTCTCTGGAGTATCTGCATCCGCCTGAGAGGCAACCAGCCCCAGCCCCGCCAGCCGGTTCGGGTATGAATGCGAGAAGCATAAGCTGACATACCCGCCCATCGAATGCCCGATCAGGATGACGCGTTCGAGGTTCAACCGGTCGAGCAGCAACTGCACATCTTCGACCAATAGCCGCATGGAGTGAATTTCGTTGCCATCCGGTGATTTTCCATACCCGCGCAGATCCGGCATGATGAAACGCGCCCGATCCGCCAGCAGACGGACGACCGGCAGCCAGATGGAGTGATCCAGCGGGAAACCGTGCAATAGGACAATCGGAAGACCTGCACCCTCTTCTCGATAATACAATTCAACTGGATGGAACTCCATCGCGCGGTTACTCCTCTTCTTGATATTCTTCTTCTATTACCAATTGAGCCAGCGCCAGAGCCTGGGAGATCGTTTTGACCTCTCCGGCAGCCTGGCCCTCACGTACCGCTTCCAGGATCTTGCCGACCAGTGGGCCGGGATGAAGCTGAAAATGCTGGATTAGATCATCACCGTTGATCAGTCGGGGCGGATCAATCATCTGCCGAGGCTGATCGAACCAGGCTTCCATTAGCTGCCGGCAGATGTTCAGTTCGCGCTCCCAGCGGGCAGGTTCAATTGTAACACCATACGTCGCCAGCGTGTCTGCCAGGGCAAGCAGACACAGCTCCACGCCCGCTTCGCCCGTATCGCGGAACAGCCGGTAGATCGCTCGCGGGCTGGCAGGCTTACCGCTGTTTGTTAAAAAATGAACGCGCATATGATGGCGAACTAACAAACCAACTCGCTCGACTTCAACGTTTGATAATGCCAGGGCTTTAGCTCTCGCGCGCGCCATTTCCGCCCCAATCTGATCGTGATCGTTGAAATGAATGTCGCCGCGGCTGTCGATGCTGCGGGCAGCGGGTTTACCGCAATCGTGCAGCAGCGCTGCCAGCAAGAAGGCGCCGCGCAGGCTGCGCCCGGGCACAAAGGACTGTTGAAAATGCCTGCGCAGCTGCTGGCGAAACCTCCCCAGCTTTAAGGTTGCCATCCCCAGCAACAGGGTTGCAGTCTTCTCTTCATTGTAGTCCGCGGCAAGCAGGTCGATTAACCTCTCCAGCCATGAGATCATCGCTAGCGTGTGTTCCCAGACGTCCAGGACCTGCGGCGGCTGCTCTTCTCCATGTAGCGCCTGCACCTCGGGCAGCAATTGCCCAAGCAGGCCAAACTGATCGAGGATACGCAGGGCAGCGTCCACTTTCCGCCCTGCGAGCATGCGTAAAAATTCATCGCGCAGCCGCTCTACAGAGCTCCTCGCCAGGTCGGCTGAAGCTTCTTTGAGCCACCCTATGGTGGCTGAATCCATGCTCAATTGCAGCGTCAGCGACAGCCGCACGGCGCGAAGCAGCCGAACGGGATCATCCCGAAATGCAGCCGGACTGCAAACGCGCAGTCGTTTATCTTTCAAATCCTGCGCGCCCTTGAGCGGATCGATGATCTTTTCCAATTGATCGATATCAACCGCCATGGCATTCACGGTGAAATCGCGCCCTGCCAGGTCCTCTTTGATATCTCCGCCGCGCAAGGCAGCGAAATCGAATGAATACTGCCTGTTTTCGTCCGGCTGGAAAATAATCCGCGCCGTCGGATGCTCTAGATCCATCATATAAAAAACAGCGCCAAGCTCATTGGCAATCGCTTTAGCCAGGCTGCGCACATCCCCGCTGACGACAATATCCAGGTCGTGGTTTTCAACACCCAGCAGCGCATCCCGCACCACCCCGCCGACCAGGTAGATCTTCTGACCTGGACGAGAACGCCTGCGCAGCGCTTTCAGTACCTCTGGGGATGGGAAGACACCCTCGAAGCTGGAGATCATACCGAAGGAGATTGTTCGCTGCGGTATTTCTTTTCGTTGACGACACCGACGAAAGGCAGGTTTCTGTACAGCTCGTCCAGGTCGAGACCGTACCCGAAGACGAATTTGTTCGGGATGGCAAAGCCCACGTAACGCACCGGCACGTGTACCTCACGCCGCTCGGTTTTATCCAGCAACGTGCAAACGTACAGGCTGCGCGGCCTGCGCGCAGCCAATAGATCCAACACAGAAGAAAGCGTCCGCCCGGAATCGATAATATCCTCGACCAGGATCACGTCCTTATCGTGGATATTCATATTCAAGTCCAGCGTGATCCGCACCTGGCCGGTCGATTCGCGGCTACCCGCCCCGTAGGACGAAACAGCCATAAACTCGACCGCGTGCGGCACCGTGATGACTCGCATCAGATCGCTGAGGAACATCACCCCGCCGCGCAGGATGCAGATCAGCACCAGCCGGTCAGAATTCTGAAAATCCTGCGAAATCTGCTCGCCGAGCTCCTTGATGCGCATTTGCAGCACATCGGATGGCACCAGCACCTCTTCCAGGAATTCATGATAATCGCGCATCTCCCGACTCCTTTTGTGACCTTAATCGCGCGGCACTTCGTGATGGCGTCGGCAGCGTGCTTCATACATCTCTGAAGCGCCGACAATAACGATGGGATCGTCATAGCGGGCAGGCTTGCCGTTGACCAGCCGCTGGGTGCGCGAAGCTGGCTCGCCGCAGACCATGCAAATGGCCTGCAGCTTGTCGACGCGCTCGGCGATCGCCATCAGCACCGGCATGCAGCCGAACGGTTCGCCGCGAAAATCCGTGTCCAATCCAGCGACAATCACACGGATGCCGCGCTCTGCCAGCGTCTGCACCAGCCCAACCAGCCCCTCATCAAAGAATTGTGCTTCGTCGATGCCGACCACCGTGCTTTCCGGCTTCAGGAGTGTCAGGATATGCGAGGCCTTCTCGATCGGCATCGCGTCGAAGGCGGTGCCGGCATGTGAGGTGACCCGCTCGATCTGGTAGCGGTTATCGATCAATGGTTTAAACACCTGGACCGTCTGCCGTGCTATTGTCGCCCTGCGCAACCGGCGGATCATCTCGTCGGTCTTTCCGCTGAACATGGAACCGGTCACCACTTCGATTGAGCCTGCGTGATGTTTCATCTGCCCCTCGATAATAACAATATTTTCTCGATTCTACTCCAAGTCCAGCCGGTTGTGGACGGATAGCTGCCTTAAATAAAATAGGCAGGGCGGGCGCCCTGCCTGAGGTTTGTCTTGGCAAAATTATCTAAACGCTGATTTCTTCGGCAGCCGTGGGGAGATCGTAGCCCAGCTGGCGCAGGCGTTTCTTCAAGTCGATGAGCGATTTGCGTCCGAAACCGTCGACCTCGAGGAGCGCGGCTTCGCCGGCAGACATTCTCTCCAGCACCTGACCGACAGTTCCCAACCCGGCTTTAACCAGCGCCTCAGTCGGGCGGGTACCAAGTCCCAATTCACTCACCAGCCGCTCGGGGGACGTGCGTTCAGCTTCCTTGGCCTTTTTGGTTTCAACGTAATCCTGACGCGCCTGTAGACGCTTGTAGAAGCGGTCGACCTGACCTTCCATGTCGAGGATGCGCTGCTGCTGCCCGGTAAAGAATGGATGGCACTTTGAACATACTTCGGTCCGGATTTCTTTCTTGGTCGAACCGGTGCGCCAGGTATTGCCGCAAGCGCAGATGACCAGTGCATCGGGATAATATGTCGGGTGAATACCCTGCTTCATTGTCTAGTTACCCTTTCTGCTCAAAAAATGATGCGTCCGTCCAGCTCGAGAACGTCTGGCGGTGCACATCTTTGAGGTGCTAATTCGCCTCGACCGGGATGACGCTGACGATCTTGCGTCCGGTCGGAAGTGTCTCATAAACGACTTTGCCGTCCACGGTCGCGAACAGCGTGTCGTCTTTGCCAATGCCGACATTCTGGCCAGGTTTGATCCGCGTGCCGTGCTGGCGGACGAGGATGTTGCCGGATAGTACTACCTGGCCCGCATATCGTTTCACACCCAGGCGCTGTGAATTGCTGTCGCGCCCGTTTCGGCTGGAACCGCCACCTTTTTTATGTGCCATGATTGCTACTCCACACTGATCGTTTCGATCTTAAGCCGGGTATATTGCTGGCGATGCCCGGTCTTGACCCGAATGCGTTTCTTCGGGCGGTAGTGAAAGACAACCAGCTTGGGCCCTTTGACGTGCCCGGCGATAGTCGCGCTCACCTTCGCGCCCTTGACGCTCGGCGTCCCCACTTTTACCTTGCCATCGTCAGCAACGAGGAGGACGCTGTCCAGGGTGATCTGTTCACCGACCTCACTCTGCAGTCGGTCCACTTCGATCGTGGACCCCTCGACGGCGCGGTACTGCTTGCCGCCACTTTCTACAATCGCGTACTTCATCCTTTTTTCTCCAATCTTCACTTCGCCGGGCGCCCTGCGCCGATTGATTACGCCTGACCCCGGGGAAGTTGGGGATACACATAACCACCCCAGCAGCTTGCATGCCGGGGCGACAGCGGAGGAATTATAAAGGCGTTCTCCCAGACTGTCAACCTTATATCTACCTCAGCCATATTCTATCGACGTGCAAACAGCGATCCGGCAAATCCCCTCGATCCCCCTGCGAACTAATCCCTATTGCTTATTCAGGCGGCGCTCGTCGCCCTCGCGCAGGGTGACGCCGACCTCGTCCAGGTATTCCAGCACCGCCAGCGCGTATTTCCGGCTGGTGTTGAAGAGGTCGCGGAATTGCGCCACGGTGATTGTCCCATCCTTCTGCAGCGCCGCGATCACCTTGCGGGTGATCTGCTCGAAATCCTGCCTGCGGAAAACCACATCCACGGACACCTGCTGCAACATCTCCAGCTCGATCAGGGCGTGGTAGACCTCCTCGCCTGTCAGCGCCTGGCATTCCTTGACCGACGGCGGCGAGTATGGCGCGCTGGCAAACTGGCTCATCAGTTGATCGACCAGCTTCTGCTGAGCCGGTTTGAAGGAAACATGAAAGCCGGGCGACTGCACCAGCGTGCCGGCCTCTTGCAGTAAACCTTGTTCGACCCATTTGCGCACGGCAGCCGCAAATGCGCGTTGATCCAGCCTCAGCCGGCTTTTCAACGCCTCGCGGGGCATGCCCTTTTTCAGGCTGTTCACCTTATGAAACTCGCCCAGTTCGTCCGCAGCCTGCTTCGACAGGCTCTGCCAGCGTTCAGCAGGGATGAGCAGGTCGTCGCCGCTCAATTTTTCCGTCTGGCCTTCCAACCTGATCAGTTGACCGGATTCGAGCACCTCTGTGAGCGCCGGTTGTGCCTGCGCCTCTTCCAGCCGTGCCTGCCGCAGGACATCCCTTAAAGGCGCGATGCCGGCAGCGCGCGCCGCCTGCAGCAGCACCTCCGCGGGTGTGCCCTCCGCCAGAGCCGCCATGTTCGCCAGCACCTCCGGCGCAAAGCGTTTATGCCGTCGTTTGGGATGCGGATCGAGGACCTGCCCGCCGCCCATCGTTTCACCCGGAGACGGCCGCCGTAAAATGTAACGGTCGCCGCGCACGGCCACCACCGGTTCGCGCAGCTCGAGCTGCAGCCAGCCGGATTCACCAGGTTTAAGCTGTTCAGCGCCGATCAGACGCACGCGCGCCAGCACCTCAGCCGCGCCGATGAACAACTTCACCTCGCCGCTGTGTACCAGCGGACCGCTGGCATCCGCGACCATGCGGAACTGGGCGTCGAAGCGCTGGGTGGCGCTGTACTGACGCGGATGGGCGAGCACGTCGCCGCGCCGGATTTGATCGACGTTCACGCCGCTGATGTTCACCGCCGTGCGGCTGCCCGGAACAGCGATTTCTTCCTTCTCCCGGTGAGTTTGCAGCCCGCGCACGCGCCCCTTCAAGCCTGCCGGCAGAACGGTGAGTTCATCTCCGATGCGCAGGCTGCCGTCGAGCAGCGTACCGGTTACCACGGTGCCAAATCCGGCGATGGTGAAAACCCGATCGACCGGCAGGCGCGGACGTCCAAGATCCGGTCGATTGGGAGCATCCTTCAGGATCTCAGCCAGGACGAGTTTCAACTCGTCGATCCCCTTGCCATTTCGGGCGGATACCCGCACGACCGGAGCGCCGCCGAGGGAAGAGCCGCTGAACACCGCGCGTACATCCTCCTCGACCAGGTCAAGCCAGTCGTCATCCACCAGATCGATTTTAGTCAGGGCTATCACCCCACGCTCCACCTGGAGCAGGTCGAGGATCGCCAGGTGCTCGCGCGTCTGCGGCATGACGCCTTCGTCGGCGCCAACGATAAAAACCGCCGCGTCGATTCCGCCCACGCCCGCAAGCATATTTTCGATAAAATCGCGGTGTCCCGGCACATCCACGATGCCGATCTTCTCGCCGCCGGGCAGGTCCATCCAGGCGAAGCCGAGATCGATGGTCATCTCGCGCTCCTGCTCTTCCTTCAACCGGTCGGGGTGGATGCCGGTCAGCGCAGCGACGAGCGTCGATTTTCCATGGTCAACGTGGCCGGCAGTTCCAATGACATGCATGTCGCAGCGATCCGCTCAGCGCGGTTCCTGTAAATTCTTGCTGTGGTCATCGGCCCACTCGCGGGCGATCACCGCCAGGTTTTTCAGCCGCTTTTGAGTCTCCGCATTAATCGTATGCGCCAGGTCCTGGATCTCCTGGGTTAAATCCTCCAGGAAGACGAGCCGCTCCTCAATGCGGTTGACCTGGCGGGCGATCTCACGCTGCTGCTCCTCCTGAGCCAGGGAGTAATTGGCCCAGCGTTTCTGATCGTCCGCGCGGAAGGATACCCACTCCTGGCGAAAGCGGTCTTCTACCAGGCGCTGCATTTCGGTGATCTCGTTAATGCGCCGCTCGAAGCGGGCGGTGATCTCTTCGAAGCCTTCCTGGGCGCGTTTGACCGCCCGATGTGTGGCATCCAGCGACTGAACCTGGGTATCCAGGTTGGCGCTTTGCGCCTCGATCGTCTCGAATCGCCGCTGCCATTCTTTCCAGACCTTCTCACGGTCCATGGCGGCCATGTTGATTTTCTCTACGAAAGTGATCTGTGCCTGTTTCCGCTCAGATTCAGCTGCATGCATCTCATTCAGGCGCAAATCCACCTTTCGCATCGATTCGTTCACCAGGTCAAGCTTGCCGCGCTGTTCCTCCACTCGTTTGCGCAGGGCGCTTACCTCGCCGGTAAGGTCGGCCAGGCGTTTTGAATCCTGGCGGGCTCCCTCCTCGATCAACTTGATCTGGCGGCGGTACTCTTCATCCGAGCGCTGGTTGACGGTTATTGTTTGCCGCAGTGCTTCCAGCTCGCGCTCAAGGCGGATTTCACCATCTGCCCTGGCTTGCAGGATTTTGCGTACATCTTGAAGCGCATCCAGCCCCCTGCGTATATCCCCGACCGATTTGTTCACGGATTCCATTTCCGCCAGGCGGGATTTATCCTGCTCGCGGTCACGGTCGGCTGCCTGTTTTTCGATATCCTGGATCATCCGCGCCAGCTCGACGCGCAGCTGCCCCATCCCGGCTTCGATTTGTTCGAATCGGAGCAGCGAAGTTGCCAATCGCGATAATTCGTTCTCCAGGGATTGGATACGTTGCAGTTGCGACGGCTGCTGGTCCTCGAGATCGGCGATGCTCTTTTGCAGCGAAGCGATGATTTGCTTATCCTTGCGCCGCTCTTCATCCAACCATTCCAGCTTTTTATTGAGCTGTTCGATGTCCATCACTCTTCCTTTCTGAGAAATGATTCTCAGAAGATATTCTCCTGCCTGCAGATAATTATAACTAAAACCTCAATGTCGGATCGGGATTTTACCATCCGCCTGGTGATATGCAACCATCTGCCGCGCTGAAGCGGCCCGCGCCAGATTATTGGAGCAGCATCGGGAAGGAGCGCAGGATAAATGATATCCCATTCAGGAATTCGCGCGGGAAGATGCCAATCAGAATCAGAAACAGGGTGCCAGCCGCCAGAAAAACTCGTTGAGGCACCGTTTCGAGAACCACCCAGCCGGGCTGCTCAGCCGATACACACTCCGCAAGGACGCGTGCGCCGCCGAGCAGAAACGCCACGTTCCCTAACCCTGCCCATACGGTGAGGGGGAAGGATTTCCCCGCCAGCAGTTCGAGCGCTTCCTGGCGGACGGGAAAACCAGCCAGGAGCGGCAGGCCGCCGATCGAGGCAAAGGCTGCCAGCAGCCCTACAGCCGCATAAGGGTAACGATGGAGCAAGCCGCGCAAATCTCGAAATGAATATCCGACCTCCTGATTAGCCAGTACGCTCAGGGCAATCACAAAGACGATCAGGCCGAGCAGCCCGGGAATCAGCGCGCCGGCGAAGACTAAATATCCGGGCAGAGAGTTGACCCCGACTGAAATCAAGGCATACCCTGTTTGGAAAATCACCGCATAGCCTAAAATACGAGAAATATCAGTTTGCACCGCGGCAAACAGACCACCAACGACGACCATCAGGACGCCAATCGTCATCAATAGCTCAAATAACTGAGGTGTTGCCCGCAGCCAGCCGAATCCGTTCAGGAAATCCAGCGCCAGCAGCAGGACGCTGGTCGGCAGCAGGCTGAGGACAAAGCCCACGGGAAACGGATGCACCTCTCTGGCTAACAGCGGCATCCAGGAGTGGAAGGGGAACACAGCCAGCCAGAAAGCAAATCCCAATCCCAGGAACATGGCCGCACGCGTTTGGAACAATTCATCTGCAGGATTGGCTTCTCCAATGCCCAGAATCCAGCCAGCGAGTAGAATAAACGGCATTGCCAGTGTTTGGAAGATCAGGTAGCGCTGGACGCCTGGTTTCGCGCCCGTCCCCGGTGAAGACAGGATCGGCACGCTCAACAAAACCGCGGTTTCGACCAGCAAGGCGGCATAAAAAAACGGCTGGACTGCAAATGCAGCCACCAGCGCCGCGATCATCGCCAGCCCTAATGGGATGAAAAAACGCTGCGCGATTGTGAAGCCGCCCACCAGGAACCAGACTGCGCCAAGCGCATAGATCAGAGTCAGATATGTGCGCTCGCCGTCGCTGAGGATAAACTGGCGGCCCAGGACAGTCAGCGTGGAGCCAATTTGTGCGCTCAGTGTGCCGATTTTTACCGAGGCATCAATTGGGGTAACCACCGCCAGAAGCGACAGGACAAGACAGAAGCCCGTTGCGAGGCTGACCACCAGCGTGCGGTTTTTATACAACACCGCCAGCAGAATCGCCAGAATGACCGGAAAAAGGATCCAGATATGAGCGGCGGTCACAGCCCCTCCTCCTCGCTCAGCGGGACCATCCAGTAAGCGCCGGCCAGCGCCAATCCCAGAGTGACCACTGTCAAAAGCCCGGTGACCAGCACAGACGTGACCAGCGAAGCGTAGATCACCATGAATCCCGATAGGGTAGTTAACAATCCAATGATCACCGCCAGCGGCCTCGAAGCCAGACCCAGCTGGAACAGGCCCATTCCGGCAAGAATCAGCCCGCTCGCCAGGTGAATTTTTTCGATCGGCAGCCAGTCGCCAGGCGCCTGGGTGAGCGAGATAACAATGGTGAACACCACAAAGCCGCCAAAAACACGGAACAACCGACCAGCGACAGGATGTCGCTGGCGGTCAGCATCCGATTCGTGCTGAGATGCGCCCAGCACTGCGCCCGCCATCCACCCAGAGATTAAAGTGACCGCAGCCAGGCTCAGCGGCCAGATCTGGCTGATCAAAATGAAAACCGCAGCGTACTGTAAAGCTAGTGCGACGATAATCCAACGCCAGCGCGGACCCCAAAGGATGGTCAGTGTGGTCATCATCACTAGAACGAGGGAGGCGATATTCAACGCTTCGTTCATCGCAGGAATCCCTCTCCAGCGAGAACTGTCAACAGCAGCGCGACAAGCAGCAGCGCCCACAGCACACCAGCTTCGCCTTCCAGCATTCGGTTGATCATTCTGAGGAGCCATTGAACACCCGCGAAAATCAGCGATAACAACCGGTAAACCCAGGAAAGTCGCATCACAGGGCTGATCACGGATCGGAAGTAGGCAACCGCTGATTCGGCTTTTCCCGGCGCAATTAGGTTGCCGGTGTCATCGTATTTGAGCATCCGAAGCAGCCAAAATGCTGACACGGCAAGGAGGAGAGAAAGGATGCTCGCCCACCAGATGCCGGGACTTAATCCGCCCGGATTGCCCAGAAGCGCGATCAACCAGCCTGAAACCGCCAGGAGAATCAGCCCAGGCGGATACACTCCGAGCACCCAGCGTTCCAAATCCGCCGGGGAATCGCCCGTCATGAGGCTCAGACGCGCGTATCCGGCAATCATCAGCGCTAAATTAACCACGAAAATAAGGTCCAAGATTTGGATAGGCGCGGTTGCAAAGCCATTGATGCCAGCAGCAGCAGGTGTGAAAGGCAGCCCAGCCATACCAAGCAATCCCAGGATGGGCAGAAAAAGCAGGGATCTGCTGCGCGTGGAATAGAAGGTGATGATCCCTCCGCTGACGATCAACACCACCCCCCAGGCAACTACCGCCATGGAATCCCCGTGCAGGGCAGACGCAACGGCGAAACCCGCCATCGAGAGGGACCAGTATTGCCTGCCGTCGAGCTCATTCCTCGCAGTGGCCCACATGACCGAAGCGTAAAAGGTTGCCAGGGCAGCAACCAGCAACAGAAGGCTCTGCCAAAACTCATTGAAAATGCCGGCTGGCAGCCTTGCCAGAATCACCAGCGAGGATGCCTGAGAGGTCATCCGCAGGGTGCTGGATAATCCCCGCTGAAGCGGCAGATCAGTCGGAGATGGCTGATTCAAGGGCAAAACCCCCAGACGCAATCCTACGGCGATTAAAAGGAAAATAGCTGATGTAGTCGGGATGACGCCAAAAGTCAACGCGCCTCCCGCGGAATGAGACTGGACCATCGCCCACAACATCACCAGCGTGCCGGCCACTTTTACGCCAAAAGCAATCACAGCCTGGCGGGGGATATTTTCGCCCTTGATCAATCTGAGCAGAACCATCAGTTCGAAGATATCCAGCAACGTCCAGGCGAGGATCGTCGCCATCGGACTGGCCGCCAAGACTGCCAGCAGGCCGATCGCAGTGATCGTCAGGTTGGCAAACCAGGTCACCGGGCTGCTCCGCTGCTTCAGGCGGGCGGGAGCCGTGATGAGCAGGCTCAAGATGAGCGCTATCAGCGCAAACCCAAGCGCCCAGGACACATCATCCCAGGCAAAAATGATCTGGTCGGCAGCCTGCGGATTGTATGGACGCCAGGGGACCATCTGGATTGCAGGCAATTCTTGCCAGTGCAGCCAGAGTACACCTGCCCAGGTGACCAAGGTCAGCGTCACTCCCGCCAGCCAGGCGAAGCCGGTCCCGCGCTCCAGCCGGCGTAAAAAGAGGACGGCGAGTGCGGTCAAAAAAAGGACGATAACCGGCAGGAATGTGATCATTTACCCTTTTACTGCTGCTTTTAGAGAATCGGCGCGCCTGGCTGCCGCGCGAGGAAGCGTCCCATACCGCGCTTTCCCATCCAATTCCTACCGTCCACGATCAGACTGCCGCGCAGGAAGACTTTCTCCGGAAAGCCGCTCAACTCCCACCCTTCGAATAAGTTGTAATCCGTGCGGTGCTGGGCTACAGCCGCCCCGTAGTTAACTTTTAGATCAGGATTCCAGATGACAATGTCCGCATCCGAACCCGGCAGAAGCGCACCTTTCTGCGGGTACATGCCAAAGATCTTGGCTGGATTGGTGCTGGTCAGCGCGACGAAGCGATTGGGCGTGATTCGGCCTGAACCGACGCCGGCCGTCCAGAAAACAACCAGCCGGTCGCCCACCCCCGGCAGACCATTTGGTATTTTTGTGAAATCTCCGCGCCCCAACTCCTTGCCAGGGATGGCGACTTCTTCGGCCTCGTACATGATCGGGCGGGTGCCGTCGAAAAAGAACGGGCAGTGATCGGTCGCCAGCACCTGGATGGTGCCGTCGATCAAGCCCTCCCACAGCCTGGCGTTGTCTGCCGTAGATCGCATCGGTGGCGAGCAGATCCATTTCGCCCCGTCCGGTCTGCGCAGGTCGTCGATGGTGAAGAACAGATACTGCGGGCAGGTCTCGCCCATCACCGGCAGACCTTTGCTGCGGACATAGGCAAGCTGGTCGACCTCTCCGCCAACATTCATGTGAACGATGTACAGCGGCGAATCTGCGATGGCCGCCAGCGCAGCTCCGCGCAGGGTTGCCTCGACCGCGCTCCAGGCCGGGCGTGTCAACGCGTGCCATTCTGGGCTGGTGCGGCCGGCCGCCAGCGCTTCAGAGATCAGCAGCTCGATCACGTCCCCGTTCTCGGCGTGAAGCATGGTTAACATGCCGTGGTGTCTGGCTATGCGCAGTACACGCAGGATCTCTTCATCCCGCAGCCGCAACCGCTCGTTGTACGCCGTGAACACCTTCACACTGCTGATGCCCGCATCCAACAGCTTCGCGATATCGCGCTCCACCTCGCCGTCCAGCCGGGTGATGTTCATATGGAAACCAAAATCGATCGCCGCTTTGGGGTCAGCCTTCTCCCGCCATTTTTCCACGCTCGCCAGCAGCGCTCCTGGCTCCTGCGGGACGAAATCGATCACCGTCGTCGTCCCACCGAAAGCCGCCGCTTTATGTCCACTGTAGTGGTCGTCCGACGAAATGGTGCCAGACATGGGCAGGTCGAAATGGGTGTGCACGTCGATCCCTCCAGGCAGCAGCAGCCTGCCCCGCGCATCGACACTCACCACATCATCCATCGCCGGCAGATCCTTGCCGATCGCGGTGATTTTTTCCCCCTCGACCAGAATATCCGCCGGGTAGGTTTCCTCGGCGGTGACGATCGTTCCGGATTTGATCAATAGCTTCATCTGCGGCTCCATAATCAATCAATCATCAAAAGGCAGTACTCATTCTATCAGGGATTTTCCCTCCATCAGGCGAAGAAATCCTTGTGCGGCGCTTCTCGAATCGTGCCAAGATCACCCAGCATGAGCAATAACTGCGGATCCAGGTCGAAGGTCCCTTCGGGCAGTTCACCAGCCTGGTACTGACCGCTGCGCAAAGCGCGCTCACGCAGCGAGCGCCAGAGCAGCTCACGCTCCTCCGAGCGAACCACCAGATCCCTGACCACCTTCGCTTTGCGCAGGTTTTCCCCGGTGGTGTACAGAAAGGTGATCCTTCGCCAGCTGCCCGCCGAGATCGACTGCGGAAGCTGCTCGAGCGGGCCGATCTGAATTTTGTAATACTCCTCCCTGGCGCGCGGGTGATCTCTCTCGTCGCGCAGCAGCTCCGCGCGGGTGGCCAGCTCGTGTCCGCGCACACGGGCGAAAAAACTGATCTGCCAGCGCTCGCTTTCGCCAAAGGCGGCAGTCTGGTAGAATGCCAGATAATCCACATCGACCACCTTGGGAGCGTAGCGCAGCGGGATGCGGTACCAGCCCAGCAGCCGGGCGATCTCCAGATCGCGGGGATTGGGCAGGATCGCGACCAATATCAAAGCTGTTTCCGGAGGATAACCTGCCATGCCGCTCCTTCCTCTGTTGTGATAGGATGGTTAAATTATAGCCCAACCGATTAAAAATCCGTGCTGATCAATTTCTGGGCAACCTGGTGTCCGCCCTGCCGGGCAGAAATGTCTGACCTGCTGACGTTCTATCACAATCACAGCGACCAGGGTTTGGTAATCCTGGCGATCAACGCCGGCGAGAGCGAAGAAACCGCCAGGGCGTATGCCGATCAACTGGGGCTGGTTTTTCCGGTGCTGCTCGACACGAATTACCGCGTGCTGGACAGCCTGGGCGTCAATAGCTACCCGACCTCGATCCTGGTCAATGCGGAGGGGGTGATCGAGAAGATAAAAGTCGGCATGTTCCTTCCAGGTGAGCTGGAAGAAGAGATCGAGCCGTATCTGCAGGATTAAGGTTGAATCAAATCGCTCGCGCCCGATGAGAATGCAGGCGCGAGCGATATTGTCAATCGACCTCGTTTAAAGCAATCCTGTTCGCTGGTTGAACTCGGTGATCAGTGCATCAATCTCCTCGGCCTGTCCCTGAACATCGCTCCAGTAATTGGGATCGTACCACTGGGCGAGGATTTCCTCGTATGTGCGGCCTTGCTGCTCCACCCAGGTGTAGTACTTGAGGTTGTGCACCCGCCGGCGCTCAACATAAGTTAATTCCAACAGGTGATCGGTCGTTTCACCGTGCAGGTCGCCCGCAAAAGCTTCAGCAGCATGCGAAGATGTAAATTCACCGAACTTCTGGCGGTACTCCTCGATACGGCTGTCGTAGAGTTCCATCGAATCGGTCAGGACGGTCATCATGACGTCATTTTCGGTCATTTCGTAATATTTTGCTGCTTTAATCGCTGAAAGCAGATTGGCAATACCGGAGATACCCAGCAGATCCAAATTATTCACAAAATCCGCCGGCACGCCTTTCTTGACAAGGTATTCGCGACCGATTGGCTCGTTGAACAACCGCATTACATTAACCACCGAGTTATCATCGATGGCGGTGATCATGTCGGAGTTTTTCAGGTTGTGAATCCAGGGCACATGTTTATCGCCAATGCCCTCGATGCGGTGCGCACCAAAACCATTTTCCAGCAGCGTGGGGCACTGCAACGCCTCACTGGCGACGATGATGCTGTACGGGAAGACCTGTTTGAGGTAATCGCCGCAGGCAATCGTCCCGGCCGAACCGGTGGTCAGTGCCACGCCGCGATATTGATCCTTCGGCCTCAACTCTTTCTTCAGCACCTCCTCCATGGCGTGACCGGTAATTTCGTAGTGCCACAAATAATTCCCAAATTCCTCGAACTGGTTGAAGATCATCAAATCCTCACCCGATTTGCGCAGCTCCCAGCACTTGTCGAAGATCTCCTTGACGTTGGATTCCGTCCCGGGCGTGGCGATCACTTCACCGGCGATCTTTGAGAGCCACTCGAACCGCTCTCGGCTCATGCCCTCTGGCAGAATGGCAATCGACTGGCAGCCTAGCAGCGCAGAATCATACGCGCCGCCGCGGCAGTAGTTGCCGGTGGAAGGCCAGACCGCTTTCTGAGTGGTCGGGTCGAACTGGCCGGTCACCAGGCGCGGCGCCAGGCAGCCAAAAGCCGCACCGACCTTGTGCGCGCCGGTCGGGAACCATTTTCCCACCAGCGCGATGATCCGCGCCGGCACGCCGGTCAGGCTGGATGGAAATTCCAGGTAATTCACCCCGCCAAATCCACCGCCTTTGGCGACCGGCTCATTCTTCCAGGTGATCCGGAACAAGTTGCGCGGATGAAGGTCCCATAGTCCGATCCCGCGCAATTCTTCTTTGTACTTTGCCGGAATAAGCACGGGATTCTTCATCTGGGCATAGGTCGGGATGATAATACTTCGCTCGCGCGCACGCTTCACAGCCCGCTCCCGCCGGTCGCTGTACACCGAAAGGTCGATTTTCGCCATAACAGATCCTCCTACTCGTTTAGATTATCTTTTTCAAAATCCTCTGGGCTTTCACTGACCACGTATAGCGGCCTGCCCTTGACTTCATCGTACACTCTGCCAAGATATTCGCCGAGAATGCCCAGCGAGATAAGCTGTACCCCGCCTAAGAACAACACTGCGATCAGAGTGCTTGCCTGACCAAAGAACATTTGCGAGTTGACGGCGCGCAGGATGATCACGACCGGAATGGCGATGATCGCCACAACCGCGGATACAAAGCCGATGTAAGTCGCAAGCTGTAAGGGAAAATAGGAAAAACTGGTGATCGCATTCAATGCCAGTTTCAGCATTTTACGGAAGGGATACTTGGTAACACCAGCGAAGCGCGGAGCCCGTTTATAGCTTACCCCAATCTGGCGAAAACCCACCCAGGAGGCCATCCCGCGCAGAAAGCGGTGGTGTTCGCGCATCTTGTTCATCACCGCGACCACCTTGCGGTCGAGCAGGCGGAAATCGCCGGTGTCGAGGGGGATCTTCACGTCGGTGATGCGGTAAATCAGCCGGTAGAAAGCCGAGGCGGAGAATTTCTTGAACCAGGTCTCGCCTTCCCTTTCTGAGCGCACCGCGTAGACCACCTCATAACCTTCGCGCCATTTCGCGATCAGATCGAGGATCACCTCAGGCGGATCTTGCAGGTCGGCGTCGATAACCACTATCGCGTCCCCGCGCGAGAAATCCATGCCGGCGGTCACGGCAATCTGGTGACCGAAGTTGCGCGCGAACATCACCGGGCGCACGCGCTTATCCTTCGCTGCCAGCTCGCGGATGATCTCTGGGGATTGGTCGCGCGAACCATCATTGACCAGAACCAGCTCCCAGGGCTCGTGCGTCTGTTCCATCACCTGACTGACGCGCCGGTAGAGCTCAGGCAGGCTCTCAGCCTCGTTATAAATCGGGGCGATGATCGAAAATATCGGTTTCATTCGGATTACCTTCAGTCGCGATAAATCTCATTTCTGGGTGGAGAATTACAACCCCAGATGGGCTTTCAATGCTCTCATGCTCGGTTCGATGATCGGCGCTTCCGGGACGGACATCATCGCCGCCCGGATGTCCTTCAGTCCGTTCCCAGTGTTGATCACCAGGACCGGATCTTCTGGTGTAATTTTTCCCAACCGGATTGCCTTTTTCAGACCGGCATAGGCAGTCGAACCGGCCGGCTCAGCAAAAATACCCACCTTTCCCAGATCGGCGATGCTGGCGATGATCTCTGCATCGCTCACGATCAGGTGTTCCCCCTCGGTCTCGCGGGCAGCTCTGACTGCCCGCACACCGTCGCGCGGCAGATCAACCGAGATCGAATCAGCAATCGTCGTCGAGTGAACCGGTACGATCTCCTCACCGCCAGTAAAGAAGGCATTCGCCACTGCTGCCGATTCTTCAGATTGAATCCCGAAAAGGCGAGGCATCTGCTCCAACCAGCCAAGTGCCTGCAAATCCTTGAAACCCTTGTGCAAGCCGGAGATGATATTGCCGTCACCGACCGAAACGAATATCACCAGCCTGCCGTAGAGCAGACGCAGGTTGAGGATGACCGACTCCCAGATTTCAAAAGCCGCCGTCTTTTTACCCTCGGCGGTAAAGGGATTGTAGCCAGTGTTGCGGCAATACCAGCCAAATTCCCTGGATGCCTCGATAGTCAGGTCGAAGGCTGAATCGTAATTGCCGTCGACGAGGATGACCTGTGCGCCATAAACCAACAGCTGGGCCACTTTCACCGGTGGAGCGGTTTTCGGCGCAAAGATTATCGCCTTTTGGCCGATCGCCGCAGCCATGCCGGCCAGCGCAGCGCCGGCGTTGCCGGTCGAGGCGGTCACGATCACGTCCGCCGCGATCTGCCGCGCCCGAGCGACTACCACCGCTGAAGCGCGGTCCTTGAACGACGCGGTCGGATTGCGCCCCTCGTCTTTGATCCACAAATTCTTCAACCCAAGCTGATCGGCAAGCCGGGTGGGGTAATAGGTAGGAGTCCAGCCAGCCATACGTAGAGGCGTCCCCTCGCCGCCAGGGTCCTTGACCGGCAGCAAAGGCAGATAACGCCAGAGAGAATAATCCGTGCGTGAGGTAATGTCGTTTGGCTGGTACTTCTGCTGGATCGTGTGATGATCCAGGACAACGTCCAGATTCCCGCCGTCTTTGGGGCAGGTATATTCGACTGATCCTGGGATATATTCTGTTCTACACAGCGAACATCGGTATCCGACAAATTCAGTCATGATTCAACCCTATTCATTATCAAATGGTACGCCCAGTGACGCCGGCGGCGATGAGCGCACCGAGCGCAGGATTTGCGCCAGCAGGCGGCGGGTTCTTTCCGGCATGGCAGCCAGCGTCCGCTCAACCCATTCAGCATTGCCAATGTTCACCAGCAACAGCGTCAGGATCATCAGCGGAAACGGGGCAACCTGCAGCACCTGTGATGGAATGTTCGGCAGTCGAGCCTGCAGAACCAGCCCAAGCCATTGCAGAAAGGCGAACAGATAGGCGCCAAAAGCCGCTCGCATGGGATTCCAGCCGCCAAAAATAGTGATCGCCAACGCAATCCAGCCGATGCCGTCGAGGCCGGATTGGATGCCCATCCAGCCCCCTTTGATGTTGAGTGAATAGGCTGGTCCAGCCAGCCCTGCCAGCGCCCCGCCGATGACCGTATAGATATAGCGCAGGCGGTTCACGTTTGCGCCGCGTACGAAGGCCGCCGCCGGTCGCTCGCCGATGCCCTGCAGGGTCAGGCCGCTGCGGGTGCGGAAGATGTACACCCAGGCGATGATGATGAGCAAATAACTGAGGTAGGTCATCAGGTCCTGCTGGAAAAATAGGGGGCCGATGACCGGAATATCTTTCAGCGCGGGGATCGACCAGGCGGGCAGGCGCGGGCCGGGCTGGTTGATATATGGAACGCCGAGGAAGTAGGCCAGATCGCGGCAAACCAAAGCCAGAACAAAACCGACCGCCACCTGAGATTGCTTCAAGGTGATGCTGCTGAACGCTACGATCAAGGCCACCAGCGCGCCGATCAGCGCGCCAACCAGAAAGCCCAGCCAGAGACTCTCCGAGTGGTATGCCACCACAAAGCCGCCCATCGCCGCGAGGATGATCGTCCCATTTAAAGACAGATTGATCACACCGGCTCGTTCGGTGATGGTTTCGCCGATCACCGCAAACAGGATCGGCCCAGCCGCAGAAAGGACGCTCGCCAAACCCATTAATATCGCTGCAGTATCCATCGCGGCTCCTATGGTTTTTTGAGAATGCGCTGACGTACGCCTTCGCTCAGCAGGACCATCAGCACGAGAAAGCCCTGGAGAACGCCAGCAAACGATGAATCCAGTTTATAGAGCATCTGCAGCTGGATTCCGCCAGTATTCACCGCAATAAAAAATAGTGCGACAGGGGCGGCCCAAATTGCCTGATAATTGACGAGCATCGCAACAAGCAAACCCAGGAAACCGTAGCCGCCAGCGATATTCGGCAGCAGACGGTGGTAGACTCCTGTCACCTGAATTGCGCCTGCCAGACCGACGAACGCTCCGCAGATGATAAATGCCAACATGCTGTACTGCCAGGTTGGCACCCCCAGCAGGTAGGCGGCTTTCATATTCTTGCCAACTGCCTTCAGCCGCAGGCCAAAGTAGGTGCCGCGCAGCAGGAAGTAGACCACGATGATCGCCAGGATAGATAATCCAAGCGCCCAGGGACTGATGTCCGTTTCTGGCAATGTCGGCAGCCAGAGCGTCTTATCGAACGGCTGGGTGCCCGACATCGAACCCACCCCGGGGCGCTTCCAGGGCCCGAAGACGAGAAATATGGTCAGGGCGGTAGCGACGAAATTCAGCCCCAATCCCCCGAAAATTTCATTTACCCCGCCGAACGTTTTTAAAACCCCGGCTAAACCCGCCCAGAGCGCTCCGCCGATGATGCCAGCTAATATCCCCAGAAAAATAACCAATTCCGGCGGCAGGCTGCTGTCCTGTAGAAGTCGCAGAACCCAGGTGGTGAAAATCGATCCGAGAGTCATCTGCCCTTCCACGCCGATATTCCACAAACCAGCCGAAAAGGTGATCAGCACGCCGGCGGTGGTCAGCAGCAGCGGCGTCCAGGAGATCAACAGGTTCTCCACATTGTTCAACGATCCAAAGGCGCCTTTGATGATCGCTCCATATGCTTTGAACGGCGGCGCGCCGACAGCTACCAGGATCAGGGTCGAGATCAAGAAGGCCAGGATCAGCGCGCCAACTTGAAAGCCCATATTTATCCACACATTTTTTCTCATGCGGCTACCCCCGCCATGGTTTCCTGCCAGCCTTTACCGCCTATCAACTGTCCCAACGTTTCGGAGGTCATCCCCTCTACCTCCAATGGCGGAGTCACTTCGCCGCTAAAAAAGACCATCACACGATCGCTGTATAACAGAATCTCCTCCAGATCAGACGAGATAAAAAGGATGGAGGTGCCCTGGCTGCAGCGCTCCTTGAGCTTCGACCAGATATAAATCGTCGACTCAATGTCCAATCCGCGGGTGGGATGCTCGAGCAACAACAATCGCAGCGGGCTTTTTAACAGGGCAAGCAATGCCCGCTGCTGGTTTCCGCCAGACAGCTCCTCGATCTGGCTGGTGGGAGTGCCGCGAATGTTGTACTCCTGGATTCGCCTTTGAGCCAGCTGACGGCTGCTTTCCCAGTTGACAAAAAAACCTCTGGCGCCTTCGGCCAGTACGCAGTGCTCCATCAGATTCAATCCGCCTGCCAGACCTTCCTCGAGACGGGCTGCTGGTAAAAAAGCTGCCCCGCAGCGCTTGAAAGCGTGGTATGAATGGCCAGTCAGGTCTTTACTGTTCAGGATGATGCGCCCGCCGGTGCTCCTCACCAGACCCGCCACCGAGCGCAGGAATAATCCCTGCCCGCTGCCCTCCATGCCAGCCAGCCCGATCACCTCTCCAGGATATAAATCCATTGATACATGCTGTATCTTGAGCCGATAATCTTCAACGGACACATGATTCAATGTCAGCAAAGGCTCACCCTTGATTTTTACCGGCTTACGGCCTTCCTGGGTGATAGCTTTGCCGAACATCATCTCCACCAGTCTGGCCGTTTCGTATGGGGGCTGAGTTTCTCCAACCAGGTAGCCCTGGCGCAGCACCGCGACTCGATGGCACAATCCCTCCACATCCTCGAGCTTGTGTGAGACGAAGAGAATCGTCTTGCCCTGCCCGGCAAGAAGCTCAAGTGCGGCGAATAATTTCTGTTTTTGAGAAGCGCTGATGCCAGTGGTGGGCTCATCGAAGATCAATACACTGGCGCCTAACCAGAGCAGCCTGAGAATTTCCAGCTGCTGCCGCTCGCCAACGGTTAGCGTGTCGATGAAGGCATCCGGGTCTAGCTGGAAACCAAACTCATCAGCCAGCTTTTTCAATTCCTTGGTAGCAGCCGAGCGGTTGAAAAACATACCGCCGGACTGTCCAAGCAGAAAATTGTCAATGATCCGCATCGGGGGGAAGTCCAGCGGATCCTGATGAAGCATGCCGACGCCGTAGCGGATGGCATCGGCAGGGGAATTAATCATGACCTGTTTACCGTTGAGCAGAATCTCCCCAGAATCTGCTCGGATGAATCCCGATAAGACCTTCATCAAGGTGCTTTTACCAGCACCATTTTCACCCAGGATGCCCTGAATGGTTCCCGCCGGGACCTTCAAGTGGATACCAACATTGGCCCGCACCGCGCCGAATGTTTTGTGGATATCGCGGAGTTCAACGTCCATTCTATGATCCTATCCATACCCTGACCCCTCTCCCGTCAGGAAGAGGGGCAGGGCTGCGGAAAAAGGGAAGAGTTGGACTTCCCACTCAGTTACAGGAATTACTCAGATACGCTCAAGCCTTCCATGCCCTCGAGCAGCTGGGGCAGATACCAGACCTGGACATCGGTAGCAACCTCGCCATCCTTCAGGAAGACAGTGCCGTCCTGCAGGTTGAGCGGGCCTGTCCACAGTTCCAGACCGCCGGCCAGCTTGGCGATGAAGTCATCCACGTTTGCCGCGGCTTCAGCGCTGAGGGCGTCACCCTTGACATAACCCACCGCGCTGGTGTCCGGATTATTGATATCAGCCCAGTCCGGGCTGTTCCACTGGAAGTTCGAAACCCAGGTGCCGTCCACAGCTGATTGAATCGTTTCGACATAAGCCGGGCCCCAGTTGAAGTACGGCACGCCCAGGCAGATATCCGGGGCCTGCTCGCAGGCACCCTTATAGTCGTAGGGGATCGCCCAGACGGCCTGACCGGCATCGTGCAGGCGTTTGGCCTCGGTCATCGCTTCGGTGGTGTCGATGCCGGAAATAACAACATCGTAACCGCTGTTGAAGAAATCGTCCGCGACCTGGGTCGGATCGGAGCTGACGCCGGGGATGTAGAACCAGAAGCCAATCCAGGTGACCTTGAATTGCAGGTCGGCGGCGTCTTTACCCGCGTATTCCGTCCAGCAGTACCTGGCGCCAAGGTAGGCAGAGGCAACCAGGCGGCGTGTCTCGTCGTTGATTAATGGGCCAAGGTAGCCGATCTTACCGGTCTGGCTGGTCAGCGCAGCCGCGCAGCCGGCGATCATCTTGCCGTATTCCATGCGGCCCATGATGTCGACCATGTTGGGGATTTCGGTGTAGTCTTTGCCATCCTTCCAGACCTGATCACCGGAAGCCATGATCACGGGCACATCCGGATTGGCCTGGGCGAAGATGGTGGCCTCGTCCTTCATGTCATCAGAGTTGAAGATGATCAGCTGGGCGCCCTGGTCGACGAGTTGCTCAGCCAGCTGGGAAGTGGTCGTGCCAGAGTAGGCGGGCGAACCTGAGTATACATTCTCGAGGTAGATGAACTTCGTACCAGGGATTTTATCCTCGACATACAAAGTCGCATCATAATGCGCCTGGCTCCAGCCACGGTCATTCTTCACACCAACCAGCAGAACGCCGATCGTGAATTCTTCCGGTTCGGGCGGGACGGTTGGCTCCGGCGGCGCGGTTGTGGGTTCCACAGGAACCGCAGTGGGTTCAGGGGCCTTGGTCGGCACGGGTTCCGGGGTCGGAGTCGCGGCTGGCTGGCAGGCAGCCAGCACCAGCGAAGCTAACAACAAAACACTGAAAAGAATCCAAAGTCGTTTCATTTTTTTCCTCTTAAATCAATAGATAGTGGGTGAGTGTGAATTAAGTGGGAAAAGGGTGGGGTGTTTCGGCGATTCTTACAAACCTCCTTTCAGGGTTGAACCTGCGGTCTCCGGTGCGTCTTTACTGCAGCGTTCTGTATTCGGAAGCCATTCGAGCCCAGTATGCTTATTTTACATGAAAGCCGGAAAGGTTTCGAATGCGAAATATCCTGATTTCAGCACAATTTTCTACATATAACTTGTTCGGGAGGGAGGATTTATCACCCGGGGTTCTACCCAGGCAGTCGATGCTTTGTTTTCGAGGAGGAGAACGGGTTTTCCAGCAGGGCTTCCGAGCCGGAAAACCCGTTCAGCAGGCACTTTTAGTTACTTCACGATCCAGGTGCCGGTTTCACCGCGCATGGCGCGGCCGATATTCTCCGGATTGGTGATGATGGCCTGTTTGCCGCCATTTTCCAGGAACCAGATGATCGCCTGGATTTTTGGCGCCATTGAACCTTTGGCAAAATGAGAACCCTCGGACAAGTATGCCTTGGCTTCCGCCAGGGTTATCCTGTCCAGCCACTTCTGATCCGGTTTGCCAAAATTCAAGGCGACTTTTTCAACCGCCGTTGAAATGACGAACACATCTGCCTTGATCAGGCGCGCCAGCAGGGATGAGGCGTAATCCTTGTCGATCACCGCCGCGGTGCCGATGATATCGCCATTTTCATTGCGGATTACCGGGATGCCGCCGCCTCCGACAGTAATTACCACCGTACCGGCATCGATCAACCGCTGCACCGCTTCGATCTCGATTACTTCCTGAGGAATGGGCGATGCGACCACGCGCCGCCAGCCCCGGCCGGAATCCTCGACCACGGTCCAGCCCATTTCCTTTTCACGCCGTTTGGCTTCAGTCTCATCCATAAAGCCGCCGATCGGCTTGGTTGGATTGACGAATGCCTTGTCATTACGGTCGACCAGCACCTGGGTCACGACCGTCGCTATCGACTTTTTGATCCCGCGGCGGCGCAGTTCGTTTTGCAGGTTCTGCTGCAAAGCGTAGCCGATCGCTCCTTGCGAATCGGCGCCGCAGACATCCAGCGGTACCTCGTGCATGCCCTCCACCTGCGCAGCGATCTCCGAGCGGCGCAGAATGAATCCCACCTGTGGGCCGTTGCCGTGACCGATCGCGATATCCCAGCCGTCCTCGATCATATCAGCGATGTGATAGGTTGTTTCTTTGGCGGCCAGGTATTGATCCTCGACTGACTGGTGTTTCTTATCCTTGATCAGCGAGTTACCGCCGATTGCCACGACTGCTACACCTTTACTAGCCATAGTAAGTAAATTCCTCTTCGCTATTGAAAGAATAATATGGGCTATTTTACCCCATTGTCAACGCCATGACGGCTGATTGGGCGTGCATTCTATTTTCAGCTTCATCATAGACGACCGATTGCGGCCCGTCGATCACAGCGTCGGTCACCTCGATGTTGCGGTCAGCCGGC
>JAXDBP010000027.1:0-111103 GCA_034678705.1 Bellilinea sp.
CTGTATGCGGAAGATGCTCATCATTCTGAATGCCATGGTTCGTGATCGAACGTGTTGGAGGCTATCATTGGTTCCTGAGACCTGATTTACCTCTTGATTTTTTACACAGTTACTGCGAGCGAAGCGACACCCACCTGCGGTGGGTGCAGGCGCAATCGTCAGTAGCCATTCAATACCATTAATTACAATCCCCTCCCGGCCCCCCCAAAAAATCCACCGGATTTTTGGGGGAGGTGAAGGAGGGGGATATTCAAATAGAGTATCAACATTGTCATTTTTTTTACCGCCGCCTGATCTGTCATTTCGAGCGCAGCGAGAAATCTTTCCCACATCTGCGTGCAGATTTCTCCTCGCGCCTGCGCCCACGCAGCGGGTGTCGCTCGGCGAAAATATACCCATATTTTGTCATTCCGAGCGAAGCGAGGAATCTTGCCCGCCGCACCGGTAAGATTTCTCCTCGCTGCGCTCGTCGAAATGACAGAACGAACCTGCACCCGCGCAGCAGGGGTCGCTCGTCGAAAGGACAACATTCTTTAACCGTGGCGGGCAGGCAGCCCCGCCCTAGCGCGCCTTCCCCCGCCGGAGGACCGTCTGCCCCAGCCAGACGACGACGAACAATGCGGTGCAGGTCAGCACGATAGCCGCGCCCGAAGCCAGGTTGAAGTAATAGGACAGGTACAGGCCAGCTACGCCGGAAAAGGAGGCGAAGACCGCCGCCAGGAACATCATCACCGGCAGCCGGCGGGTGAGCAGGTAGGCTGTGGCAGCCGGGGTGACCAGCATGGCCACCATCAGTGCCACGCCGACCGTCTGCAGCGAGACGACGATCGCTACCGCGATCAGCACCAGCAGCAGCGATTCGAGCAGGCGCACCGGCAGGCGCAGCGTCGCCGCCAGGATCGGGTCGAAGGAGAGCACCATGAACTCTTTGTAGAAGAGGAAGACCAGCAGCAGCACCAGACCGCCGAAGATGGCGGTCAGCAGCAGATCCTGGCTGCGCACGCCGAGCACATCGCCGAAGAGGAAATGCGCCAGGTCGACCGAGTAGCTGCGCACCGACGAAATCAGCGCGATTCCGAGCGCGAACATGCCGGCGAAGAGGATGCCGATGGCAGTGTCCTCCTTGATCCGCGCACTGCGGCTGATCGCGCCGATGCCGAGCGAGCTGACCACCGCGGTGAGCAGCGCCCACCAGAAGAGCGGCTCGCGCGCCCCGCCGCCGATCAGGTAGCCGACGGCGATGCCGGGCAGGATGGCATGCGCCAGCGCGTCACCGAAGAAGGCCATGCCGCGCAGGACGACGTAGGTGCCGAGCACCGCGCAGACGACGCCCACCAGGATGGCCGCCGCCATGCCGCGCAGCATGAAGGGATATTCCAGCGGCTGTAAAAGGATCTCAAGCATGCGGGTGGCCCCCCTCGTCGCAGCAGGAATCGCCCAGCGCCGCCAGTCCGTCGGGGGTCGGCACCAGGCGCAGATGACCGCCGTAGGCTTGCAGCAGGTTATCCGCGCTGAAGACCTCGTCCGGCGGGCCGATACCGATCAGGCGGCGGTTGAGCAGCATGACTCGCTCGAAGCGAGTCGCGGCGATTTCCAAATCGTGCAGGGCCACTGCCAGGGTGACGCCCTGCCCGCGCAGGGCATCCATAATCGTGAAGATGTCCTCCTGGGCGGGCATGTCCAGCCCGCTCAGCGGCTCGTCCATCAGGATCAACTGGGCTTCCTGCGAAAGCGCGCGGGCGATGAACATACGCTGCTGCTGCCCGCCGGAAAGCTGGCTGATCTGCCGTTTGGCGAAACCTTCGAGGTTGACCGTTTTCAGCACCTGGCGCACCAGCTGCCAGTCGCGCGTCGTCGGCCAGCGGGCATAGCCGATCTGGGCAATGCGTCCCATCATGACCACATCGGCGACGGTGGCGGGAAAGTTCCAGTCGACCTGGCTGCGCTGCGGCACGTAGGCGATGCAGTTGTGACCGCCCGGCTCGTGACCGGCGACCTCGACCAGCCCGCTGTTTGGCCGCAGCACGCCGGCGACGACCTTGAACAGTGTGCTCTTACCCGCCCCGTTCGGCCCGACCACCGCCAGGCGCTCGCCGGTCTGCATCTCGAAAGTGACGTCCTCCAGCGCCAGGCCGGAGAGATATTCGACGCTGAGGCGTTCAACCCGCAGCAGCGGTCTGCCTGGCTCGTGCGGGGCGGAGTGATACAGGAAGCGGAAGCTGGATTTACGGAGTTTATCGAATACCATGCTGATTATCCCTGCGGTTACCTCAACGCGGTGACGATCTGGCTGACGTTGTGGCGGATATATTCCAGGTAGCTGCCCGCCGGCCCGTCCGGCGCGGAGAGCGAGCCGGTATATAGATACACCATCTTGATCCCGGTATCCTCGGCGATACGCTGGGCCATGTTCGGGTTGACCGATTCGCCGACGAAGACAGCTTTCACACCGTGCTGGAGGATCGCCGATTCAATCGCGGCCAGTTCCTTGGCGGAAGGCGAGGAGAGGGTGCTGTAGCCCGGAACAACTGCCCCGACCTGCTCCAGCCCATAGCGCTCGGCGAAGTAGCCAAACACCAGGTGATCGGTGACCAGCCTGCGGTTGGCCGGCGGGATGCTGGCGACCTGCTCGCGCACCCAGGCGTCCAGGGCTTTCAGCTCGGCAGTGTAGGCATCCGCGTTAGCGCGGTAGGCATCCGCGTGCTGCGGATCGGCCTGGCTGAGCGCAGCACGGATGTTTTCGACCCAGACCATCACATTATTGGGATCTACCCAGATGTGCGGATCGCTGCCGGGTTCGTCGCCGCTGCCCTCCAGCAGGGAAATGCCCTGAGAGAGGTCGATCACCCGTGCGGTGGCGCCCGCGTTTTCGATCAACGCATGGAGAAATTCTTCCAGGCCGGCGCCGTTGGCGAATATCAAATCCGCGCCGGCGATGCTGGCCATGTCCCGCGGGGAGGGCTCGAAGGAGTGCGGGTCGGCGCCGACCGGCAGCAGCGATGCCACCTGCAAGAATTGCCCGCCAACCTGGCTGACGACATCGGCGGCGATGGTCGTGGTGGCGATCACGCTCAGACCTTCCTCAGCCTGGGGTGGCGTCGCTTGCCCGCCCGCGCAGCCGGCCAGCAGGAGGGAAAAGATCAACAAGAAGGTCAACGCTAATTGGCGGATCATCGGTTTGGGAATTAAGCAGCGGCTGAATCGGCCCTGGTTTTATGCACGGCGCTGCAATCCGGGCAGAGGCCGAACAATTGCAACCAGTGGTCAGTGACCTCGAAGCCGGTTTTTTGGCTGACGTTATCCGCCAGCCGCTTGAAATCATCGCCGGAGACGTAACGCATCAAGCCGCAATCGGTGCAGAGCAGCAGGTGCTGGTGCCCCTGCGCGGCGGGCAGGTAGCGGTGGCAGCCGTCCGGCAGGTGAACGCGCTGCAGCAGTCCGAGCTCTTCCAGCTTCTCCATGGTGCGGTAGACGGTGACCAATCCCAGGCGGGGGTATGAGGCGCGCGCCAGGTCGTAGACCTCGATCGGTCCGAGAGCGTGCGGGGTTTCGGCCAGCAGGGTGACAATGGCGCGCCGCGGAGCAGTCAGGCGGCAGCCTGAAGCCTGCAGCGATTCCAGCCAGAGATCAACGCGGTCGGAATCTGATTTCATAGAGCAAATTGTAAATGAAATTCGTTTTCAATACAAGGATTTACCCTGTTTTCAGGGAGAGATCGCCGGTTGGCGTAGCGCGCTTTAGTGCGCCTCTCCTGGTCTGCCTCAGGGGCTCAGCAGATGGCCCCTGACTGGACAAGGGTCTTTCCAGAGGGAGGCTGCCATTTTCGGCGAGCAAAGCGAGGAGAAATCTGCGTGCTGACGCTGCGGCTTGCGGAAGAAAAACTCCTGCATGTCGACGATGGTCAATGCGCTGACAGCGCCCCTCGGCAGTGTCAGGAGAGGTTAGCCTGTTGTGTTCATCCACGACCGATTATATCGTTGGTAAAGTTCGAAACACGAATAAACGAAGTGGGATTTCTATCCTGGTATAGTTGTGTCCTCACCATAATCGGATAGAATGAATGAGACCTCTCTTATGAAAAACAAACCCGTTCGCGCATTTATCAACATGTTGATCCACCCGCTGGCGTTGGGCGGCATGGCTCTTCTGACACTCAACGATCTGGTCCTTCAGCGGCTGGCGCCAGGCTGGCTGACCGGCAAGCTGGGTGATTTTGCCTGGTTTCTGTTTGCCCCGTACCTGCTGGCGGTTTTGCTTGCGCTGGTTCTGCCCGCCAGGCTGCGGACCGAGCGGATTGCCGGCTCGCTCGCCTTCGCGCTGGCGCTGACAGGTTTCGCAGTTTTGAAAACCATCCCGGCTGTAAACCGGGTCGCGCTGCAGACAGCCGCCAGCGCAGGGTGGGTGCTAAGGTTGACCCTCGATCCCGGCGACCTGGCGGCGGCGCTGGCGGGCAGCCTGCTCAGCCTGTTGGTCTGGTTGAGAGGACATCCTGCGCCGCTGAGACTCCGCCGCGCCGGTCTGGCAGTTATGGCAGCAGCTTCCCTGCTGACCGCCGCCGATGCGGCTATGCCAAATCCGGGCATCAACTGCCTCGTGGCTGGTGACGGAGTGCTAAAAGCCGGGGATGCGGTCAGCGTATATGTTTCATCTGACGGCGGCCTGACCTGGAACGAGAGCGCGCTCTGGCTGGGCAGGTTGTGCAGCCGGGGCGAAGACGATGCGCCGCCGCACCCGGTGACTGGGACGGACGATCTGCGCTACACGCCGGGCGGCACGCTGGAGCGTTCGAGCGACGGCGGGCAGACCTGGCAGGTGGTTTATCAATTCGTCCCGCTGGCTGAAGTCGACCGTGAGTATTACCGCATCCGTAATCAGGCCGCCAACAGTTTTATTGGCGCAGCGCCCCTGGATGCGCTTAAAGACCCGCAGACGGGCAATGTCCTCTTCGCCATGGGCCACGAGGGCGTGCTGGTCAACACGCCGGAAGGGGAGTGGCGCTGGATCAGCGTCGGGCCGTACTCTTATGCGCGCGGATTGATATTCGAGCGCCTGTACACCCTGCTGGTGTTTCACCTGCTGGTCGGTCTGCTGCTGGTCGGATTAAGTTTCACCAGCTTGAGCCTGCCTTTAGGCTCGTCCTGGTGGAAATGGCTGCTGCTGATCCTGGCTGGATTGAGCTGGCTGGCATTGGCTTTCAGCCTGCCCGCCTCGTTTCAGACCGGTTATGCGATGAGCGGATTGGTCATGATCCCCTGCGCTGTGCTGACCGGCCTGGCGCTGGTCCTGGTGTTGGCTGAAGCGCTGCGCCGCTACAGGCGGTTGATTCTGAAGATGGCATTGTGGAGCCTGGCATGCGGGCTGGCGTATATCCTTGGCCCGCTGTTCTGGGCGCTTGGCGTCCTGCCTAAATTTGGGACCGCTGCGCTGATCGGATTGGCGCTGGCGGCTGCACTTTTTGCCTGGGCGATTGCTCAAATCAAACGAATCAAGAGAACGGAGGCACTGACAGATGAAGATCAGCCGGCATAATGCCGACCACATATCCATCCATTTCAGCCCGGCCTTCCTCTGGATCATCGGAGCAGTCTTCATTTTACTATCCTTGTCTGCGCTGTTGTTCTTCGGGACGAAAACCACGCTGGTATGTTCGCGAGGCGGGCAGGCCGTATGCACGCTGACGAATAAGGCGATGCTCAAATCCAGCGAACGCAGCATTCCAATAAATCAACTGCGCGAGGCGTACGTGGAATCGAATGTCGACAGCGAGGGGGATGAAACTTACCGCGTGGTCTTGCGCACCGTCTCGGGGAATATTCCGCTGACCGGCTCCAGTTCCAGCGGTTATGCCGGCAAACGGGACAACGCCAATCGGATCAACGCCTTCCTTCAATCCACAGGCAGTTCCAATCTGTCCGTCGTTCAGGACGAACGCCTGCTGGCGTACATCCTCGGCGCTATATTTGCCGGGATTGGCTCGCTGATGGTGCTGTTGTCCAGCCGGGTAACGCTCGATTTGGACCGCTCCACCGGGCTCGCAGTGCTGAGCAAAACCAGCCTGGTTACCCGCAGCCGCGAGGAATACCTGCTCGAAGACCTGGCCGGCGCGGAGGTGCAGGAGTCCTCCAGCTCAAATAGCAGCACCTACCGGGTGGCGCTGGTCCAGCACAGCGGCGCGCGCATGCCGCTGACCGGTTACTATTCTTCGGGGTATAAAGCGAAACAGAACCTGGCAGACGAGATCAATAAATTCCTGAACGGATAAAACCGGCAGGAACGCATCGGAAACCAAATCGACCGCAGCCCGAGGCCGGAGGAAATCCATGGGCGGCGGTTGGTTTTCTGGGTGGAGGCGGGCGATAAATCGCTGCGGCGATTCTATAAAATTCGGGGTACAATCACAGCGAAATGGATGAGAAGTCGCTGACGACCCTCGAATACGCCAAGGTGCTCGAACGCCTGGCAGCTTACGCGGATTTCTCTGCGTCGGCCGAATTGATTCGCGCTATGCGCCCGACCGACGATCTGCAACTGGCGCAGGACCGGCTGGCGATGACGAGCGAGGCGCGCCGGCTGCTCAGCGTCAAGTCCGAGGTGAGCATTGGCGGTGCGCGCGACATCCGCCCGCTGTCCGACCGTGCGGCGCGATCCAGCCTGCTGCTCCCAACCGAGCTGCTGGATATCAAGTACACCCTGGTTTCGGCGCGTGAACTGTACCGCACCTTCGAGCACAAGGAAAGCGAATACCCGCATCTGGCTGACATCGCTAAAGAGCTGCTGCCGCCGCCCGGTCTGATCGAGGCGATCACCCGGGCTATCTCCGAGCGCGGCGAGGTGCTCGACAGTGCATCGGTCAGGTTGGCTAACCTGCGCGCCGAGATCAAGGTCGCTCATGAGCGCCTGCTGGCGCGGCTGACGCGCATCCTCAACGATCCAAAGAACGCCCCGCACCTGCAGGAGAACATCATCACCCAGCGCAACGGGCGCTACGTCATTCCGCTGCGCGCGGAATCGCGCTCGCGCATACGCGCCATCGTTCACGACCAATCTTCCTCCGGTGCGACGCTGTTCGTCGAGCCGCTGGTGGTGGTCGAGTTGAACAACGCCTGGCACGAGCTGCAATTGGCCGAGCGCGACGAGGAGCGGCGCATCCTGACCGAACTGACCGACCAGGTCGGCGCGTTCCATCCCGTGCTGGTCAGGCTGGTCGACGCCCTGGCGCAGGTCGACCTGGCGCTGGCCTGCTCCAAATACGCCGAAGACACCCGCGCCGCCGAGCCGCTGCTGGTGCCCTTCCGCAAGACCGGGAGTGAGAAGCATCCGGGCAGCACGATTATGCTCTACCAGGCGCGCCACCCGCTGCTCGATCCGGCCACGGTCGTCCCGATCGACGTGGTTCTCGACGAGCGCACCTACGCGCTGGTCATCACCGGACCGAACACCGGCGGCAAGACGGTCACGCTCAAGACGGTCGGCCTGCTGGCGCTGATGGCCCAGTCCGGGCTGCACATCCCGGCCATGTCCGGCTCGACGCTCAGCCTGTTCAGCGATATCTACGCCGATATCGGCGATGAGCAGTCGATCGAACAATCCCTGTCGACGTTTTCCGGGCATATCACCAACATCGTGCGCATCCTCAAGCGGATGAATTCCTTCTCGCTGGTGCTGCTGGACGAGCTGGGCGCCGGCACCGATCCACAGGAAGGCTCGGCGCTGGCACGCGCCATTCTGGCATACCTGGTCGAAAAGCGCGTCACCAGCCTGGTAGCAACGCACTACCCCGAATTGAAGGCCTTCGCCCACGCCACCCAGGGAGTGGTCAATGCCAGCATGGAGTTCGACCTGAAGACTCTCAAGCCGACCTACCACTTGATGATCGGCCTGCCCGGGCGCTCGAACGCGCTGTCGATCGCCAGCCGTCTGGGATTGGACAAGGAACTGATCCAGTCGGCGCGCTCGATGATCGATCCGAGCGAGCTGAAGGCGGACGACCTGCTCAATGAGATTCACTATCAGCGTGATGCCAGCCGCAAGGCGCGCGGCGCAGCCGACCGCGCCCGCCACGAAGCCGAGCAGCTGCGCCTGCAATTGGCGCAGCGCCTGGAGAAAATCGAGGACGAGCGCCAGGCGTTGCTGGAGAAAGCCCGCGCCGAGCAGGCTCAGGAGGTAATCGCGCTTCGTGAGGAATTGGAAGCGCTGCGCAGGGAATTACAGCGCGCCCGCCAGCCGTTGGAGGCGTTGAAACCGGTTCAGGAACGGATGGAGGAGCTGCAAGCAAAATTGGAGCAGCCGGTCGAACGTCGGTCGGCGCCGGTGGGCGCACCCCGTCCGCTGCGCCTGGGCGATAAAGTCCACCTGCGCTCGCTGAAGATGGACGGCGTGGTGACTGCTCTGGGCGAGTCGGATGTAGAGGTACAGTTGGGCGCGCTGCGCATTCGCGCCAAGCTGAGCGACGTGCAGCGCAGCGGTATTGTGGAAGCGCCGGCCGCCGCGCCCGCGCCGGTCACCAGGCGCCCCGCCGCGGCGGAGGTCAAATCACGCCCGCAGCCCTTGCGCCCTTCGCCCGGCATGGAGATCGATCTGCGCGGGCAGTGTGCAGAAGATGCCCTGGATGCGCTCGAGCGTTACATCGATTCGGCTTATCTGGCCGGCATGCCCTTCGTGCGCATCATCCACGGCAAGGGCACCGGCAAGCTGCGCGAGGCGGTGCGCCAGGCGTTGAAGGATCTGGTCTACGTCAAGCGTTTCGAGCCCGGATTGGAAAACGAGGGTGGTGACGGCGTCACGGTCGCCCACCTGAGCAGCGAGTAGCCTGGCGGGGCAGATTCGAGTATAATCAACGTATCGCAGCGTTGAACGTCTTTGGCAAGCGGGAGCTGCGCCGGATAAGAGTGCCCCCATCATGGGGGAAGCAGGGTGGAACCGCGGCTGGATAAGTCGTCCCTGCAGCATCAGTTTTGCTGCCGGGATTTTTTTATCCCCGGCGGTCGAAAAAACTCGTGGAGGTAGTTAATGAGTTCTGAAACACCGGTCACTTTGGAAAAGATCGTCTCGCTGTGTAAGCGGCGCGGATTCGTCTACCCGACCTCGGAAATCTACGGCGGTCTGGTCAGCTCGTATGATTATGGACCGCTCGGCGCCGAGCTGCTGCGCACCATCCGCAATCTGTGGTGGGACGAGATGATCACCTATCGCGGCGATATGGTCGCGCTGGATACGCAGATCCTGCTCCACCCGGACACCTGGGTGGCGTCCGGGCACGTCAACGCCTTCAACGACCCGCTGGTCGAGGACAGCGTGACTCACAAGCGCTACCGCGCTGACCTGCTGATCGACGCATGGCTGGAGAAGCACCCTCAGCCGGAGGAGATCACCGTCGAGGCGCTCGATCTGGCACAGATGGGCGAATTGATCCGCAGGCTGGGCATTGTCAGCCCGGAGGGCAACCCGCTGCTGCCGCCCAAAGCCTACAACATCATGTTCGAATCCGCCATCGGCGTGGTTGAGGGCGAAAAGATGCCGGTCTACCTGCGCGGTGAGACGGCGCAGGGTATCTTCACCAACTTTGCGCAGGTGCTCAACTCCACCCGCTTGCAGCTGCCCTTTGGCATTGCTCAGGTCGGCAAAGCTTTTCGCAATGAGATGACCTCAGGCCAGTTCATCTTCCGCACGCTCGAATTCGAACAGGCGGAGATCGAATACTTCTTCGATCCGGAAGCGACGGAATGGCGGGAATTGTTCCAGCAGTGGCGGGACATCATGTGGACATTTGTGAGCGAGACGCTCGGCATCCGCGCTGAAAACCTGCGCTGGCGCCGGCATACCGACCAGGAGCGCAGCCACTATTCGCAGGAAACCTACGACCTGGATTACCGCTTCCCCTTCGGGTTCAAGGAGCTGTGGGGCATCGCCTACCGCGGCGACTACGACCTGCGCATGCAGATGGAACACTCCGGGCGCGACCTGCGCTACACCGATCCGCGTACGAATCGCAGCTTTCTGCCGCACGTAATCGAGCCGTCGGTTGGCATCAACCGCCTGCTGCTGACTGTGCTTTGCGACGCCTATTGGGAGGACGAAGCCAACCAGCGGGTCGTCCTGCGCCTGAAGCCGGCCCTGGCGCCCTACAAGGCAGCCGTTTTCCCGCTGTTGAAGAACAAGCCCGAGCTGGTCGAAAAAGCTCGCGCAATTTACCGCACGCTCTCGCGGCGGATGGCGGTCGCCTGGGACGAACGCGGCAATATCGGCAAGCGCTATTATGCCCAGGATGAGATCGGCACGCCCTTCTGTGTGACGGTCGATTTCCAGACGCTGGAAACGGACACGGTCACCGTGCGCGACCGCGACACGCTCGAGCAGGTGCGCGTTCCGGTCAGCGATCTGCCGGCGGTCTTACAGGAACGCATCGCCGGGGTGTCTTCCTGACGCTCGGGAGTGCGGGGTTAACCAAAAAGTCGACAGTGGTTATCCCCGTACACTGTCGACTTTTGCGGAAGTTCCCTAGATCCTCCGCCTGGGCATCGATGCTGTTTTTCCTATTATATACCAATCGGTATGCAATGGGAAGACTTCGTATTGGTTCATTTTAAAGTGTTACTGAGCGATAATTTTTCCCGCCAATGAATATGTCCCTGAGGGAAGGATGTCTGACGAAAAGATGAACACAGCCGAGAGGTACAAATATCAGAAGGTGATGCAATAGCGATTGCTTGAAGCCGATCGCTTGCGTCAGGAGCTACCTGAACTTCTTCCAGCCCGTCATGCGGCTCAAGGTAAAATTCACTACCATTTCACCCACCAACCAGTTCCGCCAGGGGCGCCGTTTTGATCATGCCCGTACTCTGCTACCTTTCGGTACCATTATTATTAGACTTGACACGGAGCTCAAGCTGTCCGAGAATTGGTTTTGTGTTTATAGGGCAGCTTGTCTATAATAATCATGTTCATTCCCCCTTTACTGTGAAGCTAGAGGACCCGCCATGATTCAGATCAAATCGCCGCTGACTCGCGAAGAATTTAAAAGTTACTACGATTTACGTTACAAAATATTGCGCCAGCCCTGGGGACAGCCGCGCGGCACGGAGAAGGACGATTACGAACCGATCTCGCAGCATTTCATGGCGGTTGATGACGAAACCGGCGAAATTCTGGGGGTGGTAAAGCTGTTCGAGAAGGAGCCCGGCGTCGCCTGGTTTTCTCACATGGCAGTGGCCTCCAGCCATCAAAAGAAAGGGATCGGCAAATTGTTGATGGCGCATGTCGAGGAGTTGGCGCGCAATCAGGGATACAAAATTCTCGGCTGCATGTCACGCTTGAACACCACCGAGTACTTTACCAGAGCCGGCTACAGGATTGCTGGACTGCCGGGGAGCTATTTTGGCACCACCCAGGTCGTCTGGATGGAAAAAGAATTGTAGGATCGGAACGTAGAAATAAACGAGCAGGCAGCTTTTAATAGGCTGCCTGCTTCTTATTGTGATTAATCGGGTTTTAGTCGCTGACGACCGGCTGGCGGTGGAAAATGCGCGTGACCAACCTAAATGCGCCGAGCAGCGGTGCCAGCGCCCAGGATACAAAAGCGTTGATCAGCCCAAAACCCTGACTGAGCCAGACCAGCAGTGGGCGGAAAATCCGCATGAAGGGCAGGTGCGTGTATGCCAGACATAATGCGATGGTGGCGATGGAGATACCGAAGCGAGTCCAGTCGCTGATTTCGATGTGCGCCAGGTCTTCGAGCAGCAGCTCGACGCCGATATTGAGCACCAGGATGTAGGCGGCGGTCTTCAGGACCGGCTGGCGCTCGACGACGTAACTGAAGATGCCGGCGGCAAAGCGCATGACCACGATGCCGATCGCGACGCCAAGCATGACCACCCACAATCGGTCAGAGAGGGAAACCGCCGCGACGACGTTGTCCAGGCTGAAGGCCAGGTCCATCATCTCGACGTTCAGGACGGTCAGCCAGAAGGTGCGCGTGCGTACCGTCTTCGTTTCCTCATCCCCGCCCTGGAAGCCGTGCGCGCCTAAATCATCCAGCGCCAGGCGGATGAGGTAAGCCGCTCCGATCAGCTTGAGCCAGGGATTCTGGATGATAAAACTGGCTGCCAGCAGCATCAAACCGCGCCCGAGGTATGCCCCCAGTAAACCGACTCTCAAAGCCGCCATGCGTTGATAGCCAAGCGGCTTATCCAGGATTCTGCCAAAGCCCTTCAGCGATTTTGGCCAGGGTATCGGCTCGTGTTCTGGCAGGGTGGCGACCATGGCGCCAAGCACGGCAGCGTTGTCGATCGAGAGGATGCCCTCGAGGAAGATTAGTTGCAAAACGATCGCAATGAATGAGAAGTCCATGGCGGTACTCCTGGTTTAAAAAACCATCCCCTGGCACGGTAAGTACCTGGGATCAACTATTGGCAGACGAACCGGTAATCCAGGGATGGGTTTCGACAGCTTACTTATATCATATCTGTCCGGTTGGGAGTAAAAAAAACTGGCAGGATATCCCGAAAGGGAGGAGGAATTTCACAGGAGACTTAATGAGGATGTTACACCCCGGAAAAAAAAGAAAGAACCACCCTCCCTTATGGAGAAGGGAGGGTGGCTGTACACGACTGTATTGCTTACCAGGGGTTACTTGAGCATAGATGGCAGGTAGATAGGTTTCGTATCCACCACGACGGTGTTCGCCGGCAATGAGAATTCCAACACACCGGAGACATACTTGTCCATGCTCAGGTTGAAGCGGGTGGAATTCACAATCGGCTTGACGGTGAAGGATAGGTCGAGTGGGTCGGCGCTCTCGTTTAATTCGACCGGTTTCTTTACCCACACAACCGCCTTAACATCGCTTGCATTCATTGACGGGATGGGGGTTCCGAACAAATCAGCGCAACTCACGTTGATCGGGATCATATTGGGGGATGAAACGAATTCCATTCGGTCCGTCTGCAAATCGACGCAGTATGTGCCAGGGCTTACCACTCCCAGACGGTAGTTAAAAGTGACATCCTCACTCCGGATTACGCGTGTCTTATCTGGAGCAAAGGCCCCGTAGTACCAGGTGTTCCAGACTTTGACCGTTGCGGTGCTGCCGTCCTCGGCCTGATCGATCACCTGTACGCGCCAGCCGTACTGTGAGTCATTCTGAGATGGGTTGCCATCGCCGCCAACCACTCCAAGGCCGGCGAAGCTGTAGCAGTAAAGGTATGGAGCGGTTATACTGCAATCGAAGCGGAAGGATGCCAGACCGTCGTACCCCGGGGCTTTGAGGGCATAATCGGTTACAGCCGGCACAACTGTGCTGGCATCCCACTGTTTGGTCACCCAGCCCTTGGTTTGGAGCGGACCTCTGACAACGTCCTCTCCACCAGGATAATAACCGCGAGCATCATCGAAGTAATCCACCAGTGGGCGGCCTTTATACAGTTTATCCAGGTAGCTGAAGTTGACCGAGTCCTTGAGTGAGAAGGGCGCGTCGCGCATCATCATCCGATGCACCAGGTTTGCGCCCTCATTGGGGAAGCCGGCTGCGACAATTTCCGGATCGCGATATGGGTCGGGGTTGGCATCCACCACCATCATTTGCCCTTTCGGGCCGAAGCTGGGGAAGTCAGCCAGTCTGCTGCCCCAGATTTCGTTGTCTAGGTACATGCCGTTGTTGTACCAGACCAGCAAGCCGGTGTTGGTCGGGCCATAGCGGAAGCGCGGATCGCCCAAACCTCTGTCGTAACCGCCGTTGTCGCCGACGTTACGCCACTGCAGGTAGTAACTGTGATCGAAGATTTTGTAACCGTTGGAAACCACGAATTCATCGGCGAAGTCCCAATTCCCGCCGCCAGCTTCGGCGCCATCTTCAAAGAGCGTGTCAACACCGGCGGTGACCTTGATATCGTCCAGGAATGGACCGAGGTATTGAGTGGCCCAATCGGTCATATACCAGAAGCGCAGGAGGACGTCCTGTCCGGCGTAATCTGCCAGGTCGAAGGTCTCTAACTCGTAATCGGGGAATGAGGCCGTGTATCCACTGAAGCCGTAGATATCCGCGGCGCACAGGTCATCCGGCAGGCCGTAGAGGTAACCGATCCAGCCTGGATCGTGGTTGCAGATCATGTTCGGGCTTTTAAGGAAGTCCCAGGTCACACCACCGTCACCAGAAGCCTGCACCCAGAGGAAGTCCCATTCCGCTTCGATGTCGTAGACCATCTGGAACTCAAGCGTGGCGCCTCCGGCGGGAACCGTGATTGGGGTCTTAAGGGTCATCATCGAGGTCATCAACGACTCATTGCCGCCCCAGAACATGTAATCCCCAGCGTATGGCATGATGCCGAGCGGCGCTTCGCCATCTGGCAAGTCAATCCTGGCGCCGCGGTAGACGCCCTCTCCGCCCGGGAAATTACTCGCTTGACCAAGGGTCACCGTGTAGATTTGGGTTGGATCGTCAATGACCCTCGGATTGAGCCAGCCCCACCAGTCGAGGTGCATCGGATCGAGGGCGGGCGGTTGGTAGCCGATCGGATAGCCGGTCCAATCATCCGCCATCAGCGACCAGAAACCGACCGAGGTCTCGCCGCCGGTGTAGGCGTACAGGTCGTTGGCGCCGAGGTTGTGGGCGTATTCATGGGCGAAAACGCCGATGCCGCCGTTCTCTGGCATGGTGATATACGGGCCGACCTTCATGGTCGTTCCGGGGATGGTCGTGTTCGGCAGGCTGGACGAGTGCGACCAGATCGCCGACTCCCCATAACCGTATTGGACTGCACCTGACGCGGGATCGAAGTCCACAGCCACCCGGTTGAGCAGGGTGGTGCTGTCTTCTTCACCGTAGCCGGAGTGAACCACCCACAGGCGGTCGATCACACCATCCAGGTTTAGGTCGTAGTTCGCCCAATCGAAGCCGGGCAGCTCGCCACCGGCGCGCATTTCTTCGACCTTCGTCAGGGCGTCAAGAACCATCGTCTGGGTAGTGCCAGCGCCAGGAGTGTTACCGTAGGCGCCGATAGCGTTGGGATCGGTATCATACACCGAGCGCCGCCCGGGGCATTCATCCGAGCCGTACCAGGTGGCTGAGTGATCCAACGGGATCCAGCCGATCACGTCGCCGGTCATGTCATACAGACCGTTGGACATCTCATTGTAATACTGGCGCACGGATTGGCCCATGAAATCTTCGTAGACGACCGAGCCGTCCTCACGGGTGTAATCGAAGGTGATACCGCCGCCGAACATGAAGGCTTCGAACCATTCCTTGCTGAAATCCTCGGTCCAGATCGTGTCTCCCGAGCGATCTTCCGCTGAGAGCGGACGGGGCAGTTCGTTATGCAGCGTCGGACCATAGGTGATCTCAATGGGTTCGGTTAGCTCATCCACGCCCATGGCTTCGGCAATCTTAGCGGCGATCAGCGAGCAGTTACCTTCACCGGCATCTTCAGCCGGGTCAGCAATGCCCAGCGGATCCCATTGAGAATTAACAGGATCCCAGGTGAAGGTGTCAGTCCCGGAGAATTCGACCAGCAGCACCAGCACGCGGTCGTCGGCCACCTTTGAGAGACTATTGGCTTCGATTAAATTGCCTGTGCCGCCTTCTCTCAGTAGCCTCATTCGCTCACGAATCTGAGCCACCTCAGCAGGATTGCGCTGGTTTAGGAATTTCAGGTCAGTCATTGAGTATCCGGGCAGATCGGCTGATTGCAAACCGGCTTCGCTCAAATCTAGCGGGCGTGATTTTACCTGATCCTCCGGATAAGGCGGCATGGCGGCTGCCGGCCTCACAGCCGCGAAAGTGAAAGCCAGCATCATGATCAACGTTATGGAAATCCACAATCGATGTTTCATATTTTCATTCTCCCTTTTGATATTTCAAATATGGTGCTTGGCGAACGCGCGGTAAACGCAGTATTAGCCCGATACGGGCAAGGTTTTCGTTTTCCACCTCCTTTCCTGGGCGCAGAAAAACCAAACCCCCTGAACCTTCCTCTTACGGATGCATCCTGGCCAGGATGCATCGATTGGATGACTATTGGGTTCGAGGTTGCCACTCATACGCCTGGTTAAATGTACGATTGGACAGATGAAATACATTACACACCTGAATGGGAACATAAACCCAACTCGCCAATGATAATTTAATGTATTGATAGGAAAGAAAAAAGAGCTTGTGGGCGGCGGTCGAAATACCTGTTTGCTATATTCGTCTGGGAAGCGACCACACTTATACTAATTATATCTATATTCCCCAGCAAACCAACAAATTTTTATATGCTAATTATCCTTCGTATCTAAAGAAGAAAGCCAGGGCAAGCGATTGCAGCCGTTGACTGTGGAAAGCTGGATCACCCGCTTCGATCATGGCAAACCCTAAAATCGATAAGGATCCTTCCTGGCAGTTTGAAATAACTGCTGAGACGCCGAGAATGCAGAGGAAAAGTCAGGAAATCCTCTGCGCTATCCGTCTATCAGCGGTGTGATGGTCCTTACCCCACCACTTTCACCAGGTGATAGGTTTTCCTCCCGCGGCGCAGCACCAGGAAGCGCCCCTCCAGCAGGTCGCTTGCGCTGACCACCTGGCTCGCATCGCCGGCGCGCTGGTTGTTGAGATACACCCCGCCCTCGGCGATCGCCCGGCGGGCCTCGCCCTTCGATTTCATGAAGCCGCCGGCGGTTAGCAGGTCGACCAGCGCCAGCCCGCCTTCCAGGTGATGTTTGGGCAACTCGCTGCTGGGCACATCGGCGAAGATGTCCTCGATCTCCGCGGCGGAAAGCCCGCTGATCTCGCCGCCGAAGAGCACCTGCGCGGCCTGCTCGGCCTTGCCCAGCGCAGTCGGTCCGTGGATCATCTCGATTAACTCCCGCGTCAGGCGGCGCTGCGCCTCGCGCTGTTCGGGGCGCTCGCGCATGGAGGCTTCCAGCTCCTGAATTTCCGCCTGGGTCAGGAAGGTGAACACCTTGAGATAGTGGACAATGTCGCGGTCGTCGGTATTGAAGAAGTACTGGTACAGGCGGTAGGGCGAGGTGCGCGCGGGATCGAGCCAGACAGTGCCGGCTTCCGTCTTGCCGAACTTGCTTCCGTCGGCCTTGGTGATCAGCGGGTAGACCATGGCATGCGCCGAACCGCCCGTCACCCGGCGGATCAGCTCGACGCCCGCGGTGATGTTGCCCCACTGGTCCGAGCCGCCGGTCTGCATCAGGCAGTTTTCCGCCTGGTATAAGTGAAGGAAGTCGTAGGATTGAAGCAGCATGTAGCTGAATTCGGTGAAGGAGATGCCGTCCTCGCGCTCCAGGCGGGTGCGCACCGACTCCTTGGTGATCATGTAATTGACGGTAAAGTGCTTGCCGATGTCGCGCAGAAAATCGACCAGGTTCAGCTCCAGCAGCCAGTCGGCATTGTTCATCACCCGCGCCGGATTCGATTTGACCTCGAAGTCGAGGAAGTGCGCCAGTTGACCTTTGATCACGGCGATGTTGGCTTCGATCATCTGGCGGGTCATCAACACGCGTTCGGCGCTCTTGCCGCTCGGGTCGCCGATCATGCTGGTTCCGCCGCCGGCCAGGGCGATGGGGTGGTGCCCGAAGCGCTGCAGGCGTGCCAGAGCGAGCAGCGGCACGAGGTGACCGATGTGCAGGCTGTCGGCGCTGGCGTCGAAGCCGTTGTAGATGGCGACTTTCTGGCTGGCGAGCAGGCTGGCGGCGCCCTCGGTATGGTCGTAGATCATCCCGCGCCATTTCAATTCATCGAAAGCGGACTGTACCATGGCATACTTTCTTGAAAACGGATTCTCCTGGCCTGGGCGCTTTTGGTCCCGCCCGCCAGGTTCATGCAATTGTAATGATCCCGTGCCCAGATTGCAAGCCCTGTGGATGGTTTAACAACCCTCGACCAATGACTGTACCGCGCGAACCAGCTCGCTCATCCGTTCCACGGCCGTTTCGAGATCGCGCGAATCGCCGCTGAGGGTGGAAAAGGCCACCTCGACCTGCTGGCGCAGGTGCGGAGGGCGCAGCTCGAATCGGTCAGCCAGCGCCAGCGCGCCCTTCTCGTTCAGCCAGTAGACGCGGTTGAGAGCGAAGAGCGTCTGCAGCAGGCAGCTCAGGGCGCGGAAGCAGCAGCCGGCGACGTAGGCGCAGTCGCCCTGGGCAGCGCCCTTGCGCGCAATCTGCAGGCTGAAATCACTCTCCCAGAAGAAGGCGTCGATGACCGCCTGGCATAGGGCCGGCGGGTAGGGGTCGGTCTTCTCGCGCAGCGCGGCTAATGCCCCGCGTGGATCGTGCAGCACCCGGCAGGTGGCCGCCTCGCTCATGTAGATGTAGCTGGGAAAGCCGTGCGGGTGCCCGGGCTGGTAATGCATGGAGATCACGCCCCGCCGGCTGTCCTCGATCACCTGCGCGACACGGGTCAGGTCGCGGTAGAGAAAATCGACCGCCAGCCCGTGGATTTTCAGCCAGCCGCCGCCGTTAACCCACGGCCCCCAGCCGCCGGGCTGGGTCAGCAGACCGGCGCGGCGCTCGTCGTCCAGAGAGGCAGCCAGGCAGTCAAGCAGGGGAATGTCGAGCGGTTCGTCGGGGTGGTAGTAGATGCCCAGGTCGAGGTCGGAAGCAGGGCGGTGCGAGCCGCGCCCGCGCGAGCCGCCGATCACCACCGCCGCTACCCCGGGCAGGCTGCCCAGCCTGGCGGCAATCTCCATGGCAAGCAAGTCAGCGTCCATTTGACCTCCACCAGCATGAAGCTTGTATTCATTTTAGTGCAAACGGAGAAAAAAATTCTCCCGGGAGGGTTTAGCTCCCGGGAGACGGCTTCAGGAAGAATCCGACAGCACCCGTGATCCGGGTGCAAGCACCCGGTTACAGGTACAGAAAAGTATCCTCACGCTGAGCAGGGCGACTCTCGCGTTCGGCTGAGACCGATTGGCACTGGGTGTTGGATTGCATGTCAGGCTTCATCATTTAGTGGTCAGAGGGTTCCATATTTGCCAGACTAAGTGCGATGAAGACGACTCCAACGGCTGCCACGACCAGATATACCACTGTTGCCATTTCTACCTCCTCTTCCTGAAGGAACCGGTAAGTTACGTTTGTCTAGAGGTCTGCTATCATTAACCCTCTATACGCAATTTAGTGGCGACCAGCCAGAGGTTACTTGCAACTTCGATTGGGGACCCTTGACAGTAAGGTTATCAATAATCTTATTGCTGTGGAGCCCCCTTACTTAGTGCAAGTTTTCTATGTACATTATACAGTTCAGATTCTCATTTAATCTTTATGAATCTGTTAAGAATTGTCTAGACTGCCTCCGGCTGATCGATCCGGTTACCTGTTTTGTACTATATATACGTAAAAAAGACGTTAAAAGTTCCCGGAAGGGTGGACCAGGTGTTAAGCGACAGATGTCATGGGTCAGGTGAGGTCGCTGACAGAGGTGCACGGAGGGGTGCGGATTTTCGCCGCCGCCAGGTCGGATTAAACCGGGAGCGCGGACGTCCCGTCCGCTCACGAGGATCCCCCAACAGTCCCTGCCCATCGCCTACGGCTCTCGGCGACACGAAACGTAGGGGCAATTCATGAATTGCCCCTACTGGGAGCGCGGACGTCTCGTCCGCCCGTGCGTGACTGGGAGCGCGCACGCCCCGACGACACTGGGAGCGCGGACGTCCCGTCCGCCCATCCGATGGACAATCCGTCCGCAAAGGACAATGAGAAAATGGCAGCTCGCCGGCTGCCATTTTGTGATTTTCAGGATTTATTTTTGTGGATCGCAGGGTGGTTCAGGCAAAACCTCACTGGGAATGAGCGCTGCTAAGCAATCCGCTCGAACCGGCTGCCGGGCGCGCCGCAGACCGGGCACTTCTCCGGCGCGCTGCGCGGATGGGTGTGCCCGCAGACCGGGCAGACGTAGTAATCATACAGCTCTTCTTCGGCTTTGCCTTCCTCGAGCAGCGCCAGCAGGCCGCGGTAGAGCTCCTCATGGATCTTCTCGACTTCCCAGGCGCGGGTAAAGCTGGTTGCCGCTGGCTTGTTGCCCTCCTCGCCGGCGGCAGCGATGAAGGGCGGATACATGCTGGTTACCTCGTAGTTCTCGCCGGCGATGGCTGCCTGCAGGTTCTCGGCGGTCGAGCCGATGCCGCCGAGCGCGCGCAGGTGGGCGGCGGCGTGGACCGTCTCGGCCTGGGCAGCGGCGCGGAACATGCGCGCGATCTGCGGGTGGCCTTCCTGATCGGCTTTTTGGGCAAAGGCTAGGTACTTGCGGCTGGCCTGCGATTCGCCAGCGAAGGCGGCTTTCAGGTTATCGGTTGTCTGGGTCATTTCTCGCTCCTCGGGTAAAAGGTAGGGGAAAGGATTGCTCCAATAAGCGTATTCCATATCCATAAGGACGTCAATGGAGGATTGGATGGATAATTCGTGATCAATTTCCTGAAAAAACTCGGGTTCTGGATGGCGAAAATAAAGAGCCGGTCAAAGCCGGCTCTTGAAAACCACATAATAAGACAAAGCTACTTTTGAACCTGCAGGTATGCCGGCCAGCCGGCATCTTTGTCTTCATCGTACTCGAGATTGATGTAGGATGTACCCGATACCCAGACGGCCTGGCCAACGAGCGAAACGCCCATGGTGGTCGGGTTGGTGCTGTCGGACGTGCCGGTAATTTGGAAGGAGCTTGCGGGCGCCCACAAGGTACCGCCAAACTCATTACCCGAATTTCCATTAATTTTAATATCGGCGCTGATCGTCAGCGGGACGTACAGCAGCACGTCTTCAATCGCGCCGTTGGTCGGCGGTGTACCACCCTCGCTATTCGGCGCAGCTAACACAGACTCCGAATGGCCGTTAATGGTCAGGTCTGTGCCGGTGTAGTAGATGGTGATCCCTGTACCAAAGATCTCTCCGCCCGCATTCATCTTGACTGTGCCGGTCACGCAGTACAATCCCGGGGTAAGCTCCACCGGATCCTGGAAGGTCCAGCTCGTATATCTACCCGGACCGATGGTACCGCCGCCGCCATTGGAAGACCCTAAATCGTCTAAGTCAGCACAGGCTGCATTCAGGCTGGCGAGGTCGATCAGCTCCTCGCCGGTCAGGGGGTGATATCCAGAATCGATCATTACACTGCCGTCTGTTAAGTCGATATTATCAGCATCACACTGGGTGCCCACATGGCAGGTGATATCCCCGCCGGTGACGGTCACATCGGCATTGTTTTTCGTCGCCACGCAATCATTGGAGTAGACGCCCCCGCCGGTGAGTACGGTTACCAGCGAGCCGGAGTCAAAATGCACGCCGCCGCCGCCCTGCTTTTGGCATGTCTTGCCCATTCCCACAATTGTGGCGCCGTTGCCGGCCTTGACCTGCGGCTTGACCTGTGTTTTTGAATAAACAGTATTGCGCATCTCTCCACCGGTAAAAAGGTGCACAAAAGATGTGCTCGTCACTCTGGACAACATCACTTCAACATCGATGTGTTCACCACTGTCATAACAGGTCACTTTAACGCCATGATCATACCCCGTCGTTCCAAGCTGGGCTTCGTTAGTGATTACATAATCATTGACGCCCGCGCTGGCAATTGCGGCATTGACCGCAGCGCTGACGCTGCTCTGCAGGGCGCCACTGCTGCAATCCCACGAAACCGGGCCGACGTCGTTCGCTTGAACGATTTCTGCGGCAGCGCCTGCGCCGGCCAGGCTGGCAGCATCGGCCGCGCTCTGGGTGTAGCGCCGGTCGGCGAAGATCATGCCACCGTCGATCGCCAGGGCGGTGAAGCCGAGCAAGCCGATGACGACCAGCACCAGTAAGATCAGGATTTGCCCTCGTTCGGATGAATGTATTCTCTTCATAATAACCTCCAATTTACGGCGCGCACGCCGGTCTGACAATTCGGTCTTCGATAGCAACGTGCATAGGAATAGAGGTGCCCGTGAAGGCACTGATCAAAGGCATGGTGATTTGGGTCGTGTGGTCGATCATGACCGTCACGGTTTTTCCGGCGCAGCCGTAATCCGGCGCTGTTTTCCCGGCGGCATAATCGTTGGCAACTGCAGAAGCGCAGTCTATTCCATCCACATCGATGGAAACGGTGTAGTTGTTGTCCGGCAGGTTTTGCATCACCCGGTCAACGACGTGATTGCAGTCGTTGGGGAAGACCGCGGCGTAGCCGGCGCCCTCCTGGGCGGCGTCGCGCATGGTCAGATATTCATACATCATCCGGCCGAGGTCGATCACGCCCGCCAGCAGGATCAGCAGGAAGACCAGCACCAGCGCCAGCTCGAGCAGGCTTTGACCTTTTTCAGATTGTAATTTCTTTTGCCTGTTCATCGTCAGCCTCGCGGGTTAGGGGTAATTCAACTGGCAATTGTAGCCGTTGGGGTAACTGATATTGAGGGTGATGTCCGAGATTTCCACATTCTTCTTCTGAAAAACGAACCGCAGGTAGGATATCCCAGGATTAAGTTGCAGCACCGGATCGGGATACCAAAGCAGATATCCATCGGAATCAGGTCCTGTCCATTTTGTGGCGAAGGTCCCGCCGACTGGTTGGAACTCAATGTGAAGCAAGTTTCGTTCACCACTTGTGCTCCAGCTGATGGATACCTGGGTCAGGGTGTTAACATACGGCGTCTTATTTTCGATCGATAGATCATAAATCTCCGTTGTTGTGGTCATGCCAACTGTCCAGGATCCGCTCTCGCATTCAGGCGGCTCGGGGGTAAAGGTGATGGTTGGCGTTTGGGTGATCGTCGGGGTGCGGGTAGATGTGGCATCCGGGTCCGGGGTATTGGTTGGAGTCGCTGTATTTGGCGGCGGTCCAAAGGTGGCCGTGGGCGGTATCGCGCCGGCATTGGCGCTGGTCGGCTGTAAGGTCCACTCCAGAAAGACACGCTTGATAATGGTGCGTCTGGCGGTGGAATGGAGGGTAAGATCCGGGATGACCCCCGTGATGGATTCAAAGTCAATGGAAGCTGTGACGTTCACCCGATCGCCGAGTACCGTATCCTCGCAGGCTAACAGGTTACCGTAGCCGTCGTCGTACTGGATGGCGACATCCATGTTGCCCGCGAAAAAACCGGCCCGCCTGGACGCTGCCTGCAAACCGTTCGGGTCGCATAATGTCTCGACCGCTGCGCCGTAGCGGGCCCCTTCGCGCGCGGCGGCGAAGACCGAGGTGTACATCAAAAACATGCGCCCGAACTCGATGATTCCCAGGAGCAGCAGCAAAAAAACCGGGACGGCCAGGGCAAATTCGAGCATGCCCTGACCGCGGCGCCGGTCACTCGTCCGTTTATCGAATAGATTAAATTTCATCGGTCACCTCTGTCTCCATAAACCAATGACATCACTTTCAGCAACGCGAAGTTGATGAAAGCAATCCAGAGCTCCCTAGCTGCAAGAATACCTTATGCAATTTCATCATACCATCCGTATTGGCACTTATTTGTATATCCAAACAATACTGAATTCCAGTTTTTCTGTTTATAAATGACGACCACCTGAATCTTGTTTAAACAATTATACCTTCTGGACGATCCGCCGTTAGGCAGGGAAATAAAAAGAGCCAGGCTTGCCTGGCTCTTGACGTTCCTGTTGGCGGTGGGCTACTCGTGCAGCTGCAGGTAGGCGGGCCAGCCGGCGTCCTTGTCTTCGTTGTATTCAAGGTTCAGGTAGGACGTGCCCGAAATCCAGACGGTCTGACCGACCAGCGAAACGCCCATGGTGGTTGGATTGGTGCTGTCGGACGTGCCGGTAATTTTATAGTAGCTCGCGGGCGCCCACAGTGTGCCGCCAAACACGTTACCCGCGTTACCGTTGATCTTGATGTCAGCGTTGACCGTCAGCGGGACGTACAGCAGCACGTCTTCAATCGCGCCGTTCGTTGGCGATACCCCACCCTCGCTATTCGGTGCAGATAACTCAGACTCCGCATGGCCGTTAATGGTCAGATCCGTGCCGGTGTAGTAGATGGTGATCCCCGTGCCGTCAATTTCTCCGCCGGCGTTCATTTTGACCGTACCGGTGACGCAATACAATCCGGGATTGAGATGCACAGGGTCATTGAAAGTCCAGGTCGTGTATCTCCCCGGTTCGATGGTGCCGCTGCTGCCATTTGATGACCCGTGATTGGGGAGAGCATCACAACTTGCGTCAAAGGCGTCGAGGTCGACCAGCTCCTCGCCGGTCAAGGGATGATAGCCGGGATCCATATATGTAGGACCGTCCATGTTCATGTTTTCGGTTTCACAGGTAGTGCCCACATGGCAGGTGACGTTCCCGCCGGTGACGGTCACATCGGCATTGTTTTTCATCGTCACGCAGTCGTTGGAATAGACGCCGCCGCCGCTGAGCACGGTCACCAGTGAACCGGAGTCAAAATGAACGCCGCCGCCTTCCTGTTTTTCACATTCCATGCCCATTCCCACGATTGTGGCGCCGTTGCCGGCCTTGATCTGTGGTTTAACCCGCGTAATCGAATGAACCGTATTACGCATCACTCCGCCGGTGAACAGGTGGGCAAATGAGGTGTTGGTTACTCTGGAGAGCATGACCTCAACGTCGAGGTATTCGCCGCTGTTGTTGCAGGTGACCTTTACTCCGTGGTCGTGGCCCGGGTTGCCCAGGGCATTGTCATATGCAATCACATAATCGTTAAAGCCCGCGCTGGCAATCGCGGCGCTGATCGCGGCGCTTATGCTGCTCTGCAGGGCGCCGCTGCCGCAGTTCCACGACACAGGACCGACGTCGTTCTCTTGAACGACTTCCGCGGCAGCCCCAGCGCCGGCCAGGCTGGCAGCATCGGCCGCGCTCTGGGTGTAGCGCCGGTCGGCGAAGATCATCCCGCCGTCGATCGCCAGGGCGGTGAAGCCGAGCAGGCCGATGACGACAAGGACGAGCATAATCAGGATTTGTCCTTTTTCAGAAGAATTTGATTGGGTCATAATAACCTCCAGCTTATGGATAAGCATAACAAGCGGGCCGGACAATCCGGTCTTCGATAGCAACGTGCAGAGGAATAGCGGTGCCCGTGAAGGCACTGATCAAAGGCATGGTGATTTGAGTCGTGTGATCGATCATGACCGTCACGGTTTTTCCGGCACAGCCGTAATCCGGCGCTGTTTTCCCGGCGGCATAATCGTTGGCAACCGCAGAAGCGCAGTCTATTCCATCCACATCGATGGAAACGGTGTAGTTGTTGTCCGGCAGGTTTTGCATCACCCGGTCAACGACGTGATCGCAGTCATTGGGGAAGACCGCGCCGTAGCCGGCGCCCTCCTGGGCGGCATCGCGCATGGTCAGATATTCATACATGATCCGCCCCAGGTCGACCACGCCCGCCAGCAGGATCAGCAGGAAGACCAGCACCAGTGCCAGCTCGAGCAGGCTTTGACCTTTTTCGTTTTTAGCGATTGTCGATTTGTTCATCGTTGACCTGCCGGTTACGGGTAATTCAGGGTGCAGCTGTAGCCGTTTGGATAGCTGATGTTGAGCGTGATGTCATTGATTGTGACGTTTTGTTTCGAGAAGACAAACCGGAGGTAGGAATCGCCGGGATTTAGCTGCAGCACCGGATCGGGAAACCATTGCAGAGATCCGTCGGTGTCTGGTCCCGTCCACTTGGTGGCGAAGTTGCCGCCGACCGGTTGGAACTCGATGCGGGACAACACTCGGTTTCCGCTGGTACTCCAGCTAATCGAAACCTGAGTCAGGGTATTGATGTACGGTGTAGAATTGGTGATTTTTAGGTCGTAATACTCGGTTGTTGTAGTCATACCGACCTGCCAGGATCCGCTCTCGCATTCAGGCGGCTCGGGCGTAAAGGTGATGGTCGGGGTGTGCGTGATCGTCGGGGTCTGTGTAATCGTCGGGGTTCGCGTGATCGTTGGGGTGCGGGTAGAGGTGGCGTCCGGATCAGGCGTATCGGTTGGCGGTTTGGGTGTGTTGGTGGCCCCGCCGCCTCCCCCCGGCATGGCCGTGGGCGGTATCGCGCCGGCATTGGCGCTGGTCGGCTGCAGCGTCCATTCCAGGAAGACGCGCTTTAAAATCGTGCGTCTGGCGGTGGAATGGAGGGTGAGATCCGGGATGACGCCCGTGATGGATTCAAAGTCAATGGAGGCCGTGACGTTCACCCGGTCGCCAAGAACCGTATCTTCGCAGGCCTTTACATTTCCGTAGCCGTCGTCGTACTGGATGGCTATATCGAGATCCCCGGCAAAGAACCCTGCTCGCCTGACCGCATCTTGCAGGCCGGTTGAGTCGCATACAGTTTTGACCGCGGCGCCGTAGCGGGCGCCCTCCCGCGCGCCGGCAAACACTGAGGTGTACATTAAAAACATGCGCCCGAATTCGATGATGCCTAAGACAATCATCAAAAATACGGGAATGGCCAGGGCGAATTCGACCATGCCCTGCCCGCGGCGGTGTTCGCCAGTACGTCGGTGATTGAGCAATTTCTTCATTTTCTTCATCTCGTCCTCTAGAGGCCAGCTGTCTTCCGCATTGGGTCGAGAGGCGCCCGTCAGGCGACCAGCGTCCCTTGCTGAGTGTATTGACTTGTTGTTGCACGATTCAGTCCAGGTTGCGGCTGCCAGGCGCCCATGATTGGTCGCTAAAAAGTATGATTTTGGTAATTTTCTGGGAATATTTACACTCAAAGAATATAACATTTACCCTGTAAAGTCTATACGTATAACTACTTATTTTTTAAAATATTAAATACGTATTTTTCTGGTATTTATCTGGTTGTTATTTGCTGATTGCGACAAGCTCAGTATTTCAGTTTGCTTTTCCCCCGGCTTATTTTTCCATTGGCAGCAGGCCCTTCTTGATCGCAAAGCGGATCAAATCGGCGTGCGAATGGATATCCAGCTTGCGGTTCAGGTTGGCGCGGTGCGCCTCGACCGTACGCGTGCTGATCGACAACCTCTGAGAAATCTCGAGCGTCGAGTAACCCTCGGCGACCAGCTGCAGGACCTCACGTTCGCGGCTGGTCAGCGCGTCGTAGGGATCTAGCGAACCGGTCCTGGCGCGTTCGACGTATGCCGAGATCGCCCGTTCAGAAAAAGGCGCGCTCAGGTAGCGCTGGCCGGCAGCAACCATGCGGATTGCCTGGGTCAGCTCGATCGCGGTGGTGTCTTTGAGCAGATAACCCAATGCGCCCTTCTTCAGCGCCTCGATCACGTAGGCTTCGTTGGCGTGCATCGACAGGATCAACACCTTGGTCGATCGCCACACCTGGCGGGTGATCTCCAGGCCGTTCAACCCCGGCATCATCAAATCCAGCACGAGCACGTCGGGCTTGAGCTCCTGCACCAATTGGATCGTTTCCTGACCGTCGCTGGCTTCACCGACCACCTTCAAATCGGCCTGTGAGTCGATCAGTGAGCGCAGCCCCTGGCGGACCACGATATGGTCATCCGCCAACAGGATCTTGATCATCGGTCACTCCTTCGCTTTCTTGCTGAGGAACAGGCAATTCCACCACCAGTAATGTGCCCCACCCGGGCACAGAATCAATTGTAAACGATCCGCCGACAAATGCAACCCGCTCGCGCATGCCCAGCAGCCCGCGCGACTGTCCTTTCTCCAGCGTCTCATCGGCGTTGAAGCCGGCGCCGCGGTCTTCGATTTGGATGGTCAGGACCTGATCCTGGTACAAAACCCGCACAGTAGCTTCGTTCACCCTGGCGTGGCGGGCGATGTTGGTCAGACCCTCCTGGACGATCCGGTAGGCAGTGGTTTCGAGATTGGGCGGAAAGCGCTGCCTGTCGATGCCATTTTGGACAAAATGGACCTGGATACCGGTCAGACTGGTATACCGGTCGAAGTGCCAGAGGAAGGCCGGCAGCAGGCCCAGATCATCCAGCATGCTCGGACGCAAGTCGAGCGACAGGCTGCGCACCTTCTTGATCAGATCCTCCGCAAGCTGGCGGGCGCCTTCCAGGTGAGCGGGCAGATTGTTTGGAGGAATGCTGCCAGCGGCGTCCAGCTTGATCTTCAACCCGGTCAGCAACTGACCGACCTCATCGTGCAGCTCCAGGGCAATCTCGCGGCGCTCTTCCTCCTGGATTTCCACCAGACGTTGAGAGAGCGACTGCAAACGGGCCTGGTCAGCGCGCACCTGGTTGAACAGGTCCGCGTTGTTGAGGGCGATGGCCATCAGATTGGCAAAGGCTTCGAAGAGCTGGATGGCGCTGGGCAGGAATGCGCTCTGCTGGCGGCTGAAGATGGTCAGCGCCATGCGTGACTCGCCGACCGTAACCGGCAGGGCCAGCAGCCAGTCGAAGTTGCGCTCGGCGGGTGCAAGCGTTGCCCAAATCTTTTCGCCGCGCCGGGTGGATTTACCAAGGACGAGGGGTTCTTTTTCCAGCAAAGCCAGCATGGCCGGGTGTTGGATTTGCGCAGTTTTACCCTGGGTGATCAGCGGCGGCAGTTTCGAAGCGTCCAATCCTTCGGATGCTGCCGGGCGCAGAATCAGGTCGTCCTCGCGGAGGATGCCGAGCCAGGCTGCATCGACGTCGAAATGCTCGACCAGCAGCCGGCAGCTCTCATGGAAGATGTTGTGCGCATCCAGTTGCGATAGAAATGCGCGCATGACATCGTTAAGCGCATTCAAATCGCGCACGCGCTGGCGCAGGGTGTTTTCCAACGACTTCAGCCCGCTGATGTCGCGCGTGACGCCGACCACCCCGGCCATCCTGCCCGCATCATCGGTCACCGGCGAGAGCACGGACTGAAAATTGAGTTCCTCCCCGCCTACGCTGGCGCTCCATTCGTAAGCCAGGTGTTGACCGGCCAGAGCCAGACGCAGCGCCTCGATGTGATTGCGCAGGGTTTCGGCTGTAATGTTGAGCGCGATACCGTAGTCATCCGCTGTTTGCGGGGTTATATCCGCGGCATCCAGGCTGCCGGGCAGGGGGATTGCCTCGGGCAAGCCGAGCTTGCGGGCTTTGTCGCCGTAAAGATTAATCTGGGTGATGCGTTCATCCAAGGTAAAGACCATGTCATCCATGGACTCGACCAGCCGGCCGAAGCGCTCCTCGCTCTCCTGACGGCTGCGCTGCGACTGCTGCAGGTCCGCAAGCATCTGGTTGATGTCCGCGCCCAGGCGGCCAAGCTCATCGCGCCCGGTGATGCTGACTCGTTCGGAGAGGTCGCCGCGCCGGCCTATCTGGGCTACCTGCCGCCCCAGGTGGTGCAGCGGCGCCAGCACCAGCCGGTCGACGGAGAGGATGGTGATCACGCCAAACAGGAAGACACTGGCAGCCAGGGTGATCAGGAGGAAATTGAGCACTAACTGGCTGTTGCGTGCGACCGTGCGGCTGAGGGTCACCCTCAGGATGTAGGCTGGCTGCTCGTAGAGGTCGCTGAGCAGCTGGAAGGCGGACATTTCGGTTTCGCTCATCGGCAGCAGCAGGCTGGGGCTGGCAGCGCTGAGAGCGCTGGCGGAATCGGCGAAACCAGGTGAGGTCAGCGCCTGATTGTAATCGACCAGCGAAAGCGGCAGGCGGGCCAGCTTGGAGATGCGCTGCAGCTCCTCGGCGTCCAGAAAGCGCCCGACCAGCAGCGTCCCCAGGGCAGGGCCGCTGCCGTCGCTGCGCAGTACAGGCGCCGAGGCGAGCAGAAGCGGACCCGACTGGGTGCGCAGCAGTCCGCGGATGGTTTCGCGATCTTCAGGCAGGCGCAGCAGTGCATCCCCGGGCTGCAGGCGGGGCAGAATTTCCTCGGGCAAGGGGATCTCCTGCGACTGCGTCAGGTCGTAGGCGTAGGCGTGAACCAGGTTGCCGTCCAGGTCGACCAGCGCCATCAGACTCACCTCGAGCTCGCGGAAGCGCGCCGGATTGAAATCGCCGGTGGAAACAGGGGTAGAGTCAGCCTGCAGGCTGGCGTAGCTGGAATCGCTGTGCGCCAGGCTGGCGGCGGTGTTTGCCAGCAGGTTGTAGCGCTCATCGATCAAGCGCTGAACCTGGCTGAGGGTGATCTGAGCGAAGTTTTGTTCCTGTTCGTGGAATAGCGGCCCGAGGTTGGACTGCAGCGTAAGAGATACCACTGCCACCAGACCGAGCAGCGTGAGTAAGATCAATCCAACGATCGTCCAGCGAAGTTTCATTTAATTAAGTCAACCGGCTTAGCGAACCTCAGGCGGGATCATCAGGCAGATCGTTGCAATTAGCGGGCCCGCTTTCCCCCGGTTGTAGCAGTAATTATAGATGGATTTGAGTGGAATAGCCAGTGAAGCGGTTTGTAGCGGTTCGTAGGGCGGGCATCCCTGGCCGCCGCGACTTCTGATGGGGCTTTTTTTGCATTGCTCGAAACGGCAGAACCCTGCGCCGATCCCTGAGCCTGTCGAAGGGTCGGCGTAGACTTGGGAAACACAAAGATTTCTCGCTTTGCTCGAAATGACAAAGCGGTTTGTAGGGCGGGCATCCCTGCCCGCCGCGCCTTGGGAAACACAAAGATTTCTCGCTTCGCTCGAAATGACAGGGCGGTTTGTTGGGCGGGCATCCCTGCACGCCGCGACTTCTGATAGGGCTTTTTTGCATTGCTCGAAACGGCAGAACCCTGCGCCGATCCCTGAGCCTGTCGAAGGGTCGGCGTAGACTGGGGAAACACAATGATTTCTCGCCTCGCTCGAAATGACAAGGCGGTTTGTTGGGCGGGCAAAGGTCACTTTGGCCGTCGATCGAACCGCCTTTAACCCGCCTGTTATCCAGCCCCGCTGCTGACTGAACGCGCTGCCCGCCGCGCGCCCCACTCGTTCAGCGCCAGCGCCGCCAGGACGATCGCGCCGCCGGCCAGCAGGCTGCTCAGATCCGCCTTTTCTCCAAAAAAGATGAGCGATACCGCCACAGCCAGCGGGATTTTTAGATCGTTGAAGATCGCCAGCGTGCCGGCGTTGACCTTGCGCGCGCCGACGTTCCATAAAAAGAAGCCCAGTCCAGAGGCGACCGCGCCGAGGTAGAGCAGAGTGAGCAGTTGGGTTGCGTCCAGCCGAAATCCACCCCAGGGGGTGGTGAAGACCGCCGGCAGACCGGCGGTCAGCGCACCGCCAAGGTAGAGCAGCCCGAACACCGAGAGGTCTGAAAACCCGGCGGAATTTCGCAGCAACTCCTTGTAGTACACCTGCCCAAAGGCAAAGCACAGGTTGCTGGCCTGAACGATCAGAAAGCCGGTCAGCAGCTCTGGGCGTAACAGATCGGCCTGCTTGACCACCGCCGTGCCGGCGACGGCGATTAACGTCGCCAGCAGGCTCAAACCGTGCAGCCGGCGGCGGTAGATGTCGTTGGTCAGCGTGACGTACAGCGGGGTGAAAATGGTGAACAGAGCGACCTCATAGGCCTGCAGGTAGCGGAAAGCGTACAGGTAGGCGACGTACATCAGCCCGTATTGCACCGCGCCGGTCAGCGGAAGGCGCAGACGCAGCCCGCGCGGGACGCCGCGCAGGCGCAGGAAGGGCAGGAAGACCAGCAGCGAGATCACCAGGCGGGCGGCGGCGACGAAGTTCGCGTCCAGCCCGGCGAGCTGGTCTTTGATCAGTCCAAAGGAGAATGCCCAGATGAGTGATACCAGCAGGAGATACAGCATTGTGGGAAGGTCCGTTAATGAGCGTCGATTTTGCTTACCTTAATCTGTGTATTCCACGACGGCGAAGTCTGTGCCTTTCAGCTGCTTTCCCTCGCCGGATTCTTCACGCGCGCCGCACGGTTGGAAAAAGCCATGCGAAGCCCTGCCCAGGGATCCACCTTGACGTGGATCTGGCGCGCCTCCAGTTGTATCCCGATGTACTGCATCACATCCTCGCGCGAGGTTTTGCCCCAGGTCTTCGGCCCATAGACCAGAATTCGCTTCGCTCCCCCCTGGAATTGGACCGTCGAACCGTCCTGGGCGATGTGAACGCTCTTTACCTCGTCCCAGGCGATAAAAAATTGTCCAAAAACCATCTGGTGGGTGATGCCTAGCGGACCGACCTGCAAGGAGTAATAAGCGCTCAGCAGATAGACGCAGCTGAACAAAATAAAGCCCGCTAAAACCAACGCCAGGCCGATGCTCAACGCAGAGTAGAAGGCCAGAAACAGCCCGTCGAAGAAAATCAGCCCAACCCAGCCGATCACTTTCTCCAGCGCACGACCGCGCAGCACCAGCGGCTCTTCCAGCTCCGGAATGCTCGCCTGATTGACCGGCTGCCAGTAGGGCAGCTCCTGACGAGCCGTTTCGTGCAGCGCCGCCGGAATCACTCGCGCTTGTGTCATCTCCCAGATGGTCGCTGCAGGCATATAGCGCGTTGGTATGGCGAACAGGATGCGGTCGGTGCCAAGCATCAGCACCGGGTTGTCCTCGCTGTGGGTGTCCAGCCAGGCTGCGCGAATGTCCCACCACATTACTCTGAAGGTCTGACCCTGAAACCGTCCGCTGATCTGGCGGTTGTCGATGGATATGAAATTATGACCTGCTCGTTGGAGGGCGAGCAGGGTGACCGCACAGACGATGAACGCGATCACGATCGCGGGCATCGAGAATTTATCCACGAGCAGCAGCAGCACCGCCAGCGCGAGAAAAACCGGCACAGCCGGATTGCGCCACAGCCAGAGGATCAGATTTGGACGGAACACACTCTGCATGGAACTATCTTAGCATGAAAAGACGGATTAGTGGACAACGGTGGCGGATTTGATGGAGAACCGACCATTTTTCTTCTCTTGTCCGGGCATTAACCGACTTGCCATCCTCACCAATGAACGTTAGAATCACTCCATATGTCAAATCCAATTTTCGTTCTGGCTTCCAACTCGCCCCGCAGGCAAAAAATGATTGCCTGGACTGGCTGGAGGTTCGTTTCCTACCCCGCCGACATCGACGAACGCCGGCGCGAAGGCGAACCTCCCGCGGATTATGTACTTCGCCTGGCGGACGCCAAGGCGCGCGTTGCGGCAGCCCGAACGCGCGTGGTGGGACCGTTTCTGGCGGCGGATACGGTTGTGGTAGACGGCGATGAGCTGCTCGGCAAACCTGATTCAGATGAGGAGGCTCGCCGAATGCTCGAACAGCTGCGCGGACGCCGCCACCAGGTCTATACTGCTCTGGCACTCTACGACCCGCCAAACCTGCGCATGTTGAAGGATCTCTGCGTGACTGAGGTGCCCATGCGCAATTACAGCGACGAAGAGATCGAGCGTTACATCGCCAGCGGCGACCCGTTCGATAAGGCCGGCGCTTACGCAATTCAACACAGGAAATTTCAGCCAGTAGAGAATTTTCAAGGCTGCTTTGCCAGTGTCATGGGTCTGCCTCTCTGTCACGTAGTGCGCTGTATGCGTCAGCTGGGTCACGAACCGCCAGCGGATGTACCCTGCACCTGTCAGGCAAAACTCGGGTATGACTGCCCGATTTCGGATGCGGTTCTGCGCGGCGAGCAGGCCGGCTGATCGTGGCCCGCCTGAGGAGATCACCGGGTTGAAATTGCGCCCCTTCATTACCGCGGTTTTCATACTTACGCTTCTGGCGGGTTGTGGTTCGCCAGCGGATAACACCCCCAACAGTCCGTCAGCCTCGGCTACGCTGCGCAATCCGGTTGTCAACATCACCGCCGTGCCAGATGCTCAGACAGCCGCCAAGGCTTTTCTGGAGGATTGGAAGGCTGAGAATTACAACGCCATGTATTCCCGGCTGACCCTGCTGAGCAGGGACGCGGTTGGCGAGGCGGATTTTGTCAAGCAGCTCCGCGAGGTCGCCAATACGATGAGCTTGAAGGCCATGGATTACGAAATTCTGCAATCGCTGGTCAAGAGTCCGACCGAAGCGCAGGTCGCTTACCGCGTCAAGTACGACACCATACTGGTTGGCGATGTGAGCCGCGAAACCTTAATGACCCTGAGCCTGCAGGACGGCCAGTGGAAGGTGCAGTGGGAGGACGGCATGATCCTGCCGGAGCTGCGCGGCGGCAACCGTCTGGCGATGGACATCACCATCCCCACCCGCGGCAATCTCTACGATCGAAAGGGCAGCGCGCTTGCCGCGCAAAGCGATGCGGTGGCGCTTGGCATTGTGCCTGGTCAAATCGAGGACGGCTCAGAGGGCACCCTGCTGATCGAGCTGGCTAATCTGACCGGTCTGAATACCGATGCCATCCGTTCCCTGTATGAATATGCCCAGCCCGATTGGTATATCCCGGTCGGGGATGCCTCAGCTCAGGCGGTCGAGCGGCGCGCCAGCGTTCTTAATGAATTGGGCGGCTTGATCATGACCCCCTACAACACGCGCTACTATTTCGACAGCGCTGCGCCGCACGTCACCGGTTATGTTCAATTGATCCCTGAGGATCAGCTCGATGCCTATAAGCGGCGCGGTTACCGCGGTGATGAATACGTCGGGGTGGCCGGATTGGAAGAATGGGGCGAGGAACAGCTGGCCGGGCAGCGTGGAGCTTCTTTGTACGTCGTCGATCAGCAGGGCAGCGTGATCACCCGCCTGAGCCAGCGCGATTCTGCCCCGGCTTACTCTATTACCACCACCATCGACAAAGACCTGCAGGTGCAGGCGCAGCGAGCCATCCAGGGCTTTCGCGGGGCGATCGTTGTCCTGGAGCGCGACACCGGGCGGGTGCTGGCGATGGCCTCGTCGCCGACCTTCAACCCGAACCTGTTCGATCCGAAAAACTACAACAGCGGCTGGATGCTTGGCGATGTGTTCGACGCAAACACAACCCCGCTGATCAACCGCGCCACGCAAAGCGGATATCCGCTAGGCTCGGTGTTCAAGATCATCACAATGGCTGCCGCGTTGGAAAGCGGGATCTTCACCTCCCAGTCTTCCTATTACTGTGATTCAACCTTCACCGAGCTGCCCGGCATCGTCATGTATGACTGGACGTTCGAAAAGGAGTTACCGGCCAGCGGCGAGCTGACCCTGCCGGAAGGCCTGATGCGCTCGTGCAACCCGTGGTTTTATCACATTGGGCTGGTTATGTATGACACCGGCTTCCAACAGGAAATCGCCAAGATGGCGCGCGGCTTTGGTCTCGGCTCGCCATCGGGCATCGAGCAGATCGAGGAGGTCGGCGGCAGCATCCCCGATATCGGCAGCCGTGAAGATGCGGTTCAGATGGCGATCGGACAGGGCGCGATGCTGGTTACCCCGCTGCAGGTCGCCAACTTTATCGCCGCGGTCGGCAACGGCGGCACGCTCCACCGGCCGCAGGTGGTCGAATCGATCGAAACCCTGGACGGAGAACCGGTCTATACCTTCGAAGTCGAGGAGATGGGTAAGCTGCCCGTATCCGCCGAGAATCTCAAGGTCATCCAGGACGCCATGCGCAGCGTTGTGACCAATAACCGCGGAACTGCCTATCACCGCCTGCTGGGATTGCAGATGCCGATCTTCGCCAAGACTGGCACAGCGACCAACCCGGGCGGCGAGCCGCACGCCTGGTTCGCCGGCTACACCGCCTCTAACCGAGAGGATTTACCCGACATCGCCATAGCTGTCATCGCCGAGAATGCCGGCGAGGGCTCGGATATCGCTGCTCCCATCTTCCGCCGGGTGATCGAGGCTTATTACTACGGCAAGCCGCTTTCGCTGTACCGCTGGGAATCCAGCTTTTATATCACCCGTACCCCCACTCCTTTGGTGACGGATACTCCCCAACCAGAGGAAATCGCCACCCCAGAACCATAGTATATGGATAACCACCTGCTCTGGGGACGAGTCACCCGCTTATTATCCGGATTCTATACGGTTCAGACAGAGCAGGGAGACCTGATATGCCGTATCCGCGGACGGCTGAAGAAAGGCGCGGGCGGCAGTGACCTTGTCGCGCTCGGCGACCGGGTTGGGATTGTGCCGCTGGCGGACGGAAGCGGGATAATTGAAAAGGTCGAACCGCGCTGCCGCGCGCTGGTGCGTAAAGCGCCCAGTGCGCGAGGCGAGTACCAGCAGGTGCTGCTGGCCAACCCGGATCAATTGATTTTGGTTTTCGCCTGCGCCAATCCGCAGCCGCACCTGCGCATGCTCGACCGCTTCCTCGTGATCGCTGAGCAGCAGGGCATCCCGGCGGTAGTCGTCGCCAACAAGATCGACCTGGTCGGTCTGGAGTCTGCTCGTGAGAAATTCGATCTCTACCGGCCGCTTGGGTATCCGCTTCACTATGCATCCGCCAAAACAGGTCAGGGTGTCGATAGGCTCCGCGATCAGCTGGCCGGTCGACTATCGGCGCTGGCGGGGCCTTCAGGCGTTGGCAAATCCAGCCTGCTGAACGCGATCCAGCCCGAATTGGGTCTGGCAGAGCGTGAAGTCAGCGCGCTTACCTCAAAGGGGCGCCATACCACCATCATACGGCAGATGTTTCCGCTTGAGGCGGGCGGCTATGTGGCCGACATGCCGGGCATGCGCGCGCTGGCTTTGTGGGATATCGAACCAGAAGAACTGGACGGCTATTTCCCCGAACTGCGCGAGCTGGTACAGCATTGCCAGTTCAACGATTGCAGCCACCTGAATGAGCCAGGCTGCGCCGTGCGAGCAGCAGTCGAGCAGGGCCGCGTCCATCCTGCGCGTTACGATTCTTACCTGCGCCTGCGTTTCGGAGAGGATTAGAGGTCGCGCTGGGGCGCGCCGCTGATGCAGCTAGGACAGTTCGAACACAAAATTAGCCATGCTCTCCCGCTCTTGCCAGCCGTTTTTCTTATAGAACTCGCGCTGATAAGAAGGGCGCTCGCGAGAATTGACCAGCATCAAGCGGTGACAGCCACGCTTACGGGCTTCCTCTTTCACAGCTTCGACTAGCCGGGTGCCGACGCCGCTGCCGCGGGCCGAGGCATGCACGAATAACTCGGAAACGTATCCTTCGTTTCCTTTGAAGAGAAAATACGGCAGCCAGTGGACAGACACAAAACCGAGAATTTTATTCCTGTCCGTCTCCGCAACGAGCACCAGGTGACTGTCGTCGGCCAGGCAGCGATCCAGGGTGTGCAGCATCCAGCGTTGCAGCTCGTCTGGCGGGATTTCGATCAGACGGGTTAACCAATCTGTGCTGCACAGCACTTCCCCGATCGCTGGGGCGTCCTGGGGTAGAGCGGGACGAACATGAATTTCGAGTATAGTCTCACCATTATGAAACAGCATCTCCAGGCATTATACTCTTGCGTTCAAACCGCTGTGCAGCCGGGAACCTGTCATATGTCATGTGCTGCCCGAGAAAAACATCCTGCAGAAAATGATGTCTAGATATGCGCAATTGACAGGAATCCATTGCGTGAATCGAAAAAATCCGATTATAATATTGCATGAATGGACAGTTCTGCCGGGCTGGCTGGTTCGTTAATGGTTAGAACCTCATAATTTGACACATAACTATTGTCCCTCATTTTTATGAGTTTTATCAGTGCTGTTTGACATGCCTATGTTTATTGTGTAAAATCACTTTTAGGCTTAAAATAGGACGCACAAGCCCACCCTCTCAAATATGAAAACCGATTCAAATCAGAGGTCAATTGCATGTCCGAATTACTTAATGTGCAAGGCCTAGAAACACAATTCCGCACAAGGGAAGGGATTGTCCACGCAGTTAATGGCGTCTCTTTCAACCTGAAGGAAGGCGAAACTCTGGGCATCGTTGGCGAGTCCGGTTGCGGCAAGTCCGTCACTGTGATGTCGATGCTCCGGCTGATCCCTTCACCACCTGGAAAAGTCGCTGCTGGCAGCGCCTTTTTTCAGGGAAAAGATTTGCTGAAGATGACTGACGACGAGATCCGTCACGTGCGCGGATCGCAAATCAGCATGGTCTTTCAGGACCCGATGACATCCTTTAACCCGGTGCTAACCATCGGGCGGCAGGTTTCTGAGCCGCTGGAAGTCCACATGGGGATGAACCACAAACAGTCCGAAGACCGGGTCGTGGAGATGCTCTCCAAAGTCGGCATCCCCAACCCGAAGGACCGCCTGAATGCCTATCCACACCAATTCTCGGGCGGCATGCGCCAGCGCGTGATGATCGCCATGGCTCTTGTCTGTACGCCGCAAGTTTTGATCGCCGACGAGCCGACAACTGCGTTGGATGTGACCATCCAGGCCCAAATCGTCGAACTGACCAAGCGCCTCCGCGATGATCTCGGCATGGCAATCATCTGGATCACCCACGACCTCGGCGTGATCGCCGGGATGGCTGACCGGATCGCGGTGATGTACGGCGGTTACATCATCGAATCCACTGGAGTGCGCGAATTATATGCTCACCCGACCCATCCCTACACCATTGGCCTGCTCGGCAGCCTGCCGCGCATGGATGAGTCGGGCCATCGACGCTTAGTCTCAATCGAAGGACTGCCCCCTGTGCTGCTGGAAAAACCGAATTACTGCCCATTTGCGCCACGCTGTCACTTTGCGCTTGAACATTGCTGGAACGAGAACCCGCCCCTGATACCGGTTGGCCCGGACCATCAGGTTGCCTGCTGGGTAGATCCTGAAACTGGGAGAGAACGGTGATGGCAACATCGGAAGTCATCCTTCGCGTCGATAAACTGGTCAAGCATTTTCCCATCATGCGCGGCATTATCGTCCAGCGCCAGGTTGGCGCAGTGCATGCGGTTGACGGGGTTTCTTTTGATATTTACAAGGGTGAAACGCTCGGCCTGGTGGGCGAATCAGGCTGCGGTAAGTCGACCACCGGTCGCACTATTCTGCAGCTTTACCGGCCTACTTCGGGCAGCGTCCTGTTCGACGGCATCGATCTGGTCAAGCAGAAGGGCGAGAACCTGCGCCATATGCGCCGCCGTATGCAGATGATATTCCAGGACCCTTACGCCAGCCTGAATCCGCGCATGACTGTGGGCGAAATCATCGGCGAGCCGCTCATCATCCACGGCGTTGCCAAAGGCAAGGATGCCCAGGCGCGTGTGGAGCATCTGCTCGAATTGGTTGGGTTGAATCCGGCCTACACCAACCGCTACCCGCATGAGTTTTCCGGCGGTCAGCGCCAGCGTATTGGCGTAGCCCGCGCTCTGGCGCTCGAGCCAGCCTTGATTATCTGCGACGAGCCGATCTCGGCCCTGGATGTATCCATCCAGGCCCAGGTGGTCAACCTGTTGGAAGATTTACAGGCGCAGATGGGTTTGACCTATTTGTTCATCGCCCATGACCTGTCGATGGTGCGCCACATCAGCGACCGGGTGGCGGTGATGTACCTCGGCAAGGTGGTCGAGCTGGCCACGCGCGATGACCTCTACAACCACCCGCTGCACCCCTATTCGCAGGCGCTGCTCTCCGCGGTGCCGATCCCGGATCCGGTGGTGGAGGCCAAACGCAAACGTATCATTTTAACCGGCGACGTTCCTTCTCCGATCAATCCCCCATCAGGCTGCCGTTTCCGCACGCGCTGCCCGCTGGCAGCCGAAATATGCAAAGAAAAAGAGCCTGAGTGGCGCGAAGCACAACCGCACCATTGGGTTGCATGTCACATGGTTTAGGGATTGTCCTCGGTCTCATGAAAACTAAGAAAATATATGGAAATATTTGAAAGGAGGTGATGGAAGGGCAACCGCGACCAATCTATATTCCTTGAGAAACCATTCGGGTTTCGAATTTCCACCAACAAATCCTTAGAAGGAGGAGAAAAACATGCGTTCCAAATTGTTTGTATTTGTGTCGCTATTGATAATGGCCAGCATGGTCCTTACAGCTTGCCAGCAGGCGGCACCCACCCCCGAAACCATCATTCAGACCGTTGTCGTTGAGGGCGAGGTCAAGGAAGTAGTTGTGACCGCAACCCCGGCTCCTGTTGAAGAAGTGGCGGAGCCGAAAGTCCTGCGCCTGAACATGGGCCCTGGCGACATCCCCACGCTCGATCCCTCCCTGGGCACCGATACGTCCTCCATCCAGATCATCTGGGAAACCCACCTGGGCCTCTCCCGCCAGGATGAAGTGACCAATGAAGTGCAGCCCGGCATTGCCGAGTCCTGGGACATCGCCGAAGACGGCATCACCTACACCTTCCACATCCGCCCCGACATCTACTGGGTGAAATACAACGGCACCGAGGTCGTTCAGGTGCTGGATTGCGAAGGCAACCCTCGCACGGTCACCGCGGACGATTTCGCCTACGGCATCCTGCGCACCCTGGATCCTGCGACCGCTTCGCAGTACGCCTATGTTCTGGCCTTCGCCCTCAAGGGCGCTGCCGACTACAACAACGGCGTGACGGATGATCCCACCACCGTGGGTGTCAAGGTCATCGATCCCCTGACCCTCGAGCTCGTCTTCAACGATCCGGCTGCCTACAATGCGGCCATCGCTGGTATGTGGGTTGCGGCTGCCGAGCCCAAGTGGCTCATCGAAGGCGATGACTGCAACGAGGCACGCGGTGAGCGCTGGACCGAGACCGGTTTCAACCAGTCCTACGGCCCCTACGCCCTGAAGGAATGGATCCATGACGCCGAGATAACCCTCGTCAAGAATCCCTTCTGGAAAGCCATCCCCTCGACCCCCGAACCCATCATCGAAGAAGTCACCTGGGTCATGCTGGATGCGGAACCCGCCTTCGCCGAATATGAAGCGGGCAATCTGGATGCAGCGGCTGTGCCTTCGACCCAGCTGGATCGTGTCAAGTCAGATCCGGTCCTCTCGCAGGAACTGGTAGTTGCTCCTGATCTGTGCTCCTACTACTACGGCTTCAACACCACCGCGCCGTACGTCGATGACGTGCGCGTCCGCCGCGCTCTCTCGCTGTCCGTCGACCGTCAGGCATTGATCGACAACGTCCTCAAGGGCGGCCAGATTCCCGCGCAGTGGTTCGCTCGCCCCGGTCTGGCTGGCGCCCCGACGCTCGAATCTCACCCCGATCTGGGGGTGAAATTCAACGCTGAAGAAGCCAACGCAGTTCTGGATGAATACCTGACCGAGAAGGGTATCACCCGCGCTGACCTCGACCTGACTCTCATGTTCAACACTTCCTCCGGCCACCAGATGATTGCGGAAGCAATCCAGGCCATGTGGAAGGAACACCTGGGCGTCGACGTCAAGCTGGTCAACCAGGAATGGAAAGTCTACCTGGAGACCGTCAAGAGCCCTGAGACCCCGCAGATCTGGCGCATGGGTTGGTGCCCTGACTACGCAGACGCCAATAACTACGACCGCGAAGTTATGGCTGCCGGTGGTTCCTCGAACCCGACCGATGCCAGTGGCGCTCCTCTCGGCGGACTGATGTGGTACAACCAGACCTTCGAGGACAAGGTACTTGAAGCTGCCCGCGAGCTCGATCCGGTCAAACGCGTCGATCTCTACGCGGAAGTTGAGAATATCCTTGTCTGGGAAGATGCCGTGGTCATCCCGATCTACTGGTACTCCCGCAACACCGCCACCAAGCCGTACGTCACCCGCACCTTCGGCTCCGGCGGCCAGGAATCGATCGACAAGTGGGATATCGATATGTCCGCCAAACCGTAAGGTTTGCGGCCATCCCACAGATTCCTAAGTAGCTAAAAATCGGTGAATGGGGCAGGGCAACCCCGGCCCCATTCACCCACCTAACAATTTTTGGAGGATGGATGGGACGATACATTGCCCGACGTTTAATTTACATGGTCGTGGTATTGTTGGTCATTTCCTTCATTACTTTTGGCTTGATGCATGCTGTCCCGGGCGGCCCGTTCGACCGTGAAAAAGCGCTGCCGCCAGAAATTATGAAAAACCTGAACGAACGCTACCATCTGGATGATCCCTTGATGGTGCAGTACGGGCAGTACCTTTACGATGTCTTCCTGCCAAAATTCACCACCACACCGCCGGATAATTCCTCGCTGGCGGATGACCATCTGATTAATCTCAATCTGGGTGGATTCTGGATCCGCTGGATGAATTTTGGGCCCACTTTCAGCTCCCGCAGCCGCACGGTGAACGACATCTTCCGCCAGCAATTGCCTATATCAATACAATTGGGTTTGATGGCATTAACCGTGGCCATGATCATTGGCATTCCACTCGGGATCACCGCTGCCCTGAAACAGAACACAATTGCAGATTATGTTAGTATGAGCGTCGCCATCTTCGGCGTTTCAGTGCCGGTGATCGTGCTGGGTCCTCTGTTGATCTGGATCTTTGGGGTGACTCTCAAATGGCTGCCACCTACTGGGTGGGGCTCAAAACCGCCTTATTATTTGGGCTTCCTGCCAACCAAGCTTGGCTGGGACTATTTCCAATTTGCGATCATGCCTGCGGTTGCTCTCGGTCTGGGCAGTTCGGCCATCCTGGCCCGCCTGACCCGCGCCAGCCTGCTGCAGGTCATTCGAGAAGACTATATCCGGACAGCCCGCGCCAAGGGATTGGCCGAGCGCCTGGTTATTCTGCGCCATGCCCTTAAGAATTCCCTCATCCCGGTGGTGACCATTTTAGGGCCGATGTTTGCCGCTCTGGTCACCGGGACCTTTGTTACTGAGCTGACCTTTGGAATCCCGGGCATGGGTAAGTATTTCATCACCAGCATCACTAACCGCGATTACCCCGTCATCATGGGTACGATTCTGCTGTATGCTGTCTTTTTGGTGGTGGCCAATCTTATCGTGGATCTGATGTACGCCTACCTCGATCCTCGCATCCGCTACGATTGATGAGGCTGATATGACCAATCCAGTATCCTTAAGCAATGTTCAGACGACCGCAGGCGGAGTGCCGCTAACCCAGAAACGGGAAAGCCTGTGGAAAGATGCCTTACGGCGGTTGGTTCGCAACCGGGCGGCGGTCATCGGCGGTTCGATCATTATCATCCTGATCCTGGCGGCAGTTTTTGCTAATCGGCTTGCGGTCATGCATTACGCCGAGCAACATTTGACCGCTAATAACAGCGCACCCCAGTGGGTTTTGAACATCTTCCCCACCATGAAGCCGTATGCCCAATTGAATAACGATTATCCTCTTGGGGCGGACTATGCCGGACGAGACCTGTTCAGCCGCATCATCTACGGCGCTCGCGTTTCACTGTTAGTTGCCTTCATTGGACCTTCGATCAGTCTGATCATTGGTGTCATCTACGGTTCTATCTCCGGATTCTTTGGCGGGAATACAGACAACGTCATGATGCGCGTTGTCGACGTGCTGTACGCCTTCCCGCAGCTGCTCTTCATCATCCTCCTGCTGGCCTTCTTCCGATCCACATTGGCCAGACCGGACCCGGGGACGTTCACTTACGCAATGAGCCAGCTTGATGCTAAGCTGGGCGGCATGTTGTTCATCTTCATCGGCATTGGCATCACTGCCTGGGAGACGATGGCCCGCCTGACGCGCGGTCAGGTGCTCTCCACCCGCGAGAAGGAGTTTGTCGAGGCGGCCCGCACCATTGGCGCTAACAACTTGCGCATTATGTTCCGCCACATCCTGCCAAATATCATCGGCCCGCTGGTGGTGGCCGAAACCTTGGCGATCCCGGGTTACATCTCGACCGAAGCCTTCCTGTCCTTCATCGGTCTGGGTGTCAATCCACCCACGCCGTCCTGGGGATCGATGATCTCCACCGGTTCCGCGGTTATTCGGACGTATCCCAACCAGGCGGTGTTCCCGGCGCTGGCGCTGGCGATCACCATGTTCGCTTTCAACTTCCTCGGCGACGGTCTGCGCGATGCGCTCGACCCGCGCCTGCGCGGCACGCAATAAATTTTCCTGTTATAGTGGTTTCAAATCCAGCCCCGCGGTGATTGCGCGGGGCTGTTGGTTGTGGTCACACATTCAATGACTATAGTGTGACACGCAGGGGCGCAGGGTTGATTCAGCGGTGTATCTCGACCATGACGCCCTGCGTATTTTAGGTATCCTCGGGGTGATATTCATACCGCCTGAATTCTTCCTGAGAGGCTATATAGAATTGGTTATAATCAACAGGAATCCCTTTCAGGAGATCCCCATGCACATCCACCGGCTGTACAGCCCTGGCTTATCCATACTCTTCTTTTTGATCTTACTGAGCGCCTGTACCGCGACCCCCGGCCAAACACCATTGCCGCAGGAATCCGTGCCACCGACGCCGACCCTGCAACCGAGCGCCACGCCCAAACCGCCGCGAGAGCTGGACATCTGCATCGGGCAAGAGCCGCAGAGCCTGTACCTTTACGGCGGCGCTTCGCGCGCCATGTGGAGCGTGCTCGAGGCGATTTACGACGGGCCGATCGAAGTGGTGAATTACACTGAAACCCCGGTCATCCTGGAAAATATACCCGATCAGGACAACGGCGGGGCGGTCTACCAGCCTGTCAACGTGGCGCGCGGGCAGAAGATCGTGGCTGCCGGCGGCAGCCTGGCTTACCTGGACCAGGGTACCCGCGTGCGGCCGGCTGGCTGCAGATCGGACGAGTGCACGCTGGAATGGGACGGGACCTCTCCGCTGGTGATGGACCAGCTTGTGCTGACCTTTCATTTAAAAGCCGGGATGCTCTGGTCTGACGGGCAGCCGCTGACTGCGACGGATTCCCTCTATTCCTATCAGCTGGCAAACGATGCAGATACGCCTGTTTCGCGCACCCTGCTCGACCGCACCGCCGGTTATCGTGCCGTGGACGAGACCACCATCGAATGGATCGGCCTGCCTGGCTATCAGCCGGAGAGCTATCAGGACGCTTTTTTCATCCCCCTGCCGGAGCATGCCTGGAGCGGCTACAGCGCCGCGGAACTGCTCAGCGCCGACGATTCGACCCGCAGACCGATCGGCTGGGGAGCGTACATCATCGACGAGTGGAAGCCGGCCGAGTATCTGCGACTGCGCAGCAATCCGAACTACTTCCGCGCAGGCGAGGGGCTGCCGCGCTTCGACCGGCTCACCTTCCATTTTCTCGGCGAGCAGGCGGATAACAACATCGCCGCGCTCAGCGAGGGCGTCTGTGACATTGTCGATCAGAGTACCCTTCTCGAGGAGCAGATCTACACGATTGCCGAGCTGGAATCAGAGGGCAAGCTGAAGACGCATGTCACGCTCGGCCCGGAATGGTCGCACCTCGACTTTGGCATGCGCCTGGCAGCCTACGACAATGGTTACAATCCCTGGAGCGGCTACCGCCAGGATTTCTTCTCGGACGTGCGCGTACGCCAGGCGTTCGCCTACTGCCTGGACCGCCAGTTGATCATTGACCAGCTGCTCTACGGGCACAGCCAGATCCCGGCAGGATTTTTCCCGCCAGGGCATCCGCTCTACGCCGCTGATTTGCAGCCTCTGCCGTACAACCCGGAGGAGGGGATGCGCCTGATGGACGAGGCCGGCTGGCGCGACCTTGACGGCGACCCGGCTACCGCTCGCACCGCGCTGGGCGCGTCCAACGTGCTCGACGGCGCCCCGCTGCAGGTGACCTACCTGACCACCCCCGACCGCATGGGCAGCGGCAGCGCCGAGCGCCTGGCTGACTCACTGGCCGGCTGCGGCATCCAGGTCGAGATCCAGGCGCAGGGTTTGGAGCAGCTCTTCGCCCCTGGCCCCGGCGGGCCGCTGTTTGGCCGCAATTTCGATCTGGCCCAGTTCTCCTGGGCGTCGGGACGCACTTCGCCCTGTTTCCTGTACAGCAGCGATCAAATCCCGGCGGCGGATAACGGCTGGCTGGGGGCCAACATCACCGGCTTCAGCGACGAGGGATACGACCGCGCCTGCCAGGCCGCGCTGCAGTCCGGCCCGCAGCCTGACCAGGCCGGGATAGCTGCCCAGTTGCAGGTACAGCGCCTGTACGCCGAGCTGCTGCCGTCGATACCGTTGTATTATGAAATCCATCTGTCGATTTCCCGCCCGGACCTATGCAACTATGAGGTGGACGGCAGCGCGCGCAGCGATTTCTGGAATCTGGAAGCGATCGATTATGGGGAGGATTGCCCCTGAGCGAAGGCAGGTCGACCTACGTTTGTGGTTGGGGCGGGTCCGTACCCGTCCGCGAAACCCAACGCGCCAGGCAGACAACCTCAAGGGTTACCCTGCAGGCTGATCGATCAATGATTGAAACCGGGGATATGTCCATTTTCTCCCTTGCGTTATAGCTTGGGAGTCATAGGGTCAGGTTGTCATTTCGAGCGAAGCGAGAAATCTTAATGTGGGAATGTAGATTTCTCCTCGCGCCTGCACCCGCACGGCGGATGTCGCTCGAGGCAGTGAAAGCAACTCAACCTGGCCCTTCGCTGCGCCGTCAAACGTACACCCGGCCGCTGCCGGTGAGAATAACTTGGCCGTACTGGTTTCCCATTTATCATTTTTGTAATTTCGTGCGGCGAATTTCCAATGACTGTTTCTGTTATAATCATTTCACCCCTCCAAAGGTGCGATCCTTGATGTTTCCCGCTAATAATTCAACCCAATGAGGAACGGGGTATGACCGCAAAACGTGTCTTGATCGTGGACGATGCGCTCGAACTGGGGCGCATGCTGCGATTTGCGCTGGAATCACTCGAAGCCGGCCTGGATGTGCGCGTAGTCCCTTCCGCCGAAGAAGCCATGCTGGAAGCCTCACGCCAGCCGGTTCAACTGATTGTGGTCGATTTCCGCCTGCCTGGCATGACCGGGCTCGAGCTGATTGATAAACTGCGCGCCCGCGACAAAGACACGCGCTTCATCCTCATCACCGGGATGAGCGACGACCGAATTTTACAGAAGGCCCGCGAGCTGAAGGCAGACCGCTTCATGCCCAAGCCGCTGCAGATCTCCGAATTCCTCGAGGTTTCCTGCCAGCTGCTCGGGATACGAACGCGCGGCGGGGGTCCGCTGCCGGTCGCCGTGCAGGGAGAGGAATCCAGGCAGGAGGACGCCAGCGCAGCCGACCTGGCGGGAATATTGACCCACCTGCGCCAGGCTTTGGGCGCGCAGGTGGCGCTGCTGGCCAACGAGCGCAGTCAAATCATCGCCCAGGCCGGTGATCTCGGCGGGATCAATTTCGAAGAAAGCTGGGCGCCGGCTCTGGCGGCCGCGCTGACCGGCACCGCACGGCTGGTAGCTCTGCTGCAGTCAAAATCACCGGCCAGCGCGCAGCTCATCCGCGGTGAGACCGCCAGCCTGATCCTCGCACCGGTCGGCACCTGCGCCCTGCTGGTGCTGCTCAAGGCCGATCAGAGCGGACTGCGCAGCGCCCTGGCAGTGGAAGAAACGCTCAACGCGCAGACAGAGCTTGCCAGGGTATTCGAACGCACCGCCGCGCCGTCGATGGTTCTCGGTGACGCGATGGATGAGCCCTCCAGTGCGCCTTCCCCCGTGGTCGCTCCGCTAGAAGTCGAGCCTCCCGTCGAGGAGCCATCTCTGGGTGATTTTGAAAAGATGCTCAAAGGCAACGCTGGGGCGCTCGACCGAAAACAGGCCGATCAATTTTGGGACCAGGCCGCCGGCGCCGAGCCCTTTCAGTCAGACAATCCGGATGTGATCACCTACGATCAGGCGAGAAAGCTGGGATTGACACCCGAGGAAGAGGATCGGACGTAAGCCCGTAGTAATTTCTAATTAGTTCTGAGCGGAAATCATTGGTAGAATGAGACAATGAAAGTTGCGCTGCGGCGGTTGATTTTAATGGTCGCTATGAGCGCCTGGCTGCTTTCGGCAGCGGGTTCGGCGGCAATCGTCCGGGCAGAACCGCCCCCGCCGGTCGATCCGCAGCGGGTCGATCAGGCTGTGCTGGATGCACTGCAGGCGGACTCGACTACCGATTACATCCTGGTCTTCGCGGAAGAGGTCGACCTGAGCCGGGCTTACCGGATCAGCGACTGGGTCGAGCGCGGGCAGTACGTGGTCGACGCGCTCAAGGCGGCCGCGGCGCGCAGCCAGAAGCGCGCGCAGGCCGAACTGCAGCGGCGCGGGCTGCGCTACCGGTCTTTCTTTACCGCCAATGAAATTTATGTGTACGCCGGCAATGGACCGGCGCTGCAGGCGCTGGTCAACCTGCCGGAGGTGGCGCGGGTGCGGGCGCCGGTGACCGTCCAGCTGCAGCCGGCTGGATTCCGGCTGGCGGCGATCGGCCCGTCCGCGCCGCAGGCTGAGGTGGAGGGGACACCCGCCTGGGGGATTGTGGATACCAAGGCCGACCAGTTCTGGAGTGTTAATCTCCGCCAGGGTGAGGGGATCATCGTAGCTGGAATAGACACCGGGGTGGATGTGAGCCACCCGGCGCTGGCGGACTCATACCGCTGCGCGGGAGGTGACCTGACAGACCCAGCCTGCTGGTACGATCCCGCCAATGTCTGTTCTGGAACAGTGTGTGACAACCACGGGCATGGCACGCACACCATGGGCACCATGGTCGCCAGCAACGATCCAAGTATGGAATACATTGTCGGAATGGCGCCCGGTGCAGAGTGGATCGCCTGCAAGGGCTGTGAGAGTAATACATGCTCTGATGCCAGCCTGAACGCCTGCGCCGACTGGATCCTGGCGCCGGGCGGCAACCCGGCCAACCGCCCGCACGTGGTCAACAATTCCTGGGGCGACGTCGGCGGAGACGACTGGTTTGCCGGTAAAGTCGAAGCCTGGCGCGCGGCGGGGATTTTCCCAGCCTTCTCGGCAGGGAATTTTGGCTCCCCTATCACGTGTAATAATCTTGGCTCCCCAGGTGATTACCAGAGCGCTTTTTCGAGCGCTGCGCACACGAGCACCCGAACGATCGCCAGTTTTTCGAGCAAAGGTCCTGGCGCGTTCGGCGCCGATCCATACACCAAACCCAACATATCTGCTCCCGGTTATTCGATCCGATCGACGCTGCCTAACAATAGCTGGGGAAGATGGAACGGCACCTCGATGGCCAGTCCGCACAGCGCCGGCGCGGTGGCGCTGCTCTGGTCGTGCAATCCCGGGCTGGTCGGTAAAGTCGACCAGACCTTCCAACTGCTGCAGTCCTCAGCCGACGCGCCCCCGGCGGGTACATGCGGCGCTCCGGCCAGCGGGCAGGGCAATTACACCTATGGCTACGGCTATCTGAATGTTCTGGCTGCGGGCGCTGGTATCTGCGGTATCGGTTATATCCAGGGTGTCATCATCGATCAGGACGAAAATCCTTTGCAAGGGGCGATCATCCAGGCGACTGATCAGTACCAGACTGTTAATTCGGACATCAGCGCCACCGATGGCAGTTACAGTCTGTTCCTGTCGGAAGGCACTTATACTCTGGTGGCGTGGCTGAGCGGTTATGCGCCGGTGATGATCAAGAATCTGGTGTTGACCGATGGGCAGACTATCACCCAGAATTTCCAGTTGGAGCCGGCGAAAATGATCCGGCTGCCGCTGATTGTGAAATAAAACCCGCGGTTTTTCTTTTTAGTAGCGCGAGCATCCCTGCCCGCCGTTTTCAATTCACCGTGGAGTCGCATAGGGCGCACAGCCGCAACAAGTGCGCCCATGGATTGGCGCGCTTCAATATCGTAGGGCGGGCATCCCTGCCCGCCGAAAAATCCGCGCCCAGGGATGGGCGCGCTACGCTTGATGAGTAATGAACACGCCCATGATTGGCGCGCTTAAACATCGTAGGGTGGGCATCCCTGTCCGCCGAAAAATCTGCCCGCCGTAACAACTGAAGGCTGCGGTTTTTCTTTTTAGACATCTCTTGTTACAATTGAGCTGGACATGAATGAAATTTCTCCATCCGGGCGGGCCGCTGGCGGTATCCTGCGGCTGCTGCTCGAGCGTCTCAACATCCAGGCGATTTACCCGCGTCAAGCGGGGGCGCAGCGGTTCTTCCGTATGCCCTTCCTGCTCTGGCGGCTTGGCCTGGGTCCTCTGGTCGGGCGCGTCATTCTGATCCTCACCACCACCGGCAGGCGCAGCGGGCAGCCGCGCCGGGCAGCCCTGGAATATCACCAGATGAACGGCAAAAAGTACGCCGTTTCCGCCTTTAGCGTAAGGTCGGAGTGGTACCGCAACCTTCTGGCCGATCCCCATGCGACCATCCAATCCGCCGATGGCAGCGAGCGGGTCGTCGTCCGCCGGGTGAGCGACGATCAGGAGCTGATCAATGTGTTCCGCGTTTTCATGCGCCGCGATCCCGCCATCACGCGCTGGTACCTGCATTCGCTGGGCATCCAGCCGGAGGTCGAGTCGATCCTGGCGAACAAGGAGCGCATCCACCTGCTGCGCTTCGATCCCTCCGACGCGGCGGCCCCGCCCGGACTGGACGTTGACCTGGCCTGGCTCTGGCCAGTCGCGCTGATCTGGCTGGCGCTTTTCTTCCCACGCCGGCGGCGCAGAAAATAAGCGCGGGTCTTCGTCATTTTATTGATATCGTATCGAGGTGAGAGTTGGACATACGTGACTACAACCGTAAAGCCTGGAATCAGCTTGTGGAAAAGGGAAACGAGTGGACCTTGCCGGTTTCTCCAGAGGTGGTTGCCGCCGCGCGGCGCGGCGAGTGGAGTCTGCTGCTCACGCCGACGAAGCCCGTCCCGCGCGAGTGGTACCCGCCGCTGACCAGCGCAGACGTGCTCTGCCTGGCCTCGGGCGGCGGGCAGCAGGGGCCGCTTCTGGCGGCAGCCGGCGCGCGCGTGACCGTCTACGACAACTCTCCCGCCCAGCTTGATCGGGATCGGCTGGTGGCCGAGCGTGAGAACCTGGAACTGGCCGCCGTCGAGGGCGACATGCGCGACCTGTCCGCTTTCGCGGATGAATCCTTCGATCTGGTCTTTCATCCGGTCTCGAACATTTTCGTCCCGGATGTTCTGCCCGTCTGGCGCGAGGCCTACCGCGTGCTGCGTCACGGCGGGGTACTGCTGGCCGGCTTCACCAATCCGCTGGTGTACATCTTCGACCTGGACTTGCTCGAGAAGGGCGAGCTCAAGGTGCGCCACAAACTGCCCTACTCCGACCTGACCCATCTGACCCCGCAGGAGCTGCAGATGTATATGGACGACGGCTCGCCGCTCGAGTGGAGCCATACGCTGGAAGAGCAAATCGGCGGGCAGCTGGCGGCTGGTTTCCTGCTGACCGGGCTGTACGAGGATATCGATCCGACCTCGGTTATCCAGGAGTACGCGCCGACCTTCGTCGCCACCCGCGCGATCAAGCCATAGGTGACCTGGAATCCATCAAAAACAGCGAGGAAAGTTGCGTATTCTGTTCGTCCGTCATGGTGAATCCGAAGCTAACCGGCTGCACGAGTTCTCCAACCGCGGCTGGAAGCACGCGTTGACCGACAAGGGCCGCCTGCAGGTCGAAATCCTCGCCGGGCGGCTGGCAGGATACCGGGTGAGCCGCATTTACACCAGCCCGCTGATGCGCGCCGTGCAAAGCGCCGAAATCCTGGCCGAAAAGCTCGGCGCGCCGGTTGAGCAGATCGACGCACTGCGCGAGTACGACGTGGGCGAATGGGAGGGCAAATCCGATCCAGCCGGCTGGGAGGAGTACCGAGCGGTCAACGAGGCCTGGATGCTGCGCGGCGAATACGAACAGCGCATGCAGGGCGGCGAGAGCTTCGTCGAGATATACAGCCGTTTCTCGGGTTTCCTCGGCGAGCTGATCCACAGGTATGGCGATACCTCTGAAACGCTGCTGCTGGTCGGGCACGGCGGGCTGTACCGCATCATGATGCCGCAGGTGCTGGTCAATGTCAGCGTGCAGTTTTCCCTTGACCATCCGCTGGGTCACACCGGCTATGTGCTGGCCGAGCCGGGAGCCGAAGGGTTAAAGTGCATTGCCTGGCTGCCGGACGGGGGCGGCTCGCTCGCGGCGGTGTGAGAGGGGCGGCTATCATGGTGCAATGGTCTCCAATGGGAGGTATCAGCCTGCGTTTCTCTGCCGTTGTCAGCCAATCGATGTTATAGTCAGACACTCATAACGGGAAAGTATAATCAGGATTCCATGAAAATCATTGTAGCCTCGCTCAATCCGGTCAAGATTGAATGCGCCCGACGCGGGTTTGAAAGGATGTTCCCGGGGGTGGCTTTTGAACTAGCCGGCGCGGATGTGCCCTCCGGCGTGTCGGTTCAACCAATCGGGTCGGAGGAAACCCTGCAGGGGGCGCTCAACCGCGCCCGCAACGCCCGCGACTTGAGGCCTGAAGCAGATTACTGGGTGGGCGTGGAGGGCGGCGTCGAAAACGTCGGCAGGGAGATGGCGGTCTTCGCCTGGGTGGTGGTGCTTTCGCAAAAGCAGTGCGGCAAGGGCCGCACCGGCACGTTTTTTCTGCCTCAGGCGGTGGCAGAACTGGTCCGCCAGGGCATGGAGCTTGGCGACGCCGACGACCGCGTCTTCGGGCGGGTCAATTCCAAGCAGGCCAACGGCGCTATCGGGCTGCTGACCGACGACGCGATCGACCGCACCAGCTACTATGAACCGGCGGTGATTATGGCGCTGATCCCCTTCAAGCACCCGCAGCTTTACGCGGACAATCCAGACGGATGAGCACGCTCGACTGACTCGCAGGCAATTTAGCGCCGAGGCGTGAAGAGCTATGAGGGTATTTTTATCGGCACCCTCCGGGTTCTCTGCCGCTCTGCGCCGAAATGCACACGGCGGGCAGGGCTGCCCGCCGTGCGATCTGCAGAACGTGACGGCTAAAACCACAGAGGACACAGAGAATTCTCCTTTGTACTTAATCCTCTGTGTGCTCTGTGCCCTCTGTGGTTGGTGAGAATCCCGGGAGATTTCTGGCAAATGTGTTTGATATAATACCTCAGGCGGCTAAGAAAGCCGTACTTACAGGTTGAAGCGAGCCACACGGGATGGCAAAGAGCGTTGTATTTCTGGGGGACAGCATCACTCAAGGGCAGATCAGCGTCAATTATGTCAGCTTGCTTAGTGAGCGCTTCCCGTCCAGCCAGTACCACCTGATCAACTACGGCATCAACAACGACACGACTTACAACCTGCTGCGCCGGCTGTGGCTGGCGGTCGCCCGCCGCCCGGACGTGGTGATCATCATGATCGGCACCAACGACGTGATCGCCTCGCTCTCGCCGGTCAAGGCGGCCGGCTATATCTTCCTCAAGCGGCTGCTGACCTGGCCGACGCTGAGCGGGGCTTACAGCAACCTCGGCAAGACCATCCGCCGCCTCAAGGATGGAACCACCGCCCGCATCGCGCTGGCTTCCATCCCGGTGCTCGGCGAGGATTTTTCCTCCAAACCCATGCGCCGCGTGGTCGGGTACAATAAAAACCTGCAGGCCATCGCCCGCATGGAAGGCGTCGCTTACCTGCCGGTGTTCGAGCGCCAGCGCGAATATCTGATCACCCATGACGAAGCTGCCCGCCAGGCATACTCCGGATCGGTGCTGCCGACCGCGCAGCTTGCGCTCAGGCTGTTTATCACCGGCGCCAGCTTCGACAGCTACTCGCGCGAGATGGGCTATACGCTGCTGACCGACGGCGTGCATATGAACACCATCGGCGCCGCGTTGATCGCTGATGTGATCGGCGAATATCTCGAGTGCATGCTGGCGGAAGATCAACAGGCGGAGATAGAACCGTGAGCAAGGAACGCCTGATCATCCTTTTCAAAGTCCTATTCGCAGTAGTTGTCTGGGGCGGGAGCTTCATCGCCACCAAGGTCGCCCTGCGCGAGATCGCCCCAATCAGCGTGGTCTGGATCCGCTTTCTGATCGGGGTGCTGGTGTTGGCGGCGGCGGTCAGGCTGCGCGGGCAGTTCGCACTGCCCACAATGAAGGACCTGGGGTATTTCGCCCTGCTCGGTGGGATTGGCATCACTTTTCACCAGTGGCTGCAGTCGACCGGGCTGCAGACCGCCCAGGCCAGCACCACCGCCTGGATCGTCTCCAGCACGCCGATCTTTATGGCGTTGCTCGGCTGGCTGTTTCTGCGCGAGCGGTTGACGCTTCCAGGGATATTGGGCATCCTGCTGGCAGCTGGCGGCGTGCTTCTGGTGGTTTCACGCGGCGATCTGGCCGGTCTTTCGATGGGCCGGCTCGGCGCGCCCGGCGACGCGCTGATCTTAATCTCCTCGCCCAACTGGGCGGTGTTCTCGACCCTCTCGCGCGGCGGCCTGAAGCGCCATCCGGCCGCGCGGATGATGCTCTATGTGATGGGCTTTGGCTGGCTGTTGACCACGCCGTTCTTCTTCAGCGGTCCCGGTCTGGCCGATCTCGCCCGCCTGAGCGTGAACGGCTGGCTGGCGATTGGATTTCTTGGACTGGCCTGCTCGGGGCTGGCTTATGTCTTCTGGTACGACGCTCTTCAGGCGCTGCCGGCGGCGCAGGTCGGCGCATTCCTCTATATTGAGCCGCTGGTGACCGTCTTCCTGGCGGCGATGATACTGGCCGAGCCGCTCACTGCTGCAGCGCTTTCAGGCGGCGGGATTATTCTGGCGGGCGTCTGGCTGGTGAACCGGCAGCGGAAGGCAAAAATGGACACCAGGGAAACAGAGGACGCGGATTAGCTCTCCGGGGTCTCTGCGGCGTCTGTAGGCGCAGGGACTGTCACGACCGGCCAGTCGAGCAGCAGCACCTCGGTCAGCAGGCGCGGATTGAGGTTGACGTCCAGGCCTTCCAGAGCCTGCTCCAGGTCGGCGGTGCGCGCCCGGGCGCAGTCCAGATCGATCTGCGCGGCGGCGGCGCGCAGGGAGGTTTCAAAGTCCAGGTTGGTCAGCGGGGCTTTACTGCCGGCGCAGCAGAGCAGCAGATCGCGCCAGAAGCTCAGCCAGATCAGCAGCACCTGGCGCAGCTGATCGCGGTTTTTTGCCAGGGTTTCGGCCGCCTGAAATCTCTCCAGGCGGCGGCTGGCGAGCAGGCGCACAAGCTCACCGAGCCAGTGGGTGCGCAGCTTATCAGAGCCATCCTCGCTTTGCAGGCGCAGCGCGTAGCCGGGCCGGCCACCGGCGAGGTGCGCCAGCAGGCGGGCATGATCCGGAGCGGCGCCGCGCTCGACCAGTGCACCCTGCAGGGCGTCGACCTTCATCGGGCGCAGGCGCATTACCTCGCAGCGCGAAACGATCGTCGGCAGCAGATTTTCCGGCGAGCCGGCGGTCAGCAACAGGATGACCTTCTCGGGGGCTTCCTCGAGCGTCTTCAGCAGCGCGTTCTGGGCGCTGGCGGTGGCCTGCTCGAAGTTGAGCAGCAACGCCACGCGGTAACGGGCGGAATACGGCGATAGCGACAGGCTGCGCTGCAACTCGCGGATTTGCTCGACCTTGATCGTGCTGGCCTCCTCGATGACCTGTACGATGGACAGATCGGCGTGCTGCATGCGATCGATCTGGTCGCAGGTGCGGCAGATGCCGCAGGACGCACCAGGCTGGGGCGGTTGAGGGCAGTTGAGCGCCTGGGCGAAGCGCAGCGCCAGCGTCCGCCGGCCCACTCCGGGCGGGCCGCACAACAGGTAGGCGTGGCGCATTTCTCCGCGGAGGATGTGCTGCTCGAGCAGGCTGACAGCCCACTCGTGACTGATGATTTTCCAGGGCATGCTATGGATTGTAGCCCAGCCTGCGCGGATATGCAAATGTGAATTCGCCGGGCTGTTTACCGCCTGCCTCAACGGTCAATCAGCCGATTCCTCATGCCCGCCCGGGAAAATGATATAGACTCCCGCGCAGGATGACACCTGGGTGTATACCGCCTTCAAACCCGCCTGCTCCAGCGCCGTCAGGGTCTCATCCACCAGCCAGTACTCCTCGTCTGACCACTCCTCGCCGGCAGCGCGCCTGACCGCCTCGCGGGCAGCGGCGTCCGGGAAGGAGATATCGGCGATGACGATCCGCCCGCCGGGTAACAGGCGCTGACTCGCCAGAATTTGCAGGATTTCAACTTTTTGCCCGAACGGGAAGTGGTGGAAGGTGTAGGCCGAAACAATCCGATCGAAGCGCCGCTCGAGCTCGGCAGGCCATTCGCCGCGCAAATCAGCCTGGACGAAGCGCGCCTCGGGCAGCTTGGCCCGGGCGCGAGCGAGCATCTCTGCAGAGTAATCGCTGCACCACAACTCGCAGCCGGCGCGGGCGAACAGCAGCGCCAGGTTGCCGGTGCCGGCGCCAAGGTCAAGGACGCTCATGCCGGGCTGCACCTGCGCCTGGGCAAAGACCGTTTCCAGCACGCGCCGGTAGCCGTCGAAGGGAAAGCGCGGTTCGGCGGCGACGGTTTGGTCATAGGTTTGCGCCCATTCATCGAATTCGGAAGCCGGGAAGGATTCGTGTTCCATGCTGCAGGGGAATTAATTTCGGCCCATAAAGGATTTATATGGAAGCGGATCAAGGCTGATTTAAGCACCAACCGCCAGGGTGAGGGGGGCACCCGGGCGATTGGCAATTAAGATCATACCACACAACAGGAAAAAATGAAAGGCTGCCCTGGTTCGTGTTTTACAGGTGAAATGACAGATCGCCAGTGGAAACCCTGGCGGGTGAAGCAGCTGTCATTTTTAGCTCGCGGCAGGGTATAATCACCGGCATCCCTGTACATGAGAAATCCATCATGCCATTGACCATCCTCTCGTGGACGCTTGCCCTGCTGCCGCTGCTGGTGGTGCTGGCGCTGATGCTCGTTTTGCGCTGGGGCGGCAGCAAAGCCGGCGTAGCCGCCTGGGCGGCCTGCCTGGCGATCGCGGCGCTCTTTTTCGGCGCCGACGCGCGGGTTGTCCTGATCTCTCAGGCAAAAGCGCTGCTGCTCAGCCTGGACGTGCTGCTCATCATCTGGACCGCGCTGCTGCTCTATCACACCGCCGACGAGGCCGGCGCGATCAACTGGATCGGGCGCTCGCTCAGCGCGCTGACCGCCAGCCGGACGCTGCAGGGGCTGCTGGTCGGCTGGGTGTTCTGCTCGCTCATCCAGGGCACAGGCGGATTTGGCGTGCCGGCGGCGGTCACGGCGCCGCTGCTGGTCGCGCTGGGTTTCAATCCGTTGCAGGCGGTGGTGATGGCCTGCGTGGCGCACGGCTGGTCGGTCAATTATGGATCTTTCGCCACCTCATTCCAAACCCTGCTGGCGGTCACCGGTCTGCCGGGCGAAGTGCTCGCGCCGGACACCGCGCTGCTGCTCGGCTTTTCCTGCTACGTTTGCGGGATTTTAACCGCCTGGATCGGCGGCGGATTCCGCGAGATGCTGCGCGCGCTGCCGGCCGTGTTGATCCTCGGCACGGTCATGGCGGTCAGCCAGTATCTGCTGGCGATCAATGGGCTGTGGACGCTCGGCGCGACCGGATCCAGCCTGGCCGGACTGGCGGCCGGCGTGCTGGTCACGCGCCTGCCGATGTACCGCAACGGTCCGCTGCGTGAAAACCAGGCGCGCGCCGCCGAGGGTTACCAGGGCGGCAAACCGCTCTCGCTTTGGCTGGCTTTCGCGGCCTACGCCATCCTGCTTGTGCTGGCCTTCGGCATCAACCTGATACCGGCGCTGGAGAGCTGGTTCAACCGGATTGAGATCGCGGTTCGATTCCCGGGGGTGAGCACTGCGCTGGGCTGGATCACACCGGCCGAGGTCGGGCGGAAGATCAGCCTCTTCGGTCACCCGGGAATGATCCTGCTGTATTCCTCGCTGCTGGCCTACCTGCTATACCGGCGGGCGGGCAGTTACCGCCCGGGGGCGGCGCGGCGTATTTTAAGGAAAGTGTATAAAGGCGCGCTCAATCCCAGCCTGGGCATCCTGACGATGATCGGCATGGGCGCGCTGATGGGGCACGCCGGCATGACCAACCTGCTCGCCGAGGGGCTGAGCAGCGCGGTCAGCGCGGGGGTATACCCGCTGGCGGCGACGGTCATCGGCGGGCTGGGCGCGTTCATCACCGGCAGCAACAACGCCTCCAACGCGCTGTTCGGCGTGCTGCAGATGCGCACCGCCGAGCTGCTCGGGCTGCGCGTGCCGCTGGTGCTCGGCGCGCAAACCACCGGCGGATCGCTGGGCAGCGTGCTTTCGCCGGCCAAGGTGATCGTCGGCTGCAGCACCACCGGGCAGAGCGGGCAGGAGGGGCGCGTGCTGCGCCGCCTGCTGCCGGTTGGGCTGGTGCCGCTGCTGCTGGCGGGCATCCTGGCGCTGCTGCTGGCTTGAGCCGGGCTTGCCTTGACACCCCTGCGGCTTGAATTTATAATACTGAGCGCGTTCCTCGATAGCTCAATCGGCAGAGCGGGCGGCTGTTAACCGCTAGGTTGGAGGTTCGAGTCCTCCTCGAGGAGCCTTGCATTTAAGGGGAATGTAGGGGCGAAGCATCTGCGGTAAAGTTAATGTCATAAAAGCGCAACTTCGGGATGCTTCGCCCTTAATGGGGCGAGTAAATAATTGCTTGCGTCCGCAGCTTGAATTTAATAGATGGTTGTTGTAAACTAGATCTCAGTGGGAATTTACCTGTAATTTATTAGTACCTAGTATAGTCAACCGGTTCGTAAACTGCGTGACCTACATACGAAATAGGGAGAGTATATGTTTAATTTTGAGAATCTGAATTCCCAAACCCGCTCTTTCATGCTTGAGGCTATTGAAGAAGCTGAAAAAACAAGCAATATCTATTATTCGACACGATTGAATGAAGCCGGGAAAAAGCAATGGGTACCTCTCCTTAAACAAGCGGCCAGTGAAAAAAACGAACATTGGCTTGCATTTAGATTAGAAGAAAATCAATTGTTAAAATCATTTGAAGGAGCACAAAAACCTTCTGGCGGATATTCAACTAAATATGTTCCGAATAATGCTTCTTTGACTTTAGCGGAGGGTCAATTCAATCGTTTCTATATATTAGGATTGTGTAAACTTGCAAGAAGTAAAGGCATCTCTGAGTTAATAGTGTATAGAGCAAAAACAACTCAAAGCAAGCGGTCGGAGTCAGAATCAATAATTAACTCCAAGATTTCTATAGATAATATTGAAACTCAATTGAAAGATGTCAATGCCAGTTTTCAAAGCAAACTAGTTCAACCAAATTCGGGTATTAGTATGAAATTACCATGATAGGTAAAAGATATTGCGATAAATCAGTAAATAAGGTTACAAATAATTTCTATGTGACACTCAAAGTGAGGAAAAATGGAAATGAATGTTAATGAAATAACCATCAAGCATTGCAATAATATTTCTTTTGCTAAAATACAATTTAGTTACAATTGCCTAAACATAAAATTCGCTGCAAATGGAACTGGAAAATCAACTATCGCCAAGGCCATTTATGGTAAAGCAAATAATAGTGATTTATCAGATTTGCGTTCTTTTGGAAGTGATGATACACCTGATGTAACAACTGATTATCCATTGGGGAAAGTCTATATTTTTGATGAAGATTTTGTAAACAGTATTGTTTTTCGTGAAAGTGAAGTAATCCAGAATGCATTCGAAATATTTATTAAAACACCTTCATATGATAATCAAGTAAATAAAGTAAATTCACGATTACAAGCCCTAAAAATTGATATAGGTAAGGATGTTGAAATACTATCGCTCTTTAATACATTTTCAGAGCTATCAACAAAAATCCAATTAAATAAAGATGGGGGAATAAAGAATAATCCTTTCTTTAAAAGTATTATCAGTAAACATCATCTAAATAGAATTCCAGAAAATTTACAAAAATACAAACCTTTCTTTGAAACGGAATATAAAATTGAATGGATTGACTGGAAAAATAAAGGATATGGATATGATGATAAAGGGGAATGCCCATTTTGTGCCGAACCATTAATCCCTGAATATGAGCAAGAGAAGGAAACATTTACGAGTATATACACAAAAAGTAATGCGAAAAATATAATGGAGCTCCTTGGATATTTCAAAGCATTAGAAGTATATATTGCTCCGGAAAAATTTAAATTATTAAATGATTGCATTGGATCTATTTCGGATGAAATTCAGATCAGAACCATAATTCAACAATTCATGACCGATATTAACCATATGAGAGAAAAAATCGGTGAAATTATTAATTTTGACACTCATAGAATTACGAGTGAGGAAATAACGGACTTGGAAAATAAACTTACCCGGCTGAAGATTAACGTAGATGTATTAAATATGCTTCGAGGTAATAAAACAATTACTATTATTGGAAAAATAAATCAGAAAATCGATTCTGTCATAAAAGAGATAAATGCAGTTAAACAAGAAATTGGCAGTTTAAAAGGATTAATCCAAGCTTTAGCAGATGAGGCGATTAAAGATATAAATGGATTTTTGGAAACGGCAGGAATAAATTATGCAATGGTAATGGAAGTAACTTCCGAAAGCGATTGTAAAACACTACTTAAATATAAAGATCGTCTGAACAATATCCATGAGGTTGACCAAATAAAGAAACACCTTAGTTGGGGTGAAAGGAATGCTTTTGCATTAGTATTATTTTTACATTATGCGCTTAGTCAGAATGCCGATTTAATAATTCTAGATGATCCAATTTCATCTTTTGATACTGACAAAAAATACGCGATAATTAATAGATTATTTAAGAATAGTGGTAGGAAACGATCATTGTATAAAGAGACTGTTCTAATGATCACGCATGATCTTGAACCAATTATTGATTTCATTGTGATCAATAAACCAACTGGTAGCTACGTAAATGCGTACCATCTCCAGAACAAAAATGGAATACTATCCGAGAAAAAAATTGTTAAAGAAGACATGCTATCGCAAATACACATTTTACTCAGTATCGTTAAGGATACTTCAATTAATGAAATATATAGATTAATAGCTTTGAGAAAATTTATCGAACTTACAAAAACTAACTTTGAAGAAGAATGCGCATATAACATAATTTCCTGCATCCTTCACGCAAAGCAAAAACCCGACAAGAAAATAGAATCCGGAGAATTCGCTGAATTGAGTGGGGAGGAAATTAATTCAGGTACGAACTTGATAATTTCACAGATTCCGACATTTTCTTATGAGAGAATTCTCCAAAACTTATTGACCCCCGGCTATCTTGCCGCGACATACAAGGCTGAAACATGTAATTACTTCAAACTACAACTTTTCAGGATTCTTCTTGAAATTGATAAAAATAAATCGAAAATACAGGATGATAACTTATTAAAATATATTGATAGTACTTATCACACTGAAAATAATTATCAATATAATTTGGATTTTAGGAAATTTGACACTATTCCCGACTTTGTTATAGGTAAGTGTGATAATTTTATAAATGAAAATTATCCAGAGGCATAGTACTAGACGCTTGATCGCGCTTATCTCAAGCCACCTTCCGGGAGTACACAATTTGCAGCCATGCGTAGCTGGGGTGGGAGGCCTGCGGTCATTCATCGTGCTCAGTCAGGAGACACTGGTAATAGCGACCAGCGCAGGTCGGCGCGATCGAGCATTCGCGTCCTCCCTGCGAAGCGCACCTTTAGGCTGTCTAGGAGCTTTTTGATTCGGCGAAGCCTCAGCGGCGTAACGCCGCTTTGTTAACAGGTGGGAAAGTATCGAGTAACCGATGGATTGAGCCTTCATTTTATATTGTTTCTGCCACTCTTTTCAGTATTGTTATGTGCAGGTGAAAATGGTCAATAGTAAGAATATTTTCAGGTAGAATAATGATCGTCCCGCGTATATAATCTGCACAAGACCCGATATCATCAGGCGCATCCCCGCATGAGAACCCCCAGCCAGATAAAACTATATAGTCGTCGCCTTAATTGGCTGCGCCCGTGGATGGTCGTGGCGCTGCTGGCGGCCGGCTACTGCCTGTACACGCTCGCCGCGCAGGCCTGGGACCCGATGGCTTTCGTGGTGATCGGCCGGCAGTTCGACCCGGCCCACGGCGTGGCCGAGCTGGGCTACGACGGGCAGTTCGCCTACCAGATCGCGATCGACCCGACCGGCGCCGCGCCGTACCTGGACAATCCACCTTACCGCTACCAGCGCATCCTCTACCCGATCCTGGCGCGGGCGCTGGCGCTGGGCAGCCCAGCCGCCGTCCCCTGGACGCTTATCCTGATCAATCTGGTCAGCATCGTCCTGGGCACGCTCGCCAGCGAACTGCTGCTGGCGCGGCACGGCTATTCGCGCTGGTATGCCCTGGCTTACGGGCTGTTCGCCGGGCTGTTGATGTCCCTGCGCCTGGACCTGACCGAGCCGCTGGCGTACGCGCTGGCGCAGTGGGGCGTACTGCTCTTCGACCGCGGCAAGGTCTGGCGCAGCCTGCCGTTGTTTGCGCTGGCCGCGCTGACGCGCGAGCTGACCCTGATCTTCGCCGCCGCCTGCGCAGTATCGCTGCTGGCTGCCGGGCGAAAGCGGGATGGGTTGCTATGGGGGATTACGGCGGGGCTGCCGTTTGCGCTGTGGCAGGGAGTGCTGGTTCTCTGGCTTGGCAGTTGGGGCGTATCATCGGGAGGCGCGCTGGCGACCGGCTTCGAGCTGATCCCTTTCCGCGGCTGGTGGGGATTCCCGGCGAAGGACCAGCCGCTGTTCCTCCTGCTCACGGTGGTGATCTGGCTGACGGCCCTGTTGCCCGCCCTGGCCGCGATCGTAGTCAGCCTGCGCGCCCTGTGGAAACGGCGCATGGGACTGGGCGTGTGGATCCTGCTGTTCAACGCGCTGATCTTCCCGTTTCTGCCGGCATCGAACGTGTTGAACATCCCCGGGGTGGTGCGCACGACCATTGGGCTGGCCGCGGCGGTGCTGGACTTCGGCGCGATCGAGTCCTCGCGGCGGGCGCTGTTCTACGCCCAGATGTGGCTGTTCCTGCTGGCCTTCGGCGAGGGGCTGATCGCGATCCAGTGAGCTGTTGGATGAAAATTGTGCATGTGGAAGTGGAGGTACAAGTAATTTCGTGCGCACACATAAAAAAAGCTCCATGGAGGAGCTTTTTCCAGACGCCATGGGTGGATTGCTTTCTCCTTCTCATGGCGGCCACGAGGATCGTGGACTTAATTCTGATGCCGTAGCAGAGCAGAAACATGTATACTATATCAAAGTAAGGTTTTACTGTCAATGTATTGCTTCAAAATGAATGTTGCCTTGAAATATTAGACAAAATTATACCTTCCTAAACCTAATCCAAATAAAACACATCTTTGGACGATCAATAGTTCTTCAGGTGCTATTACTCTTACATCATAAAATCGCTTTCCAGCATTGGTTTTTCTAACAAAGGGCAGGTTTAGTCTATTGAACGAAAGTGAATAGATCATATCACCTTTCACCCAATGGTATGGCGAATCATATGGTTTCGGTAAAACTGGATCCAGGCGCAGCCTATAGTGATAAGGTTGAATAACTGAGGGCTGAGTAGTACTTAAAGCTACAACTGTGCATAAACCTTGACGATGTTTCATCGGTTGTGAAATCACGATAACAGGTCTTCTTTTAACCATCTCAGGGCTTTTAAACCCAGAGAAATCGCTGATTAAAATGGTGCCACATCGCGGATGATAACGGATACCCATGACAGTAATTATACCGTTGGTTGATAATTACCAGTAAAAAACCGCGAAGTAATAATGAGTCTGACTGTAAGTCAGATATATTGTATATTGTGCGTGATACTATTTAACCAATGTGCGAACCGAAATCCGAGGGTAGGAGTATTCTATGGTTCAGATTAGTTGTCTATTGACAAGATGATCGAATATTGAAGAAGAAGGTTGAGCCAAGCCGGTTTGTTTTTGGTTTGCATTTTCGGCGAAGATGGTATACACTTGAGGATCAGCGGGAAATTCGCTAAAGCCATAATCGAGAATAATTACTGGAAAACCTAAACTTACTGTATCCGGCAATCCGCGCCGTAGAGGAAGCATATCGCCTCACCTCCTTATTTACACCTCCCCCATTTCTCACCGAGGCAGAATGAAAATCCTGATTCGCAACCACAGGAACGAAAAATGGCAAAAAGTCCGCTCGGCAGCCTACACCAACGAGGCCGAGCTGCAAAGGCTGCTGGCCGAGGACCCCGCGCTGATCGCCGGCGAGGAAGTCAACAGCCAGGCCGGCGAGCTCCTTGCCCGGGTGGGCAGCTCAGGAGCGAGCAGCGAACCGCATCTGCACATCCACGCTCAGGCGATTGAGGGCGGCAATGCGGCTGGATCTCTGCCGATCACCTTTTGCGGTCGTTTCCTGACCCGCAATATGGTATTCCGCGTGCCTGGGGATTGATCTGCGGCCAATTGTCCGAATCGGGAAGATTTCCCCCTTGCGTGAGGTTGTATAATCAAATTGCGTATAGAAATGATAAACCGTTGAATAAACTGGCCGGCCGGGCCAGCCGCCTGCCTGTCTTCAGAAGGAGAGACCGCCATGCGTACCAAACGCGCCCTTCCTTTTCTGATCCTCCTTTTTTTGCTTTCGGGTTGCACGCTCTTCACGCCCGAGCCGAGCGCCACGCCCCCGCCGCCCGCCACTGAAACGCCCCGTCCCACTCTGCCGGTCATCGCCAGCCCCACCCTGCAGCCTTCGCCGACCTTCACTCCCAGCCCGACGCCCTTCGTGCCCTTCGAGGCGCACACAACCGTCGATTACACCAATCTGCGCGCCAACCCGGGCTATCTTTTCGCTGTCGAACGGATGATCAACAAGGACGTCGCCTTCCAGGTGCTGGGCAGGTCGCCGGGCGGCGAGTGGATCTTTGTCAAGACAACCGCCGGGAATGAGGGCTGGATTTTTGCCCAACTGGTCGAGACCAACCAGGATTTGCAGGCTGCGCCGGTGATGGAGCCGCAGGGCGTGCAGCTGATTACCGGTAAGCTGACCAATCCGGCCGGCGAGCCGGTCAGCGGCATCCAGTACGCCGTCACCCAGGTGATCCCCACCGGCACGCTGCGCACCGACGCGATGACCGGCGCGGACGGCATCTTCTACGCATACATGCCCGAAACAGCTTCCGGAAGCTGGAACGTTGCCTATGTTGCCGTATCCTGCAAGAGCAACACCATGGACGCTGAGTGCAACTGCATCGGCGGCGTCTGCGGCACCTCTGACCCACTCTCGCGCAATGTGACCCTGCCGCAGAAAGAGCCGCTGCTGTTTACCTGGAAGTAATTCCTAATACGGATAGCATCATTTCACCACAGAGAGCACACCCTGGAAAACCAGCCAGGGTGTCCTCCGTGGTGATATCCATCTCATTTGCCCTGCGCCGCGCTTTTCGGTATAGTATTAGAAACGACCGGAGACAGCCGCAATGCCGACCAACCTGCCGCCGGAATACTTCGACATCGAGAGACGCTACCGCCAGGCCGAGTCCGCCGAGGAGAAAGCCGCCCTGCTGGAAGACCTGCTCGCGGTCATTCCCAAGCACAAGGGCACCGAGCACCTGCGCGGCGATTACAAGGCGCGCCTGGCCAAGCTGAGAAACGCCGCTCAGGCGCAGCGCTCCAGATCACGACATTCGACCGCATACGCGATCAAGCGCGAAGGCGCCGGGCAGGTGGTGCTGCTCGGCGCGGCCAACACGGGCAAATCCTCGCTGCTCGCCGCGCTGACCAACGCCCGTCCGCAGGTGGACTCCGCCCCCTTCACCACCTGGGAGCCGGCGCCCGGCATGATGGAGGTGGACCAGGTGCCGGTGCAGTTGATCGACACGCCGCCGCTGGACGGGCCGTATCTATCCGCCGAGCTGTACCAGCTCGTGCGCCGCTCGGATCTGGTGCTGCTGCTGGTCGATCTGCAGGCGGATCCCTTCGAGCAGGTCGAGCTTGGACTGCGCCTGCTGGAGGAGAACCGCATCAAAGCGGCTCAACTTTTGGATGGAGAGGAACTGCCGGAGCGCTGGTCGGCGGTGCCGGTGCTGATCGCGGCCAACAAGTGCGACCAGCCCGGCGCGGACATGGATTGCGAGGCGTTCAAAGAGCTGCTGGAATACAACCTGCCGGTGATGCCTATCTCGGTCGTGTCTCGGCGCAACCTGGATCGGCTGAAACGCGAGGCGCTGGAATATCTGCATGTGGTGCGCGTCTACGCCAAGCCGCCCGGCAAGGAGCCGGATATGAGCCGCCCGTTCGTGGTCAAGCAGGGCACCACCCTGGCCGAGCTGGGCGGCATGATCCACAAGGACTTCGTCCAGCACCTCAAGTTCGCGCGGGTGTGGGGCGCCGCCGTGCGCGACGGGCAGATGGTGGCGCAGGAGTACGTGCTGCAGGATGGGGATATCGTAGAATTACGCGTTTAAATCAAAAATTCACCACTGAGGACACGGTGTACACAGAGTTTTTTTTATTCTTCTCTGTGTACTCTGCCGACCGCGCCGTTTTTGCGGAGGTGTCCTCAGTAGTGAATATTGCTACACCCAAATCCGACCATACCAGTGCAATTACCCCCTGCAAATGCTGATATAATTCGCGCCATGAAGTACCATATCTGGACAGAAGGCTGCCAAATGAACGTGGCCGACTCGCAGCGGGTGGCATCCGCCCTGGAGCACCTCGGCTACCAGGCCGCCCCCGCCGCCGAGGGAGCCGACGTGATCGTGTTGAACACCTGCGTGGTGCGCCAGTCGGCTGAGGACAAGGCCTACGGGCGGCTGAGTTCGCTGCGTCCGATCAAAAAGGCCCGCCCCGACCTGGTGATCAACCTGATGGGTTGCCTGGTCGGTGTTAAAGGCAACGCCAGGGTATCCGAGCGCTTTCCCTATGTGGATGTCTTCTCGCCGCCCTCCGACCCCGCCCCGCTGGTCGAGTACCTGCTGCGCCGCGACGGGCGCGACCTGCAGGAAGCCGAAACCGCCCTGCGCCACAACCTGCAGGACGAGGAATTGACTTTGCCGCTCAACGAGCGCGGCAGACTGGTCTCTGCCTTTGTGCCGGTGGTGCTGGGCTGCTCACACGCCTGCACCTTCTGCATCATCCCCTACAAACGCGGCGTCGAGCAGAGCCGCCCGCCGCAGGAGATCCTGAGCGAGGCACGCGCGCTGACCGCCCAGGGCGTCAAAGAGATCACCCTGCTCGGGCAGATCGTCGACCGCTACGGCAAGGACCAGCCCGACTACCCAAACCTGAGCGGGCTGCTGCGACGCCTGCACCAGATCGACGGGCTGCTGCGCATCCGCTTCCTGACCTCGCACCCCAATTGGATGACCGACGAGCTGCTCGACGCGGTCGCCGAGCTGCCTAAAGTCATGCCGCACATCGAAGTGCCGGTGCAGGCCGGCGACGACCAGGTGCTGGCGAATATGCGCCGCGGCTACACAACTGAGCAGTACCGCGCGCTGGTAGAGAAGATCCGCGCGCGCATCCCCGGCGTTTCGATCGGCACCGATGTGATCGTCGGCTTTCCGGGCGAGAGCGAGGACCAATTCGAGAACACCCGCCTCCTGCTGGCGGATTTGAAACTGGACGTGGCTCATCTGGCGCGTTACTCGCCGCGCGTGGGCACCGTCTCGGCGCGGCGCATGCCCGATGATGTGCCCGACGCCGAAAAATGGCGGCGCTTCCGCCTGCTGGAAGAGCAGCAGGAACGCATCGCCGCCGAAATCCACGCCAGCCACCTAGGTAAGACGGTCGAGGTGCTCTTCGAGGAGAAGGTGCGCGGGCGCTGGAAGGGCCGCACGCCGACCAACAAACTGGTCTTTGTCGAGACTGAAACCGATCTGCGCGGGCAGGCTCTGCCGGTCGAGATCACCTGGAGCGGCCCCTGGTCGATGCGCGGGCGGCTGGTCGCGGCATGAGGCGCACCGCCTGGCTGATCCTGGGCACGCTGCTGGCGGCCGGGCTGGCCGCTGGCGTTTATTACTACTTTCGCCTGGGCGGCAGCTCGCCGCGCTCGCTGCGGGTGATGCAGTGGATCCGCAACCCGGGCGCCCATCCCGAGTGGGCGATCCGCGCCGGCGAGCGCTGCGGCGGCGCGCCCTTTCTCTTCCCGACCGACGGCTACATCGGCTTCCTCTGGGATGATTCCTGGCGGCCCGGGCAGCGCCACCAGGGGCTGGACATCTTCAGCGCGACGCAGCCGGGCGAGACGCCGGTTTACGCTGCCTACGACGGCTACCTGACCCGCCTGGCGGATTGGAAATCGACGGTCATCATTCGCATCCCCGCTGATCCACTCCAACCCGGACGTCAAATCTGGGCCTACTATACTCACATGGCCGATTCGGCGGGAAATTCGTTTATCTCACCCCAGTTCCCGCCCGGCACGTTGGAACAATTCGTCGAGGCTGGCACGCTGCTCGGCTATCAGGGCAATTATTCCGGCAGCGCCGGTAACCCGACCGGCGTGCACCTGCACTTCTCGCTGGTCAGGGACGACGGACAGGGCAAGTTCCTCAATGAGCTGGATATTGAGAACACGATCGATCCATCGCCCTATTTCAGCCTGCGGGTGAACGCCCAAGACGACCCCCAGGAAATCCCTGTCTGCGATCTGACGACCGCCGCGGAGGCGCCGTGAGCCGCGCTGGAGTCAACCTGCGCGGTAAGGTGGTGCTGCTCAGCGGCGCCGGCCGCCCGCTGGGACGCACCCTGGTGGAGGCGTTTGCCCGCGCGGGCGCCGACCTGGCGCTGCACGATCTGCTGCCGGGTCATTTGGATGATGCCTGCCAGATGGTGGGGAAGCTCGGTGTGCCTTGCCGCGCCTACACCGGCGACAGCGGTAAGGGCCTGCCCGCCCGCCAGCTGGTCAGCGACGTGATCGCCGATTGGGACCGCCTGGACGTGCTGGTCAACTGCCTGCACGCCCGCCCGAGCGCCGGCTTGCTCGAGCTGGATGAATGGGACTGGACGCGCACCCTGGAACTCAACCTGAGCGGACCTTTCCTGCTCACTCAGGCCGCTGCCGCGCAGATGCGCGCGCAGGGCGGGGGAGTCATCCTCAACGTGCTGGGCAGCATCCCGGCTCGCCCATCCGCCGCACTGGACGCCAGCCAGATGGGCCTGGCCGGTTTTGGACGCGCAATTGCTGCCGAGCTTTTGACATGTAATATCCACATTTACACGATCGATGCTGGTGAATCGGCCGGGTATCTCGAATGTCCGCGGGAAGGGAAATCTCCCATCCCTCGGCTGCAGTCGCTGGCGCTTTCTCTCTGCACACCGGCTGCTGCTGAGCGAACGGGCCAGGTGCTCCGCCCGAAATAATCCGCAGCGCTCCTTTCGAGGAGGTCAACATGCTCTCATATCGTGATCTGCTTAGCGGCATGAGCACCCTTGGCATTCCGCAGGGCAAACCGGTGATCGTGCATGCCTCGCTGCGCGCGTTCGGTGACGTGCGCGGCGGAGTGGATACGCTGCTGGGGGTGCTGCTGCAGCTTTTTCCGCGCCTGATGGCGCCTGCCCACACCTATCTGACCATGATCATCCCTGAGGATGGGCCGGATCACAACGGCATGGTTTACGGCAGTGGGGCGGACTTGAACCGCATGGCTGAGGCCTTCCACAGAGATATGCCTTGCGACCGGCTGATGGGCGCCCTGCCCGAGCGTCTACGCCGCCACCCGAATTCGCGCCGCTCAATCCACCCGATCCTCTCTTTCACCGGCATAGGCGTCGATGCGGCGTTGGAACGCCAGACCCTGGCTGAGCCGCTCGGGCCGATCGAGGCCCTGGCTGCAGAGGACGGCTGGGTGCTGCTGCTCGGCGTGGATCACACGGTAAACACCAGCTTCCACTGGGCAGAAAAACAGGCCGGGCGGCGGCAGTTCCTGCGCTGGGCGTTGATGGACAGGACGGTGGTGGAATGCCCGGGCTTTCCCGGCTGCTCGTTGGGATTCGAGCAGGCCGCGCCTGATCTGGAGGATATCACCCGTCGGGCAGTGATCGGCTCGGCGGCGGTGCGCGCCCTGCCGCTGCGCCCGATGGTCGCCCGTATCATTGTTATGATCCAGGAAGATGAACTGGCGCTGCTCTGCGGCGACCCGGCCTGCGAGCGCTGCGCCGCAATCAGAAAGGTGTAAATCGGAAAATCAGGTCACAGGGGGGAGAAAATCCCCTGACTTGTCCAGGCTATTCGGTCAATCCGACATCCGCCAGCTTTTGACTGACCATCATCTGACCGCCATTATCATGGCATTGTGAGCAAAAATCAATCTGGTCACCGTGTGAGACGTGGCAGGTCTTACAAGCCATTTGTCCGTTATGGCTGTCGTGCGGATTTCTGCTCAGATGGGCCGTGGATTCTGCAATAAAATCGTAGCTGATGTGGCATTTCAGGCACATGTCGTTGTCGTAGGTGACCGGCATCAGCTTGCCTTCTGCATCAACCTCGTAATTACCGGTGATGAACTTGATACCACTGGCGACTTCAGCTGGAACGGGGTAATCGTGGCATTCCTTGCACTGCACACCGGCCTTGAAGTGCAGGAAATCCATGTCGTTGCTGGACAGGTAGGAGTCGACGTTGGGATCCATGATGTGGCAAGTTCCGCAGAACTGCGGGCTGGTATCGGAGAGGTGGATGAGGTACCCTCCTCCCGCTCCGCCGACGACTACCAGCACCGCGGCGATGATGCCAATAATTGTCCAGGCCCTGTTCTTATTGATTTTCTTCGCTTTTTTTTCTACAAGGGGATTTTCTTCGGGAAGTTCGGGGGAATTTTGTTCCATTTTTTCACCTTGTCATCAATGATATATAGCAATTTTTGAGTGCATGGAATAAAGGGCAATTATAATAAATATTTGCATTAGATGCAACACTGATGGTATTACCAATCTGGGTTGGATTTGTGACAATAGGGGGCCGCGGCTACGCAACAATCCCTCCTGAATGCATGCGAATATCATGCGGCGTACCCTGGCCAGGGTTAATTTGGAGTGTCTGGTCATCCAATGCTTATATTTCTGATTGTTATCGAAAATCAAACATTTATGTCTGATGGAGAAGATAAACATTGTAATTGTATGACATTGTCTACTTTACCGCCGGCGTCGAGGGTGGCCTTTTCGGCTGCGGAGACATGCACGCTGTGATGGGCGACGGCGAGATCGTTGTCTGCGGCGCGGAAGCTCCCGGCGAAGTCCGCCTGCAAATTCGGGTCATGACGATGAAAGGATTGCCAACACCCTTCTTGGAAACGAAGGATATGGTAGCGGCCATCTATTCAGCCCCGACGGTGGATGAAGCGGCCAGTCAGGCAACCCACCGGATGGCCCAGTTCCTCACCGATTTTGTAAAGATCCCGCTCAATGACGCCGGCATGCTGATGAGCCTGGTGGGCGAACTAAAATTCTGCCAGATCGTGGATCCCGAAAAGACTGTCCGGTTCGAGTTTCCAAAGAATGCATATAGAGATCTGTGTGCAAATCGCTCCCTTTTAAAATCTTGTCTAATTTGATATAATATATCCTAATAATATCCTGGTGCAGAGGGCGAGAGCAGAGGGCAAAAAAATGGATCAACCATCTTGGATCGGGCGGACATTAAGCGGGCGCTATAGGATCGAATCGTTGCTGGGGCAGGGAGGGATGTCGGCGGTCTACAAAGCCAGCGACCCAAACCTGAAGCGGGTGGTCGCCGTCAAGCTGATCCATTCGCACCTCTCTACTGACCCCTCGTTCGTCCAGCGCTTCGAGAGCGAAGCCGCCGCGGCCGCCAGCCTGCGCCATCCAAACATTGTCCAGGTGTATGATTTCAACAACGACAGCGGCGTGTACTACATGGTGATGGAGTTTATCCCGGGTGAAACCCTGCACGACCGCTTGAAACGTCTGGCTGAAAACAACCGCAAACTGTCCATGGCGGAGGCGCTGAAGTTCACCCTCAATATCTCCGATTCCATGGCGTACGCGCACCGGCGCGGGATGGTCCATCGAGATATCAAGCCGGCTAACATCATGCTCGACGTGCAGGGGCAGGCAATCCTGATGGATTTCGGCATCGTCAAGATCATCGGCGGCGACAGCCACACCTCCACCGGCGCGGTGGTCGGCACAGCGAGCTACATGCCGCCGGAAACGATCCGCGGAGAAACCGCCGATCACCGCTCGGATATTTACTCGCTTGGCGTGACGTTGTTCGAGATGCTGAGCGGGCGGCCGCCCTTTGTCGCCGATTCCGCCATGACCTTGATGATGATGCACGTCAACAATCCTGTGCCGGACGTGCGCAATTTCCGACCGGACGTCCATCCTGAAGTGGCTGCCACGCTTGAGCGGTGCCTGGCGAAAAACCGCGAGGAACGCTACCAGTCCGCCGGAGAGCTTTCGGCGCACTTGAAGCGCGTCATCGAGACGATTGAGGCCCAGCCGACTGCGCTGGTCAAACCCGGGCCGCCGATGCAGCAGAACGCCCAGGCAGTCGGTTCGAGCGGAGGGGGAGCGCCGGTTAAGCCGGAATCCGGTGAAAAACTGGGCGGCGGCGGGCAGGGATTGAATGCACCGCAGGACAGCCGGTTAAAAACCAAAACGAATATCGTCCGCTATGTGATCGCCGGGGGAGCGCTGGCTTTATTGCTCTTCATGGTCAGCGGCATGCTCCTGCTGAGAAATATCTCCGCACGGATCGCACCTGATGCGGAAAACACACCTGCGCTGCCGGCTTTCACGGCGACCTTCGAGGAAGCGGCTGCTCCGCCCGGATTCGAAACGTTCACTGCGACCATACCTGTAGTAACAGAACTCCCTGCGGTAACCCTGGCGCCGACCGCTGGGCGGGTGCTCGAGGTCCAGCACAGCCTTTTCCCGGCAGCCAGCTTTACGGAAGGTAGACCCATTTTCGACGTCGAATCGAAAGACACAGGCGCTGAAAAGCGTGCCCCGTACGGTGATTCGTACGCCTTCAATATCTTCGAGCGTCCGTTCCTGCAGGACATGACCTACATCCCGGATCTGGATATCTCCTCTTTCAACATCCGGCGGTCGGACGACTGGTACTACCTGTCGTTTGACATCATTGGAACCGACCCGAACAACCCGCTAGGCATTCTCTACGGCGTTGAACTCGACCAGGACCTCGACGGCTTCGGCGATTTCATGATCATTGCAGAGCCTCCTTTTGCCGAAGAGTGGAGCACTTCAGGGGTCACCGTCTATGCTGATGCAAACCACGACTCCGCGGGGGACTCGCCGAACAAATCGGATGCCCCTTTCACATCCGACGGCTTCGAAACTTTATTGTATGACGGCGCTCAGCCCAATAACCCTGATCCGGACCTGGCCTGGGCGCGGTATTACGGCGAACATAGCATTCAATTTGCCTTCAAGAGCTCGTGGGCGGGCGAAGCATTCATGTACACGGTGATCACTGATGCCGGCCTGAAGGATGTGACCAAAATGGATTACAACGATCGGTTTTCCATGGATGAAGCGGGCTCTCCGGTACGCAGCAGCGAACATTATCCGCTGCTTTCGCTCTACGCGGTGGATAACACCTGCCGGGGCGCCGTTGGCTTCAACCCCCGGGGATACGAGCCGCGCCTCTGCTCCGTGCTGGCCCCTCCCACGCTGACCCCGAAACCGACATTGATTACCATCACGCCGACCGCGGATTCGCTGACCTGTCAGCCGCCTCCCGAAGGCTGCCCGGCGGACGCGCCGAACTGGTGGCCGGCTCCTCACTGCGCCTGCTCCACCACGCCGTACACTCCTTAGGACAGACGGCGATCGATAGACGGGCGCCAGCCCGGCCGTCCCTGGTACCGCTTTGTGCGGCGCTCCTTCAGGGGATGTTGACCGCTTCCGAGTTACTGTCCGACGCCCTGGAGTTCATTTCAGCCCGATTTTTCGCGGCGGACTTCCCGGCCAGCCAGATCAGGGCCGCCATTGCCGCCAACGAGATCGCCGCGCCTACCGCCATACCGGTGAAATATTCGGGGTCAGCGTGATTGGAAACCTGTATGCGCGACAGGTCGCGCTCGACCAGCGGAAAGGCCGCGTAAGCATTCTGCAAGGACCAGCGCAGGGTGTGCAGGCCGAGCTCAACAATCAGAAAGAACAGCACGGCGATCTGGATGAGCTGCGCAAGAATATCTTTTGCAATGAATCTCAGTGTTTTTTCATAGTAGATGACCGCGAGAACGAGGGTGATCACCAGGGCCAGGCCGATCATGCGCGATGACACCCTTTCCATCGAAGCCAGGGCGGGCTGATAGAACACCACTTTCGCTAAGATCTCATCGACAGCCAGAACAGTCAGGATCACCGCCGGGGCGATCAACAGGGGGAATTCTCGCTTTTGATATGACCAGTACGCCAGCGAGCCCATCCCGATAATGAAGATGAGAATACATCCGGCAATGCCAACAAACAGGTCGAATTCCCAGTAACCGAGCGAGCTGAAAAGAACTTGCCAGGGCATGCTCATATCCGGGGTCGAGTTATAAAGCAGGGCTTTAAATATGTTCCAAACATTCGGATACCCGCCCAGGACGTCCAGTCCGGATTTTGAATGCAGAATTTCTTCTATGAAGGCCGGAATGATCCTTGGCAGGCTCAGCAGAACGGTGAAAGCCCCGGCTAGCGCGATCTGGGGGAGATAGCGCCAGCGCAGAACGGCGAGCGATGCCAGGACGATCAAACACCAGACCAGGTGGTGAAAGGAGCCCTGCATGAAGGTCAGGAACAGCACAAACGACATGCCGGCGACCCACTGCCATCCGCGCTTGCCTTCAAGCATCTCCAGCAGCAGCAGCACGAACGCAGGGAAGAAGTAGTACCCGCCCCAGCTCAAATGTCCGACCGACAGGTGAGTGACAATAAAGCCGTTGAAGTGGAATATCAGAAAGAGAATTGAAAAGGAAAACAGCGAGAGGCTGTATTTGCTGCGAATTTTAACCAGGAAGAAAGTCGCCAGCCCGTAGAGAAGCAGGTTGTTGACCAACGCGTAAGCGCCGACGTTCAGCCATTTCAATAAAATGACCTGCGGCGAGGAAATCATATCGGCCACGGCGAAGTAACGGTCGCCAGTGGTGCGCATCGCTGATACGTCGGACAGGTGGAACGGCAGCGTGTTGCGCAACAGCGCGTCGCGCCAGGCCTGCAAGCGGGGCGCCCAAACCTCTGCCCAGTCCATGTAATCGATGGTCACATGGCCCCAGTTGAAGAAGATGCCCCAGAGAATTGCGCCGGCCAGGATAAGCGCCCCGATCCATAAGACGGGAAACCAGGGATGTTTTCGTTCTTCCTCGGGCGAAAAAACCGCGAGAAGGAGCTGCTTGAGGGTCAACAAGACTGGCGGGCGGTTCGGCATGGCTGAGAACCCTGCGGGGGAGTATTGTCCTTCGGAAAGCGCCGTGATCAACGAGTGCGAAGGCTACCAGTGAGTATATCAACATTCGATTGGCAATGGGCAGTAAAAACAGTCAAAGGGGCGACCCCGACAATTAATCCATTGAGAATCATGCAATGATAGAAATGATTTGGAGAATTTGTATCGGACAGGGGGATGCAGCATTCCATACCTTTGCCTCGCCGGGGCACTGGGCATCCCGCCCTCGCAATCAACCGGCATAGTATCTTGCGATAAACGCCTCTACCTCGGCGATCGGGCGGTCGAAAACGCCGGGGCGCTCTACCTTCAGGCTGGTCACCGCCGCCGCCCACATTCCCGCTTCGCGCGGGGGCAGGCTGAGCCGTTTGGCTACGTATGAACCCAGGCAGGTGTCTCCGCGCCCGCTGCGCCCCGCCATCGACTCCGAATGGAACTGGAAGTGGTGGAATTTCCCCTCGGCGTGGATCAGCACCCCCGCGCTGTGGGTCAGCACGATCTCTTTTGCGCCCAACTCCGCGAAGCGGCGGGCAGCCTGCTCGATGTCTGTCTCGCCGGTCAGGTGGGCGGCTTCGACCGCGTCGGACTTGAGCACGTCCAGGTTGCGCAGGACGCGCGGCATGTCCTCCCACGGCTCGTAAAGCAGCGCTTCACCGCGCAGCACGCGCACGAAGCCCTGCACGTCCGCCGCCAGCAGAACGCCGCCGCGCCGGCGCAACTCCTCGAAGAACTCGGGTTGCACCTCGCCGCGCAGGCTGGGGCTGACCGCGATCGCTTTGGCGCGCAGTCCGTCCAGATGCGCCGGCTCAATCGTCCCGGCAGTCTTTTTGACGTATAAATTGCGCTTATCCACGTCGTCGGTCGGGTACTCCAGCGTCATCAGCGTGGAGTAATCCGAATAAACCGGGTAGCAGTCGATCCCTGCGGAGCGAATGGCGGCGACCACGTGTTCGTCCTTGCGCGCCAGGCGGGTGACCACCGCCGCGCGGATGCCCAGCCGCTTGCCGGCGTTCGCGGCGTAGTTCATACCTCCGCCGTCCACGTAGCGCGTGCCCACCGGGGTGATGATGGTGTCCTTGGTGTAATTTCCGGCGTAGATGATGTCGTACTGCTTCGCTGCGGCGGGCATAGGCGACCTTTCTAAAACAGGTTGATGATAGCGGGCACGCCGGTGCTGATCAGCCAGTATATGCCCGCGGCGAGCAGCGCCGTCGAGGGGATGGTGAACAGCCAGGCGGAGAGGATCTCGCCGGCGACGCCCCAGCGTACTTTGCTCATCCGTTCGGCTGCGCCGACGCCCATGATGGACGTGCTGACCACCTGGGTGGTGCTGACCGGCCCGCCAAGCAGCGAAGCGGACAGGATGACGGCGGATGAGGCAGCCTGGGCGGCGAAGCCGTGCACCGGGCGGATGCGGTAGAATTTTGAGCCGAGCGTGCGGATCAGGCGCCAACTGCCCAGAGAGGTTCCCAGCGCGATTGCCGCCGCGCAGACCAGAACCACCCAGCGCGGAACCTCAAAAGTGGAGATCTGCCCGCTGACCAGCAGACCCAGAGTAATAATTCCCATTGTCTTTTGAGCGTCATTCGCCCCGTGGGTCAGTGCCAAACCCAGCGAGGTAACTATGTTCAATTGCTTAAAAAGCACGTTGATTCGCGGCGTGGCTTTCCAGGACATTAAATAGACCAGATTGAGGAGGATCAATCCTGCCAGAAAGCCAACGATAGGCGAGACAAATAGAGATATCAAAACCTTAACCACTCCCGCCATGCGGATCACATGGAAGCCGGCAGCGGTAACGACTGACCCGATAATCCCGCCGATCATGGCATGCGATGTACTGCTGGGAATGCCGAGCAGCCTGGTCAGAACGTTCCAGGCGATGGCGCTGGTAATCGCGGCAATAATTGCGAGCATGTTGATGTTCTCGGATGAGACGATCTCGTTGCCGATTGTATTGGCAACCGCCACGCCAAAGATGAACGGGCCGCTGAATTCCGCCACGGCAGTCAGAATCAGGGCGGTGCGCGGGGCAATCGCTCTGGAGGATATCATCGTAGCGACGATGTTGCTGGAGTCATTGACGCCGTTTAAAAAATCAAATATGACAGCCAGCGCGATCAGGACAATGAGCAAGGGGGGCATCAGGATTCTCAGGTGGTCTTGACGATGATGTCTGCCAGCACGTTGGCAGCCTCGTCGCCGCGGTCAGCCGCGTTGCTCAAATGGCGGTAGACCTCGCGGTACTTCATTAACTTAACCAGCTTATTGGGATCGTTCATTTCGTTGAACATATCCGCCAACGCTTCGCGGTAGACCGTCTCCACGCGGTTCTCCAGCGCCTTGGCCTGCTGGCAGTGGGTGGAAGCCACGCCGGGATGCTCCTGGAGGCACTCGACCGCTTTGAGGATTTCATAGGAGGCGTCGCGCAGCAGCGAGGCAATGCGGACCATGTGCTCGGTTGGCTTGACCTTGAAAATGACGATCTCGGTCATTGTGCTGTAAGCGTAATCGAGCACGTCATCCACCGCGCGCGAGAGGGCGAAGATGTCCTCGCGGTCGAAGGGTGTGATAAAGGTACGGTTCAGCTCGTCGATCAGGATGCGGCGGGATTCGTCCGCCTCTTTCTCCTTGGCGGTGAGCTTATCCGCCAGCTCCTGGTCGGGCTTGGTCAAATAGGCCTGGAGGATTTCCATCCCTTCCAGCGTCAGCGCAGCCTGCTGGTGAATCAGGTGCAGGAAGATATTGCGGCGTTTCTTGAAGAGTTTGAGCATGAGATTTTTCTTCTCCCATCCGCCCGCAGAATTTCACGGGCGTCCAGCCGGGGTTCTCAATTTTACCTGAGAAATCATATCCTTTTGACGCATCCGGATGCGGTCAGGACTTCCAGACCGCGGGTGAGGTCCTGAATGCTTGCCTGGGGGCCGACCTCGAGGGTGATCAGGGCTGTTTCGGGCAGCCATGAGGCGATTTTTTGAAAATCGATTTCACCGCCGCCGGGCGCCTGATGGTCGGTTGTGCCGATCACATCATGCAGGTGAGCGCCGATCATCCGGCGGCTGAACCTTTCCAGCCATTCCTGGTGAGAGGCCAATCCGAGCGCATCCAGCGCCTGGGCGTGGCCGACGTCGTACTGGAATCCATACCAGTCCGCGTTGGATAAAGCCAGCAGGGTTTCCATCTCGTCCGCCAGGGGGATGTCGTAATAGCGGTAACGGTTTTCCAGCGCGATGGCGACCCCGCTCCCTCTGGTGAAAGCGAGGATCTCATCGAGGCTCTTGACCACCTGCTCCAGATGCGGGGCTGCCAGGCTGGCGCGGTGGGCGATCAACTCGCTGGCGAGCTGCCGGTACTCTGCCGAGCCGCGCAGCCCTTCCTGATAGAGCTCGCGCAGCCGGTGATCACGCGAGCGGTCGCCCATGATCGTGCCGGGATGGACGACGACCGACTGCGCGCCGAGCCTGACCGCCAGCTCGACCGTCCGCTTGAGGATATCCACGCCCTGCACCCGGCGGGATTCGTCCAGGCTGGAGATCAACAGGTCCTCCCGCTTCAATTGCTCGGCGCTCTTCTCCGCCGGACAGGGATCGTGGACGGTGGAGATGTAATAACGGCTGGCGTCCCACTGGTCGTAGAGCTCGGGTGAAATCTGGTGATTGAGCTCGAATTTGATAAAGCCGGCCTGCCTGCCCGCGGCAAAGGTCTGGTCAAAGGGCATGTCCTGACCGACGCCCCACATAGTCGAGAGGGCGGCGTCGTACAGCGTTGGGATCTGCTGCGGTGCAAGGGCAGCTTTGCGTTCAAGATGGTTCAGCGGCGGATAGCGGTCGAGCAGCTCGCTCAACTGGCCGATTCTAAAATCTGGCTGCATCTCCGTGATGGTATCCGGCAGCGCTTCGTCATCCGGATCGAAATCGTCCGGCGAATAGCCGAGGGTGTTGATCAAACCGGCTTCGCCGTAACCCGCCTGGCGCGCGCCGACCAAATCCCGCGCGGTTTTATCGCCGAGGTAGGCGCAGTTTTCCGGCAGCAATCCGACCGCCCTGGAGGCCTGCAAGAATAGCGAAGGGTGCGGTTTGCGCCTGCCGTTCACGCAGGAAAGGATCACAATCTTAAAGAGATCGGTAATGTCGTTTTCTCGCAGCAGGCGCGGCACTTCGATGGAGGAGGTGGTGTTGCTGATAATGCCGAGCCGATACCCGCGGGCGGCGAGTGCGCGAATGGTGGTCACCGCGTCCGGCAGAAGCTGCCGGCTGCTCGAATCCCGCCACATTTGGTTCAGCAGCACTGCGTTTTCCTGAAGAAATGGCTCCGGCGCTTCCGGCAGCATGAACCTCGCCCATAAGTCGTGCTCGGTTAATTCCCGCTGGGTTTTACGCGCCCAGCGGCGGTATTCCTTTTCGCGGTCGAGCAGCGCCTGAGCCAGCTCAGCGGGCTGGCTGCTGTCGCCGATCACGGCTTGCAATTGGCGGATAATATTAAGGTCGCGGCGCTTACCGCTTTGCGACATGCGCAGCGTGCCGCCGACGTCGAAGAAAATCGCTGCAATGGAAGGTTTCATACGGATAATCGATTGTCTGATCCTTGTGATTATTCTTTCAGCAATTGCAAGTTTAGCAAATCGGTGAAACCTTGTATGTATGTATCTGCAACCGCGCCTTCTTCGAAATTAAAGGCGACCGTCTGCATTCCCATCACCCGGGCGCCATCCAGCTCGGATTTCAAATGACCGACGAAGACTGCCTCGGCGGGGGCTACGCCTAACTGAGTCAACGCCGCCTGATAGATTCTGGGGTCCGGTTTGCAGGTTGCCAACTCCCTCGAGGAAATAATCGCGTCCCAGACGTGCCCGAATCCGCCCTTTTCGAACCAGGCCAATTTATGAGAAACCGGCTGCGAGGTATCGGTGATGACCGCCAGATAGAATCCGGCGTTTTTCAGGGCGAGCAGTGTGTCACGCACTCCGGGGAAGAAAGCGATGTCATCCTCCTCTTCGATCAGGATCTCTTTACCGCGAGCGATCTGTTCAGGCCCGGTCAGCCCGTGCAGGCGCAGAATCTGCTCGCGATACTGATCCTGATCGATCCCTCCACGGAAGGCCTGGGCGCTGAGCGCTTTTTTTACGTCTGCCGGGATGGGTTCATACTTCCCCGTAACTTCTTTAACAAAGGCTTGCAGGGCTTTGCCAGGGCGTGGACGATAATATAAAATATCCCCGGCGTCGAACAAGATCGCCTTTACCTTCCGCCCGGCTGCTGCATTGGGTATTGGCGGTGTGTTCCCGGCGGCTATTTCCCGCCGTAGGATAGCGAGCAGCTCTCCCATATTCGTGATGACCGCGTCGGGAACTGCCCCCTCATCGATTTCTCCGTGGGCATAATCGTGGGTGATCTGGATCGCGAGCCGGTAGCCGGCCCTGCGCGCGCCGAGGATGTCGCGATTGATCCGGTCGCCGATGTAGACGCAATCACTGGTCGGCGCGTTCGCCAGGTACGCGGCGTGGTGAAAGATCGCCGGGTCCGGCTTGCGCCGGCCGTATTCGCAGGACAACACGATTGGATCAAAGTAATCATAGACGCCGTAACGTTTCAGCATGAGTGGAACCAACTCTTTACTGGAGACGTTGCTGATCATGCCAAGCTTGAATCCCATCTGCCGGATAGCCTGGAGCACGTCGGGAACCTCGGGCCGCAGGTCGCGGCGATAGAAGCGGCTGCCGTAATAAAACATCAAATCTTCGGCGACTGCGCTGAGCTTTGCATCGTCAATCGAATACTTCGCAAGGATGAATTCGCGCCAGACCCGCGCAGGGGGCAATTCCTCCATGCGATCCATCCGCCAGCCGTGATAGCGCTGCATCCCCCTGGCAATTGTATCCAGCAATTCCTCGTCGGATAAATGCAGATCAATTCCAGCGGAGGCAAGGATGTCCTTCATCCCAGGAGCGGCCTGAAGACGTAAATCGCGAGAAGTAGTGTAGGTTTCGATTGTCCCGCCCATATCGAAAAAAACCGCCGAAATTGTCATCCAGATCGCTCCGTAAGTATCGCGTACACGTCAAGGTGATAACTTAACTCCAGACCAGTTAAGAAATGCCTGTACAGGCCAAAGAAGACAAGGTTAAGGAGATTACTGGACATGGACAGGAATCATCCATGTCCAGTAACCTTTCAGGATCTCGCGGCAACGCACAAACCATAAAATGGGGTGGGGGAGCGGTGTTAATTGTGGGTTTGTATATCTTCGCGATTATTCCGGTTTGCCTGAGATCAGCCTTTCGTTATTTCTTTGGGGCGGTCAGCACGCTGGCTGCCCAAAAATCGCGCACCTTGCTGACGTTTTCCCAGTCGAAGACGGGATCCATCTCCCAGACCTGGGGCAGCAGTTCATCCAGGGGCAGGTTATCCTCGAAGACTGGCAGCCCTTCAGCCGCAGGATAGGTGCCGATTTCGTTCCAGGGCTCGAAGCCGTCTTCCGAAAGGATGAATTTGATGAACAACTTGGCTGCATTCGGGTGCGGAGCGTTGGTGGCGATGGCGAGGAAACTGGTCTTGAAAATGCCCATGACCGGCTCCATGCCGAAGCAGGGCTCCATGTTAAATTCGCCTTCCAGTGTTGCTTCATAAGTTGAGTAGCCGGTCCATCCGAAACCGGGCTCTTCGCCCTCGGGCAGATCCAGCCCGGCGAAGGCCGCATCGACCATGTCGCCATCATCGAGGACGACGACGCCGTTGTAGGCAACCTTCTTGAGCCACAAATAGCCGGCATTTTCCGGTTTCATTCCGGATTCGTCCGCAACGGCCAGTTCGTCCTCGCTCCATTCCTTGCCGTAAAGCGCTTTGTAGGATTCGGCCATTTCGTCACCATTTTGCACGAACGTGGCGATCTTTGCCATCGTGCTGACGTCAGACACCGGATCTTCCATGAAGAACTTGCCGTAGTACTTCTCATCAGTCAACTCCCAGATGTTTTTTAGCGGGCAGCCATCCGGGTTGAACTTGTTGTTAAATCCGATCACGTCGGTGGAGTGGCGGGCGATTGCAAACGGATAATCCGCTGTCAGCTCGGGGATTTTCACATCCCGCGGGACGAACCACCACAGCCACTGGTTGGGAAGGAACTTGCCAAAGAGGATGTGCCCGTCGCTGTTGAACCAGATGTCGCCGACGATATTGCCGCTTTGCTGTTCGGCTTCCATCTTGGTATCGATGCCGTCTGTGTCAGCCGCATCCAGCTCGATCTCTGGATAGAGGGCTTCCCAGGCCTCGTATAAGTCCTCCACGCCGCTCGAATTGGCATAAACCGTTACCTTGCCCTCTTTTATGGCGGCTTCTTTGATCGCTTCCCAGTCGTCTGTTGCAGGCTGGTATGGGCCAATCCCGTTATCTTTGGCCCACTGTTCGGCTGGGGTGAGGTCGCTCGCAACAGGGGTTTCTTCAACTTTGGCGCAACCTGCAATCAGGGTGATTAGTACTAGTAGGGTGATGATCTTTATCAGGGATTTCATTTCTTCCTCCGTGGATGAGTAACCATTTTTACGGTCAAATGCTGGTTTAGGGAAATGTTTTTTCCGACCATAAACCTCCTTTCCGGGTTAATCCATTGCGCTTTGGCGCATGTCAACATTCAGCGCAATTCGTGCTCCTTTATCATTTACGATGTGATCAGATTGCCGCTATTCTTGCTGTATAAATTCAGCGTGGCGGGATCGAAGGTTAACCAAATCCTGTCGTCCATCTTGATCTTGCTGATTCCTATCACCCGGATGGTAAGTTCCACATCGCCGCGTTTGGCAATGATTGTCGTGTCGGCTCCAGAGGGCAGGACAGCATAGGCGGTGAACTCCTCGGAGTCGGGCACCGGATCTGTTGAAACACTGATATCCTCGGGCCGGATGCCGACAACCACCTTTCCGTTCGCAAAATGAGTATCCATATGGATGTTAAAGTCACCCAAATCCACCAGGTTCCTCGCATCGATCTCCCCTTCCAGAAGGTTGATCTTTGGGTTGCCGATAAAATCTGCCACGAAAAGGTTGGCGGGGTAGTGATAGATCTTATCCGGGGTGTCGAACTGCTGAACCACGCCCTCTTTCATGACCGCGATGTTGGTGGACATAGTCAGGGCCTCCACCTGGTCATGGGTGACGTATATGGTGGTGGCGCCGGCGACGTGATGCAGGCGCTTGATCTCCGAACGCATGTCCATGCGCAGACGGGCGTCCAGATTGGAGAGGGGTTCATCCATCAGGAAGACTTTGGGGCGATAAGCGAGCATGCGCGCCAGGGCGATGCGCTGCTGCTGCCCGCCGCTCATCTCGCGCGGGTAGCGGTCTTCGTATCCCTCCATCTGCACTTCCTTGAGGGCTTCTTTGACTCTCTGCTTCATTTCCTCTTTGGGCATTTTCTGGATCTCGAGCGCGAAGGTGATGTTCTTGTCCACCTTCATGTGCGGCCAGAGGGCGTAATTCTGGAAGACCAGCCCCAGCTCGCGCTTGCCAGGCGGGATGGAGATTCCCTTTTCGTGTGAATAAACCAGGCTGTTTCCGATGTAGATTTCCCCTCCGTCCGGGTCCTCCAGGCCGGCTACGCAGCGCAGCAGGGTGGTCTTTCCGCACCCGGAAGGACCCAGCAGGGTCAGGAATGTACCCGGCTCGATGACCAGATTGACATGATCAAGCGCAACCACCGTACCAAATTTTTTCGTCAAGTTCTTGATTGTGATCGATGCATTCATATTTCCCTGCCCGTTACATCCCAAGACCCCTCTTGAGGCTGCCTCCGCGGAAGCGGCCGATGATTAGATTGCCGCTGACTGTGATGAAAATCAGTATCAGCACAACGATGTTCGCCATTTGATCTCTGCCTGCTTCGATGTACCTCATCGTCTGGCTTGCCAGCACCTGGGTTTCGCGGGTGACCAGCAGGATAACCAGAGAAAGCTCTCGCATCACGGTAATAAACGTCAGCAAAAACCCGGAAACAAAGCCGGCGTTGGTCAGTGGAAAGATGATCCGCCGAAAGCGGTGCCAGACGCTGGCTCCAGCTATCTGGGCAGCCTCTTCCAGCTCGCGCCCGACCTGCATCATGGCAGAAACGCCAGAGCGAGAAGAATATGGCAGCTTGTCAGCGATGGAAACGATCACCAGTAAGGCGAAAGTGCCGTACAAAGAGGGTAACGGCCCCATTGGCTTGGCAAACATGGCTATGTAGACCGCTCCAAAGGCGATGCCTGGTATCACATACGGCAGGTACGCCAGTTGATCGACCAGTTTCGAGAGGCGAGTCCCCCGACCTTTGACGATGGCATATCCAAGGAACACCCCCAGCAACGCGGTAAAGAAGGCGGTGTAGAGCGCCAGCCGGATGGAATTCCAGGCCGCTTTCCATATTCTTGGATTGAGCAGTACCCCCGGTTCGCCATCGTTGTACTTGGGATTGGCCTCTCCAATCCAGTTCTGCAGTGTCAGGTTGTCGAAGCTGAAGTCTCCGGTGCGCAGCAGGAAGGTGTCGTAGGTCAGCAAGCCCAACGGCACGACAAGCACGGTCAATTGGAAGAGGATGACGATGATCAGGATAATTTTTTTCCAGTTTCTCAGCTTACTGGCAGTGGCGACAAAGCCGCGCCCGCCGATGGTTTCATAGCTCCTGCGCGTCCCGATCAGTCTCTGGTTGAGTGAAATGGTGACAATCGAGAACATGATCAGCACAATTGCCAGGACGAAGGAATCCGCCCGGTCGCCGGCCGCGAGGCTGCCGCGCATCATGGTGGAAATCACGTAATACTTTATCGGCGAGCCGAGGATGTTAGGGGTACCGAAAGTCCCCATGGCTTTTGAGAAGGTCATGATTACGCCCGAAAGCAGGGCAGGCAGGACCAAAGGGAGGGTGATCTTGCGTAAAATCCGCCCTCGGTTGGCGCCCATCAATTCCCCTGCCTCCTCCAGGTTGGAATCGATCGACATCAGCGCGGCTGATACGAACAGGAAGAAGAACGTGTAGTAATGAAGCGCAACGCAAATGATGATGGGCACCGGCCCGTAGGACAACCAGTCTGGAGGGCTTTGCCCGAGGATGTATTCCACCAATCCCGGAGAGCCGCCCTGAGTTCGATTCTTGAAGGCGACCAACCAGGCCTGAGCCAGAGTCCAGGAGGGCATGATGTAGGGCATCACCGCCAGTTGATTGATTACCTTTCGACCGGGCATGTCCGTGCGCACCACTAACCATGCCAGACCGCCGCCGATGGTGAACGCCAGCAGGACGGTGCCAACGGCGATCGTTAATGAATGCTGCAGGGGTGTGTAGGTGTAGATCTGGCTGAAAAATCCGGTCAGCATCCGCTTCCAGTGATAGAGGGTCAACTCCCCCTCCACGGCCCCTGGGATGCGGCTTACATCCACAAGCTGCCAGGTGATGGTGGTCTCAACCAGTTTGTAGAGCGGGACGATGACCATGTAGAACATGATGACCAGCATGATCAATGACAGGACCACTTGCGGCTTGGTGAGCCAATGGACGAAGCGGCGGGAAACGGCGATCCACTTCTCGATCGCCGGGCGTGATGTTTCTGAAATCACAGCCATAGGTTGGTTCCTCTTAAAACCCCGATGGGGGTTGCCATACGGGCAGATTCAATTGCCATCCGAATTGATGTATTCATTTTCTTTTGGGAAGGAAGGGGGATGAAGAAAAAAGGATCAGTCTTCTTCAGCGTAATACGCCTGAAGGGTGGCGCGCAGCGAGTCGAGTTTATCCAACTGAGGGATGATCCTCTCCTCGTCCCCGCTCGCCAGTGACAATAAGAGCGCATTGATGACCGTCATGGGCACGACCAGCGAGTGGAACTTGCCCATCGGTCCTCTCCGCGCTGCCAGGCAGACGTTCACCCGTTCGCCGAGCATGGCGTCCAGGGTGTCGGTCAGCATGATGATGGGGCAGCCGACACGGGCGCCGTATTCCAGGATCAGTTTCAGAGCAGGGTTCTGGTCGAAAAAGCAGATCACAAAGAGCAGATCGCGATTGTTCAGGATCAGGATCGATTCGACGATTTCTCTGCCGGAACTTTTTAAGGGAACCACGTCTTTGCCGAACCGGCGCAGGCGGATTTCCATCAGGTCGACCAGCGAGATGGACGGCCCCAGGCCGAAGACGAAGATCCGTTCGTGCTCGCGCAGCAATTGGACGGCTTTATTCATCTCGTTGCGGTCGATCGATTCCAATGCCTGGGTCAGATAGTCAACCTCGGTGGCCGTCAGGCGTTCGAAGAGATCACCCCCCTCGCGCAGGTCGTCCAGGCGGCCGCGCAGGCGAGCCGAATGGCTCACTCGCCGGCGGAAGTTCTCCTGCAGGATCGTGCGCATGGAAGGGTAGCTGTTGAATCCGAGCGTTCGCGCGAACCTGACCAGGGTTGCTTCACTCAAAGAAAGTCTTTTGGCAATTTCACTTGCCGGCAGGAAAGCTGATTCTTCCGGATTTTTCCGTAAAAAGTTGGCGATCCTTTTTTCGCTCTTGGTCAGTTCGCTGAAGCGCTCGCTGAGGAGCTGGCTGAAATCGAGGGTTGTGGTGGGTTTGTGATTATTGCTCATCCGGGTTCCCCTTTCACTCTCCAATCCCAGGGCAACAATATATTGATAAATGAAAATTCACTTTCATTTGTAATAGTATATGGCATTTATCCTTTCTATGCAAGCAAAATTTCATCATGATTCTTCTATGAATTAGTAGCCCGTCCGCGAGAGGCGACTGACAATCTCCGGGGTTGCCCAGAGCGCTGCGGCGGTTGTGTCCACCACGATATCGCAGATTTCCATCTGAGGGATGTAGGCTTTCTCAGCCATCAGGAACTGTTCGCGGAAGTAGCGGTTGAGGAAATAGTACAGCTCGTATTTGCGGCGGATATCCATGTCCCTGCGCCACTTGCGTTTCAAGCGGACGGGATCGTCGGTCAGATAGACCACCTTGATCCCGACCAGCGGGGCAATTTCGGGCAGCAGGAACGGGAAGTTGCCCTCGATCAAGATGATATCCGCCGGTTCGATCTCGACCGGCGCGCGGCCCGGCTTCAGGTTGCCGCTCATGTCGTGACTTGAGCTGCCGTCGATGAAGTTGTAGCGCGGCGTGAGGATTTTGTTGCCGGCGCGAATATCGCTCAGGCACTGGAGCAGCAGCTCGTAATGCAGCGCTTCTTTCCCGAAAGAATCAATCCCGCGTGCTTCACGCTGATCGCGGTCGGTAAAGAAATTGTCCAGCTCGAACGCGGCGATCTGCCTACCCTGCAGTGCAAAGGTTTGCCGCAGCCGGGCAACGATTTCGGTCTTGCCCGCTGCCGTCGCCCCCGCGATAGCAACCAGGATGGGCGTGCCCTTGTGTCTGACCAGCTCTTGAACCACCTCGATGAAGAAGGTGTCCACTTCCTGGTTGGCTTCCATGAAATCTTTGTAACCGATGGAATGCGCCCGTTCGAGCTGCCTCTGCTTTGGCTCAAATTGCCGGTACGGCCGTTGACCCAGATGGGCGAGGACTGCCGGGGTGTAGTAGCGGGTGCGCGGAAAGAAGAGAAACGCGCGCACGTCAAAATAGAAAAGCCGCTCGATCCATTCGGGTGGGTATACCCCGCAGACCAGACCTGTGAAGAGCATGCGCGTCAACCCTAGGATTTGATCGTCCAACACCGTGCGCCCATCCCGCTGCGGTTTGATCTGGATGGAGAGGTAGTACTGCCGGTCGCTGAGCTTCCCCGCGATGTTTTCCATCGGCTCGGGCACGACAGTCTGCCAGCCCCCGGGCGGAGCGATCAGATCCAGGCAGTAGCGGAATTCATACGGTTCCAGCTCGGCAGCGCCGGGAAAAACGGACCGCATCTGCTCGAAAAGGGCAGCGGTGAAAACATTCAGGTCGGAGGGATCGATTTTCGCCATTATTTCGCTCATCTACAGGATGCCAATCTACGCGCCGTATTTGCTGACCCGCCCGGCGTTAGCCAGCGCCAGCGGCATGACCTGTTTGGCCGGTATAATCCCCAGGCTGCCTCTTGCGCAGGCAGATTCGCCGAACTCGGCGATGCCGTCCGCCCGGACGTGCCGGGAGTAGAGCAGCAGCGGCACGGGGTGCCAGCTGTGCGCCTTGAGCACAGCAGGCGAGGAGTGGTCGCCGCCGACGATGATCACATCCGGCTGCAGCGCCAGCAGGCGCGGCAACTGCGCGTCGAATTCCTCGATGGCGGCCACCTTGCCGGCGAAATCGCCGCTTTCGCCGCAGGTATCGGTTTTCTTGAAGTGCAGGTAGAAGAAGTCGTGATCCTGCCAGTGCTGCTCGAGCGCGCTGAACTCATCGGAGAGGGTCAGTCCGGGCACGGGCAGCACCTGCATGCCGGCCAGTCGGGCGACGCCGCGGTACATGCCGTTGACGGCAATCGCCGCCGCGCGCAGCTTGAACATCTCCTGATATGACGGCAGGCTCGGCAGCCTGTCGAAGCCGCGCAGCAGGATGGAGTTAGCCGGCGCCTTGCCTGCCAGCAGACGGCCAGCCTGGCGGACGAACTCATTGACGATTGCGGCAGCCCTCTGCGAGTGCTCGTCGAGCGGCCTGACCTCCAGCGGCTTTACGCCGGTTTCCAGAGGGTCGCTGTCCGCCAGGGCGGCGCCCAGCCCGGTACCGCGCATGATCCAGGCGAAACGGTGCTCCTTGACCGACTCGACGAAGAACTCCGCCCCGTCGATGCGGATCGAGCGCAGCAGCTCGAGCAGCTCCCGGCTGGCTTCGGTCGGCAGCCGGCTGGCCCGCCGGTCAATCAGCATGCCGGCGGAATCCAGCGTACAAAAGTTGCCGCGCGCAGCGATGTCCTCCGGCCCCAGCTCGAAGTCGACCCCGAGCGCTTCCAGCGCGCCGCGGCCGATCTCATATTCGAGCGGGTCATAGCCGAAGACGGCCAGGTGACCCGGCCCGCTGCCAGTCGCCACACCCGGACCAATCGGAAGCGTCAGGCCGAGCGCCGAACGCGCGGCGAGACTGTCCAGGTGAGGGGTGTGCGCCGTTTCCAGCTCGGTCTTCCCGCCCGGTTCGAGCGGCAGCCCGCCCAGCCCGTCCAGGATAAGCATGGCAATTTTAGTCTCGGCGGGGATGATCAGTTTTCGGAAAAAGGCGTCGAACATGCCGTTTCTCAATTTGGACAGGGAGCTGATCGCAGGCGCTCAAAATCCATCCCCGCGCGGATCTCGGGGGTTAACCACAAGGCGGCGCCGGTGGTATCCACGACCATATCGCAAATGGTCATCATCGGCAGGTAGACCTCCTGCTGCCGCAGGAACTGGGTGCGGAAGAAGCGGTTGCACAGGTAGAGCGGCTCGTATTTACGGCGGAAATCCACGTCCCGCTTCCACTTGCGCTTAAGGCGGATGGGATCGTCGGTCAGATAGACGATCTTCAGCCCGATCAACGGTGCAATTTCCGGGATCTGGAAGGGGAAGTTGCCCTCGAGCAGCAGCACATCGGCCGGCTCGATTTCTATTGCATATTCACCCGGACGCAGGCGGCTCTGCAGGTCATGGCTGGAGATCGCGCGGACCGAGTCGTAGCGCGGGGCGCTGACCGGCTTGCCAGCCAGCAGGTCGGTCATGCACTTGCGGAAGAGCTCGAAGTGAATCACTTCTTTATCTACCGGGCGGCTCTCGCGAAATTCACGATCCTTGAAGAAGTTGTCCATCTCGATGGCGGCCACGCGCATGCCGCTGCTGATTAACGCCGCGCGCATGCGCCCGGTGATCTCAGTCTTCCCGGCAGCCGAAGGCCCGAGCAGGGTCAGCAGAAGCGGCGTGCCCCTGGAGGCAATCAGCGCCTGGATCACATCGAGGAACAGCCGGTCGATGGCCAGGTTGGCCTCTTTGAACTCTCTGTAACCGATCTCGAAAGCGGTTTCGAAGCGGGGCTGTGTCGGCTCGAGCTGGAATGCCGGCTGCCCGCCGAGGTGCTCGCGCACCGCCGGGGGAAAATACTCGGTGCGCGGTAGGAAGATGAAGCCGCGCGGGTCGAAGTAGAACAGGGACTGAATCCATTCAGGTGAATAGATCCCGACCGCCAGCCCGGCAAAAAGCGCTCGGGTTAGCCAGGCGATCTGCTCGTCCAGGACTAGCTGCCCGTCGTGCTGTGGCCTGTGGCGGATGCCGAGGTAGAACTCTTTCCGGCGAATCAGCGCTTCGATTTCGCCGCAGCCGGGTATGTCAAGCGAATCCCAGCCGGTGGCGGGCGTCAGATTGTCCAGGCAGTAATGGAACTCGTACAGCTCGAATTGCGTAACACCGGCGCTGAGGTCTGCCATCTTTTTATACAACACGCTCGAAAACCGCTCGGTATCACTCAAGAGGGAGAGATCAACCATCGGCGGGTTCCCCTGGATAATGGCGCCCAACCCCGGCGGTGAGAGCCTGGTAGGCGCGCTCGATTTTGGCATAGTTGCCGTCGCGGTCGAGGGCGATGCCGCGCCCAACTCCGCCGGCGATGCGGCCGACGCCGATGTTGGCCATCAGCCGCTCTACCTTTTCCAGCAGCGCCGGTGCGCTGCCGGGTTCGGTGCTGCGCCCGTCGAAGATTACGTGCAGGAAGACATCTCGTAATCCGCGATCCTTCGCCATTTGCAGCAGCGCCAGCGGATAATCGATCGAGCCGTGCGAGCTTTTTTCGGTCAGCAGACCGATCAGATGCAGGCGGCTTTCGCGCCGCAGGACACCCTCTATGGTTTGAGTGAAAACTTCGTTGGTGTGAAAGCTGCCGTCCTTCATCGCCTGGTCGAGGCGCACGTCGTCCTGCGGCACAATTCGTCCGGCGCCGATGTTCATGTGCCCGGCCTCCGAGTTGCCCGGCTTGCCCGCCTGCAGCCCCACCGCCTCGCCTGAGGCTTGCAGCAGAGCAACCGGGTAGCGGCGATTCAGGTCATCCCAGACCGGCGTATCTGCCAGGTAAATCGGATTGCTCTCATCCGCCTTGCCGATGCCCCAGCCGTCCAGGATGATCATCAGGACTTTCCGCTGACGACCCCAATCATGACCCTCAATCAGCGGCGAGCCGCTCATCGCCGCTGGTTTTTCCAACCCCAACATTTGCAGGACGGTCGGGGCCAGATCTGCCAAACAGCCCTCCCGCGGAAGGATGGGTGAATTGGAGAGCGGGTCGACGACGAACAGCGGTACCGGGTTGGAGGTGTGCGCCACATGAGGTTTCCCTTCGCCGGTGAACAGTTCCTCCAGATTGCCGTGGTCGGCAGTGATTATAACGACGTAACCGCGCTGGCAGGCTGCCGTGACCACCCGCCCCAGGTGCAAATCTACTGCCTGGGCGCAGGCGATCTTGGCGGCGTTGTCAGCGGTGTGCCCGATCACATCGCCATTGGCAAAATTCGTGACGATCAAATCGTAACCTGCCTGGATGCCCTGAACAACCGCATCAGCCACGTCGGGCAGGCTCAACTCGGGCACCTGGTCGAAAGGCACGCCCTTTGGCGAGGGGATGCGCAGATCGCTTTCGCCGGGGAAGGGCTGGCTGTTGCCGCCGTTGAAGAAAAAGGTCACGTGGGCAAACTTTTCCGATTCCGAGCAGTGCAGTTGGCGCAATCCCGCCCGGCTGACGATCTCGCCGAGCGTATCCCTGATTTTAGCCGGCAGGAAGGCGACCGGCAGATCCTTGAATTTCTCGTGGTAGAGGGTCAGGATAACAAAATCCAGGTCGAGCTTGCGGCGTCCGAAATGGACGAAATCGGGGTCGGTAAAGGCCTCGGTCAGCTCGATCTCCCGCTCACCGCGCCGGCAGCAGAAGATGACCGCATCACCACCCTGGATACGGCCGAGCGGCTGGCCGTTGGCATCCACGCGGACGAGCGGCTCGAGCGAATAATCCGTCTGCCCTTCCGCGTAGAGCCGGCGGACCGCGTCCGCGAGCAGTTTCCCTCCGATTTCAGATGGGGCTGTTTTCATATTCACGTGCCGTGCGTACTTCCTGAGCTACAAAGATCCGTCAGTGGACATAACTGGAATGCGCAGCCGGTCGACGGCGACGCTCGGGCGACCGGGAAAGATGTCGAGCAGTTCGGTGAACTCGTGGATGACCGCGTCCGGCCGGTTCTCCTGTGTGATTTCTTCATCGGCCAGCTCTTCCGGGCTGATGAGGATAATCAGCATGCCAAAGCCTGCCGCGCGCGTGCCCGCTACGTCGCGCTTGAGGTTGTCGCCGACGTAGACGCAGCGAGCCGGCGAGACGCCTGCCTGACGGGCGGCCTCGTAGTAGATGGCCGGGTCGGGCTTGCGGCAGCCAAGCACCGCGGAAAGCGCCACTGCCTTGAAGTAGGGGCTGAAGCCGTCGGCTTCCATCCAATCGGGGATTTCGCGCGAGGTGATCACGTTGCTGATGATTCCGAGGGTGTAGCCGCGCCGATGCAGCTCGACAACCACCTGCTTGCCGTTGGCGACCACCACACGCAGCCCCATCGTCTGGCGGTACTGATAAGTCAGCTCTACGCCCAGGGGAGCGATTCGCTCGGCGGGGAATTCGGGCGCCAGCCAGCGCGTCCACAGCTCAGCCTCGGGCGCTTCGCGCATGTTATCGAAGGCCCACTTGCGGTAGATCGTGAAGCGCTCGTCCACTTTGCGGCAGAACTCATCCGGGTTGTCGTCAGTGCCAACCAGCTCAGTGATGCGTCGGCGCGCGGCGGATTGATGGGCATCATCCCTGGTCAGTATGCGCAGGGTGTTGCCAAGGTCTAAAAATATGGCTTCGATTTCAGAATTCACCCTGTTCCGCTTTCTTCTTGCGGTAAAAACGCTCAACCACGCGCGGGGAAAATGTCCAGGAGCTGGCTGGTCTCGGTGATCTTGTAATCCGGCTTGACGTTGGCCTGCTGCGGCTCTTTGGCCAGGGTAGCCGGCTCATCGAAGAGGACCATCATACCGAAACCGGCTGCCTGCGCTCCTTCCACGTCGCGGATGGGATTGTCGCCGACGTAGGCGCAGCGGGCCGGTTCGACGCCGATCACCCGCGCAGCCAGCAGGTAGATGGCCGGATCGGGCTTGCGCACGCGCACTTTGGAAGAGAGGATGGTGGTCTTGAAGTAACCGGCGACCCGGTCGGTGAACATCCAGTCGGGGATTTCCGTTTCGGTGATGGTGTTGGCCAGAATGCCGAGCAGGTAGCCGCGGCGGTGCAGCTCGATGATGGTCGGCTTGGCGTCATGGCGGGGAACGCGGCGCCCGTCATGGTCGCGCCACAGGCGGGTCAGCCGTCCGGCGACCGGCGCGATGACGTCGACCGGGTAATCCGGCAGCAGCCACTGCGTCCAAAGTTCCAGCTCAGAGGCTTCCAGGAGTGACTGTTTGGAATGCTTGCGGTAAGCCTTCCAGCGCGTCTCGACCCTGGCGAAGAAATCATCCATTGGCTCTTCCGCGCCGACCAGCGCCATCAGATCGCGCCTGGCCTGTGCCTGAAACTCGGGATCTGGCAGGACGATCCGCAGGGTGTTGCCAACGTCCAGGAATACTGCTTCGATATCAGGCTTCATATTACTTCCTCAGGCTATTTAATTTATCTTGCATTTTACGATATTTTGAAAAATGACTTTCATTTGTTTATCATACAACAATTGGATTAATTATGCAAGCGGGCTTGCATAAATTTCCTCCGAATTAGCCAGGGAACAGCAAGGGCAATTCATGGAATCTCCATTGTGTTGCTTTAACAAAAAACATCATCTCGGATGAAGTAGGGCATATTCCCCTTTGAGTTCTTCTACCACTGGCCATGTAAAGAAATTATCGCCTGGCCGTTTCACGATGTGCGTATTCCCACAATGAGCACACGCAGATCGATCAACATCATTTTTGATTTTCAATTTTCCCCCGCAAGATGGGCGAGTAAGTATTATGAAATATCCTAATAATTATCCCACCAAGAAGATGTAATCAAATTCCTGTCGAAGTCTATTAACCTAACTTAACTGTAATATAGCTGTATAACAAAGAGAGCCCGCCTTCCGACCGGCTCTCTACCGCTATATCTGGGGGTTACGGCATCTCTCTCCGCCGCATCCAGGTGACTCGCCAGGATATCGCCTGCCCTGGCATGGCCGCCAGGGCACCCTGCCCCGACCGATTCAGAGCCGGATAAAATTGTGTACATCCCACCCATATGGTGGTAAAACATCCATATGGTCGCCAAATGTGGTGCACCGTATCCTTATTTTCCCTTTGTTTTATCCTGATTACACCCGATTTCCGCCAGAGCCGAGTGGGAATCAGCGAACACCTGGATTGACCTATAAAATAGAGAGGTTGAGGATCACCTCTCTATCTGGGGTAACAAACGACCTCGATCATATCCACCTTTGCTCATTGGTGATGAGGCATGCCAGAACCATCGCAACGTTTGTTGTTTTCGAAGGAGTAGTTGGCAGGGAGTATCGTTCAGAGCGATAGCAGGGTTGGCTGTAATTACATCCATTCAGCCGTGGTTAGTATTTCCGATTAACGCGATATTCAACATGAAAAAACGTATTTAATTACTTGATCTCCATTGGTTTCCATTGCAAGGCCCAGCATTCAGCCACCATATTGGAAGACCAATTTCCCTTACATTCTGTTCCCCAGAGATTCGCTGAATCCACGCAGTGCTTTTTCAAAAGCCTCCATTGGCGCTCTTGCTTCGCCGCTTCCGATAAATCCACCATTTATATGCGGAGTGGCAGTATCGATCAAGGGAGTGATGCCTGTTTGAACAACTTTTCGGATGTCGATCCCGAGGGGAACCCCGCGAAAGTTGAGCGTTGGCAGCTGCCAGGATTTATGCTCGCCAACTGTGATCTGGTATGCCTCCTCGGTTTTCTGGATTGCGGATTCGTATGTCCCTTTAAGTACCTGTTCGTGCGCAGGCGCCGCCACGTGGATTAACCCTCCCAGTCCAACGACCTCCATGATGGCACTGTCACCGATGTCTTTACCGGCGACAGAATCATCCCATTGCGAGGAGAAGAACGACGTCTTTATTTTGCCTGCAGGACCGGTGAACCACTGGTCTCCTAGGGCGCTTACCTTGATGCCAAATTCAACTCCATTTCTGCACAGCGTTGTCACGACGGTCGAGAAGGGGATTTTTTTGGCCGGCTCGATTATGCAGCGAGCGGCTGCCATGAAGAGGTGGAGCGCAAAGATGTCTGTCCTTTGGAGGAAATCCAGCACCCGTTTCAGGATATCTTTCTGAATATCCAGGGAGGCCAGGTACGGGGCCAGTTTGCGGACAATCAACAAAGTGCCAGCGGTACACCGGCTGTGCGCTTCGTCTCCCATTTGAATTGCACGCCCGATGATCTCCTTTAAATTGATGCCTCCCATAGCTTGCACAGCTTGATTCAGCACCGGAGATAATTCATCCCGCATCCATCGAACCTGTCCAATCGTTTCATCATCGTTGGTTCCCCAACCAAGCGCCTTGAAGGAGGAGCCCTCGTGAGGCAGGCAATAGGCAGCCGTTCCGAAGGGCTCGTTTCGGACAACATGTACCGGCATGGATGCGCTGGTGATCCCGGTCATTCCGCCGACTGCCTGGTGATGATGGCAGGGTGAAAGGATGACTTCGCCAGTATCGATAAGCTCTTTCGCCTCTTCGAGGCTGCTCGCCAATTCTTCAAAAACAACCGCTCCCAGAACTGCCTGGCGCATCGGATTGCACATTTTTTCCCATACGATTGGAGGACCGGCATGTAGAATTGTGTTTTTCGTCATACCGGGAACAACATCGATCGCCTGGTAATCGCCGACCCAGGTAGGCTGGCCGGCAATCATGATCTCTATTGTTTTCAAATTTGCTTCGGCAATCTTTTGCTTGATATCATTCTGGTTATTCATGGAAACTCCTAAATGAGGTCGTCTAAAATTAATTTAAGATCTGGGGCAATTTTGTAAGACGGTTTGCTTTGGACCGAAATGACCTGAACTCCTTGCTGGGTCAAGGCTTCCTCAAATACAGCCAGCCCGGCATTGATAACCCTGCTTCCTGGCGCCAGGATTCTGCTTTTACTGTTAATTTTCGTCTGTTTTGAATTCATTTGGTCTTCCTCAATGCCGTGATCAGGTCAAGCGCGAGTCGGGCTGCAGCCGCGTTTGTCTCGGCTACATAAACCCCTGCCTCAACCAGTTTATTTTTCTGCTGTTCATACCCCTGAATATCCTCTCCGGTGCCGCAGATGGAGCAAATTACCCCCGGAGTATTTGAATATTCGCAAGCCGCCTCAGTTATGGCCCTTACAACCTCGCCGGCTGGATCAGGGTTGCAGCCCCAACCCAAAACTACATCCAGCAAAATCACCGCTACGCCTTGATCTGCATATGCCTTTTTTATCTCCAAATTGCGCAGACGAGAATCAATAAACGGGTGCGGGCGGCCCTCAGTATACTGCTCATCACCCAGATCCAGGAGAACATGAGATGAAACCGTTGATTGAATGGCAGCATTTAGATTCGTTGTAATCTTCAGCCCGTTTTTATCCAGGATGCTGGCTGCCTCCCCGCATAGACTTCCCCCAGAAAATAATCCGCGGATAGTCCACTGCCCGGGTGCAAGTCTGGTAAGAACAGAATCCAACCACTTTTGGGCCCTTTTTTCTTCCGTCGGAAGGGTGCTCTCGATCCCTACAGCTTTGAGGGCTTGTTTAGCGCAGTTCTCGTAGGTTTCCGCAAAGATTAATTTTCCATCCTGATTCATGAGGCCGTTCTCGTCGAGAAAATTGGCAATAATTGGCAGGCCTGTTGTTCTGGCTGCTTCTAATACCTTCTTTCTGCCCAACGGGGAAGATTTTTTCCCTAAAATGACCAGACAGTCGGTCATCGACTCTTGGAATATCATTTTTATTGCCTGGACCGACATCAGCCCATCCATCGGGGCCAGCATGTCTTTTCCCCCAACACCTATCGCCTGCGAAATTCCACCTCCGCCCTTATGAATCAGGGTTGATACTTCCTGTAATCCGCTTCCGGAAGCACTGACGATCCCAATGTTACCTCGGCGCACTTGATTGGCAAACCCAATACCGATGCCATCAATTATCGATGTTCCACAGTCTGGTCCCATCAAGAGCAGCTGTCGCTCGATCGCAAGCCTCTTGAGTTCCAATTCTTCTTCTACAGATATGTGGTGACTGAAACAAAAAACATGCTTTCCTCTCTGCAATGCTTCACGCGCCAACTCGACTGCCTGATTGCCGGGGGTGGAAATGACCACGAGTTGAGCATCCTGGTTTTCATCGAGTGCGGTTTCAAGAGTATGGTATACCTGCCCGCGCTGTTCTTTCCCCGGGTCGCGGTTCAAGATCTGTTCTATCTCTGCCTCAAACTGATCAATTTCGAACGGGGATACGAATTCAATGGCGACGATCAGATCGTCTGACGAAGCCGATTCAACCGCAGGGCTGGACAGTCCCAATTGTTCCAGTATCTGCTTGTTATTTGGGGTACCCATAATGACCGTCGCTTGCTTAACACCTGCCCTGGAGGAAATTTCATCCGACACGCGCATCAAGTAATACGAGTCTCGGTATTCATGTTTCCGAATGAATGTCTGTTTCATAAACCAAATCCCAATGGAGTTAAAACGGATGGATAAGCAGCCTCGAGATTGAACTGCAGGGGTTACATCCACTAATTTTCGTCAAACACCTATACTACTATACATTTGGATTATGGATAAAGTTTACCCCCGGACACTTCTGATCGCGCCAGCAAAGACCCTTCAGCATCTCCTGCCACCTCTGGGAGGCATATTGATTGACAATCCCTGTGAACTCTCCTATACTACCCTTTACGCTCATCGAGACCTGACGGGCACGGTCCCCCCCATTATCGATAAAAGGATATCCTATCATGATGAACCAACCTTCAGCAATCTCATCCATGGGCATCATCCAGTTGGCTAACGCCATTCATCATCGCCAATTATCACCGGTTGAGGTCATGGAGGAGTTCATCCAGAGGATTGAGCAGCGGAACCCAATCCTGAATGCCTTTGTCTACACGGATTTCGAACAAGCCCGTCAAAAAGCCAGGCTGGCCGAAGCGAAGGTGATGAGCGGTGATGAGCTTGGACCTCTCCATGGAATCCCCACCGCCATCAAGGACCTGTTTGATTCAAAGCCTGGCTGGCCAACCACTTTTGGGGGTGTTCGGGCGTTGAAAAACAATATCGCCCGTACCGCCTGCCTCTTCACGGAAAGGATGGAGCAGGCCGGAGCAATAATCGTTGGAAAAACCAACAGCCCTATCCTGGGCTTTAGAGCCACTACGGATAATTATCTGTTTGGTCCAACCTCCAATCCGTATTCGCTGGAGAAGAATGCGGGCGGATCGTCTGGGGGGGCTGCTGCTGCGGTCGCCGATTATCTGCTCCCTTTTGCGGAAGCTACCGATGCCGGAGGTTCCATCCGCATCCCTGCTGCCTGGTGTGGTATCTATGGGTACATGCCCTCGTTCGGCCGCATCCCTTATATCATCCGTCCGAATGCATTTGCAGGCACGAATCCATTTGTTTATGAGGGATTCGTGACGAGGTCAGTTGAAGATGCTTTGCTGGTTTTGAATTCTCTCGTCGGATTCGATGCCCGCGATCCATTTTGTTTCCCTGGCAAGCCACATTTTACCCTCCCGGAGAACCTGAGTCTCACCGGCTGGAAAATTGGATACACTCCGAACCTCGATGTTTTCCCGATCGCGGGGTCGATTCGGAAGGTCATCGAAGAATCAGTGAACACTTTCGAAACCTTAGGCGCACATGTCGAACAGGTGAACATGGGCTTCAGGCACGACCACGCCGAATTGACCGAAACCTGGTCACGCATCATAATTCCCATGAGTATCATGGCTTTGGAGTCATTCAAGCGGAGTAATTTTGATCTGCTGGCTGATCACCGCGATGATTTTCCGCCGGAATTCCTTGCCTGGGTGGATAAAGGCCACAGGTTGACCTTGCTGGATCACTATAGAGATTTAGAGATCCGGTCGGAAGTCTACGATTCATTTGAAAACCTGTTTGAAACCTTCGACCTCCTTGTGATGCCCACAAACGGCGCTTTGCCTGTCGATAATGCAGCCGATGGCAACACGCTGGGACCAGATGAAATCAATGGCGTGGCTGTCGATCCACTCATTGGCTGGTCTCCGGCCTACCTGATCAACCTTACCGGACATCCGGCTGCTTCTATACCTGCAGGGCTGTCTCCCGATGGTCTGCCGGTAGGGTTACAAATCGTCGGTCACAGACACGCGGATGCGGATGTGCTCCTGGCCAGCGCTGCTTTCGAAATGGCTCGACCATGGGCTCAATACTATACTGAACGTGGTCCGAAAACCTCAAGTTGAACCGAAAATCAAGGATCAAGATCATCGATCCAGCATTGCTCGTTCAGCCTTACAGATTCCCGCACTTAACCCATATCGAGTAGTACCCGGGGGCAATCATTTGTAATTGATTTGTGAACCCACTTTATTTCAGTATGCCACTTCCGGCAGCTCTTCGATAAGCCTGAGCCAGCCGTGCTGTCTCCTACGGACAATCGGATTCAATGGTATCATACACGGCCCGCGAAGCTGGCGCCTCCAAGGGTGGTTCTCCTTTAATTGATTCCACGAGTTTCCAGGCCTTCTCCACACCCTGATCATCCCCAATCAGCAGCAGCGTCACGGTTCCCTGGCCGTCGCCAATTCCACCCATCGCAACAGGCAGAGCCCTAACGCCTGTGAGGATTTCGAACGCGTCGCATTCAGTGACAATCAAACCCGGCAAGGGCAGCATGCCGCACGGCTCGCCATGGGCACGGCTCTGTGGAGTCTTGGTGATTCCCATTTCAAGCACTATCTCATCAAGAGGGTAGGGTACCGATTTATTCAGAGTCATTGGCACGATCAAGGTGATCCCACGCGCCAAGATATAAGGGAGGTATTTTCCATATTCGCCTCCATTGGAGAGTCCCACCAGCGCTCCTGCTTTTCGGTTTGGATCCAGGATGTTGCCGCTCTTAATGATCACGTCATGAGAATCCATTCGCTTGATAAACTTGGTGATATTTTCCTTTGGCCAATTCAGCCAGATTGGTTTCCCATTGACTAGAACGAGCTGCTTTCCCGCCTTGCCCTCAGGGACCGCGAACAAACCCTGACGGCAGACAAAACCACAGACATAGGGGTCTGAATCTGGAAGAGATTCCCGCAGAAGCTCTTCAGCGACATATCTCGCCGAAGTGCATACGCACAGTCCGATGATTCCTTTCTCCATAGCCGTTTGGATGACCGGTAAAGCTGCGATCGCCTTCGCAATCAGCCGTTTCGATTCCTCGGAAGTAAGCGTGACCTGTGCTCTGCTTTCAGACATCAAATCCTCCACATATGATCATACATCCAGTCCGAGCAAATCTCGTGCAGACACACCCCACATCGGCGACTTTGCACCAGGTCCCGGCCCCGACAATCCTCCAGAGGAGGTTTCAGAAATCACTCTACACAGTACTATTCTTGTAAGGGCTCGAGAATATGATGGGCAGGTTAACCAATTCCTTTCCTTCGAGCGGGGAATAGGCTCGTCGCTTGCTGGTTTGAATCCCACAGCCTACAAGGGCTTCCATGAGCTTGACTCCAGCGGCGACCCCGTCGATCACCGGGACGCCAAGTTCACGCTTCAACCTTTCATCCAGCCCAGCCATGCCTGCGCAACCAAGACTGATCACCTCTGCCCCGTCTTCTTCGACCGCCTTGCGCGCCTCAGCAAGGATTAAATCCTCAACCCGTGCGCTCCCTGATCCCTCGAGAGCCAGTACTGGGGTACCCGTTGAGCGAACCGAGGCGCACCGACCCTCCATTCCGAATGCTTTTATGGCGTCCCAAAACATTGTAATAGCGCGATCCCCTGAGCTGATCACGCTAAAACTGTGGCCTACGACGTAGGCCAGATGAAGTGAGGCTTCCATGATGCCCACCACCGGTTGGCTTATGATTTCTCTCGCGGCGTGAATCACCGGGTGATTGCCGTAACAGGCGATAATAAAGCCGTCAAATTGATCACGATGGGCAATTAGAACCTCCAGGCAGGGACCACAACTGAGCAGTTCATCATAGGCGCTCTCGATCGATTTCGGCCCACTTGAGGGATTAAGGCAGACCACTTCCGTCCCCGGTGACTTGACCGCCTCCCCGGCCTTAAGAATTGCCCGGGTGAAATTCTCACTTGTATTTGGGTTCAGAATCAACAATCTCATCGCGATCTCCTATTCTTGCAGAGCGGGTGGATAATGTCCAATTCAGATTGGTGAAATGAGCGACCTTGACTATGTACTCACCTCTCCATAAGTTAACAGAAATCCTTAGGGCCTGTGATTGATCAAGTGAATCAGCTTTACTGGTGCGGCGAGAATCACTTCGTCCAAATACATGCTCATCTCATCCGTATTGGCCTGTTAGTTCGATTATCTTCCCATAAGCCCTGGCGCTAAGCAACAATTCTTCAATCTCGATATGCTCATTAGGTTTGTGCGCAAAGTCGAGATTGCCCGGCCCGTAGATGAGCGATGGAATGCCCATGGCGCCTGCACTGATATTGACATTGGTGCAGCCCCTAAAAACGATCGGATTAGCTTCGATCCCAGTTTGGATAAGAGCTTGCTCGACAAGCTTACGGAAAGGTTCCTCGGGCGGCGTGGCCCAGGCGTTGAGGAAGTCCTCGTAGTCGAGACGCTCGCTGGTATAGCAGTCAACTGCGGTTCGACCAATTTTCAGGTTCAGTTTCTCCACGCCATCAAAGTCCTGAAGAGCCGTATGGAAACGATTCAAAAAAGTCTCCTGGGTTTCCCCGGGTAACAAGCGGCACTCCCAGAGCACCCAGCAGGTATCCGGTACACTTCCGTTGCCAGGAGATGGCATGGACTTGATTTCCACCAGTTCAATCACCTCTGTGCCAAAGAGCTGATCCTTACGTCGAGGCATCTTCCGAATGCGCTCGCTTGCCCCCATTGCTCGATAGACGGCGTTATCGCCCAGGTGGGGCTGGGAGCTGTGCGCTATCAGTCCATGGACGGTCATTTCCACTGTTGTTCGACCGACGCCCGCCACAGCGAGTTGATTCACCCCCGTCGGCTCGCAGGTGATGACGGCATCCGCCTTGAGCTCCTCTAGAATCTTACCCAAGCTTCGCCCGATCACAAGTTCCTCTGCGACCGTCGCCGTGACCAGGATCGTCCCGGCGATATTAGCCCTGTCGACGAAGGCGGCCGCGCAGAGGCAGGCGGCCAGCCCGCCTTTCATATCGGTTGTGCCTCTCCCCCATATCCTGCCATCGGATATCTCGGCTCCGTAAGGGTCATGTTCCCATTGCTCGGGCGTACGGACCGGCACAACATCCATATGGCCGTCGAAAACAATCGTCGGACCAGGCTGTGCCCCGATAATGGTGCCGATCACGTTCCCCCACCGATCGACCTCAACTCTGTCGTATTTCAGTTTCTTCATTTGTCGGGCGACGGCAGCGGCTGTATCCGCCTCATCCCCTGAATAGCCAGGATACCGGACGAGTTCCTGCGTGAAGCGGATCAGTTCCGCCTGTTGTTCATTTGTCAATTCCAAGCCGAGGTCCTCTTTCAAGCCGAAGGTACCCGCAAAAATCCCGGTTGAACGATCAGCGTCCTGATTCGCATTCGCACATGCTAGATATCCGCTGGATCATATGGCGCCCCCCAGGTTTTTGGCGGTTTTGTACGCCCAACCAAACCTGCAAGCGCAGCCACTGTGATGAGGTAAGGCAACATCTGGAAGATTTGGTATGGGATATCCGAGCCCACCGTCTGCATCCTCAGTTGAGCTGCATCTGCTGCCCCGAACACCAGACACGCCAATGCGATCTTCACTGGATCCCAACCACCGACGACAACCGCAGCGAGAACGACAAAGCCGCGTCCAGCGGTCATACCTCCAGACGCAAAGTATCCTACCTCGCCGAGGGTTAAAGCACACCCTCCTAATGCGGCAAAGATCCCGCTCAGAATGACCGCCTGATATTTCAATCGGACCACGCGCAGCCCGGCAGTTGCCGCAGCTTGCGGATTATCGCCAACGGCACGCACGTTCAGGCCCCAGGTCGTGCGATAGAGGACCCAGGCTGCGATGAAAGGCAGGATCAAAGCGATCCATGTATTCACTGGCTGTTTGAACAGCACCGGACCGATGACCGGGATGCTATGAAAGCTCTCGGGGAACAGCACCGGGAATGTGGTAACCCGTTCGGATCGGGTCGCGGGGAGCAAGGCGAATAAAAGATTAGTTCCGCCAAGCGCTGCGAGGTTGACCATCAGACCAGTGACAACCTGATTGGTCCTTCGCGAAACCGTCAAGTAGGCGAACCCCGATCCGAGAAGGATACCAAGGAGAATTGTGACCAACACTGCCCAAACGACACTGCCCGTAAAGTAGCTGATGGCGACCCCGGTGAGAGCCCCAAAAAGCATAATGCCTTCAATTCCGACATTGATCACACCTGATCGCTCCGAGAACACTTCGCCGATAGAGACCAGTATCAGCGGTCCTCCCCATCGCAAGGTTGCCTGCAGCCAACTGATGATCTGGTCAGCCTCCATTTTGTACTACCTCCTCATCCTCTTTTCCCTTTTTTTCCAGTCGCTCCAGACGCTTACGTTCGCCGTAGCCTACTGCGATCACGAAGATGACGCATAACGCTTCGATAACAACGGTCATCGGTGCTCCGACGCCCGTCTGAATCGACATCGTCGCGCCGCCTGCTTTCAGAGCCGAGAAAAACAATGCGCTGGCGATAACGCCCAGGGGATTTCCGCCTGCAAGCAGCGCCACGGCCACGGCCTCATATCCCACGCCGGCGACAAAATCCATATACACCCGCATCTTCAATCCCATGATCTCAAATGCGCCGGCCACGCCCCCCATTACCGCGCCGATTAAGAGTGCGAAAAGGATTTGCCGCTTCACGTTCACACCTGCATAACGCGCCGCTTCCGGGTTCGCCCCCAGCATGCGGGTTCGAAAACCAAAAGGTGTGAAGCGAAGGACAAGAAAGAATAATATACAGGCTGCAATCCCGATAATGAAGCCGGGGTGCAGGCTGGTGCCGCTCATCAGGATTGGCAGTTTCGCGGTTGGCGCAATCATTTTCGACATCGGAAAGAATGAACCGGGCTCTGCCATGGGTTGTGGTTCCTGCACCATCCAGCTGACAAAGTAGATGGCCACATAGTTCATCATGATCGTTGTGACCACCTCGTTCACACCCCGATATGCTCGCAGATATGCCGCCAGCAGCCCCCAGATTCCGGAAAACAGCATCGCTGCCAGAAATGCGAGGAGAATATGGATGATCGGCGGTACAGGCAGAGGGATTAATCCAACTGCCCCGGCGGCAATCGCCCCGGCATACATGTACCCTTCCGTCCCAATGTTCCAAACACCGGTTTTGATGCCGATCGCTGCGCCCACGCCACCAAGAAGCAGAGGTGAGGCACGGACAAGTACATTTGAAAACGATTGCGGGCTGCCAAGAGCACCCTGCAACAGGGCTTTATACGCATCCAGCGGATTCACTCCCGAGAGCGCGATCAACCCCGCTCCAGCCAGTAAACCCAGAAGAACGCCAAACAGCGGCCGCGCCCCGGATAGGGCTAAATCTCCGAGGCCGGGAAAGTTAATGAACTCCTTCAGCTTCTTCGTATTCGTCATGCCGCTACCTCCAACGCATGCCCAAGCATCATCTGGCCAATCGTGTTGACATCCGCTCCTTCACCATCCACCTCTCCCATCACCTCCCCGCGAAACAGCACGATGATGCGGTCGCTGAGCGACATGACCTCCTGAAGCTCCGTCGAAATGAATAATACAGCCGCGCCGCGGTTTCGTTCACTAAGCAGTGTGTCATGTACGCCTTCCACAGCGCCCAGGTCGAGCCCGCGGGTTGCCTGGGAGGCGATATCGAGGACCGGTTTTGCATTGAGCTCCCGCGCCACGACGACCTTCTGCTGATTTCCCCCGGATAAATGTCTCACCTGAACCTCGCTTGAGGGTGTCCGGATGTCGTAGTCGCCGATCAACTTTCTGGCATGCTTCTTTATCACGTCATATTGGAGCACGCCTCGCTTTGTGAAGGGCGGATCAGCAAAATCCTTAATAATAAGATTCTCCGATACGCGCAGATCCAGGACAAGGCCTGTTTTCTGTCGATCTTCAGGAATAAAACCGACGAAGGATGGATCGTCGATCACCCGGTCAACAACACGACCCTTAACGCGAATTGTTCCACTTGTCCGTTTTCGCAAGCCCACAATGCACTCAGCTAACTCGCGCTGGCCATTTCCATCGACGCCAGCCACCCCAACAATCTCGCCGGCATGGATGGTTAAAGAGAAATTTTTCAGCGCAGGCAGACCGCGGTCGTCGTTGGCATTGACATTTTCCATGACCAGGACGGGATCTTTCTGCGTCATAACAGGTCTGGTTTTCCGCCCCATCATGATCGGGCGGCCGACCATCATCCGCGCCAGTTCACGCTGGGTTGCTTCTTTGGTTGGCACCGTGCCCACCACATGACCGTCCCGGATAACTGTAATCCGATCGGTGATATCAAGTACCTCGCCCAATTTATGACTGATGAATATGACCGAGCGTCCCTCCTGGGTCAACTTACGAATAGCTCTGAAAAGCTCCTCTCCTTCAGAGGGTGTGAGCACGGAACTCGGTTCGTCGAGCACCAGCAATTTTGCATCCCGATACAAGGCTTTTAGGATTTCGAGCCATTGCTGCTGCCCCACCGGCATCTTCCAAACCTCAACAGAGGGATCCACCCGCAGGCCATATTCTTCACAAAGCGTCAACAGGCGAGTGCGGGCCGGCGCGAGATCCAACATAGGAGGGCGTGTCGAAGGAAGGCCTAAGATCACATTCTCTAATGCGGTAAGGGCTTCTACCAGCTTGAAGTGCTGGTGAACCATGCCAATTCCGAGTTGGATAGCTTTAGCGGGCGATTCGATCTTGACGGATTCGCCGTTGATAAAGATCTGTCCGCTGTCAGGTTGATGTAGGCCATAAAGGATGTTCATCAAGGTGGTTTTACCAGCGCCGTTCTCGCCAAGCAATCCGAGAACCTCACCTTTCCTGCAATCGAGACTGATCCGATCGTTGGCTAAAACTCCGGGGAAACGCTTTGTGATCCCCTCCATACGCAATGCGAATTCATCACCTTTCACCATAAACACATCCTTTGCCTGTATCAGGCCATAACATAATGGCTAGCCCGACTCGGGCGTAAAATATCACTGACATTCCCGTTATACTCGCAAGTCGCCAAAGCGCGTCCTTTTCCGGCTACAATGGTCTCTGTAGTTAAGGTGGACGTCCAATGAAATTCGGCGTACTTGACATGCATCATCGAAAAATATGGATCCATTAGCTAATGTATAGATTATAAATAAGTATAAAAATGCTGTTCCTGTGATAGGTTAGGTCAATTTCACTCACATTTTTACTCCAAACCAGGCCAGTATTACCGCCGCACCCTGTGAGGTACACTGCCAGCTGCGGGGATCCATCGGAAGCCTGGCCTTTGGATCAAATCGCATGCACAGTGGGTGACGCGGGAGCGCCACCCACTGCGCCGCAAAACTCACATACTGACTGTTAGCCTAAGGGGCGATGCCCAGCGAACCATCCTTCAGGCCGGCAACGGCTTTTTCCACCGCCGCCTTGCCCTCAGCGGAGAGCAGATCATTCACCACATAGCTGATGCCGTTTTCTGCCATACCCAGGATATGGACCTTGCCATCCACCAGCATGCCAGCAGCCTCCTGATAACCGAGTTCATTCCAGTTAAACAAGGCGCTGCCAACGGTGACATCAGGCGCGGTGACAGACATGTCAATCACGGATCCAACGATCCAAACGTTCTCTGAGTCTTGCGCGGCGGTCAGCACACCAACATAGGCCGCATCAAGGCAGGGCATGAGTACATCAAATCCGTCGGCGATGAGAGCCAGAGATGCTTCACGCGCTTTGTTGACATCGGACCATGACCCAGTGGCAATTGCGGTTACTTCAACCGTCTTACCGCAGCTGTTGGCGCCCTTAATAAAGCTGGCTTCCATTTGCCGATGTGGATCGTACCACTCACCCGTAATCATGGCGACTTTGTCGGTTTTGGTCGCATAGCAGGCCATCACCCCGGCGATGTAGCCGGCATGGCTATAGCTGACCGTAGCTGCCGTCAGATTGGGGATGCCTCCTGTGTCGGTAGCAACGCTGTAAACAAATTTTTGATTGGGGAATTCTTTAGCTACCGTCATCAGTGATTCGCCAAATTGACCGCCCTGGCCAATGATGATGTCGTATCCCTGTTGGGCAAATTGGCGGATGACCTCGACCTGCTCATCCTGGGCGACCTCTTCAACAAAAGCTGTGTCGAGGTTTTTGTCCTTCGCAGCCCTCATCATGCCCTCATAGGTGTACTGATTGAAGGCCTCGTCGGTTTTTAAGCCGGGTAAGACCATCGCCACCTTGACCGCCTTTGCCTCTTCTGCAGCGGGCGTCGCTTCAGGGGTCTTTTGACAGGCACTCAGAACGACTGCGAAAACAAGCAGTATCGCGAAAACTAATCGTAGCTTCTTCATGTTTATAGTTCTCCTCGTAGGTGTGCGTTTCTATAATTTTCAATATTCTATGTTCCTGTTTATTCGACATACTTCATCTAGATACTTGCTCCCGCCTCCTCTCTTATGTGGGTTTTACCATGTATTCCTGTCTGGCGAAAATTCTGGTCAATTCCCATGGACGAAGCCTTCGAGGCAATTCCTCGCTCGGGCACGAATTGACCACGCTAAGCCAGATCAGGGAAGCTGCTATTCCAGTCTTGTAGACTCTATGTCTCTGGCCACTCATCTGAGGCAATTACCTCCAAACCATTATTCTTGAGCAACCAGCACAAGACACCACACCCTTCAGCGGCGACCAAATTGCCGTCCGTATCGTAAACGCTCGTTTTAGTCACCCCACACGACGGGCTTCCGTTGTGCAGGATCGCCCTTGTTGCGCCGACCAACCTGGCAATGCGCAAGACTTCATAGGCGCCTTTCATGAACTCTTCGGTATAATCGTCTCCTTCCGTACTGACCATGCGAAGCCCTGGCACTCCAGTCCACAGATCCTCTGCTGTACCCCCGATAAAACCCACCGGGGAGCGGGGGGTGGGAAGACCGCCAAGCTGTTCTGAGCAAAGAGGAATCGCGCGCGAATTCGAAACGAGATTAACCACGCCTTTGTGCTCAAAAACCAGCGAGGGGTAGTTTACGCACCTTACACCAGCCAAACAGGCGCTAACAATTGTCATTTCCGGGTTCTTTTTGTCGGGTATCTCACACCTCCTTTCCGATCCAATTCGTTAGTATTAGTCGGAATCCTCCACGGGAACAGCCGGAGTGTAAACCGGACGTTTCTGGCGCCATCGTAGCTCCATTTAATTGTTAAAGAGCCATTCGAAATTTATCATCAACAATATCACTTGTTGTTGAGGTGTTTAGAACAACTCTACAAGTGGCGTGTTCTTCGAGTATGTTGGGGGGAGGATGGATTATTAGCACAAGTATACTAGTATTAACTACAAATATCAATGGTCAGACAACCTGATGGAATCATATTTCCTATGGTAAACCCCCATAAATGACCATTACCACATACCCCAACATTTTCAATCGCATGATGATAATTCCTGTTACTCTGTAGGCAGGGGTGGATAATTTGGATGCTTATGAGGGGAACCTTGCTTGGATCAACCTGACCAAAGTCGGCGTTTCCATTGTCGATATCGAACCTTTGGCTCGGAGGTTCCTCGATGAAAGAGCAGGCTAGATGAGTTTTATTCCCATCATGAATGGGACTTACAAACAGGCTGGCAGCCTGAGGCTTGCTTAATAATCTGGAACTTATAGATGGGTTGCCATTGTTAGAATCCGTGGGGCGAATTTCATTATTAATCCGCCTGTACCCAAATCTGTCCGACCTGTTGTATGTCAGGGCGGGTGAACACCTTTATCGGAGAATTTCCGCGAGCGCGATACAGGGTTGCGCCTTATCACTTCAATAAATCGATCCCTGCTATAATCACTCTGTTGAAACCCAGTCCTATTGCTTGTGTAATTCGCACAATTCAATATGGTTACTACTCAATAGCAGCAGTCGGATCACTCAAAATTGGCTATTAATTAGGATTTATGGAATGGATAATAAAAGCCTACTTATTCGTGGCGGTGTAGTTGTTAGTGACTCTTGCATTGCTGAAATTGATCTGGCTGTTCGATCAGGTCGGATCGAAGCTCAGGGAGCTCGAGGAAGTTTTGATAAAGGTCAGTTCTCTGAGGTGGTTGACGCATCAGGCATGCTCATTCTTCCCGGATTAATAGATCCACACGTTCATTTCGATTCCCCGTTTATGGGCAGTGTTACGATTCACGATTTTCGAACGGGATCGATTGCGGCTGCATACGGCGGCGTCACAACAGTAATCAGTTTTACTACCCAGGGTAAGGGCGAATCCATCATCGATAATATAGAGAGACAAAATCGGGATGCCGAGAGAGTTTCTTTAATTGATTGGGGATTTCATGGGATCGTTTTAGACGCAAAAGAAGAAACATTAGGCGAGATTCCCAAATTAGTACAGGCTGGGTTCCCCACATTTAAAGGGTTTACTACTTACAAGCATTCCGATCGGATGTTGGAAGACACAGATATCCTTGCGATTCTCAAGGTGACTGCACAAAGTAAAGGGATGCTAATGGTCCATTGCGAGAGCGATGCCATCTTGGAACACAACCTTCAAAGAGTATTAACCCAAGAAAACCAATGGATCAATCACGCAAAAGCTCGACCGGCATCCGCGGAGTATGTTGAGGTAGCAAGGATCATTGACTTGATGAAAGAAGAAGAGGCGCCCGTCTATATTGTCCACACCTCTACGCGTGAGAGCATGGGGATTATCCAGGATGGTATCAATTTTGGTTTGCCGCTCCATAGCGAAACCTGCACGCATTATTTGGTTCTAACTGAGGAGAAAATGACTGGGGATAACGGATTTCAATATATGTGCAGCCCCCCATTAAGGAAAAAAGAAGATAACGCTGCTCTCTGGAGAGCAGTAACCAATGGGCCTCTAGAGGTTGTATCTTCAGATGATGCGATGTTGCCAACGTCAGACCGGATAAAATTGGGCCAGGGTAGATTCGAGAAAGTTCCACCCGGACTGCCGGGAGTCGAACCTCGTTTAGCAGTTCTCTACTCTCAAGGTGTCGTTACAGGCCGAATCAATTTACCAAGGCTAGTTGCTCTTACTTCGACAAATCCTGCTAAGCTATTTGGACTGTTTCCTCAAAAAGGTCATTTGGGAGTTGGAGCCGATGCGGATATGGTTCTTTTCGACCCGAATCCGAAATGGCGCATGTCCGCTTCAACGCACCACATGAATACCGATTTTTCACCTTTTGAGGGTATGGATGTTACAGGGAAGATCCGCAGTGTCCTCTGCCGAGGTGAGTTCATTATTCGAGAAGGTGAATTGATTGGTAAACCGGGATACGGCAAATTGATAAGACGGTTTCTTGATCCTGTCTGGATAAATAGAAACTAATTGGAAGATGGGATTTATGTTGGCATTACTCATAAGGTCCTGTATGAGATTTTGGGAGACAGGTCATCAAGCAGCCCATAATTTCAGGTCCAGAGGGGTTGAAGGCAGCTTGAGCGAGCGATTTTGTGGCCAAGCCATGCCTGCCCATAGAATGGATTTGAATTTATCCCCAAATCTAATCGTGTGTAATTGAAGTAACTGGAGGTTAGAACAGTTTATATTGAGCCAGGACGGTCCCGAGAGAATGTCGATATCGAGGAGTTCAACTGCAGCTAGCCCAGCGAGCAACTGGCGGCCAAAACAAATTCAGGCGCGATTCACCCGTCGTCGCTGCCGCCCATGGGCGAAAACTCCCTGGAAGTGGACAACACCCGCTGGCCGCGCCGCTGGCAGGAAGCCGCCAACGGGCGGGTGATGCGCGCAGCTGTGCACACGCTGATTCTGGGCAAGGCAGGAAAAACCATATTGGGAACCCTCGAGGGTTATCACCTTCGCAAAACAACAGGAGGAACAAATGCAAACATACCTGCACGGACGTGATTTGATCGGCGACCTGGATT
>JAXDBP010000028.1:0-107201 GCA_034678705.1 Bellilinea sp.
AATTGTCTTTGCAGATATATCTGCCGCATCGGGGTCCACTCCTTTCTTGGTTGCCACCTCTAAGGATGACCCCGATGTCTGTTTTTGTCTATTCTTTTTGTCTCACATCTGTTTGAACTAGTTCAGATTTCAGCCAAACCGCCCGGTGACGTAATCCTGCGTCTCCTTCAGCTTCGGCTTGACGAACAGCTCCTTGCCTGCCGCGTACTCAACCAGCCGCCCCTGGAGGAAGAAGGCGGCGTAATCAGCTGTGCGCGCCGCCTGCTGCACGTTGTGCGGCACCAGGATGATCGTGTAGCGTTCCTTCAAAGAGGTCAGGCTGGTCTCGATCTTCGCCGTCGAAACTGGATCCAACGCCGAGGTCGGCTCGTCGAGCATGATCACCTCCGGCTCGAGAGCCAGCACGCGCGCCAGGCACAGGCGCTGCTGCTGTCCGCCGGAGATGGCTGTCGCTGGATCGTTCAGCCGGTCGTAGAGCTCGTCCCAGACCACCGCCTGGCGCAGCGCGTTCTCCACCACCTCATCCAGGCGGCTCTTGCGCCGTTCACCCATCAATCTCAGCCCATAAGCAACATTTTCGTAGATTGACAGGGGCAGCGGCACCGGGCGGGAAAAGACCATGCCGATCTTGCGCCGCAGCTCGATCACGTCGGTTGTTGGATCGAGGATGTTCTGGCCGTTGAAGAGAATCTCTCCCGAGGCTACATCCACGTCCGCCAGGTCGTTCAACCGGTTGAGCGCTCGCTGCAGCGTCGACTTGCCCCCGCCCGCCGGTCCAAAGAGCACGTTGACCGCATTGGCGATGATGTTCAGGTTGATGTCATGCAGGCTCTCCACGCCGTCGGAGTAGCGCAAGTTGAGGTTCTTGACGACGATCTTGTCTTCCATACCGCTCACCACTGCCTGCGGGCACGAGCCCGGTTGCGAATCAGCGTCGCGATCAGGTTCATGCCCAGCACAAAGACCAGCAGTACCAGCACCGTCCCGTACTGGATCTGCACCGGCATGCCCGGCACCGAGGTGGAGATGACGAATATGTGATACGGCAGCGCCATGGTCGCATCCAGCGGGGATTGAGGCAGGCGCGGCAGGAAGAAGGCGGCGCCGGTGAACAGAATCGGCGCCGTTTCACCCGCCGCCCGCTCCAGCCCGAGGATCACCCCGGTGATCACCCCCGGCATGGCCTGCGGCAGGGTGATCCGCCAGATGGTCTGCCAGCGGGTACCGCCCAGTGAGGTGCTCACCACGCGGAAGGAATTCGGCACCTGGCGCAGCGCCTCCTCGGTGGTGCTGATAATCACCGGCAGGGTCATGATCGCCAGAGTCAGTGAGGAAGCCAGGATACTGGTGCCGAAGTTGAGGAACAGAACGAACAAACCCAACCCAAACAGACCGTAGACCACCGACGGGATGCCGGCCAGATTGATAATGGCGATGCGGATCAGGCGGGTGACGCGGTTGTCGGGAGCGTACTCGGCGATGTATATACCGGCCGCCACACCCAGAGGCACGGAGAAGATGGCCGTCCCAAGCGTCAGGTAAAATGTGCCGATGATCGCCGGCAGGATGCCGCCCGCGCGCATCCCGTCGCGCGGCATGGCGGTCAGGAACTCCCAGCTGATCGCCGCGCCGCCCTTGATCAGGATGTAGATGATCACTCCAAAGACCGGCAGCGCCGTCAAAGCCGCAATCAGGCGCAGCAGGTTGAAGCCCCAAAACTGGCTGCGGCGGACTTTCCGAATGTGCGCGGTATTTTCCATCGGGCAGGCCTTTTCAGGACAACAACCGTTCAGCCCGTTTTTTACTGCGCAGGCTGAGCGAGGACGCGGCGATATTTACGCCGAGCGACAGGACGAATAGGACGATGCCGATCAGAAAGAGCACCTCATAATGCGCCGATCCGGCGGCGACCTCGCCCATCTCCGAAGCAATGGTTGCGGTCATCGTGCGCACCGGCAGGAAGAGCGCGTCCAGGCCGTGCGGCAACACCGGCGCGTTGCCGGTCACCATCATCACCGCCATAGTCTCGCCGATGGCCCGTCCCACGCCGAGCATCACCGCGGTGAGGATGCCCGAACGGGCCGCCGGCACGGTCACGCCCCAAATCGTCTGCCATTGTGTGGCGCCCATCGCCAGCGCGCCCTGCCGGTAGCCTGGCGGCACTGTGTTGAGCGCGTCTTCAGCGATCGACACAATGGTCGGGATGGCGATGAAACCGAGCAGCACTGCGCCGGTGAGAGCGGTCAGGCCGGTCGGCAGGTTAAGAAAGGTACGAAAAAAGGGCGCTGCCAGCTGGATGCCGAGGAAGCCGAGCACCACCGAGGGCAGCCCGGCCAGGATTTCGATCACCGGTTTGAGGATGTTCTTGATCCAGACCGGCGAAATTTCTGACAGGAACACCGCGGTGCCGACCCCAAAGGGCAGCGCCACCAGCATCGCCCCGATGGTGACGATGATCGAGCCCGTGATCAGCGGCAGAATGCCGTAATAGGATTCGATCGGGTACCAGCGCGCGCCGAACAGGCTGGAAAGCGGTACATCTCCAAGCGCTGGCAAGCCCTCGCGCACAAGAAAGAACAGGATCAGGGTGACGAACAGGATCGACGAATAACCAGAGACGCGGATGGTCAGGGTGATGAGGCGCTCGGAAAAGGCCAGTTTCGGCTTCATGCTCACTGCCCGTCTGTGATCTTTTGCACCGGCACAAAACCAAGCTCGGTCACGATATCCTGCGCTTCTGCCGAGAAGATCCATTCCAGATAGGCTCTGACCGCCTCAGAAACGTCCTGGGCAGTGTACATGTACAGATCGCGCGAAACCGCGTACTCGCCTGAATTGACCGTTTCGACCGAGGGCAGCACATAAGGGCCGGCTGCATCGCGCGCCACTGCCAGCATTTTGACATGCGGGGTGACGTAGCCCAGGCCGTCGTAGCCAATCGCGTTTGGGTTGGCGCTTACCTCGGCAATAATGCCCTCTGAAGAGGGCAGCAGCAGCGTACTGGCCGAAAAGATCTGCTTGTTCTCCTTGTCCCCCAGACGGATGACCTCCTCCAGGAAGTAGACGTGGGTGCCCGAGTTGGTCTCGCGCGAAAGGCGCACGATTGGGCGGTCCTCGCCGCCCAGCTCGCTCCAATAGTTGATTTCGCCGCGGTAGATAGCCGAGATTTGCGACAGGGTCAGCTGGTCGATTGGATTTTCGGGGTGGACGATCACTGCGATGGCATCGCGGGCGATGACATACTCCAGGGGTTCGACGCCGTTTGCCTCTGCTGCCTCGATCTCCTCGGCTTTTATCTGGCGCGAGGCGTTAGCTATATCGACCGTCCTGTTGATCAATGAGGTCAAACCGGTGCCGGAGCCGCCCCCGGTGACCGAAATGCGCACCTCGGGATGTTCTTCCTGGTAGCGCTCGGCCCAGGCCAGCGCCAGATTGACGACCGTATCCGAGCCTTTGTTTTGGATGGAGGTGGAGGTTTGCGGCGCGCCGGATGCGTCTCGCGGGCCGCAGGCGGCTGCCAGCAGGGCAAGGCACAGCAATGCGAAAAGCGCGGCGCGTTTCATACAGGGGGAATTATACCTGAATGACCTGGGATTCAAACCAGCTCGCGGCACTTGAAAGCGCGCTTGCCGCTCGATTCGATTGTTATTTAACAAGATCTATAAATTAGGCATTTCAGTATATCTATTTGCGAGCCCATCACCGCGCTGATAAAATTCATCAGCAGTCACTCCCAACGACATTGTAAGGTAATCGCAGGGTGGGTGTAAGGCAATATCCGTTGTTCCTGCGCTGACATTTGTTATAATTTTTAAACCGACCCTGGTTCAAATGAGGCATACATGGCCCTGCGCGGAAATTTGCGTGATTTCTCGATTACTCAACTGCTAAATTTAATCAATCTGGCGCGAAAAACCGGAACCCTTTTGATCGATGGGCCAGTCGAGCACGCCCAGGTCGTATTCCGCGAAGGAAAACTGGCCCACGCCAGGATCGGCAAGGATGATCCCGATCTGGCCGCCATCCTGCAGCGCAACCGTAAGATCAATAGCAGCCAGGCGCATATCATCCGCCAGCGCACCGCCCACATGACCGATAAAGAAGTCGGCCTGCTGCTGATCAACGCCGGCTACCTGACCCAAAAGGATATCATCGAGAGCGTGCAACTGTACAACGCCGACCTGGTGCGCCGCCTGTTCACCTGGGTGGAAGGCGGCTTTCGCTTCGAAAAAGATCTGTCCGCTCCCAATGGGAAGATCCCCGTGCGCATGGACCTGGAGAACCTGATCATCGAAAGCTCGCGACAGATGCGTGAATGGGAGCACCTGCAGGCCGAAATCCCCAGCCTGGACATGGCCCTGAAGTTCACCGACCGCCCCGGCACCAATCTGAGGAACATCAACCTCAGCGTGGAGGAATGGAGAGTGGTTCGCTACGTCAATCCAAAAAACACCATGCGCCAGATCGCGCATGCCTCGCGCATGAATGATATGGAAATCCGGCGGGTGGTCTATGCCCTGCTGCAGGCTGGCCTGGTTGAGATCACGCGGCCAGGCGGACCGCCGCCGCCGTCGATGGTCACCCGCAATTTGCCAGTTGCCAAGAAAGAGGACCAACGTTCACTGGTCACTCGCCTGATTAACCGCATTCGTTCGATATGATTCTGGATTAAGGACCGCATAGATGCAAAATGTAAAAATCGTCGTCACTGGCCCCTTCAGCGCTGGTAAGACGGAATTTATCCGTACGGTCAGTGAAATCGATGTGGTTTCCACCGAACGGAAGATCACCGCGGAGGCAGAAAAGGTCAAAGAACGGACCACTGTGGCGATGGATTTTGGGCGCATCACGGTTGATGACGATCTGGTGCTCTACCTGTTTGGCACGCCTGGACAGAAACGTTTCGATTTCATGTGGGAAATCCTATCCGAGGGTATGCTCGGCTTTGTGGTCATGGTCGACAGCACCCGCCCGGAAACCTTTCGCGAGGCGCGCAGCATCCTCGAGACGTTCCGCGCCTACGCGCCGACGCCCTATGTCGTGGCGGCAAACAAGCAGGACTGCGAGGACGCCTGGGAACTGGACGACATGCGTGTGGCGCTGCGCCTGGATCCGCTCATCAAGTTTTTACCCTGCGTCGCCGTGCAAAAGGATCTGGTCAAGAAGGTTCTGCTTGAGCTGCTCTACAGCATCCTCGATGAAATGGAAGGGGTCGGGGTTTAATCCTGCGCGGGGACCTGAGACGTGCCTTCCATCACCACCAACCAGGGCATTCTCCACTTTGAGGCGTACGGGAAGGGTAAGCCGGTCATTCTGCTGCCCGGCTGGCTTGGCTCGTGGGGTCTATGGCAGGATACGATGGCCTTCCTCGGGCAGTATTACCGCACCTACGTCCTGGATTTCTGGGGGAGCAGCGAGACCGGACGCAAACGCAACACCTACCAGGTGAGCGATTTTACCTCCCTGGTCGGCGAATTCTTCGAGCAGATGGGCATTGCTCATGCGCCGCTGGTCGGTCACGGCCTGGGCGGCACTGTCAGCCTGCTGACCGCGCTGACCTACCCGCAGCGGGTGGACAGTCTAGCGTTAATCAGTACGCCCATCCACGGCGCAGCCCTCGCTCTTCCGGTCAGGCTGGCAGCCTCTCGTCCGGCAGTTACGCTGCTGCTGAAGGCATTTCAGCTCACCCGTGCGGCCTCGCGATGGAGCGCGCGAGCAACCTGCCGCGATCTTCGTCTGGCGAATATCATCGAAGCCGACCTTTCGCGGGCGACTCTGGATTCATTCCTGACCAGTATCGCATCCATGCGCCAGACAGATTTACGCCGCCGCTTAGACCAGATCCACCAGCCAGTGTTGGGAGTCTACGCAAATCGTGATATGATTGTGAGTCCCCGCCAATGGAAAACTCTAAAAAAAGGCGCCGCCCACGCTCAAATTGTGCGCTATCCGAAAGCCGGGCACTTCATTATGCTTGACGAGCCGCGCGCCTGTATGCAGGCGCTCAAGGCATTCCTTGACATGAGGATATCTTAAACGTATGACCAACAAAAACAACCTGCAATTATCCGCCGCCTTGACTCAAGTGATCATCGAGGGGCTGCAGGAGTTTATTGGAAAATCCGATCTGGACAAGTTATTTCAATCGAGCGCCGCTTTTCGCTTTCATGAAAGCGGATCGCTGCTGCAGGCCGGCGCTGGCCTGCCATACGCCGAAATCACCGCGCTGGCGCAGGCACTCGAAGAGGTCTACGGCCCGCAAGGCGCGCGCGGGATCGCGCTGCGCTCAGGCCGCTCCACCTTTTGTTACTTTCTCAAAAATTTCGGTGAAGAAACCGGCTTCAATGAGCTGGATTTCCGCCTGCTGCCGCCACGCCGGAGGGTGTATGCCGGTTTAAAACGCCTGGCGGAGGTGATCGGCGGCGAGGTCGGCCAGACGATCAACGTGCAGACTGAGGAGAAAGCCTGGCAGGTGCAAATCGACGCCTGCCCCGAGTGCTGGCAGCAGCAAAGCAAGGATGCCGTGTGTTATTTCTCCGTGGGTTTTTTGCAGGAGTTCCTCAGCTGGCTGAGCGGCGGACGCGTCTATCTGATCGAGGAAACCGCCTGCCGGGCAAAGGGCGACCCAGCCTGTGTCCTGCGCATCGACCAAAAGCCGCTGGATTGAGCTGCGGGATCATCCGCCGCCTCTCTGGCTGCTGTGATCAGAAATCCGGTTCGGTGCGAACCGCGCACTAAGACGATCGTCATAACATTCCTTACAGTTGCTTTCCAAAATCCCCCGCGGAGGGGATTTTTCATTGTCTGATTGCTGATTATCCTTAAGATAATGGGTGTAATTCTTGCACCAGTAGTGCTGAGGGATTATGGACAAATCTCGTTTGATGATTGTCGAAGACGACCTCGATATCGCCAATATGCTGTCCATCTATTTTAAAAGTCAGGGTTACGAGGTGGACTGGGCCTCGCACGGCAGGATGGCGCTCGAAAAAATACGCCAGGTCATGCCCCACCTAATTATCCTTGACATCATCCTGCCCGACATCGACGGCTACGAGGTCTGCCGCAGCCTGCGCGTGAATCTTCGCACCAGCCATATCCCGGTCATCTTCCTGACCCGACGAGATGAGCTCGCCGATAAGCTGAAAGGGTTGGAGCTTGGCGCCGACGATTACATCACCAAGCCGTTCGACATCGAAGAACTCAGGCTGCGCGTACAAAACGCGCTGCAACGCTCCGAACGGGAAAGCCTGACCGATCCAAATTCGGGGCTGCCCTGCGGTCGGTTGATCGAGGAACAGCTACGAAAGTCCATCCAGCAGACCGGCTGGGCGCTGTTAGACCTGCGCATCAATCATTTCGAGCAATTCAAGGATGTGTACGGCTTCATCGCCGCCAACGACGTCCTGCGCTTTACTGCCGTCCTGCTCGGTGAGGTGATGGATGAGCTTGGCGCCGCAGACGATTTTGTCGGACATGCCGGCGGAGATAATTTCATCGTCATCACCCACCGCGTGGCAGCAGGTTTGATCAAAAAGCGCCTGAAAGACCGCTTCACCAGAGAAGTGCGCAGCCATTACAACTTCCTCGACCGCCAGCGCGGCTATATACTCATCCCCACCCGCGTGGGCGAGATGGTCCCGACGCCGTTCATGTCCTTATCCATTGGTATCGTATCTCCCGAAACTCACCAATTTTCGGATATCCGCGAGATAACAGAGATCGCCGCAGCGGAACGGCGCAATACGGGATGACCCCGAATGATCAATAACCTCGGAGGCACAGGCTAAGAGACCCCATGTCACTGCAAAACCCGTATATCCTCGGAGCGTTGATGGTCGCGGCTGGATTGATCCTCTGGCTTGCGGCGCGGCTGTTGCTCAATCGCCTGATCCTTCCCAGGCCGGCCCAGCCGAGCAGTGCGGAGAAAGCCGCCTTTGATTTGGGTCAACCTTTCGAAGCAACCCTGCTGATCCGCCAGGGAGGGCGCTTGATCTGGCTGAATGAGCAAGCCCGTAAGGTCTTTCAACTCAAGCCAAAGGAACATCCCAACCTGGAACACCTGGCGCGGCGTTTCCGCCCGGCGGAAGAATTTTTGAGCCTGTGCGCCCGGGACGGGCAGGCAAATTTGTCTCTTGACAGCCGTTCTCTCGAAGCGGAGTCGCACTCCTTTTTGCTGCAGAGCGAATCATTCCGCCTGATCACGCTGCGTGCAACGCGTCTGGGGCTTGCCATAGCCTACAATGAGGATGGAAAGCAGGGTACCGTGCTGCAGAGCTTCGCCCGGCTGTCGCTGGCGTTGACCGGCAGCCTCGACCTGGAAGGCGCGCTGAGAGCGGTGGGCAGCAATTTAGCCAGACTGCTGCCGCTGGACGCGCTGGAAATTTGTCTGTGGGATGCGGACAGCAAACGCCTGACAGCCTGCCAGATGACCGATACACTCAATTCAGAAACCACCCTGGTGACGCACCCTGACCGGTATTCGCTCGGCCAGGGGCTGGCTGGAAGGCTGGCGGCCGAGCGCAAGGCGCTGCTCTTGGACAATCCGTCAGCCTGCCAGCAGGCCCAGCCAGCCTTCGAGGGATCCGGTTTGAGAATTCGGTCCTGCATGGGCGCGCCGCTATTGGTCGGCGATGAGCTGGTGGGCACCCTGGCGGCCGCCTCCTGCACCGAGGGGCAGTACCAGGCGCACGACCTGGAACTGCTTGTCACGCTCTCTGCTCACGCCGCCGTCGGTTTACGCAACGCCAGGCTGTACACACAGGAGCAGCACCGCGCCGCCGAGTTAAACAGCCTGGCCCAGCTGACCCAGGCTTTGGGATCCATCCGCGATTCCCACCGCCTGTATACCCACCTGGTGGACAGTATTGCGCCCTTGCTGCGCGTCGACGTCCTGGGCTTTTTGATCTTCAATGAAAATACGCGCATGCTCGAAGGACGTGCGCCGTTCAACGGATTCCCAGCGCAGTTCATCGAGATGTACCGGGTCTCTATGCCAGCAGGCAGTCCCCTGGATCAGGTTTATCTGGCGCAAGAGGTCATCCAGAGCGCAAACGGCGCCGAGGATGCGCGCTGGGAGGAGCTGGGGCTGCAGCCGCTGGCTGCCGCCGCCAGCCTGCATGAGACAGTGCTGGTCCCGCTGGTTTCCAGCGGCAGCATGCTGGGATATCTACAGGCTGCCAATCACAGCGACGCCCGCCGTGAGTTCTCAAAGGACGAGTTGCGCCTGTTGAGAATCCTCGCCAGTCAGACGGCGCCAATCATCGAAAACGCCAACCTGCTGCAGCAGCTAACCCTGCGCGCGCAGCGGGCCGAGACGCTGCGCCGGATTGCCAGCCTGGTCAGTACAGAGGCGCCTTTCGACAAAATTCTGCATTCCTCTCTCCAGGAGCTGGTCCGCCTGCTGGGTGCGGACGCCGCCGCTGCCTTCATGGTGGATAAAAACCGCGCATCGCTGACGCTGCAGCGCACAGCTTCGTGGGGCGATTTCAACAAAATTCCTGAGACCCTCACCACCCTGCCGCTCGAGGATGCCCAATTCCCCTTTACCGCGGCGGGCAGTCTACACACCATCTATTCGGGGAAGGTTCTGCCCGAGAAGCCGCTGGTGCCCTTCTACCGTCAACTGATGGACGAGCTGCAGATCGAATCGCTGGCTGCAGCCCCCCTGATCGTGCGCAATAATGGCATTGCCGAAATTTTAGTCTGCAGCCGTAAACCGGATTTTTTCACGACCGGCGACCTGCAGGTGATCACCTCCGCCGCTGGCCAATTGGCCGGCGTGGCCGAAAATGCGCTCGAAGACCGCACTGAAGAGCTGCGCCGCGAACACCTCCGCCTGCAAACCATGCTGCGGGTTTCTACCGAGTTGTCAGCCAGCCTGGATATCCAGCAGGTGCTGCAGCGCTCGCTGGCGGTGATCAATGAGGCGTTCGGAGCGCAAAAGAGCGTGATCCTGACCGCACAAGGTAAGGATATCTTCTGCGCGGGCGAGCTGCTTCCCGGCGCAGACGAGGGCGATCAGCATGCAGCCAATTCGCTCGAAATGCAGATCGACCACCTTGTAACCGGCACTCGCGAGCCAATTCTGGTTGACCGCCTCGCGGAAGATGAGCGCTGGACGCTTCCCGCCGGTAAGACTTCTACAGCCGGCAGCCTGCTTGCCGTTCCGTTGATCCTCGGGGAAGAGGTGCTCGGCAGCCTGCTGTTGTTGCACAATGAGCCGGCATCTTTCCACGCAAGCCAGATCGAGCTTCTCGGGGCCATCGCCCGCCAGATTGCCAGCACATTAAAGAACAGCGAGTTATTCAACCTGATCCGCGACCAGGCCGAAAAGCTGGGTGGGATGCTGCGCGAGCAGCAAATCGAAGCCTCGCGGTCACGCGCCATCCTCGAGGCAGTGGCAGACGGGGTGGTGGTCACCGGCACCCAGGGAGAAATCACCCTCTTCAATGCATCCGCCGGGCACATCCTCGCAGCGCCGGCGCAGCAGTTCGCCGGTCAATCCCTCGACCAGTTAGACAGCCTGGTCGGCAAGGCTGGCGCGGAGTGGCTGGGCACGATCCGCGGTTGGACGCAGGAACCCACCAGCGTGCGCGAAGGGCAAACCTACGCCGCCCAGGTCAACCTGGAAAACGGACGGGTGGTTGCCATTCACCTCGCGCCGGTAGTCTGGCGGTCCACCTTCCTTGGCACCGTTTCCATCTTCCGTGATATCACCCACCAGGCACAGGTCGACCGGCTCAAATCCGATTTCATCACGAACGTCAGCCACGAGCTGCGCACGCCGCTGACCTCGATCAAGGGTTATGCCGATATCCTGCTGATGGGCGCTGCCGGGCAGCTTTCTGAACAGCAGCAGCATTTTGTCAACGTGGTCAGAGAGAACGCACTGCGGCTGCAAGGCCTGGTCGACGATTTGTTGAATGTATCCCACATCCAGGCCGGCAAGATCGTGCTGGATTACCAGCCGGTCGATCTGGCAGCCGCGGCTGAAGCGGTTGCCCAGGAACTGCGAACGCTTTCCGAGCAGGAGAAAAAAGCGATCAAGATCACGCTCGACGTTCAACCCGGACTGCCCTGCGCGCACGGTGACCCCGAGCGCACCCGCCAGGTGCTGCACGGCCTGGCGCTGAACAGCTATAAATACACGCCGGAGAACGGCGAGGTTACCATCCGCATCCGCCAGGTTCAACCAGGTGAGCTGCAGGTGGACGTGAAGGACAACGGCATCGGTATTCCGGTCGAAGACCAGCCGCGCATCTTCGAGCGCTTCTTCCGCGGCGAACATCCTTTAATCATGGCGACCAGCGGCGCAGGATTGGGTTTGGCGCTGGCAAAAATCCTGGTGGAGATGCAGGACGGGCGTATCTGGTTCACCAGCAGCGGCGTGCCGGGGGAGGGCAGCATATTCTCGTTCATCCTGCCAGTCGATCAACGCGAGGGATAAGAGCATGGCGAAAATTCTGGTAGCAGACGATGAGCGCGATATCCGCGACCTGATCGGCTTTACACTGCGCTTCGCCGGTCACGAGGTGATCACTGCCAGGGACGGCGAGGAAGCGCTGCGCCTGTCGCTGCAGGAAAAACCGGACCTGGTGCTGCTGGACGTGCGCATGCCTATAATGACCGGCTATGAAACCTGCCGCCAGCTCAAGATGGATTCGCAGATGCGGGATGTCCCGGTTGTGTTTATCTCGGCCAAGGGTCAGGAAAGCGAAATCCAGGCCGGTCTGCAGGCTGGGGCGGTTGAGTATATGCTCAAGCCCTTCGCGCCGGACGACCTCGCTGACCGCGTGGCGGAGATCCTTGCCAGGCTGAAGAGCCGTGCCGGTTCGTGACCTCCCGGCGGCTGGCGGTCAAAGAAGACTGATCAGAATCAGCTCTCGGCCCGGTAAGAGCCGGGCCGCAGGCTGGCGAGGGCATCCTGCGCCAGCTGAGCAGTTTCCATCAGCCGCGACGGGCTGACCATTTCCAGCCGGTCCTGCGGGGTGTGGGCGATGTTGCGCGCGCCGACCGAGCTGATCGCCAGGGCTGGCACGCCGCGGAAGGAGAAGGTCGAGTGGTTGCTCTCCGGCCAGGGCTCGACTTTAACCACACCGGGGTACTTCAGGATCAATCGGTCGATGTGCTCCTCGAACGCGGACGAGGCCGCATACACAGCGATGCTGGTCGCGCCGAGGGCAGCCCCGGCGCCGTCCATGTTGATGGCCACCAGAATCTGGTCGAGGGTGTCGCCAGCCCGACGCAGGTATTCGTCGTCGCCGACCGGCATGTATTCCTCGCTGTTGAAGGCGATGAACTCCAGATCGAAGGGCCACTGTCGCGTCGATGATTCCTCCGCCAGCGCCAGCAGGGCAGCCACACAGGCGGCGTTATCCGTCGCGCCGGGGGTGTTGATCTTGGTGTCGAAGTGCGCGCAGAGCACCACGCGCTGATCTGCCCCGGGAGCCCGTTTGCGGGCGACGATGTTCCTCGCGATGGCCGGGTAGCGGCGCGCCTCGATGCGCAGGGCGACCGATTCACGAGGATGGGCGAGCAGCCTGAGAACCGCCTCCGGCGAGATGGTCGCGGCGGCGACGTCGAGCGCCCAATCTTCGCTGACCTGTTCGTATTCGACCGTCACCGCCGGCGGGCAGAGCAGCGCGGCCGGCCGGGCAGCGTGCAGCCGCTCGATGATGCGCCGGTCGCGCTCGGTGGAGAGAAACCAGGCCAGCGGCGCGATCGGCTGTTTGGCCAGGTCACCGTAAAAGAGCACGATCCGCCCGGCGATATCGGCGGATTCGAGCTCGCTGATCGTGCTGACCGGCAGAACTTCACCGGCTGCGTCGCAGGCCAGCGAGAAGGCGTTGGCCTGCGCCAGCTGCGCCTGCCCGCAGATGGAAAACTGCGTGCTAAAATGCTCCCATGCGGTGCATGGATAGGGCTGCTCTTCCACCGCCAGGCCGGCGGATTGGAAAGTATCGCGGATATAGTCGGCGGCGGCCTGGTTGGCCGGCGAACCGATTGGCCGCTCGCCATGGGCGAGCAGCGCACGCAGGTGCAGCATCAGGCGGTCCGAGTCCATCATAATCCTCATCGCGAAAGAATTACCCGTATTATAAAGCTGAACTCAAGAAAGATTAGCTCCAGGTACAGGTGATCATTCACGAGTTGAATAGATTTAATTCATGAACTGAGTAGATATCCATCGATCGCTACTAAAGTAGCAATTTTCGGTCGACTTGACATTTCCTCTCCAGCGGACTATACTCTGCCTCGTAATTGATCATCCACAACGGGGAGCCCGGTAGGCCGGGCTGAGAGGAGGACCCTAAGTCCTCGACCCGCAGAACCTGATCCGGGTAATGCCGGCGGAGGGAATAACCACAGCGAGCAAAAGACGCCCTCCGCCCAAAAGGAGGGTTTTTTTATGCAATCACACAAGCGGGCAGTGATTTTCGTCAACGGCGTCCTGGCTGACCCGGCCGGTGTGCTCGCCGAGCTGCGCGAAGACGACTACCTGGTGGCAGTCGACGGCGGTTATCAGCACATGCAGGCGCTGGGCGTCATCCCCCGGCTTCTGATCGGAGACCTGGATTCGATCGAGACACCGGAGCTGCAGACGCTGCGCGAAGCGGGCGTGGAGATCGAAATCTTCCCGCCGGCGAAGGACAAGACCGACCTGGAGCTGGCGCTGGAGCACGTCGCTGCGCAGGGATTCGATCAAATCCGCGTGGTGGCCGCCCTCGGCGGGCGCCTCGACCAGACCCTGGCAAACCTTTACCTGCTCGAGCTGCCCGCGCTGAAGGACCTCGACGTGCGCCTGGACGACGGGCTCGAAGAAATTTTCATCATCCGCAGCCAGGCTGAGATCCACGGCGCGCCGGGGGACACCGTTTCGCTGCTGGCGATGGACGGCTGCGCCCGCGGTATTCTGACCGAGAACCTGCGCTATCCCCTGCGCGAGGAAACCCTCTGCCAGAACCGCACGCGCGGCATCAGCAACGAAATGCTCGAGAAAACCGCCTCGGTGCGGGTGCGCAGCGGACGATTGCTTTGCATCCACACCCGCCGCGATCTTCCTGTCAGCCATTAGATGTCGATGGCTGCGTTTTACCGGTGGACCTCACTAATCCAGACGAACTGAAAGCGATACGCTGCACCGATCCACTGGAAAGGAGAAGGACCATGTCTAAAATCAAATTCCAGTCATTTACCCTGCTGGCTGCGGTGCTTCTGGTGGCAGCCTGCCAGCCAAAACCGACGCCGACGCCGGAGATGAGCCCGGCGCCGGTCACCCTGCGGGTGATGACCCACGATTCGTTTGCGGTCAGCGAAAACCTGGTGGCGGAATTCGAAAGTAAGAACAACGCCAGGATTTCGTTCCTGCCCTCTGGCGACACCGGCGCGGCCCTCAATCAGGCCATCCTGACCAAGAACACCCCGCTGGCGGATGTGTTCTACGGAGTGGATAACACCTTCCTCTCCCGGGCGCTGGAGGAGGACATCTTCGAGCCCTATGATTCGCCGCTGTTGAGCAGCATCCCGGATGAGTTCAAGCTCGATCCGCAGAAGCGCGCCCTGCCGGTCGATTACGGCGACGTGTGCATCAACTACGACAAGGCTTACTTCGCCGAAAACAATCTGATTGTGCCCGGCTCACTGGAGGATTTGACCCGACCTCAGTACCGCGGGCTGCTGGCGGTCGAAAATCCGGCCACCTCCTCCCCTGGACTGGCTTTTCTGATGGCAACCATCGCCGAGTACGGCGATCCCGGCTACCTGGACTACTGGCAGCGGCTGAAGGACAACGGGCTGGTGGTGGTCAACGACTGGGAAACGGCCTACTACACCAATTTCAGCGCTTCCTCGGGTAAAGGGCCGCAGCCAATGATCGTATCCTACGGCTCCTCTCCGCCTGCGGAGGTGATCTTTGCCGAAAAACCTCTGGATGATGCACCGACCGCCTCGATCGTCGCGCCAGGCACCTGCTATCGCCAGATTGAATTCGCCGGTATCCTGGCCAACACGCAGCAGCGCGCTTTGGCTGAAAAATTCATCGATTTCCTGCTAAGCGTGCCGTTTCAGGAGGATATGCCGCTGCAGATGTTTGTCTTCCCGGTCAATCCGGATGCAAGTCTGCCGGATGCCTTCGCTAAGTACGCTCAGATTCCGCAAGAGCCCGCCAGACTCGGGCCGTCACTGATCGCCGAGAAGCGCCAGGCCTGGATCGACGCCTGGAGCGAGGCCGTGCTGCGGTGAGGACTGCCGCTGCCGGAACGCTGAACGGCCGCAAACCGCGGCAGTGGCAGGCTCTCGGGCTGTGGTTGCTGCCACTGGCGTTCCTGGCGCTGTTCTTTTTCACGCCGCTCGGCTCGATCCTGCGCCTGGCGGGCGAAGCCGCGGCGCAGAGCGGGCTCGGAACGGGCGCCTGGGGAAAAATCGCCCGCCCGCTCGGTTTTACCTTCTATCAGGCGGCTCTCTCGACGTTACTGACTGTGCTGGTGGGGCTGCCGGCAGCTTACGTCTTCGGACGGTATGATTTTCCCGGCAAGCCGCTGCTGCGCGTGCTGACCACGCTGCCCTTCATCCTGCCAACCGTGGTGGCGGCAGCCAGCTTCAATGCGCTGATCGGCCCGCGCGGCTGGATCAACCTGATCCTGATGCACGCCTTCGATCTTAGCGCGCCGCCGCTGCAGATGCTCGACTCGCTGCCGGCTATCCTGCTGGCGCATGTGTTTTACAACACTACCATCATCATCCGCGTGGTCGGCAGCGCCTGGAGCCAGCTCGATCCGCGCCTGGAGCAGGCAGCGCGGGCGCTGGGCGCCTCGCCCTGGCGCGCGCTGGGCGAGGTGACGCTGCCGCTGCTGCGCCCGTCGATTTTCGCGGCGGCGCTGCTGGTCTTCATCTTCGATTTCACCAGCTTTGGGGTGATTCTGCTGCTCGGCGGCCCGCGCTTTGCGACCCTGGAGGTGGAAATCTACATCCAGGCGCTGCAGATGCTCAACCTGCCGCTGGCGGGCCTGCTCTCGGCTGTGCAGCTGGCGTGCACGCTGGCGCTGACCGTCGTCTATAGCCGGCTGGCTGCCCGCCTGCACACGCCTCTGGCGCCGCGCCTGCAGGGCGAGGGCATGAAGCGCCCGAGAACTCTTCCAGAACGTTTGGTGGTCGTCATCACTGTATCAGTACTGGTGCTGCTGCTGGTTTCTCCGCTGGCGGCGCTCGGGCTGCGTTCGGTGGTCCGGCTGGAGGCCGAGCGCGGGCAGCGCGGGGCAGTCGAAGCCGGGCTGACGCTGGATTATTACCAAGAGCTGTTCATCAACCGCCGCCAGTCGTTTTTCTACGTCCCCCCGATCGAGGCGGCGCGCAACTCGCTGCTCTACGCCGGCGCCACCGTGCTGATCTCGGTTTCGCTCGGCTTGCTGGCAGCCAACGCGCTTATGCGTCGGACGTGGACCAACCGCCTGCTCGATCCGCTGTTGATGCTGCCGTTGGGCACCTCGGCGGTCACGCTTGGATTGGGTTTTATCACCGTCTTCAACCGTCCGCCGCTGGATGTGCGCTCCTTCCCTTTGTTGGTGCCGATCGCCCACAGCCTGGTGGCGCTGCCATTCGTGGTGCGCGCCCTGCAGCCCGCGCTGCAATCCATCCCGCTCAACCTGCGCCAGGCGGCGGCGGTGTTGGGCGCCTCCCCCTGGCGGGTCTGGTGGGAGGTCGACCTGCCCATCATTGCCCGCGCGGCGCTGGTCAGCGCCATCTTCGCCTTCACCATCTCACTGGGCGAGTTCGGGGCGACCAGCTTCATCGCCCGCCCGGAATATCCCACCCTGCCGGTGGCAATCTTCCGCTTCATCGGGCAGCCGGGCGCGTTGAATTACGGACAGGCGCTGGCTATGTCGACGCTGCTGCTGCTGCTCTGCGCGCTCGGCATCCTGCTGCTTGAGCGGGTTCGGCTGCCGGGATTGCGCGAAGACTGGTAAGAATCGAAAGATCGATCAGGGCAGGGGGATAACACGGTAGACGCGCAAGCCCTTATCGTCGGAAATATACATCTCCCCGTGCGGGCCGAAGATGACGTCCGCCGGGCGGCCCCAGGTTTCGGCATCCCCGCATTTTTTCCCGGGGGCGCGCCAGCCTGTGGCGAAGACTTCACTGCCCACCGGCTGCCCGCCAGTGAGGGTCACCCGCTCGATCCGGCAGTCGCGGTAGCTCGCCGGGTCATTGGTATTCCACGATCCGTGATAGGCGATGTAGAGGTCATCACGGTAATCGGCCGGGAAGAGCATCCCCTCGCCAAGGGTCATGCCGAGGGGAGCGGAATGAGCCGGCGCGGTGAACCTGGCCGGGACAGCCTGGTCGCAGCTGAATCCGGCAGGCAGGGCTATGCGAGTATCGCGGACTTCATCCGCAGTGTTGACCCCCAGGGTAGGCGTGTAGCAGTAAGGCCAGCCGTGAGAAGCATTCGCCAGCACCGGAATGACGATCTCCTCCGGGGGAAGGTTGTCGCCAAGCCCGTCGCTGCCGTTGTGATCGGCCCACAGTTCGCCCGCGGGCGTCCAGAGGAAATCCACGCTGTTGCGCAGCCCCCAGGCCCAAACCGGACGTTTAAGCGGGTCAGGATCGCTGGCGAAGGGATTACCGCCGGGTATGCCGCCTTCGGGGGTGAACCGCAGGATAGCCGCGCGGCGCGGGTCGCTCTCCACGCAGTAACTACAGGTAGATCCGGCGCTGACGTACATCATGCCGTCGGGGCCGAAATGAACCGTGCGGCTGTTATGCCCGGAACCGGAGGGGAGGTTATCGGTAACCAGTTCACGGCTTTCGAAAGCGCCGTCCTGGTTTGCATCACGCAGCCGCTCGATGCGGTCGACTTCGGCGACATACAGCCAGCCTTCATGCCATTCCAAGCCGTGCGGCAGGGTCATCCCTTCGGCGATAATTTCGGCGCCGTCCGAAAGGTCGTCGAAGTTGCGGTCGGGCAGGCGGGCGACTTTGCCAGAGCCCATCAGGCTGACGTACAGATGTCCATCCGGACCAAAGGCCATGAAGCGCGGTGACGCGGGCAGGTTCTGCGCGTAGATGCGAATGGCGAAACCCGGCGGCAGACTGATCCGCGCGGCGGCCTCGTCCGCTGGCGGTAAGGGAATACCGTGGCTGATCATCGGCAGATAAAGGGTTGTGCCCGGCCCGTTCTGCTGCTCCTGGCCTGGCTGAGACTTGTTGGCTGGCGCAGAGTTTAATCCCACCGAGAAATTCATGGCCGCCATAACAATAAGCACAGCAATTTGGATGATTTTAGTCATAATATTAACCATAACAGGTTCTTCATACAAAGGCAAATATTTGCATAACAAATGCAGCAATTAAATCCCATGCGGAAATTTTTTTATGGTAGCATCGGAATATCACGAGATTCAACGAGCGGATCGAATGCTGATCATCGAAAACATCCACAAGCTGTACGAAGGCAAACCGCTGCTGCGCGGCGTTTCCTTCCAGGTCGGTCAGGGTGAAACCGTCTGCCTGCTGGGGGCTTCGGGCAGCGGCAAGAGCACCCTGCTGCGTATCATCGCCGGGTTGGAAGAAGCCGAGTCCGGGCGGGTGCTGTGGGCCGGCGCTGATCTGAGCGGCGTGCCTGTTCACCGCCGTAATTTCGGCCTGATGTTCCAGGAGTACGCGCTTTTTCCACACCGCAGCGTGGCGGAGAACGTGGCTTTCGGCCTGCGCATGCAAAACCTGCCCAGGGATGAGATCCAACACCGGGTTAGCGAGGCTCTTGAGCGGGTCAATATGGCTGAGTTCGGCCACCGGCGGGTGACCGACCTTTCCGGCGGGGAGCAGCAGCGCGTGGCGCTGGCGCGTGCGCTGGCGCCGCGTCCGCGCCTGCTGATGTTGGATGAGCCGCTCGGCGCGCTCGACCGCGCTTTACGCGAACAGCTCGAGGCGTTTGTACGCGGCCTGTTGCATGAAACCGGCATCCCTGCGATTTACGTCACCCACGACCAGGAAGAGGCTTTTGCCGTCGCCGACCGGCTGATCCTGCTTCACGACGGGCTGGTCGAACAGGAGGGCACCCCCGCAGAGGTATACCAGCGCCCGGTGAGCGCCTGGGCGGCGCGTTTTTTCGGCTTGAGCAACCTGCTGCCGGGGAAGGTGGTATCGAAAGATCCGCTGCTCGTGGAAACCGTTCTGGGAGAATTTCAAGCCACGCCCAGCGGCATCCACCCGCCCTCCCTCCAGCAGGCGGTGACACTGCTGCTGCGCCCGATCGGCGCGCAGCCCGCTGGCGCGGATGCTGTGGGCAACCGGATCGACGGACAGATCGTCGATGCGGTCTTCCGCGGTGCCGGTTACCAGGTGAGTCTGCGCACCGGCAGCGATCAGGTATTCACCTTCATCCTGGCAAATCCGCTGCCGGCCGGGGAGCAGGCTGTGTTTGTTTTACGACCGGAGAACATATTGTGTCTGAACTGAAGCCGGAAGAGGTGATCATCATCAAGCGCAATCCGCAGGGGCAGGAAACCTGGCGTTACCAGGGCGCAGTCCTCCAGCGCTCTCCGCACGGCTTGTTGATCGAAGCCAATTTCAACCGGGAGGATATTCCTTTCCACGGCATATTGCTCGGGCGGGGTGACCGGTTCGTGGAGGCGTACTTTTCCCACCTGTGGTTCAACATCTTCGAGATGCACGACCACGCAACGGACGCATTGAAGGGCTGGTACTGTAATATCACCCGCCCGGCTGAATTCTCGGACGGGCGCATCGAATATGTCGATCTGGGATTGGACTTGCTCGTCTATCCTGACATGCGTATGCTTATCCTGGACGAAGATGAATTCGAAAACATGGATTTAAGTGAGAGAGAGCGCAGACAATCGCTGGCAGCGCTGGAAGATTTGCAGGTCCTGTTCAGGCAGTACGCACGCGTACCGCTGGAGGAATTATTCACAGTTTTGGCTGCCCGCCAGATTGGAAAATAATAAACGAGGGTGGAGCAATTGAGCAACCATTATCACGATAAAGTCCGCGAGTACATCGCAGTTCATGAATTAGTCGCTGAGCACCTGGTCTTTGAGCAGTCCTGCCACTCGGTAGCCGAGGCAGCCGAGGCAGTCGCGGCGCAGCCCGAGGATTTTGTTAAAAACATCTGCATGATCACGCCGGACGGGCGGCTGATCGTGGCGATCGTAAAGGGAGAGGATCGCGTCAGCCCGGCAAACGTCGCCACGGCACTGGGATTGCCTGCGAAACCCCGCCTGGCCAGCGCCGAAGAAATCCTGGCACGCACCGGATTCCCCTGCGGCGGCACGCCGTCCTTCGGATTCGAGGCTGAATTCTATATGGACGAGCGCGTCTTCGAAAAAGAGCTGGTCTATACCGGCGGCGGGGATGAAAATGCGCTGGTATGCGCCGACCCGCGCGAGCTGCTGCGCGCCAACAGGGGCATCATCGCCTGCTTGCGGAAGTAAAACCATCCTAACAGCCCTTCCGGGGAACGGGCAGGGTTACAGAAAGCGGCGGATCTCCTCGAGGTTTGTCTTCGCTTGCGGGGCGCCCTTGAGAAAATCGTTCAATTCGGTGCAGCTCTCGTATTCAGCGCAGTGAGCGCAGGTTTGCACGCCCATTTCAAGGCCACACTTCCGCACGGGGCATTCGCCGCAGAAGACGCAGGTACGGCCGTTCGGCGTTCGACAGCCGTCACAGGTAATACTGAGCGGATCGATCGGCGGCAGGTTGAACTCCGATTGCCAGTTGGCCGCCACCCTCGTTTTCCATTCCAGATCATCCGCCTGGCTTGCCTTATAGGCTTCACATTCGGCGCAATTCAGGCCGCAATACGCAATCAATATGTCCATGATGCCCTCCCGAGATCAGAGTACCCTTATTATAGGGATTATGTTCTATAAAGTAAAGGGTGATTTAACTCGAAACCAGAATATAATTGAAACCTGTTCTGATCCCAATTCAAGGAGACCACGCATGCCGTTCGATCTGGACCATACGCTTGAAAAGTACGCGGATCTAATTGTTCACATCGGGCTGAACCTGCGCGCCGGGCAACGCCTGTTGGTGACGAAAACACCCCTTGCGGCTGCCCCGCTTGCCCGGCACATTGCTGCCAGTGCCTACAGGGCTGGAGCCAGGCTGGTGGATGTTGTCTACAACGATGAGCAAATCCTTCTGCAGAGATTCAACCACGCCCCGCGTGACTCATTCGATGAATACCCCTACTGGGTTCCGCAGTTGATCAAGGAAATCCTGGAAAACGGGGATGCGCTGATTGCCTTCAGTGCTGATGATCCGGATCTCCTCAAGGGACAGGATCCCGGTCTGGTCGGGACCTACCTCAAAACCCGCATGAACCACATCCGGCGCTACCAGGATGCGTTGATGGTGAACGCCAGCAACTGGCTGGTTGTCGCATATCCGATACCGGTCTGGGCTGCGAAGGTCTTCCCGCATCTACCGGCAGACGAGGCGTTGGCGAAGCTGTGGCGGGCGGTCGCAAAAGCCTGCCGGCTGGATCTGGATGATCCTGTCGCGGCATGGAAGGAGCACGACCGCCAGCTGCACGCCCGCCGGGAATTGTTGACCCGCAAGCAATACACCGCGTTGCAGTACCGTGCTCCCGGCACCGATCTGACGGTCGGGCTGCCGCAGGGCCACCGCTGGATGGGCGGGCACGCCACCAGCGCCAACGGCATCAACTTCATCCCCAACCTGCCCACCGAAGAGGTGTTCACCCTGCCCCACAAGGACCGCGTTGAAGGGACGGTTCGCGCCAGCCTGCCGCTCAGTTATCAGGGCGCGCTGATCGAGAATTTCGACCTGGTGTATCAGGACGGGCGTGTGGTTGAGATCCACGCCGAGAAGAACGAAGGGTTCCTGCGCGAAATCGTCGAAACGGACGAGGGCTCGCACCGCCTCGGTGAGGTCGCGCTCGTCCCGCAGGATTCACCCATCGCGGCGTCCCGGCAGATGTTTTTCAACACGCTTTTCGATGAGAACGCCGCCAGCCACCTGGCTTTAGGGCGGGCATATAAGTTCACCCTGGCAGACGGTGAGGAAATGAGCGATGAAGAGTTCAGCGCGCGCGGCGGCAATATGAGCCTGGCACACGTCGATTTCATGATTGGATCGGATGAGATGGACATCGATGGGGTTCTACCGGATGGGCGAATTGAGGCGTTGATGCGCGCGGGACGCTGGGCTTTCGAGGTCTGATCAGCAAGGCGAGCAGGAAAATCTTAGAAATAGCAAATAGCCTGATTTTAATCGTCCATTTAACTTGACGATTCTTGATTCGTTTGATAATATTTGAAGCGTAGGATGCTGTTGAGTTCTCGTTGGGCAAGTAATAAGCGGCTCGAATTCGTCCTCGAGCCGTGTTTTATTGGCTGACCGATGGAACGTATAAGCATCAATCAAACCTTTTTACCAATGCCATAAGGAGGCGTAATAAATACAATGGACGAGCGGATCATCGGTAAAGTGAAGTGGTTCAACAGTGAAAAAGGGTACGGATTCCTGGCTCAGGATAACGGTCCCGACGTGTTCGTGCACTACTCCGCGATTCAGGGCGGCGGCTACCGCACCCTGTCAGAGGGTCAGACGGTCGAATTCTCGATCGAACAGGGCCCCAAAGGTCTTCAGGCTAGCAACGTAGTCGCTGTCTAATTCAAGCTAACATGACCTACCTGACCTGCCGTGAGGCAGGTTTTTTTTTGTAACGGGCATGGATGAGCACATCGGCGAGTGTGGGGTTGACGGATTATGAGAATTTGCATATAATCGGGGTGCGTTGAGCAAGCGGGCGTGGTTCAGTTGGTAGAATGTCTCCTTGCCAAGGAGAAGGTCGTGGGTTCGAGTCCCATCGCCCGCTCCTAAAACCCCCAGAGATGGGGGTTTTCCTATTCATAATGGCCGGATCGGGGTTATCCTTGAGATGGGCGAATTTGCGGACCGATGGATTTGCACCCAAGTGCAACCAAGCGGACTCGATAATGATATACTATGCACCGGGACGGTGTTCAAACACACAGAACACCTGATTCCTTGGATCACCTTTCAGTATCTCAATAATTTAGGAGGATTTTCTGTCGTGTCCGATCCGGTCATTCGTTTTACCCGCGGCGTTCCCTCGCCTGAGACTTTTCCTAAAGCGCAATTAGCCGAGTGCACCGCACTTGCACTGGATAAGTATGGCGATTTCGTCCTTCAATACGGGCCGTCCGGCGGTTTTCCAGGTCTACGGCAGTGGATCGCCGCTGAGTCTGGCGTCGAGGAGGGGCGCACGATCATCGGCCAGGGATCGTTGCATTTGCAGGACATGCTGGCGCGGATCCTGCTTCAGCCGGGTGACCTTGTCTATGTCGAAGAGCCCACCTATGACCGCGCGCTTACCATCTTTCGCCGCAGCGGCGCGCGGGCGGTCGGTTTCCCGCTGGGCGCGGATGGTCCGGACGTTGAGGAGATCGAACGGCGGCTGAAGGCTGGTGAACGACCAAAGCTGTTCTATATCATCCCCGATTTTCAGAATCCCAGCGGGATGGTCATTCCGCTGGCCACCCGTCAACGGATCGCTGCTCTGGCGTGCGAATATGAATTCTGGGTCATCGAGGATTCGCCCTACCGCAAGCTGCGTTATTCCGGCGAGGACGTGCCCGCGGTGTTCGACCTCTGCTCGGAACGCACCGTGCGCATGTCTTCATTCAGCAAGCTGATCAGCCCGGGCATGAGGGTGGGTTATGCCGTCCTGCCGCCCATGCTGGCCAAACCGCTGCTCCAGTTCGCAGGGGACACGTACATCAATCCTAGCTATCTCAACCAGGCGATGGTGTATGAATTTATTCAGCGCGGATACCTGCAGGAAGCACTGGTCTTCTTGAAGCGGCTGTATTCCGAACGCCTGCACGCCTTGCTGGGCGCCCTCGATCGGGAGATGGAAGGGCTGGCAGATTGGGTCAGACCGCAGGGCGGCTTTTTCGTCGGCGTGACGCTGCGACAAGCGCTGGACGCCGATGCCCTGCTGGAAAGCGCGCAAAAATCCGGCCTGGTGCTCACCGACGGCCGCGGATTTTACGTAGAGCGGGATGGCAGCAGCTTTATCCGCCTGCCGTTCTGCGCGCTGACCGTAGAAGAAATCGAAACGGGCATCCAGCGACTGGCGCAGGTAGTGCGCGATCTCACTGCGGTTACAGCCAGGAGATAACCACCCAGCCCTGAATTTCAGCGCACGGCGCTCGATACCGCCGCAACCAGCTCGAGCACATCACGGACGTGGTGGAAGACACCCGTAATCGGTTGGTAAAGCAATAAACCCTCGCGATACTGCGCGGCAATGTGCTGACGACGTTGTTCTTCGTGCCCAGCACGCGTACGCACCTTTCGGCTGAAACAGTAAGACGCCGCCTGGGCGGCAATGTGATTGGCTCTTCCTCTTCCGAATCGACCACCCTAGCTAAGGGTGAAACGCTGGCAGATCCCATCCGCGTCGCGGATCAGCACGCCTATCTGACCGCCATGCGCCGCGCTGGCATTCATGGCGCGCCAATTTCTTTTGTCTTGACGGGCAGGCCGGGAGATCAATAGAGATAATCGCCTGTTCACATCCCCGGGAACGGGGATTTATCTTTACTCACCCGGACTCCAGTTCAAAAACACCCTTAGCACTTCCAGGTTGATCTCAAAATCCGTGTCGATGTGATTTCTCAACTCCACATCGACAGCAGGGATACCCTGCGCTGAGGCCCAATCGATCAACTGCCCGGTGTACTGGCAATCGGTTTCGATCGGCGGATATGCGTAAGGACTGACCAGCGCCAGCGCGTAAGCCAGGTCAATCGAATTCTGGTCCTTCGGCCACCCGCCGGGGAAAATGCCAAGCGCGGCACTGTGATAGTTGATCAACCGCTCGACTTTATAGTCCAGCATGAATTTCATCAGCGCCTGGGTCTCCGGTTCGGAGCCAGGTTCCTCGCCCGCCGTGATGAAGCGATAATTCCAGCAGGCTGATCCTGCCCAATTGGCCTGCCAGTTGGCATCCCAATTTCGGTTGATATCCACGTTATTTGAATTCGCCCTCCCGTCCGGGCCTTTATCTCGTTCGTATCCATCCGGATTGAGAACTCTGAGGATGTAAAGCGTCTTATCTACTGGAATTAGCTCCGGGACAGTCCTGAGGTGGTCGATCAGCTGGTCAGCCAAGGCAACGGTGTTCCACTCATATCCGCCGTGGACGCCGGCGATGATCAATAACACCTGTTCTCCATTCCCAAAGCGAAAAACTTCGAGCGGGCGGCCTTCCACGGAGTATCCGATGACTTGCGGCTCGCCCTCGCCGGGGGTTGGTGTCGCGGTCGGCGTACCTGTCTTGGTAGGGGTCATTGTCCGGGTGGCGGTAGAGGTGGGAGCAGGGGTCGCGGTTATCGTCAGGGTCAGTGTTGGGCTCTGGATTGGCGCGGGAAGATCCCTGTCGAAAAGGCTTCGCCAGGCGCGGGAGGCAGGATTGACCATCAGAAATAATCCCAGTGCAATGACCAGTGAGAGGATAATGAAAAAGCCGGGGCGGTTGATTCTCATCAGCGGTTGGCTCGCGGGGGTTAGCCGATGGACGGGAGATTTTCACGTTTCATGGATCTGATCGTTATCCACGAGGGGAAATCAAGTCCGAAAGGGCTTCAACTGTTCGTTAACAAATCATATCAGGATTGTAGCACAAGAGACATTTCAATCCGTTTGCAACTGGGGGACAGTGATGCTGCAATCATTGGAAGCGCGTTCACCTGCCAGATACAGTCAGTTACGCTGCAATACAGTTGGACAAGGCAGCCCAGGCGCGCTCCTTGACGCATCAGGAGGGGTTTGATACAATCGCTGTGTTCCAATAACGGCGACGTGGCCAAGTGGGAAGGCAAGGGTCTGCAAAACCCTGATCACGGGTTCAAATCCCGTCGTCGCCTCAGGTTGTGCCAAGTGTGAAGGCAAGGGTCTGCAAAACCCTGATCACGGGCTTACCCCTGCGGGGCACAGGCAAATCCCGTCGTCGCCTCAGGTAGTGCCAAGTGTGACACCCGGAAGGGTGCGCGAGGCAAGGGTCTGCAAAACCCTGATCACGGGTTCAAATCCCGTCGTCGCCTCAGGTTGTGCCAAGTGTGACACCCGGAAGGGTGCGCGAGGCAAGGGTCTGCAAAACCCTGATCACGGGCTTACCCCTGCGGGGCACAGGCAAATCCCGTCGTCGCCTCAGGTTGTGCCAAGTGTGAAGGCAAGGGTCTGCAAAACCCTGATCACGGGTTTACCCCTGCGGGGCACAGGCAAATCCCGTCGTCGCCTCAGGTAGTGCCAAGTGTGACACCCGGAAGGGTGCGCGAGGCAAGGGTCTGCAAAACCCTGATCACGGGTTTACCCCTGCGGGGCACAGGCAAATCCCGTCGTCGCCTCAACAATATTGAGGGAGAGCAGCCAGCGACGACCCTTCGACAGGCTCAGGGATCGTCGCTGGCAGCTTTACGCCCCTCTATCATCAGAAATAATCGAGAACAAAAGGGCAAGTTGTTCCAACGATCCGTTAGCCTGCCGAAAGGGCATCAGACATAGTTATTGCTACCATCTGCGAACACCAATCAGAGGTTATCAGGATTTCTGCCCTGCCGACCGCTGAACCTGTCGAAGGGTCGGCAGGGCAGTTACAAAAGCCAATCTTCCATCAAATCTACATGTGGCAGGTGTCTTCCTGCCCTGCCGACCGCTGAACCTGTCGAAGGGTCGGCAGGACAGTTACAAAAGTCAATCTAACATCAAATCTACATGTGGCAGGTGTCTTCCTGCCCTGCCGCTCCCTGAGCCTGTCGAAGGGTCGGCAGGGCAGACGGCTTTCAGATTCAGTCTGCTTTATCATTTAAAGAACGGGCTTTCGAAAATTCGATTTACTTGTCCTCGTTTCCCTCAATCAAGGCTAGCTTTTTCCGCCTGCTCCATCCATGGATTTGCCTCTCCCGATCATAGGCTGCCGCTATGCTGTCGCATTCCTCGAAATACACCAGTTTTACCGGAAGGCGCAATTTCGTATATCTTCCCCCCAGGCCATTTTGATGCTCCCATAGGCGTTCCTCCAAATCCCAGGTGCTGCCGGTGTAAAAACTTCCGTCTGCGCATTCGAGGATGTACATGTAGGGCATACAAGAATTTTAACGGAAAAACAGAGTGTGTTGTGAGGTTTTTAACAAGCGTCGTGGAAGGGAGCGCCCTTCGGCAGGCTCAGGGAGCGCCCTTCGACAGGCTCAGGGAGCACCCGACAGGCTCAGGGAGCGCCTTTCGGCAAGCTCAGGGAGCGCCCTTCGAACGGCTCAGGGAGCGTCTAGGGGGGGATTCTGCTACAATATCTTCATGGCCGCTTCTGATCCTGCCCGCCCGGGGCGCTTAGCACAGCTTGCCTTCTTTGCCAGGAATTACATCCTCGCCCGGCGCATGCCGCTGCTGGCCAGCTTCAAGCTTACCTACCGCTGTAACCTGCGCTGCCAGCAATGCCCCTTCGTCGATCTAGAATCCCCCGAACCGACCTATGCCCAGGCCGCCGCTACCCTTGACCGCCTGTATGAACGCGGCAGCCGCCTGGTGATTTTCGAGGGGGGCGAGCCCACCCTCTGGCACGACGGCTCGCGCCGGCCCCACGACCTGATCAACTACGCCCGCCAGAAATTCTTCTGCGTCGGCATGACCACCAACGGCACCCAGCCCCTGGACTTACCCTGCGACGTCCTCTGGGTCAGCATCGACGGCTTTGCCGAAACACACAACCGGCTGCGCGGCGCGCCGGTTTTCGAGCGCGTCCTCGCCAACGTGCGCGCCTCCTCCCATCCGCGCCTGTATGCGCACGTGACCGTCAACGCCGTCAACGCCGCCGAGATTCCCGACCTGCTCCACTACCTCGACCCGCTGTTCAGCGGAATCACCATCCAGTTTTACTACCCATATCATCAGCGTGACGAGCTGTTCCTCGATTTCGCCCACCGGTCGAGCTTGCTGGATGAAATCATCCGCCTGAAACGCAGCGGGGTCAAAATCCTCAACTCAGAATCAGCTCTGCAGGCGCTCAAAAACAACTCCTGGACCTGCCGCGACTGGCTGATCGACAACGCCGATCCGGACGGAACGCTCCATCACGGCTGCTACCTGAAAGGCCGCACTGACATCGACTGCGCTCGCTGCGGCTTCTCCCCTCACACTGAAATATCACTCGCATTTGGCGGCAGCCTGCCCGCTATACGGGCAGGTCTGCGCATCTTTTTCTAGCGGGTTAATCAGGAGCTTATCTCTCGCGTTCCAAAACCTCGAGGATGGTCGCGTCCAACTCCGCCAGGATTGCCCCGATATCCCCCGGAGGGACGTAGCTCTGCATCACCTGCCAGGCAGCATCCTGGAGGACGAGACGCGCCACCCGCCAGCCAGAGGATTGCGGCACCGGTTGGGCTAGAGGAATCCATGAGACAACGCTGGCCCACTGCGGAATCTGCTGCATGGCAGGGCCTGCCAGGCTGGCAGCCGAGACGCTTACCGGCAGACCTCCGCCGGCTTCCAGCAGGCGCGCCTGATTATCGGGCAGGCTCATCCAGCGCACAAACAGCCAGCCCGCAACTTCATATGCCGGCTCCGAACGCATGATGCCGTAGGATAAACCACTGACCACTAACGTCGGGCGTGGATCGCCAGGGAAGGGTAGTATGATCCAATCGTCCTGGCTGCCGAGCTGGGCATGAATGCCAGCCTGCACAGGCAAATCCAGAAGGTTCGCGCTGTAGATGAGCGCCTGGCGGCTGCTGAAATACTCCTGCGGAGCAGGATTGCGAGCCTGCCAGGCACAGCCATCATCTAGCAACGAGCGCAGGAACTCCATGGCCCGAAGCGCCTGGGGTTGATTGAATGAGAACACCGGCTGTTCGCCCTCAAGGATGAGATCCGTTTCAAAAGCCCGCAGCCAACTGTAGACGGTCAATCCATCTGTATTGATTATCCATCCGCCCATACCATCGTTATCGGCGCCGGTGTCGCTCAACAACGCCTGAGCTGCGGCGCATGCCTGGTCGCGGAACTCCTGAGTAGTCTGTGGCGGCATGTCGAAGCCAAGTTCGCGAGCCCAGGTCTGGTTATAGACCAACACCTCAGCGCTGCGTTGAGCCGGGATGCCCACCTGTAGATCCATCGTCTGGTCCTGCAGCCAGAAGACCAGTGAGATCTCAGCACGCTGCTGCTCGCTCAGGCCCCAGTTCGGATCGTTGATCAGATCGTCCAGGGCGCGGATGCGCTGGTCGCGCTCGAACCAGGTTAACAATTGCTCAGAAGGGGCCGCCACGACCTGCGGTAGATCCTCGCCGCCGGCGGCGAGATCAACTTCTCTGGCTAGCGCCATGCTGCTGCCGCTCCGGCTTACGATCACGTGGATGCCCCATTCGTTGCCCTGGTTGAATTCGTCGACCAGCCGGTCAATCTCCCTGGACATTTCACCGCTCCAGGGGTGCCAGAAATGGATCTGCAGACCCTTGAGCTGATCCAGGGGAATAAGGAAGGCGGGCGTCGGGGTTGGCTCGGAGGTTGCGGTTGGCCGGGGTGTTACGCTCGCCGCCGGGAGGGTTGGCCTCGTATCAGTCGGCGCCGCGGGCGTCTCCAGCGCGGCCCCGCAGGCAGACAGCCCCAGCCCAGCGATCAGCAGGATCGCCCAAAGGCATCGCCAGGAACCTCCCTTGCGCCGATGAGGGTTGCGCCGAAAGATCATCCCCCAATTGTACTTGCAAGCCGGTTTTTCTGCGACCAGTTCATTGCGCTCCCGCCTGGTATCGCTTGCCGTTTGTTCATCCCCAATTGGAAGCCCGACCGCCGTCCAGGAGCACCACCGCCCGGACGACCGCCTCGAGCGCGGCAATCGTGCGCCGGATCAGCAGCGGATTCTGGTTGAAAGGCGTTTCGATCGCGGCTTCGGGCAGGCGGTGCGGTACGCGTAAATGAGCGTTCAGCTCGACCTGCAGCGCGGCCACACCGAGGGAGCGGACGCAGTAACGGGTGATGGTCTCCTGGTGATCTCCGCCGCCTCCTGGAAAGGTATCATCCACGTCCAGGCGGAACAATCCGCTGCCGGCTGGCGAAAAGCCGTTAGCGTTCAATGCAGCCAGGATGGCCGGGAAGTGAGCCGGACAGCTTAGTCCGTGCATGCTGCCCAACGCGATCCCAAAGGAACGTCTGGGCGAGCAGCCGTGCAGGTCGAGAACAAAGTGGATTTGCTCGTCCCGCACGATCTTTGCCAGGGCAAGTTTGAAAGGCGTACGAGCTGCGTAATTGGGGTCGGTGGCAGATTTGCGCCAGGCATACAGTACATGGGCACCAGTTCGCTCGGCGACCAGCCGGGCCATGCCGGCTGTGTACTCATCTTCATCCTTGACCCGCCTGTTGCGCGTATGGGCAGCGCCGTGCGGCGCGGAAATTAATACCGGGATCGAGCCGGGTGTGTAACAAAAGTCTGGCTGACCTGGCTGCGGTGGAGTTTTATATTCAACTTCCGCCTCCAGGTCGACCAGACGTTTTACCAGTTCATTCATTGATCGCTGCAAACGATTCTGGCATTTATACGCGTGAATACCGTTCGATGATCGAGAAACCGCGACGATTGGGCACTGAGCCGGCATCGCAAAACAGTTTGACGCACAGATTGGTCTCTTCTTTTTTCTCAGCTTCTTTGAAGGCTTCTCTGCTCCGCCAGAAGGAAACAATCTGCCAGAGGGTGGGATCATCCTCGCTTTGCATCAACGTCGATTCGAGCAATTGCCTTGGAGCGCGCCTGCCGACCAGCTCGAAGGATTTCTTGAGGGGGTCCCAGTTCTCATGCGATACGTGCCCGGATAATATGGTTACATACATGGCAACCTCCTCTCCTGGCATTCTTATGCTTAATTCCATTATACAGGAATCGGTCTCCGATCCGAAATGACCCTACCGTCCTTTCTCGAAACAATGAGAACGGCTGTGGATTAGCCTATCGTAGTGCGTCTTGATTTTCCGCCCACGCAACGATCCCCGCATGACAATTAATTATATTTTCGGACCACCCTTGGCAGCAGTGAGGTCGTCACTTCGTAGTTGATCGTGCCCGCCAGTTGCGCCACCTCCTCGGCGCGCAGATGTTCCCCTCCCTGCCGGCCGACGAGCACCACCTCGTCGTCCTGCTTCACTCCCGGGATGCCGCTGACGTCGATCACGAACTGGTCCATGCACACCCGCCCGATGACCGGAGCGCGTCTTCCGCCGACCAGAACCACCCCTTTATTGGACAGAATGCGGTGATAGCCGTCGCCGTAACCGACCGGCACCAGCGCGGCGGTGATTTGCTGCTCTGTCACAAAAGTCCGCCCGTAACTAACGCCCGCGCCGGCCGGCAGCTCGCGAACCCGTGCCACCCGGCTCTTCAAGGTCAGCGCCGGCTTGATTTCAAAAACCGGCGGCCACTCGCTGGATGGATCCAGACCGTAGATGGCGATACCCGGTCGAATGGCGTGGAAGTGCGCCTCGCGCAGGCGCATGGCTGCGGCGCTGTTGGCGGCATGCAGCAGCGGGATGTCGATGCCGGCGGCGCTGGCAGCGGCGACGACCTCGTTGAAAACCGAAAGTTGACGGCGCACCCAGGTCTGGTCGAGCGAATCAGCGGTGGCAAAGTGGGTGAACATGCCCTCCAGGCGCAGGTTCGGCAGGGCAGTCAATGCATGCAGAAAAGCGAGCGCCTCGTCCGGCATCAGCCCATAGCGGCTCATGCCTGTGTCGATCTTGACATGCACCGGCGCCTGCCAGCCGGCCAGCCCGGCCTGGGCTGAGAGCGCCCGGGCGAACTCGGCAGTCATCAGGCTGGGGGTCAGCCGCCAGTTGACCACCGCCAGCGCGCCTTCGGGCGGGGTATAGCCCATCAGTAAAATCGGCGCCTGGATTCCCGCCTGACGCAGCTCGATGCCTTCGTTCAAGCGATGCACAGCCAGCATAGACGCTCCCGCATTCAGCGCGGCCTGCGCCACGCGCACCGCCCCATGCCCGTAAGCGTTGGCCTTGACCACCGCAATCACCTTCACCCCCGCGCCGACATGACGCTGGTAGGCGCATATGTTATGGCGGATCGCCTCCAGGTCGATCTCTGCCCAGGTAAGAATCCCATCCAGTTTGTCCATACTGTCCTCGAAACGGTAGTAGATATGCAACAAGAAAATTGGGCGGGCCGGAACCCGCCCCTACATTACTCGTTCATCGATACGCGTCAGGTGACACTTGACCCGTGAAACGCCGAATCACCGCAGCACGATCGAGATCAACCTCCCAGATACGCCTCGCGCACGCGCTTGTCGCGCAACAGCTCTGCGCCGGTGCCGCTCAAGGCAATCGTGCCGGTTTCCAGCACGTAAGCCTGCTGAGCCACTCGCAGGGCCATGTTGGCATTTTGCTCGACCAGCAGGATGGTCGTGCCGGCCTGGTTGATCTCTTCCAGCACCCTGAAGATATCGCGCACCAACACCGGCGCAAGGCCCATCGAAGGCTCATCGAGCAGCATCACCTTGCCGCGGCTCATCAATGCGCGACCCACCGCCAGCATCTGCTGCTCGCCGCCCGAGAGCGTGCCGCCCAGTTGTGAACGCCGCTCCTTCAGGCGAGGAAAGATGTTGAAGACCCGGTCGTAATCGCGGGCGATCTCCACCTTGTCCTTACGCGCCCAGGTAGCAAGCTTCAAGTTTTCGAAGACGGTCAGGCTGCCGAAGATGCCGCGCCCCTCCGGCACCTGAGCGATGCCCAGGGCGACGATCTTGTCAGCCGGAATCTTGTTCAGGGGTTTGCCCCGATAGGTAACCTTGCCAGTGTAGGGCACGACGCCGGAGATCGCGCGCAGGGTGGACGACTTGCCTGCGCCGTTCGCGCCGATTAGCGTGACGATCTCACCTTCCCTGACCTCAAAGGAGACATCTTTGACCGCCTTGATATTGCCGTATGAGACGTTCAGGTTCTCGACAGAAAGGAGGATTTCATTGTCGCTCATCCTTCACCTCCTTCACCGAGATAGGCTTCGAGCACGTGTGGGTCGTTGCGCACCGCTTCAGGCAGCCCCTCGGCGATCGTCGCGCCGAAGTCGAGCACTTTCAACCGCTCGCAGATGCCCATCACCAGACGCATCTGGTGTTCGATCAGCACAATGGTGAGGTTGAACTCATGCCGGATCCACTGGATGAACTCCATCAGCTGATTGATCTCGCGCGGATTCATGCCAGCCGCCGGCTCGTCAAGCAGAAGCAGCTTGGGACCCGTCGCCAGCGCGCGAGCGATTTCCAGGCGGCGCTGCGAACCATAGGGCAGGTTTTTGGCCAACTCGTCGGCAAACCCATCCAGCTTGAAGAATTCGAGCAGGTCAAGCGCCTGATCCGAATATTTCTTTTCCTGAGCACCATATCGCCCGATATGGAACAGCGCTTCCCAGGGGGTATATCCCAGCCAGTTAAAGTAGGCTATACGCACATTGTCCAGCACAGTCAAATCCTTGAACAGGCGGATGTTCTGGAACGTACGGGCGATGCCTAATTGCGTGATCCTGTTCGGGGGCAGGCCGACCAGTTCACGGTTCTCTAACATGATGCTGCCTCGGGTAGCCTTATACACCCCGGTGATCAGATTGAATATGGTGGTCTTGCCCGCCCCGTTTGGTCCGATGATACCGACCAGTTCGCTTGGCTGCAGCTCGAGGTTAAAATCCGAAACCGCGCACAATCCGCCGAAGTAATGGGTGACAGAATCAATCTGCAGGAGCGCCATTTTTGGCCTCCTTTCCTTTGCGCCAATTCTTGATTGCGAATAGATCGAGGTTCGGAATGAACCAGCGCATCTCGCGCATGCCCATGATGCCGCGCGGCCTGAATATCATCAGCAGCACCAGCACCAGCGGCATGAGCACCATCCGCCACATGCCCAACGGGCGCAGTACCTCCAAAAGGACGGTATAGATGGTCGCCCCGATGAGCGAGCCGGTGATCGACCCGATTCCTCCAAGATATACCATGATCAGGATATCGGTAGATTTGATGATGTCGAACACGCGCGGGCTGATGAATTGCAGAACGTGAGCAAACAGCGCCCCTGCGATTCCAGCGAAGAACGAGCTGAGCGTGAATGCCAGCAGCTTGATCTGGCGGGTGTTGACGCTCATCAGGTCGCTGGCGATCTCATCCTCGCGGATCGAGAGCACCCCGCGCCCAAAGTTCGAATAGACAAAATTGCGGATGACAAGAATCGCCAGCACCATCCAGAAGTAGGTCCACGGCATGGTGGTCAGCTTGGGCACACCCGGAATACCACGCGGTCCGCCGACCGCGTCGATATTCTCAAAAACTGATTTGACGATCATCAGGAAGGCCAGGGTGACAATCGCCAGGTAGTCTCCGCGTGTTTTAAAGGATGGGATAGCCACCACCAGCCCAACCAACGCCGCGCCGACGCCGCCAGCCAGCACCACCACTGGAAACGCCCACTGACCCCAATCGGATGGCAGCACCATCGTGGTCAGGATGGAAGAAACGTAAGCCCCGACCGCCATAAAACCGGCATGTCCAACGGAGAACTCGCCCATGTAGCCGTTGATCAGATTCAGGCTGAGGGTGAGGATCACGTTGATGCCGACGTAGATCAGGATGAGTTGAACATACTCATTGATAATGTCGGTGATCGGAATGATAATCGACAAGACGAATCCGACCGCCAGCAGGATGGGCAGCGCTTTACGGCTGGCAGCAATTGGCTCCCAGAATGAGCGCAGGCGCTCCAGCGTGTTTTTGAATTTCGAAGGTGAAGTTGTGGATTCGCTCATGTTACACCTTCTGTGGCCGCGGCTTGCCAAGGATGCCGTATGGACGGAAAATGAGCAGCACCAGCAGCAGCGCAAAAGCTACGAAGTCACGGTAGGTGGAGGGCATGAAGGCGGCCACCATGATTTCCACCCCTCCAAGGATGAATCCGCCGATCATTGCGCCGCGGATGTTACCGATACCTCCTACCACAGCCGAGATAAACGCCTTCCAGCCGATGATGATGCCCATGTAAGGGTCGATCACCGGGAAGGCCAGCGCATACATCGTTCCGGCAGCCGCGCCCAGGCTGGTGCCGATGGCAAACGTGATCGAGATGATCAGGTTGAGCGGCACCCCCATCAATGGAACGAGGGTCTTATCCCAGGAAATGGCGCGCATGGCCATGCCGACCATGGTGCGCTGCACGATCAGATCCAGAAGCACCATCAAACCTAATGATAAGAGGATGATCAATATCTGCAGAGAAGAAATTGTCACCCCGCCAATTTGCCAGGTAATGGTGTTCAACAACTGCGGTACGCTCTGCGGATACGGGAAAAACACAAGGGTGAAGTTCTCGAGGAACAAGCCCACCCCAAGCGCTGTGATGACCGCGGAAACCCGCGGTGCTGCACGCAGCGGTTTGTAAGCCACTCGCTCGATCATCACGCCAATCAGCGCGACCCCAATCATCGAGAGCAGCAAGGTGGGCACAAAAGGCAGCTTTAATACCGTGGCGACAATAAAACAGAAAAAAGCCCCCACCATAAACAAGTCGCCGTGGGCAAAGTTGATCATGGTCAAAATGCCGTAGACCATGGTATAGCCAAGCGCAATCAGGGCATAGATACTGCCAAGTTGCAGCGCGTTCAACGATTGCTGGAAGAAATAATTCATAGGAGCGCCCTTAAACTTGGATAAAGGCTCTCCCGCCAGGCAGCGGCGGGAGAGCATAATAGGAAAGCGAGGTTACGGATTTGCGTTCGCATACCAGACGAACTTGCCGTCCTTGACCTGCAGGATAACCGCGCTCTTGATCGGATCGCCCGAACCTTCTTTGAAGGTCATACTACCTGTTACCCCGTCGTAATTGGGGATCTTGGCCATGGCGTCGCGCACTGCCTGGCGGTCGACCTTGCCGGCTGTCTGCAGTGCCTGGAACAAAAGCCCGAAGGAATCATAGGTCAGGGCTGCCACATCATCCGGGGTCACGCCATAGGTTGTTTTGTATGATTCAATGAATTTGGTTGCGACCGGTGTGGCTGCATCAGCGGCATAGTGAGTGCTGAAGTAATAACCTTCGCATTCGGCGCCGCACAGGGTAATCAGCTCGGCGCTGCCCCACGAGTCAGAGCCAAGGAACGGGACATCGATGCCAAGGCGGTGAGCCTGCTGGACTTGCAACGGCACCTCGGAGTAATAGTTCGGCAGGAAGATGACATCCGGACCAGCCTCCTTGATCTTGGTCAGTTGGGCTGAAAAGTCCTTGTCATTGGTGGTGTAGGTTTCGAATGCCACCACAGTCCCGCCGATTTCTTCAAAGGTTGCCTTGAAGATGTCAGCGATACCCTTGTTATATTCTGAAGCCACATCATAGAGAACAGCGACCTTTTGGGCGCCCAGGTTATCCATGGCGAACTTGGCTACAACCCGCCCCTGGAAGGGATCGATAAAGCAGGCGCGGAAGACATATTTCTTGGACTCGCCGGTATCACCCACCAGGGTGGCCTTCGGATTGGTCGACCACGGGCTGATGAGCACAACCTTGGAGCTTTCCGCAACTTCGGAGGCCGGGATGGCATAGCGGCTGGCATTCGGGCCGATAATAGCGACCACATTCTGTTGGGTGATCAGCTTCTGCGTGGCTGATGCGGATTGATCAGCCTTGCCAGCGTTATCCTCGATGAACAACTCGATCTGATATTTCTTGCCGCCGACATCCAACCCGCCGGCGTCGTTGACTTCTTTGACCGCCAGCTCGGCAGCGTTCTTGCAGGAAGCGCCGACTGCCGGGATGTCGCCAGTCAACTCAGCGACCACGCCGACTTTGATCGTGTCACCACCACCGCCGCCGCAAGCAGACAGCAGCATGCTGACCAGGATCAGAATACCGAAAAGCATGGTTCCCTTTTTCATTTCAATCACTCCTCCTTTAAGATAACAGTTGGATAGGTTGGAAAGATTGTGTACGCTCCATTTACCTTATTCTTGCCAAGCACCTCCTTTTCCTTTCAATGGCCGGCTGCCCGCGCCTGGCTGAGGGATGTGACCTACCCGGGGTAAATGAAAAAAGGCTGGTCGAGCAGCCAATGGCGTCTCCTCCAGCCAGTTTTCAGCCAGACTCCTGATGAATACCCTGAACAAATCAACAGACGTGCAGCCAGAAGGCTCATACAACCCTTATCTCGGTGCATGAAGCGGAGTCATGATCTGAATGGTCTCTCCCGCTCCTCTAAGAATGGCACAATTCCGATCTCAAGTTGAGAAATGACTGGGATAGATGGATGGGGAATGGATCGATTCTAAAATGACCCGGTGAGTTATCTTTCCGCTGCGATGATAAGGGTCTTTTCTATGGATCAACAACATAAAACCTGCCAATAATTGTGTTTCAGTCGTGTCTGGCAAGGTCAAAAATACTATATCACATAAACCATAATAATCAAGCTGGATAACGGGTGAACTTATCTGTCAAGGTCGCTGCCGATCACATGACGAATAACATCGAAGCGGGGATATCCTACGCTGTTCGAAGTAACCCTTCCTCTAGTACAATTGCTATTACATATCGGTTTCAGGAGAAGGCTATGCAAGCCAAACCTCAGGCGGAGCTAACCTTAAAGAATGTCCTTCGTTCCTTAATTGGTCCGCCAGATTTTTCTAGAAAAAACCTGCTGGAATATCTGCAAATCATCCTTGGCACTCTGGTCCAGGCGTTGGCGATGCGCATGTTCCTGATCCCTGCCGAGCTGGTCAGCGGCGGCATCAGCGGTATCGCACAGATTGTCAACTCCTTCAGCAGCTGGCCGATCGGCCTGATGGTCTTCCTCGGCAACGTGCCGCTGTTCATCCTAGGCTGGCGTTACCTGGGTGGATTGCGCTTTGCCAAGCGGACCGCGTTATCCATTCTGCTGTTCTCCATTTTCACCGATCTGCTGGTATTGGTCCTGCCAGCCAATGGTTTGACCGACGACCTGGTGCTGAACAGCTTGTACGGCGGGATCGCGCTCGGGATCGGGCTGGGCCTGGTGTACCGCGGACAGGGCACCAGCGGCGGCAGCGACATCCTCGGGCGCGTGCTCAACCACCGTTTGGGCATCTCTATTTCGCAGGCCTATTTGATCACAGACACACTGGTCGTGTTGGGTGGCGGATTTGCCTTCGGGTGGGAGAAGGCGCTCTACGGCCTGCTGGTCATCTATGTTTCCGGCCTGGCGGCGGAGGCGACCTCGGAAGGGGCAAGCGTCTTTCGCACCGCAATGATCATCACCAGCGCGCCCGAGCGGGTAGCCGACTCGGTGCTGGACGTTCTCGAGCGCGGCGTGACTGTATTGCCCGGGACGGGCGCCTATACCGGCCAGGAGCGACCTGTTCTCTATGTAGTCATCACCCGCTCGGAAGTCAACCAGCTCAAAGAACTGGTGCGCGAGATCGATCCGCGCGCATTCATGGTGATCGGTCAGGCGCATGAGGCGCTGGGCGAGGGTTTTCGCCCGCTGCTCAAGTGAAGCTCATCCGCGCAGCAGCACCCCGCTGATCAACGCCGCCTGCCCGACGTGGTAGCTGATGATCACCAGCAGCCTCCCGCCAGGAATGGGGTTGACAAAGCGGTTGTTTGCGAGAATTGTATCTGAAACGAGAAAGGACAGCGCGCCCAGTGAAGCCAGCCAGGCGCCCGTCCGCGGCCAATCCACCCGCCAGAGAGTCATCAACGCGGTGACCACCATCAGGCTGATGATGATCTGGTAGAGATGCATCGGAAAGCGCATCCAGCGGCCCCTGGGGCGCGAGATCACCGCCCGACGCAGCCTGCGGTAGATGAAAAAATCAGCTGCAGCCAGAATCGCGATGGGATACAGAAAGCTCCAGCCCGGAAAGGTCAATCCCTGGCTGAATCCAAGGATGTACAGAATGTGCGCGACCAGGAAAGCTGCCAGCCCGGACATAAAAGCTCCCGGGGGCAGCATCAACAACACATCACCGACCAGCGAAAACGCCAATCCCAATCCAAACCAATAATTTTGACCGGACCAGCCGCCCGCCAGGGTAAAGCCGACCAGCAGAGCCAGAATCACTGCCGGCTTGGTGAACACGCGCAGCCTGGCTTTCTCGCGGACGACTGCGTACCAGTTGCCAGCTGCGAAGACGAACGCCAGCGCCAGCCACTCCCAATTCATCAGGTTACTTCTTTTCCCGCGTGTAGCCTAGCCAGCCCAGCGCGTCAGGTTTATTGCGCCAGTTCTTGTTGACCTTGACCCGCAATTCAAGGAACACCTTGCGCCCGCTCATCGCCTCGATCTCGCGCCGGGCAGCGCTGCCGATCCGCTTGAGCATGTCTCCGCCCCTGCCGATGGCAATGGCTTTGTGCGATTCGCGCTCGACGAACATTGTCGCGGAAATGTACGCTCCGCTCTCGCCGCGCTCGGTATACTCGTCGATGCGCACCGCCACGCCATGCGGAACTTCCTCGCGCAGGTGCAGCAAGGCCGCCTCGCGGATCAGGTCCGCGGCGATATCGCGCTCGTAGAGATCAGTGAGCTGATCCTCGCTGAAGAAAGGCGCGCCCGCCGGCAGGCGCCTAAGGACTTCGCCCAGAAGTTCATCTCGCCCCTCGCCGCTGGTCGCCGAGAAAGCCAGCGCCGACGCCTGCGGCAGCAACGCACGGTACTCCGCCGTGCGCCCGGACAGCTCTGCCGCAGGCAGCAGATCCATCTTGTTCAACCCCAGCAGCACCGGCGGCAATTTCTTTATCACGCGAAGTTTCTCGGCGATCAGACGATCTTCCGCAGTTGGCTGGCTGTTTGCCTCGACCAGCCAGACGATCACATCGGCATCTCTGAGAGCGTCTTCCGCCACCAGGTTCATGTATTCGCCGAGCTTGTGAACCGGCACGTGCAGTCCGGGGGTGTCCATGAAGACCACCTGGGCGTTTGGCAGGGTGAGGATACCCAGCTGGCGCTGGCGGGTGGTCTGCGGAAGCGGCGAGACCGCGGCGATCTTCTGACCGAGCAGGCCGTTCATCAGGGTCGACTTGCCAACGTTCGGGCGTCCGACCAGGGCGACGTATCCGGCACGGAATCCCTGCGATTCTCCATCCGCTTGTGATCCCCGCTCAGTCAAAGAGCCGCGCCCCTTCCATTTTCAACAGACGGGCTTTGACGTCCAGCCCGCCGCCGTAACCGTGCAGGCTGCCGTCCGAGCCAATCACCCGGTGGCAGGGGATGACAATCGGGATGGGATTGGTCGCCATGATGTTGCCGACCGCGCGGGCGGCTTTCGGCCGGCCGGTCTGCCGGGCCAGGCCGCCGTACGTGCACACCTCGCCGTAAGGGATGGCGTAGCAGGCGCGCAGCACCTCGCGCTGGTATTCGCCCATCCCGCCCCAATCGATGGGCAAGTCAAAAACGCGGCGCTCACCGCGGAAGTACTCGTCCAACTGCTCAACGATCACCGCCAGCAGCGCAGCGACTTTAAAATCCTCAGGCGGCAGCTCAGGCAGCAGGCCGAAGGTGATCTCTGCCAGCCCGGCTGCTGAAACGAAGACGGTCAGCGGGCCGGCGGGCGTCGCGGGCATTTGCTTCGACCAGAGGAGGGTAAGGCTGTGTTCAGTCATCCGGGCTCCTGGGAGGAGATTGAAATTAATACGGTCTGTTCAGGTAAGTTTACTACACAATATTTAATCACGGCATGCATCGGTGATATCGAGCACCCCACCGCACTGCGCGCATTTCTATCAGGAGGGAGAGATGAGCTTGTAGATGGCCGATATACCACCGTTACAGGTACATCCAGCACCAATCCTCGATTCCGTAATGTGAATGCAAGCCGAGCGTAGGGTAAGCGTAGGTTTCGCGTCAAGTAATCGAACATGCTTTCTGGTATTATTTGAATTGAAAAGGGCGACTTCTCTTCTTCTCCTCCTTAAATAGCATGCCGGGGTCGGCGTCCCCGGCGTGCTGTGATTTAATGACAGACTGCGATTTTTCAGCGTGCCCAGCATTACAGGGTTGATCGATGCTTTGATGGGGGCAATGCGAATTTACATAATATAATATTTCCAAAGCCACTTCGCTCCTGGTAATTATTTCATGAAAAAATCCACCCTGTACCTGCTGGCGCTTGTCGCGCTGCTCTGGCCGGTTGCGAGCCTGTTGCTTTACTACCTGAGCCACAAGCCGCTCACCCCGCAACTGGCGCTCGACCTGCTTCTGCTTCTCTGGCGGTTGACCTCCCCCCTGCTGCTGGTCAGTCTGGCTGGCGGGCTGGGACTGCGCCTGGCGCCGCTGCCGGGTCTTCACCCGCTGGCGCGCCTCTCGCTGCAGGCCGGGCTGGGACTGGGCATCTTCTCTCTGGGGGTGCTGCTGATCGGCGCAATCCTTGGTGCGCCGCGCTGGCTGTTTTTCGCCGCTCTGGCCGCACTGATGCTGCTGCTCGGCCGCGCGGCCCTGTCCTGGCTGCGTCAGCTAGGCGCCCTCGGCGATCTGCTGATCGAGGGCGGGCGCTTCGGTCGCGCCGTTGGCGCACTGCTGGCGCTGGGGCTGATCGCGGCCCTGACGGTCGCCCTGGCCCCGCCGGTCAAGTACGACGCGCTGGCCTATCACCTGACCCTGCCCGAAACCTACCTGCGTCTTGGCCGGGTGGCCTACCTGCCCTGGCTGGCGACCAGCGGCCATCCCCAGGCTGCAGAAATGCTCTACACCTGGGCAATCGCCCTGGCTGGGCGGCCGGCAGCCGCCGTGCTCGGCTGGTGCTTCGCCCCGTTGACCGCCCTCGGTCTGCTCGGCTACCTGCGTCAGCGGATCGGCGTCTCAGCCGCCTGGGCCGGCGCCGGCGCGTTGCTGGCGGGCTACACCCTGATGGTCTCGCCCGCCTGGGCATACTCCGACTGGCTGGGTCTGTACTTTGGCTTCGGCTGCCTGGCGGCGCTCGACCTGTGGCGCCAGGAAGGCTTACGCAAGCACATATGGCTGTCCGGCGCGTTCGCCGGCCTGGCCTTTGCGACCAAATATACGGCCGGCGCGCTGGCGCTGGCCGGCCTCGCCGCGCTGGGCTGGCATGCCTGGAGACGCCGCGCGCCCTTTTTGCGTGCGGCGTGTCACTATGTGCTGGCCGCGGCCGTATTCGCCCTGCCCTGGCTGGTGAAAAACCTGATCACCACCGGTAATCCGCTCTATCCGTTTTTCTTTGTCAGCGGCGCGATGAGTGCTCCCCGCATCGCCAACTTTCAGGGGACGCCGCCCTTCGGCAATTGGATGGACTTCTTCCTGCTGCCGCTGCGCGCCACCTGGATCGGCCTGGAGGGCGCCGACGGCTACGGCGTTTCGATCGGCCCGCTGCTGCTCGGATTGGGCGCCCTGGCCTGGATCGGCGCCAAACGGCTGGGGGAAGAACAGCGCGCTGCCCTGCAGAACGCGCTGCTGATCGCCCTGACCGGTTTGCTGATCTGGGCGGCTGGCAACCAGTTTTCCGGCTTTCTGATTCAGACCCGCCTTTTTTATTCGCTTTTCACCGCTTTTGCCGTGCTGGCTGCGTTTGGATTCCACGGGATCGAGGGTCTTTCGCTGCCCGCCGTCCGCCCGGGGCGGATCATCGCCGCGCTCGTCCTGCTCGTGCTCGCCCTGAACACGCTCGAGGTGAGCGTATCGGCGCTGAAGCAGGGCGCGCCTCAGGCCTCCCTCGGTCTGACCTCCAGCGAGGATTACCTGGTCAAGAACCTGGGCTGGTACCAGCCCGCCATGCAGGCGGTCAGCCAGTTGCCGGAGGGCAGCAAGGTGCAGCTGATCTACGATCCGCGCTGCCTGGACTGTCTGCCGGTTTGCCTGCCGGACGAGATGCTCGACCGCTGGGGGCGCGATTATGCCGAGCTGGGGGACTTCGACCAAATCCGCGCGCGCTGGCAACAGGAAGGGATCACCCACGTACTTGTCTACCGTTCTGGGGTACAATTTATGCTGAAAGTGGATGACCCGCATCATCCGCACGACACTTTACTGGCCCTGAATGAATTTCTGGAAGAATTACCCGCTCCGCAGGAATTCGGGGGAACCTATGAGCTTTATTCGTTAGTCGCGAGGAGGTGAGCCAATGACTACAGCAAAAGATGGAGAGTTCTTTCTTGGCAGGATATTCGATATGGAGCAGGGCAAGCTTACCGACCAGCCGCTGATCTACGACCCGGCCGATCTGGTAACCCACGGCATCATCACCGGCATGACCGGTTCGGGAAAAACCGGCCTGGGAGTCGGCCTGCTCGAAGAAGCAGCCATCGAGGGAATCCCGGCGATTGTTATCGATCCCAAGGGTGACCTGACCAACCTGCTGCTGCACTTCCCTGACCTGCTGCCGGCCGACTTCGAGCCGTGGATCGACCCGGATACCGCCCGCCGCGAAGGCAAGACCATCCCGCAGATGGCCGAGGAGACCGCGGCGCAGTGGAGCAAGGGACTGGCTGACTGGGGGCTGGGGCGCGAGCAGCTGCTCGCCCTGAAGGATGCTGTCGACTTCGGCGTCTATACCCCCGGCTCGAGCGCCGGGACGCTGGTCAATATCCTCTCGTCCTTTGCCGCGCCCGGACTGCCCTGGGAGGACAACCGCGAAATCCTGCGCGAGAAGATTTCCACCATCGTCACCGCCCTGCTCGGGTTGATCGGCCTGACCAACATCGATCCGCTGCGCTCGCGCGAGCACATCCTGCTGTCCAACATCCTCGAGAACGCCTGGAGCAAGGAACAGTCGCTCAACCTGACCGAGCTGATCCTGCAAACGCAGAAACCGCCCTTCGAGCGGCTGGGTGCGTTCCCGGTGGACAGCTTTTTTCCCGAAAAGGATCGCTTCGAGCTGGCCATGCTGCTGAACAACTTCCTGGCATCGCCCTCTTTCGAGGTCTGGCGCGAGGGTCAGGCGCTCGAGCCGGAAGCGCTGCTATACACCTCCTCAGGCAGACCGCGCCACAGCATCTTCTACCTGGCGCACCTGAGCGAATCGGAGCGAATGTTCTTCGTCACCCTGCTATTCGCCGCGATCGAATCCTGGATGCGCGCCCAGCGCGGCACCAGCGCCTTGCGCGCGTTGGTCTACTTCGATGAAATTCTCGGCTACCTGCCGCCGGTGGCCAACCCGCCCTCGCGGGTGGTCATGCTGCGCATGCTCAAACAGGCGCGCGCCTTCGGCGTCGGCTTGCTGCTGGCCACCCAGAATCCGATTGACGTGGATTACAAGGGTCTCTCCAACGCCGGTACCTGGATGATCGGCCGCTTGCAGACCGACCAGGACAAGCAGCGCCTGCTGGACGGGCTGGACGCGGCCGGCGGCGGCTTGAACCGCAGTGAGATCGATAAACTGATCTCGCGGCTGGGTAAACGCACCTTCCTGCTGCACAACGTCCACGAGAAAAAACCGCAAATCTTCCAGACCCGCTGGGCGATGAACTACCTGGCCGGCCCGCTGACCCGCAGCCAGATCCCGGCCCTGATGAAACTGCTCCCCGAAAAGCCCGCAGCGGAATCCGTGCCGGCGGGCAGACCGGCAGGAGCCGCCGCTCCGGCGCCTGCACCCGTCAGCGCGGACGGCGAGCGCCTTTCGACCACCCGCCCGGCTGTGCCGTCCGGCGTGGAGGAGTACTTCATCCCCAACGACCTGCCCTTCGGCGAGGCGCTGAATGCCAGCCGCATCCCCTCGGACAGTCAGGTACAGCAAGGGGGTATGATCTACCGCGCCGGGATGTTCGCCCAGGCCGAGGTCGCCTACAACATCCCGAAATACAGTCTCAACGTTTCCCGCCAGATGGCTTCGCTGGCACAGGAAGCGCGCGGGAGGCGGGTAGCCTGGGAGGATTTCGCCTGGCATCCGTACCGCCGCGAGCAGCTGACCGGCGCCCCACTGCCCGGCGCGCGTTACGCTCCCCTGCCGACCTGGATCGGCGATGCGCGGCAAATCATCGGCTTTCAGGGCGACTTCCAGGATTGGGTCTACCGCGCCAGCACGGTCAGTCTGCGCGCAAACGAGACCCTAAAAGTCTACGCCTGGCCCGAAACCTCAGATGCCGAGTTCAAAGAGATGTGCCGCGACGCGGCTAAAAACGCCATGCAGGCCGAGATCGACAAGATCGATGACGCCTATAAGAAGAAGCTGAGCAGCCTGGAGCTCAAGATCAAGCGCCAGGAGATGGAAGTGGAGAGCCAGGAGAAAGAGCTCGGTCAGCGGCGAATGGAAGAGGTCGGCAAGGGCGCTGAATTGCTGCTCGGCGTGCTCGGCGGGCGCAAGCGCTCCATCTCATCCAGCCTGACCAAGCGGCGCATGACCGCCCAGGCCAAGGCTGAGCTGAAGCAGGAGGAAGCCGAGCTGGAGGCTCTCGAAAAACAGGTGGAGAGCATGGAAGCCGAGCGCCAGTCCGCGCTGGAGGACATCCAGGAGCGCTGGGCGCAGGTCATCGAGCGTGAAATCGAGCTGCCGGTGACGCCGTATAAGAAAGATATCTACCTTGAGTTGTTCGGCGTCGCCTGGATGCCTTACTATGTGATCACCGTCAGCGGGCAAACTCGTGAGCTGCCGGCATTCAAATCGTAGGGCAGCAGGATAAAACCACCCGATAATTACATCGATCCACGAAATAACGAGAACGCGGAATACTCTCTCCCGCGTTCTCGTTTTCCATTGGGGAGAATCGCGCGCGCGACCCGATGAGTTCGACACATTTTAGCCAATAACACCCGGGGATTATTGGAAGCTGGCTCCAATTTTCTTATAATGGATACAGGAATGGTTCTACGGGGAGGTGAATGATGTTCAAGAACATCTTACTTGCCGTCGATGGCTCTGATCATGCGCTCAAAGCCGCCCGAGTCGCCGGCGAGATGATCCGCTGCCTGAATGCCGACCTGACGGTTGTCACCGTCTTCGATTCGGTGCCCAGCTACCTCGGCGATACAAACCTGGTCGTATTCGTTTCGAACCAGAAGGCAATCGCGGAAAACATTCTCAAAGAAGCCCTGATCGAGGTTGGCGAACTGCCCGGTGTGCTGGTGAAGGAGATCCTGGAAGGCCCGGTAGCGGAGGCAGTGCTGCGCGTGGCCCAGGTGCGCGAGAATGACCTGATCATCATGGGCACGCGCGGACTGGGCCGGCTGGTGGGCGCGCTGCTCGGCAGCCAGAGCCAGAAGGTCGTTGCCCACGCCAACTGCCCGGTGCTGCTGGTCAGGTAATCAGCCGGTCAACTCGCTACGGATTGTTATTCTTGGATTATTGCTATCAGGGATTAGAATACCTGATAGAATCTTCGTACACGCTATTCCTGACATCGGAGCCTCGCATGGAAACCTACGCCGCCTGGGTCACCCAGAATCCCATCCTTTCCGCTGCCATTCAATTCGCCATCCTTGGCACGCTTGGCGAGATCATCTCTGCCAGCCTGCAGGCCAAACGCCCGGCCCTGCCCTGCATGCCGCTGCAGTTGCTCGGCAAGGTGCTCGCCTGGGCGCTGCTCGGCGTGATCATCAAATACGGATTCGCCGGCATGAAGGGCTTCACCGCCGCGCTGCTGGAGCATAAAATGCTGCCGGCGTTCCTGAGCAGCGGCATCGGCTGGGCCTTCTCCGTCTCGGTCTTCACCAATGTGCTCTTCGGCCCACAAATGATGGCTATTCACCGGGTGGAGGACAACCTGATCCTCGGTCGTAAGGGCTTCGCCGGCATCACCGCCGCCTGGAAGACGCTGATCTGGTTCTGGATCCCCGCCCACACGGTGACCTTCTCCCTGCCAGCCGATTATCAGATCGGCCTGGCGGCGCTCTGGTCGCTGGTGTTGGGGGTGATCATGGGGCTGACAAAGAAGTAGCGGCGGGGTAGATGAAAGCGAATGAGCCAGCCGCGCCGAGCAGCATGGTGAAGGGGAAGTACAGCCTCGCCACGGCGGGGATGCCGCCCCAGAGATAATCGCTCTTCCCCACAACGGACCGCAGGCCGATGGAACAGCTGGCCAGCGCCGCCGCCCGGCTAAGGGTAATGCGCTGGATTAATACTGATTTTATGGGCGCAAGTTACCTCATTCAACCTCAAACCTCCTGAAACATCTTCCCATAACTACATACTGCAGGGGTTCTACAATCCCATTCTGTTCAAGGTGAACTGGCACGGGCTTTTTAACCTCGCCCCCCCTCGAAAAATTAATCAAATTGGATATCCCCCTCAGTCTCAGCCCGTGCTATGATGTTGTTGTTCAGGAGTGCAACAAATGAAATTCAGGAATCCGCCCGTATTGTTGTACTTTCTCGCAATGATCCCCTTAACCCTCCTTGCAGCCTGCGCGACAACCCCAGGCGGCGCTCCAGCAGAAAGCAGCCAGCAGGCTGAGGGAGCGCAAACGCCCGTGCGCTCGCCGATCGCCCGCCCGCCGGAGGGTACCATCCATTTTGCCTTCAGCGCGAAATTGGACAGGCCATCCGATATTTTCCTCGGCGCCGTGGACGGAACGGTGGCCGCCCAGCTCACTGATGATCCTGGCGACGATAGCTGCCCGGTCTATTCGCCAGATGGTTCACGTATTGCTTTTTGCTCGGATCGCGGCGGGACAGGCGCTCTTTACACCATGGGTGCGGACGGTTCCGGCCAGACACTGCTTACCGATAAGCTCCCAGGCTGCGCGTGCAGCCCCGACCGGCAGATCCTCTGGTCGCCGGACGGGAAATGGATTGCGCTGGCCGGGCTGATTCCGCAGGAAAACGCCAGGCCGATTGCCGATCTGTACGTCGTACGGTCCGATGGATCGAAGACCACCAAGCTGACCCAATCATCGCGGGATCTGAACGGCATTTTCTGGCAGCCAGACAGCAAATCGCTGCTGTTTTTTGAATATGGAGAAAACCCGGATATCTTCCAGATCGACATCAGCAGCAAGGAAATTGCTCCATTGATGGACCAGCCTGTCCCCGCAGTGCCCGCTGGATATTCAACGGACAGCGATCGGCTGCTGGTTTGGAACGGCGAGAGCGGAAAGATGAGCCTGATCGATTTTTCCGCCGGCGGCACGATGATCCCATTGGCCGGCAGCGGCGGCTACGACTCGTACCCCGCCTGGTCGAGTGACGGGCAGAAAATTATATATATGTGTCGCACAGGCGATTCGCATGACATCTGCCTGATGAACGCGGACGGCTCCGCGCAGATCAATCTGACCGCCGGCTCCGGGGTCGCCAACTACTGGCCGTCGATATCTCCGGACGGGAAATGGATCGTCTATCTGACAGCATCCGAGAATCAATGGAATACGATGATCATCAGCGCCGACGGCAGCAAGAAAAAGCAGGTGACCGACGTTATTGGTCTCATAACATCCATATCCTGGCAGCCGTAGATCGATTTCCTGCTGTTTGGTGCGTTCACCCTCTCCGCTTCGTTCGGGGGCAGGATTACGGAACGCACCCTACAATTTCTAGCGCCGGATCATTGGCAAGTAGATCGAGTGTGATCCGCACGCCAGCAGGGCGGCATCATCTACCCGAAAAGTGGTCGGGGTGACGCTGTCTGTATGAGCATGGAAGGTAACCAGGACGTGCATACCGGCGTAGGCGCTCAAGTCCAACTCCGCGTGGCGCCACTGGCTCACCGGTTTTATCGCCGGCAGAGTATAGATCTGGTCTGCCTGGCTGTCGTATTGCACCAGCACCAAGAGAAAATCATCCAATTGTTCCAGGGCTGTATCAGCCCGCCACCAGAAAGCAAACCGCGTGTTATCGATGCTTACCGGCACGTCGACCCATTGGAAAATTTCTGCCTCGGCATTGTCATGCCCACCCAGCCAGGCATTGTAGTCGCTATCACGTCCCGGTGATGAAATGCCAGCGTAACTATCTGTCCCCCAGGGCAGTAGATTGCCGGTCTCAAAATCACCGTTCCTCAAGAGGTCGGAACAGCCAACCGGGATGGTTGGCGTGGAGGTTAAGGTAGGCGTCTGAGTGACTGTCGGGGTGGCAGTCCGCGTGTTCGTCGGGGTGGCGGTCCGCGTGTTCGTCGGGGTGACAGTCCTCGTGGCTGTTGCGGTCGCCGTTCGGGTGTTCATAGGTGTAGTGGTCCCTGTTGTCGTTGGGGTTGCCGTCTTAGTAATCGTGGGAGTGGCTGTCCGTGTGGGGGTTGAGGTAGCCGTATTCGTGGGTGTTGGTTGGTCGCGGATCTCGATATGGAGTTGGCCGGCCTCTGTACTGGTCCCGCCGGCGGGATCAAAAATCCGCACTCGCCAGGAACCGCTCTGATTAGCAACATGCTCGATATGTTCGGGCACTCCCGCGCCTGGATTGGTCGAACAGGCCGCCTGGGTGCCGTCAGGCCGGTATAGACAGAGGTTGCCATCCAGGATTCCTGAGTTGGCAAGATCAGCCTCGATGATCTTCCCGGATGATGAATTGAATTGAAACCAATCCTCATCGTAATTTGGACACAGCCATACACTGAAATCACCTGGACTGACCGAACGAGCTGCGTTGAAACTATCATTCGGCTCATATATATCGTCTGGGCAACAGACTTTAAATGTAACGTCATCCACAAGGAATGTGGTTGGTAGGAATTCATCGGTCTCAGATCTGAAACGAACTGTCCAGGTACCACCGGGCGTACATACGCCAGACCCACCTGATGAAAAGGTCCAGGGCCACCACACCTCCTCCTGGTTGTTGTTATAGTAATACGAAAATCCCCCCACCCCTAAGTTGTCATAAGCTGCAAGCTGGAGCCAGTCTGCCCACTCCTCCCAGTCATCTGTCGACATGTAAATCCACGCTTGGACGAGGACCTGATCACCGTAATACGGGCAGGAAACTTCCTGGGAGATTTCGTCATAATCCTGGTTAATCCCGCCCTGTAGAGCGCTGTGCCAGCCCGAGTGGCCACCGGTATTGATCACCTGTGGGCTGCCGCCTGTCGTCCAGCCCATAAAAGTGCCCGTCTCAAAACCGCCGTTCATAATATAGTCAGTACAAGAGCTCGTTTGGACCGACACTTCTCCGCGTTTTACCGGTTGGAAATCCAGAAAGGCTTCGGCTGGAGTCACGGCCAATGACGAGGAAGCCGATAAGGTTAATGGAACCACCAGGGCAAAACAAACCGCCAGGAAAAAAGAACGCCGTAAACGCTTCATGCTACACCACCTCAGCCGGAATAAAATCCTTCTGACGGGCGCCGTCGAGCAATAAGTAGAAGCAATGAAAACGACGCTATTTGTAAAATATTTACCACCCTATAAACATTATACACATTTTCGTTCTTCTTTAAAGCCCTTTGAGCACATTTCTTGATATGGGACAAGTTGATCTACAGCAATAATCAATAAGCAACGCAAAATGTGTATCAGCAAGATTAGCCCCCTCTGAACCAGTTATGCTGTGTGAACCTGGATATTTGAAATCCTGATTTCTGTTGAGAAGGAGAGTACCTGAGTGCACCAATATGCCCTTGAATCGTTCCAATACCCGTATTCATCCAGGCATAATCGAGGACAGGCATCGGTTCAGGATCTATGCTTGCCATAATAAAGCACAGTAGTTTATCTGGCTCCCAAGAAAGCCCGCGCCCGACTAGAGCACGTGGCGCGATCATTGTCATGTAACAATATATATATTGATGTTTAGTGGCGGTGAAGCACCTTGATAGATGGCATATCCACTTAAAATTGGTCAAGGATGTTTCACCTACTCACTTGACAGCTTACTGCGGAGACCTAAACGGATGCGTGACACTGCTGCCCGCTTGGGTTATAATCCCCTCCTGGAGTTCTCCCATGCCGACTAATCCGACCCGCGACCGGGTAAATCCCGACAAGATCAACACCACTCCGCTGCGCCGCCCGGAGTGGATCAAGGTGCGCGCGCCCAGCGGCGAGACCTACGAGCAGCTCCAGCAGTTGATGCGCCGCAAGGCGCTGCACACCGTCTGCGAGGAGGCCGGCTGCCCGAACATGGGCGAATGCTGGGGCGCCGGCACGGCCACCTTCCTGATGATGGGCGACATATGCACCCGCACCTGCGGATTCTGCGATGTCAAGCGCGGGCGCCCCGAGGCGCTCGACTGGCTGGAGCCCGAGCGGGTCGCCCAGGCGGTCAAGGCGATGAACCTCAAGCACGCTGTGATCACCTCGGTTAACCGCGACGACCGCCGCGACGGCGGCGCGCCGATCTTCGCCATGGTCATCCGCCGCATCCGCCAGCTGCTGCCCGGCTGCTCGATCGAGGTGCTCATCCCCGACTTCAAGGGCAGCATCGAGGCGCTGCGCATGGTCATGGACGCCCGCCCGGAGATCCTTAACCACAACGTCGAGACTGTCCCGCGCCTTTTCAAGCTCGTCCAGCCGCAGGACCGCTACGAGTGGGCTGCCGCCACGCTGACCAACGCCAAGCGGCTCGACTCGGAAGTGCTGACCAAATCCGGCATCATGGTCGGGCTGGGCGAGACGCTGGACGAGGTCAAGGCGGTCATGCGCGACCAGCGCTCGTGGGGCATGGATATCCTCACCGTCGGGCAGTACCTGCAGCCCAGCCGAAAACACCTGCCGATCGAGCGCTATTACACCCTTGAGGAGTTCGCCGAAATCAAGGAATACGGACTGAGCATCGGCTTCCAGTGGGTCGAGAGCGGCCCGCTGGTGCGTTCGTCCTATCACGCTGGCGAGCAGGTACGCGCGCTCAGCGCCGTGCACCGCCAGTTGTACGGGCGGGGGTAAATTACCATTGAGTCAGGTTATCGTCAACGAATACCACTGAGACGCTGAGCGCGCAGAGAATTGATTCCATCTCCGCGTTCTCCGCGTCTCTGCGGTTAATAGATCTGCAGAGTTTTTTACAGGAAAACGCAAAAAAAAGTCGCTAAGAATGCTGTCGAACCCTTCGACAGGCTCAGGGTTCGACAGGTTCAGGATTCAACAGGCTCAGAGTTCGACAGGCTCTGGGTCGACAGGCTCTTTGTTAGACAGGTTCAGGGTTTGGCAGACTCAGGATTCGACAGGCTCAGGGTCGACAGGCTCAGGGTTCGGCAGGCTCAGGGTTCGACAGGCTCAGGGTTCGACAGGTTCAGGATTCGACTGGCTCTGGGTCGACAGGCTCAGGGTTCGACAGGTTCAGGATTCGACTGGCTCTGGTTCGACAGGCTCAGGGTTTGACAGGTTCAGGATTCGATAGGCTCAGGTTCGACAGGCTCAGGGTTGAAAGACTCGGGATTCTACGGGCTCAAGATTCGAAGGGCTGAGAGATCGACAGGCTCGCTGCAAGGCCGAGGATACGACTGGCGGCTTGATCGCCAAGCCGCCTTAGATGTCCCCGAGGCAGATACCCATGGCGCGCGCGGTGCAGACGGCATCGCCGTTCACATCCACACGGCGCGGAACCGTCAGGGCTTCCTCCAGCGGCACATCCACGATCTGCGCATTTTGCAACGCCACCATGCGCCCGAATCCGCCGGCAGCCGCCAGGCGCACCGCCGCCCCGCCAAAGCGGGTCGTCAGGCTGCGATCGAAGGCGCTCGGGCTGCCGCCGCGCTGCAAATGCCCCAGCACCGTCACGCGCGACTCCACACCGGTGTGCTCGTTGATCGCATCCGAGACCGCCTGGCCGATGCCGCCCAGGCGCGCCTGGTAGACCGCGTCGCCGGGACGAGCGTAGAGCTGCTCCCCGCCAGCCGGATGTGCCCCCTCAGCGACCGCCAGAATGCTGAAATTCGCCCCGGATTCGACCCGGCTGCGCACTTTGGCGAAGATCACTTCATAATGGAAAGGGATCTCCGGGATCAGGATCACATCCGCGCCGCCGGCGATGCCCGCCCCCAGGGCAATGAATCCCGCGTCGCGGCCCATCAGCTCCAGAACCATCGCGCGGTGATGCGCCTCAGCGGTGGTATGCAGTTTGTCGATCGCATCCATGGCGGTGTTCAGCGCGGTATCGTAGCCGAAGGTGTACTCGGTGCCGCCGATGTCGTTGTCGATCGTCTTCGGCACGCCGATCACCGGCACGCCAAGCTGGAACATCTCCAGCGCGATGTGCAGCGTGCCGTCCCCGCCAACCACGATCAGCGCATCCAGCTCCAGCGCACGGATGGCGGCGACCACCTGCCCGGAAACATCCTCGATCCTTTCCTGCCCGTCGCGGAGTACTTTGCGGGCGAAGGGGTTGCCGCGGTTGGCGGTGCCAAGAATCGTGCCGCCGCGTGGTAGGATGCCGCGCACATCGTTCAGCCCCAGCGGATAAACGCCGCCCTGGCTGATAAAGCCGTCGAATCCGTTGCGTACGCCGAGCACCTGGCAGCCGTACTCCTGCACGGCAGTCTTGACCACCGCACGGATGACCGCGTTCAAGCCGGGCGCGTCGCCGCCGCCGGTCAATATCGCTATTGTTTTCATGATCCATCCCTTCTATGCTGGTTCGGGGCAATTGCGAACGCTCCGGAATCATTATACATGAGGTGGTAGTCCGTCAGCAGGCATATTGGTTTTGATACAATAGAGGCAGAAAATCCAACACCAACCTTTTCCATTAACTTATCTCCTCATGGCCAATAAACGGAGCAAAAGATGCCGCTTGCCCTGTGGTGGATTCGCCGCGACCTGCGCCTGATCGACAACGCCGCCCTCAATGCCGCCCTGACAGAAGGGTTTCAAGTGCTGCCCGTCTTTGTGCTCGATCCACGCCTGTTGAACCTGCCGGCTTCCAGGCGCAAAGCGTTTCTATTCAACGGGCTGCACCGCCTGCGCCAGGAATTACACAATCGCGGCAGCGACTTGCTTCTGCGTCAGGGGGATCCGCTCGACATCCTGTCCGGCATTTTTTCAGAGAGCGGCGCGCTGAGGATCTACGCCGAGGAGGATTACACGCCCTACGCCAGGCAGCGTGACCGGCGGGTGAGCCAGACGCTGCCTTTGGAGCTCGTGCTCGGCGCGACCGTTCACCACCCGGACATGGTGGTCAAGGCTGACGGCAAGCCTTACACGGTCTTTACCCCGTTCAGCAAAGTCTGGAAGGCGCTGCCCTTCCCGTCATCACCGCCCCAGCAGGCGCCGCACTCTCTGGGCGATTGCCCGCGCCTGGCAGGCGAGCCGATCCCCGAAGGCGACCTGCCGCCCGGCTTCCCCGCCGCCGAAGGGGAAGCCAACCTGCGACTGCAAACCTTCCTGGGCGAGCGCGTTGCGGCCTACGCCGAGGACCGCGACCGGCTCGACCTTCCGGGGACGTCGCTGCTTTCGCCCTATCTGCGCTTCGGCATGATCTCCGCCCGGCGCGCCGCCTGGTTGACCTACCAGCGCATCCGGGAGGCGCCAGACGCAGGGTTCCGCCGCGGCGCGGAAACCTTCCTGAATGAGCTGATCTGGCGCGAATTCTATCAAGCCGTGCTCTACCACTTCCCACGGGTGCTCGAGTCGGCTTTCCAGCCCGCGCTGCGCGCCATCCCCTGGCGAGATGCGCCGGAGGAACTACACGCCTGGCAGGCAGGACTCACCGGCGTGCCGGTGGTCGACGCCTGCATGCGCCAGTTGAACAAAACCGGCTGGATGCACAACCGCGGACGGATGATTGCCGCATCCTATCTGGTCAAGGATCTGCTGATCGACTGGCGCGCGGGCGAGAAGTGGTTCATGCGCCAACTGATCGACGGCGATCCGGCTGCCAACAACGGCGGCTGGCAGTGGACCGCCGGCGTCGGCACTGACGCGGCGCCCTACTTCCGCATCTTCAACCCGGTCAGTCAGGGCAGGCGCTGCGACCCGCAGGGAGATTTCGTCCGCCGCTGGCTGCCCGAACTGACCCGCGTGCCGCTGGCATATTTGCACGAACCCTGGCTGATGCCGGAGGATGTACAGCGCGCCAGCAATTGCATAATCGGCAGGGATTACCCCGCTCCGCTGGTCGATCATCGCGAGGCAAAAGAACGGACTCTTGCGGCTTACAGGGAATCCCGTCAACTTGCGTCAACCGATCCCTCATGAAGACAGACCAACATAACACTTCGATCTATTTAAAGGATGATCTCTGATCCGCAATCCATGATTTGTATCACGGGAATCCAAAGAGTAAATAGTGAAATAATAATCCCCCGGCTAATGTCCATTAAGAAAATTCTCTTAAAATAGTATGAAATTCGTCTAAGTCATGCAACAGCATATTGATTTTTTTGAATTATTATGTATAATATCAATTGTCAATCGCCTGGGTGCCCCCCTCACCCCGGCGATTGACTATTAACCAGCCAAGGCTGTTGCTCAATCCCTGCCGGTCATCAGTGTAGCGACGGTGGCAACTGCCGAATCGAGCGTATCGCCAAGAAAAGTGCCCGCTATCTGGCTGCGCAGCTCCGGGCGCAGGTTGAAAGCCCCCCCGCCGAAGCCAAAAACAGGCGCCGGCCGCAGGCGCGAGAGCAGCGTCTGCATCGACCTTAGCTCCAGCGCGGCTGTTTCGGTCACTGCCGAGAGCACAATCATCTGCGGTTTTTCATATTTGGCGTAATCGACCAGATCTTCCAGGGGAATATCCGGCCCCAGATATTCAACGCGAAAACCCTCGCTGCGCAGCAGCACAGCCAGCATTAATGCGCCCAGCTCGTGCTGTTCACCGGGCGCCCCGCCGATGAGAATGTTCGGCGCGCTGCGCCGCTGCGGGTACGCCTGCAACATGGTCAGCAGCTTGCCGCGCAGAAAGGCGCTGGCGAAGTGCTCGGTAGCGATGCGGATCGCCCCGCGGTACCAGGCTTCGCCGATCTCGACCAGGCAGGGTACCAGTACTTCGACCATGGCGGTTGCCAGACTGTAGGAAGAAAAAATTTCCTGATACAGCTCAGCGGCGCGCGCCTCATCATGCTTGACCAGAGTACGGTACAACTGCTCAACGTATACATGGGGCGGATATGCTGCTCGGCCAGCCGGTGGGCTGATTCCAGCGGGCAGGACCTCAGCCCATTCGCCGGTTTTCACCATCCGGCGCAGTTCGCCGGCGGCAGCGCTGATCGGCACCCCGCTGTCCACGCGGGACTTCAGCCAGCGCAGGATTTCGATGTCGCGGTCGGAATACTGGCGGTAGCGGTTATCCAGCCGCTGGGGGTTGAGCACCTCGTAGCGCCGCTCCCAGGCGCGCAGCGTGACTGAGCGGATCCCCGTCCGCGCGCTGACAGTTTTGATCGTATATTTTGGATCATCAGAGATTTCAGATATTACCGGCACGATGAGCCTCCTTTCCTGGCGCTTCACCTTCAGGAGTGGTTCCTTGAAGATTATACCAACCTTATGCAAGATTGGTGGTAACAATACACATAAGTTCGAACAACACTCTCCTTAAGGTGCAGCAACTTCAGGATCAAATGCCGCGGATAACAGTTTCGATCACATCCAGGGCGCGCTCGAGCAGTTCCATGTCCGCCTGGCTGCCCATGTGACCGATGCGGAACACTTTTCCGGCTAATGGACCGTACGACCCGCCGACGGCCAGCCCGTGCTGACGGAATCGCCTGTCCAGCTCCGTCCATGGGATGCCCTGCGGCACGTACACCGCGGTCACGGTCGGCGAAGGCGCTGAGCCCGCGGCAGGATAGAGCTGCAGACCCATCGCCGTGATGCGCTCGCGGCAGCGGGCCGCGACTTTTGCGTGGCGCGCGAAGGAATTATGGAGTCCCTCATCCAGCAGCAGCTGCGCCGCGGCGTGCAGACCTGCCACACCCTGCCAGTTGGGTGTGTACGGGAAGTAGAAATCGCGCTGGGCAGTCCGCCAGGGCTTGAGCGCGTCGTAGCCGGTGTAATTCACCTGGTCGATGATCTCCCAGGCGGTTGGGCTGACGGTCAGAAAAGCCGCCATGGCCGGGGCGGAAAGCACCTTCTGCGAGCCGCCCAGGCAAAAATCGATCTGCCACTCGTCGGTCAGCAGCTCGGCTCCGCCGGCGCTGGCGACCGCATCCACATACAGCAGCGGCACGCCGCAGCGGGCTTTACGACGCCCGAGCGGCGCCAGCGGGTTGAGCGTACCGGAGGGCGTTTCACAGTGCACCGCTGTGATCATCTTCGGCTGGAATTCGGCTATAGCGCGCTCAATCTCGTCCCAGTCTGAGATGGTTTGATCATACGGCAGGGCGACCGTCTTCACCTGGGCGCCGATCGAAGCAGCCATCTCGCCGATGCCGTACCCAAATACGCCGGTCGACACCGCCAGCACCCGTTCTCCGGGCAGGACAGCGCTCTTTAATGCAGCCCATAAAGCCAGCATGCCTTCGCCGGTCATGATCAGCACGGAATTTTTGGTGCCGTAAATCTCCTGCAGCAGGACTTCAGTGCGGTTGTATAACTCCAAAAATTCCGGCTCCAGGTCGCCCGAGCCAAAATCGATTTGCATGGCGCGTAACACTGCCTGCGGCACACTGACCGGTCCGGGTACCATTGGAATCGGGTAGGTTTCCATGGCGTCCTCCCCTTCGACAGGTGAATTTTCGTTATTATCCCATATTCAAGCCCACCCGGTCAAAATTATTCCGGCGCAGTCGCCAATAGCCGCAGGGGGGTTGAAAAACCGGATTATAATTGCCCAATCCCCGGCAGCGCGGTAAGACGGCTGGCGGGAAAACCAAATTCAACGGAGCAGGCTATGCAAACCAGCGTAATCGAGCGCTTTATCCGCTACACCACCTTCGACACCCAGGCCAAAATGGACGCTGACATCTTTCCGAGTACAGCCAGACAGCTTGTGCTGTCGCGAGCGCTGGTCGAGGAGCTGCGCACACTCGGGATGGGCGATGTAGAGCTGGACGAGAAGGGTTACGTAATGGCGAGCCTGCCGGCGACGACTGGTAAATCCGCGCCGGTCATCGGTTTCATCGCCCACGTGGATACCAGCTACGAGATGAACGGCGCAATCGTCAAAGCCCGCTTTGTCGACTACCAGGGGGGCGACATCCTGCTTAACGAGGAGAACGGCGTCGTGCTCTCGCCGCGCGAATTCCCCGACCTGAACAAATACATCGGCAGGCAATTGATCACCACCGACGGCAACACCCTGCTCGGCGCGGACGACAAGGCCGGCATCGCTGCCATCATGGCAGCGCTTGAGTATCTCGTCGCCCATCCGGAGATCGAGCACGGCAAAATCCGCGTGGCCTTCACGCCGGACGAGGAAGTGGGGCGCGGCGCCGATTTCTTCGACGTGTCGAAGTTCGGCGCTGACTTCGCCTACACCGTCGACGGAGGCGAGATCGGCGAACTGCAGTACGAAAGCTTCAACGCCGCCAGGGTGAAAATCAGGATCCAGGGGCGCAGCGTCCACCCGGGCTATGCCAAGAACAAGATGATCAACGCGGTTCAGGTGGCAGCCCAATTGAACAGCATGCTCCCGGCGCAGCAGCGCCCCGAGTATACCGAGAACTACGAGGGGTATTATCACCTGCACGATTTGAAGGCAGATGTTGAAGAGGCCAACCTGGTGCTCATCATCCGCGACCATGACCGCGGCAAATTCGAGGGCATGAAGAAATACCTGCTGGACTGCGTTGCGCTGCTCAACCAGCGCTACGGCGAGGGAACCCTGACGGTCAAAATGACCGACCAGTACTACAACATGCGCGAGGTCATCGAGCCCCTCTGGCACATCGTCGAGCTGGCCAAACAGGCGATGCTCGACTGCGGCGTCGATCCGCTGGTGGTCCCCATCCGCGGCGGCACCGACGGCTCGCGCCTTTCGTACATGGGCCTGCCCTGCCCGAACATCTTCACCGGCGGGCACAATCCGCATGGCAGGTACGAGTACATCCCGGTTTTCGCGCTGGAAAAAGCGGCAGAAGTGGTGGTGCACATCGCCGAGCTGGCGGTGAAGCTGAAGGTAGAATGAAAAAAATCGGGGCACCGCCCCGATTTTTTATCGAATCAAAGGTAGTATTTTCGAGAAACAATTATTGTTGAGCTGCAAACTCAGCGGGCCAAAATTCCGCCTTCGTCCAGCGGTGGGATGCGGTTCAGCCATCCAGCGCTTAGAAAGTTTTGTGGATGGTTCAGCCTTTCACCGATCCCGCCAGCATACCGCGGGTGAAATAACGCTGCAGCGAGAAGAAGACTACCATCGGCAGCGCCATGGATAAGAATGCCGCTGCGGTCAACAACTGCCAGCCGCTGCCTAACGAGGTGACCATGTTAGCGATCTGGTAGGTCATGACCGGATTCTGCCCGCCGAGGAACACCAAAGCGACCAAAAAATCATTCCAGATCCAGAGGAACTGGTAGATTCCCAGCGAGGCCAGCGCCGGCACCGATAGTGGAATCGCCAGTTTATAGAAGGCAGTCCAGTGCGATGCGCCGTCGAGGTACGCTGATTCAAATATTTCACGTGGTAAGCTGCCGAGAAAGTTGCGGATCAGAAAGATGGCGTACGGCAGACCAAATCCGGTGTGGAACAACCAGATCCCCAGGAAAGTCCCATTCAGGCCGAGTTGAGCGTACAACCGCGAGATTGGGATGAATGTCATCTGCAGGGGGATGATCTGCAAGCCGACCAGGATCCCGAATAAAACCTGCCGCCCGCGAAATTCCATCCACGAAAAGGCGTAGGCCGCAAAAGCCGCAAACAGGATGGGCAGCAATGTGGAAGGAATCGAAACCGCCAGGCTGTTCAAGAAAGCCCTTCCCATCCCGCGCGGATTGAGGATATCCGCCGCGTTGCAGGTCAGGTCGACACTCTGGGTGCCGGCTTCACAATCCTCCACATAAGTCTTTGTCCCACGGTAGCCCATCAGCGCATCGATGTAGTTGTTCAGGGTGAACAACGGCGATTTACTCACCCCTGAGATATTCTTCATGTACGTCAGGATTTTCGCGGCATCCTGGGCAACCGGGATGGGAGCGTCGCCCATATGCGGCTGGCCGGCGATCTCCTTTTCAAGGGAGAGCAGCAGATGGGTCGAGCGTGAAAACTTCGACACGATCTCCGGGTTGGTCAGGTCTGCTTCCGCGATCAGCTTGCCATCGTTTCCATGACAGGAAGCGCAATTCGCTCTATACTCTTTTTGACCCGGATAAGCGAATGCGGTCCACCAGCCGGAGGTGTTGATGGCCTGCAAAGGCCTGAAGGACGTCACCAGGAGACCAATGGTCGGCACCAGCCATAGTGCGCAGATGATGATCAGACCAATATGGGTCGGTAATTTTCGCAAGATGCTCTGGATATGCTCTTTGTTCATCGCGACGCCTCCTGCTCGCGGAAGCGGCGCAAGTTCATGATCATCACTGGAACGATCAGGACTACCAGCACGATCGCGATGGCAGTACCGCGCCCGGTTTGAAAGTTCTTGTACATCTCGAAATACATGCGGTTGGCGATGACATCCGTGCCGTAATTCCCACCCGTCATGACGTAGACGATGTCGAACACTTTCAACACGTTGATGATCATGGTCGTGATAACCACAGTGATGGTTGGCGCTATCATCGGCACCATGATTTTCCAGAAGACTTCCCACTCGTTGGCGCCGTCGATACGGGCGGCCTCGAGGATCTCCTCAGGTACGTTCTTCAATGCCGCCGCCAGGATGGTCATGCAAAAGCCGGTCCACATCCACACCCCGACGACGATCAGACAAATCGTGTTGAGACCAGGCACGGTCAGAAAAGCGATCGGCTTCCCTCCCAGCGCGGTTATGATTGCATTCACGATGCCGACCTGCACCTGACTGGATCCATAGTCGTACACGAATTTCCAGATGACACCCGCACCGACGAACGAGATCGCCATGGGTAAGAATATGATCGCTTTGGCAATCGGCTCGTATTTGACCCGATCCGCCAAGGTCGCGATCAGCAGGCCGATCAACACTGTGCCGCTGACCATCAGGATGATCCAGATCAGATTGTTCAGCAGTGAGGTCTGCATCACGTCAGAGGTGAGCGCGTAACGGTAGTTCTCGAATATCCCCCAACATGGTTCTCCAGCTCTGCAGGCTTGACTCGCCCAGGCGGTATCGTCTACATTGCGAAAACTCAAATACAGCGTCCGCAATCCCGGATAAACGATGAATATGGTCATGACGATCAACGCCGGGGACAGATACAACCAGGGAGTGAGCGGTTTTTGGCGCATCACGCCTGGCACGACTTTAGCATTTGCAGCCATATCCATCCTCCTTACAAAGAATCACGCCGGGCGTCCGTAGACACCCGGCGTTTGTTATGCCTGATTCTTACTGAGCTAAAGCCTCCGCCTGGACTTTCGCGACGTTGTCGAGGTTCGTCTTCAAAGCCTGTCCGTTGACCGTGTTGACGATGGCAGTCCACTCCGCCGCACCGAAGCCGCCCGGAATGGTGTCGCCAAGATCCGGCGTGAACCCGGTCGTGGTCGCCAACATCTGACCCTTCTTCAGCAGCGCCGGGTCGGTGTAGGCGCTCGCGCCGTACTTGTTCGGCGTCAGGTCGAAGGTCGCCTTCGCCCAGTTCTCGCCGCCCAATGGCGACGACAGGTAGGCCACCAGCGCCTTCACCGCCGGGGTGTCATTGAAGGCCATCATCCAGTCAGCCCCGCCCTGCAAGCCCTGCGCACCCGGCACCGGGAAGAAGTCGTAGTCCGTACCATACTTCAGATCCGCGTACGTGCCGGTGATTGTCCCGCCCGCAAAGCCGGACTGCTTCACCATCATCGCTTCCGGCGGATCCGAGAACACCTTCAAGATGGCGTCGTTGAAGCCCGTCGACAGCGTCCCCTGCGCGCCGCCCACCGTGTACTTCGCGTCGGCCGCCCACTTCAGGTAGGTCTCATACGCCTGCTGTACACCGGCGTCGTTGTAGGCCACCTCGCCGCTGATCAGATCCATCACATATTCCGGCCCCTGCTGCACCAGCAGGATGTCCTGGATGAAGTCCGAGCCCGTCCAGCCGGTCGCGTCGCCCGATTCCATCCCCATGCTCCACGGCACGTCCCCGTTCGCAACCATCTTCTCGACCAATGCGTCCAGTTCCGCCCAGGTGGTCGGCACCGTGTAGCCCTTCAGTTCGAAGATCACCGGCGAGTACCAGATGATCGTCTTTACATCCGCCTTGATCGGCAGCCCCAGCCACTTGCCCCCTACCGTCCCCTGCGACTTGAAGAAGTCCGCATAGCTGTCGCCGTGCGCTCCCAACTGATCCATCGCAAACAGCTTGTCCTGGTACTGCACCAGCTGCGCCACGTTCCAGAAGGCAATGTCAGGCGGCGTGCCAGCCTGCACCTTGGTGTCCAGCAGCGCCTGGTCGCGCGTCGACTCGGGCTGGATCACTAGCCCGCACGCGTCTACCAGCGGCTTGAGCACGGTGTTGATCTTCGTCTCTTCATCGCCAGACCATTGATACAGCATGGTGATCACGTCGCCTGCCTGCGCCCCCATGCAGTCGATCTCACTTACTGGCGTCACCGGCGCAGCGGTCGGTTGTGCGGGCGGCGCCGGCGTCGGAGTTTCCTTTGGCTGGCAGGCAGCCAAAATCATTGCCGCCACCATGAGTACAGCCAGAATTTGCCAAAACTTGCTTTTCATTTTCTCCTCCACATGAGATAAAAATCCGATTCAGTCAGAACAACCAGGGCAATGTCATTTACCCACACCTAGCCCGAACTTCTTCCCGGAAATCACCTCCTTTCGGCGAGAATGAATTATTAAGTGGTTTCGCGTTCGATCAGTGACAAAGGTAACTCTATGTGCTTTACAGGGCGGTTTGGATCCAGCAGCTGTGAAAACAGCAGCTCAGCCGCAACCCGACCTGATTCGTCCAGCGGTTGGCGGATGGTCGATAAACCCATGTATTCGGCCATATCCAGATCGTCAAATCCCAAAATGGCCAGATCATCGGGAATGCGAATTCCCAATTTACGCGCAGCCTTGAGCGAGCCGATCGCCTGGACGTCCGTGGCTGCGAAGATCGCGGTCGGTAGGTGGTTTTCTTTCAAACGCGAGATCATCATTTGCTGGGTTGCCTCAACGTTGGCTTTCGTTTCCCAGATCAGTTCATCTTCGAACAGGATCGCGTGTTCATCCAGCACCTGGCGAAATCCCTCCAGGCGCTTGTTGATCGGATTGACGCCGTATGCGGGGATTTCCCGCTCGCCGACGAAGGCAATCCGGCGGTGACCTTTATCGAGCAACGCTTTTGCCGCCAATCGTCCCCCTTCAATATCGTCGATCTCCACGCAGCTAAACGGCTTGACGGGATACTCGATCAATACTGCTTCCAGATTGTGTTGGATTAAACGCTGGACGATGGCATCTTCCATGCGGACGGAGATGAAGATGATCCCATCCAGGTTATGGGTCAGCGGCAGGGTCTCGAGGTAAGAATTCAGTCGCTGGAGCGTATCAACCGTGTAGACCACCAGCTCGTAGTTGGTTGGAGTGAGCACAGAGGCCACCCCGCGCAAGCGTTGGACGGAGGACGGCGCGGTAAAATGAGGCGTGATCACCCCCACCCGACCAGATGAGCGCAGCGCGCGAGCACGGGCTTCGGCTTTAGGGACGAATCCAAGTGAGTCGATCGCCGCCAGGACATTCATCCGGGTGGCGACGTTCACCAGCTCGGGTGCGTTCAATACGCGTGAAACCGTGGTGATGCTCACTCCCGCAGTCCGGGCTACATCATAGATGGTCGGCGGTTGTCTCTTCGACATGACTAACTATAAATTGGGAGGCGATGGAGCTTGATCGCAGCGGTCAGGTGGCGGCAGAAAACTGGATGAAAGTGCTTTTATGAAAGCACTTTCATCATAGCAATTATTTGGCCAAATGTCAAATATTTTTAAGGATTCTTAACACCACGAAGGCTAGAGAATAATTTGGTGCGTGGGTCTGGTTGCACGAAGCGCTCTGGATCAGCTTGAGGCTGCCCACCATGTGTGCCGCCGCGCCGCGGAGCATTCCCGTCTGTTGCGATCCCGCCGCCCTCCCAAACAGCGACCAGGACCGGTCGTCAATCGGCGCCCGGTCCTGGTCACAGAAATTCCTACTGGCTGGTCGACTCGGCTTGAACCGCCGCGGCGTTGTTCAGATTGGTCATCAGGTCCTGCCCGTTGACCGTGTTGACGATCGCGGTCCACTCGGCAGGGCCAAAACCGCCCACGATCGTATCGCCGATATCCGGGGTGAAACCGGTGGCGTTGGCCAGAATTTGGCCCTTCTTCAACAGCGCCGGGTCAACATAAGCTGCCACGCCAGCCGAATTGGGAGACAGGTCAAAGCTGGCAGCGGCCCAGCTCTCACCGCCAAGATCCGAAGATAGGTAGGCCACCAGGGCTCTCACCGCCGGGGTATCGTTGAAGGCCATCATCCAATCTGCGCCACCCTGAACGCCTTGGGCATCCGGCACCGGGAAGAAGTCGAAATCGACCCCGTAGACCAGATCCGGGTAAGTTCCCAGAATCGTGGTCGCGGCAAAACCGGACTGCTTGACCATCATCGCCTCGGGCGGATCGGAGAACACCTTGAGGATGGCATCGTTGAAACCGGTCGACAGCGTGCCCTGCGCGCCGCCTACCGTGTAGCGCGGATCTGTCGCCCACTTCAGGTAGGTCTCGTATGCCTGCTGGACGCCGGCGTCATTGTACGGCACGACACCCGAGATGATGTCCTGCACATACTGCGGCCCCTGCTGCACCAGCAGAATGTCCTGGATGAAGTCCGAGCCCGTCCAGCCGGTCGCGTCGCCGGATTCGAAGCCCATGCTCCAGGGCACATCGTTATTGGCAACCATCTGCTCCACCAGCGCATCGAGTTCATCCCAAGTAGCGGGGATGGCGTAGCCTTTTGACTCAAACACAACCGGCGAATACCAGATGATGGTCTTGATATCGGCTTTGACCGGCAGACCTAACCAACGGCCGCTGATCGTGCCGGGGGTTCTGAAGAAGTCAGCATAGTTCCCCTCGTTCGCTTCCAGGGTGCTCATATCGACCAGTTGATCCTGGTATTGCACCAGTTGAGCCACATTCCAGAAGGCGATGTCCGGTGGTGTGCCGGCCTGGACTTTGGTATCAAGCAAGGCCTGGTCACGGGTCGATTCGGGCTCGATCACAATTCCGCAGGCATCTACCAGCGGTTGGAGAATCGTGTTGAGCTTGGTTTCTTCATCGCCGGACCACTGATAGAGCATGGTGATCACATCGCCGGATTGGGCGCCTTTGCAGTCGATCTCTCCGGTAGTCATCTCCTCGGTAGGCTCGATCATTACGGTCGGCGCGGCGGTTTCCTCTTCCATTGGGACAGTCGGCGCCATAGTTACACTTGGCGCTTCGGTTGGGGTTGCGGCCGGGGCGCAGGCCGCAAGGAACATCGCCGCGACAGCCAACAATCCGCCCATCTGTAACATTCTACTTCTCATGATCTTCTCCTTTCCTGATCGTTAAATCTGATCGATCCACTTCCAGTCATGGAAATCACTCCAAAAGAAATTGGATTTTTGTTGATGGATTACAGTAATCACCTCCTTTACCAACCAGTTATATATTACATAATTTACCATATTTGTCAAATATAGACCAATCCCCCCTGTTCGTTACCGACCCCGGGCACCTCGATTCCGACCTCACTCTTGCGCAGTGGAGTACATTCCGCGCTGAACGCTCAACCCACCTGCCTGAAAGCAGGGTTTCCCTGGTTTTGCACCCGTCCAGGCGATTATAGCCCAGGCTGCCTGCGGTTATTCGTCTGGCGTGCGCTGCGAACACAGCGTCAGTGCTGCATACAGTGGATGGGATCCAAGAAACCGGTCTACTCCACGCATCGATTAGTAGGTGAGCCAGCCCGTGCGGATTCTATTTGCCGAAACGGTCACGAATCGCGACCCTGCGATCAAAACCAAGGCCATCCAGTTTGCCGTTTTTCGCCGCCGCCTGCTTGAATTCCTGCTAATCGGCACGAGCATGGCGATAGGGCCTGATCCGCCCTTTATCAAGGCGAGGATCGCCTTCAGAGATTGAAAGCTACTTGTATCATAAGAATCAAGCATATTTTCTACCTGTCCGCGGATTGGAAAATTGCCCCGCTCTTCTTTTGTATTACAATTATCACCACCCCTAATATTACAGGAGATTCTATGCCCACCAACAACGCGGCTTTGATCGAAGCCGTTCATTTAGGCAAAAATTACGGTCAAAAAGTCGCCGTCGAGGACGCCAATTTTCAAGTTCACGCCGGAGAAATATTCGGATTCCTCGGTCCAAACGGAGCAGGCAAGACCACCACGCTCAAGATGCTGGTCGGGCTGCTCAAACCATCCACAGGCACGGCGCGCATCGCCGGCTTCGATATTCAATCGCAGCCCCTCCAGGCAAAGGCTGTCTGCGGCTACGTGCCGGACGAACCCAACCTGTACGCCAAGCTCTCCGGGCGCGAGCTGCTGCGCTTCGTCGGCGACCTTTACCAGCTCGACCCTGCCCAGGTCGTCCGCCGCACGGACGAACTCCTGCGCCTGTTCGAACTGACCTCAGCGCGAGACGACATGATCGAGTCCTACAGCCACGGCATGCAGCAGAAGATATCGCTGGCAGCCGCCCTGCTGCACGATCCAAGCGTGCTCATCCTGGATGAGCCGACCGTCGGGCTGGATCCTAAATCAGCCCGGCTGATCAAGGATATCCTGCGCCAGATCGCGGAACGCGGCGCGGCGATCATGCTTTCCACCCATATCCTCGAGATCGCCGAGCGCATGTGCGACCGCATCGCGATCATCCACCGCGGCAAGCTGATCGCGATCGGCACGCTCGACGAGCTGCGCTCGCACGGCAAGGGCGAGATCAGCCTGGAAGACATCTTCCTCGAGCTGACCGGCGGCGCGGAGTACGCCGAAATCTCCGAGGTGCTCAAGTGATCCGGGCCGGCGCTCGACCGCTGAGTTCGCCGGGATTATGGCACTCAGTCTGGATCCTGCTGCGCATGCGCCTGCTGCTGACCTGGAGCAACTTCCGCCGGGCTAAGCCGTACCAAAAGATCTTTCAGGTGATTTTCTTGTTGTTCATCGTGGCAGTCGCGACCGGCGGCTTTGTTTTCAGCCAGATGCTGATCCGGTACCTGCTTTCGCTGACCGCGACCACCGAAATCGACCTGACCCGCCTGTTCAACGCCCTGCCAGGCCTGGTTTTGGCGCTGGCGTTTTTCTTCAACCTGCTCACCAACTTTGGCGGGCTGCTGCAGGCGCTCTACCTGAGCCGCGACATGGATTTCCTGGTCGCCGCACCGCTGCCCATGCGGGCAGTTTTCCTTTCCAAATTGATTCTGGCCATCCTGCCCGGTTTTGGTCTGTTCTGCCTGGCGGCATTGCCGATGTTGTTTGGGCTCGGCTCTGCCTCAACTTACCACCCACTCTATTATCCCCTGGTAGTCATCGTTTTAACCTTTGTGGCGCTGGGCGCCGCCGGTCTGGCCGGCGTTCTGGTCATGGCGGTCGTGCGCGTCATCCCCCCCAGAAGGGTGGCCGAAGTGCTCGGCTTCGTCGGCGCGGTGCTCTCCATTCTGATCAGCCAGTCGGGCAACCTGCTCGGGACCTTCGATTTGCGCGGCGACCGGCTGACCGGTGCTATCAACCAGATCAACAGCTTCTCGCCTGCCTGGTCGCCGTTCAGCTGGGCCGGGCGCGGACTGGTTGACATCGGCAGCGGCGCCTGGCTGAGTGGCGCCGGGTTGACCCTGTTGACCATCCTGGTCACTGGCGCGCTGTTTGCGCTCACCCTGGCCTCGGCCGAGCAGCTCTATTACACAGGTTGGGCCGGGCTGCGAACTGCCTCGCATAAAGCCAAAACGCGGGTAAAGCGCGTTTCCAGGGAGAGGATTGTCAGGCGGGGCAGGCCGCTGCTGGCGACCCCGCTGCGCAGCATCATTGCCAAGGACTTCCTCCTTTTGCGCCGAGATTTACGCAACCTCTCCCAGTTGATCACGCCGCTGATCTTCGGCTTTGTTCTGGTTTTCAGCTCGCTGCGCTCCGAATCCTCCGACCAGCCGCTGTCAACCCTCTCAATCCAGGACCTGCCGGTTTACACGAACATCGCTTTCACCCTGTTCGTCGGCTGGATGCTGCTGTTCAACCTGGCGACCACAGCTGTTGCCCGCGAAGGGAAAAATTACTGGCTGCTGAACGCCGCCCCGCTGCGCCCGGCGCACCTGCTTTGGGCGAAATTTATCGTGGCTCTGCTGCCCACCCTGGCGGTGAGCTGGCTCTTCGCCGGCATCACCGCTGCCCTGCGGTCGATTGATTTGCTTGACCTGGGCTACGTTTTGCTGGTCACAGGGCTGAGCTTCGCCGGATTGAACGGCATCCTGCTGGCCTTTAGCGTGGTTGGATCGAACATGGATGCGCAGGATCCGCGAAAAATCGGCCTGCGCGGCGGGCTGGGCTGCCTGAGCATGGTGGCCAGTCTGGTTTATTTAGCCATCGGTCTGGCATTGTTCCTCGGCCCGCCGGTGCTGGTCGAGTTATTGAAGACGGGCAGCCTGGAAATGGGCCGACTCATCGGTATAATCATTGGTCTCATCTTCACCCTGCTGTCTGCGGTTCTGCCGCTGCTGGCTCTACGCCAGCGAGTCGCCATGATCGGCCAGCCAAAGGATTGACCCATGTCCACCACCCGTTTCAACCTGCGCATTTTCTTCGAGGGCGCCGCCGGCGCGCTCTCGATCGCCTTCCACCTCATCTCGCCCTGGCTGCGTTCGTGGCGGACGAGCTGGGGCGCTACTCACGATGAAGTCGGGCGCGCCTTGCCGGGCGACGATCTCGTCCCCCGGCCGCGCTGGAGCTACACCCACGCCATAACGGTCGGCGCGCCGCCCGAAAAGGTCTGGCCCTGGCTGGTGCAGATCGGTTATCAACGGGCCGGCTGGTACAGCTACGACCTGCTCGAAGCGATTGTGAAGGCAGCCGATTTCGTGGATGGGCGCTCTGCAGAACGCATCGTCCCAGAATTGCAGAATCTGGCCGTTGACGACAGGATCTTTATCACCCGTGAGATCGGTTTTCGGGTTGCGCAAATTATCCCCGCCCGAGCTCTCATCCTGCAGGGACGCGGATCGCTGCCGGACAACGCCTACTTCGAGCTGAGCGAGCCGCTGCCGGATGCCTACGTCAACCTTTCCTGGGTGTTTATTCTAGAAAAAACTAATTCGGACGCAACGCGCTTGATTTCACGCTGGCGTTCTGACTTTCGCGTCCCAAAGAATCAAGAAGCCTTCTACGACCAGACCTTCACAGAACCGGTAGGCTTCGTCATGGAGCATAAAATGCTGCGCGGCATCAAAGCCCGGGTTGAAAAACACGCCGCATAACTTCCACTCATCCCTTTGCCTGCTGCGGCATACGAACAGTAAAGTCTTGCCCAAATTCCGACTTGCTTTTATTGGGTAATGCTATAATCTTGTTAACTAAAGCCCAGCAGTTGATCGGAGTCGCCCTTTCAATCTCGGTGAATGAAAGCCCCTGATCGGACTCATGGGAGAACACATCTCGAAAGGAAATTCAATGAATATCTATTGTGGTAATCTTTCATTCAGTGCAACCGAAGAGGAGCTCCGATCATTATTCGAGGGATACGGAAAGGTCGATTCTGTCGCGGTGATCAAGGACAAGATGACCGGACAATCGCGAGGTTTTGCCTTTGTTGAGATGCCCAACGAGAGCGAAGCGCAGGCTGCCATCACCGCCCTGAACGGCAAGGATTTCAAAAACCGCAACCTGGTGGTGAATGCAGCCCGCCCGCGCGAAGAGGGCGGTCAGCGCCGAGGCGGCGGGGGCGGCTTCAACCGAGGACGCTACGGCGGCGGGCAGGATCGCGGCGGCGGATCCCGCAACCGCGACTGGTAAATTTACACCCTAGCCCAAAACACCAGGGAAGGCTGGACCGCCCTGGTGTTTTCTTGTTACCGTGGGATTCAACCCATTTGCAGTTGTCGCGACAGTTCATCCAGCCGGTGTAGATCTTCAGGGGACAGTTTGAAACGCAGTGCGCCGGCGTTTTCCTCGGCCTGGCTTCTGGTCATCGCCCCGGGGATGGTCACGACCGTCTCGCCGTGGAAGTGGATCAGCCAGTTCAAGGCGATCTGGGTCAGGGTGGCGTCGTAGCGGGTGGACAGCTCCTCCATGGCGGCGATCAGCGGGCGGGTGCGCTCCAACTCCCGTTTCAGCATCCAACGCCGGAAGAACGGCTTTCGCCTGAGCAGCGCCGGATCGCGGTGATACTTGCCGGTCAACAAGCCGTACTCCAGCGGGGTGTAGGCGATGATCGTCACCCCCAGCTCCCGGGCAGCATCCAACACCCCGTTATGCTCAATTTCGCGCTGCAGCAGGCTGTAATGCACCTGGTTGGCTGCCAGCGGCAGTCCGCGCCTGGCCAGCCGGTCGTGCGCCCGGCTCATACGCCTGGCGTCGAAATTGCTCACCCCCACCGCCTTGATTTTGCCCGCCTCGACCAGGTCAGCCATGGCATCCATCTCCGCCTCGGGAGAGGAAAGGCTCCAGGGCTGGTGCACCATATACAGGGAGATGCCATACCCATCCAGCATGCGCAGGCGCGTATCAATCGAGCGGCGGATGTGCCCGGCGGTCCGGAAAAATGGAAACCACTTATCGGCGATAACTGCTTCTCCGCCCGGTTTACCGGCTGCTTTGAGCGCCGCAGCCAGCGAGCGCTCTGAAGCGCCCATGCCGTAAATCTCGGCGGTATCGAACCAGTTAACCCCGCCCTCCAGGGCGGCCCTGACGATCTGGTTCTTCTCCTCCTGAGGGATGGGCGGCATGTAGACGCTGAACGCCCCGCCACCCGAAAACTGCATCATCCCCATGCCAACCGGTGTAATCTCGATTTTCGTCCCGCCGAGTGTGCGTTTTTCGATGTTGTCCGCCGTCTGCATGAATTAACCTCACCATGATCAGGGTGTCAGATCGATCCTTCAAGTGATTTCTTACAAGATTTGATCCAATGCCAGCCGCCAGACCGGCGACATTGCACACATACTTTCTTTTTACCATCCAAAATTTCGTGAAGGGGGCCGGGGGATCTGGTCAATCGAAGAGCGTCCCCACAGACCTGATCTCTTTCTATTTGGAAAAAGCTTCGAATTTCGCAGGAATGCGTGCAGTATCTTACCCGCTAATGTGGAAAGATCCTAGCTCTTTCCGCTCGTCGAAATATCAATCCAATTATAAATCCACACGGGGGTACGATCGCCCACAGGCGAGTACTGCTTCGCATGGGAGTGAAATGGCGATACTTGCGGCTGCTTATTAGCGAGTGGTCTAGGCGGTGAGCTCAGGCTCTCATTCGCATTTCCCTGACCTCGTAATGCTGCGAGCGGGCATCGAAGTGCGCAAGCACCGCGCGGGCTTTGGGCGGCACGACCGCCACCTCGTAGTCCTCGCCGGCGAAATCGCGTACGGCGTCGAGCGAATCGAACCACATGATGGTCACAAATTCGACCTCAGAACCCAGATCACGTCGGAAGAGCTGGATGCCCTGGAATCCATTGATCTGTCGGTTCTCGATGCCGGTAAAGATCTCTTCTTTGAGCAAACCCTCGTAGGTGTCCGCGTTCTGCGGCGTGGTCCAGCCATGCCAGATTCGTCCAATCATAATCTCCTGCTCCTTCCTGTGAAAACCCGAATATTTAGCCTAATTTTTTGTCAGGCTGATCATTCACATACGCCTGAGAGCCGTCACAGGTCTTAATTAAATGAGGAGGGTGGGGCTCGCCACCCTCCCTGTTCTCAGGCTGGTTAGGTCCTAAAACCTCATTGATCGCCGCTCGATTATATTATCCGGTTAAACTGGCAGGGATTCAATCCTCTCTTTTCGCTGGCGTGCATCAACCATTTTGACGACCTCGCCCTTCACCCGCATCAGGCGCATGCCGTTGAGGATGACGATCAGCACCGAAATCTCGTGGATGAGCATCCCGCCTGCCATGTGCACCTCACCGAGCAGCACCCCCAGCAGCAACCCGCTGACTGTCGCCAGCGCGATCCAGACGTTCTGGCGGATGTTTGCCAGCGTCGCCCGGGAAATGCGCACCGCCTCGGGGATCTTCATCAGGTCGTCGGCCATCAGGGCGATATCAGCGGTCTCGATGGCCACATCGCTGCCCGCTGCGCCCATGGCAATGCCTATGTCGGCGGCGGCCAGGGCCGGCGCGTCGTTGATGCCATCCCCGACCATGGCGACCACATGTCCTTCAGCCTGCAGCCCGCGGATGACCTCGAGCTTGTCCTCCGGCAGCAGCCCGGCGCGAACATCCTGGATGCCGGCCTGACGGGCGATGCTCTGCGCTGTGAGCCGATCGTCCCCGGTCAGCATAACGATGTGCTCCACACCGCTCTCCTTCAACCTGCGGATCATCGCCGGACTGGTATCGCGGATCGGGTCACTGATGCCCAGCGCGCCGGCAAGCACGCCGTCGACTGAGACCAGCACGGCCGTTTTCCCTTCCGCGCGCAGCGAGTCCAGCGCTGCCTGCGCCCGCGCGTCGACCGCCACCTTCAGCTCCGCCATCAATTCCGGCGAACCGACCGCGATCGCGCGTCCCTGGAAACCTGCCCTGACCCCTCTGCCGACGCAGGCCTCGAATTGCTTGGCGGGCGGCAGCGATCCCAACGCTGCCGCCGCGGAGTAGATCGAGCGCGCCAATGGGTGAGTAGAGCCGGCTTCGACGATCCCCGCCAGGTTAAGCACGGCTGCCTGCGATGCGTCCCAGCGCCCGTTCGCGCCGGGCAGATCCAGGCCCGCCGGGAGATCGAAGACGGTCACGTCGGTCACCTGCGGCTTGCCGCGCGTAAGGGTGCCGGTCTTATCGACCGCCAGCGCCGAAATCTTGCCGGCGTTTTCCAGATACTCACCGCCCTTGATCAGGATGCCGGCTTTTGCCGCCCGGCCGATACCGGCCACGACCGAAACCGGGGTGGAGATCACCAGCGCGCCCGGGCAGCCGATCACCAGCAGGGTCAGGGCCAGCTCGATATCGCGGGTGAACACAAAGACGACCGCGCTCAAGGCGATGATGAAGGGAGTGTAGTATTTGGCAAAGCGTTCGATGAAACGCTGGGTGGGAGCTTTCTCCTCCTGGGCCTCCTCCACCCGGCGGATGATGCGCGCCAGGGTCGTGTCCGCGCCGACGCTGGTGGCGCGGACTTTCAATAGCCCGTTCTGGTTGACCGTGCCGGCGAAAACCTGCGCCCCGGCGACCTTCTCTTCGGGCATCGGCTCGCCGGTGATGGCGCTCTCGTCCACCGCCGAGCGCCCTTCGACGACCTCGCCGTCCACGGGTACCTTGCTGCCGGGCTTGATGAGAACAATTTCACCGTTCTCCACTTCTCCCGGCATGACCCCCACCTGACGCCCGTCGCGAACGACCACCGCCGTTGTGGGCGCAAGGTTGAGCAGCCCTTTGAGCACCTGGCGGGTGCGGCTGAGCGTGCGCGCCTCGAGATAGGCGCCGAGGATGAACAGGAAGGTCACCGCGGCGGCCTCCCAGTACTCGCCGATCACCAGGGCGCCGGCGGTGGCGATCGTCACCAGCAGCTCGATGCTGATGTGTTTGTTACGCAGACTGGCGAACGCCCGCGTGGCGATGTCCCAGCCGGCGATCAGCGCCGCGATGATCATGGCGGCATTATAGACGCTGCGCCAGTCAAAGAAGAAATCTGCGCCAAGGCCAAGTAAAATCAAGCTGCCGCTGGTCAGGGTCAGAATTTTCCGGCGAAGATGAATATTGGCGAAAATTGTGCGAGTTGTTGTCATCGTTACCTCACTTTGTCAGGAAAAAAATGATCTTGACCGGCATCCGTCTGGCTCGCGGCGGGGACAGGTGCCTGCCCTGCCCCCGCCTGGAAGCGCCAGAAGAGTGCCGTTGTTCCAATTCCGGATCAGAACGCGGATTCGCTGGCAGCGTAACCGACCGACTGGACCGCCTGGATCAACTGCGCGGCCTGGACCTTAGCGGGATCGTGGGCCACTTCGATCTTGCCGCTGCTGAAATACACCCGGGCATCCGAGACGCCGTCGATGGATTTCAGCGCCTTCTCGATCTTGGCGATGCACGAAGGGCAGGTCAGTTCCTGGCTGCGTAAAATGGTCTTTTTCATGGTTGATTTCTCCTCTCAGCATAGATTGCGTTTGCAACCTTACTTTACCCCCCGGAGGAGAATCGTTCCATGACGCAGATCATTTAACTGCACAATGCTGTTCTTACGGGCGCGCGGGAATATTCACAGGTGGTAATCCCCACGAATCCCCTGAGCCCAAATTTTTCGGTTTCAATCAGGGTGCAGGGCATGATGATCGACTGTTGTCAGCGACTCAACCCCGCGCCGCTACGGTACCTCCGCGCGGGCCAGCGCCTCCAGGCCGGCCTGATCATTGACCGCCACCCACTGCCGGCCGCTTGCGATCAATCCATCCTTTTGCATCTGGCTCATCACCCGGCTGGCGGATTCGCCGGTTGTGCCCGCCAGCGAAGCCAGGTCGTCTCGCGAGAGCGGCACCTCGATCAGCCGACCGACGGTGTGCGGCTTGCCGAATTTTCGGCTGAGCATCAGCAGTACAGAAGCGATCCGCCCTTCCACCGGCATGACGGTCAACTGCTGCACGCGCTCATTAGCTGCCTGCAGCCGGGAGGCCATGATCTCGATGACGCTCAGCGCGACCTGCGGGTAGCGCTCGAGGATTTGCTGGAAACTCTCCCTGCCGATGGCCAGGATGCAGGCAGCCGTCTGTGCCTGGGCTGTGTCCGGGTAGACGTCCTGCGCCCCCATGGAAAGCGAGCCGAAGAACTCGCCCGCGGCGAGCAGGTCGAGGAGAATATCCCTGCCCGCCAGGGAGTGGCGCAGCAGCTTGACCCGCCCATCTGCCACCACGAACAAGCGCTCGGCCGGGTCGCCCGCCAGGCAGATGTAGCCGCCGCTGTCGAAGCCGATCTCGCGGAAGAGCCGGTTGATCTCGACCAGCGCCTCCGCCGGCAGATTCTGGAAGAACGGCACCTTCGCGAGGATTTTCAGGCGCAGGTCGACCGAGCACATGTGTGTTTCGGTGACCTTGATTTCCAGCGGCGAGCGGCGGCGTGATTTTTCCATAATTCCATTATAATGAAAATCGATCAAAACAACGCGAGTACCCAGGCCAGCCGCGGGCAGCCGATATCATTTACCGGAGGAAACATTGAGCACACCCGACTCAGAAACGGTCATCCTGATCACCCGCTATGGCATGGGACACGCTGAACCCGAGCTGCAACTCAAGCTGATCAGCACATATTTCAAGCTGCTGAACGAAAATGAGGTGCTCCCCGCCGCGATTTGCTTCTACACCGACGGCGTGCGCCTGGCGGTGAGCGGCTCGCCGGTGCTGGAGACGCTCAAATCGCTGGAAGCGAAGGGCGTGCGCCTGATATTGTGCAGCACCTGCCTGAATTATTTCAACCTTACGGATCAGGTCCAGGTCGGCATCATCGGCGGCATGACCGACATCCTCGAGGCGCAGCGCCGGGCGGAGAAAGTCATCTCGCTTTGAGCGCTGATTGGCAGATGCGATTGATCCAGCCAACCAGTCGAGACGGAAAAATTGCCACATCCACAGGCCTCAACCTTGCAACCATCCATGGTATGATACTCTTCTCGATTGATTGCATTCGCCAGGATTCACCATCCAGGCCGAACTAACCTTCGCAATCCCGCCGTGAACGCAAACCCGGAATCCGCCCGATCAACCCTTCAAAAAGCCATGGCTGCCATGCAGCGCGGCGATCGCGAGACTGCCCGCCAATTGGCCGACCAGGCTGCCAGCATGGATCCAACACTGGAAGCGCCTTTACTGCTCCTGGCTGCCCTCTCGCCGCCGGAAGAAGGCCTGACGTATGCTCAGCGGGCGCTGGAGATCAACCCCGGCAGTGATGCTGCCGTCAAGGCCGTGCAGTGGGCGCTCGACCGGGTGCATAAAACCTGGCAGCAGGAGCAAATCAAGCAGCCGGCGGCTGAACCCGCGCCTGCCCCTGCCCGGCCCGAGCCGATCGAGATCGAAGCCGCGCCTGAAAGCGCCGCCCAGCAGGATCTTGAGGATTTTGCCGATTACAAAGCCGAACTGATCGAGGAAGATCAGACTGAAACCAGGCAGATGCAGGAAGCCGCTCTCGACGTCCCGCCAGAGCCAGCCGCGCCTGCGGGGCGCTCCCCTCTGAAGCGGGTGCGCATCTTCCTGCTGTCGCTCCTGGCGCTGATCGTGCTGGTGGTCATCAGCGGCACTCTCATCTACCGTACGCAGATTCTCGATCTGCTGGGGGTGCTCTCCCCGGGCAACGACTGCCAGGCGGTGCTTACGCTCGGACCAAAGGCCTTCGAAATCCGCACGCTGGTGCCCAAACCAGACGGGACGTTCAAAGCCCCGACCAGCCATCCGGAGCGTCTTTACTGGCTGAAGGGCAGCGACGTCAATCTGGTCTTCGTTATGCTGTCATCCCGAGAGAACGCATCGCTGGCTTCCGCTGTTCAGCCCGGTCAAACCGCCGAGCTGCAATGGCCGAATTGCACAATATCGACATACCGGCTATCCCAGGTCAGCACCGAGCAGCCTTTTAATCTGGCCGAGCTCAATCAGCGCGGAGCCGGCATCACCCTCTTCATCCCTGGCGCGACTGCCGCGAGCGGGTATTTTCTGGTCGGCGAGCTGATCCAGTAATCGCCTGTCCCCGCGACCAACCCATCCCTGAAATCAGCGATTACGATCACCATTATTAAGGCTGGGCCATTTACAGGCGTAAGCTTGGTTGAATCGTTCTGGCCGGCAGCTCTTGTTGTTTGTAACAGATCGAAACCTCATCCCAAATCCGCCAAGGTTTTGGGACTTGACAATATATCGCATTTGTTATATACTTTATTTAATTTGAAGTATATAATACAAGAATTATATACTCGGAAAGGCAGAAATGGCTCTCGAACGCAAACTCAAACCGGATCGCAGCATTGGCGGCGCGATCATCCCGATATCCATGCCGATCATCTTTGCTCTCATTGCCATTATATTCGAGTACACAATTGCCTTGAAAGTCGCCGCCGTGATGATGGCCCTGTTCGGTCTGTTCTACCTGTACATGCTCCTGCGCACTGGCAATTTTCACCTGCTGGTTGTGGTCTGTGAGGCCTTCTTTTTTACCTTTATGTTTTGGTTCCTCAGCGAGCGATATGTATTTGGCAATTGGGAAGGGCAACGCAGTTTCCAGGTCGCCATGATGATTGGCACGATTACCTTCGGCATCCTGCTGATCTTCTTTGGAATTAACCGCCGCCTGCAATGGCGCGGGCGGGAAGTCTTCGAGCTGGCGGCTGAATCGGTCGAGGAGACCGGCGACGGTTACACCCACCGCCCGCGCCCGGTCGGCAGGGTCGAATACAGCCTGCACGAACTGCGCGGTTTCGCCCGCTTTGCCGCCAAACACATGATCGCCCTGCCGTACATCAGCGCAAAAAGCATCACTCTGGTGCCGCTCAAGATGGGCGACGAATTCTTCCGCCTGCTCGGCCTGCTCGGCGATTACCGTGATGCTACCTGGGTCAACTTCGACGTCGATGGCGAGGTTTCGGTCCACATCGCCCAGAAGGACTACCTGGAATACCGCGAGCCGCTTGCCTTCGACCGGCTATGCCAGTCCTTCGGTCAGTTGTTCATAGAATTTCTCGATCTTCACAGCAAGGGCGAAGGGATCCGCGCTGTCGACCGCATGGATGAGCTGAAAATCCCCTTCTTCTCATAAGGCAGGCAAGCCATGGACTTTCGTACCGCAGCCAAATATGCCGCACTGCTTTCGAAGGATTACGCCGAGGACATTTTTGCTCTACTGGTGAATTACCAGGCTGTCTCCGCCTCCGAAGTAGCTGCCCGCCTCAACCTGCATATCAAGACCGCCCAGGATTTTCTCGAGTCTCTAACCGGGCTGGGAGTGCTTGAAAAAGAAGAAGTGCTCGAAAAGAAAAGGCCCTACTTCCGCTACGCCCTGAAACAAACCCGCATCCTGATCGACCTCGACCTGATGCAGGTCAAGCGCGAGCCGACGGACAACAGCCTGTCCATCCCCATCCGTGAGAAAGCCAACGCCGGTGCGCGCTTCGCCGCCGCCCGCAATGACGTTACCATCGCCAGCGTCACCATCTGGAGCGGTGAAGGGCGCGACCGGCAGGAACGAAGAATCAAGTTAACCAATCCGCAGGGCAGATTCCTCTATCACCTGCCTTTTCCTAAGGCGCAGCCCCTGTCTGTGGCGGAGATTATGCGAAAGGCCGCTATCGACGAATCCCTCGCGGCGGAAATCCTCGACCTGGTGCAACTGCTCGATAAGTACGGCGTGATCGAAAAAGCGGCTTAGCCCGTCCGTCGCACCGCCAGCATGGTGATATCGTCGAACTGGGCAGCGGGGCCGATGTGCCCGCACAACTGGCGCTCCAGCCGCTCGAGCAGTTCGAACGGCGATTCGTCCGAGCCGGAAAGGGCGCTGCGCAGGCGTTCGATCCCGAATGCCTCCTCCTCGCCGTCCAGGGCATCGGTAATTCCATCCGTAAACGCCAGAAGCGTGTCGCCGGGCTGTAAAACGATTTCCATCACTCCAAACCGGGCATCCGCGATCACCCCCACAACCGGTCCGCTTGGCGAAAAAGAAGCGATCACAGATCCGTTTCTGATCAACATGGGGGGTTCGTTGCCGGCGTTGATGTAGCTGAGCAGGCCGGTCTGCGGCTCGAAGATGCCCGCGAAGACCGTGGCGAACATGTTCGCTTCACCGTGAGTCTCAGAAATGTAATTGTTGGTGAAAGTGATAACGTGCTGCAATCGTTCGGCCGGGGTCAGCTTCATGCGATCCTGCCGGTCAAGGAAGTAATCAGTGGTCGCCGTCGCGCGGATCAGGCTGCGGAAGAGAGTCATAAACAGCGCCGCGCCGACCCCCTTGCCGCACACGTCGCCGATCAGGCAGACCAGATTGCCATCCGGCAGCTCGAATGCGTCGTAAAAATCCCCTGCCACATCCTTGGCGGCTTTGAAACAGGCGGCGAGCTCCCATCCGCTGACCTGCGGCAGTTCAGGCGGCAGAAATCCCTGCTGGATCTCGCGGGCGATCTCGAATTCGCGTTCCAGGCTTTTCAGATACCGTTGCTGCAGGTCGCTCAGCCGCTTCTTTGCCAGGCTGGAGGAGACGCGGGCATGCAGGAGGGTCGGCTCGAAGGGTTTCGGCAGGTAATCCTCCGCCCCAAGCTGGATGCCCCTGACCACGTTGGCCAATCCCGTATCAGCCGAAATGACGATCACCGGGATATCGCGTGTGTTCGGATTGATCTTGAGCCTGCGCAGCACCTCGAAGCCGTCCATCACGGGCATCATGATATCAAGCAAAATCAGGTCCGGGGGATCGGATTCGACGCAGTCCAGCGCTTCCTGCCCGTTGAGCGCAGAGATGGTCTCGTAGTCAGCATCCACGAGCTCCTGCTCAAGGTAATCGATGTTGAACGGCTCATCGTCGACGAGGAGGATTTTCGCTTTAGTCATCTTGCCCCAGGAATTGTTCGAGCTTTTCAAGCAGCAACCGGTCATCGACCGGTTTGGTCAGATAATCATTGCACCCCGCGGCTAAAGCCCGGTCAGCGTCGCTCTGCATGGCATTCGCCGAAAGCCCGATGACCGGCAGGGCAGGGAACTTCGCGCGGATCCGCCGGGTCGCCTCATAACCGTCCATCACCGGCAGGGAGATGTCCATCAACACCAGGTCAGGCCGGTGCCGGTCGCTCAAAGCCACCCCCTCGGCGCCGTCCCTGGCGACCAGCAGGAAATAGTCATCCTCGAGGATTTGCCGAAGCAGATCGATATTGAGCTCCACGTCTTCCACGATCAGGATAGTTTTCACACACACTCCTCGCTACTTTGCAGCCCTTTCTTCGGGTAAACATAGTATCTGATCCAGCACCTTTTGGATTTCCCCTACCAGTTGATCGCCAGCGCGGCCCTGTTTTTTCATGACCAGCCCAACTGATTCGTTCAAGCGCTGAGATTCCTCAACCGTCAGATCCTTGCCGGTGAGCACGATGACGGGCAGATCGCAGGTGTCCGGATCGGCGCGCAGGCACTCGATCACGCCGAATCCATCCAGGCGCGGCATGATCAAATCGAGCAGGATGATATCCGGGCGGCTCGCCTTGACCGCTTCAAGGCCGGCCAGGCCATCGAGCGCAGAGTCAAGCCGAAAGTCCGTCTCCGGCAGCGATTGGCGCAGCATATCCGCGATGTGCGGGTCATCGTCGATGACAAGAACCTTTTTCTGACTCTGCGCGGTCCCACCTGTGACCTGGTTGAGCGCCTCTCTGACTTCTGCCGGATCGAGCGGCTTGAGCAGATAAGCAGATGCTCCAAGGCTGAAACCCAAAGCTTTCTTATCCACGATGGTGAGCAATATCACCGGAATTCGGGAGGTTTGCGGATCGTTTTTCAGATCGTGGAGCACCTGCCAGCCGTCCATCCCGGGCATGAGCACATCCAGAAGAACCGCGTGCGGCTTGTGGCTGCGCGCCAGTCGCAGTCCGTCCAAACCGTTTCGCGATGCAATCAGTTCGAACTCCTGCGGATCGAGGTTTTCCTGCAGCAGGTAAAGCGCGTCCGGATCATCGTCGATGACGAGGATGAGTTTCCTGGTGAGCCCAGCCGCGTTAGACGCCGCGCGCTCCTGATCAGGCGTCGGTTCGGTCCGCGAGGTTTGCGAAGGGTAGGCTCTTTCTGGTGGAGGCGCAGCCTTGCGATGTTGGAGCGGGATTGTTAGAGTAAAAGTCGAGCCCACCCCAGGCTCGCTCTCGACGGTCAAATCGCCGCCGAGAAGGTGCGCCAGGTTGCGGCTGATGGAAAGCCCCAATCCAGTGCCGCCGTACTGGCGGGTGGTGCTGTTATCCGCTTGCTGAAATTCCTTGAAGATGCGCGGCAGGGCTTTGGCGCTGATGCCGATGCCGGTGTCGGCGACCGAGATGCGCAGCGTATTGCTGTCTTCCCGGCTGGCTGACAGGGTGATCCTGCCAGCATGTGTAAATTTGGCCGCATTGCTTAGCAAATTCAGGATGATCTGCTTGATCTTTTCCTGATCAGAATAAACCAGATTGAGGTCCTCGTCGATCTGCTTGTGGATGGCAACCCCTGGGCGCAGCAAGGGTTGTGCGGTGGTTGCGCACAGGTCGATCAACGCGGCGATGCGGAAGTTGGCCGCCTGGACGTCCATGCGCCCGGCCTCGATCTTGGCAATGTCCAGCACGGTGTTGATCAGGCTGAGCAGGTGCTCGGCGCTGATCAGCACCTTGTCCAGGTTCTCGATTTGTTTCTCGGGCAGTGCGCCCTCGGCTTTGCGGCGGACGATGCGGGTGAAGCCGATAATGGCGTTGAGCGGCGTGCGCAGCTCGTGGCTCATATTGGCGAGGAAGGTGCTTTTCGCGGCGTTGGCCTGCTCAGCCTCGGCGCGGGCGCGCTTGGCCTCCGCGTACAGGCGGGCATTCTGCAGGGCAGTGCCGACGCTGGTGGCGATGGTGCTCAGCAGGCAAGCGTCCGCTTCACCGAACATGCCTTCCTTGGACGCACTCTGCACGCTGAGCACTCCGACTGCTTTACCGCCCAGAACAATCGGCACCCCCAGGTAAGAAAGCGACTGCGCGCCGATCCTCGCGGCGCCGATTTCCAGCAACTGCTCTTCCAGCCCCTGGTTGATCAGGAGCGGCTGGTTGGATTGGATCACCCGGCTGGTCAACCCCTGGCCATACTTGATCGGCGCAAGCTCTTCGCCGTAGGTGTAAGGGAAATGGATCATGCCGGTTTCTTCATCGAGCAGCGCCACATAAGCGATATCCGCAGCGAAGGTGGAACGGGTTTGCTCGCCGACCAGTTGAATCAACGCGCTCAGGTCCAGTTCGCTGGCCAGGGCGGAGGCGACGTTGTTCACCGCCGCCAGTTCCGCAGCGCGCTGCTGTTCCGCCTGGAAGAGGCGCGCGTTTTCGATGGCGAACCCGACGCCGGAGGCGAGCGTTTGCATGATGCGCACGTGGTTATCGTTGAAGGCATGCGGGCGGCTGTCGGCCAACGCCAGCAGTCCCAGCACGCGCTCGCCCGCCATGATCGGCACGCCGACCCACGACTGGCTGACGATGCCGGTGCCCTTCTCGACCAGCTCCGGCGGGAAATAGGCGCCGTTGGCGATTTCCTCCTCGAGGGTGTTGAGCAGCAGCGGCTGGGCGTTCGTAATCACTTTGGACGCCAGTCCTGTTCCCAACGGGAAAGGTTCAACGTTCTCGATGTATCCGCCCTCATTTTCGTCATATTCGTAAGGAACGGAGATCAGATTTGTCTGCGTGTCCAGAAGCATGATCATCGCCGCGCTGGAGTTGAAGATTTCCCGCATCTTATCGCCGACGATGCGGGTGATGTTTTTCACTTCCAGCGTCTTGATCATCGCCTCGGCCACGCTGTTGATCATGATCAGCTCGGCCGTGCGCTGCTCGGTTTCGCGGAGCAAGTGCTGGGTTTCTTCGAACAATCGGACGTTTTCTAACGCCACGCTCATGCTGTTTGCCAGAGTTTCCAAAAGATTAACGTCAGATTCGGTGAAAGCATTCTCGCGCTCTACGTTCTGCAGACAGACCACCCCTTGCGGTGTGCCCTTAATTTTGATTGGTACCACACATAAGCATTTGGCCGGTTCGCCAACGGAATCCATAATGTTGAATTCAGGGACATTCTGTTTAAGGAATTCATCCACATGATTATTCACGAGCAAGGGCTTGCCGTAGTCCAAAAATGTGCGCCAAAGGATCGAAATTGGACCCGGTCCAATGTGATAACGCGTACCCCCTTCAATATAAAAATGTGGGTACTGGGTATCAGTCTCCAAATCAAATGTCGTCAGCAATACTGTATTGGCGTCGAAGATTTCGCGGATTTTCTCACCAACCAGCTCATAGATGGAAGGCAGGTCAAGCTGTTTTGCCAGCCCTGCCTGGACGCTGTTGATGATCGCCAGCTCGGAGGCGCGCTGGCGCTCAGCTTCCAGCGCGCGCACCCGTGACAGCGCGGCGGCGATATGCTGGGCGACGTATGCTAAGATTTCATCGTCTTGCTCGGTATAGGTGATGCCAGGGGTATAGCTCTGGATAAAAATGGCTCCAAGTGTTTTTCCTTCCACTTTAAGCGGCGCCCCAATCCCGTCTTCGTTCATCGGTCCTTCCGGCACAATTTCACCGCTCGCGACCAGGGCGTTGAATTGCTCCTTGCCGTGCTTGATCACCCTGCCGGTGCGGATGATATAGGCAGTCATGCCGTGGAAGCTCTCCAGCGGCGCAGCCTGAGGGGCCTCAAGTTCAACCTCATCGATAAAATAAGGAAAGTTGAGCAGCCCTGTGGTTTCATCGTAGATCGCGATGAACATGTTCCGGGCATACATCAACTCGCCGATGATCTGGTGCAGCCGTCCGTAGAATTCCTGCATGTCTCCCGAGGCGCTGGCTGCATCACTGATTTTAAATAATGCCGATTGAATCCTGTTACTGTTGAGCAGCTCTTCCGTCCGTTCTCTGACTTTCTGCTCCAGGGTCAGGTTTTGCTCTTCCAGCAGGGCGTGGGCACTGCGCAATTCATCCTGGGCTGCGCGCGCTTTCTGCGCCAGCTGCACCTGAAAGCGGTGGTACACAACGAGCAGAGCTATGATCAGGCCGAGGATCATCAACAGGGTGGTGTAACTCACCCAGGGACTCAAGGATGTTGCTTCCAAAGGGATCATGACTCCCTGATCAACCAGAAACACATCCAGTCCAACGATCACAGCCGTGAGGGCAGAGGAGATAATGCCCGCCCGACTGCCGATCAGAATGAACGCGACGATGGGCAGCGCGATGGCGTACCAGACGCCCGGACCGTAAATGCCGGAAACAGCCAGGATCGATACGGCGGCGATGTAGCCGGCGACCAGGAGACCCGCGGCGCGAACCGCTCCATCCAGGCGGCGAAAGACCGCCAGTACGAGGATGGTGACGTAAATCACCGTCAGGACCGCGGTCACCGTCGCCCTTTCCGGGGTACGGATGCCCTCGATCAAGGTCGCGATCCAGGCCGGCGTCGCCACGGCAGCCAGAACGATGAGGATGACGTTCAAAACCTTCGTCCGCCACTGTTTGAATTCCAGCTCAGTTTCGCCGCGCTGATTTTTCTTCATGGCGCTCCCTTATCTACCAGCCCGCGGGATAGTACCCTGATGATCGATTAATCGCCCAACCTGCCATGGAAAACCGACTCCTGAGTGTGTGGGCCGCCGCCTGGCAGCCATCCTCGAAACGGCGCCATCGCCTGTGCAACTTATCATACTATACCTTTTGGATAGACCATCGTCAATCAGGCAATGCAATGAGCTGCATCATTTCGCGGGCATCCATTGATCCGTCCGTCGTCGATCCCCTCCCAAGCCGCGGGAGATTCGATATAAAATTGTTCTGATGCATATATATTGACAGGATAAACTCACCAAGCGAGGGAATCATGAATACAAAAATGATGCGCGTTCTTGGCCGCTCGGGAATCCAGGTCAGTCCTTTGGGGATGGGCTGCTGGGCGATCGGCGGGCCGTGGAAGCTGAACGGCTCGCCGGCCGGCTGGAGCGGTGTGAATGACGCCGAATCTCTGCGCGCCCTGCAGCGCGCATTCGATCTCGGCGTGAATTTTTTCGACACCGCCGCCAACTACGGCGCCGGTCACAGCGAGCGGCTGATCGGGCAGGCATTCAAAAACCGCCGGGACCGGGTGATCCTTGCCACTAAATTCGGCTACGAGATCGACGAGGCGGGCAGGAAGGTCGTCCACTACGACGCTAAAGAGGAGGAATCTGATGTCGCCAGCCGCCTGCGCAGCAACCTTGAGGGCAGCTTGAGGCGGCTGCAAACCGATTACATCGACGTCTATCAATTGCACGTCTGGGGGCTGGAGATCGAGCGCGCCCTCGAAGCTCGTGAAATCCTCGAAGAACTGGTCAAGGAGGGCAAGATTCGCACGTACGGCTGGAGCACCGACCGCCTCGACGCGGTGGAGGCCTTCTCCACCAGCCCGCACTGCGGCGTCGTCCAGCAGCAGTTGAGCGTGCTGGACGGCAACCTGGAGCTGCTCGCCTACTGCGAACAGCACAACCTGGCCTCGATCAACCGCGGACCGCTCGGCATGGGCTCGCTGACCGGCAAGTTCGCCCCCGAGAGCACCTTTGCCGAGGACGACGTCCGCGCCCACGCCCAGTGGCACCCCGCCTTCAAGGACGGCAAACCCACCCGAGACTGGCTCGACCGGCTGGCTTCCATCCGCGAGGTACTGACCGGCGGAGGACGCAGCCTGGCGCAGGGCGCGCTGGGCTGGATCTGGGCGCGCAGCCCGGTGGCCATCCCCATCCCTGGCTTCAAAACGACCACCCAGGTGGAGGAGAACTGCCGGGCGCTGGAATTCGGCCCGCTCTCCGCCGCGCAGATGGCGGAGATCGAGCGCATCCTCGGGCGGGCGTGAGTTAATCGCAGCAGACGCCAAACTTCTCGGCGACCACTTCCTCCGCCATTTCGACCACCTTTGCCGTCAGGAATTCGATATCCTGACGCGTGCTGCGGTGATTGGTGTTCGAGACACGCAGGGCGAACCTGCCGTTCAGGCGGGTGTAGCTCGGCACCGCCAGCCCGCGCTCGTGCAGGCGCATCAGCACTTCCTGGTTGAGCGCATCCAAAACCTCGCCGTCCATCCCGGGTGCGGTGTAGCGGAAGCAGACGATGTTGAGGGGCACCGGCGCCAGGAGCTCGAGGTTCGGGTGGAGGGCAATCAATCCGGCCAGGTAGCGGGCGTGATCGATATCCTGCTCGATCTGCCGGCTGAAATGATCCAGCCCGTATGCCTTGATCGTCATCCAGACCTTGAGCGCGCGGAAGCTGCGCGTCAGCTCCAGCCCCAGGTCGCCAAACCAGGCGTGATGGCCGCCCGCCAGCCCGCGCGGCATGTGCGAGAGATAATCCGGCGAAACCGAGAAGGTTTCGATGTGATCCTTGAAATTTTGAATCAGGACGCAGGCCACATCGAAGGGCATGTACATCCACTTGTGCAGGTCGAAGGCGAGCGAGTCGGCCCGCTCCAGGCCTGACACCAGATGGCGGTGCTTGGGCGAAAGGGCTGTCAGTGCACCAAAGGCACCGTCGACGTGCAGCCAGATTCCCTCGCGCTGGCATATGTCCGCCAGGGCGTTCAGGTCGTCGATGGCACCGGTGTTGGTGGTTCCGGCGTTCGCGATGATGCAGATCGGTCGGTATCCAGCGGCGTGGTCCTTTTTTAGCTGTTCTTCCAGCGCCTGGATATCGATCTGAAAATTCTCATCGACCGGGATGAAGCGCAGCCAGTTTTTCCCCAGTCCGAGCTGCTCGACCGCCTTGTAGTTGCTGCTGTGCGTTTCAGTCGAGGCGTAGACGGTCATCCTCTGTGTAGTTGCTGAAAGGCCCTCGGCGCGCACGTCGAAGCCGGCCATTGCGTTGCGGGCGACGGCCAGACCAACGTAATTGGCCATCGAGCCTCCGCTGACCAGCAGCCCGCTCGAATCGGCCGGGTAGCCGACCATTTCCTTGCACCAATCGACTACCTGGCGCTCGACGTAGTTGGCGGCATGCTCCCCGCCGCCCATGTTGGGGTTAACCACCGCGCCGAGCATCTCAGCCAGCGCGGCGTAGGGGATGCCGTTGCCCATCACCCAGCCCCAGAAGCGTGGGTGGATGTTGCCCATCGGGTGTTCCAGGATGTACTGTTTGAATTCGCGGTAGGCCTGCTCCTCGCCCAGCGCTTCGACGGGCACGGTTTCGGCGAAGAACTCACGCACCTCTTCCGGGATCGGCTGCCAGACCGGTCTTTCGCGAATGTGTTGCAGGTAGTCGAGGGCATCGTCGACCATCTGACGTCCAAGGGCGCGCAGGGCATCCCAGTCCTGGGGATCGAGGTTGGTTTCAGTTGCAAATACAGTTTCCACAACACCCTCCATATATTAGCAATATGGTATATATTATCATAAATTATTTCTCTGCTGCGCACCGGATTGCCCGCGTCACCCATTCCAGTTTTTGCATCAATCCGGCAGGAGGGAAGGCAACAGCCAGGTATCCGCAGCCGTTATCCGATGGATCGATGACAATCTCTGTCGCCATCGCGGCGATTTACTCAGGATCTGCCGCTTTCGGTTGAATGTACCGGCGCGTGAAAGCTAGAAGTGCAAAGGAGCCGGAAAACGGGTAAAATTTTAAGAGCCTGATATATCAAATATGAGGAGTATGCCATGGAGTACGTTCGATTTGGCTCGACTGGTCTGAAGGTTTCGCGGATCTGCCTGGGCTGTATGAGCTTTGGCGGGCCGAATGAAGCCAGACCGTGGTCACTCAACGAGGAAGCCAGCCGCGCCATCATCAAACAAGCGCTCGAGAAGGGATTTAACTTCTTCGATACCGCAAATGTCTATAACAACGGGATGAGCGAGGTCTTCCTTGGCCGGGCGCTGCGCGACTTCGCCTCCTCACGAGACGAGGTTGTGATCGCCACAAAGGTCTTTTTTGAGGTGGGCGACGGCCCAAACGACCGCGGCCTTTCGCGAAAGCACATTCTCTCCGCGATCGACGCCTCGCTGAAGCGACTGGGCACGGATTACGTCGATCTGTATCAAATTCATCGCTGGGATTATGAAACCCCGATTGAAGAGACCCTGGAAACCCTGAACGATGTGGTGCGGGCTGGCAAGGCGCGCTACATCGGCGCTTCGTCGATGCACGCCTGGCAGTTTGCCAAAGCCCTTTTCACCTCCGACCTGCACGGCTGGGCGCGCTTCGTATCCATGCAGCCGCATTACAACCTGATCAATCGCGAAGTCGAACATGAGATGCTGCCATTGTGCCAGGATCAGAAGATCGCCGTTATTCCCTGGTCGCCGCTGGCGCGCGGGCTGCTTGCCCGAAAACCTGCGGAGGGCAGGTTTGTTACCCTGCGTTCGAAAACTGACGAGTTAGGCAAACGATTTTATTCCGATGAAGATCTTGAGATCGCCCAGCGAGTCAGTAACCTGGCTGAGGAACGCGGCCTGCCAATGACGCAGGTAGCCCTGGCCTGGATGTTCGCCAAGCCGGTCGTCACTGCCCCGATCATCGGCCCTACCAAGCTGCAACACATCGAGGACGCCGTTTCTGCGCTGTCCGTCCAGCTCAGTCCCGAAGAGATCCAGCGCCTGGAAGAGGGTTATCGACCACACCCCATAAGCGAATACCATTGATACTTCATCCTCATTTGGATATCAATCGGGATAATGGGAGGAAAAATCTGTGGTGGCAATCCATGGAATGCGATTACAGAATCACTCCCACATTTCTCATTACCCGCCACCCTGGAGCTGCCGCCTAACGACCGTGACATTGTCAGGTTTTTTTGACCTTCGACAGATTCAAAAGGAAGCGCCAATCTACCTGGATGGAACAGTTACTTTACAGGATTGCCTTAACACGAAAATAGGCGTATCCTCAGTCCATGATGGTGATAAAACATCTCTCCTACAAAGTCTATGAATTGAGCGTCAAGTCGAAGGATGTACTATGAGATCAGCGGAGGCGGCAATCGAACCTTTCCTCTCGCCTGATCAACTCTTGCAGCTACTCAGGCAAACCTTTGGCGCCAGGGTCGAGATCATCGAATCCACCATCGGCAACCAGCATCCCGATTATCTGGTGCTGCTCATCAAGTTGCGCCACCCTTCTCTCGAGGTGGTCGTAAAACTTGCCGGTCCCAAAGCCCCGCTTCACTGTCCGTTCGACCGGACCGCCATGCTCCACCACCTCGTCACAGCGCGCACAACCATTCCGATGCCCGAGGTGATCGCTGTCGACGTGACTTACCAGACCTGGCCATGGCGCTACTTTATTAAGACACACATACCTGGGCTGGAATGGGCAGTCGCCCGGGAGCAAATGAGCCCGGAACAACGATCCGATGCCCATCGACAAATAGGCGACGCTGTCGGCCAGCTGCACGCCATCCATTTCCCTGGTTTTGGCGAGCTTGCGGTGGATGGCAGTATTCAGAAAGGCGCCTCTTTCTACGAAGCGTTGATCGAAAGGTCCCGGCTTTTCATAAAATCAGAGCGGATGCGCGAGTTATTCTATAGCGTAGTGGAGAAACGAGAGCAGCTCTTTAATACCATCCGTACGGCCAGCCTCTGCCATGAAGACCTCCATTGGCACAATGTTCTCTTTCATTACAATGAGGGTTACTGGCGCCTGGCAACAATCCTCGATTTTGACAAGGCGTGGGCCGGGTATCACGAAACGGATCTTGCCCGGCTGGAGCTCTGGAAAAGCATGGTGGCTGATGAGTTTTGGTTGGCTTATAAAGCCCACTGTTCAATAAACCCGCTCTATGAACAACGGCGTCCGATTTACCAGTTCCTCTGGTGCCTTGAATTTGCCCGTCTCACCGAGAAGCATCTCGCGGATACTCGCCATCTGTGCCAGGAATTGGGTTTGCCGCCTCTGGACAGTTTTGATTAAGCGGCCCTGCAGACCAAGAACGGACTGCCGTTGCGGATTTCAGCCGGAGGGGATAACAGGGCCGACTCATTACGCAGATTGAACGTTCTTCTGAATCAGACGACCTTAGGGTCTTTCAGCATGGCAAACAAGGATTTTTCCCCGCCTTCGGTCAGGAAATGAACCGGATTGGGTTTGAATATGGCAACGCCATCGGCAGCGGTTAGCACTGGGAGCAGTTCATCCCGATTTATACCCAATCATGGCTGTACCATAAAAAGGTCTTTGCCCGGATTTATCTACGTAACAATAATATTCTTCAGCGCAGATACGTAAATGACATTGGCAAACATCAGCCAGGAAATTCCTGTAGATATATAATTGATTGATCATCCCCCCTCATCATAATAAACAATAGATATTCCAGCCAAAGGTGATTCTATGGACAAACTGCTTGGGCAGAACCTTGGAAGGTACCACATCATCGAGCCACTTGGGCAGGGCGGAATGGCTGCGGTTTACAAGGCTTTCGATACGACACTCGAACGAAATGTCGCCATCAAAATCATCCGAACGGATAAAAAGGAAGGCACTGAACAGGACGAATTCCTGAAGCGCTTCCAACGCGAAGCCAAAGCGCTAGCTCAATTGGATCACCCGTATATTCTTAAAGTATTGGATTACGGCGAACAGGACGGCACCCCCTATCTGGTGATGCCTTTTGTCCCCGGCGGGACCTTGAAAGAAAAAATGGGGCGGTCGCTCCCGTACCGAGAAGCAGCCGCGCTGTTGGCGCCCATTGCCCAGGCGCTGGACTACGCCCACCGGCGTAAAGTCATCCACCGCGACGTCAAGCCTGCCAATATCCTGATCAGCGAGTCCGGCTCGCCGCTGCTCTCCGATTTCGGAATTGCAAAAATCCTCGAATCAGGGGAATCCACCCAGTTGACCGCCACCGGAGTCGGCATTGGCACTCCGGATTACATGGCGCCGGAGCAGTGGATGGGAAAAGCGGACGCCCGCACCGATATTTATTCGCTGGGCATCGTCTTCTTCCAGATGGTCACCGGTCACCTGCCGTTCTCAGCCGACACGCCGGCGGCGGTATTGATCAAGCACATGCAGGATCCGTTGCCACGTCCCAGCTCATTTGTGCACGATTTACCGGAGGCCGTCGAGCAGGTTTTGTTCAAAGCGCTGGCGAAAGCTCCAGAGAGCCGTTTTCAGGATATGGGCGCATTTGCGAGTGTCCTGGCGAGGCTGGCGGTCGGCGATCAGGCATATCTTTCGGCCGATTCCAAAGACATGGAGACACTGCTGGTCGGCGCGCCAGTCTCCTCAACCCCCGATCAAGCGATAACCGTCTTGTCATCCCTACCGGCAAAGAAAAAAAAGCTTCCGATTTGGGCGATCGGCCTGGCTGGCTTGGCGGTCGTTGCCGTCGTGGTCTTCTTGGTGATCCAACTATTGGGTGGAAACAGCCCCGACTCGAACACCGCGGCTCGAAAAACAGAGCCAACAAAGGCCGCCGAAATGGTAGAGACGGCGGAGCAGAATCGAACCCTGGAACCGGCAGCCACATCAATTGTTACCACCCAACCCGAAATCGCCATCACGATGGAAGCCAGCCAGGGGAATGGTCCATTCACCACCATCGAAGGACTGCCAACCGATATCCCGATCCTGACCGATAACAACGGCGACCTGATGAAAACGGTCAGCCAGGGGATGACCATGTTTTACTTCACCGCTCCTCTTTCTGTCAAAGAGGTGGCCGACTTCTACCTGGCCGGAATGGCTGAAAACGGTTGGGAGGTCATGAGTGAAACCACCCAGGCGGACATGTATTACTGGGTATTTATGAAGGGCGAAACTCGCCAGGTAATGATCACAACCTCATCGAATGGGGAAACATCCACGGTGAGCATCATCGTCGAGGAAACATGACGGATGTTCACCCTGAAAGGAAGCTCGCAGTTACAGTGATAATCCACTCTGTAGAATAGATCAAGACGCAGACACCTCGACCGCATCAAAATTGCTCACCTATTGAGTTCATTGCCCCAGTTCGATCGATAATTACTGGGCGTTGAGTCGAGCAACTTGGGAATTTCAGGATGACGCAGGTATGTATTCTAGAATAAAAGGCTGTACATCCCATAAACCCCTCGTGACACCCAGCCTATTCCCGTGTACAATCCTAGCGTTATTATTTGGGTATTCAGGAGAATCATGGTTAACAAAAAGCAGTTGAACTTCAACAGTAAAGCCCCGGACCTGACGCTGCTCGATCCCGCGGGGAATCAAGTGCAGCTTTCCAGTCTGTGGGCCGACCGGCCGCTGCTGCTGGCTTTCACCCGGCATTTCGGCTGCACTCAGTGCAAGGAAATGCTGGATGAGTTGACCGCGGGCAAGGAGGCCATCGAAAAAGCCGGCCTGGGCATCGCGGTCATCATGCAGGGTACACCCGAGGCGACCGGCGCCTTCGCAGAGAAGTTCGCGCCAGGTCTGCGCGTGCTGGCTGATCCTGAACGCAAGGCTTATGCGTCGTTTGGGCTGGAGCGCGGCAACCTGTTCCAAACCGCCATCAATCCCAAAATCTGGCGAGCGATCTCCAAATCCCGCGAGAAGGGCTACCGCGTGGAGCCTCCCCCAGAGGGGCAGGACGCCATGCAAATGTCCGGCACGTTTATCATCGGCACGGATGGTAAGATTCAGTTGCCGTATTACTACGATAATATCGCCGATCACCCTCCCCTGGAACTGCTGCTGGACGGCGTCCTTTCCACGCGTTGGAATGCCGCTTTCGACGGTCCGGTCGGCCCTGGTGTGGAAAAAATCGACGATCAGTCCGGGGGGGTCGAATGAAACAATTCATTTCTGTTTCAGCTTACCTGGCCATGAAAGAGATCTGGCGCAACCGCGGGCGTTTCCTGCTGGTCAGCCTGGTCATCGCGCTGATTACCCTGCTGGTGCTGTTTATCGCGGCGCTGGGCGAGGGGCTGGGCAACGGCAACCGCGAATACATATCGAAGCTCAATGGCGAGCTGATCGTTTACCAGGCCAAGTCAGATTTTCTGATCCAGGCCAGCCGTCTGGACACAGAACGGGTGGAGCAGGTCCGCTCGGCCGCCGGAGTATCGGATGCCGGCATGATCGGCACCGCCAACGGCACGCTGATCTTGAACGATGACACCGAACAGCTCAAAGTCGCCCTGCTGGGTGTGGAGCCGGGACATGTTGGTGAACCTGCCGTTGTGGAGGGCAGACAACTGCTCGGGATGGACACGGATGAAGTAATCATCGATAAGTTCACCGCTATCCGCAGCGACCTGGAGCTCGGCGATGATCTGACCTTCCGGGTAACCCAGGGCACCGATGACGTCTTCTTCACGATGAAAATCGTCGGCATCACTGATGGGCAGCAATTCGGCTTGCAGCCCTCCGTCTTCTTCCCGTTCGACACCTGGAACCGCGTCCGCCCGCAGTCCGAAGCGGAGCTGAGGTTCAAGGTCACAACTGCCAATATCATCGCGGTCAGACTGACAGACCCGAACAATCTGGAGACCACCCGGCAGAAAATCGTCGACCAGGTGGAGAATGTGGAGGTCGCTACCTTGAAACAGGCGATTCAGGCGCTGCCGGGATATTCCGCCCAGCAGAGCACCCTGAACACGCAGGGCGGCTTCACCCTCTTCATCGGCATTCTGGTCATCGGCGGCTTCTTCCAGATTCAGGTCCTGCAGAAGGTCTCGCAGATCGGCGTGTTGAAGGCTATCGGCACATCCAATCCTGCCGTTGGCGCCGCTTCGGTGATCCAGATCGTGGTGATCACCGTGATTGGGGTGGCCATCGGCGGTCTGCTGACCTATCTGTTCTCGCTTTTCTTCCCACCCACCGTGCCGATTGTTTTCAACGGGACCACCTCAGCGATCGCCCTCGCTGCGCTGCTGGTCATCGGGCCTTTGGGCGGGCTCGTATCCATCCGTTACGCGGTGCGCATCGAACCGCTCAAGGCGCTGGGGTTGAACTGATGAATACAAACACCAATACCTCCTACGCGCTTGAGACCCGCACTGTGGTCAAGCAATATCAGATCGAAGCAGGTACGATCTACGCCGTCAATGAAGTTTCCCTGCAAATTGTGGCAGGCGAGTTTGTTGCCCTGGTCGGACCCAGCGGCTCTGGCAAAACGACCATGCTCTCTATGCTGGCGGCGCTGCTTAAACCCAGCTCCGGGCAAATTCTGCTGGATGGGGAAGACGTGGCCGGCATGAGCGATGATGAACGCGTGAAAATGCGCCGCGAGAAGATCGGCTTCACTTTCCAGGCTAACAACCTGGTGCCCTACTTGAGCGCGGTCGAAAATGTGGAACTGATGCTGCGCCTGAACAAGCGGCTGGATAAGGCCGGCAGGCTGCGCGCCCGCGAGCTGCTGGCGCGCCTGGGGCTGGCCGAGCGGCTGAACAACCTGCCCGGACAGATGTCCGGCGGGCAGCAGCAGCGCGTGGCCATCGCCAGGGCGCTGATACACAATCCAAGCCTGGTGCTGGCCGACGAACCGACCGCCAGCCTGGATACGGAACGCGCCTATCAGGTGGTCGAAACCTTTGCCGGGCTGATCCACGAGCAGAAACGCGCCGGGATCATGGTGACCCACGACCTGCGCATGGTCGAATACGTCGACCGGGTGCTGCAAATGCGCGACGGCAAGCTGGTGCAAATCTATTCCACCCGCGAGGAGATCACCAGGCTGGCCCGGGGCGGAAGGGATCAATAGATCACAGAAAGCCCCTTTTTCGATGATTAGCCCCATGGAGACATGGAAATCCTGATTTAATTCATATTTACAAGACACAATATTCAGCGCCTGCCAAGTTTTATGGCAGGCGCTGAAACTCAATTGAGCAGGAAATTGCCGAGATCAGGCGAGGTCGAAGCGGTCCAGGTTCATGACCTTGTCCCAGGCGGCGACGAAGTCATGCACGAACTTCTCGCCAGAATCTGCGCAGGCATAAACTTCCGCCAGGGCGCGCAGCTGTGAATTCGAGCCGAAGACCAGGTCGACCCGCGTGGCGGTCCATTTGAGCTCGCCGCTGGCGCGGTCGCGGCCTTCGTAGACCTCCGCGCCTTCGGCTGCCGGCTTCCACACTGTGCTCATGTCGAGCAGGTTAACGAAGAAGTCATTGGTGAGCATCCCGGGCCGGCTGGTGAAGACGCCGTGCGCGGAGCCGCCGAAATTGGCGTTCAGCGCGCGCATCCCGCCGACGAGAACGGTCATCTCAGGAGCAGTCAGGGTCAGCAATTGCGCCTTGTCAAGAAGCATCTCCTCAGCCGATACAGAGAAGCGCGCCTTCTGGTAGTTGCGGAAGCCGTCCGCCTTCGGTTCGAGCGCGGCGAAGGAGGCGACATCGGTCTGATCCTGCGATGCGTCCATGCGTCCCGGGGTGAAGGGAACTGTCACTTCGTAACCGGCTTTCCTGGCTGCCCGCTCGACGCCAGCGCAGCCAGCCAGGACGATCAGATCGGCCAGCGAGACCTTCTTGCCGTCCATCTGAGCCATGTTGAAGTCGGCCCGAATGCCCTCCAGCGTCTTGAGCACTTTCGCCAGTTGTGCAGGCTGGTTGACCTCCCAGTCCTTTTGCGGCGCCAGGCGGATGCGCGCGCCGTTGGCACCGCCGCGCTTGTCGGAGCCGCGGAAGGTGGACGCCGATGCCCAGGCGGTCGCAACCAGCTCAGGGATCGACAGACCCGAAGCCAGAATCTCACCCTTGAGGGCGGCGATATCCTTCGCATCGATCAGTTTGTGATTGACCGCAGGGATGGGATCCTGCCAGATCAGGTCTTCAGCCGGGACTTCCGGGCCAAGGTAGCGCGACTTGGGGCCCATGTCGCGGTGGGTCAGCTTGAACCACGCCCTGGCGAAGGCATCCGCGAATTCGTTGGGATTCGCCAGGTAGCGCCGGGCAATTTTATTGTAAGCGGGATCGAACTTGAGGGAGAGGTCGGCAGTGGTCATCATCGGGCGGTGTTTTTTTGTCGGGTCATGCGCGTCAACGACCATATCCTCTTCATCGACATCCATCGCAAGCCAGATGTAGGCCCCTGCAGGGCTTTTTACCAGCTCCCACTCATATTTGAAGAGGACCTTCAGATAACCCATATCCCATTTTGTCGGGTTGGGCTTCCAGGCGCCTTCGACGCCGCTGCTGGTGGTGTGAATGCCCTTACCGCTGCCAAAACGGTTTTTCCAGCCCAGACCCTGATCTTCGATTGGGGCGCCTTCCGGCTCGGGACCGACCAGAGCCGGGTCGCCCGCGCCGTGGGCCTTGCCAAAGGTGTGTCCGCCAGCAATGAGCGCGACGGTTTCTTCGTCGTTCATGGCCATCCGCGCGAAGGTCTCGCGAACATCCTTTCCAGATGCTGCAGGAATGGGTTGCCCATTCGGCCCTTCCGGGTTCACGTAGATAAGGCCCATCTGAACAGCCGCAAGCGGATTTTCGAGATCCCGGTCGCCGGAATAACGCTTGTCTCCCAGCCAGGTGTCCTCGGAGCCCCAGTAAATGTCCTTTTCCGGCTCCCAGATGTCCTCGCGCCCGCCGGCGAAGCCGAAGGTCTTGAAGCCCATCGATTCCAGGGCGACGTTGCCGGCCAGGATCATCAGGTCGGCCCAGGAGATCCTGCGGCCGTACTTCTGTTTGACCGGCCAGAGCAGCCGGCGCGCCTTGTCGAGGTTGACATTGTCGGGCCAGGAGTTGAGCGGGGCAAAGCGCTGGCTGCCGCTGCCCGCACCGCCGCGCCCGTCGCCGGTGCGGTAGGTGCCGGCGCTGTGCCAGGCCATGCGGATCATCAGCCCGCCGTAGTGTCCCCAGTCGGCCGGCCACCATTCCTGCGAGTTCGTCATCAGGTCACGCAGGTCTTGCTTTAATGCCTTCAGGTCGAGTTTCTTGAATTCTTCGGCATAGTTGAAATCCTCCCCCATCGGATTGGACTTGGCGGAATGCTGGTGGAGGATGTCGAGGTTCAACTGGTTCGGCCACCAATCCTGGTTGGTCGTGCCGCCGCCAGCGATGGGACGGCGGAACGAATGCATACTTTCTTCACTCATTGTACCTGCTCCTTTATCTGATTGAATATTGACCAATAATCATGTTTATTACCAACCGGTCCGGCGAACACGGCGGAAATCTTCCCGGCCGCCTGCCAAACCTTACGATCAACTTGCCTTTAAGAGTGATCGATTATCCAATAACGCCTCCTCATGATGGGTCTAAACCAATGACGATTCTCCATGAACGGGTAAAAATGAGACCTAAACTCGCTCCTCCTGGCAATCCGGGCAGAGCCCGTAGAACGAGACCTGCGTGCGCAGGATCTTGTAGCCGGATGTCTGCTCGAGCTTGCGGATCGCAGCCGGATCGAAATTCGTATCCCCATCCATGATTTTATTGCACTGGATGCAAATGAGGTGTGGGTGGGGCTGCGGGCGGTTGCCGTCGTAATGGCTGTCATTGTGCAGGTCGATTTCCAGCACCTGGCCCATGTCCTTGAGCAGCGCCAGGGTCTTGTACACGGTGGCCTGGCTGGTGGTAGGGAACTGGCGCTTGATCCGGGCGTAGAGCTGGGCGGCGCTGGGGTGTCCTTCGCTGGAAGCGATCAAGCGCACCAGCTCGACCCGCTGCGGGGTCAGGCGGAAGTCGCATTCCTTCAGCGCAGCAATCAATTCATCGAAGCGGTTCTTTGGTTCGGTCATAAGCATTCTAGTGATAATTTTTCTCTATAGATAATTATTATTATAACGGATAGATTATTATAGATCAAGGGTATACCGAGATATTGACCTTACCAACTAATGAGTTGCAACACTCTGTCAACCCTCGTTCCGACTCTCAGGGAAATGACCGGGGCTTGCGGCTGAAAGCCGACCGGGCGGCGACAATCCAGCGAACCGATGCCGTTTGATATGGATCGATTCTTCGTATCGAGGGCTGACGGAGCGAAGTGGCCAGGCAGCTGCCTCCGCGGCGTCGTTTCATCCCCAACCTTTCCATCGGACGGCCGCACGCTTCAGGCGGCCGATAGTCGAAAGCCCGGTTTGCTGCAGACAGCATAGAAGGTTGGTCGATTTGCCTTACCTGATACAGCCAGGACCGGCTTGTAATCAACAATTTCCGGTGAGAAGATCAGTGGTAAGATTATTTTGGAGGTGGCAATGACATCCGAACCTGTCCTGGAAACGATTAACCTTCATAAGCACTTCGGAAAGATCCGTGCCGTAGACGGCGTCAATTTCTCGATCGGAAGCGGCGAGATTTACGGTCTCATTGGGCCTAACGGTTCGGGGAAGACCACCCTGATCCGGCTGTGCCTTGGGCTGCTTCACCCGACGACAGGCAGCATCCGTCTGTTGGGAGAAAACATACCTGACAAAGCGATTCTCTCCAAGGTCGGGTACATGACCCAGGCCAGCGCGCTGTACGAAGAACTAACGGTCTACGAGAATATCGCCTTCTTTGCCGAGATGTGCGGCAACCGCGAACCAGCATGGATCGACGAGGTCATTTCTCTCGTGGATCTTCAGGATCGCGCGCGCAACCCTGTGCGAACACTCTCAGGTGGAATGCGCCAGCGGACTTCGCTGGCATGCGCGCTGGCACACCGGCCGCGGCTGTTGCTGCTCGACGAACCGACCGTGGGAGTCGATCCGCAACTGCGAGCGACCTTCTGGTCCTATTTCCGGCGGCTGGCAGATTCGGGAGTCACTCTGGTCGTCTCCAGCCACGTGATGGACGAAGCGCAGCGCTGCGACCGGCTGGGTTTCATGCGTCAGGGCAGGCTTCTGGCCGAAGGGTCCTCCGCCGAATTGCGCGAGCGTAAAGGCGCCCGCACGCTGGAAGAGGCCTTCTTGATATTCGCAGAAGAAGGCAACTCAGGAGGTTCACGATGAATGCGCGGCGTATTCTGACCCTGGCGATACGGGTGATGCGGCAGGTGCTGCGCGACCGTCGGACTGTGGCGTTGATCGTAATTGCACCGATCCTCGTGGTAACTCTCGGAGCGGTCCTCTTCCGCGCCAAACCATCGCCCGTTCCCATCGGCGTGGTAAACGAAGATTCGGGATTATCCTCCCCCGCGGCCGGTACTATCAATCTCGGCGAACGGATTGTGGATGAACTCGCGGCTGGAGATACATTCCAGTTGGTCAACCTGGACCAAAGCGAAGTAGATGCCCGCTTACGGGACGGCACCGTGAAAGCCGTGATCACTTTCCCCAAGGATTTCACAGCCTCTTATGTGACCAGCCGCCAGGTAAAACTGCACCTGCGGCTGGAAGGCTCGGAACCCTCACGCTCCATGTCGATCACTGCCAGCGTCTCCCAGGCAGCCATGAAATCACTCGCCGGTCTGGCGGGGAGCGGCCTTGCCGCGCCAGGTTCTTCCCAGGTGACGCCGGGCGAGGCCGTTTTGCCTGTCTCCGTCGAGACGGCCTACCTCTATGGGGGGGAGCAGTTCGATACGATGGATTACATCGCACCGGTCTACATTGCACTATTGGGTATGTTCTTCGTTTTTCTTCTGGCGTGCGTCGCCTTCCTGCGCGAGCGTTCCCAGGGGACCATGGAGCGCCTGGCCGCCACGCCAGCCTCCCGTTTTGAAATTGTTCTGGGATACATGCTCGGCCTTGGCTTGTTTGGTCTGATCCAGGTTGCGGTGATCCTGTTCTTTACCGTCTGGGTGATAGGCATTCATTACAATGGCAGCCTCGCCCTCCTTCTATTGATCGTCGCCATCATGGCTGTGGTCGGGGTGATTCTCGGCATCCTGGCTTCAGCTTTCGCCCGCACAGAGTTCCAGGTGCTCCAATTCATTCCATTGGTGATTTTTCCCCAAGTGCTGCTGGGGGGAACATTCTGGCCTGTTTCAGATATGCCGACCTATCTTCAACCCTTTGCCTATGCAATGCCGATGTATTACGCCAATATTGCGCTGCGAGACGTGATGCTGAAGGGATGGGGATTGGCGGAAATCTGGCCTAACCTGGCAATCCTCACCGGTTTCGGCATTGTGCTGGTTGTCTTAAGCGCGCTAATGATGCGACGCGAGATTACATGAGATAGATATTTGGGCGGGCATCAGCGATTTTCATTTTTCCACCCCTATGGAGACTCGCCTGTCCTGACGCAGCACACCCGCAGGGTGCGGATGATCTTTCCGGGAAACCCCTGTTTTAGTCGCGAGACGGCCGCTTCCTGAGCCGTGGACGATGGGGACGGTCAGCGCCAGAATATAAATCCGGTCACCAGGAAGATGATGAATGCCTGCGCTTCGGGTGTGACCGTCACGCCGGATTGTGCTGTGGTGGGAAAGAAGGTGAAACGGGATATCCAGTCCACATCAGGCCGTATGGTTCGGATCGTGGCGCACACTGGATCGAGAAGTCTCAATCTGTTAGGAGACAAGGCAGCTGAGTTTGTTCCATTATTGTACTCTTCGTTGTTGTTTGCTATAATCCGATAAATTCTATCCGAATATTGCTTTCTCGCCGTCTTCCCTCCAACCTGGTAAGGCGGTCGTATGGACTGACCAGAACCCATTACGCCGTTCAACAGGCCAAATGTCAGGCGCTGCCTCGTTACGGATCACCGGCTGACATATCCGCACATTTCTTTGGGCAGTCCTGAGTCAAGTTGGAGGTCATGATGCGTAGAATCAGATACCAGGTCGCGTGCAGTTTGGATGGATACATTGCCGACGTCAACGGCAAAACAGGCTGGATCGTCGACGAACCAACCATAGATTTCGCCGCCTTGTTCGACCAGTTCGACACGCTGCTCATGGGGCGTTCTACCTACGAGGGATTAGCGCAGGACGCGGATGGATTCTGGGGAAAGACCGTCCTGGTCTTCTCGCACACGCTTCGACAGGAGGATCACTCTAAGGTTACAATCGTTTCCGATGACGCCCAGGCAAGGCTCAATCAAATGCGATCGCTTCCCGGCAAGGACATCTGGCTGTTCGGCGGCGGCATACTCTTCCAGAGCCTGCTGGCTTTGGGCTGCGTTGACACCGTGGAGCCGGCCATTATCCCTGTCCTGCTGGGCGGGGGCCGCCCGCTGCTCCCGTCACCAGCAACCAGGCACATGCTCACCCTGACTTCTCAGCGAGTGTACCCCAGCGGGATTGTCTGGCTGGAATACACGGTACAGAAACCTGAAGAGTCCGGCGCCTGATACATCTCTTCCGCGGGTCGTTGAACTCTCCCAGGATCATTGTCGAGTGAATCAGAATAATCCGCCTGACGGCGGATGCATTACACGCCCAAGGGAGACAGATATCCAGATAAGGGAAAAGTGAGGGGATGTTAAGTCGCTTATGACTGGTAATTCGAATCTCAAATCCTCGGAATGGTATGCTTGGGCTGGGATGACCAGATCCCGGCTCTCGATTCGATCACCCTGAGGATATCTGGGATAGCAAATAGCGTACACGCTGTACCAGGTCGCCGGGTTTTAGCACTTTAATCGATGCTACGCCGGGTTGAAAATGCCGAATATTGTGCGTTGTAAGGTAAACACAGCCTTCACGCACCGCAGCAACCAAAATCGGCAGATCCTTGGGATCGGCAGCCTGTGATAACGCCTGGATTTCAGCCACGGACGGATCTGGAACTATATGCAGGCAACGGCTCACCAGCAACCGGAATACCGGCATGGCTGCCGGAATCTTTTCTGCCAGGTTACGTTCGACCTCGTTGATCACCTGCTCACTTGTCACTGCTTCGATCAGGCTTATTTCTGCCATACGGAGGACAACTAAACCGGCACTATGTTCGTTCGGCGAAGCAGCACCTGAAAACAGGACATCAGCATCGACGAAGATGCGCGGTTTAGGCGGTTTCTTTGCCATATTTTTCTTCATTGTACCGTTCGCGCTGTTTGCGGAGATCATCCAATAGTTCATCGACGCTCAAGCCGGCTTCCAAACGAAGCCGCTCGATCTCGTTAGCCAATTCCGGAACCATTGGCACCATAGGCACAAACACAAAGATGCCGTCAAGATCCACCAGGCGGAAGATTTTTCCATTTTCGATATTGTACTTTTCCCGCAGTTCGGCAGGGAGCGTGATCACACCGCGTTCTCGGACTTGAATTGTGAGTTCCATACTCCTCCTTTATGAGTAAATCCGCTAATGCAGAATTACCGCAATAACAGTATATCAGATATCAATCCAAAAACCAAGCCAAATTACAGTTCTGCCAGAAAATGGTCCCCGCTCTGCTATCGGAGCGTATTGGACAGTTATAGATCAGAAAGCACCGTAAGGAAGATCTCAACCGTATGTTCCAGTACCCTCAAAAGGACTCGCCTGTCCTGGATGAATTTTCCAGGAAATCCCTGTTTTGGCACCTGTACCCTCCCTGGGTATTGAGAGGGCCACCATGTTATACAAATAGTGCCCCCAAGGGGACTCGAACCTCTGTTTTGGCACCTGTACCCTCCCGGGGTATTGAGAGGGCCACCATGTTAAATAATTAGTGCCCCCAAGGGGACTCGACCACTGCTTTTGGCACCTGTACCCTCCCTGGGTATTGAGAGGGCCACCATGTTAAATAATTAGTGCCCCCAAGGGGACTCGAACCCCTGTTTCGGCCTTGAGAGGGCCGCGTCCTGGGCCGCTAGACGATGGGGGCGCTCAGCGGCAGAATTTTATCACGCCCCCCTGCCCCTGTCAACGACGCGGCTTGAGCACGATGCGAATCGGCGTGCCGGTGAAGGCGTACTCCTTGCGGATGCTGTTCTCAAGATAGCGAATATAGCTGAAATGGGCCAGCTTCGGGTCGTTGACGTAGATCATGAACGTCGGCGGATCGGAGCGCACCTGGGTACCGTAGTACATGCGCAGCGACCTGCCGCTGCTCGAGGTGGCCGCGTGGCGGTCCTGGGCGTTCTGGATGATGCGGTTGAGCTGGGCGGTGGTCAGCCGCGCCAGGCGCTCCTCCTGCACCTTGAGCGCCAGCGGCAGTACCTGCTCCACCCGCTGACCGGTCCTGGCCGAAATGAACAGCACCGGTACGTAATCGATGAAGTTCAGCTCCTCGCGGATGTGGCGGGTGTACTGCTGCATCGTCTCGCTGTCCTTTTCAACCGCGTCCCACTTGTTGACCAGCACCACCGTGCTCTTCTGCGCCTCGAGGATGAATCCGGCGATGTGCGCGTCCTGCGCGCTCAGCCCGCTGGTCGCGTCGATCATCAGCAGAGCCACGTCGGCCCGCTCGATGGCGCGCAGCGAGCGCAGCACGCTGTATTTTTCCACGCCCGGCTCAATCTTGCCGCGCCGGCGAATGCCGGCTGTGTCGATCAGAGTGATCTCGACGCCTTCGTAGACGATCCTGGTGTCGACCGCGTCGCGTGTCGTACCGGCGATCGGGCTGACGATGGCGCGCTCCTCTCCAACCAGCCGGTTGAGCAGGCTGGACTTGCCCACGTTTGGCTTGCCCACGATGGCGATCTTGACCGAATCGTCCTCTTCTTCCTTGTCCTCCTGCGGGAAAGAAGCCACCAGCACGTCCAGCAGATCGCCGGTGCCGGTGCCGTGCACCGCCGAGATGGGGTGCGGCTCGCCCATGCCTAATTCGTAGAACTCGGGCACAGTGTCGCGCAGGGTCTGGTTATCCGCCTTGTTGACCACCAGCAGCACCGGCGGGAGGGTGCGCCCGCCCTCAATGCGCTGATTGCGGCGCAGGATGTCGGCCACCTCGACGTCCGCCGGGGTCACCCCGCTGGCCGCGTCGACCAGGAACAGGACGACATCCGCCTCACGGATGGCCAGCTCGGCCTGGCTGCGGATCTGGGCAATGTATTCCGCCGAGCCGAGCGAGAGCGGCGCGCTGCGCCCGGAGGCTGCGCTCGGGTCAATGCCGCCGGTGTCGACGACGTGAAAAGCGCGCCCGTTCCACTCGCCTTCGGTCATCAGCCGGTCGCGGGTGGTGCCGGGCGTCTCGTCGACAATCGCCAGGCGCTCGCCGGCCAGGCGGTTGAAGAGCGTACTTTTACCAACGTTCGGCCGCCCGACCAGGGCAACTAACGGTTTCCTCATACAGATCCTCTCAATTTCACGGACTGGCGGCACTGCCGCGAACGATGCTGACCTCGACGCTTTCTGGCAGGATCGATTCGACCACCAGCTCGCTGAGCAATATTTCCACTTCCGGCTCAATCTGGTAAGTACCAATGCCCAGGTTGGCCAGGTCAACGACGATGCTCACATCATCCACCTTCAACCGGTCGAGCAGCGCGATCGGCCCGGAAAGGATCACCGTGACCATTTCCGGAGAGATCACTGCGCGCAGGCCCGGCCCAAGGCCGGTGACCTGAACCGGAACATTGGGAAGCGTCAGGCTGCTTTCTATGGCGGCGATGCTGACCCGCACCAGCACCTCGTTCTGGTTGCCAACCACCGAAACTCCCTCTGGCAGGTCGAGCGCCAGCGAAATATCCATATCATCATTCGCATTGGAAATATCCAGCGGCTGGGTTTCGATATAGCCCGGCAGGTCGCTGATCACCTGTGGAGAGGAGGAGAAAACCGTCACTGCCGGCGGAAATACTGAGATATTGGTCAGGCGATAACCGGCGGACACCTGGCCGGTGTAAACCACCTTGATGACCACGTTGCGGTAGCCAAACCGCTGGGTGATGACCTGATTTACGGTCACCTGCTCAGGCAGCAGGGTGACATTGTTGACCTGCAGCTCATTTTCGTCAAGCGCCTGCAAGGTGATCGTGCGGTTGATCGTCTGACTGGCCTGGCTGATGTCGACCATCGCCCGCACTTCGGCCACCCGATCCACCAGCGGTTCCGGCCCGCTGACAATGACCGTCTGCCGGCTGAGCGTGGGCGTCTCAGCCAGGTAGCCGGTCGCGGGTGAGCCACGCTGGACAAGGTTGATCTGCAGCTCTTTAGTCGCCAGGTTCTCCAGCGTCAGTGTGAGCGTCATGGGAGACTGGCTGATTTTTCGCACCGGGCGCGGTACGATCTGCACCTGCACAGGCAGGGTATGCGTGCCGGCCCCGACCCCCGAAAGGTCGATGATCGCCCGTACCGCGCCGGGCTCGCCGGTTAGGCGATCCCAGATTGTGCGGGGCGCGCCGAGTATCAGTGAAACCGGGCCGGGCGTGCCGCTGGTCAACACCAGCCCGGAGCCCTGCCCGACGATCTCGATCGGCACCGGGCTGGGAAAGGTGCGCTGTTCAATCGGGTCGTTGGAGGTGACCGCGGAAATCCAGACCGCCATGGCAAGAATAAAGGCGGTCAACAGGGCAGGTAACAGGCGAGCTAGTTTACGCAGGAAGACCAGCATGGCTTAATCCTCCTGGTGCGGCTTTCCATCCGCGGATTGTCGGGGAAAGCGTTTGAAAAAATCCAGGATGGTGCGCGGCGGCTGGGAAGGCTGGTAGAAGGCCAGCAGGATGTTTTCCAGGCGCTCGCTATCCAGCCGGCGGATCATCCGCCCGGAGTGGGCGATGGAGATCGAGCCGGTTTCCTCGGAAACGACCACGGCGATCGCGTCGGTCGCCTCGGAAGTGCCCAGCGCAGCGCGGTGGCGCAAGCCCATCTGGCGCTCAGGTGAGCGGTTGAGGATGCCGGAAGACGAGAGCGGCATGACGCAGGCAGCCGCGACCACCTCGTGGTCAGCAATGATCGCCGCTCCATCGTGCAGCGGCGTATTCGGGTAGAAGATTTGTAATAACAGCTCAGGGGTGACGCGCGCGTCCAGGCGCACACCGGTGCGCACGAAATCACGCAGACCGTCGTTACGCTGCAGGATGATCAGTGCGCCGTGCTGGCGCGCCGACAGCCGCGCGCATGCCGAAACAACCGCATGGATGGTCTGCTGCAGCGCCTCGGTCGCGGCAGCCCGGCGTGAGATGAACGCCGTCTGGGTGGCGCCTGCCCGACCAAGCCGCTCCAGCCCGCGGCGGATCTCCGGGGCGAAAATGACGGGAATGGCCAGCACCAGGGTCGGCACCATGGTCTGGATCAGCCAGGAAAAGGCAGGCAGATTGATCAGGCTGGTAACCAGACTGAGCAGGACGATCAACAGCAGCACGCCGCGCAGCAGGACGATCGCCTGGGTGTCGCGCAGCAGCAGCAGGATGCTGAAGAATACCAGGGTGACCAGCACCAGGTCGAGGGCGCTTGTCCAGGTAAAACGCTGGAAAATGAAGATGAGCTCGTTCAGTAATTCGGGCACGGGTTAATTAGGTACCAGCCAGTCCATTCCATCAAATCGGTCGCAGAATACGGTCTTCGCGCAACTTTTTAAATAATAACACGCTGCCGTCCGGCATGGATTCTTTCGCGGCGTCCTGCCATGCCTGGGCTTCCAGCTCCTGCGGGCGGATGCGCGCGTAGCCAAGCTTGCGCCAGAGGGCTTCATGGCGCACCAACGCGGGATCGACGAAGATCAACGACGCCTCGCACTGTAAATCGGAGGATGCGCGCTCCATTTCCTTCACCAGCGCCGGCACGGCGGTCTCGAGGGGCAGCCCGTGCTCGATGATGAAATCGGTGGTGCGCGCAACCAGATTTTCCACCTGCCAGCCGATCAAGCCGCGTAGATCTTCGCCGGATTTGAGTATGAGGAAGCCCTTCTCGCCGAACGCTTCCATGATATCAGCCGGCGTGACTGCGCTTGTGCTGCCGTGGACCTTGCTGACCAGCGCGGCGATCGCGGCCGAATCGCGCGGCCGCCCGCGGATTACCTGCAGCGCGCCGGCTTCCACGGCTTTGACCGCGGGCGCGGCCTCTTCCATGGCGACCGGCACATACTTTCGCCAGGCGCTGACAACTTTCTTCCAGGTGCTTTCGAAATTGCCCGAGTTGTGGATGACCACCTGGGCAGCTTTGACCTTCTGCTCCTGTGGTGACTGGTTGGCCAGCCGGCGGCGGGCTTCCTGGACAGTCAGACCGCGCCGCTGCACCAGTCGGCTCAGCAGTGCCTGCTCGGGCGCGGTCACCACCCATACAGCGTCGCAGGATTTGTGTACATTGGCCTCGAGCAGCTTGATCGCCTCGATGACCACCACCTTTTGGGCAGCCCGGCGGGTGAGAAAATCAAGCGCCTGCAGCACCAGGGGATGGACGATGGCTTCCAGGCGGGTCAGCGCCTGTGGATCGGTGAAGACCAGCCGACCCAGGCGGGCGCGGTCGATCTGACCGTCGGAGGCGAGGATGTACTTGCCAAACTCCTCGATCACCAGCGGGTAGCCCGGCGCACCTTTCGCAATCGCGCGGTGGGCCAGCGCATCCGCGTCTATACCGTAGGCGCCGAGGTGTTCGAGCATGCGGCGGACGACACTCTTGCCGGTACCGATGTTGCCGGTCAGCCCGATGACGTATTTACCCGCCCAGTTGCTCAAATGCGCACCTCAGGAATCTGGATTTTCCAGCGCAGTCCGCTGGCTGCCTTCATTTTAGTCTTGCCGTGCAAGAATGTCAAAGGAATGTATGGGTTCAGGACATGTGAGACAGTCGGGGGCAAATCGTCGGGTGGTGATTTTGAATATACTCTGCGGGGGATAAGTTGTCCAGTGCACGATGTGGTCTGACGTAGTTGTAAATTCTCTCC
>JAXDBP010000029.1:0-42323 GCA_034678705.1 Bellilinea sp.
AATTGTCTTTGCAGATATATCTGCCGCATCGGGGTCCACTCCTTTCTTGGTTGCCACCTCTAAGGATGACCCCGATGTCTGTTTTTGTCTATTCTTTTTGTCTCACATCTGTTTGAACTAGTTCACCTGGATTCACAAAGATTCTCGGTCTCAATCCATGTCAGCTTCGCAGAACCTGCGAATCCCGCTCAGGCACATCCTCTCGGTAGTGGGCAGTGGAAATCGGGAGAACCGCTGCCCAAACCGCTCGTTTACCGTAGAAATCCCCCAAAGAACTTTCTGAATATGGCAAATTCTCCGCTGTGCCCTGTGTGGTTGGGGCTGGCCGCATCCCATTGAGCCGCGAAGGATGCAACCACATCGCTCGCATCCAGGTCCGCGCCGTTGGGGAATTTCACCCCTAAACGCAGGTAGAAGGTCCAGACCGTCCGGTCTGAATTAGATTCCCAGTAATTTGCAAGTGCGGGCTGAATCCCCGTCCCTTTGGGATCATACTCGACCAATGTGTCGTAGATCAGCCGGGTGATGCGCAGGGTGTCCGTATCTGACTCGTCGCCGGGCCACAACGAGGACGGCTCATAGGATTGGATAAAACTCAACGATTCCTTCGAGGTACTGACTTCTTCAAGATTCTCGTTTAACGATCCAACAATCAAACCCTGCACATATCGATCTGTCACCAGGGCAGTATTTCCATGCGCAAGCGGGATAGCGGGGACGTGCGTTTTAAGAAGCTCATTGACCCGGTCATAACGTGATTGGCGCTCATCTGGATCGGGTGTGCTGCCAGCTTCTCGTGCCAATAAGAAAATATCACTGTAAGGATGGCCAAATGCCTTCGTCTCGGGGGCGAAAACCGTGCTGTAGAAATTCGAAGGATCGGGGTAATCAGCCATCCAGCCGCTCAAATAAAAAGCAAGCTGGCCTTCAGCAATCGCACTCTGAAAATCATCTTCCGACATATGCAACAACTGCACATCGATCCCGGCGTTCTTCAACTGTCCCTGGATATCAGCAGCGATCAACTCCGGATCCGGCAGATAATCCGAGGAGATGTTCGAGTATGCCAGGATCAGCGTCTGTCCAAAATCAAAGCTGGCCTCAGCCAATAGCTTTTTTCCCTCATCGAGGTCCGTTTCAAGCCAGGGGTATCCAGGGGAGTAGCCAAGGCCGATCGAGGAGGGCAGGAACTGGTCAGCGACGGTTGAACCCAATGGGTAGTAATCGTTGACGATCCTTTGCCGGTCGATCAACAGGCTGACAGCGCGTCTTACACGCTCATCGTCGAAGGGGGGATATTCATTGTTCATCCCCAGATAGGATACATTTAGAGCGGGCCGGTAGACCAGTGTCAGGAAAGGATTATCCCGTATCTCGGCGTACGCGCCTGCCGCCGGGCGATCTGAGATGTCGACCTGAGAGAATTCGACCTTGTTCACCCGCGCGAACGGCGAAGGCGCCCAGTGGAACTCCAGCAGGGATTCCTTTGGAGGTACTCCCCAGTAATCCGGGTTGGCTTCTAAGGTCAGCATCCGGCGGGGAATATACTCGCGCAAGCGGTAAGGGCCGCTGCCGTTGGGGCGCTTGCTTAACTCCGCCGAGCGGCCGTTGTGCTCGTCCAGATATTCCTTGTCCTGTATGGCAAATGCCGGGAAGGCAACCTTATAGAGGAATGCTGGATCCGGCTCGCAGAGAGTGAACCGAACGGTGTATGGATCGACCGCCTCGATGGCTTTGATCGTCCCGCCGTAAGTGCAATCCGGCGCCTTTACCTTGAGCAGATCACCCTCAGCGGAAACGGGTTCCACCTGTAAAGTCAGGGGCTGACAGGCGCCGGCAACCAGTGCGGCGGCTATCGACGTGATCAGCAGAAAGAATAATTTTCCGGATTTCACCAACTGATGCATGGAACGCTCTGGGTTGAATCGAGTGCTGCGTCTGCGAGGATCGACAGCGGTCGAAGACGTTTACACGACCCCAACTGATTATACGGTATCCAAAAACAAATCGAATTGACAAAAAAGTAAGGTCGCGTCAGTCGTTAAGTTAACCGGCAGGTGTGCAAGAAATCGTCCAATTGCAGATTCTTAGTGATCAAGGTATACTGCCACATCTGGGGAGCATTGGATCGATACACCTGATCACCCACAAGACTGACCGTTAGTAAAGTTGACATCATTTCTGGATATGGTTATGCTCGACAAGGTGTTCGAATTGGATGCAAAAGCCACCAACCGGCTGAGGATGGACACGACCCGAGCAGGCGCCTGGAAGCTGGTCACTTTTTTGGCTCATTCGGGGGACTCCTGGTTCTGGGTAGCCGGTCTTGCCCTGGTCTGGGTATTCTTCCGCGCCTACCACCGCCTTTCGGCATTTTTAATCCTCGCCATCCTCCTGCTGGTGGTAATTGTGATGGTGATCAAATTGTTTGTCCGGCGCAGACGCCCAGCCGGCGATTGGGGCGCAATTTACCGGAATACTGACCCGCATTCTTTCCCCTCTGGACACGCCGCGCGCGCAGCCATGTTGGCGCTGTTCGCCGTTATGCTCGGACCGGTCTGGCTTGCAGTGTTGAGTGTCATCTGGGCTATCTCGGTCAGCCTCTCCAGAGTGCTGACCGGCATGCACTACCTCTCGGATATCCTTGCGGGCATCCTGCTTGGGCTGGCGGGCGGGGGGATGATCCTGCTCATCCGCCCATGGATGGAAACCCTGCTGCCATTTTTATTCTGACCCTGTCCTTATCGATTTACAACAGCTCCTCATCTACTTCCACGCCGGATTCACCCTAAGGCAAATGGGCAAACCTTTCCGCTTCAACGGCCTGCCGATCAGGCAGTTTTTGCTTAAGCAGAGAAATCGATATAAAATGAGAGCAAACCTGACTGGCGAGGATCAACACTTTTGAAATATATCATCCGCATTCTGTTATATGGTCTGCTCCTGATAGCGGTTTCAGCCTGTTCAGTCCTCGAGCAAGAGGATGAGGACGGGCTGGAGATCACCGTCTCCAACCAGTCTGCTGTTAACATCTGCGAGGTATACATCTCTCCTGAGAATTCTATCGGCTGGGGAGCAAACCTGCTGACCGAACCAAAAGTAATCAAGGCGGGGAGCGAACACACCTTTACCCTGAAATCCGGCACCTACGACATGCTGGTACGTTCCTGTAGTCAGGCGGCGGTCTATTCGACATCGGAAATAAAAAGCGGTGTTACCGCGCTTATCGGCGGACCTGACCGGCTGCCGGTGCGGGCGATCAACCGCACCCAGGTTGAAATCTGTTTTGTCTATATCACCCCAACCGGCGCCGGTGACTGGGGAGAAGACCAGCTCGGGCTGGTCGAAGGTCTGCTGCCAGCCGGCAGCCGTCTGTTTTTCGTCGAAGCGGGGGCGTACAACCTGCGCGCCGAGGATTGTGATCATAAGATTATCTCTCAGCAGGAAAACTTCGACCCCGCCAGCGGCCAGGATTGGGAAATCGGCCCCTGACCAAATTGGAAAAAGATACACACAGTTGACGAATGATCATGCATCGAGTATCCTTAATTCCGGGAGTGGATGAGTCCCGGTGGGCTCCCCGGTCTTCAAAACCGGTGGTGGGTCGCGTTGCGGGCCGCGGTGGGTTCGACTCCCATCCATTCCCGCCTGATCGATTATTGGTAGCTGGTCAACGACAAGGAAAACATGGAAATCACTTCTGAACAACTGGACTCGCTCGTCCGGCGAGTTTTTTACATTGATGACACTACCCTGGGCAGTGAAAAAAGCGGTTACATCGTCCGCTATCACGGGCGTTTGTTGAGCGAAGATTCAGCTCAGGCATACGACACCCTGGCAGAGTCGCTCAAGCCTTTCACACTAACCCCGCTGTTTCGCATCGAAGATGGCCGGCAGACCGTCCTGATCGTGCCGGCCCAGTCAGCCACGCGACCGTCCAATCCCGTGGTCAATCTGATTCTGTTCATCCTCACGCTGTTCAGCGTGCTGATCACCGGCGGCTTTATCAGTATCGAGGGGGAGCTGCCCAAGGGAGTGATTAATATTATCGGCCTTTTCCTGAGAGAGGGCTGGCCCTTCGCGGTGAGCATGCTCGGCATCCTGGCCGTCCACGAATTCGGACATTACATCGCCGGGCGGCTGCACGGGGTTAACGTCACCCTGCCCTATTTCCTGCCGCTGCCTTTTCCCTTTAGCCCGTTCGGCACGATGGGCGCTTTTATTAATATGAAGAGTGTCCCGAAGAACCGCCGCCAGCTGCTCGACATCGGCCTTGCCGGTCCGCTCTCCGGGCTGGTAGTGGCCATCCCGGTCCTGTTGATCGGCCTGTCGCTCTCCGAGCTGAACGTCCTGCCCTCCGGACCGGCCGCCGAAGGTCTGCCCCAGTTGCAGATGGAAGGCAACTCAATTCTCTATCTGCTGGCCAAGTTCGCGGTGTTCGGTCAGCTTCTGCCCGCGCCCGCCGATCTCCAGGGTTTATCTCCGGCGCTGTACTGGCTGCGCTATTTCTTCACAAGCCAGCCGCTGCCCTACGGCGCGCTGGACGTCAGCCTGCATCCGGTCGCCTGGGCCGGCTGGGGCGGCATCCTGATCACCGCCCTGAATTTGATCCCCGCCGGGCAGCTCGACGGCGGGCACACGATCTACGTGCTGCTAGGCCGGCGGAACACCCAGCGGCTCTTCTACGCGATCCTGGCCGCCATGGTGCTGCTCGGATTCGCCTGGAACGGCTGGTGGTTTTGGGCTTTCCTGATCTTCATCCTGGGCAGGTTCTACGCCGAACCTCTCGATCAGATCACCCCCCTGGACGGCAGGCGTAAGGCGCTGGCGGTCTTCGCCTTGATCGTGTTCATCCTGATCTTCACCCCCGTCCCGCTGATCAACATCCCCTGATCAGAGCATGGCGCGGCGCATCGCTATAGGCGCTTTTACCCATCCCGGCAGCATGCCAGTCCAGATCACGCCCAATATAATGTGGTGATCTCCTCTCCATTGGTGGTCATATACCTGCGCAGCGCGCTGACCGTCAGACAGACGTGAGCCGGGATGATGCCGATCAACCCGCCGATCTGAAGCCGGTCAAGCTGTGCTCGTGGAATGTGCAGCACGCCGTGTTCCTGCGACAGGCGGGCAACCCAGGCGCCTTCGAGCGGCCCAGTCCAGCCAGTCTCGCCAATCAGAACCACATATCCGTACTTTGTTAACCCATCCTCAATCAGGTAATCTTTAGAGAGATGCACCGCCCCGCCGTAGACCAGCGCCTCGTCGCGCTCGGGGTGCAGGGCGACCACCGGGCAGGCGACCACCGCCGCGACCTGCTCGAAGCGGCAGGCGCCCAGGCGCAGCATTTGCGCGTCGCAAAAGACAAAGTTGCCCGGGCGGATTTCATCGACCGGGCCGAGTTCAGCGCACAGGCTGCAGCCGGGCGTGTCGCCGACCGAGATTTCGACCGGCAGGCTCTGGGCTGATTCGACCTCCATTTTCAGCGCCAGCATGCGCTGGTTGGCCTCCTGGTAGCGCCGGCAGATTTCATCCGCCGAACGGGCGGAATAGGTGTAGCCGGCATGGGTCAGCAATCCGCGCGGAGTCAGGTGAGAGCAGGCGGATACCGCCTTCCAGAGCTCGAGCGCCCGCTCGCCTGCGCGCCAATCGATGCCGGTGCGTCCGCTGCCCGAATCGACCTTGATCCAGACATCCAAATGCTGTGCGGCCCGGCTGGTGAGTGCCTCGACCGCCGGCGCTGATTCAACCAGCACGCCCAGCCTGACCCTGGCGCTCAAGGCTTCCACCAGATCCAGTTGGCGCAGATTGAGCGGGAAGGCAACCAGGATATCCTCCCAGCCGTGACCGGCGAAATACGCCGCCATTTCCAGCGAAGAAACCGCGATTGTCTTCACTCCATACGGGCGGAACCACTCCCCGACCGCGGTCGACTGGTGCGTTTTGAAGTGCGGGCGGAAGCGAATGCCCTGGCTGCGCGCTTTTTCGGCCATTCGAGCGATATTGGCGGTCACTTTTTCTCGGTCGATAATCATAGTAGGCGTGACGATGTTATCTAGCTGCATGAATTCCACCTTTCGTTATCTGTATTAAGTATAATACGGGCATGGACAATCAAGAGCTTGCCGCGGTATTCGAAAAAATCGCCGATTTAATGGAAATCAAGGGGGAGCTTATCTACAAGACCCTGGCTTATCGCCGGGCAGCGGAAAATTTACGGGTTTCTCCCGAGGAGGCGGCTGCCCTGCACGCCCAGGGCAAGTTGACCAGTATCCCCGGCGTTGGCAAGGCGATTGCCGAAAAAATCGCCGAGCTGCTCGACACCGGCCGGCTGGAGTTTCTTGAGCGGCTGGAGGAAGAGGTGCCGCCCACCCTGCTGGAAATCCTCGAGGTGCCAGACGTCGGTCCCAAAAAAGCCGCCCTGTTTTGGAAGGAAGCCGGCATCACCACGCTCTTCGAGCTGGAAGCCGCCGCCCGCGAGGGCCACCTGCGCCGGCTGCCCGGCATGGGCGAGAAGTCGGAGCAACGCATCGTCGAAGGCATCGACGCGCTGCGCCGGCGCTCGAAGCGCATGCCGCTCGGCGTTGCCCGCCCGATCGCCCTGCGCTGGCTCAATTGGCTGCGCGAACAGCCCGGCCTGCTCCGGGCAGATGCCGCTGGCAGCCTGCGCCGCTGGCGTTCCACCATCGGCGATCTGGACCTGGTCGGCGCCTGTGAAGATCCGGTGCCAGTTATGCAGGCCTTCGTCAGCCATCCCGAGGTCCACCGCGTACTGGCACAGGGGGAGAACAAATCCAGCGTCGAGCTAAGCAACGGGTTAAACATCCAGCTCTGGATCCAGCCGCCGGAACGCTACGGCAGCCTGCTGCAGTTCGTCACCGGATCCAAGGATCACAACGTGCGCCTGCGCGAGCTGGCCCAGCGCAAGGGTCTTTCGCTTTCGGAGCGCGGCATCAGCGACCAGAATGACGCCCTACAGCCCTACGCAAATGAGGCCGAGTTATACGCCGCCCTCGGCCTGCCGTGGATCCCACCCGAACTGCGCGAGGACCGCGGCGAAATCCAGGCTGCCCAGGAAGGAAAGCTGCCCAGGCTGCTCGAGGTCGCCGACATCACCGCCGAGCTGCACAGCCACTCCACCTGGAGCGACGGGGCATTCAGCATCAGCGAGATGGTCAAAGCTGCCCGCCAGCGCGGATTAAAAATGCTGGCTGTCACCGACCACACCGGCTCGCTCGGCATTGCCAACGGATTATCGGTCGAGCGCCTTCGCGCCCAGCGCAGCGAAATCGACGCGCTGCAGGAGCAAATCGGGGCAGAATTTACCATTTTACAGGGCGCCGAGGTTGAGATTAAAGCCGACGGCAGCCTCGATTACCCCGACGAGGTGCTGGCCGGACTCGATCTGGTGATCGCATCCCTGCACGTCAGCCTGCGCCAGCCGCGCGAAGAAATCACAGCCCGATTGATTAAGGCGATGCGCAATCCGCACGTGGACATCATCGGGCATCCCAGCGGACGGCTGCTGCCCAACCGTGAGGGCGCCGATCTGGACATGGAAGCCGTGTTGACCGCGGCGAAAGAAACCGGCGTCTGCCTGGAGATCAACGCCAACCCAACCCGCCTGGATCTGGACGAAATTTACTCCCGCCGTGCCGCCTCTGAGGGCATCCTACTGTCGATCAACACCGACGCGCACACACAGGCTGACCTTGAGTTAATGGAATATGGCGTATCGGTCGCCAGGCGCGCCTGGATAGCGCCGGCGAGTATTTTGAACGCCAGGCCGCCCGAAGAAATCCGCGCCTGGTTGGCCTCTCGCGGCAAACGATCCTAAGGCGCGGGCAGCGGCGCGGTGTAAATCTGGTTGCCAAAAGCGATTATCAAGTTGCGTCCCCTGGTGACCACAAATCCCGAAGGCGCCGCCTGCGGCAGTGCATCGCTGTCGGCGGAAGGTTTCAGCTTGGCAACGAAATTCAACACCAGCGAGAACTGGTAGATGGACAGATCGCTCGAATCGATGAAATAGATCGACGGTTCGGGCGGTTGGGTCACTTGCATCCGTTCAAAGCGGGCGTTTGGCGTCACGACCTCCTGCGAAGTCTGACCCATGACTGCCATCTGATAAGGGAAGGGATCGCTGCAGCGCGTCGGCGTCAGGTAGACGTTGCTGTAGGTGCATTGGATCATGTGTCCATCCTGGTTGAGGACGAACAGCTCATCGCGGTTCTGGAACAAATCGATCCCACCGGAAAGGTTGGGCACCTGGCTGTCGAAGAAAAAGCGCGGCGGATTGAGGTACTCGCCGTTGAAACCCTCATAACGCCAGACTGCATTTGCGCCTGTATCGAGGACGAGCATACTGCTGGCGTCCACCGAAATGGCCTTAATTTTCCCCCAGCCTGCATCCGGCGCAGGCAGAGTCACCGCGGTGGTATTGGCGGCGACCACCGAGCAGTACAGCAGGTTGCCAAATTCATCCATGCCCATCACGGCAGCGTCGAACATATTACCCGGCGGGGCAGCGGCGATATCCACCAGCGGTCCGATGATCAGCCCGCCGAGCATGCCCGGCCCGCAGACGAACTGGGTATCCACTTCGTAACCCGGGCGGGTGTAGATCAGGCGAAAGACCCGCCCGCTGTTCGCGTCAAGCATGAAAAGATCTTCAGCCTGGCTGGCGACAATGCGGGTGACGCGTACCCCGGTATCGAAGCCGCTCGGCAGCGCCAGCTCCAGTCTCACGCGGCGGATCCCATCGAGCGAATCCAGCGCCGATTGAACCTGGTCCTTCATCGCGGTTGACTCGGCTGAGCTGCCATACGTTTCGGCTTTTTCCACCCACTCCAGGGCTGCGTCCATATTGATCCGCCTGAGGGTCAGATCACTTTGCACGGCAGCCTGGTCGAGCAGCGTCTGCGCCTGAGCAAGGTAGGCGCGATGCTGCTCATTGCGCCCGCTGCGGATGTAAGCCGTGCTTGCCGCAGCGACAATCACGAGCGGCACCGCAATGGCGATGAAAATCATCACCGCTGGAGATAATGCCGGCAGTGTATCGGCCTGCCCCGGGAGAACCCGCGGGAGAAAACGGTGCAGAAATGCTGCGGTTTTTTCACGCAGAGTGCGCCCTCCGGACAACGCAGCCGATACAGTCCGCTTTGCGCGGCGGTCTACCTGACGCCGCCGGAGCACCCGCTCAGCTTCAGGCGCGCCGACCCGCGCAGGGGCGACGGCCGGGGGCTCTTCGACTGCCCAGGGCGCCTGCTCCACGCCTGGAAGCTCCTCTTTGACCTCCAGATGCGGCGGAAAGTCGGGCGGCTCTTCAATGGCGGCGGGGATTAACGGGGAAGCTCGGTCATCCAGCGGCGGCCGCGGCGCCGGCAGGGATTCCGGCTCAGGCGCGATCGGCGGCGGCTCGATGACAGGAGCAGCAAGTATATCGGGCGGTCTTTCTTCCGTCGCGGCAACAGCCCCTGGCTGAATGGCAGGCAATCCCTCAACCGGTCGCAGCGCAGCCTGCCGGATTTCACCCTTACCGCGTTGGAAGCGCAGCATGACGAAGCGCATATCGCGATTCGATTCTGACAATAACAGGCGGCGCAGATCGTCCAGGCTGAGCTGTGGGCTGCCGGCCAGCGCCTTTTCATTCCAGGTGGTCGGCGGATGGGTGCATAACAGGACCAGGTCGTCGGGCTGTACTTCGGCGCGGTAAAAGTGCACATTGACTGCCCTGCCCATCCCCAATCCACGACTGCCGCCTTCGCCCGAGAATATCTGCACGGCTTCACGGTTGAGCACAAAAGAATGCGTAAGACCAGAATGAGCGATAAAAACCGCCTTGCCATGCACCACCACCGCGTTCAATACACCGAATAATTGCAAACCCTTGCCTTGCAGGCGCATTGACCGCGCGACCAAGCGCTCATTCAACTGCTCTACGATTATCTTGAGTGCGTGAGTTACGGTGCCTTTGGTTCGGTAATATGTGCCGGCGACCTTTTCTAGCATCTCCTGCTGGGTTGCTTCCTCCAGGGAGGTACTGCCCTGCAGGCTGAGTAGCAGGATTAACTGGTCATTTTCGCGTCCTCGCGCCGCCCGGCGCGGCGGAGCGGATGTAAACAGGCCCGCCAAAGCGGTCTCTTCTTTTCCAGCGATAGAGCGATACGGAAAAACCTGGATGTCAAACACAGTCTAAGGCCTTAACTCGCGGCTAACAATCGAATCATACTCCCACAGGCTAATTATACCCTTCCCGCTCAATGCAATATCCATTCCAGGTAAGTGTATTGATCACACCAGGACGGGGCTCAGGCTCAACCTCCGCAGGCGGCAGCAAATTCATTCATCTAATGTAGATAGAATGCGCGCCAGTAGATCGGGATCGTCCTTAAGCAGGCCGGCCTTGGGCAGGCGCTGCACCAGCAGCGCCCAGTCGGGATTGCGGGCAAAAACATCGCGAAAGATTGGCCGGGCTTCCTCCACCCTGCCCATATCCGCCAGAGTTACTGCGTGCCAGAAGGGCAGCTCAGCCATATCGGGAGCCATTTCCGCTGCAGTCTTATACGCCTGCAGCGCCGCCGAGACGTTGTTCTCGACAAGATATGCATCGCCCATGTTCATATAAGTGTAAGCACGGTGAATGTTAACCAGGCGGCGCAGCTCTACCAGCGGCTGTGGGTGGTCTTCGACGCGCAGGTCCATGATAATGTCCTCGCTGAGCGAGCCGGTCGGTTTTCCCTTGACGATCAAAATCGAGGCGCTCTGCTGCCCACGAATGTCTCCTCCGCAGGCCTGGGCTGCGTCCATCGCCGCAAGCATGCGCTCGACCAGATCGCCAGGTGTTTCCCGGTAGGCCTTTGCCATGGCCGGCCAGACGGTGGCATATTTCATCATGTTCGCCTGAACTGAAAAGCCCTGGCCGCTTTCGTGCCCTGCCTCAGCGATGCAGCGCCCGCCGGTATGCACAGCCACGCGGCTACCGGCATCGAGAAAGGCCACCTGGCGCGATTCGCGACCCTCGTCCGCCTGGAGCAGCGCGGTCAACGCCGCCGGAGCCGGTATGCCCGCGCGCATTAACGCCAATCCCTTGGGGCCGTAGCTCATCTCCACCATCGACTGGGTCGCCACCACGCCAATGCCCGGCTCACCCCAGGCGACCACCGATCCGACTGAGAACCAGTGAGACTGCACCGCGACACCCATATCACCAGTCACCGCATCCTGCGCCACGATCGAGTAAGTGTGCGCCAGCGGAAAACGCAGCGCTGGCTTCTGGTTCTTTCGGCTGCGCTTGATCATCGTGCCTGTCCTCCTTATATCGCCATGTTGGCCAGTTAGGAATCCAATTGATAGGTGCTGAAAATATTCTGGCAGGGATTTCCCCAGCTGGCGTGCATCTGTTGATTGGTCAGATCGATCGTGAGCGCGATGATGGTCTTCTCACGGTCGAGCGGATCACCCTCTTCGGCATGATTGCAAATCGAATCAGGCGTATTGATATGATCCTTTTGGATGGATTGCAGTGTTTTGATGGTATGCTGGTCGGTTTCCTCCAGCAGCCGTCTGGCACGAAAATAGCGCACTCTGGTACTGATCAACTCGTCCGGCTCGCTCTCGACCCGCCGCATTTGATCGTCCAGGTAGTGGTTGGTGTGCACCATCATACCCTGCTCGGAGTAAAGGATAGCAAATTGGCGCGCCGACACTTCAACGGAATACATTTCTCCGCTGACATGCGCCAGCAAGTGGTTGTATCCAGCCGCGCGGTGGGGCGCCAGCATGTGGCGGATGGCTTCAGCCGGTGTGCGCGCAGAGAGCACCGCGCGTGAAACGATCACCCGCGGGATGCCAATACGGCTGTCGGTCGGGTAAACCGTGTCACAGCATTGGGCGATGCCATGAGCATTGAATCCAATATTCGGCAGCAGCCCGCCGTAGGTCATCGCCAGGAAGGGCGGTTCGTCATCCGGATTTGCATGGATGATGTAGACATCCGGCTCGTCTTCTGGCAGCCAGTCCTCGTTGTGCGCCACCAGCACACGCTCATTGGTGGTCCGCCTCTGGTTAACCGCCATACTGGTGCACTTGGTCAGGTGCAGTGCGTCCATGGTCACCGCTTCCATCGCGTTCACCACTGCCAGATCGTCGAAATTGACGTTTGCCCCCTGGGCGATGCCGCGGATCTCGTCCACATACTGCGGATAGCGCTCCTCTGCAAAGGGCATATACTTGCGCGCCTGGATCAGCGCCCCGTCCCAGTCGAGTTGCAGCGTATCGTAGGCGTCTTCGAGCAGTTTGCGGGCGTTCTCGATGCCGTGATGAATTTGTTCGCGGCAAGCTTCGCCAATCTGCCTGCCCATTTCCAGGTGAGACCCGGAGACGCGGATGAGCGGAATGGATCGATTGTTGATCATGACCGATGGGCTTTCTTCAAGCAAAGCTACGTACTTTCGACATCCAGTCCGGCTGTACTGGAAATGAGATTTTACCACATCGGCGCACCTGAGCTGCAGATGGGAAACCTTGTGGATGATCCGCCCCCGTCCGCCGGTACGCAAAAGTTGTCGATGCAGCCCCAGGTGAATATTTTACCCACATTCAGGTGTTAATAGCCAGCCGGATTGCTTGTATTTTCCGCTTATCCTATCTAAAATAGGAATGTCCAAGGGCAGAACGGACAGAACCGCTTCGGTTTTCCAATATTTCACTTGATTCCAGAGAATTTCTCAATTCGACAAGGAAATCCGCTCATGGTCAATCCAATTATCACCCCAAAGTTGAAAATTCTGCTGGTCGATGACGATGCGGATACGCGCCAACTGGTATCCATGATGTTCGCAGACAGCGGGCACAAGCTGCTGACCGCTACCTCTGGCAAAGCAGCGCGGACACTGCTCGAACACGAAAAAGTGGACTTGATTTTGCTTGATATCATGATGCCCGAGCTGGATGGGTTGATGATGCTCGAATCTCTGCGTCGTTATTCAGCCGCGCCGGTTCTTATGCTCACCGCCCTCTCCGATCCGCGCATCATGGAGCAGAGTTTTCTGCTTGGCGCGAACGATTACATCGTTAAACCATTCAGTAAGAGCAAACTGCTCGAGCGCGTTGACCGACTGGCGCGCCAGTTGACCAGCTTTGTCGAGGACGGTAAAGCCAGCTGGCGAAAGGATTACCAGATCGACTTCGAAAAAAGCTTGCTGACCTTCCGCGGGAAGGCGATCGAGATGACCTCGAACGAACTGCGCCTGCTGACCAAACTGATGGATAATGCGTTCCTGGAAATAAACCTGTTGGACCTTTACGAGGCTGTCTGGGGGCGCGAACCTCTTCCCCTGGCGACGCGCCGGGCGCTGGTCGAAAGCGCAGTGACCAGCCTGCGCGAGAAGCTGGAAAGCGATCCGCACAATCCGCGAATTCTACGTTCCACGCAAGCCGGCTGGACTTTTTTCCCGGCGTAGCGGCTTCTTTTCAAGAAAAAACATTATAATGTACCCACCTGGACGGGGTTCAAGCGCTGTCCAGGTGATTTAATGATGCGCGTGCGTGTGGATCATCGCTTCTTTTTGGATTAGATCACAGATGGAACCAGCTCCCCCGATCAAAGCAAACGGCATTGCCACAAAATGGCTGGTCATGGCTGGCGTCGGCATGGGAATGCTGATGGCAACTCTGGATTCGAGCATTGTAAATATATCCCTGCCCACGCTCGTCGAAGCCTTTGACACCGATTTTGCCACAGTCCAGTGGGTAGTAATCAGCTATCTGGTGGTGATCGCCTCGCTGATCCTCGGAGCGGCCCGGCTGGGGGATATGTACGATAAGAAAAAGCTGTACATGACGGGCATGGGTCTGTTTACGATCGGCTCATTATTGTGCGCCCTTTCACCGAGCGTCAACGCGTTGATCGCCTTCCGCGCGCTGCAGGGCCTGGGCGCCTCGCTGCTCCAGGCGCTCGGCATGGCGATCATCACGGAAGTGTTTCCTCCATACGAACGAGGGCGGGCGCTGGGCATACAAGGCACGATTGTATCGGTTGGCATCGCCCTCGGCCCTCCACTGGGCGGGCTGATCATCGGCATGATTGGCTGGCACTGGGTCTTTCTGGTTAATCTGCCCATCGGCATCGCCGCGCTGGTCATCGTCAGCCGCTTCCTGCCCTCGCTGCCGTCTCGGCACTCCGGTCAGCGCTTTGACCTGCCTGGGGCGGTGTTGTTGTTCGTCACCCTTGGAAGCTACGCGCTCGGCATGACCCTCGGCCAGCGCCTTGGATTCGGCTCGGCAGCACCGCAAGCCCTGCTGATCACGGCCGCAGTTGGTCTGATCAGCTTCATAATATTAGAAATGCGGATCGAGCAACCCATGATCGACCTGAGCCTGTTCCGCAACACGCTTTTCGATCTCAACCTGGTGATGGGCTGGCTGGTCTTCATTGTCATGTCAGGCGCATTCATCTTTCCATTTTTCCTCGAACTGGTGCAGGGCCTCTCACCCACGCTGGTCGGTCTGTTGATGATGGTCCATCCCATTGCCATGGGCACCATCGCCCCCCTTGCCGGCTCGCTTTCCGACCGTTTTGGCTCTCGCGGCATTAGTTTGATCGGATTGATCGTCATTGTCTGCGGAGCTCTTGCCCTGGGCACGCTGCGGGAAGGCATGAGCCCGCTCGATTTCGCCGTGCGCATCGTTTTGTTCGGCATTGGCATGGGACTGTTCGCCTCACCCAATAACAGCGCGATTATGGGCGCCGTTCCGCCCGAAAGGTTGGGGGTGACTTCAGGCCTGCTGGCGCTCTCACGCACGCTTGGGCACACCACCGGCCTGCCGCTGATTGGCGCTATATTCACCACCCAGGTGTTGGACTTTGCGAACCTCCCCGCCGGCACGGACGTCACTACTGCCAGCTCCGCTGCGCTGGTTGCGGGCATCCAGGGCACCTACCAGATTGCAGCGTTCATCATCCTCGCTTCAACCGGCATTGCCATCCTCGCCCTCTGGCTGGATCAGCGCAGGAAGAAAGCCGAGCGAAAATCGGTCACGCCTTCAGCGCAAGAATAAACAAGCAGGAGCGTTTAGGAATCTGAGTACGCGCTTATCCAGTAACCTGCATCATTTCACCTTCCTGGATGGCAGACAGTATAATTGAGGGCGGCTGATTCTTGGCCGCATTCATCAACCACAGGAGGCTTTATGGCTGCCAGCCAGGCCGTCGAAAGCGAAAAATTCCAGGCTGCCAAAGTTGCGGTCATATCGAGCGGTCATTCAGTCCAGGACACCTACCAGGCTTTTCTGCCAACGCTTTTACCGGTCCTGATTCAAAAATTCACCTTGACCAAAACCGAAGCGGGCTTGTTGTCGGTTTTCACCACGGTGCCGTCGCTTTTACAGCCGCTGATTGGTTATCTGGCTGACCGGGCGAGCCTGCGAATGCTGGTCATCCTTTCTCCGGCGGTGACCGCTGTGATGATGAGCTTCCTCGGTATCGCGCCGAGCTACGTCATTATGGCCATGCTGCTGATCGTGGCCGGGTTAAGCTCAGCCAGTATCCATGCCGTTGGTCCGGTCATCGCCGGGCGGCTTTCAGCCAACCGGCTGGGCATGGGGATGAGCTTCTGGATGGTCGGCGGTGAACTCGGGCGGACACTTGGGCCGGTGATCATCGCGTTTGCGGTGCGCTACCTCAAACCAGAGGGAAGCCCCTGGCTGGCGATCGGCGGGATTCTCACATCGATCGTGTTGTTTTTCTACCTGCGCAGCACGCCAGACCGGCTAGTAAACGGACCTTCCAGTATTCCCTGGCGGACTGCTTTGAATAGTATGCGCCGGGTGCTGCTGCCGGTGGCTGGCATCATCCTCACCCGCGCATTTGCGACCGTCAGCGTATCGACGTTTCTGCCCACGTTTATGACCGAGCAGGGTGCCAGTCTGCTGCTGGCTGGCGGTTCGCTCTCGGTGATGGAAGCCGCCGGCGTCGCCGGTGCATTCCTTGGCGGTTCGATCTCCGACCGCCTGGGCCGCCGCCCGGTGATCGCTGCCGCGACCGTCCTCACCTCCATCTTCCTGTTTGCCTTTCTTGGTTCACGCGGTTGGATCCTGTTCCCCATCCTGCTTGCCCTCGGATTTTGCCTGCTGTCCACCGCGCCGGTTATCATGGCAACCGTCCAGGAGAGCTTCCCGGAAAACCGGGCGCTGGCTAACGGGATTTACATGGCAGTGAACTTCATTTCCACCTCAGTCGTCACCATCATCATCGGGCGGATCGGTGACCTGTTCAGTCTGGGCACGGCTTATGCAGTCAGCGCAGTCTTGATTTTAGTCGGTCTGCCCTTTATATTCCTTCTGCCGAAGACAAACGGGAAATAGGGCTGGTAAAATTGGATTCCACCTGATTAAACTGGATGCGCTGCTGATTTCACTGCTGCTTAATGGCAAGGAGTACTATGAATATCAAACACGGATTCGAACTTTTTAAAGACGTTGAAGTGAAAGAATACAACACGCGCGCCAGGCTTTGGCGTCATCAGCGCACCGGCGCCGAGCTGCTCTCGCTTGAAAACAGCGATGAAAATAAAGTATTTGGCATCACTTTTCGCACCCCGCCCGCCAACTCCACCGGCATCGCCCACATTCTGGAACATTCTGTCCTGTGCGGTTCGCAAAAATATCCTGTCAAAGAGCCGTTCATCGAACTTGCCAAAGCCTCGTTGAACACCTTCCTGAACGCATTCACCTATCCGGATAAGACCTGCTATCCGGTCGCCAGCACCAACCTGAAGGATTTCTACAATCTCATCGACGTCTATCTCGATGCTGTCTTTCATCCGCTGATCACCCCTTACACCCTGCTGCAGGAAGGCTGGCACTACGAACTGGACGCGCCCGACCAGGAGATGACCTTCAAGGGCGTGGTCTTCAACGAGATGAAGGGGGATTACTCCTCGGCCGACTCGGTCATCGCCGAAGAGAGCCGCCACATCCTCTTCCCCGACACCAGCTATCGCTATGACAGCGGCGGCGATCCCGAGGTCATCCCCGATTTGAGATATGAGGAATTCAAACGCTTCTACGAGTTGCATTATCATCCCTCGAACGCGCGCATCTACTTTTACGGCGACGACGACCCCGAGGAGCGCCTGCAGTTGATCGACCGGGCGCTGCAGGGTTATGAAATGATTGAGCCAGACTCCGGCCTTGCCCTCCAATCCCCCTTTTCCAAACCTGTGTACAAGGAAGCCAGCTACGACAGCGGCGAGGATCCCGATCCGAAAGGCCAGGTCACCGTCAACTGGCTGCTGCCGGATGCCGGCGACGTCGAACTCAGCCTTGCCCTCTCGATACTCGCCCACATCCTGATCGGAACGCCGGCATCGCCGCTGCGCAAAGCCCTGATCGATTCGGGCCTCGGCGAAGATCTAACCGGCGTCGGTTTTGAATCCAGCCTGCGCCAGATGATGTTCTCCACCGGCTTGCGCGGCATCCGCGTGGAAGACGCCGAAAAAATCCAGGATTTGATCCTCAACACCCTGCGCGAATTGGCCGAAAGGGGAATCGATGCGGACACGATCGCTTCCTCGATGAACACCGTCGAGTTTGGTCTGCGCGAGAGCAACACCGGCTCGTTTCCGCGCGGTCTGGCCTTGATGCTCTGGTCGCTGGAATCCTGGCTCTACGACCACGACCCGATCGAGCCGCTGGCTTTCGCAGCCCCGTTGAATGCGATCAAAACGAAAATCGCCCAAGGCGATTACTTCGAGGGATTGATCCGCAGCTACCTGCTCGACAATCCACACCGCGCCACAGTGCTGCTCAAACCTGACCCGACCCTCGGTAAAAGGCGCGCCCAAAAAGAGCGCGAGCGCCTTCAGAAAGCCCGGCGCTCGATGAGCGAAGCTGAACTCCAGGAAGTCATCGCCGCCACCCGCGAGCTAAAACGCCGCCAGGAAACGCCTGATTCCCCCGAAGCACTGGCGACCATCCCGCACCTGCAGCGCGAGGATCTCGAACCGCAGATCAAGACCATCCCATTAGCAATTGAGCCAGCCGGTCAAGGCACAATCCTCTACCACGATTTGTTCACCAACGGCATCCTCTATCTGGACGTCGGCTTTGACCTGCAGCGGCTTCCCCAGGAAACCTTGCCGTACCTGCCGCTTTTCAGCCAGGCACTCCTCGAAACCGGCACCGCCGAGCTGGATTTCGTCCAACTGGTGCAGCGCATCGGCACACACACCGGCGGCATTTATCCCACCACGTTCACATCGGCGGTGCGCAACACCGGCGGAACTACCGCCTGGTTGATTCTGCGCAGCAAGGCCATGCTGGCGAAGACTCCCCAACTGCTGGACGTGCTCAGGGATGTCTTGCTCACCGCCCGCCTGGACAACCGCGAGCGCATCCGCCAGATGGCCCTGGAAGCCAAAGCCGGCATGGAAGCTGGACTGGTTCAGGACGGGCACCGCGTGGTCAACACCCGCCTGAAAGCCCGTCATAATCTGGCGGATCAGGCCGCCGAAGAGATGGGCGGCGTCAACCAGCTCTTCTTCCTGCGCAAGCTGATAGAGCGCATTAACAATGACTGGCCGAGTGTGCAGGACGCGCTCGAATCCATCCGCGCCGTGCTGATCAACCAGCAAGGCATGCTTGTAAACGCCACCATCGACCAGGCGAGCTGGAAGATCGTTCAGCCGCAAGTCGAGGAATTTATCCATTCCTTCACCCCGCGCGAGACGCCTGCGCCTGGGTGGGCGTTATCCTCCTTCCCGGATAACGAAGGGCTGACCCTGCCGACGCAGGTGAATTTCGTCGGCAAGGGTGCCAACCTGTACCAGCATGGCTATCAACTGCACGGCTCGGCTCAGGTGATCGTTCCTTACCTGCGCAAGACCTGGTTGTGGGATAAAGTGCGTGTGCAGGGCGGCGCGTACGGCGGCTTCAGCACCTTCGATCAGCAGTCCGGCGCTTTCAGCTTCCTTTCTTACCGCGATCCGAACCTCGCTCAGACACTGGATATTTTCGATGAAACCTCTCGCTTCCTGCGGGAGATCCACTTGTCCGAAGATGAATTGACCCGCGCGATCATCGGCGCGATCGGCGAGGTGGGCGCCTATCAACTGCCGGATGCCAGGGGCTACACTTCGATGCTGCGCTACCTGCTGCACATCAGCGATGAGGAGCGCCAGGCGCGCCGCGATGAAATCCTGGCCACGACCCAGGCCGATTTCCGCGCCTTCGCCCGGGCGGTCGAGCAAGTGCGCGAGCACGGCGCAGTGGTGGTGGTCACCTCGCCGGACGCCGTCCAGGCATCCAGGAAGGCGAAGGGCGATTGGTTGGTCACAACACGGATTAATTAGTCAGTCGCGCAGGGGCATTGGTGGAATTGCCCCTGCGTGAACTTGATCAAGTCCGTTTAGTAGATATCTCGCTTCGCTCGAAACGACAGGACCTCGAGCCTAATCCTATCAACTCAATGGATCAAAAACCCCGGCACCCAGAATTTTCCAAATCCCAGCAGCGAAAGCGCAACCGATACCAGCACCATGCCAATACTGAAGCCGATCAGCGCCCAATCACGCCTGCGCATGGGGATCTGCTCCAGCCACACCCGCGGACCGACTCCGAAGGCGCGCAGGTCCATTGCATCGATGATATCCTCGCTGGAGACGATAGCGTGGATGGTCACTGGCACGATCAACGGCGCCAGCTTGCGGATTTGGGCAATCAGACCCCCGGTGATCTTTTCCAGCTCATAACCGCGCGCCCGCTGGGCATCGCGGGTTAGTGCAAAATCCCGCCCAATCGACGGGATGAAGCGCATGGTCAAATCCATGCCATAGGCGATCTTATCCGGCAAGCCCAGGCCGCGGAAGGTGATGCCGTAATGCGCCGGATTGAGCGAATACGGGATTAAAATGGTCATGCTAGCCAGGCTGAAGACGCGCACCAGCATCGAAAGGGAATACATGGTCTTCTCGGCAGTGATGGTGAGCGCCGGCCGCCAGCCGAGGATGGTGAAGGAAGCTGTCAGGCGGGTAAACAGGTGCTCTTCGGTATAAAGCTCGATCCCACCCCGGCCAGTCAGGAAGGTCAGCACCGAGAAAAATATGACAAACCCGCCGATGAACAGCCAGGCGCGTCTCATCTCGCTCCAGCGGATGCCCGAGGTAACCACGGTCAGCATCGCCATGCCGAAGAAAGCCAGCAGATAGCGAAAATCCCAAAACAGCACCGTGCAGGCGATGAAGCAGGCGAAGAAGATCAGCCATGCCCGCGGATTAAAACTCTGGATGAGTGATTTTCGTTTGCGGTAGCGCCAGGTAACCAGCATGATCGATTCTCAAGAGGGGGGAAATCCGAACCTGTACGGATTTCCCCCAAAGCAAGCGTGTCAGCGCCCGGTCTGGCGACGAACAGCCAGGTAGGCGACGACCAGAATTGGCAGGAAGATGGCTGCAAAGATCGCGTTCGGTCCCGCGGCGGGGATGAATTCGCCGACGATCGCCAGCGCCGGCGGGTAGCCATTGATCCAGATATCCGAAATGGCGGCAAAACCGATGCCGAGGAAGTTGCCGAGTAAACTCCAGGTTACTGCAGCGGCAACTTCGATATTTTTAGCAAAAAGGAAGCGTATCAAGACCATGAGCGCCAGACCGATCACGGCCGAAAGGCCGGCCCAGATGGTAATTGTCGCATCGCCAAAAATGTTGTTTTCCGGGTCAAAGAACATCATGTTGGGCGCGCCGCGGTTGACGAAGAAAATCACCGTTGCGATCGCAACGACCACCGCGCTGAGGATCATCACGAAATTGATGCCCTTCTTCCGGTCAGCAAACAGCATCGAAAGCCCGGCGATCATGCCGACCAGCCCGTTGCCGACCGACCATTGCGGGGATAGCCCAAAACCGGTCAGCGCGTCGCCGAACATGTTGCCAACCGCACCGGTGAAGAACCCGACTGATGGACCAAAGGCAAATCCAAAGAACATCGGGATGACGATCGCCGGGCGCAGAGACACCTGGCTGACCGACGGCACGACGAAAACCGTCCCGTTGAAGAGGAAGGAGAGCACCGCGTAGAGCGCGGCGCCGATCGCCATGTAGACGACCTCGCGCGTGCCGACTTCCCAGATTTTGCTCTGGCGGGTCAGCAGGTAGATGATAAAAACGATCAACAGGCCGATGCCGACGAAAGCGAAACGCAGTACGCCGGTCTCGTCGAGCTTTAAATCCGGATTGATCAATCCACCAATCCAGACCACCAACAGGAAGAAAACAAGCACGGCCAGCAGTGATAGGATGACTGCTAACAATTTTTTATTCATCGTTCACCTCCTCAAACACATTGCCCAAATTTCATGCAAGCTCTTTGGCAAGCTTTTCCGCTGTCTCAAATGCGGTGCGCCAACTCTTCTGCGCGGTAGAAATGCCCTGTGTTCGGAAATGCGTCGAGATTAACCTGCAGCAGCGAGGTCGGCACCAGGCGGTTGTCGATCAACCTCTGCCGGTCGCCCAGCACTACTTGCGGCGAGCCATCGGCGACAACAGCGCCCTGGTTGACCAGCCAAACCCGGTTGGCGAAGATCACTGCCATATCGATGTCGTGGGTGATGAATAAAATCGCTTCGAAATTTGGTAATTGCAGGATCGAAGAAACAAAATCCATGTAATTCTGGTAATCCTGCCCCGCTGTGGGTTCGTCCATCACCAGGATGCGCGAGCACATCGCAAGAATCGCGGCGATGCTGACCCGCTTTTGCTGACCGAAAGACATCGACAAGGGGGGGATTTCCTCAAATCCCTCCAGGTTGACGATCTCGATCGCGTCTTGCACCTCCTTTCTGATCGTGTCAGGATCATGTTTCAAATTGCGCGGCCCAAAAGCCAGCTCTTCCGAGACGGTCGGCGCGAAGAGCATATGACTCGGGCTTTGGAATACATACCCGAGGACACTGGCGATCTCCGCCACGCTGACGTCTCGCGTGTCGCGTCCGTTGACCAGCACCTGCCCACGGGTCGGCTTGAGCAGACCAATGGCATGCTTGACCAGGGTGGTCTTGCCGGCGCCGTTCGGTCCAAGCACCGCGATGATGTCGCCGCGCTGGATATCCAGGTTGACATCGTGCAATACCTCCGGCCCTTCCGGGTAATGAAAGGCCACCTGGCGGAAACTGACTAGCGGTGCTGCCGCGGCCCGGTCCCCACCCGCTAACTGCTGTAAGGGGAGCGGTGGTGGATCTTTACGGGCCAGCTCGATGATCATCGGCGCCGGCAGTTTGACCTGATGGTAATCGACCTTCTCGGTCAATCGTTCTGCCGGGCCGTCATAGTGAATTTCCCCATCTTTCATGAAAAGTACCCGCTCCGGTCCAATACGAAGGACATCTTCCACGCGGTGCTCGACCATCAGGATGGTCATGCCTTCATCCGCCAGGTCACGAAATAAATGTAAAGCCTCTTTGGCGCTGGCTGGATCCAGGCTGGCGAGCGGTTCGTCCAGCAGCAGAATGCTCGGCTGCATTGCCAGGACGCCTGCCAGAGCCACTTTTTGTTTTTCACCGCCCGAAAGATAAAACGTTTGCCGATCGCGCAGGTGAGTGATCTTCAACCGCTCCAGCGAATGCTCGATCCTCGCCCGGATTTCGTCGCGCGGCAGGGCCAGGTTTTCCAGGCCGAAGGCAACCTCGTTCATCACGATCGAGCCAAGAATCTGTCGCTCGGGGTCCTGCAGCACAGTCCCGACCAGTTGTGAGATGCGCGCGAGAGGCAGGCCCTGAGTGTCCTGTCCCTGCAGGACAACACTGCCAGACAGATCGCCTTTATAACTGCGCGGGATCAGCCCGTTGATACAGCGCGCCAGGGTGGTCTTGCCGCACCCGCTGGCGCCGGCGATCAGGATCACCTGACCTGGCTCGATTTGCAGAGATATATTCTTAATCGCCGGCTCAGTCCGGCTGCGGTAACGGAACGAGAGGTCTTGAATTATGAGCGAATACACGGAGGACATGCTCGTTCCTCAAACATGCATATTTCAGCTATTTGTGGAAATTAATCCGATCCACGGGTGAAAACAATATAGCATGGTTGCTGGTCAGCGTCAATCAACATCCGCTGGCTGATGCGCGGATATACTGGTCGGAAAATTACCACTCCGCAAAATCCTTTCATGGATTCGCCGTCCCCGCCGATGAATGCCCATCCTTCCGATCACAGACGCGATTCTTGATGAACAAAATTGATCAACAATTCATCATTGACCCGAATCAGAAACTGTGCTAAAATCACAATGTCAAACGTTCGGGTGCCCCCCTCACCCGGGCGTTTGACATTTAATGCAACTTCATCGTGGATAATTCGTATAATGGTTATAGTAATCCCCTTAGACTGCCGGAAGGATATTATCCATGAATACTGAGCCGCTCTCCCCCGAACCATCTCTATCGAAACCCGTGCGCCGAAAATCCAGCGGTGCTTTTTGGGGCCTGGTCCTGATCGTCGCCGGCCTGATCATCTTCGCACAACAAACCGGATTGATCGGCGAGCGTTTCAACTGGTGGGCATTGTTCATCCTCATTCCCGCCTTTGGATCGCTCGCCGCTGCCTTCAGCGCCTTTCGATCCTCGGGGAAGATTGACGCCGCGGTGCGCAGCGGCGTCGGCGGTTCCATATTCCTGCTTACCCTTACTTACATTCTCCTTTTCGGGCTGGACTGGGCTGTATACTGGCCGTTGATGGTCATTGCTGCCGGGGTGTCGTTCTTTCTCAACGGATTCGAAACCCGGGGCGCGAACGCCGGGATGGTCTCAGTACAATTATGGATCGGGCTGGGCGCGATCTACCTCGGCCTTGGATTTCTGGCTGACAACCTCGGCTGGCTCGATCCGCAGGCTTACTTCGGCCAGTATAAATGGTGGGCGGTTGCCATTTTGATCCCCGGCATTGGCGCACTGATCAATGCGCTGTTTACAGCCGGCCGCAGTGAAAAAAATGCAGCAGCGGTTTTCGGCCTGGTCGTCTTTGGGCTGCTGGTCATCGCCACAGGCATCGTCGCTTTGCTTGGCTTTTCCTGGAATCTGATCGGCCCGATCCTGCTGATTATCCTGGGTCTGGCTGTTATGCTTGGCATCTTCGCCCGAAGGATGTAATCGGCTATACTAAATCTAATCCGAATTCAGAGCTGCTGGGCTTGAATTAAACTCAAGCGATAACAAACTAGCACCCGCTGGCGGACGTCCGAAGCCGCGGATCGCCGGTTACATGCCTATTTAAGAATCCGATGGCCCCGCCTGTCAATCTGCCGCCTGAGAATGTCATCCAAGATCGCAGTTGATTGAAGGTTGAATTGTGCACTTCAACTCCCTTTCGTTGAAGGTATTTGTACAAGGTTATTCGTCAATTTTAATCTCCGCTTCATGTACCTGTGTAATAATCGGATAATATCGGTAGTATTATCGGTTCTGTTGGTCGACTAGGAGAAACCATGTCGAAACGATCTTACCCATCCATCCCCTCCTCAGAGATCACCCCTGAATCCGTGTATCTCAATCGGAGGCAGTTCATGAAGCTGGCGGCGGTCGCGGGAGGGAGCGCTCTGCTGGCAGCCTGCAATGTCCAGCCCGCCTCGCCGACCGAAACCGCGCTCGTCACGCCGACGGGTGCGAACGGCCTGGTGGACGAGCTCGGCTCCCCGGCTAACACCTTCGCAGAAATCACCAATTACAACAACTTCTATGAATTCAGCATGGACAAAGGCGCCGTCGCCAGACTGGCTGAGGATTTTCCCATCTCGCCCTGGCAGGTGGATGTCACCGGGCTGGTCCACAATCCACACGTTTACGATATCGACGACCTGCGAAAGTTTCCTCAGGAAGAGCGGATCTACAGGCTGCGCTGCGTCGAGGGCTGGTCGATGGTCATCCCCTGGATTGGCTTTCCGCTCCACCTTTTATTGAAGGAAATCGAGCCGATGACCAGCGCGAAATACATCAGCTTCACCACCAGGCTGGACAAAGATCATATGGACGGCGTTTCCAGCATCTTTTTCGCCTGGCCTTATGTCGAAGGCTTGCGCCTGGATGAGGCTAACAACGATCTGGCCTTACTGGTCACCGGTTTATACGGCAAGGATCTCCCGCCGCAGAATGGCGCTCCCCTGCGTCTGGCAGTCCCCTGGAAATACGGCTTTAAGAGCGGCAAGTCGATCGTCAAGATCGAAGTCACCGAAGAAATGCCGGCGACCTTCTGGTCGACCGCTGCGCCTGAAGAGTACGGATTTCACGCCAATGTCAATCCTGAGGTACCGCATCCGCGCTGGTCGCAGCGCGATGAGCGCCGCATCGGCGAAACCAAGCGCCGGGAGACGCTGCTCTTCAACGGCTATGCCGAGCAGGTTGGGCAGTTATATGCGGATATGGATTTAAAGGCTAATTACTGAACCTGGGATGAAACACTGGACACCCCTGCAAAAGGCAGTCCACTTGCTGGGATGGCTGCCACTGACGGCGCTGATCATCGCGTATGTCACCAATAATCTGACGGTTAATCCGGTCCAGGCGGCTCAGCAGCGCACCGGCGACATCGCCGTCATCCTGCTGCTGCTTTCGCTGGCCTGCACACCGTTGAACACGCTCTTCGGGCTGCCGGGTCTGCTCAAGCTGCGCCGCCCGCTGGGATTGTACGCCTTTTTCTACGCCAGTCTGCACCTGCTGATCTACGCCGGCTGGGACTACAGCTTCGATTTCCGCCAGGCAGCCGCCACAGTCGTCGAGAAACGTTATCTGCTGGTCGGCATGGCCGCCCTGTTCCTGCTGTCGCTGCTGGCGTTGACCTCGCACAATTATTGGAAGAAGAAAATGAGACAGCGCTGGAAAAAGCTGCACCGGCTGGTTTATCTTGCCGCAGGGCTGGTAGTGCTGCACGTCGCCTGGGTGACCAAGGGCGACGTCGCCCGGCTGAGCGGCGACATCTGGAAGCCGCTGGCGGCTGGTTTCACCCTGTCTTTGTCATTGCTCGCGCGAATCCCCCCACTGCGAAAATACCTTTCCAGGCTGCGCTTTAAATTGATCCGCCGCCCGCCTGCGCCGGACAATCCACCAGCCGGTCAGCGAGCGCCGCTAAAAGACACCTAGTCGTGCCCCGCTGGTCAGAATGTAAAGAGGAAATTCAGATCGTTGACGTTGGTCTGCGTCGGCCCCGTCCTGATTAAACTCCCCAGCCCGGAGAAGAAATGATAGGAATCGTTGCGCTCCAGGAAATCCTGCGGATTCATCCCGAGCTCCAGGGCGCGCCGCAGCGTCGAGCCCGTGACGACCGCCCCGGCAGCGTCGGTCGGGCCGTCCCCGCCGTCGGTCGCCAGCGTTACCAGGAAGGTATCTGCCAGCCCATCCATCTCGGTCACGGCGCCGAGCGCCGCCTCCAGGTTGCGCCCGCCGAGGCCGTTCCCACTGACAACCACCGTGCTCTCCCCGCCAGCGATGATGCAGGCTGGCCGCGGCAACGGATGTTCGCTGGATGCCAGCTGGCGGGCAACAGCCGCCAGGCTGCGCCCTACCTGGCGCGCTTCCCCTTGCAGATAGGTGGTCAGAAGAAGCGGATTCAATCCACAAGCGTGTGCCTCTGCCAGCCCGGCCAGGGCCGCCTGATAATTGCTGGCGATGATGCGGTTATAGACGCGATCGAAAGTCGCATCCCCCGGCTTTAGTGTCTCCTTCCATTTACCGGCTTTACCTTCGCGCAGGTGGTTAATTATCGAGCCAGGCGTGTCATCTTCAAGCCGGTAGCGCGCCAGGACGTCGAGCGCATCCGCATAGGTCGTCGTGTCAGCTACGGTCGGGCCCGAGGCGATCACATCCAGAGGATCGCCGACGACATCGGAGAGGATCAAGGTGACCACCTCCGCCGGCGCCGCGGCGCGAGCCAGCCCGCCGCCCTTGATCGCGTCCAGGTGCTTGCGCAGCGCGTTGATCTCTTCGATCGATGCGCCGCAGGCCAGCAGATTGGCGGTTGTCTTCTGCAAGTCATCCAGGGTAATTCCTTCGGCAGGGGCGGTCAGCAGCGCCGAACCCCCGCCGGAGATCAGGCAGATGACCAGGTCGCCCTCGCCGGCTTTGTTCAGCAGGGAAATCATCTCGCCGGTGGCTTTCAATCCGCGCTCATCGGGCAAGGGATGTCCGGCTTCAACAATCTTGATCCGATCTGGCAGCCTATCCTGAGCATTACCAGCGTAGCCCTCTTTAACAATGACCAGCCCGGCAAAAATCACATCAATGAGGATTTTAGCTGCCGCATGAGCCATCGGCGCACCAGCTTTGCCCGCTCCAACCAGCCATACCCGACGAATGCTGCTCAGATTCCAGGTTTTTTCACCGACGGTCAGCAAGTCGCCCGCGCGGATCAGATTACGCGCGACCGCCGCTGCCGGATCCACCGCGCGGAGAGCAGCCTGCAGCACATGCTGAACAATTTCCCCCTGCGGCGATTCGCTCAAGGCGGGAGCGTCGAGTTGGTCAGGGCTCATGCATCTACTCCTTTTTCTATCTGGATTATCGTTTCACTGGAAGGATTCACGAGGCAATTATCGAACGAGTATAATGAGGCGGCGACCTGTTCAGATAAATTCTAACATCTGCGGGCAGGTTGCATATATGTAATTGTCAGGCAATCCTGGTGACGTTCTACCCTAAACCGGCATGCAACTTTTATCCAATAATGGAATCAAATAAGCCAGATGATTTTACATAATACTGGAGAGAAATCATGGCTCGCAATCGACCAAAACAAAAATCCAGCACCTTATTATTTTGGCTCACCGGCATCCTGATTGGCGCGGTTGTGTTTGGCGCGGTGATGCTGCTGATCAACCAGAGCGATGCGCCCACCACGCTGAAAGGTGAAATCAGCGTGCAGGAAGCCGCCGCGCTGCGCGAAGACGGCGCGTTTATCCTCGACGTGCGCCAGCCGGACGAATGGGCGGAGTATCACGTGCCTGGCTCTACGCTAATCCCGCTGGACGAGCTCCCGGACCGGCTCGCCGAGGTGCCGCAGGATCAGACCGTTGTAGTGGTCTGCCGCTCGGGCAACCGCAGCCAGTCCGGACGCGAGATCCTGCTCCAGGCAGGTTACGAGCAGGTGACCAGCATGAGCGGCGGGTTGAGCGCCTGGCGCAGCCTCGGCTATCCTACCATCAGCGGGCCGTAGTTCGGTGGGGGATTGGCATAGAACAGCGGTACATTACGATCATCGGCAGGATAGGTATCCAGGCTGGGGCGGCATAAGCCCGACCCTGGTCTGGGCATTTTATTCGTACACGGCTGGATCCTGCGAGCTGTTGTTCAGCGTTTGGCGACCTGGATGCGATCGACCTCTTTGGCGGCTTTTTTGAATTCCTCGAAGGGGATGGCGGTGAGCGTCTGGGTTGTCCCCGCGCCAAACTGATTTGCGATCAGCGCGACCTTGGCCGCGGTGATCGAATCCGGCGCCTCGAAAATATGGATGAAGTCATACGGACCGAGCAGCGCGTAGCTCGCGATGCGCCTGACCTGGGGCAGTTCTTTGCTCAACTGCCGGTCGAACAATTGGTCGAGTTCCGCCAATTCCGTCATTTTGGAGACCGAAGTGGTGGAAATCTTCGACAAGAGGATGTACGTTGTCATTCCTTCTCCTTTCTCCGTCTGATTCGCAGAAACGAGTAGATGTTATCTGTGGCAGCAAAATCCTTTCCAGCTGCGCCAGCCGTAGAGGATCAGAAAAGCAGCGTTTTAACTCTCACACTATATATATATCACATGCCGGAATGCTTTTCAATTTCATTCGCGGACTTGGAAACTCGGAGATCCGCTCAGATGACCTTCGTGCGTTCTGATCCAGCCCGAGCCGGCATGAGGCGCCGCCAGGGTGCGACAGCCAGTCCCAGCCCGAGCAGATAGATCAAATATAGGATCATCTCTGTCAGCGAGGGATTGCCGTTGTAACCAACCAGAGCGGTCAGGATCAGCCCGAAGGTGGATTTTTCGGGCAACAGCCAGTTGATGTCGTAGACATGAGCGATCACAGGCGGGATCAGGCCTGCCTCGTTGAACTCGTGCACGCCGTGCGCCACCAGACCGGCGGCGAAGAGCAGCAGGATGATATTGCTGACCTGGAAGAATTTGGCCAGGTTCAGGCGGATAGTCGCATTGAACAACAGCCAGCCGAGGGCCACCGCCAGCCCCAGCCCGATCAGAGCGCCGAACAGGGTCTGTAACGGCGTGGTGGCGTAGCGCACGGCCAGCAGAAAAATCGCCAGCTCGATGCCTTCGCGACCAACGGCGGTAAAGGCAATCAGGAACAAAGCCCAGCGGCTGCTGCCAAGCGCTGATTTACGTACACTCGCTTCCAGATTCCTGTGCAGAGCGGCCGACTGACGCTTCATCCAGAAGATCATCCAGGTCAGCAGCAGCGCCGCGCTGAGCATCATCACTCCTTCGAAGATTTGCTCGGCGGCGCCTTCGAATTTAGCGCCAAGCCTGGCTAGGACGCTGGCAGCCGCAAGACTGACCAGCACAGCGCTGGCCACGCCCGCCCAAACCACCCCTCTCAGGCGGTTGAGTTCCATCTTTTTCAACGCGCCAATCAAAATCCCGACGATAAGCGCGGCTTCAAGACCTTCGCGTAAAGCAAGGATGAGGCTGGAGATCATTGAAATCCTCCGGATTTAGAAATTTAATGTTGGGAATCGGTGCGGATCGAGTCGTCACGTTCCAGGCCGACTTCTCAATCGCGGAATCCCGCCTGTGGGCACATTATAGCCTATTTTTATGCAATTTATCATAATTATTAATAAAAATCACCCTGCCCTGGGTAAGACGATTCCGCAATTCGGGTACCATAATGCTGACTCGACCTGCGAGGAATACGCGCGTATCAAAAGATTCTAAATCCACGGCGCCAACATGGAGAAGCTCGTTGTCCTAACGACATGCACAGCGAGGGGAAATCGGGAAGCGGCTATAAGATTTCTCGCTTCGCTCGAAATGACAATCGGAGTTCCTCCGTAGGTTGGGTTGAGGGTGGCGCAGACCATATGCACGCGATGTTCAGGCGACCATCTGAAACCCACCACCCTTGACGAAGAACGTTGTCATTTCGACGAGCGCAGCGAGGAGAAATCCGAAAGCGGCCATAAGATTTATAGCTTCGCTCGAAATGACAATTGGGACTCCCGTGTAGGTTGGCTGAAGATTGGGCGCAAAAGAAGGAAGTGCATTCCGCCTGCCTCACCTTCTTACAAACTTATTTATTCGTGCGGATTCTCAGCAGCGCATACGCCGGGCACCAGCCGATCAAACCGGTTAACAGAGGCACGAATCCCAGAATTTTAAACACCCAGCCGAGCGTCCCCGTGACCACCCCGCCCCAGCCGAGCGCCAACATGGCCGCCCCGAGAACGATGCGGATAATCCGATCAGCGCCTGATTCATTCACCTTCATTGCAGGTTCCTCCATCCATATGAGCCAGAAATTTAACCACAACCATTGGACGCAGGATTGCTGGAAAAGCTACATCGTCTGCGTGATCTGCTTGCGCTCTTCTCGAACGCCCAGCAGAGCAAAGATCGACAGGAAGAAGAGCAGCCCGAATATTGCCATGATGATGGTGTACCCGAGCGAATCGGCAATCGGTCCGCCGATGTATGCACCTATCGCGCCGGCGCCGGCGCCCGCCAGATTCGAAAGCCCAAGGAAGCGTCCAGCGTGCTCAACTGGGACGATCTCGGTACCGAGCGCCCAATTGGCTGAATAGAACAATCCCACACCTGCGCCGATCAGACAGCCACCGACGTACATGGCTGCCATCGATGGAATCAGGATTATTACTGCGGTTCCTAGCGTCGCCAGCAAACCGGCGGCAGCAACCAGAATTTTCTTGCCCAGCCGGTCCGCCAGCCAGCCGCTTGGCAGGGCGGTCAGCAGGATGAAGACGCCAACGAACATGGTAATGGTCGCCGCAGGGCCGGCTGCCTTCTCGCCCTGCAGATGGCTAAACCGCTCCTGCAGGAAAAAGACCAGGAAGGTAGCGACGTTGGTCGAACCTACCAGGAATGCCAGGCGGTTGACCACCCACCAGCGAAAGGACGGCTTGTATTGGGCATCTCTGCCGACGCCGATGCGCAGGCTGGCCAACACACCCACCGCGACGGCAAATGCCATCGCCAGCACACCGGTGAGTGAGGTAAGGCCAATTTTCAGCGCAGGCGAAATCGCGAGCGGCAGCGCCATGAACCACTTGACCAGCGCGCCCATGCCCAAAATGACCGCGGTAAAGGCACCGGTCATCAGCACCAGGCGCAGAAAAGGCAGCCATTCCAGCCTGAAGGGCGGCTTTTCCAGACGCTTTTCACGGACCAGCATAGTAACCAGCGTGCAGACCGCCATCACCGCCATAAGGGTGATCAACGCGCCCCACAGGTTGCCCCGGCTGACCAGCCGCCCCATGACAAAGGAAACGAAAATCAGCGGGATGGGCAGCTCGAGCAGCGCCTTGACCCCCGAAAAACGCCCGCGCATCCTTTCCGGCGCCAGGTCAGGGATCAGACTCTGAGTGGCTGCGTGGGCCGTGTTCGACGACAGCATCGAAAGGACGTACAAGCCGAACAGCGCCCAGTAACCGGTCATCCCGTCCAGTCCGGCGGTAAAGCCGATCAGGGCGAAGACGACCAGTTCACCGATCGAACCCGCCAGGATGAAGGGTCTGCGCCGCCCCCATGGGTGGGTCGAGCGGTCGGAGAGCATGCCCATCAACGCCTGGATCAGCACGGCAGCCATCAGCGCCCACAGGCGGATGGTGCCGACCGCGCTGCCCTTGTTCACCTCCCCGACGAACTGCTGCACCAGCAGCGGGATGATCAAAGGTGAAATTGTTTGCGAGCGGGTGGTCAGTGCAAAATAGTAGATATTTATGGTGATGAAGTCATACCAGCGCACCGGACGATCCAAAAAGCACCTCCCACCCGTTTGTGTCCAACCACAGCCGGCGGCTGAATCGGGCGATGTCAGAATGATGGTCACTTCTGGCAATCAAAAGAATCCATTCATTATAAATTGAAATGGATTATCTCAAATGTCAGTTCATACTCCAATCAGGCAGCTCTTGTGATACAATCCAAAAAAGCGGCTTAGCTGCCTGGTCAGTTGATTAGCTCGACCAGACGCCTGTTTTCAGGAGAAGCAGCAATCACCACAAAGCGGGAGTGACACATGCCTCAAGATCGAACTCGTAAGATCGTGATCACCGGTGTGCTGGGTGCCATCGCAATCCTGCTTGGCCTGACCCGGCTTGGATTTATCCCCTGGTTTAGCGGCGCTGCCTTGACCATCATGCACGTCCCCGTCATCATTGGCGCCATTCTGGAAGGACCGATTGTCGGTCTTGGGATTGGCCTGATTTTTGGCCTTTTCAGCATGATCCAGGCCGCCGTTGCGCCAACCGGGCCAACGGATGTCTGGTTCACAAATCCGCTGCTCTCGGTTTTACCGCGTCTTTTCATCGGGCCAGTCGCCTGGCTGGTCTGGCAGGCGCTCAAGAAATGGTCGATAGTCGGCCTGATCACCGCCGGCATCGCCGGCAGCCTGACCAACACGATCCTGGTGCTGGGCATGATCGGCGTGCTCGGGTTCGTCCCCTGGGCAGCCTTGCCCGCGATTGCGATCGCCAACGGCCTGCCGGAGGCCGGCGCTTCCGCGTTGATCACCCTGATCGTAGTGGCTGCCTGGCGGCAAATCACAATCAAAAAGCGCCAAGGCGCGGATCTTTAATCCAGGCTGTCGGCGCTCAGCCGAGCAGCAGAATCGCCGCGCCTGCGGCGGCAGCCAGCAGAATCACCACGCCATCCTGCCAGGTGAAACGCAGCACGATCATTGAGCTGCGCCGCGGATTGCTGCCGTATCCGCGCGCATCCATAGCCAGCGCCATCGTTTCGGCGCGTTCCAGACTGATCATGAACAGCGGCACGATCAGCGGCACGATCTGGCGCGTCCGCGCCAGCAATCCGCCCTTGCGCGTGCCCCACTCCGCGCCGCGCGAGGCCTGCGCCTTGGCGATGCGCTCAGCCGTTTGAGCCAGGAAAGGGATGAAGCGAAAAGTGACCTGGATGACCATCACCAGGTCGTGCACCGGGATGCGCAGGTAGGTCAGCGGTTTCAGCAGCGACTCGCTCCCGTGAATCATCTCGGAGGTTGATAAGGTGAAGGACGCCAGGCTCAATAATAGAATCAGTGCGACAAAACGCAGCAGCAGTTTGCCGGCAGCCAGCAGCCCGCTGGTATAGATGCTGATGAATTTCCATTCAAAAAGAGGCTGCGCATCCGGCGGATGGATGGAGATGAAAACCTGCAAAACCGCCAGGATGAGCAGGAACGGCAGCGGAGGCAGCAGTCCGCGCAGCGCGTAGCGCAGCGGGATGCGTCCGATGGCAAACAGGATCAGCACTAATCCCAGCGCAATCAGGATGCCGACGAGGCTCTTGGTGAAGGTCGTCGCTGCCAGCAGCAGAAAATAAACAGCGAGCATCGCGCGCGGATCGCGGCGGTGGAGGAACGAATCCAACGGCAGGTATTGCCCGATATTCACCATGCGCAGGAACTCGAAGTTATTCACCGCCCCCCTCCGTGATCCTGCGAATACCCCTCAATAGACTGCCCACGCGCATGGTGGTTGCAGGCAAAGGCCAGCCTTTTGCCCGCATGGTTGCAGCGACTTTGGCCACCAGCGGCGGCTCCAGACCGTACGATTCGAGCTGCTCCACGGAATTGAAAATTACCTGGCTGCTGCCCTGCATCACATCCACGCCATGGTCCAGCACCGTCAGCCGGTCGGCCAGTTCAGCCACATCTTCCATGTGATGCGATGACAGCACCAGCGTCATTCCTTCCTGTTGCAGTTTGCGCAGGTTCTTGATCACCGACCGGCGCGAGACCGGATCCAGGCCGGCGCTCGGCTCGTCCAGGAGCAGCACCTGAGGGCGCATGGCGAGGATCGACGCCAGGGCGACCTTGCGTCGCTCGCCGCCGCTCAGGGTGAAGGTCAGGCGGTCTTTAAAGCCCTCGAAGTCCAGCCCGACCATCTCCATCGCCCAGCGTACTGTATCGCGCACATTTTCCTCGCCTTTCAAGCGCGGCCCGTAAGCAATCTCGTCGCCGACGTACTGCTCGAAGAGTTGGTAATCCGGGGTTTGGAAAACCAGCCCCGCGTAGCGGCGCACGGCTTTCAGGTCAGTCTGCGTGTCGTTTAGATCGAATTTTCCAACGCGCACCTGACCCACCTGGGGCAGCAGCAGTCCGTTGAGGTGCTGCAGCAGTGTTGATTTGCCTGAGCCGGTGCCGCCAATCAATCCGTGGGTTCCACGATTCAACGCCTGCAGTGAAACCCCGCGCAGGGCGGTGTGCGCAAGAGGGGTTCCCTTGAGATAAACGTGCTCCAGGTCGATCACCTGCAGCAGGGCTTCACCGCCTAAGGCATCCGCCTGCGCCTGCCCATCGGCCGCCGAGGCAAGCGGGCGATGATTATCCTCATATTCAGGCAGCGCGTTGAGCAGGTCGATCAAATGCAGGGGAAATTCCGGCACCTCGGGCAGGATGGTGTGCAGCTTGCAGGCCATCAGCATCGGCTGGGGCATGTCCAGCCCCAGCTCGGTCAGCCTGGACGCAGGTGAAAAGATCTGCGCCGGGGTCCCGTCAAGCATGACCCGGCCGTTATCGAGAACAACAACCCGATCGGCGTTGGCGGCCTCCTGCATGAAGTGGGTGATGACAATCACCGTCAGCCCCTCGCGGTGCAGCCGTTGGATCAACTCCTTGACCATGCGCCTGCCGCCCGGATCCAGCATGGCGGTGGTTTCGTCGAAGATGACGCAGCGCGGACGCATCGCCAGCACGCCAGCCAGCGCCGCTCGCTGCATCTGCCCGGCAGAGAGCAGGTGCGGCGGGCGCTCGCGGTGCTCCCACATGCCGGTCACGCGCAGGGCTTCATTGACCCGCTGGCGGATTTCCTCAGGCGGCAGGTTGAGGTTTTCCGGTCCGAAGGCGACGTCCTCCTCGAGGATGGTGGCCACAAGCTGATCCTCGGGAGATTGAAAAACCATGCCGACCAGCGAGCGGATTTGCGGGTGGTTGTGGTCTTCGCGGGTGTTCATGCCGTTTATCCAAACATCCCCGCGCTCAGGCTTCAACAGTGCGTTAAAATGGCGCGCCAGGGTAGTTTTCCCCGATCCATTCGCGCCGATCAGGGCGACGTATTCCCCCTCCTCGATTTGCAGGTCAATTCCGCGCAGCGCTGGCACCGGCTCGCCGCTGTTAACAGGGTGGCTGTAATAAATATTTTCGACCTTAATCAAAGGCAGCGCCATTGTAAGACATTCTAACATAGCATTCTCCCGGACAGGACAGATTGCGGTTTCCAACTCAAACCGGGTCAGGAATTAACATCCAGTTGGCGAGCCTATCTGGATCAATCCACCTAACTGAGCTCCAATAACTTTCATTTGTAATGTTCCCCCAAATTACTATAATTAGTAATGTGTAAATATATTACCAGATTCAGGGGTTCAATCGCCGGGATAGAGTGACGCAAGAACCGCAGATGACCGAGAGAAAAAGAACAGGCCGGCTGGCAGACGGGCAGAGCAAACAACAAACGCTTCGTTTCAGGCTTCCTAACCTGCCCCCGAAGCTGGTCAAGCGTGGGCTCCATGGCTTGATCTGGGTCAGCCTGATCGCGGCAGTATCTTTGCTGGCAATGGCTGCGCTTTCTCAGCTTGTCCTTCTCATCGATCCGTATCATCGGGCCGGGGAGGATGTCGCCGCGTTGTTGGAATCACAACCCGCGCTGGAACGGAATCTCGATACGATCGACATCACCTCGGCTACGTTGAGTGAGCATCTTGCCCTCTTCGCCGCCAAAGGCATTGACAGCGCATACAGCGATGTGCACGACCAGCGTGCCATCGCCGCATTCGCTGAGAAAGGGATACCCAGCCGGGACGTGGTCGCCTTCACCAGCTTGATGGACAGCCTGGCCGACGAAATCCTGGCCCTCTCCCAGGCGCTTCAGCAGGAATCACTTGCTGTGAGCCTATCCCCCCTGCTGGCAGATGTACGCAGCCAGCACGGCAGTAATTCGGCCATGCTCGACCAGCTGTACATGCAGATCCCCGCCGCATTAGAACAGGTCAACGCCCTGCGTCTGCGCCTGCGGACGGTTGCCAACGGCGCGCATATCATCTTTGAAACGCCTCAGTTCCAGCCGATCCTCGCTGCACTTGAGCAGGTCTACAATCCACCAGATGCGCTGGACGAACCGGCGCTGCTCTACTATGCGCTTGCAGCCCATTCCTGGTCGCAATTACCACCGTTGTGCGAATCGCTCGAAATCCAATTTGCCAATGAGGCGATCGTATTGAATGAGCTCCATTCAATTATTGGTCAGGCTCGCCAGACTGCTCAGCGTTGGGGCTACACCCACGCCAAATCCCTGGCGCTCTGGCTGAATAACCGCATCGCCTTCGTGATCCTCGGAAGCCTTGTGCTGCTGGTGATTTCAACCGTGAGCCTGCTGGGAGGCAGGAGCCTTCCTTTGCGCCGCGTGAAAATAGATAGGTCGATCCGATCTTCCCTTTCAGCAATTGCCGGCCGCCTGCGGGCCTTGTTTCACACCATCGGGGAGGCTGGAACGCAAATCAAACCCCGCCTGGAATCCTTGATCGAACGGTTGAGAACCGCCAGCCAGATTCCCCCGACTTCTGCGCAGCCTGCCTCCGCAGAGGCTTTCCTGCAGATCATCCGCACCGGCTTGCCCAGGGCAGTCAAACGCCTGAGCCGCGATCGCCCGCTGCACATCGGCAGTGATCCTGAAGATGCGGTCTATATCCCCTCGGCTCCCCCGGGAGCGGTTGAGGTCTGGATCCGCTCTGCAAAGGTCGGCTATTTTATCGAGGTGCTCTTCAGCGAGGCGCCGGTGCTGCTCAACGATCAGCCAATCGCCGGCGCGCGGCGGTTGGTCCACGGCGACGCCATCCAAATCCTCGACACCCGCCTGCTCTTCGAGGAAGAGTAAAACTCAGCATCCGATTACAGCGTCAGATCTCATGATGATGAACAAAATAATGCGGTCTGACGTGAATCTTGTTATTTATCTCACTATATAAATCAACTCAATTTCGCTACAATAATTTTTGCTATCCGAAATCCCGATGCGCATCAGGAGGAACTTCATGCAGCATGGCTTAACACCCTTCTTCGCAGCGCAAGGTGTCGCCGTCATCGGCGCTTCTGCCAGCCCCAACAAGCTGAGTTTTGGTATCGTGCGCAACATGACGCTCTACGGATATCAGGGGCAGATTGCACCGGTCAACCCCAAAGTGGATGATATTCTTGGATTGAAATGTTACGATGATATCGCCAGCGTGCCCGATCCGCTCGATCTGGCAGTCGTCGTCCTGCCCGCTCCGCTCATCCCGCAGACGCTGATCGACTGCGGCGAACGCGGCATTTGCGCGGTGGTTATCATCTCAGGCGGGTTCAAAGAGGTCGGTGAAGAAGGCGCCCAACTGGAGAAGGGCATCCTCGATATCGCCCACCGCTATGGTATGCGGTTGATCGGCCCCAACTGCGTCGGTACGCTCGACGTCTACACCGGCTTGAACACAACCTTCATCCAGGGCGTGCCGGATAAAGGCGGCATTGGCTTCATATCGCAGTCCGGCGCCGTTGCCGGCGGGGTCGTTGACCTGATCCGAGAGAAACACATCGGTTTCTCGAACTTCTCCAGCCTGGGCAATGAAGCCGATGTGACCGAAACGGACATGATCGAATACCTCAGCGAAGATCCGCACACACGCGTCATCGCCTGTTATGTCGAGATGATCAAAGACGGGCAGCGCTTTATGGAAGTTGCCCGCAAAGTCACCCCGCACAAGCCGATTGTGATGCTCAAGGCCGGCCGTTCGAGCGCCGGGGCGCGGGCGGTTTCCTCGCACACAGGCTCGCTGGCCGGGGCCTATGCCACTTACAAAGCAGCCTTCGAGCAGTGCGGCGTGATCGAGGTCGACAACGTCTCCGAACTTTTCGATATTGCAATGGCGCTGGATACGCAGCCGCTGCCGCGCGGTCCGCGGGCGGTGATCATCACCAATGCCGGCGGGCCAGCCGCGCTGGCCTCCGACTCGCTCGCGGCCAATGGTCTGGAGATGGCCGACCTGCTGCCAGAAACGCAGACGGAAATGCGCCAGCATCTCAATCCTGCAGCGCAGGTATCCAATCCGATCGACATGCTCGGCGCGGCCGATGGGCCAGAATTCCGCATGGCGGTGAGCAACGCCCTGAAAGATCCCGGCGTGGACATGGCCATCCCCATCCTGGTGCCGCAGGCGCTGGTCAACCCGGCGGTGGTCGCCCAGGCCTGGGTCGACAGCGCCGCGGAAAGCGATAAACCGGTGATCTCCTGCATGATGGGCGATTGGAGCGTTGGCGAGGCGCGCAAGACGCTGCACGGCAACCATGTGCCCATGTACGCCTACCCCGAGAGCACCGGGCGCGTGTTGGGCGCCATGCTGCGCTACGCGCGCTGGCTGGACAAATCCGCTGCCCCTGCCGGGCGGCTGCCCGGCGTGGAACGCAGGCAGGTCGAGCGGTTATTGGCAGATGTCGCCGGCTCGTCCAGCCTGGGCGAGGCGCTCACCCGACCGCTGCTGAGCGCCTACGGCATCCCGGTCGTCCCCGGCGAGAGCGCACACAGTGCCGCTGAAGCCGTCGCCGCCGCAGAGCGGATAGGCTACCCGGTGGTGATGAAAATCGTCTCGCCGGATATTCTGCACAAATCCGACCTGGGCGGGATCATCCTGAACCTGACCGATGCAGGAGCGGTCTCCGCAGCCTACGACCGTATGATGAGCAGCATTGCCATGAAAATGCCCACAGCCCGCCTGGAAGGCGTGCTGATCGAAGCCAGCGCGCCAAAGGGCCAGGAGGTGATCGTCGGTATGCGCCGCGACCCGAACTTCGGCCCGCTGATGATGTTCGGACTGGGGGGCATCTACGTCGAGCTGTTCGGCGACGTTTCCTTCCGCGTCGCTCCGCTTAGCGAGGCGGACGCGCGCGAGATGATCGAGAAGACCCGCGCCTACCGGCTGCTGACCGGTTTCCGCGGGCAGGCGCTGGCTGACCTGGAGGCGGTGGTCGAAACGATCCTGCGCCTCAGCCGGCTCGCGGTCGATTTCCCGCAAATCGAAGAAATGGAAATCAATCCCCTGCTGGTGTTAAGTAAGGGAAAGGGCGCGCTCGCGTTGGATGGTCGCGTCATATTGAATGATCACATTTCTGGAGAGGGTAGCAAATGAAACGACTATTAAGTGGAAACGAAGCCGTCGCGCGCGGCGCGTGGGAGGCAGGAGTAAAGGTCGGCTCGGCTTATCCCGGGACGCCGTCGACCGAAATCATGGAAACGTTCGCCCAATATCCGGATGTCTACGCTGAATGGGCGCCGAACGAAAAAGTCGCTCTGGATGTTGCCATCGGCGCGGCTTACGCCGGCCGGCGTGCTTTCGCAGCGATGAAGCACGTCGGCGTGAATGTAGCCGCGGATGCCCTCTTTGCCGCAGCGATGACCGGCGTCGAAGCCGGACTGGTAGTGATTTCCGGCGACGACCCCTCGATGCACTCCTCGCAAAACGAGCAGGATAACCGCCAATTCGCCAAATTTGCGCGCATCCCCTGTCTGGATCCAGCCGACAGCCAGGACGCACGCGACCTGATGATCGCGGCTTTCGACATCAGCGAGCAGTTCGATACACTCGTGATGCTGCGCATGACCACCCGTGTCTGCCATACCAGCTCGCCGGTGGAGATCAACGCACAGCGACTGAATTTGCCAGAGCCGGAAAAATACCCGCGTAATCCGGCCAAGTATTGCATGGTACCGGCCAATGCCCGCAAACGCCACCCGGTCATCGAGGCGCGCATCCAGGACCTGGCTGCATTCGCCGAGACATTCCCTTTCAACCGCTGCGAATGGCGCTCGACCGATCTGGGTATTATCACCGGAGGCATTGCTTACCAGTATGCGCGCGAAGTCTTCCCCGAAGCGAGCGTCCTCAAGCTTGGCATGGTCTATCCCCTGCCGAAAAAAATGATCCTCGATTTTGCCGCCAAGGTTAATAAATTAATCGTCCTTGAGGAGCTGGATCCATTCATCGAGGAACAGGTCCGGCTGATGGGCGTCAGGCTGTATCATCCGTCCGAGGTTATCCCGGAAGGCGCGGAATATCCGCTGACCAAGTCGATCTTCCCGATTATCGGCGAGCTCGATCCGGCTGCCGTGCGTGTCAGCGGCCAGCAGGCAGGCCTGCTGCCGCCGCAGGAGCTTCGCGCGCTGCCAGCGGGCAACGGCAGCCTGCCGCCGCGCCCGCCCGTGCTCTGCCCGGGCTGTCCGCACCGCTCCTCGTTTTACATACTGCACAAGCTCGGGGTGCCGGTCAACGGGGACATCGGCTGCTACACACTGGGCATGGTCCAGCCGCTGGATGCGCTCCATACGGTCGGCTGCATGGGCGCCAGCATCGGCGTGGCGCACGGCGCAGCCGTAGCCGGAGACAAAGAGCGACATGTGGCTGTCATCGGCGATTCGACCTTCTTCCACTCAGGCATCCCGGCATTGATCAACGTTCTATACAATAAGAGCAATGTGATCACCATCATCATGGACAACCGCGTCACCGGCATGACCGGCCATCAGGAAAATCCCGGTACCGGACGGACGCTGCAACAGAAAGAAACGAAGGAGATTGAGATCGAAGCGCTGGTGCGCGCGCTGGGCTTCGAGAAAGTCGCTACGGTCGAGGCTTATAACGTCAAAGCCATCGAAGCGCTGCTCAAAGAGTGGCTTAAAAGCGACGAACCAGCCGTGCTCATCACCCGTGAGGAGTGCGCGCTGCTGCCCGGCGCCCGCTCGCGCTGGCTACCGCTGGAAGTGGTCATAGAGAAATGCAACGGCTGCACGCTGTGCTTCCGCGTCGGCTGCCCGGCGATTTTAAAATCCGAGGAGCTTGATCCACGCACTGGGCGCCCGCTGGCCAAGATCGACCCGCTTTTATGCACCGGCTGTGAAATTTGCGCCCAGGTCTGCCCGCGAGATGCCATCCTTTTCCGCAACCAAATCCTTGCCCGCGAAACGGAGGTGAGCCTGTGAAACACACAGCGATCAATTTTGTGCTCGTGGGCGTCGGCGGTCAGGGCACCATCCTGGCTTCCGACGTACTGGCGGAGCTTGGGCTCAAGCTTGGTTATGACGTCAAGAAAGCCGAGGTACACGGCATGTCGCAGCGCGGCGGCAGCGTGATCTCGCACTTGCGCTGGGGCGCACAGGTCTTCTCGCCAATCATCCCGCGCGGCGAAGGAGATGTGCTGGTCGCCTTCGAGAAACTGGAGTCGGCGCGCTTCCGCGACCTGCTCAAGCCAGGCGGGCTGGCGCTGATAAACGACTACGCCATCGAGCCGCTGACAGTCAACACTGCCGGCATTGCCTATCCGGAAGATGAATATCTGCGGCAGCAACTAATCCAGGTCACTGACCGTGTACACTGGGTTAAAGGAATTGAGATCGCCGAGGGTCTCGGCAATGCCCGCGCCGCAAACGTGGTGATGCTTGGCGCGCTCTCTGCGCTGCTCGACCTGGACGAGCAATCGTGGGAGGAAGTTCTGACAATGCGCATCCCGCCGAAGTACCTGGAGCTGAACCGCAAGGCATTCCAGGCGGGCCGGGCGGCAGTAGCAGACTGAGAAACCATAGGGCACAGCAGAGGTAATTAGCCGCCGGGCTTCGACAGGCTCAGCCGCCGGCGGCTTTTCTGGCTCGGCCTACAGGCGAAGTTTCCAGCGATCCAACCGTGCCCTGAGCCTGCCGAAGGGCACGGATGAGGTAATACGCCGCCGGGCTTCGACAGGCTCAGCCACCGGCGGCTTTTCTGGCTCGGCCTACAAACGAAGTCTCCAGCGGTCCAACCGTGCCCTGAGCCTGTCGAAGGGCACGGTACAGAGGATAGTCCACCAGGGCTTCGACAGGCTCAGCCGCCGGCGGCTTTTCTGGCTCGGCCTACAGGCGAAGTTTCCAACGATCCAACCGTGCCCTGAGCCTGTCGAAGGGCGCCTCCTGCTGTTGGCTGAAGTGGCAGGAATTGTTACTGAACTAGTTCAAACAGATGTGAGACAAAAAGAATAGACAAAAACAGACATCGGGGGCATCCTTAGAGGTGGCAACCAAGAAAGGAGTGGACCCCGATGCGGCAGATATATCTGCAAAGACAATTG
>JAXDBP010000030.1:0-154368 GCA_034678705.1 Bellilinea sp.
AATTGTCTTTGCAGATATATCTGCCGCATCGGGGTCCACTCCTTTCTTGGTTGCCACCTCTAAGGATGACCCCGATGTCTGTTTTTGTCTATTCTTTTTGTCTCACATCTGTTTGAACTAGTTCACCCCCCAATATTGATGAGCTGCCGTCGGGTGGGCAGACACTGCCTCGAAATTCGGTCGAGCAGCCCGCTCGCTCGCAGCCGAAAATATGACAATATAAATCCAATTAACCTCCGCCTGCGTATGGTTAAGCAATGATTTCCTATTATGAGTAGACGGAGGTGTTTAATGTTCGCTCGAATTCGCAAAACTGGTCCGGCTTTTGCTCTGCTGATGGCGGCCGCTATGCTGGTCGCCGCCTGTCAGCCGGCAGCCGCCCCGACCATGGAGCCAACTGCAATGACCGCGCCAACGGCCACGACCGCTCCCGCCGCCACGCCGACCGTGCAGGTCAGCGATCAGCCGGTGGACGGCGGCGAGCTGGTGGTCGCCGAAGTGGTCAGCGACGGCCCCGGCTGGATCGTCATCCACGCCGACGCAAGCGGCTCGCCCGGGCCGGTGCTCGGCTACAGCCCGGTCAACGACGGCCTGAACCAGAACGTTAGCGTGACCATTGACGATTCAGAGGCCACGCCGGTGCTCTACGCCATGCTGCACGTGGACGCGGGCGCGGTCGGCACGTATGAGTTCCCCGGTGCAGATGCGCCGGTGATGCTCGATGGGCAGATGGTTTCGCCAGCCTTCAAGGTCAGCGGGGTAGATGAAATGTCGGGCTCGGGCGGCAGCCTGGAAGATCTGTATGGGGGCGATATTGCGGATGACACGATGGGCACGCCCGCGGCGACCGGCTCGGTCAATCTGATGGTCTCCAGCAAAGAGGGCCTGGGCGACTTTCTGGTGGACGGCGAGGGCATGACGCTCTACCTGTTCACCAACGATACGCCCGGGGTGAGCAACTGCAGCGGCGGCTGCCTGGAGGCCTGGCCCCCACTGCTGGTCGAGGGCGATCCGGTTGCCGGCGAGGGCGTCACCGGCAGGCTGGGGGTGATCACCCGCGCGGACGGCTCGCGCCAGGTGACTTACAACGATATGCCCCTCTATTACTACGTGGCTGACACCAGGCCCGGCGACACCACCGGCCAGGGCGTTGGCGGCGTCTGGTTCGTGGTCGACCCCTGCGCGTAAGCAGCCACACGCAGCAGTCGGGCTGACCGGTCAGCCGGACTGCTGCATCATTTCGGACGCCTGGATTTTGACCAAGAGCAATGAATGATCTGAAACAGGGGATTCTTCGCGCTTGCTCAACGATTCCGCAGCCAAGTTGATTATAATAACTCAAGAACACCTGCCATCCAGGAGACTCCCATGCAGGCCATGCGCTTGTCGCAACCCGCTCCCGCCGAGGATTCACCGCTCGAGCTGACCCGGCTGCCGCTGCCGCGCCCCGCACCCGGCCAGGCGCTGCTGCGTGTGCTGTACTGCGGAGTCTGCCGCACCGACCTGCACCTGGTCGAGGGCGATATCCACCCGCCGTCCCTGCCGGTCACGCCCGGGCATCAGGTGGTGGCTGAGGTGGAGGCGCTCGGCGAGGGGGTCAGCCGACTGGCAATCGGTCAGCGGGTTGGGGCGGCCTGGCTGGCCTGGGCCTGCGGCGAGTGCAAGTTCTGCCGGCGCGGGCAGGAGAATCTGTGCGGGCGGGCGTGCTTCACCGGCTTTCACCAGGACGGCGGCTTCGCCGAGTACATGCTGGCCGATGCAGATTTCCTATTGCCGCTGCCGGGAGAGCTCTCCGATCTGCAGGCAGCCCCGCTGCTTTGCGCCGGGATCATCGGCTTCCGCTCACTGCGCCAGGCCGAGCTGCAGCCGGGCGAGCGGCTGGGCCTGTTCGGCTTTGGCGCCAGCGCCCATCTGGCCATTCAGGTCGCCCGTCACTGGGGCTGTGAAGTGTATGTGTTCACCCGCTCGCCCAATCACCGCCGCCATGCCGAGCAGCTCGGCGCGGCCTGGATCGGCGCAGCCGAGGACTCCCCGCCGCAGCCGCTCGACCGGGCGGTGCTCTTTGCCCCGGCCGGCAGGCTGGTACCGGCGGCGCTGGGGATGCTGCGCCAGGGCGGTACGCTGGCGGTCAACGCCATCTACCTCAGCCCGATCCCGGAAATTCCCTACGACTTGCTCTACGGCGAGCGAACGCTGCGCAGCGTGTCGAACGCTACCCGCCAGGACGGGCTGGATTTTCTCGAGCTGGCGGCCGCGATTCCCCTGCAGGCTGACGCCGTGCTCTACCCGCTTGAGGAAGCTAACGAAGCTCTGACCGATCTGAAGCACAGCCGGCTGAAGGGCGAGGCGGTGCTGGAAATCTCCACCAGTCTGAGCCGCGGGTTCTGACCCTCAGCTCAACAGGCGGTCTCAGTGGTGTAGAACTTGCAACATCCTTGCAACAAACTTTCCTTTATTGACACATGCGGGAAGTTGACTATACTTCGTGTGAAGGCTGCCCCATCAAATATTGCACTGTTGGTGGGCAAATCGGAGTATATGGAGCGCCATGAAGGAACTACATTGGAACATCCTAACCATTCTGGTGCTGACCGCGACCTTGCTGGTCGTCATTTTAGTATCCCAACTGATGGTCAATCCCTACCAGGCGTGGAATCCCTTGCCGCCGCCGCCGCTGCCTGAGGTGATGAGAATCCCGACCGCAACGGTCACCCCCAAGCAACTGCCGCCGACCTGGACCTTCACCCCTGCGGAGTTTGCATCCACCTCTACCTTATTACCCTCCTCCACGCCGCTGGCGACCTCCACCGGCTTTATCCTGCCGACAGCGACCCAGACCGACACGCCGACCGTCACAGCGACCATCACGGAGCTGGCCTCGCCCACCGGTACGCGAACTCGCGCGCCGACAGCGACCGACGAGCCGCCGCCGGAGCCGACCAATCCCCCAAAGCCGACCGATACACCGGTTCCACCGACGGAAGAGCCGACTTCACCCCCACCGCCAACATTACCGGCTGGGAGTATTCCCGGATTGTAATTCGACCTAACGTGTGCCTCCCAGCCCGAGATCATCGGGCTGTTTTTCTTTATAGATGCATCGTGTTTGGACTGTTTATCCGTATGGGGGTGCGACAAAAACATCGAGAGACGTCTTATGGTAAGATTAACCCCGCCGCAGACATTTTCCCTGCTGTTATGGTTCGAAATCCATTCCATCATCGATCGGATGCACCATGAGCGACTCCATATCCCGGCAAACCTTCGATCATCTGGTGGGGCTGGCCGCCCTCGAGCTGGATGAGGAGCAGGCCGCCTACCTGCTGCGCGAGTTGAACCATCAGCTCAAAGCCATTCACGAGCTGGAGGCCATCCCGCTGGATGATTCCACCCCGATCACCTCACACGGCGTGCCCTACACTGCCCAGACCAGCCCGCCGCCGCGCGAGGATGACTGGCGCCCGCACCCCGTGCCGGACGAGATCATCGCGCAGGCGCCGGAGAACCAGGGTGGTTACATCGTCGTCCCCGATATCCCCCACACCACCCTGGAGTAAGCCGCCATGGAGTTATGCGATACCCCCGCCTACGAGTTGAGTCTGCTGCTGCGCCAGAAGCGCATCTCAGCCGTTGAAATCCTCGAATCCTGCCTTCGGCGCGTCGCTCAGGTCGACGGACGCCCGGGAGAGCTGGAGCCCGGCCCGCTGACCGCCGAGGACGAGCAGAAGGTTCACGCCTTCATCACCCTCACCCCCGAGCGGGCGCTGGCCCAGGCCCGCGAGGTGGATCGCAAGCTGGCCGCCGGCGAGGATCCCGGCCCGCTGGCCGGTGTGCCTTTCACCGTCAAAGATATATTCACCGTGCGCGGCACGCCCTCCACGGCTGCTTCGAAGATCCTGGCCAATTTCAGCGCGCCCTACAGCGCCACGCCGGTCGAGCGCATGGAAGCCGCCGGCGCGCTGATGCTCGGCAAGGTCAACCTGGACGAATTCACCTACGGCTCGTCGAGCGAGTCCTCGGCCTTCCAGCCATCGCCGCGCAATCCGTGGAACCCGGCCCGCGTGCCGGGCGGTTCGTCGGGTGGCTCGACCGCCTCGGTCGCCGCCGGCGAGGCGCCGCTCTCGCTGGGCACCGACACCGCCGGATCGGTGCGCCAGCCGGCTGCCTTCTGCGGCGTGGTCGGGCTCAAGCCCACCTATGGACGGGTTTCGCGCTACGGTTTGATCGCCTTCGGCTCCTCGCTCGACTGCCCCGGCCCGGTGGCGCGCAACGTGGTCGATGCGGCGCTGATGCTGCAGACCATCGCCGGACCCGACCCGCGCGACTCGACCGCCGCCAACGTCCCCGTGCCGGATTACCTTGCTTCTCTGGAAGAAGGGGTCAGGGGGCTGCGCATCGGCCTTTCGCCGGATTATTTCCGCATCACCTATCCCGACCCCGCCAGCGGCGAATACGGCCAGCAGCCGCTGCCCGCGGAGATCGAGACTGCCGTGCGCCGCGCCGCTGAGGTGCTTGCCGGGCTTGGCGCCGAGATCATCGACGACGTGCCCATGCCCAACACACGCTACGGCGTGCCAGCTTATTTCGTCGTCAGCCGGGTGGAGGCCGCCTCCAACCTGCACCGCTACGACGGAGTCAAGTACGGCTACCGCACCTCCCACCCGGTGGGCGACCTGAGCGAGCTTTACCGCCGCACGCGCAACGAGGGCTTCGGTCTGCAGCCCAAGCTGCGCATCCTGATGGGCATGTACGTCAGCGCCGCGCAGTACTCCGCTCAGTACTACCAGCGCGCGCTCAAGGTGCGCTCCCTCATCCGCCGCGATTTCGAGCAGGTTTTCGATCCGCGCGGCAAATACCGCCTGGACGCGCTGCTCACCCCGACCACGCCGACCACCGCCTTCAGGATTGGCGCGGTCTACGGCGACTCGGTACTGATGCAGTACGCCGACCAGTTGACCGTGCCGGCCAACCACGCCGGCGTGCCGGGCATCTCCCTGCCGGGCGGACTGGACGCGGACGGTCTGCCGATCGGCATCCAGCTGCTCGGCGCCGACTTCAGCGAGGCGCTGCTGCTGCGCATCGGGCGGATCTTCGAGCTGGCTACCGAGAACGAGCCCTGGCGTAAAATCAGGCCGCTGGTACTGCGGGCGACCGAAAATGATGGATAGCAAGAGAGGGCGCGTATGACTACATTCGAAGCCGTGATCGGCCTGGAGACCCACATCCAGCTCAATACCACTACCAAGATCTTCTGCGCCTGCAAGGCGGACTCATGGAACGATCCGCCCAACAGCAATATCTGCCCGGTCTGCTCCGGCATGCCGGGCGTGCTGCCGGTGCTCAACAAAGCCGCGGTCGAAAAGGGCGTCCTGCTCGCCCAGGCCATGCACGCCGAAATCCGCCCGTTGTCCTACTTTGACCGCAAGAATTACTTCTACCCCGACCTGCCCAAGGGCTATCAAATCTCGCAGTACGACCAGGCGCTGGCCTTCGGCGGCTACCTTGAATTGCCCATGCCTGCCACGCCCGAGCGCCCGGCCTACACCCGCCTGGTCAAGATCCATAAGCTGCACTTGGAAGAGGACGCCGGCAAGACCAAAAACGCCGGCGGGCGGCGCCTGATCGACTTCAACCGCTGCGGCGTGCCGCTGGTCGAGATGGTCACCGAGCCCGATCTGCGCTCGGCGGACGAGGCCGCCCAGTACCTGATCCGCCTGCGCCAGCTGTTGCGCTGGCTGGGCGTCTCCGACGGCGACATGGAGAAAGGGCAGTTGCGCTGCGACGCCAACGTCTCCATCCGCCCCGCCGGCTCCGACTACCTCAATCCGAAGACCGAGATCAAGAACGTCAACTCGATCGAGAACGTGCGCGATGCGATCGCCAAAGAGATCGAGCGCCAGATTCGCGAGGTGGAGGCCGGGCGGCGCATCCAGGCCTGGACGCTGGAATTCGACGAGGAGGCCGGAGTGCTGCGCAAGATGCGCTCCAAGGAGACCGAAGCCGACTACCGCTACTTCCGCGAGCCGGATTTGCTGCCCCTGCGCGTCGACCCGGCCTGGAAGAGCGCCATCCTGGCGGACATGCCCGAGCTGCCGCTCGAGCGCCGTCAGCGCTTCGTCGATGAGTACGGCCTGCCCGAGTACGACGCAGATATCCTCACCAGCGAGCGCAGCCTGTCGGATTACTTCGAGCAGACGGTCAGGGCTTACGGCGGCGACCCCAAGCGCGTGTCGAATTACCTGATGAACGACGTGCTGCGCATGCTCAACGAGGCCGGCAAGACCGCAGCCGAGCTGCGCCTGACGCCGGCTTATCTGGCTGAGATCATCCAGCTGGTTGACGCGGGCACGGTCAACACATCGACCGGCAAATCTCTGCTGCAGAAGGTGGAGGAGAGCGCCAAGCCACCCCGGGTCATCGTCGAGGAGGAGGGGCTGGCGAAGGTCAGCGACGACGCGGTTATCCGTGAGGTGTGTTGGCAGGTGTTGGAGGAGAATCCCAACGAGGTGATGACCTACAAAGCTGGCAAAGCCACGTTGATTGCCTGGTTCGTCGGCCAGGTGATGCGCAAGATGCGCGGCAAGGCCGATCCGACCCTGGCGCGGCAGATTTTAGAAGAGCTGCTGAAATAGTACGCAGGGATCAAATCCACCGCTGAGGCGCGGAGGACGCAGAGCAGAGAGAATATAAAATCTCTGCGCCCTCAGCGGCTCTGCGGTGATATCTTCGTTGTTCGTCCTATGGCCGTTGCTTTCGCTAGGGCGCCCATTCGGGCGGGTAGGAATCCGCATCTACCGAACGCCGTCAGTAATTGTGGGGCGGCCACGCACCGCCCGGATGCTCGCAATTAAGCCGAGTCCTGGCCTCCCCCAAAATCCTTTGGATTTTGGGGGAGGTCAGGTGGGGGCCGGCCTTTTCCTGCGGTTGTGATGTTTGATCAATAGCCGGCAGGCGCGCTACTCGTACTTCAATGCGGTCACCGGCACCAGCGTGGCGGCGCGCAGCGAGGGATACAGCCCCGAGACCAGCCCGATCAGCGTGGCGAAAAGCAGTGCGAACAGCGGCAGCCAGGGCGGAGTATAGGCTGCCACGCCGCCCATGCCGTACGGATTCGACTGGCTGGAAAGGAAGGTTGCTGCGACGTCGTTGATGATCCAACTGCCGCCCCAGCCAAGGATCACCCCGCCGATCCCGCCGATCAGCCCGATACCAGCCGATTCGCCCAGGAAAATGCTGAGTACATCCCGGTTGGTCGCGCCAACCGCCTTCATCAGGCCGATCTCGCGGGTGCGCTCGAGGATGGCCATCGCCATCGTGTTGGCGATGCCGATCGCGGCCACAAGCAGCGAAAGCGCGCCGATCGCGCCGAAGACGATCTGCAGGGTCACGTAAAAGCTGTTGATATTTTCGACGTAGGACTGCGGCGTGCTGGCTTGGTAACCCATCTCGTTGATTTGGTCGGCAATGTCGACGACCACGTCCGGGCTTTCGGCGCGTACAATCAACTGGTTGTAGCCGTCGCGGTTGAAATTGACCCGCGTCCCGCGCATCCATTCCTCCCAGGCGACCAGGTCGTCCCAGTTGACGTACATGACGCTGTCCTGCTGTCCGCGCGCCTCGGTGAAGATGCCCACGATTTTAAGGTTGACCGTCTTGTTGATCGGCTCGCCCTCCTGGCTCCACTTGGTCAGGATCAGCTTGACCTGCTTCCCGAGGACGTCCGGCTGTTCTGGCGGCTCCTGTCCCGGGCGCAGCTTGGGGTCGTACCACTGCTTGGCCACCCAGCCGCCGATCACGGCTGTGCCGCGCTCCAGCTTCGAGGTGCCGGCTGCAAGCGGATATTCGAACACGCCGACATCCTCCACCTGCACCCCCTGCATCCAGGGGTAGTTCTCCAGCTTGCCGTAGCGCAACACGGCCATCCCGCTCAATCCCTGGCTGGGGGTGACCAGCTCGACGCCGGGGATGGCGCGGATTTCCTCGACGGTCTGCGGGGTCAGCATAACCATGCCGGGCGGCGCACCGCCCCCGCCTGCCTTCTCGACGATCACTCCCCCGCCGCCTTCGGCGATCCAGCCCGGGTAGACATCGATGCGCTTCAGATCGCTGATGCCCCACAGGTTCTCGGTGGCGCTGCGCTGCAACCCGCTGGCGAGCGAGATGAGCAGCACGACCGAGGCCGTGCCGATCACCACGCCGATGGCGGTCAGCCCGACGCGCCCCTTGCGGCGGCTGAGGTTGTCGAATACCAGTTTAACCAGATCAAAGAATCGCATAGCACACCTGATGGTTGCACATTTTTTGATGGTAAATTGCGATGACCAAAGCTTGCTCCAACCGCGTCGGGGACGGTTATCCTTTTGGCGGAACGATGATGTCGGGTCTGACGCTTGGAACCTCGCCCTCCGGGATAATGATCTCCGGCTGCTCAGGCGTCTGTTCCTGGCTGCCCAGGCCGAGCAGGCCCTTGATGAAGCGCAGCAACTTCTGCCAGACCGACTGCTCTTCTACCGGCGGCATTTCACCCTCGCTCGGGAATCCCTCGGGCGGGAACGGCTCGGGAGTGGGCATATCCACCACATCGACGACCAGCGTCTGGTTGATGGTGCGCTGCTGGTTGAAATCGTCGGTGTAATTGACCTCTATCTGCAGTTCCAACGGACCAGGCTGCATGGGCACCACGTTGGCGTCCAGGGTGTAGTAGCCGCCCGGATCAAGAATGCCGACCAGGGTGACGTTGTTGGTCACCTCCGCGTTGGGCGAGGTGACTTTCAGGTTGCCGAGCACGGTCTGCTTGCGGCCGAGGTTGGTCACCTGCAGCGGCAGCATGTTCGGCTGTCCGAGCATGAACATGCCCGGATCGCGGTAGTAGTTGATCTCCAACTGAGGCAGCTGGTAAATCAGCAAGGTGATGATCTGGTCGTTGACCTGGCGGACGCCTTTGGCGTCATCGTAGACGAAGGAGATCTTGAAGGCATAGGCGCCGGGGTTGGCCGAGGTGTTGACGATCAGTTGCTGGCTGGACTGCACTGTTACGCCGACGGGCACGTCGCCAAGGTAGACCAGGTTGGAGGCGCCCAGCGGGGCGAAGACGGACGTGTCGGCGCCGCTGCCGGATATGCCGGGTGCAGGCGTGCCCCCTTCACCCGCGGAAGCGCCGCCGCCGAGCACCATGGTCACCGAGCGCGCGTCGCTGGTGCCCAGGTTGCGGATGTCCAGGTTCAGGCTGAAGACCGAGCCGGGCTGGAGCGGTTCGACGTTGGAGCCGTAACCGCTCACCACCAGTTGCGGGCGGCTGACCGGAGTCGGCGTGGCGGTTGGCCGGCTGACGCCCGAAGAGGACGGCTGGCTGAGGTTGATGGTGATGGTGAAATTTTCGGTATAAGCAGCGCCGCTTAAATCAGAATAGCTGACAGCCAGGGTGGCCGTGGCTACCTTTGACCCTGCCAGGGTGCTGTTAGCAAGCAGCGGCTGACTTAACTCCACCTTCTCGCCGGGGTCTATTTCGTTGTGAGTGATCACACCGCCGGTGTCGAGCGGCAGGAAATCGGTGCCGCTGAAGGTGAATACAATGTTCCGGGCATAATTGTCGCCGCGATTAACCACGCGGAAGCGTAAATCAAACTGCTGGCCGGGAGTAACCACCCCGCTGCCGCCAACCCCGTAGGAATCTATACCGAGCAACGGACGGCCGGGACTGGCTGGCGGCAACGCCGTGGTAGTCAGGGTCGCCGATCCCGCCGCGCCGCCAGTGCCAGTAATGGTTACCACGGTTTGACTGAGCTGGCCGGCCTGGGCATCGGCGGGGACAGTCACCGAGATGGTTAGACCTGCCTCCCCCCCGACCGGGAGGTCCAATGAAGGTCTGCTGGTTGAAACATGCCACCCGGCTGAATTGTACGGATCAACATTCAAGGATAAGTCCTGATCGCCGGTGTTTTTGACCGTCAGTGAATAAGTGACAATCACACCCGGCTTGCCGCTCTTGGCTTCACTGGTTGGCGCGACGCTGAATGCGTACGACGGGGTGGGTGTCAAGCTTGATGTTGGCGTTCCGTCTTGGGCAAAGCCTGGCCTGTTCAGCGGCGCCGCCAGCATCAACAGGACTGTCATCAGAGCAAGTGCAACGAATTTAGCTTTCATAATTATTCCGTCCCTTTAGAGATGGTTTCATAATCGAATTGCGAGGCGGTTTGATATTCAGCCTCAGAGACAACTTTTCCGTCCAGCAGATATACCGTGCTGGTGGCGAAATGCTTCATGCGCGGATCGTGGGTGACGACCACCACGGTGTGGCCGGCCTTATGCAGGTCGGAGAGAAGCTGCATGATGCCGTAGCCGGTGGCGGTGTCCAGGTTGCCGGTCGGTTCGTCCGCCAGGATCACTTTGGGCTGGTTGATCAGCGAGCGGGCGATGGCCACCCGCTGCTGCTCGCCGCCCGAAAGCTCGGTGGGCAGGTGCAGGGCGCGTTTCTCCAATCCAACCTGCTTTAGCAGATCGAAGGCGCGCTTGCGCCGCGACCGCGCCGGGATGCCCGCGAAGCGCATCGGAAAGGCCACGTTTTCCAGGGCCGTCATCGAGGTGACCAGGTTGAAGGATTGAAATATGAATCCGATCATCTTACGGCGGTATACCGCAAGCTGGTTTTCGTCCATGCTGTCGACGGTCATCCCGTTCAGGATGATCTTGCCGGCGGTCGGCCGGTCCAGCCCGCCGAGCAGGTACAGCAGGGTGCTCTTGCCAGAGCCGGAAGGGCCCATGATCACCGTCATCGATCCTTCGCGGATGTCGAGGTCGAGGCCGTCCAGGGCATGCACCTTGGCTTTGCCCATAACGTAGGTCTTGCGTAAATTGCGGATTTGAATATAGGTTGCCGTTTCCATGTTCATTCCAAAAAGCGTGGGCTGTGCATCCGTCTTGTCAGCCAGGAATGGCGGATGGGTCGTCCGCGCCGTTGCCGGTTAGAAATTTGGCGTGGTGCTCAAACCGCCAAGCTGGCTGACGACCAACCCCGGCAACGCCGCCAGGGCGAGGATGATCAGCACCGAAGCCAGCACAGAGGTCCAGGCTTTCGCGCGAGCCAGGCCGGTCATGGGCAGCACCCCGACCAGCAGCAGGACAACCTGCCAGATCAGATACAGGTCGATCTGGGCGAGCACTCCGCGCAGGAAGATCATGAACCCGTTGCCGTCCGCGGCAAGAAAGCCGGAAAGACCCGGAGCGGCGATCAACTGTTTGCTGCTCATGATCGCAAATGCCTGGACGATATAACGGATCGCGAAGGGCAAACTGGCCCAGGCGACCAGATTGAGGGCGGATGTGTTACTGCCGCGACTGCCGGCCAAGGTCAGCGCCAGGTGCAGGATGCTGCCGAGCAGAAACCAGAGGATCCACACCCCGGCAAGCGCGCCCAGCGCAGGGAAGATGTAGATATACAGCGCGTTGGTCTTGTTAGCCTGGTTGTCCAGGTACTCCTGCTGCATTTCCGGCGGCCAGTATTGAAAATCCTGGGGCAGCTCGACGTTGGTTTGCGCCTGTATGATGCGCGGCTGACCGCCGACGAGAATCACCAGAATCGCCAGGATGCTGAGCACAAGGATCGGGGCGATCCAGACGGCGTGTCCCTGCTCGGCGACTTTCTTTAGTGTGCGTCCCGGGCGGAAAAAGAGAGGGAAGAGCCAATCCAGGCGCATTTTGCGTGGGCGGGCTGCCTCAAGTTGGTCGAGTTCGATTTCAGCCATGTTTCTCCTTTTCTTATCAAGAGCAATATCATAGTCTGCATCCAGCCCGGATGCCAACCATACCATAATGACGGCTAAAATCTGGATAAAGTTCCCAGTTTCTGATAGGACACAATCTAGATCATACAGTCTGGTGAGTTACTCGTCAACTGGTGTAGACAAACTTTTAAGCCGGAATCAGCCGCGAGTGGTGTGGTATACTAGTTCCAATCATCATACGGGGAGAAGTTTTTGCTCTTCATTATAAAAGAGGGAGATCCATGCAGATTTTAGTAGGGCTGGAGAACGGCTATGAAGGGCGCTCTCTCGCCTGGGCGCTCGAACACCCTGGATGTTTTGCTTACGGCAGCGACGGCCCCGAGGCGCTGCAAAACCTCGCCGTCGAGTTCGGCCGTTATCGCAAATGGATCGCCGCGCACACGCCGGATTCATGGCTGGCGGACGCGGGTGTGACCGAGATCAACCTGGTCGAGGTCTGGGAGGTCTACCGCCTGGAAAACGAATACCGCCGCGTCAAGACCGGCGGAAAGACAGTCAACGCCTGGTTCAGTACGGATTGGAACCCACTCACTCGCCTGGATATACAGCGCGGATTGCGACTGCTCGAATTCAGCCGGCAGGATTTGCTCGAAATCACCCGCGACCTGCCGGCCGACGTGCTCGACCGTGAAGTTCCTGGCGAGCGCTGGAGCGTGCGCGGGATCCTCGGTCACATTGGCAGCTCGGAATGGTGGTATCTGGACCGCCTCGACCTGGCAGAAATTCCCGGCAGCGATCTGCCAGGGGATGTCTTTGAGCGCCTGGATGTGGTTCGCAAGAGGATGATCGAGGTCCTACCGCAGTTGGAGGGGGTCGAAAACGTGCGCGGTAAAGCGGGCGAGTTCTGGAGTCCGCGTAAAATCCTGCGCCGGGCGGTGGAGCATGAGCTCGACCACGTCGGGCATATTCGTAAGCTGCTGGGGCAGTAGACCGGGGAGAGTCTGACGACGTCACCACGAGCGAGGCATGACGGTCTTCCGACCGCCTGGAAAATAGATTTCACCGCAGAGCCGCCCTTACTTACTCCGCCGTTTCCTGACGAATCTCCTCGCGCCTCGACCTGTCGAGCATCATCTTGGCCGGGATGGTCAGGATGATGGCGACCGCGCCTGCCACCAGCAGCAGCGGCTGTCCACGCCAGCCCATCAGGATGACGCCCAGGCCGGTGCCAATCCCCGCGCCGAGGTTGGCGTTGCGGGTGATCAGGTAGACCACCCCGTAGAGGACCAGACCGGCGGCCATCTCCAGGAAGGATAGGGCGGTCAGCCCGCCGAGGGTGGCAGCCAGTCCCTGCCCGCCGCGCAGATTGGCAAAGATCGGGAAATCATGGCCGAGCACCGCGCAGGCCAGGGCGGCCAACTGCCAGGCCAGGCCGAAGCCGAGGGCTTGCATAAGCAGCACCGCCAAAGCCCCTTTGCTGAAATCTACGACGGCAACCAGAATACTGGGCCCCCAACTCAGGATACGGTGAACGTTATGGGCGCCCATGTTGCCGTCGCCGACGGTGCGGATATCAACATTCGCGCAGCGTTTGGCGACGATCAGGGCAGTAGGGATGGAACCGAGCAAGTATGCAATGATCAGCAGCAATCCAGCCATGCGCCACCTCCTCATCAATGCTCGTTTTTAGTTTACCAAATTCGGGCAGCCTTTGGCAACTTCTGCCGTGCGTTGCAGGCGAGATGTAGATTCGCGCGGAAATATCTCCAGGTCGCAGCCCTGACTCGGGTTTGGACGTCACTAGAGCGCACCTCGCCAAGTGGGTTGGGCTTTGGATGGCCGCCCGGATCGCGCGGTCAACTTGCCTGCTCCATCCTCAACCCAACCTGCGGCGCTTTGCCCAAAAGCCGCCTTCCCGGCAGCGATGGGATCAGGGCCTGCAGGGACAATTCACGCATTGCCCCTGCAGGTGCGGCGGCAACCGCCCTTACAACGTTCGCTTCTCGCGGTCGTAGTTCTTGCCGAGGAATCCTGGCGTGGTCGGTTTGCGGAAGGAGAAGATCATCACTACGATCGTCGCCAAGTAGGGCAGCATCAGCAGGAACTGGTATGGGATGCGCGAAACCGCCACCTGCACCCGAAAACCGAGCACCTCGATGGCCGCGAAGAACAACGAGCCCAGTAAGATTTGCAGCGGGCGCCAGCCGCCGAAGAAAGCCAACGCATTGGCCAGCCAGCCGCGTCCTTTGACCATCAGTTCGGTGAACGTACCGGTATAAACCATCGGCAGGTACACGCCCGCCAGGCCGATCAACGCACAGCCGAGGATGACCGCGATGTAACGGTTGCGGCTCACGTTGATCCCAAGCGCGTCGGCGGCCTTGGGATTCTCGCCGACCGAGCGCATCGACAGCCCGGCGCTGGTACGGTAGAGGAAGTAATACAATAGCAGCGAGATTACCACCGAAAAATAGACCAGAACGTTCTGATTGAAGAAAATATCGCCGAAAAATGGAATTTTGCTCAACAACGGGATGGGCACGTTCGGCAGCGTGGGAATCAGCGGAGGGACCAGGGTGACGCCGATCACCAGCTTGGGTATCAGGGTGGAGACCCCAACACCGATGAAGAACAGCGCCAGGCCGATGACAAACTGGTTCATCTTCAGCGTGGTGGTCATGTATGCCATGACCAGGCCGAATAAACCGCCCACAACAAACGCGGCCAGGATGCCTAGAAAGATGCTGTTGGTTTGGAACGCGACAATAAAACCGACCGAAGCAGTGGTCAGCATGATGCCTTCCTGGGCGACGCAAAATACACCGGTGCGACCGCCCAACATGGTGCCCTGGGCGGCCAGGATGAACGGCACCATGGTCAGGAACATCTGTTTCAGGAAGTATGATAGCTCGCCAATGAATTCCATCGCTTATTTCCTCCTGACCACGTCAGCCATCAAAACAAAGAGCAGGATCAACGCTTCCACGATGTAGACCACCTCAACCGGGATGCCCATGGTGCGCTGCATGGCGCTGGCGCCCACCTCGAGGATGGCAATGAAGAAGGCTACAAACGGCACCGCCAGACTGCTTCCTTTGGAGATCAGCCCGATGATCAGGCCGAGCGCCTGGAAGTTGGACTGCATACCCTCGATCAGGTTGTGGTGAACGCCGGCTACCTCGATGCCACCTGCCAGGCCCGCCAGCGCGCCGCCAACCACCAGGCCGAGCAAGAACATCACCCGCACGTTGATGCCGAATACCGAAGCTGCGCGCGGATTGGCGCCGGTCGCGACCAGCTCATACCCGCCAGTAGTGCGCGTGCTGTAGAAATAGATCACCGCAGCAAAGGCAAGCATTATAATCAGCCCGGAGTGGAGCGGAGGGTTGGAAACCAGCATCGGCAGCCAGCCGCCCTTGCCGATCGGTACCGTCGTCGGGTGCCCGGCGGCAGGGTCAGGGAAGACCTCGGTAGCCACGAAATTGAGCAATTGAAACGAAACAAAGTTCAATAAAACCGTTGTGAGGATCTCATTGATGCGAAAGCGGTAGAGCAGCCAGCCGGGGATCAGCCCCCACAGCCCGCCCGCGACAGTCCCCGCCAGCAGCACCAGAGGCAGCAGAAGGATCTTGGGTAAATCTGCAGCCAGGATACCGACGGTGGTCGCCGCGATTGCCCCCACAAGCAACTGACCCTCCCCGCCGATGTTGAACTTGCCGGTCGCAAAAGGCACGGTAAAGGCCAGCGCGATCAACGTCAGCGGAATAAACTTCAGCAGCGTTTGAATAAAGCCATTCGGCGTCCTGAACGACACGGTAAAGATGGTCTGGAAGGCCTTCAATACGTCGTATCCCATCAGGGCGATAAAAATCCCCGAGGCGATAAAGGCCATCACCACCGCCAGCGTGTACGAGACGATACTGTTGTTCAGGATTTTCCTGAAAGTAAGGGGTTCTTTGGGTTGGGTCAGGTTAGCCATGGACACCGCTCATCATACGTCCAATCTCATATTTGTCGAACTGCTCACGGCTCAAGATGCCGACCAGTTTTCCGCGGTACATCACCCCGATCCGGTCGCAAAGCAGGAGAAGCTCATCCAGATCCTCGGAGATCAGCAGGGTGGAAAAGTCCTGACTCCTGCGTTCCAGCATCTTTTTATAGACAAAATCCATGGAAGGGAGATCCAGTCCGCGCGTAGGGCAGTGTGCCAGGATCATCGACTTGCCGGCATGGGCGAAAGCGCGGGCGATCATCAGGCGCTGGATGTTCCCGCCGGATAGGTTGGCGGCCGTGTCCGACGGACCTCCGGTCTTGATGTTGTATTCCTTGATCAACTGCCAGCTTGCCGCAAAGACCTTCTTCCAATCGATGATGCCTTTATTGCTGTAGGGCTGCTTGTGTTGAGCGCCCAGGATGAGGTTTTGCGCCACGTTCGCCTTTGGCAAATATCCGTCGTCCAGCCGGTCTTCCGGGATGTAGGTCAGCCATTTTTCCAGCAGCTCCGCGGTGACCATGGGGGTTTCCTGCCCATAGAAGCGTACCTTGCCCGCGCTCAACGGCTGGATGCCGACCAGCGATTCAGCCAGCTCCAATTGACCGTTGCCGGCCACGCCGGCGACACCAAAAATTTCGCCGGAATGTATCTGGAAGGTCACGTCATTCAGGCGGTTGATGCCCTGTTCGTTCACCAGGCTGATATTTTCTACATCCAACACGGGCGTGGCGGACAGATCGATTCGCGCGGCAGAGCGCTGCTCCTTGGAAAAGATCACGGATGATTTCACATCCATGTCCTCGCCAACCATGCCCCACACCAGCGCCTCTTCGTTGGCCTCGCTGCGCGGCATGGTAGTCACATTGTGTCCGTTGCGCAGCAGGGTGATCCGGTCGGCCACGCTGAGTACCTCGCGCAGCTTATGGGTGATGAAGACGATGCTCAAACCTTCATTCACCATCACCTTCAGGGTCAGGAACAGGGCGTCCACTTCCTGAGGGGTCAGGTTGGTGGTCGGCTCATCCAGGATGAGGATATCGATGCCGCGGTAGAGCGCCTTGAGGATTTCCACTTTCTGGCGCGTGCCCATGGGCAGTTCGCCCACCTCGGCGTCCAAATCCACGCTGATTTCAAAGCGCTCGCACAACTCGGAGACCTTTTTCTTCTCCTCCACCAGGTTCATGGTGAATTTTTCCTTCACCGGCGTTCCCAGGATGATGTTCTGGATCACGGGGAAGTTGTTGATCTGCAGGAAGTGCTGGTGCACCATGCCGATGCCGTGACGGATTGCATCGCCCGGTGAAGTGATGCTGATCTTCTTGCCTTTGAGGATAATCTCACCGGAATCCTGGCGGTACAATCCGTAGAGAACATTCATCAGGGTGGTTTTGCCGGCGCCGTTACCGCCCAGCAGCCCCATGATCTCTCTGCTGCCCAGCTCAAAATTGACGTTATCCAGCGCCCGATTGCCGTCAAACGCCTTGTTGATATTATTCATCTGGAGGATGACTTCGTGTTCAGCCATTCGATCAGTCCTCTTATGAAAACCTATTGAAATCTTGAAGATTAGGGGTAATCCCCATCCATTGAGCGCTTTATGCTGAGTTGGTCAACTTTTATGCCAGGTTGGGGAGCGCTGCTCTTGCAGGAGGGGGGATGGGGCGGGCTTGAGCACCCGCCCCAAGGTTGGATCACCATGGTTGACGCTTCTGCGGCAGCCCCGCATGGGTTGCTCAGAGCAAAGTCAACCGGGGGTTTCTACTGGTAAGGGGTCGAATCCTTCTCAACGACGATCTTGCCGGACATGATGTCGGCAATGATCTCTTCAGCTTTTGCCTGGACGGCAGGGTCGACATTGTGCAACGGCATCTGGACGTTCACGCCCTTGCCGAATTCGAGGTTGTAGTAGCCGCCCAACGTCCCGCCGATGACCGCGTTCACGATGTCGCGCAGCGCCGGGGTATAGTCGTACAGCGCAGAGGTCACGTAGTTGTTAGGGGCGAAGTTGGTCTTATCGATGTACTTGGCGCTGACCAGGATTTTTGAGGTGTCGGTGCTGGCGCCCTTGGCGGCTTCGAACAGGCCGAGCATGCCCAGGTTCATCGAGCCCATGATGAAGTCGACGCCCTGCCCGATCATCTGATCGGCAAGCTGGCGACCCTTGGTCGGGTCGTTGAAATCGCCGCTCCAGGCGCGGACAACTTCGACCGTCAAGCCTTGATCCGCGATGGCCTGATCGATGGCGTGGGCTTCCTGATTGGTGAAAGGCATCGATAGGCCGGCGAGATAGCCGATCTTACCCGACTTGCTGGAAGCGGCGGCAATGTAGCCGATCACATAGTAGGGGGTGTGGAAGTTCCGGTCGATCAGCCACAGGTTTTCAGGCTGGTTCTCGATAGGACCGTCCACCTCGCAGATGAAGGCAACTTCGGGAAACTGCGGGGCAAGAGTCACCACAGCGCCGAGGAATTGTCCGCCGTGGGCAAAGATGACATTGAAGCCCTGATCCACGTATTCGCGCATGACGCGCTCCACATCGGGGACGGCCACGGCTTCGGAGTAGGCGAATTCGACGCCCATTTCGGTCTGGATCGCCGTCGAGGCCAGGTAGCCGAGGGTGTTGTAGTCAGCGTCGGTGATCACGCCCGGGAATATGGTCGCCAGCTTGTAGCCCTCGCCGACCGCCTTCTTCTCGACCTCGACAACCACGGTTTCCTTGACGGTCTGCTCGACGACGACCGTTTCCTTGACCGTCTGCGGCTCGGGGGTCGGCTCGGCCGGCTGCTGGCAGGCGCTCAGCACTAGTGAGGCGATGATAGTCAGCGAAATGAGCAAAGCGAGAATGCGTTTCTTACTCATGGAATTTCTCCTCCTTCGAAATTTGGGAACAGATAAGGATTATGGGCCTGCGCCCGCATTAACTTGCTTAGATTTCAGCGCCAATTCAAGTTACACAATGCATCTATCTGCGCACCTCCTGACGACAAAGGTATGTATTCACCGAGTTCAAATGCACGGATGCATTCCTCGCCGGGCAGGCCGGTCGCCTCGTTCCAGCCCAGGCTGTGGTAATACTCATCGAGCTGTTGGTTCACCTTTTCAGCGTCCAGGTGCTCGCCCGCGTAAGGGCCGCCGTCGTTGGGAATCTCGAAAAAGCGCTGCGGGACGGTGTCATCGCGGCGGTCGAAGCCGCCCAGGCGGTGATTCAGGATGCGCTCGAGGGTGTGGATGCGCAGACCTCGACGGTGCAGCTCCGCGCCGTCCAGTTTCTCCCCGCTGGCCAGGTAATGCAGTTCGGCCAGGTCATCGAGACTGGCGATGTTTAAATCATACCAGCCGTAGGCAAAGTAGCACAGCCCCAGGCAGTCCACCACGGCTTTCAGTCCCTCGGTCCAGGCGGCGATTTTACCCTTGCCCGAATAGTCGGCGGGCACGCCGGCGGCGGGATTTGCGAACAATCGCTGCCCTTCTTCCGCCGAGATTTGCCGGTTTTCGATCTGCGGGGCGCCGCCGAGATGCCCACCGCCGCGGTTGGAGGTCATGATGCCCAGCGCCCAGGCGCGGTGCGAGCGGATACCCTGCTCGTTGATGCCAACTTTTTTGGTCGTCACCGCTGATTCCTGGCTGCCGTTACCGATCTGCTCGGCGGCGCGGTATGCGCCCTCGGCAAGGATCGCGCCCAGTCCCTCGCGCCGGATGATTTGTTCAGCCAGTCGCAGCAGCGAGGCACCGTCGCCCCATTCCAGGCGAATCCCGCCGGGCTGCTGCTTCTCCAGCACGCCCTTTTCGGCGCACTCCAACGCAAACGCCAGCGAGGATGAAAGCCCGTCCACATCCAGGCCGTTCTCGTTTGACAGCCGGTGCAGGTGCAGGATGGTCTCAGGATCGGACACGCCCAGGTTGGGGCCGAACCCGCGCACCGAGTTGGCGTGCATGCCCTCGATCTCGGCGACGCGGTGATCGCCGGATGGCAGGTGGTAGACGTGCAGGCATTGGATCACGCAACCGTGACAGCCTGCCCGGCCGACTTCCCAGCCTTTGATGGAATCTTCGCGAATCGTCCGTGATTCCTCGGGGGACTGGTACTCATTGCGGACGTTCTTCACCGCCGTGGGCACTTTACCCGAGAAGCCGCCCGCGGCTGCCATTCCGTGCGTGCCGGCTTTCTTCATCCCCTGCATGGCCGCGGATTCCGCCAGTCTTTCACGGTACAGCTTGCTTTTCTCGGCGAGACCGGTCGGAAAGGCGAACTGGATGGGGGCCTGTTTGATCGCGACCACCGCCTTGAGCTTTTTGGCGCCGAAGATTGCCCCGCTGCCGCCCCAGCCGGCGGCATGCGCCCTGTCGACCATCAGGCAGGCGATCCGTGTCTGATTCTCCCCGGCCAGACCAATGCCGATGAATCCCGGCTTACCCTCCGGGTAGAGTTGATTGAGTCTGTCCCGCAGGTCGGAGATGGTCAGGCCCCATAAATCGCCGGCGGGGAGCAGCTCGGGGCCGTTCGTCCCCAGCAGAAGATAGACCGGCTGCGGGCTGGCACGGCGCAGGACAACGGCGTCGTAGCCGGCGGCCTTCATGCGCAGGCCGAAATCCCCGCCGACGTTCGAGTAGCTGATGCCGCCCGAAATTAAATTGCGGGAGGTGACAGTCGCGCGCGTCGCCAGGGGAATCGAGCTGCCCAGCAGTGAACCGCTGCTGATGGCGATGGGTAGGGTCTGCGGGTTGTCGGCGGCCAGCGCGGGCAGGCGGGCGATCAGGGCCAGGCCAAGCCCGCGCCCGCCGATCCACTCAGCGTATTTGTCGGTCGTATCCTCGGCGAATTCCCCTGCGGCCAGATCAACCCATAAAATTCGTCCCGCAAAACCGTTAATCGTCACTCAATTCTTCCTGTAAATACAAGAGACACATCAGCTGACAGGCGCAAACGGAGCGGTCGATCAGTTATAGCAGGCGTTCAAATAGCGCCGCCCCGCCAGGGTAGCGCTGCCACAACCCCCATTTTACTCTGAAAACACAAAATCTGGGTATGGTGGGCATAATGCAAAGGGCGGGGTGAAGATTTCTCGCTATCTTTGTTAAGTGCAGGTTAATTTTATGGCGTCGGGGAGTGAACGGGCAGCCTGGAGGACAGCCGCTCGTCAGGGCTTTATGTAAATCCGCATCCTGCGCTCTCTGAATATGGAACGCCGCGGGGGAGTATCTTTTTCGCGGCGATGATCCGATCGGCACCGGACAAAAGCCAGTCTGTTGTGAGGATATATACATCATATACATTTGTGGTTGTCTGTCAACTGCTCTTTTGTTCACAAACGACCATGACGATTGTTATGTTTAGCCGCATCCACGCCCAGGGATGAGCGCGCTGCAGACCTTCGAACTTGCGAAAAAATCCACCGCCGGGGCGTGAAGGGCGCAGAGGTTTTTAGCTCTGCTTTCTCGGCGGCCCCGCGGTTTCTTTGAGTCCGCTACCATCTGCAGCGCGGGCATGCCGTCCGCGGTTTGTCCACACACAGCTTGACGAAGCGTTCTGTCATTTCGACGAGCGCAGCGAGGAGAAATCTTGTCGGTGCGGCGGGCAAGATTCCTCGCTTCGCTCGGAATGACAAAATATGGGTATACTTTCGCCGAGCGACAGCCGCTGCGCGGGCGCGAGGAGAAATCTTGATGCCGCGGTGGGAAAGATTTCTCGCTGGGCCCGAAATGACAAATGAGCCCGGGCATGGTGTGCACCACTGGTTGTGATCACTGCGGCGTGGCTGCGAATCCGCAGGCGCGGCCTCCTGACTGACGCGTGACGATTGCGTAGATTCGCAATACAGGCAGGCTAGCCCTGCTTAGCGGCAGCCAGCTGCGCGGTCCGGCTCTGCGCCGATTGCAGCGTCTCACGCGCGGCGTCCAGGTTCACCCGGGTGGCCGCGCCGAGCATCTGCGCCAGCTCCACCAACCGCGATTCCCCATCCAGCAGCTCGACGCGGGTAGTGGTGCGGCCGCCGTCAACCGCCTTGCGCACCGAGAGCTGCTGGTCGCCAAAGGCCGCCAGTTGCGGCAGGTGCGTCACGCACAGCACCTGGTGCTGCCGCCCGAGCGCCCACAGTTTTTCTCCCACCACCGCGCCGACCCGCCCGCCGATGCCCTGATCGATCTCATCGAAAATAAGGGTCGGGATCGAATCAGCCTCGATCAGCGTTTTTTTCAAGGCAAGCATCAGCCGAGAGGTCTCCCCGCCGGAGGCGATCTTGACCAGCGGCTTTAGCCCTTCGCCGAGGTTCGGCGCGATCAGGAATTCCACCCGGTCGATGCCGGTTTCATCGAAGGCGGCGCGGCTGCCGTCAGCAAGCTGCAGGCCCTTCGCATCCGGCTGCAGATGGATATCGACGGCGAACTGCGCGCCGGCCATGTTTAGATCATCCAGCTCGTTTTCCACCGCGGCTGCCAGCGCGCCAGCCGCCTGTTTACGCTGCCGGGAGAGGGCTTCGCCCTGTGCGGCCAGTGCCTCGAGCAGCCTGCCTTCGCGCGCCTCCAGTTCGGCGATTAGCTCGCCGGCGTGCGAAATCTGCTCCAGCTCCTGGCGGGCGGCGCGGGCAAACTCGAGCACCGCCTCGATGCTGCCGCCGTATTTGCGCTTCAGCCGCTGGATCAAATCCAGGCGCTCCTCGGCCTGCTCCAGGCGGCGCGGATTGAACTCAATCGAATCGCTGTAGGCGCGCAGATTGCGGGCGATCTCGGTCAGGGATTCGACCGTCGCCTGAGCGCTCTCCGCCAGCCCGGCCTGATCCTGGTCGATGCGGCTGAGCGCCCCCAGGGCGGAAGCAGCCTGCCCGAGCAGGTCACTGACCGAGGGCGTCTCGGCCGACCCTTCGTCCAGCAGGTTCAACGCCTGCTGGCTGAGCTCGGCCAGGTTCTCGGCGTTTGCCAGACGGGTCAGTTCCTGGCGAAGCGGCCCCTCCTCGTCCAGCTTGAGGTTGGCCGCCTCGATTTCATTGGCCTGGTAGGCAAGCAGGTCGCTGCGCCGGGCAGCGTCGCGCTCGCTCTCGCGCAGAGATGCCAGTTCTTTCTGCACGCGGCGCAGCTCGCGGTAGGTGCTCTGATAAGCGCTGAGCTCGGCCTGCGTGCCGGCGTAATGGTCGAGCAGGCGCAGATGCTGGCGCACGTTGAGCAGCGAGAGGTGCTCGGATTGCCCGTGGATGTCGACCAGATAAGCGCCCAGGTCGCGCATCAGGCTAGTATTCACCACCCGCCCGTTGACGCGGGCCAGGCTGCGCCCGTTGACGCGCAGCTCGCGCGCCAGGCTGAGCAGATTCGGGTCGTCCAGCAATCCTTCGCTTTCAAGCAGGGCGAGGACCGGCTCGCGGTTCACCTGCGGAATGGTGAACACACCCTCGACGTTGGCGCGTTCGGCGCCGGCGCGGATCAGGGTGGTATCCGCCCGCCCGCCGAGCAGGGTCACGATCGCGTCCAGGATGATCGATTTGCCCGCGCCGGTCTCGCCGGTGAAGGTGGTCAAGCCCGGCTTTAAAGCCAGCTCGAGCTCCTGGATGATGGCGAAATTTTCGATACGTAATTCGGTCAGCATACCATTAATCAGCGGATCTGAATTCCGGTTAAACGGTAGTACATGCTGCTGGTGCAGAGCAGGGCGTAGGCGCCTGCCCAGATCAGTCCCCACAGGCCTAAGCCGCCCCCGCGCAGCAGGCTGGCCAGCAGGCTGAGCACCGGCAGCAGCAGCGCGCCGACGGCGGTGGCGATCAGCGCGGTGCGCGAAAGCCACCAGGAACGCCTGCGGCGGGTGGCCCAGCGGATGGCCTCGGCGATGCCCACACCGACGATCGGGGCGATGAACAGGGTGAAAAAGCCGACGAAGGAAACCAGCAGGCTGCCGGCCAGGGCCAGCCCGCCGCCGATCACGATCACCAGCGGGTAATCGAACCACTGGGCGGTGTTGAAGATCTGCTGCTGACCGCGCACGCACTCTTTGCAGCGGTAGCCGGTGGGCGTCAGCACGGCGCATTCGGTACAGATTGGTCGCTCGCAGCGGTTGCAGCGCAGCAGGGTTTCGCGCTGGGGGTGGTTGTAGCAGAACTGGGCGGTAGTGGGCGGTTGTTCGATCATGAAAGGTCACCTGCGGCCGGATTTTGCTCCATGTATTCGGTTAAATTCTTGTAGAAATACCCGCGGTCGTGGAAACGGACGAATTTGACCGTGTCGCTGTTGGCCAGAACGCGCACCATATCGCCGTTTTGTATGGCGATGGGCGGTTGCCCGTCCACGCTCATCACTGCCTGGTGGCTGGTATCGACGGCAACAGTGACCACTGCTCCCTCCGCCAGAATCATGGCGCGGTCGATGGACAGGTGCGGCGCAACGGCGACGATGAGGATGTTGCGCATGTCCGGCGGCATGATCGGCCCGCCAACTGCCAGGGCGTAGGCGGTCGAACCGGTCGCGGTGGCGACGATCAATCCATCAGCGATGTAGGTCGCCAGGTGGTAGCCGTCGACGCTGGCCTTCAGGCGCACCGGGCGAACGTATTGCCCGCGGCAGACCACGATTTCGTTCAATGCTGTCCAGGCGCCCAGGCTTTCCTCGCCGCGCAGGTGTTCGGCGCGCAGCATCATCCGATTTTCCAGGCGGTAACGCCCCGAAAAAAGCAGCGGAAGCATTTCAGGCCACGTCTCGCGCTTGACTTCGATCAGGAAGCCGAACCTTCCCAGGTTGACGCCCAACACCGGGATGCCGAGCGGCCCGCAGAGATGTCCGGCGCGCAGCATGGTGCCGTCGCCGCCGAGGGTGATCAGCAAGTCGTATTGACCTTCTGCGAGGCTGAGGCGGAACTGCTCGTCTGGCAGCGGCGCCTGGATGACGTTTTCAACGCCCTGGGCTTCGAGGTATTGCCTGACTTTATCCGCCTCTTCGGCAGCATCGGGCAGGTACGGGTGAAACGCGATTGCAATTCTGCGCGGCGCGGGTTGAGCTGCTTCCATACAGACTATTATACCAGCGCGGCAAAACGCGCCGCCGCCGGGCGGGTTCAACTGAATTACAGTTTCTCGTCGCAGGCAGAGCGGAATCCACAGCTTGCGCAGCGGGTTGGATTTTCATGCGAGCGGTGTTGCTCGCGCAGGCTGCCAGCTGCGTGCATCTCTTCGATCAGACTCAGCAGCTCCTGCTCGCCCTGGCTGGTGTAATCGATGGCGAAAGAGCGGTTGCGGTAGCGCAGGATGCCGTAGGGCGGACGTTTGGCGGATGTGCGCTCGACCAGCAGGCAGTACGCCAGCAGCTGGTAGATGTGGCCATTGTACGGCTCGGGGGGCGCCCAGCCGCTTTTGTATTCCACCGGGATGACCGCGCCGTTTTCCTCCACCAGGTAGTCCGGCTTGCCGGTCAGCATGCTGACGGAGTCGAAGAGTGGACGCTCGGGTTTGCCCATCAGCTTTGGATCGCTGTACAGGACGCGCCCGGCGGGCAGCCCGCTGGCGCGCTGCTGGCGAGAGCCGAACCAGAGCAGGAACAGGGCGATGACAGCCAGCAGGCCGGCAAGGATGAATTCCATCAGAGTTCAGGAGAACAGCCGGCTGGTGAGCGCAACGGCGGTCAGCACCAGCGCAGCCAGCAGGATCACCCAGCCGGCTGCCCGCGCCAGCCGCGCGGACAGCACCAGCCGTCCGTGCCGGCGATGGAGAGCGCTGCCGCCGCTCAATTCGGCTTCGTTTTCGGAGCGCACCCCCTGCAGCTGGTACCACCAGGCGCGCTTGCAGTACAGATAGGCGCCGATCTCAGACGCGCGGATCACCCTCATGCGGGTATTCTCCATCCGGCAGATGTGACGCCGCCCGGTCGAGGGCTTGCTGCAAACGCTCCTCGCGCAAGCTGAGGGTCAGATCGCCGCGGGTGCGCTCGACGATGCCGCGCACCAGGTCAGTTTGCCGGCGCAGGCCGTTGGTCAGCGCGTCCGGGTAATCGACGGTGACCAGCAGGTTATAGATTTCGTCCATCCAGCCGAGCAGCCGCTCGGCCTCTTGCGAGTAACCTTGCCGGAGGATGTCCAGGCAGCGCCGGCGCAGTTCGCCGGATACCTCTGCCAGCCCGTTGAGGTAGACAGGAAAGTCGAGCCCGAGTGATTCCGGGCTGGGGGGCGGCTGGTTGAGGATGATCGCGCAGGTGATGCTGGCCTCGGCGTATTCCTTGAGCGCGTCCTGGGTGTAGCCGGTGTAGAAGATCTGAGGAAAGTCCGCCAGGGAGGCTTTCAGCGCAGCCGCCAGGCTGCCAGCCTCCTTGAGATTATTGGCGGCTTCTTCCACTTCACTGCGGTGGATGGCGCGGATGGTCTGGGCGGACAGGCGGGTCAACTGGCGCGCCTGCAGCAGGGCTTTGTCGCGCACCTGGTTGAGGGTCTCGAAGACCTGGTGAACCTGCTCGGCGAACTCGTGGAAGTCTTCCATACTCACCTACTCGGCTGGTTTCGGCGGTTCGGGCGGCTGGGTGCGGCGGAAGAGGTTTTCCGCCAGACCGCTGTCGCCTTTGGGCAGGACGATCTCGCCAAAGATGCTTTCATAGCGGGCGAGGTTCTCGCTCAAGGCGCGCAGGAAGAGTTTGGCCGCCACCGGCGACATGACCAGCCGCGCCAGCACCCGCACCCGCGGTTCAGCGGGCAGGATGCGGGTGAAATCCAGGACGAAGTCGAAGGGCGTGTGGCTGATGCGCGCCGTGTTCGAGTAGACCGGCGTCAAGTCCTCGGGCAGCTCCATTTGCAGCCCGGGGACGTTGGGAGGGGGCTGGGTCATTACGGCGTTCCCCGACTAGAAGGGGATTTCATCGCCGACGTCGCCCTCGACCGGTTCCTCGGCGTCTATCTCGCCTTCGGATTCTCTCCGCCCGCCAAGGAAGCGCACGGTCGCCGCGTTGACTTCGAAGGATGCGCCCGGCGTTCCGTCAGCGCGATTCCAGATGCGCGGCGAGCCTTGCTCATTAGCCACCAACCGCCCTTCAACCAGCACCGGCCGGCCCTTACGCAGGTAGTTGTTGCAGGTTTCGGCCAGCTTGCCCCAGGCGCTAATCCGGAACCAGATGGTTTCCTTGACCTGTTGTCCGTTGGAGGAGGTGTAGGTACGGCTGGAGGCGACGGGGAAGGAAGTGACAGCCTGCCCGGTGGGCGTGTAGCGCATTTCCGGGTCACGTCCGAGGTTGCCAACAATGATGATGGTGTGGTACATATGATCTCCTGATGTCGAAAATCGAATTGGACAGTTGCTCCGGGCGAGGATCTGGGTGGTGATGTACGGCGGCGGCAGGCTGGCGAGCCTTCTCGCACGGTGAACGGCTGGGTGAACGGCCTGAACGGCGGTTCACAAATCATCTTGCGCTAACATTATTGTACACGAGAAAAGGAATGGTTTGTTTATGGTAAAAGGGGAAATTCGCCATAATTGGGAAGAATCGATCTGGAGTACCCTAATGGCTGGATATCGAGGGGGCGGTGCATCCGCAGGCGCCGTTCAGGATATTCCAGACGAGCAATTACACATACCTGACCCTTGCTGCTAGCTCATGTCGAGCACTTTTTTTCGTTCTTCGCCCCACCTGAGTGCATCGGCGATGCCCTGCTCGATAGGCAGCCTGGCCTTCCAGCCCAGCAGCATCTCGGCCCGCTCGGCGCTGGCGCATGAGCCGGCAATATCGCCCGGGCGCGGATCGGTTTCGACAACCGGCAGCTTCTTTCCGTAGACCTTCTCGAAGGCGGCCAGCAGCTCGCGCACAGTCACCCCGCGCCCGGTGCCGAGGTTGATCACCAGGTAGTTGTCGGGCGGATTGCCGGCTCGATCGAATGCGCTGTCGAAATTAAGCACTGCAGCCAGGTGCGCTTCGGCTAAATCCCAGATGTGGATGTAATCGCGCAGGCCGCTGCCATCGCGTGTCGGCCAGTGGGTGCCGGTCAGCTGGAAGTAGGGAAGTTTGCCAAGGGCTACCTCGACCATCTTCCCCAGCACGTGAGTCGGTTCGGCGACGTGAATGCCGGTGCGCATTTGCGGGTCGGCGCCGATCGGGTTGAAGTAGCGCAGGGCGATGCCGCGCATGCCGTAGCTGGCGCAGAAGTCGCGCAGGATCATTTCCATCATATACTTGGTGCGCGCATACGGGCTGGTGGTCGAGAGCGGGGCATTCTCGTCGACGACGAAGCCCGGCACCACATCGTAGATGGAGGCGGATGAACTGAAAACCACCCTCGTGCAGCCCAGCCGGTTGAGGTGGTGGAACAGTTCGATCGACTTGGCAACGTTCTCGCGGTAATACTCGTAGGGTTTGCTCACCGATTCCGGCACGACGATCAGCGCAGCGCAGTGGATGGTCGCCCGGATATCGGGGTGCTCGCTGAAGATCTGCTCGAGGATGCGCGGATCGGCGACATCCCCCTTGTAGAAGATGCGTCCGCGAGTGAACTCGATCCGCCCGGTCGAAAGGTTGTCCAGCAGGATAGGGGTGTGGCCGTTGTCCAGCAGCACCGATGCGACCGTGCTGCCGATGTAGCCTGCTCCGCCAGTGATCAATATCTTCATTGAAATCTCCTTGAACGGGATGAGTCTATTTTACTCCGAAGAACACTGCAATTCTGCACGGAGGGATTGTAATACACGATCCTTCTCCCCGCCGGCAGGAGTCGACCGGTCGATGCGTTGCCACAGGCTGCACAGGACCGGGTGCATCACCGGAGAGACGTCGGCCGACTCGCGGCTGAGCTCCGCCGCCCGCGCCCAATTGCCCATGTGTGCGTAGCCCTCGATGAAAACCAGCCGTTCGCTGGGGTCGTTGGGATAGTCGCCCAGCGAAAATGCCTGGTCGCCGAGCGCGGCCACATGCCGCCAGTCGCCTTGCTGACGGGCCAAGTCCGCCTTCTCGAAGTAATAACACCAGCCGTGCTCCGGCTCGGGAGCGTAGAGATGTTCCGGCAGCGACAGCGGACGAGCGGGTTCAGCCAGAATCCATTCCGGCGAGCCGGCGGCAGCTGCGGTTTTGCGGATACCCACTGGTACGAAGTAGTTGTCCTTCTCGATCTCGCCGTCCAGCACGCGCAGACAGGCGGGCGGGGCGAAGTAAAACACGACAGACTGATCGACGCTGCCGTAGAATCTGGCGGCGAGGTAATCCAGCTCGATCGGGGCGCCGGGCTGAAGAGAGGGCAGCTCGGCGCGGCCCAACCGCAGGGAGGGGTAGAGCAGCAGGAAGCTCATCTCCTGCGAGCGGTTTTCGGGCGCGTAAATCCAGTTCAACGGGGCAGTCAACGAGTTATCGCTGTAATACTTCATCGGCAGGTCGTTGGTCAGCAGGGTGGTATTTTCAACCAGCCCGGGAGCTCGCCAGGCGAGCTGCCAGAAGAAGGATTTCTGCAGCGACCAATCCCGGCGGTAATCGGTGGCGTTGAGAAAATGATAACCGGTGGCCGGAGCCGCCAGCAGGAGCGCCAGCGCTACCCGCCAGGTGTGCTTCACCGGCAGCGCGGCGAGCAGCCCGGCGACGACCAGGCTGCTGCCGAAGATGAACGGCAGGGTGAAGCGGTCGTTGGGGAAAGCCAGCCCCACAGGCAGCCCGGTCAGGAAGAAGGGCCAGCCGGCGATCAGCATGGCAAACAACCCGCAGGCGGCTATCGCCAGCCCGCTGCGGCCGCGCTGATGAGGCTCTGCACTTCCGGTTGATTTGGCCAGAAGGAACAGGATGAGGATTAACCCGCCGAACAGCGCCAGCAGATAAAGGGCGAAGTTCAGCGCACCCAGGGCGCTGACATCCGGAAGGGTGAAGGCCTTGCTCCAGGCGGCCAATCCTGCCGTCCAGGTCTGGCTCAGCCAGATACCCGCCAGGCGCAGCAGTCCGGTCAGCGGGTTCGTTTTAATCCACTCGATGGCCTGCATGCTGTAATTATTGGTCTGATAGGGGAAGAAAAACAGACGCCATACGCCTGCGCCGATGAATACCAGCAGGTAGGGCAGCCAGGCGGCAAGCGCTTTGCGCGCGCGGTTGCGCCAGGATCTCTCCGAGAAGGCCGGTGAAAAGGCGAACAACAGCGGGCGGATCAGCTCGAGCAGGAAGAAATACTCCATGGTGACCAGGTTGACCAGCGAAGCCAACAGACCCGCCGCCAGCCACCAGCCTCGCCCGCGGCCCTGCTGCAGCGCTCGCAGCGAGGCGTAGAGGGAGAAGATAAAGGAACACAGCACCAGGAAGAAATGCCCATAGACCATGCCGATCGGCTGCTGGCCAAAACCCGGATAGACCAGGCTGGCCAATCCGGCCAGGGCAGCCCCAAACGGCTGACGCGGCCAGACGCGCCGCACCACCAGCCAGAGCAGCACCGCGCTCAACCAGCGCCAGAACAGGCCGAACAGCTGCCACAGCCAGGGCGCTTCGCCAAGAAAGCTGGTCGAGAGCCGGTAGATCTGCCCCCAGAGCGGGCGGTTGGTCGAGAAATAGCGGCCCAGGCCGGCCTCGCCGTAGGTGTGCGCGATCCAGTTCAGCGGGTAGTCGTCCCAGTAATAACCCTGCCAGAGGAAGAGCAGCCCGTAGGCCAGCACGCCGACTCCCAGAAAGAGCAGCGGGATGTAACGGTCATCGAGCGGGGCAGAGGACCAGCGATGAAGACGCTTAATCATCCCCATTTTCCGGCGGCTGATTTGGGCGGATGGCGCGGATCAGGTAAATGGGACGCCTCTTAGTTTCCTGGAAAATGTAACCGACGTAAATGCCGACGATGCCGAGCGTGATCATCAGCACGCCGCCGACCACCAGGAGCACAAACATCAATGAGCTCCAGCCAGGCGCGAGTGATGCCTGCTGCCCGCCGATCCAGAAGCTGAGCACGTAAATCATCTCGGCCAGCGCCAGCAGCAGGAAAACCCCACCGATGGTGATGCTGATGTACAGCGGCACCAGCGAGAAAGAAAATACGGCGCTCATCCCCAGGCGCAGCATTTGCCGCAGAGAGTATTTCGATCTGCCGCCGAGCCTTTCAGCAGGCGCATAGGGCAGAATCACGGTTCGGTAACCCATCCAGGCCACCATGCCGCGCAGAAAGCGCTGGTATTCGCGCATCCCGCACAGCGCATCGACGGTGGCGCGCTTCATCAGGCGGAAGTCAGCGCCGCCCGGCAGGATGCGGGTGTTGCCGATGCGGTTGATCAGGCGGTAAAATTGGTGCGAAGTCCAGCGCTTGAAGAGCGGGGCGTGCCGGGAATCCGCCCGCTGGGTGAGGACGATATCGTAGCCGGCATCCGCCAGCTTGAGCATCTCCGGAATGAGCTGCGGAGGATGCTCGCCATCTCCATCCATGGTGATGACGATTTCCCCCTGCGATTGGTCCAGACCGGCCGTCAGCGCCGCCTGGTGACCAAAGTTGCGGCTGAGCTCGATCACCCTGACCCGCTCGTCCACCACGGCGATATCCTCGAGGATGGTCAGCGTATCATCCGTCGAGCCGTCGTCGATGTACAGGATGGAGAAGCGGTTCGGCAGTTGATCGATTACCGCGCGAAGCTGCTGATGAAATTCGGCGGCGGCCTGGGCTTCATTGTAAACTGGGATGACCAGATCGACTGATGGAGGGGAATCAGGGGAAGTGTCGCTCAACAGGCCTCGAGAATAGCGGAAGGACGAAGGTCGCAGCAGGCGCTGCCGCGTGCATTAAGTATAACAATAATCCTGCTTTTTGCCGCGGAGTTACACCCTCGATCCCCTGGGTCGTCCATACCGGCGGTTCGAATACTTTGGGCAACCAGACCGGATTCAAATGCCGGGACCGGGTGAATCAGGGGGCTTCCACCTGAATGACCTGCGAGCCGTCCTGATTGGTGTGGAACTCGTATTGGGCGCCCTGCGCTTCGAGCAGGATGCGAAAGCCGGGAGTGAGCACCTCGGCGCAGACTGCATCCGGCGAAGACGCGCCCAGGCAGGCGTTCAACCAGTAGACCGGCAGGGTTTGCACGAGCTGAACCTGAGCAGGGTCGCTCAGCCCGAGCTGACCGGCCAGCACCACCCGGGCTACCTGGGCCGGCGCCTGGGCGTCCGCCGCCGGCGGGAGGGCCAGACGAACGTTTGCACCGTCCAGATTGGTGCGGTAGGTGAATAGCGCGCCGATCGCCTGCAGCTCGATGCGATAACCGTCGACCACCTGCTGAGTGCATGATTCCGCCGGGCCGCCCAGGCCGAGGCAGGACTCGCTCCACTGGTTGGCTTCGACGTTAGCGACGGCGATGGAGGCGCTGTCCACGCCGAGCAGCGCCGTCAATTCAGCCCGGGCGGCCAGCACGGCGGGTGGAAGCTCACCCGGCTGCACCGTTGGCACGCCAGCGGGTGTGGGCAGGTAAGAACCACGCGGAACGGGCGTCTTGCGGTCGGGAGTTGGAAACTGGATGGCGGAGGCGCAGGCTGTCAGCAGCAGCCCGCCCAGAACGAATGCGAGGGCTATTCTTCGCATGAGAACCGGTTCCTGAGTCATTTAAGAAGGATGGACAAAGCTGTCCTCAAAATATACCATGATTCGCAGGGCAGTTTGCGCAGAGGGCGATCGATTTAGCGCCCCTGGAAAGGCGGTTCCAGCCCGCTCAACTCCAGGCTGAGGTCCCACAGACGTTGGGCGGCAGTTGGATCGCAGGACGCTTTCGACGAGCTCACCGCGGTTTTGTTCACGAAATACCTGCCGCTTACGCCCCCTACCTCCGGCGCGGAAGCCAGAAAGACCGCTGTTTCGGCGCCCTTCTCGGGCGAGGCTGCCGCGCGCTGGTACAGGCTGAACGCCAGCCGGTAGATGCCGTTGTTGTTCTGCCCCAGATGGGTGCCGATCAGACCGGGGTGCAGGCAGTTGGCTGTAACGCTGCTGCCCGCCAGCCGGCGGGCCAGTTCATAGGTGAAGATCACGTTCATCAACTTGGTGCGGGCGTAGGCCTGCAGCCCGATATACCCCCTCTCGGGGATCAGCTGGTCGAAATCGAGACGGGCAATGCGGTGGGAGGACGAGGTGACGTTTATGATCCGCGCCGGCGCGCTGGCGAGCAGCAGGTCGAGCAGCAGCAGAGTGAGGCTGAAGTAAGCAAGGTGATTCAGCGCCAGGGTCATTTCGAGCCCGTCGGCGTTGAGCTGGCGCTTCATGAACATCCCGGCTGCGTTGTTGATCAGCACGTCCAGGCGGTCGTAGCGCTGGCGGTATTCGCCGGCGATTCGGCGCACATCCGTTTGCGCCGAGAGGTCGCCAACGAGGCAGTCTATGTTGGGATTGGCGCTCGCTTGGCGGATTTCTTCGACCACGCGCCTGGTTCTTTCCGGATTCCGCCCGACCAGGACGACGCGGGCGCCCATTTTCGCCAGCGCCAGCGCGGCGGCCTGACCGATCCCGCCAGTCGCGCCGGTGATCAGCACCAATTTGTCATTCATCCCGGCTGCTATGGTGACCGAACCTGAAGGGAAAGATAATTGCGGATCCGCTGCCCGGATATGCAAGGGAGCGGATGCGAATGGATATTAACCTGTGTAACCCGGAAAGCGTCGAAAGGATACGGCTCTCGGAATCAGGGCTTTCAGATTGGTAGTGGATTCAGGGCTGTCGGGGTCGGGACTCAGGCGTTCGACAGCAGGATGAATGCGAGGACCAGAATCAGCGCGATTGCGGTCACAACCAGTTTACGAAAGGGATTCGCGATCATCTCTACCTCCTTCACGATCTTCTCCATGCTCAAGACGCCGGCGGATAAAAGAGAGTTCCAGTCACTCAACGATCCATGCTGACGATCATTCAGCAGGGGTCACCAGGTCGCGGGAGCGTAAATTCGCAGCCGCTGTGAGTGCTTTGCCCAGACCCGCAGGCGACCCTGCCGGCCAGGCGCTCATCGGTATAGTCGAGTAGAATCACAACATACTCACTGCTGCCCGCCTGGCATCGCCTGTTGATAATGGTTGAACAATGAAAATCAGCTGATATTGTCATACGAAAGGACGGTAACCTGACCATGGACGACCAGGACCTGCTTGCCTTGTACGACCGCGAAATGCGCATCGACATCGATATCCCTGGGATGACCAAAGAGGCGTTTGCGGATCTGGTGCGCTTCCTCCGACCGGGACCGGGGATGAGCTTCATCCTCTACAGCCGCCTGAGCGCAGCGAACACAGATGAGCACATCGCCGAACAGATTAACCGGTTTTCCGGTTGGGACGGCCCATTCTCCTGGGATCTTTACAGCCATGACCAGCCGCCCGACCTGCTCGAGCGGCTGATCGCGCACGGCTTCGAGCCAGAAGACGAGCCGGGCGCGGTGATGGTGCTCGACCTGACTGAAGCCCCGGAAAAACTGTTTGCCGTGCCGGAAGCCGGCGTGCGCCGCATCGACCGCCGCGAACAACTGGCGGATGTGATCGCCATCCTGGAAGCGGTCTGGGGTGAAAACTTCTCCTGGATCGACGAGCGCCTGGGCGAGAACATGGCCGTCCCCGGCTACCTCAGTGTGTATGTCGCGGATGTCGATGGCCGACCCGCTTCCTGCGCCTGGATCTATTTCAATCCGCACTCGCAGTTTGCCGGTCTTTTTGGCGGCGCCACCCTGTCCGAGCACCGCGGGCGCGGATTGTATACGGCTTTGCTCGCGGCGCGCGCCCGGGAGGCGCGCCAGCGCGGCTACCGCTTCCTGACCATCGACGCCCTTCCGATGAGCAAACCGATCGTCGCCCGGCGCGGCTTCCGCCAGCTGGCCACCGTCACCAGCTGCGAGTATAAAGGCCAGCGGCGGGGCGGTTAATTCGCCCGCCCAAACAGCCGCCTCCGCACCAGCTTGCGGTCGCCCTCAACCAGCAGGCGGATCGGCTGTCCGTCCAAACGCCGGTCGAGGGCTTCATCCAATTGCAGCGACCGTTCGTAGACCGCGTAAATGCGCTCTGCCAGATCGTCCGCGGCGATGCGGTTGATCGACACTCCGCCGCACCCGTCGCAGGCGTGGATCAGCATCAGCTCGCCGCCGTCCTCGCGCGCGTACTTTTTGCGGCTCTGTTTCATGGTCAGCCCGAGCGGGCGCATGGGCGCTTTGCAGGCGCACAATCGGTCTCCGGTGTTGAACAGGTCGAGGTGGCGCGACCAGAGGCAGTAGGGACAGTGGTTGCGGTTGAGCACGCCTGCGTAAAAGGGGGTGATAACGACCTGCGCACTGCAGTGGATGCAGCGGAAGCTGCCGTCCACGCACGTGTCGCCGCGGCGGGCGCGCCAGCGCTGTTCAGCCTTGGAGCGGGTTTCAATCCGCTCGCGGGGGGAGAAGTATAAGCTGCGTTTCACGGCTGCACCTCTTGCTCGAGCAGTTTTACATAGCTCTGGTAGCGCTGCGGGCTGACCGCGCCGCTCATCACCGCCCGGCGTACGGCGCAGCCGGGCTCATCCACATGCCGACAGCCCAACCCAAAACGGCAGCCGCCCAGCAGCGGGCGCATTTCGACGAAGAGGTCTGCCAGATCCTCAGGATGGATGCCCCACAGACCGAACTCGCGGATGCCGGGCGTGTCGATGACGCCGCCGCCTGAATCGAGCGGGAACATCACCGCCTGCGAGGTGGTGTGACGCCCCTTGCCGGTGACGCGGTTGACCTGATTGGTGCGCAAATCCAGGTCGGGCTGCAGAGCGTTCAGCAGCGATGTCTTGCCGACGCCGGATTTACCCAGCAGCACTGACTGCCTGCCGCTCAGCGCCTGGCGCAGCTCCGCGATCCCGCGGCCGTCCTGCGCGCTGGTGATCAGTGCCGGGTAACCGATGCGCTCGTACTCGGCCAGCACCTCAGCCAGGTCGGCGGAAAGTCTGCCGCCCGCGCCCACGGCCAGATCGCTTTTGGTGATGCAGATCAGCGCGGGCGCCTCGATCAGTTCGGCCAGCGCCAGGTAGCGGTCGAGCAGGCGCCAGCGCGGCTCTGGATTCGCCGCGGCGAAGACCGGTATGACCAGGTCGAGGTTGGCGGCGATGACCTGCTCGTGGGCGTGCGCGCCGGGCATGGGCACTGCCGAGCGGCGCGAGAGTGTGTTGCGGCGCGGGGAGATTGCGGTAATCTGCCCGCCGTCCGCGGATGGGCTGATGCGCACCAAGTCGCCGACGACTGGCGCCTGCCCATCACCGGCCTGCTTCGCGCGGGCGGATGCGCCCATCCGGCAGGTCAGCTCACGACCGCCTGCGCGGACGGTGATGACGGGTGGATTGATTTTGATCACGACGCCGGAGGTGCCGGTGTTATTGTGGTTATCAGTCATGGTAAGCACTTGCCTTTGGTTCCATACGCCGATTGAGGCACAGGCGGTGGAAAAACAAAACGCCAGCCGCGGAATGCGATCCCGTGGCTGGCGGTTGGGCTTCAAGAAAGCTTGCGGGGAGTGTTCCTCACTCCGGCGCCGTGCAAATCGAAAAGTCCGGGGCTTAACCTGATCGGTTAATGAAAGCCACGGGAGCATGAACGCTCCCGTGGCTGATATATCAAATAATCAGACCCTGCGGTCTGCCATTAACTGGCAGGCGCGTCCATGCTTCTAGATTGCACCAACACCGAGACTAATTTATGCACACAACACCTTTCTCGTAGATTATAACGCGATGTATATAATTTACCACCTTGTTGTCCGGAATGTCAAGGAATTGATTAGTGGTTTCAGCGTACTACTTTTGTAGAGGTTGGGTAACGAAAAAATCCAGTTTGTTTTCTGGCGTGGTCTCGATGCGTTATAATTTTTGTGATGAGGCCCTCTTCTCCACGTGTCGAGACGGTAAACCGCCAGCTAATATTTGCAATCTGTATCATCATGGCGGCATCGGGCGCGGCAGCGCTGACCGCCATGCTGTTTACTGCCCAAAAGTCCGAAGCCGGACTGCTCTTCGGCTTTTCGCTCGCCCGCCTGGCGATCTTCGGGCTGACCGCGGCGGGCACGCTTGCGCTGGCAATTTGCGCAGCGGCGGTCTGGCGGCGGCCCGCCTGGTGGCGGCGTCTTTCCACCGCCGCCGGACGCTTTTTCGCCTCGCCCGCGCGCCTGTTCGGGCTGGTGCTGGCGCTGTTTTCCCTGTTCCTGATCGTCGCGGCGTTTCTGATCCTGGCAGTCTCACCGGCGGCAGCCGAGCGGGTCATCCTCAGCTCGCTGGTCGAGCGGGCAGGCCCGCTGCTGATCTGGCTCGAGCTGGTCATCCTGCTCGCCGGCGTGTTGATCTGGCTCCACCTGCGCGGCAGTCCGGCGGCAGAGCCGTTCTTCACGCCGCTGCGGCTGGCGGTTCTGCTGGCGGTTGCGACGGTTGTGTACGCCGCCGCTCTCAGGTTTTTCGCGGCCACAACCTGGGATATCCGCTTTGCGCGCATGGAGCGCTATATCTTCCTGCCGGCGGCGCTCGGCCTGATCTGGGGCCTTCTCGCGCGCTTCTACGCGCAGGCCGACTGGTATCAGAACGCCAGGCGGATCTTTCTGCTGGCGGGCATCGGCGTGGTCAGCTTTGTCTTATACAGCCACACTTCGCAGTGGATGGACTGGCAGGGCACCCCGTCCAAGGCTTACTGGCATCTGCTGGCAGATGCCTTTCTCCACGGGCGGCTGTACCTGCTCAACCCGCCGACCACGCACGACCTGACCTTCCACAACGGGCAGTGGTACGTGCCTAACCCGCCGCTGCCCGGGCTGATCATGCTGCCCCTGGTCGCGTTGCAGGGCGTTGACGGCGTCAGCAGCGTCACTTTTTCGATCGTCTGCGGGGCGCTCAGCGTCCTGCTGGTGTACCTGATCCTGGAGCGCGCTAGCCGGCTTGAATTGATCCCGACCGGGCAGACCGCCAACCTGTGGCTGACGACCATGTTCGCTTTTGGCACCTGCTACTGGTGGCTGGCGGTCATGGGACGGATGTGGTTCATCAGTCAACAGATTACCCTGCTGTTCGCTGCTCTGGCGTTGTATGCGGCCCTGCGCAAATTGCCGCCCTGGCTGGTTGGTTTTGGGCTGGGGCTTGCGGTGCTCTCGCGCCCGAACGTTTTTACGTTGTGGCCGTTCCTGCTCGGGCTGACCCTGTTTTTCGAGCAGCGTGAGAGCGGCGCGGTCGATTGGAAGCGGGCCATCCTTTGGGCGGTTCAATCAGGGGCGCCGGTTGTGCTGGCGGCAGGCGGGCTGCTTTACTACAATTACATCCGCTTTGGCGACTGGCTCGATTTTGGTTACGTGGGCATCACCAGCGCCGACTGGCTGACCGAGGCGGTGCGCAATTACGGCATGTTCAACATTCACTTTCTTGGCGCGAACCTGCACGCCATGTTCCTCAAGCTGCCGGTGATCAGCTGTCAGAACGGCTGTCTGACCATCAGCCCGACGCGCGAGGGGATCAGCATGTTCGCGATGACGCCGGCGCTGCTCTACCTGTTGCGCCGCAGCAGGTGGAACTGGTGGACCGCCGGGGCGTGGCTCTCGGTGCTGCTGACCGCCGGCCTGCTGCTTCTCTATCACAACACCGGCGCCTGGCAGTTGGGCTACCGCTATTTGATGGATTTCATCCTGCCGCTGCTGCTGCTCCTGGCGGTGGCTGTGGGCAAGCGACCATCCTGGATCTTCAAAGGGCTCGTGCTGGTCAGCGTGGCGGGAAATTTCCTCGGCATCCTCTGGTGGTTCAACCGCTGGTGGTGTTAATCGGAACATGATTCTATTGCAAATAATAAAATTCTGTGATAAACTCCACAAGCCCGGTCGGATTTGTGCGGTTTGCTGAGCATGAATTATTGGGGGGACTGGTTGATGCTTGCCTATCCATAATTGGAGAACCCCCTTCCCACTATAACCACCCAAACAGCTAATATTCAGATCACTACAGAGCCGTAGTCCAGGATCGGACGGATATTCGCGCTTAGGCAGCTGGACTCGCTCGCCACCGGTGTGCGGTAGCACGTTCCGCCTGAATAGAAAGGAGAAAACCCGTCCATAGTTGCTCGTCTCATCCGGATTTCACAACCGCAGTTTGTTTTTACCCATAATACACACGGATATTTGAGGAGATTACTGATGAATCAGGAAAAGAAGCAAGATATCAGCCGCAGGAGCTTTTTAAAGGGTACCGTATTAGGAGCTGCTGCGCTGGCAGGCACCAGCGTCCTTGCTGGCTGTGGCCCAAAATCAGCCGGTGTAACCGGGCTGCCCGAAAAATGGGATAAGGAAACCGACATTGTGGTGGTCGGCTTCGGCGGTGCGGGAGCATCCGCAGCCATCGGCGCCCGCGAAGCAGGCGCCGAGGCCATCGTACTCGAAAAGCAGCCCGGAGGCGGCGGCAGCACCTCCATCAGCGGCGGGATTATCTACGCGGCCAATACCTCTGTGCAAAAAGCGAACGGCATCGAGGATTCAGCGGACAAGATGTATCAGCACTATATGAACGCCGGGATGGGATTCAACGATCCGGCTCTATCCCGCATTGCGGCCGACCAATCCGCGGCCAACGTCGAGCGCCTGTTGGGGCTCGGCGTCACTTTCGAGGCGCCGACCGTTACCGGGGCCGAATACAACGTTGGAAGCGAGCCGATCGCCCGGGCGCATACCGCCAACTATGGCGAACTTGCTGGCGGCGCTGCCTACTTCAGAGCCCTGGAAGATGGCGCGCGGAACGCGGGAGCAGAGGTGCTGGTTGAGACCGAGGCCAAGGATCTCGTGGTCGATGGAACTGGTCAGGTGGTTGGCGTTAAAGCCGTCAGCGGCGGGGCCGAAATGTTCATCAAGGCTCGCAAGGCCGTCGTGCTGGCTTCAGGCGGATTCACCCGCAGCGAAGAGATGTTGCGCGCCTATTCCGAGCAGGCGTTATACTGCCAGCCGCTCGGCGCGCCGGGCCTGACCGGCGATGGACTGCGTATGGCGTTCGCGCTTGGCGCAGCGGCGTTCAATATCCATGAGGTGCTTGGCATCCCCGGCCTGACCTTGCCCGGAAAAATTGCCGCGACCTACGCGTTTTGGACCTTCGGCACCGCACCGGCCATACTGGTCAACACCCGCGGCCAGCGATTCGTGGACGAATACACCTTCTATGACTGGAAGAACACCGAGCTGCTCAAACAGCCTGGCCGTTACTGTTACTCGCTCTTCGATGCCAATGCTCTCGCTGGCGGTGGAGGTATGATCGTTTTGGGCTTCAGCGAGGATCTGGAACAGGAAGTGAAGGACGGTCTGGTTCTCAAAGCCGACTCGCTGGCCGACCTTGCTGAGCAGATGGGCATCCCGGCCGACCGGCTGGAAGCAACCGTGGAAAAGTGGAACGAGGACGTTGCCGCTGGCGCCGACAGTGAATTTAACCGCGCCTTGCTGCTTGCCCCCATTGAAGCAGCCCCGTTCTACGCTTTCAAAACCTACCCCACTATGTTCGACACCATGGGCGGATTGAAGATCAACGAAAACGCCCAGGTGGTTGACGTCTGGGGAGCGGTCATTCCCCGCCTCTATGCGGCCGGGAATGTGGCCGGGGGCGTCCTCGGCGAGCATTACACTGGCAGCGGTTCAGCCCTCAATGCAGGCATGACCTTTGGCCTGATCGCCGGAAAAAACGCCGCCGGATTGGAGGCGGCCGCCTAAGCCGCACAGAAGGTATCTATTCCTGGCGGGTCGTTGAGCGATCAACCAGGGAATTCGGAAGCAGAAGAGTGGAGAGTTGCTCGTCTCCACTTTTTTGTTTACCGATTTGACGGGGCGATCATCAAGGATACATGCACCTCGGACTGCAATCCGGTGCATGTCCTGGATTTTGATGACCTGATGGCTGAAACGCATTGAGATTGAATGGTCGATTGGCTGATCTCAAAGCAGACTATTGTGATGTGTCGAATATCGGTTCGAGCGTATATGCTCCTGCGGAGGCAGCGGCCCGCCTTAGCAGACAGACCGGGCCGTCACCGATCGGGTAATTCTATTCCTCGGGTCAGAGTCTGGCGGAATTAGAGGGTGCGCCAGCAGGTTAGCGCAGCGGACACGGTCATCATGCCCCTGTAGCCATCCGATTCGCCGGCCTGGAAGCGGGTGCGCCCAACACTCTTCCCGAGGTTGGCCGCGGCCAGCTGTTACGAAAACACCGATCGGCGATGCGTGGTTAGCAGATCTGTGCTATCCTCAATTCATAATTCCCCCCTTGACTCTCCAGTAGCTGGAGGGTGTATCCTGCGAGTGCTCAAGCGCTTGAAGAGGAGTTCATGTTCAAGATCGGAGACTTTTCCAAAATCAGCCGCGTACCGGTCAAGACGCTGCGCTACTACGATCAGCTCGGGCTGCTCAAGCCGGTCGATGTGGACCGTTTCAGCGGCTACCGCTACTACGCCGCCGATCAGCTGCCGCGCCTCAACCGCATCCTGGCGCTCAAGGATCTCGGGCTGAGCCTGCAACAAATCCACATCCTGCTCGACCGCGACCTGGACGCCGGCGAGCTGCGCGGGATGTTGCTGCGCCGCCAGGCGGAGATCGACCAGCGTGTCCGTCAGGAGCGCGAGCGGCTGGCGCGGGTGGAAGCGCGGCTGAGACTCATCGAAACGGAGGGAAATATGCCAGATTACGAAATTGTCATCAAACAGGTGCCGCCCCTGCGGGTGGCCAGCGTACGCGGGGTCATCCCCACCTATCCCGAGCAGGGCGAACTGTGGGGCGCGCTGGAGAGAGAGCTTGCCCGCCAGCGGTTTCAAACCAACGAACCGTGTTTTACCATCTATCACGACGCGGAGTACCGCGACCGCAACATCGACAGCGAGGTCTGCGAGCCGGTCGGCAGCGCGCCGGTAGAAAGCCGCGGGCGGGTGAAGGTCTACGAGCTGCCCGCCATCACTGCCGCGTCGATCGTCCATCACGGCACCTTCGACACGCTGACCAACGCCTACAACGTCATTCTCAAGTGGATCGAGGATAACGGTTACCGCATCTGCGGACCGGAGCGGGAGATCTACCTGCACACCGGCAGCCCGGTGCGCCAGGACGATCCGAGCTATGTGACCGAGGTGCAGTTCCCGGTCGAAAAGATCAACTAAGCACCAGACAAATCACCCGGTGGGGCGTCGCGCCTAGCGCGCGCCCCATTCATCATATAAATCCTCCAAATCGCAGCTGCAGGCGCTTTCGAAGCTGTCGAGCAACTCGTCCGGGCTGGCGATCTGGTACTGGTTGGCGCTGTAATACTCCTTGACCGCGGTATAGAAGGCGTCCTCGCCGATCTGGGCTCTGAGGGCCTCGAAGAACAGCGCGCTCTTTTGATAGGCGATGACCGCGTACTTGCTGGACGTACCGGCGTAGGCGCTGACCGGCTGGTCGATGGGCTGCTCGCCGTATTGCGATTCGATCTCTTTCACCCGGCTCTGATAATAGCTGTTGGTGCCTTCGTAGAAGGGCGGATTGTACTTCGACTCGTAAAGCTGGGCAGAGAAAGTGGCCAGGCCTTCGTCCACCCACGGGTAGCGCAGCACATCGTTGCCGACGACTGCATACCACCACTGGTGGGCTACCTCGTGAGCCACGACCGTTGGCAGCAGGCGCGGGATATCGCTGCTGGTGTACAGATTGTCGCGGATCAGGATCAGACCGGGGTACTCAACCCCGCTGGCGTTTTTGAGCGGCAGGGCGACCACATCCAACTCGGCGTATGGATAGGCGCCGAAAAGACCGCTGAAAATTTTCAGGGAGTCCTCGCTGACCAGCAGCGCCTCTGCCCAGGCAGGTTCGGTTTCGGGCAGCGCCCAATGCTGCAGGACGGCATTGCCCACCTGGGAGCTGCGCTCCTCGAAAGCCGGGCTGGCGATCCAGACGAACTCGCGCACCGGCCCGCCGGCCACTTGATAGACCTCCTGCCCGCCGTCCCGGCTCTGTTCGAAGGTGATGCCGGTGGCAGCCAGCTTCCAGCCATCGGGCACGCGCACCTCCGCCAGGTAGAGGGAGGTCTTGCTGACCACCGCGTCGCCCTCCGGCAGGACCGAATCCACCCGCCACTCGCCGCCTTCGCGGATGGCAATCAGCGGGTAGCTGTTGACCAGCACGGCGATCGGCCCAAGGGTGTTCAGGTTAAACACCCCGTAGGTGTCTGCGCCGGGCGAATCGAGCGGCAGCTGCCCGTCGAAGGTCAGCTCCAGGATGATGGTCTCGCCTGTCGCAAGCGGCTGAGGGAGGTCCAGGCGAACAGCGGTGCCGTCCTCGAGCAGCGGCTGCTGGCTCAGCGTCTGACCGCCAATGCTGGCTCTGGTCAGGGTCAATCGACCGCCATAGATCACCGGCGCGTTGGGGTAGAGGCGCAGGACCAGGTCGTCCAGCGCCCGGCTGGACAGGTTGGTGTAGGTGAGGTGGGCTGAACCGGTATAGGCGCCAGTCTCGCTAAGGTCGAAGCGCAGGTCGTAGCAGGCATCGATACCCAGACGGCTCCAATCCGGCTGTTGATCTGGCAGCAGCGCCAAAGATTGTTTTTCCAGGTCGCAGGCGGCCAGCGCTTCGGAACTGGAAGCGGACGGCTCTTCCAGAGGAGCGTAAGTGGGGGGCACGCTGGGCTCCGGGCTGGGGCTGAGTTCGGGCGCCAAGGTCGGCGCTGTCGGCGGGGGAGTTGGCACCTCCGCGCGGCAGGAGGAGAGCAGCAGCGCCAGAACCAGCAGACTCGACAGGACGGTCAATTGAGGTTTCATGTTGAAGTCAATATTGGTAACCGGAAGTTATCGAAAGAGGGACTTAAGAAAGGTGTACTGGAATTATAGATGATTCTACTTGATCAACGGCTTTTCGAGTCTGAACTTAATCTGCCGGAGGCAGTGTGGCAATGTCTTGAGTTTGAACAGGCTAGGAAGGACCGAGTTCGTTGGCTGGAAGGGGATTTTTGCTGCACAACCATTTTCACGTTTAAGCCAGCAGGGACTTATCAATACTGTCGGTCGTTGCTGTGAATTACAATGACGCACTGGTGGTAAAATCCAGGTGGAACACATAGTAGGAGGAACAGCCCATGTCGAAGCCAACCCTATTATTGGTATCCTTGCTTGTGCTGCTGTTAAGCGGCTGCGCGCAGAACAGTCAGGAAACGGTCGAAGATGCGCTGCAATTAAAGGTAAAATTAACCATGAAGGCACAGGGGGAGGTGGCCGTATCCGCTGGCCTGCACAACGCGAGCATGTTCGAATATCCCGGCACCGATCAGTATAATGGTTTTCTGACTATCCTGGACGAGGCCGGCAGGCTGCGCGCGCTGGGCGAGTTGAATAAATGCTCGCTGCTGGCCGCCGGTGAAACCTTTTACCCGCTGACTTACAATCTCAGCGCCGAGCCGGGCACCTACCGGCTGAAGTTCAGCGCGTTGGGCAAACCGCCGGTGGAGATGCAGTTTGAGGTCGTCGACAGGGACGGGCGACTGTACCTGACCGCCCCGGGCGAGTACATCGATCCCATCACGGAGTACACCATCGCAAGTTGACGCCTGACGAGCAACTGCTCACAGAACTGGCCGCAAGTTAGATCTCGTAGAATCGGCGATCAGCTCCAATTAATCTTGAGGACGCAGAAGATATCTCCTATCCTCTGCGTCCTCTGTGATCTTCGCGGCTAAATTACTGCCGGTCGGCAGTCCTGACGCGGGCGCAGCTACCCGAACAGATCGCGGATCAGGTCGTCCTCGCTGCGCAGGGGGCCGGATTTACCCAGCAGCTCCTCCCAGAACTTCGCGTCGTAGCGGCGCGAGCGCACCGGCAGCGGCATTCTGACGCCCCAGCCGAGCACCAGCACCTCCTCCTTGGGCTGCAGGCGCGAGAGCATGCCGCGCAGCGCATCCCGCCCGGCCAGGCCGGAGAGCACCGCGGCGATGTCGGCCTCGTCGCCCAGCCAGCCGGAGATGCGCGTGCCGAGCTGCGACATGACCTCGTCGTAGATCTGCGAAGGTCGCTGGTCGATGATCAGCAGGGTGACGTAGTACTTGCGCATCTCGCGGGCGATGGTGCTGAATGCGGTCTGCGCGGCCATCTCGCGGTTGAGCAGCTTGTGAGCCTCCTCCACCGCGATGACCAGCGGGCGCGGCTCCTTTTCGCCCTTGCTGCGATATTCATTCGTGCGTTGCTCCCAGCGCTCGCGGATGCGCCGGGTGAGCAGGTTGGTCACCAGCAGGTAATCCAGGTCGCTCTCATGGTCGCCGAAGGAGAGGATGACGTGGTAGCCCCGATCCAGCAGGGCGATGATCTCGCCGATCGGGTCGCCGGCCGGCTTTTCGTGGATGTAGGGCAGCTTGAAGACCCGCCCGAGCTTGGCATGCAGGCCCTCGGCGGCCATCACGTTGATCCCGGCGGAGTTTGCCCAGGCGGCGACGCTGTCGGGGTGCGGCACCTTCTTGCCCTCCTCGTTCTCGATCACCGCGCCGTAGAGCATCCTCTTGAATTGGCGGAACCAGCCGCGGCCGAATGAGTGCCAGAGCGCGTCCAGGGTGCCGGCGGTGGTCTCGCGCAGGTTCAACTCGCGGGTGAGCATCTCGATGTCGGCCGGGGTGATGTCCTCCTCGGCCAGCACCAGGTTGAAGTCCGGCGCCTGTCCGCGGATCATCGCGCCCCCGCCCAGGCCGACCACGCGCACACGCGCGCCGAACTTGGTCTTCAGCCCGATGACCGCCTCTCCGGTGTCAGACGAGGTGTCGTTGAAGGCGTACTCGTTGTGCATGTCGAAGACCAGCACCGAGGTCTTGTTGTGATGGATCAATCCGGCCAGCAGGATGCGGGCGAGGAAGGACTTGCCCGTGCCGGTGGCGCCGAAGATGCCCGAGGAGCGCTGGACGAACTTCTCCAGGTCGATGCAGACCGGGTGGCCCTGCTCGCGGGTGCGGCCGATCTCGAAGTGCTTGCCGCCCGGCTCGCCGAAGATGATCGCCACATCGCCGGCGTGCGAGAGGCGCACCGGTGCGTGGTGCGAGGGCACGGTCTTGACCGGGATCAGCCGTTCCTGGTCTTCAGGATGGGCTTTGCGCCACTCCTCGTACTCCGGCGAGGCCGGGTCGGGGCCGGTTTCCAGCATCAGCGCCGAGAGCACCTCCAGGTTGGTGTAGAGCGTCTGCCCGTGCAGCAGCCCGGCCAGCGCGGCCGGCAGGCGCGACTCCGACTGCTCGTCGGCGAAGCGCGGGTCGGTCGCGCCGAGCTGAAGGTCGGTCACCAGGCCGTAGAAATTCCAGCCGCCGGACTCGATGACCACAAAGCTGCCCTCCTGGACATCCTGCGGGGGCACGGTCAGGCGCACGCGCAGGGTGTCCTTCAGGCTGCCGCCGACGATGTAGCCGATCGGCTGGTTGGGATCGTTCTTCTGGGAAGGGGAGTTCATATCCATGGATGCTCTACTCCGGATAGATTTCGGAAACGGTGCTGAGCACGGTCATCAGGGTGGGGTAATCGTCGCGCAGCAGCACGATCAGCTCCTGGGTGGCGGCGCGCAGCCAGTCCTGGCGGCCGGCCTGGGCGTGAGCCCGAGCGGCCTGCTGCAGATGAGCCGCCAGCAGCTCGCCGACCGGCAGCTCCGGGTCGCGCAGCACGTGACGGAAGTAACCGAAGCGTCCGGCGGCGCTGAAGCGGGCGATCTCGGTTTCGTCGCAGATATAGATCGCATCCAGCGAGAGCGGCGGGCGCGGCGGCAGCAGGTGGCTGACCAGCCCGCCCGCCTCGTAGCCGATGAAGAGCACGCTGATTTCCAGCGGCACGTTGCGGTTCTGGCGGTTGTCGAGAATGATATCCTGCGACACCTCCGGCGCGGTGACCAGCTGGCGCACCAGCCCATCGTCGTCGATGTGTATGTCGTGGATTAACCCGTAGACCTGCACGCCGTCCTCGAGCGGGATGCGCACCATCCCGCCGAAGGCAGGCGCTCCCAATTGCTGTACGCGGCAGCCGACCACGCAGCCGGTCGTGCCGGCGCGCAGCAACCGTCCAATTTCAAGTTCGCTCATGCTCATAACCTCCCTCGGCCCTCAAGATCCTTGGCGGCCTGTTTGTAGGATTTTTGACCAATGACCACTCCCTGGCGGCGCAGTTCGGCTTCGATCAGTGTTAGCAACTGTTCCTTTTCCTGGAAGGTGACCAGGGCCACTTCGTGGGCGCGGTGCAGCGCGTAGGGATACGGCCGTCCGCCAAGCTGGGCGCATTGGCCCAGTAAAGTGTGCTGCAGCAGATCGATCATCTCCGGCTGGCGGCTGACCCAGGCGGGCACCTCCACGCGCGCCAGCCAGGGGCGCTCGGCCCGCCCGACGTTGAGGTAAAAGAAATGCAACGCCAGACCGCCCGAGCGCTGGCTGAACTTCTCCGCCGAGGAGGACTGGATGGCGAAGACCGCCGAACGCTCGCCTGGCTGCAGGCGTTCCTCGAAGAGCTGGTTGTCGGTAACGCCGAAGAGCGGGCGCTCGCGACCGGCCTGGGCGAGGTTCTCCGCTGAGAGCAGGCTCAGTTCCAGCAGGCGCACCAGCAGGTCGGCCCGCGGCTTATCGACGTAACCGGCGGTGACCACGTTCATGCTGGCGGTCTGTTCGAGTGCGTCCAGGTACTGGTTGAAGGTCTCCTGATAGCGGGCATCGTCCTTCGGCTCGCCGAACAACTCGAGCGGCCCGTCGGTCAGGGCGACGACCGGCTGCGGCTCGCTGCGGGCTGCCTCAGCCAGGCGGGTGCGTTCGTACAGATCGCGGCGCAGCGCCACCAGATCCTCAGTCAGCGCGCCCTGCGGGCTGCGCAGATCGTCGAACAGCAGCAGGGTGGAGAAGACGCTCTCGCGCGGCGCCTGCGGCTGCCCCGGCGTCATGCGGATCAGGCCGATGTTGATCAGGCCGAACTCGACCGCGTCGTGGCGGCTGGGATTGACCTGCGAGCCGTCCGCCGCAAAAAGCACCGGGTTCTGCGCGGGTGGGTTCGCGCCGGCGCGGTAGGTCAGCGGCTCGCGCAGCGGGCTGGCGCAGCGCAGGCCGCGGTCCCTGCGGGCGGCTTCGGCGACCAGCTCACGCAGCGAATCCAGGTCGCCGGCGCGCTGGTCGAGCAGCGCCTGGGCACGCTCGAGGCGCTCCCGCCGGTCTTTCTCCTGCGCTTTGGCCTGCTTGCCCTTTTCGCGAAGTTGTTGTTGAAATTGCTGGTAATTGACAGGCATGCTCACCCCTCATGTCGAACATTTGTTTTATGAATTATAACCTTCTCCTGTTCGAGTGGCAAGCGGTATTTGCCAGTCAGTTTAACTAACTATTCGTTAATCCAGGATGAACCGGTTCGTACTTGAGCAGGACGACCCCGCCGCTGAAAACATGCGTGTCAATCAGCCGCATGGGAATCGTGATGCCGTTTTGCGGGAAAAACGGTTTGCCGCCGCCAAGCACGACCGGATTCATGTATAACCAGTATTCATCGATCAGGCCAAGCTGCATGAAGGTTGCAGCGAGTCCAGCGCCGCCAACATCCATATATTTGCCGGGCTGGTTTTTCAGCCGATTGACTTCCTCGGCGATATGGTCGCGGACCAGCCTGGCATTCGGGCCAACCTGGTCGAGCGTCCGTGAAAAGACGACCTTGGGCTTGGATTTCCAGATGCGGGCGAATTCTCTCTCATAATCCTGTATGGTTGGATCCTCTTCCGCCGTTGGCCAGTAAGCGGCCATAAGTTCATACAGCCGGCGCCCATACAGGTTGACCTCGAACTCGCGCTCGCGGTCGTTGAAATGCCGGTGCAGTTCTTCGTCGGGGTAAGACCAGTTGAGGCCGCCCTGGGCATCTTCAATGTAGCCGTCAAGCGAAACGGAAAACGCATAAATCACTTTTCGCATCGTTTGTTTGATCCTTTACTGCGGCACCACCGCGACCGCGTCCATTTCCAGCAGAAAGTCCGGGTGGGCCAATCCGGCCACGAACGCCATGCTGATCGCCGGCGGATTGGGACGCCGCCCCCAAAAACTCTGGAAGGCCTCGAAGCCGGCCTGAAGAGATTGCCCCTGGACGACGTACAGGTTCCATTTGATCACGTGCTCCAGCCCGGCGCCGCCCGCCAGCAGCGCCGCCTGGATGTTCTTCAGCACCTGCTCGGTTTGCGCCCGAATGTCGCCTTTGCCAACGATGTTGCCTGACGCGTCCACGGCGTCCTGGCCGCCCACGTAGATCGTCTTGACCGACCCGCTGACGACGATCACATTCGAGAAGGCAGGATTCTTGTGCAAGGTGTCGGGGTTAACATGCTGCACCTGACCGGTGGTTGCCATCTTTTGTTCTCCTTTCCATTCACATCCATATCATACAGACTGCCCGGCGATGATCCGGCTTGGTGGTTTGATTTTGCGATAATACCACCGTAGTGGTCGCATTTCAATCCTTCCTGACCTTGTCTGACCGTTGAATTCAGCGAAATTCCCGGCTGCTGAAAATATATATGCACTCATCGATCTGAGACGCCGGCTATCGCCGGGTTAACCCATGGGTTAACCCCTTTTTACTCCCTGAGGGGGATTGCCCGTGCAGAACGCCCGGCGGTATGCTGGGAGCATGAAACCGTTCCCCGATCCACTGCCCCTGCGGCTGCTGGTAGCGCGCGGCGCGCACCGCATCGACCTGGCGCTGTTCGACCTGATGGCGCGGCTGGCGCTGGCCGGCCCGCTGCGCGTGCTCGACGGCGGCAACTGCATCAACATCTACCCGCTGGCGCGCGCCCTGCGCCGGCAGACCGCCCGCCTGGAGCCGGCGCTGCGCAACGTGCGCCTGGCGCGCGCCTTCACCTGCTACCAGATGCTGGCCCTGCTGGCCGAGACGCCCGCCAGCGGCCTGCCCACGCTGGTGCTTGACCTGCTCGACACCTTTTACGACGAGAGCGTGCCGCTCAACGAGTCGCGCCGCCTGCTGGAGCTGGCACTGCGCGAGCTGCGCCGCCTGGCGGCTGGCGCTCCGCTGGTGGTTAGCGCGCGCCCGCCCAAGGAGGACGTCGCCGAGCGGATGCCGCTCTACGAGACGCTGCTTGCAGCCGCGCACGAACTGTATTGACCCATTCCACTTTCACGGAGGTTTCCAATGGGAAGAACCATGCCGTCCATCACCCAGGCCTTCATCGAGGAGCAGGAAGCCTTCGGGCGCTTCCGCCGCGCGCTGCGCCGCAGCGACCAGCTGGCGCTGGACGACCTGTTCGCCTCGGCCCGCCAGCACCTGGCCGCCGCCGCTTACGCCAGCCACGCCCTGCCGATGGAGACCTTCCTGCTCTCCATGCTGCTCGAGCAGCACAAACAGGTACTGCACCTGCGCGCCCAGCTGGAGGCGCTGCACAAGGAGCGTGATGCTTGAAGTCGCTGGCTGGCTGCTCGACCTGTACGATGATCCCCAGGACGAGGTCGCCCTCTGGCTGCTGGCGGAGGACGGGCGCCGGCTGCGGCTGCGCCAGTCGCTGGCGCTGACCTTCTACATCGCCGGCGAGGAGCGCATGCTGCGCGCCGCCCAGGACTACCTGCGCAAGCTGCCCCTGCCCAGCGAGCTGTTCCGCACCCGCCGGCGCGACCTGTTCCTGCCCGAGCCGCTTGACGTGCTGGCGGTGCGCTCACGCGCCTCCGACCAGGCGGCGCTCTTCCGCCAGGTGGCCAGCCGCTACCCCGACCTGACCTACTACGATTGCGATCTGCCGCTCAGCCTGCACCACGCCGCGCGCCACGACACCTTCCCCCTGGCGCGCGTCCGCGTGCGCTGCGCCGAGGACGGCGAAATCTTCGAGCTGCAGACGCTCGATTCGCCCTGGGAGATCGACGCCGAGCCAGCGCCGCTGCGCGTGCTGCAGCTCGAACCGGACTGCGACCCCAGCCACGCCCCGCCGCGGGCGCTGCTGGCCCGCTTCGAGCGCTGCTCCTACCGCCTGCCGCTCGACCCGCCGCGCCCGCTGCTGATCAACCTGCGCGCGCTGCTCGTCCGGCACGACCCCGACCTGTTGCTGACCGCCTGGGGTGACACCTGGCTGCTGCCCATGCTGCTCGAGCTTTCCGAGCAGCACGGGCTGCCCCTGCCGCTCAACCGTCACGAGGAACGGGAGGTTGGCCTGCGCGAGGAGCGCTCCTACTTTTCCTACGGGCAGATCGTCTTCCGCGGGCAGCAGGTGCACCTCTTCGGGCGGCTGCACATCGATCACCGCAACGCCATGCTGTGGGACGACTACGGCGTGGACGGCGTACTGGAGGCGGCGCGCGTCACCGGGCTGCCGGTGCAGGTGGCGGCGCGCAACTCGCCCGGCGGTGGCATCTCGGCCATGCAGATCCGTACCGCGCTGCAGGCCGAACGTACCCCGGCCGGCGGCATCCTCGTCCCCTGGCACAAGCAGCAGGTCGAGCGCGGTAAGACCGCCCTGGATCTGCTGCGTACCGACCAGGGCGGGATGATCTATCAGCCGATCGTCGGGCTGCACCGCGACGTCGGCGAGCTGGACTTCATCTCCATGTACCCCAGCATCATGGTGCACTGCAACATCTCGCCCGAAACGCGCCTGCCGCAGGGGCTGGGACCCTCCCCCGAGCCGCCCGGACTGATCCCACAGACGCTGGCCCCGCTGCTGGAGAAGCGGGTGGCGATCAAGCGCCGCCTGGCCGAACTGCCGGCCTGGCACCCGCGCCGCAAGCATTACAAGGCCTTCGCCTCGGCCCACAAGTGGCTGCTGGTGACCTGCTTCGGCTACCTGGGCTACAAGAACGCCCGCTTTGGGCGCATCGAGGCGCACGAGGCGGTCACCGGCTGCGGGCGCGAGGCGCTGCTGCGCGCCAAGGAGGCCGCCGAGGATGCCGGCTTCTGCGTGCTGCACATGTACGTCGACGGCATCTGGGTCGTCCGCCCGGACGCCAAACGCCCGGAGGACTTCCAGCCGCTGGTCGAGGAGATCACCCGCCGCACCGGCCTGCCGCTGGCGCTGGACGGCATCTACCGCTGGGTGGTCTTTCTGCCCTCGCGCCTGGATTCGCGCGTGCCGGTACCCAACCGTTATTTTGGCGTCTTCCAGGACGGCTCGCTCAAGGTGCGCGGGCTGGAGACCCGCCGGCGCGACACGCCGGCCTGGATCGGCGCGGTGCAGATGGAGATGATCGAGATGCTGGCAAGGGTGGAGGACGCCGAGCGGCTGCCCGATCAAATGCCGGCGCTGGTCGAGCTGCTGCGCGCCCGCCTGGCTGAGCTGCGCGCCGGGCGCGTCCCGCTGGAGGATTTGCTGGTGGCCCAGCGCCTGACCCGCGAGCCGGGCGAGTACAGCGTGCCCTCGCCGGCGGCGCGCGCCGCCGCTCAACTGGCCGCGGTTGGCAAGCACACCCGTCCCGGGCAGCGCGTGCGCTTTCTGCTGCTGCGCGGGCAGCCCGACGTGCACGCCTGGGACCTGCCCGAGCTGCCCAATCCGGAGCGGCTCGACCTGAGCCGCTACCGTGAGCTGCTCATGCGCGCCGCCAGCAGCGTCACCCAGCCGCTGGGCGTCGACCAGGCGATCCTGGAGGCCTGGGTGGAGGGGGCTGTGCCGGTGGCGCTGCTCGAACCAGCCGGGGCTAACCCGCCATGTATGCCACGCTGATTGTGCCCGGCCCGACGTGCGATCCGATCACCGGGCTGACCTCGCTGAGGATGCCCTCGACCGCGTTGAACTGCCCGACCAGCCGCTCGAGCAGCGCCTGGGCCATCTCGGGCACGGCGGCGTGAAAGACCGAAACGCGGACCGGCGATTTGCCGGCGATATCCCGCTCGACCAGCTGCACCATGCGTTCGACCGCCTTGCGGGTAGTGATCACGCTTTCCACCGGCACGATTTTGCCCTCTTGGATTTTCAGCAGGGGTTTGAGATTCAGCGCGGTGCCGAGCAGGCGTTTGGCGGTGTTGATCCGCCCGCCGGCGGCCAGATATTTGAGATTCTCGACGGTGAAGTACACCCCGATCTTCGGGTAGGCGTCCAGCGCGACTGCCTTGCATTCGGCCAGGCTGGCGCCCTCGGCGGCGGCGCGCGCGGCAGCCAGCACCATGAAGCTGAGCGCCATGGAGACCAGTTGGGTCTCGGGCACCTCGATCGGCGCGCCGGGGAATTCCCGCAGGGCCTGCAGGGCTGATTCGCGCGTTCCGGATAGACCGCTGGAGATGAGCAGCGCCAGAATTTCGCAGCCTTCGTCGAGCAGCTCGCGATATTTTTCCGTGAAGGCGTTAACCGTCACCTGGCTGGTTTTGGGCAGGCTGTCGGTATTTGCCAGTATTTTGTAATACTCGCTTGCCTGAATATCGACGCCGTCGCGGTATTCTTTTCCCTCGAGGGTCAATGTCAGCGGCAGGACGTGAATACTCAATTGATCGGCGTAGACCTGGGGCAGGTAGGCGCTGCTGTCGGTAAGTATGCGTACCTTGGACATGTGAACCTCCAGAAGGGGATAAAGTAAGTATATCCGATTGATAAATATTTGGCTATAATCAGCGCCGGTCGGTATTTTGTTGTCCGATAGGTATAAATGTCAGCGGGAAAACAGATTTTCGTCACTATCGGGCGTGGAATCTAAATACTATACTCGGGTATAGTATATTATCAACCAGGAGGTGCTGAGCAATGCCCCTGTATGAATACGTTTGCGAGGCCTGCGGCGTCCATTTCGAGAAGCTGCTTCGCATCAACGAGCAGGCGCCCGAGGATGAATGTCCGGTCTGCGGCAGCGGGGAAACGCACAGGCTTATCTCGCTGTTTGCCGCCAGCAGCGCCAGCGGTGTGAGCACATCCACGGTGGGCTGCGGCAGCTCGTCCAGCGGCTTCCGTTGAGCCTGACCAACCGCCTGCGTGCCAGGCGTAGAAAGAAAAAACAATATGCTGCCTGCTGATTCGGAAACCCGTGAGAAAATGATCCAGCGCCTGCGCCGCATCGAGGGACAGGTGCGCGGCGTGCAATCCATGCTGGCCGAGGGCCGCGACTGCCAGGAAATCCTCCAGCAGCTCTCGGCGGTGCGCTCGGCGGTGCACAGCGCCATGCTGGTTGTCATCCAGAATTACATCGCCCAGTGCCTGCTCGGCCCCGAGGAGCAGTTGAACAGCCGCGCCGGACGCGAGAAGCTGGCGGCGGATCTGACCCATATTTTGGAGAAAGCCCCGTAAGCGGGTCCTTGTTCTCTGCTGGATCACTCCCGGCAAAAATTAGTAAATTCGTATGGAGGCTGAATGGCATCTACAACCGTGCGCTGGCTGACCGGCAAGCAGTTTGTCGGCATTGATTCGACCAAACATTCGGTGGTGCTCTCCTCGGCGGATGAGGGCGTGGGCATGAAGCCCTCCGAGCTGCTGTTGATCGCGCTGGCAGGCTGCACCGCGGTGGACGTGGTCGACATTTTACGCAAGAAGCGCATCGAGCTGACCTCGCTGGAGATCCAGGCCAGCGGTGAGCAGGACTGCGATCCGCCCTGGACTTACCGCAAGATTCACCTGCATTACCGCCTGAGCGGCAGGGAGCTGACTGAGAAAGCCGTCGAGCAGGCCATCCAGCTCTCCGAGGAGAAGTACTGCTCGGTTGCCGCCACGCTGCGCGGCGTGGCCGAGATCACCACGGGGTATGAAATCTTAACGAATTAATTCGAAGACCTTCCTGAACGCGCCGGTTTCCTGACCAGCCAGATCATGTCCCCCAACTGATCGGTCGGCTCTCCCTGAGTATAATCCCATACACCGCCTCGACCGCGCAGCCCACCTTTCTTGTCTATATTGCTGATACAAAGCGCTCGCGTTTTACCCAACGTACGGTTCCCCGATAGTGCTCTCTTTGGTAGAACGGATGCCATTGACCCCCCGGGTCAATGGAGATCACGTCATTGCCCTTGATAATTAGAGTACAGGATACACCCCCAATTGATGTCTGTACGCTGCGCTCGGATATTGGGAACCTCATGCTAACCACATTGCCACTATCGACAGATCCAACCTGCACGTAGCGTCCTTGAAAAACCGTCTCTCTGGGGATATTGTTTACAATGCATGATGCCTCTTCAGGTATTACCCATTCTGGGATGCGAATCTCAACGTCGCAGGCCGTCTTCATCACCACGTCAATCCGGCCTTCGTATGGCACATAGCTATTCACGTCTGCCCAGGGCGAGGCGCGGTTGAGTAACAGATGAATACTTAATTTCCCGTTGTTTAGCTCAAGCATATTTTCCAAAACGTGGAATATGGCTCGAGCTCCGTTGCCTGTACAACAACCAGAAATTATCGGCGATTCCCCGTTCGCACAGTAGTCATTAGCTGACGCCCAACCGGCAAAACTACCAACAACTCGCTCAGATACGAGATCACCGTCCTCGCCTGGCCCAACCGGAGTGTTCGGGTAATTTTCGGCAAAGCGGTCGATCCAGTCCCCGCTTTTCATTTGCATTTCTGAGAATTGATTGCGCACGTAACGGTCCACATCATCCCAGTAATCACCCTGACCAAGTTTGCTGAGGTTGATCGCCATCATGATCATGTCCACTGTCGCACACGTCTCGCAGTCGATGTACGGGCGGTCATCGGGCCAATCCTGGATGTATTCCGGAAAGAAGCCTACCAAAGGCCACCCGACTGAACGAGCATATTCATACCCCTTTTGAACAAAATCCGCAAATTCTTGATTGCGAGTTGCCAGGGCGTATTCGGAAAGGGCGTTCATTGCATTGCCGTTATGGTGAAAATGAAGCGCAGGCCCCTCATCCGATTCATGGCGAGCCAGGAAGTGTCCATTGGCGTTAAATATTTGGGCGTGGTCCTTCAGGTAGCGGGCGAGTTCGTCGGCCAGCCTTCTTGCAGCGGATGAACCTGTGATTGAATAGACGCTAGTAACGCCCTGGAGTGTCCACCCCTCCTGAGAGGCTTCCCACCCGATATTCATTTTTCCCTTGTCGTACGTCAGGTAACAATAATCTTTTTCATGGGACAATATTCTGGAAAGGCGGCTGATAGCTTCTTCTGCAAATTCTTGCCAGCAAACACTCTTCTCCTGCCGGCTATTGTTGGCAGCCCAGCATATAAATCTTGCATCCGTGAAAGTGAGACCAATGGCATCTTTCTGGAAGTTATCTATGAAATATTTTCTCCAGCGCTGGTCGACCTGGGTGTTGATCGTACTACCTGTCACATAACGCATTAGCGACAAGCCTTCACAGAATTTGGAATTTAACCCATCCGCCGTAAACATAACAGGAGGATTTCTTGCCGCGCTCCCATAAAAGTAAGTTATGCTACTATCAACGGGGTTTGTACAGCGAGTAAGCGCGTTGATCGCCAATTTAGCGTTTTCATGGAGATCCAGTGTGTCCGGCACATCTGCTAAATAGCGTTTGCCCTCCGGCACGATTACTTGTGAGAGAGCATTTAGAGCATCAGTGCTGCATTTCGGTTGTGCTGTGACGGTTGGCGATGGCATCCTGGTTGCCGCTAACGTCGAGGTTGGCACGGGTGGTTGTGCGGGCAAGGCGCGTTCGCAGGCAGACGCAATCCCGGTGCCAAGCGCAACAACAACCATTTTTAGGAAGTTGCGGCGATTTAATCCCTTGTGCATGGTCCCATCCTCCTGGTTTGCTCATCTGGACAGAATCAGCTTGGCCGTTGAACGACAGACGAAATGCAATCTCGGACAAACCAATCTGTTTTTAATTGCATCAACAATTCCTTTTCCTGGGCCTTACGAAACCTGAACGATACCTGTGCTGATTACTCATGCGGTTCCGTGAACAATCCGCGCATCCAGTCGTCCATGTCGCGGCGGAAGGGCTGGCTGGGCGGCTCCTTGTCCGCCGGAAGGGATTCCTGCTTTTCGCTTGGTTCAGGTTCCTGGATATCCTCGAAATCGGCCAGCAGCAGCTCTTCCCCCGTTGGCACCTGCGGCGTTTCGTCCTTCGCCTCCGGCTGTTTTGTGGGACGTCTGGGCGATTCCACCTCAGGCGGCGCGTACTCGCTCGCCGGCAGCGCCTCGGCGGCGCCCAGCGGCGGGGCAAATTGAGCCGCCTGGGCCTTCAGGCGCAGGGGACAGCGCGCGTGCGCCGGCCCCAGGCATACCTCGGCCTGCTGCTCGAAGGAGAGTTTTTCCACCCTCCCGCTCGCTTTGCAACGGTTGGCCCTGGAGGGGAATTCCTCCGGCGGTTTTCCGGCGGATTTCGCGACCAGGTACTCGCAAGCCATCAGTGGCGGGTGATCGGCGTCCATACACCTGATTGTCCACTATTACGGTTAGAGAATCAAGAGCCATAACGAGGTTTGTCGAGGTTATGGCTGGAGCATCAGCGCTGAACCAATCTGCCCCGGGTTACTGGATAAATGCATTCAGCCACAGGTGCCCGGCAAGCAGGCGCACGTCTGGATTGGCGGCTGCCCAGTCGCGCAAGTGGGGCACATGCGGGCCGAGCACCAGGCGATTCACCCAGGCGGGGGTGATGTCGAAATTTGCGTTGGTCGGCAGGGCGTCGCCGCATTGGAATAGCCAGCCGCTGCCCTCGCGAATCGCCACCCCGCAGTGGCCGCGAGTGTGACCGAAGAGCGGAACGAAGTATATCTCTGGCATGAAGGGCAGCGGAATCGCGGCCAATCCACGCCATTCAGCCGCAGGTTGTTCGTACAGCACCCAGCGAGGACCGTGCTCGACATCCCTGCGGTCGTACGCCAGGTCGATCCAGCCGCGCGGATGTTGCATCGCCTCGAACTCCAGCCGGTGGACGTGGACGCGGGCGTGAGGAAAATCCGGCAGACCGCCGGCGTGATCGAAATGCAAGTGAGTCTGAAGGATGTCGCGGACATCCTCGGGCCGGTAGCCGAGCCTTGCCACCTGACGGACGGCGGTCTTTTCAATATCCTGGACGATGCCGAAATCAGCGTGGAAGAAGCGCATCATGCCCGAGCGAGACTGGTAATCGTGCAGTCCAAGGCCGGTATCGACCAGCGCCAGACCCTGGTCGGTTTCCAGAAGGATGCAGGGAGTGCCGATCCGCCAGCGGGGGAACCAGGGTGTCATGGTGGCGCAGTTGAGTATGTGCAGGATGGTCATTGGAATTCAGCCTTTCACGTACGACAGCTTCTCCGTGATCAGCCCGCCGCGGATGCGATAGATGTCTACCCCACGGACGTGACGGCGGTTGCCGCTCGAATCCAGCCAGGAATAGACCCAGCGCATCACGCAGTGCTCTTCCATGGCAAACACCTCTTCGATATCGATGTGCGGCGAGCGCGAGCCGCGGAAGAAGGATTCCCAAAAGGCGCGCACTGCCTGCTGGCCCTCGTAGCGCGTCCCCTCGGGCGCAGGCACGGTGTTCTCGAAGACGCAGTCCGCGCTCATCAACCGCATCATCGCGTCCACGTCGCCGGCGTTGAGCGCATCGTTGAAGCGTACGATCAGCCGAACGACAGCATTCGGATCAGCTGGATTTGCATGCTTATCCATCACGGCCCTCCGCGGCATCTGTTTCCTCCGGCAGGATTTCGATCTCATGGACGATCTCGACCGCCTCGCGCAGGGTGGCGTAGGTGGAGCAGTACTTGCTCTGGCTCAGCTCGACCGTTTTCAGGATGCGCTGCCTGTCCAAACCGCGCCCGCGGATGCGGTAGTGGATGGTGATCTTGCGGAAGCGCCAGGGCGGCTGGTCGTCGCGCTGGCTTTCCGCGCTGACGGAGACCGCGTTGATTTTTTGGCGCTGTTTGCGCAGGATGGCGACCACATCCCACACGCTGCAGCCGATCAGGCTCAGCGGCAGCAGATCGGCGCCGTTGACACCGCCGGGCTGGGTCATCACGATCGGAAATCCGTGCCGGTCTTTCAACAGGAACACCTGCTCGCCCTGCCATTCCACGCTGACGGTTTCTGTCGCCATCTGAACCTCCTGACCTGCCGATTCCTGGTCAGTGTACCTCATTTGATCGGGTGATTTCAACTCATCCTTGGTACCTTGTCCTCCAGCACTGCCCGCAGGCCGTTTTGCGGCGTCCATTCCGCCTTCCAGATCAGCACGGACTGGTCCAGCCAGCCGGGAGCGAGCAGAGCCCGCCGGCCCGCTGACGGCCAGGCAAGGCTGACCTCCGCCCCGCTCAAGGCGCGAATCGCCCCGTCCGCGGTGATGGCATATTCCGCCTGCTCCTCGCCGGGTTCGCTGCGGATGAGCAGGCTGCGGTCGGCGCAGATCTCCGCCAGCAGGCGCCTGCCGGAGGAATCGCCCGCCTGGAGCAGCTCGCGCAGTTCCTCCAGGCAGGTCAGGGTCCCGTCGCGCCAAAGCAGGGTGTAGCCCGGCACGGTTGCCTGCAGGCGCGCCGTGCTCAGGAACTGTCCACCCAGGTTCGTGTTGGAAAGTTCCAGGATGCGCTCGCTGCGCAGCTTGTAGCCGACCAGATAAAAATTGATGTCTGCCGTCCCGCCTGACTGTGCTGCCCAGCTGCTGCCGTTCCAAAAGCGCAGGAGACCGCCCGGATAGGCGTTGTTATCGTCGCGCATCAGGTGGTAAAACTGAGATGCGCTGAGCGCACCGCTGCGTTGCAGCACCACCCAGTAGGGCGTGTTCGGTTGAATCACCGGCGGGGATGGCAGGATGAAGCGCACCCAGTGCAGGCCTCGGATGAGGCTGGCTGAGACGGACTGGCTCGACAGCGGCGCCGCGGTGTTCGGGTTGCCGGAGGCGTCCGGGCAGAGGGTGACCGTGACGCCGTCGCTGCAGCCGCCGGTCTGGTAAAGCCGGACCAGCACCTCGCCGCACTGCCAGGGGCCGTAACTGGTCTGGAAACTCTGCGCCAGCAGCGAGTCGCTGGTGTTATAGCGCCCGAGGGTTTGAGAGGTGTACGCGGGGCGGATATAGCCCTCGTAGCCGTCAAACAGGTGCGCATAGCGCCAGCCGATTGTCTCCCACCAGCCGCGGCAGACCAGCCGCAGGCGGATCTGCTCTGGCCTGCCGGGGGATGAAACAGGCAGGGTCGTGGTGCGGCCTGTCGGCAGGCTGGATGCAGCCAGCCAGGCGTCGCGGGCGGCTTCCGCCTGTTCCTCGACCAGCGAATTGAGGAACAGGACGCGCTCTTTCACCCCGTACAGACGGATGCTGCGAGCGTCCTCAGCCCAGGGGCTGAAGGTCTTCTCGCCCTGCCATTCGAGATGAGCCTGGCGCTGCCAGTACTGCACCGCGACGCGGTTGGTCATCCGCCTCATATCCAGATTCCAGGCGAGCGCCCCATACTGCGCCTCGATGCGCGCCAGGTAGCCCCACCAGACTGGCTCAGCGGCGGCGTTGAAGATGCGCACACCGCAGCCGGCCAGCGTGGAGAGCCCGGCAGGAAATCCGCCGCGCGGTGGGCGGTCGGCGATTTCCGCGGTCAGGTCTGCCTGCAGCGGACCGCCTTCGGCGCACCAGCTCAACTTTTCCACGCGCAGATCCAGCCCCGGCTGGGGCAACCAGCCGCCGGATGCGCGCTCGAACAGGATCGAAAATTGCTCGCTCATGGCTGCTGGACGCGCGCTTTCTGGTAGATCATCACCTGAGCCAGCGCGTCGACCGGCGCGCCGGCGGCGGTTTCGAACAGGAAGTAGATTCGGTTTTCACGCCCCGGCTGGAGTGTGATTGGCGAGCCGGTCAGCAGGTGCGAAACATGCTGACTGCCGCTGCTCGATTGCACAGCGTACACCCTGTTCACGCGCCCGTCGGATATCAGGGTATGGCCTGGCGCCAACCCGCCCAGCGGGCGCAGGTGCTGGAATGAGCTTGCCGGCAGCAGATGGACGAAATCGATGCTCAGCGACTTGGTCCCGGCGGCGGTGCATTCAGCCAGTATATGCAGCTCCAGGGGCTGGTAAGCGCCCCCGCCCATTTCGTCCGGCGGCAGGCGCAGGGCGGGCAGCGGCGCCAGGTACCGGTCGGGAGCGAGCAGCGTCTGCGCGGTTCGCAGCAGTTCCCCGCCGCCGGGGTTGACAACGCTCCAGCGCAGGTAGATGCCCGCGGCGGGCAGGGCTGCCAGGCGCAGCAGCGGGCGGAAGAGGCAGGCGCGCATATACTGGAGCTGAGACGGGCTGAGCAGCCATTTCCACAGCGAGACCTCGCTCTGGGAGGTCCATTCAGCCAAGGCCAAGCGGCCGGCGGAGCAGCTCGAGTCAGCCGGCTGGCTGCTGCCCGTGCAGCCGCTGCCCGCCGTGCCGGCCTCGCCTTCGAGGACATGCTCGAAGGCGCCGCCGGTGTCCTTCAGGTCGAAGCCGGCGGCGATGTAGCAATCCAGCAGGGCTGCCGGAAACTCTTGCGGCAGGATCAGGCGCACCTGCACCGGGCAAGGCAGTGTACCGGTGACTTCTGCCGGACCGGCGTCGACGAAGTTCTGGTGACCGCTGGTTCCATCGCAATGGTTGCGGATCGCCAGGCCGTTCCAGATTTCCGTCCCGTTCTGGTTGCTGAGATCTAGAGCGCGCAGGTTCTCTTCCCAGTAGTCCGCCCGGGTGAGATACAGGCGCAGGATCTGCACACTGCGCTTGCGGTCGTTCAAACCGCCGTCGAGCAGCTCGACTTTGCCGGCGACCACCCGCGCGGAGAGTGTCGTCATGCCGGCGGCGCTTTGAAGGAAGAGGTAGGCGTCGTTGATGCGCGCCTGGCTGAGCGAAATTTTTTCTCCCAGGCTTTGCACCAGCGTCTGGATGCCCGACCCGCGCAGGGCTAGGTCGATCACTTCTTCGACCAGCCCGCCGGGGAGCGCCTCGAGGCGCTCCTTGCGGCGGGCGCCGACCACCGGCGGGCTGACCGAGCTACCGTGCAGGTGCAGGGCGTTCGCCCCGTCCTGATCGGCAAGATAGAGTCTCTCCATGAGTCATTCTCCTCTGGATCAATCGATCCGGTCAGGCCGCGCCTCAACCCAGGTCGCCGTCCAGGCGCCAGCCGGCGGGGAGTTCATCCTCTCCGGTAGGGAAGGGCGCATCCGCCGAGCTTTGCAGCTCGCTCGTCCGCAACCGAGCCAGCAGGGCCAGCCCGTACTGGAATTGCTTGAGCAGCCCGCTGCCGGCGGCGGCGTAGGCCTGGCAGACGCCTGGCTGGAAGTTGTACAGGTCGGCGCGGCCGGCTGCCAGCATGAAGAGCGCGTACGCCGTTGCGCCGCGCGCCAGCAGTGATGCCAGCCCGGCGGGTATATCGGTCGCGACGGCGCCGTCCAGGCTGGCGAGGCTCCAGGCCTGACCGGCTGCCTGGTTGAGGTCATCCAGCGCCTGGTGAATACATTCACCGATTTCGGCCTCGCTCCAGGTCAGGCCGGGGCTGTCCTTCAAAAGGCAGCGCACCCGGGCGGTGATGGAGGTCAGACTGGCGCTCATGGCTGCACCGCCCGGGTGAGCTTCTGCCCGCTCTTGAAAAGGATCACGATGCGGCCGGGGTAGATCTTCCAGGCCAGCACCTGCGCGCGGGGCATGCCCAGCTCAGCACAGGCCTGGTCAAGCCAGACCTCGACGGCAGGTTTGCACGCCCGGGCGCGGGAAAGTGGTTTGCGGCTGGATACGGACATTGGCGGACTTCCTTGCCGGGGGTGGGCTGGCGGGGCTCAACTGCCCCGCCGTCCGGCATCCTCGATGGCCACGCCGGTGCTGTAGACCGCCAGCGCGGCGATCAGCGCCTGGACGGCCTGCCAGCCGTCCATCTGTCCGTTGCAGTAGCCGGCGGCGATGGCCGCCAGCGCAGCCAGCAGCACCCAGAACTTGCGCGAGCGCAGCATCATCTTGATTTGCTGCCAGAAAGTCAGATTCTCATTCATTTTGGTTCTCCTCTACTTGGGGATGGATTTCGGGGTGAGCCAGCCAGAGCCTTTTGAGCATCTCCGACGGCTCGAGGGTCATACCGGGCGATTCGGGCGGATCAGGGCGGCACCAGGCGCGCAGCTGCGCCAGGCCGCCGTTGAAGAAGTTCAAATCCAGCGGCGAGCGCGCCCCTGGCAGGATGAATTTCTCCGCGCTGAACTGCCAGAAGTGCCAGCCGCGGCAGTCCTCCGGCAGAGCCGGGGAGCTGATCCTGGGGAAATGCTGGCGCAACTGTTCCCAACTGCAGCTCACCCGCCCGCTGCCGTATGGGTAATGCGCCAGCCAGAGATCCCACTGCGGAAGCCAGGCGAGCATCGCCCTGGCGTAGTCGCGCACGAAGCTGGCGCGGGTGTAGATCAGCACCGGCAGGCCGCTGACCGCCTGGATTTTGGCGGCAACGGTTTTGGCGCTCTGGCTGATGCGGTTGGGCGGGATGAAGCGGGTGACACGCCTGGCTTGCCATTCGTTCCAATCCTGCCAGTACTGCTCGACGTCGACCGCGGCGAAGGCTACCTGCTTGCCTTCGATCGCCGCCAGGAAGTTTTCAGCCTGGCGCCGGTCGTCGTGGGTCGGGTCGCACCAGTGATAGGCGCCGCAGATCAGCCCGGCGGAGAGCGCGCCCTGCAGGTGCTGCTCGAAGCGCGGGTCGCGCATGGACGCTCCCTGCGCAGCTTTGAGGATGGCAAAGGCGACTCCACCGGCCTTGAGCTGAGCCCAGTCCAGGCGTATGTCCCAGCGGCTGGCGTCGATTCCAAGGGTGTAGGTCATCGGGGTGTTGTCCATTTTGTCCTTTTGCCTTCTTTGTCATTCCGAGCGAAGCGAGGAATCTTTCCCTCCGTCCTTGAAGATTTCTCCTCGCTACGCTCGTCGAAATGACATCTTGGGACAGGAATGGCAGCTAAACCACATTCGCCTTGTAAAGCGGGCGGTAGTCGGCGACGAAGACGCTCAGCCAGTGGCGCACCTTCATACGCACCTCGTCGTTGCTGAACAGCGCCCCGCTGGTCTCTGAGTCGGAGATGAAGATCTCCGGCAGCAGACCGAAGCGCTCGGCGACGATGATCGCCGGCGCCAGGCGCGGATCGGCGACCGCGGCCCAGTCGCTGGCGTCGCTGAACTCCGGACAGGTGATCACATCACCCATCTCGCCGCGCTGCAGGTTCTCGGAGAAGATGTTGGCCTCGCGCTCGAAGGACGGGTAGAGGATGCGCATGGCGGTCAGGCGCAGCGAGCGCGGCACGACGCAGTAACGCGCGTCCAGCGCCAGCCTGGGCGCCGTCCCGCCGCTGGCCAGCAGCATCGGCTGCTCGTAGATCGCCTGGCTGGCGGCCTCCCAGGACTCAGACGAGAGCGCCGCGCTGCCCAGGTTGGCGTGGTGGCTGGCGTCGAAGACGTTGTAGCTGTCCGCCATCTGCGGGCCGGCGCCGCTGTTGGCGGTGAAGACCGAGCCGACCAGCGCCGAGATGCGCCGCAGCGCCGCCGAGGCCAGCTTGTAGGGGTACTGGCGCAGCTTGTGGGTCTCGTCGCGCTCGAACATCTCCAGCGTCAGGCCGATGTAGCCGCCGTACTTGGTCCAGCCGGCGGTTTCGGCCGAGTCCTTGAGCTCCAGCTCGGTGTAGGGCGCGCCCTCATCCACGCTGGGCAGCACGGTCACCTCGCCGACCAGCACGCCGCTGATGGTGTGCAGGCTGGTGAAGTGCTCGACCGAGACGATCGGCTCCCACCAGCGGTAGCCGCTGCGCCCGAGCTCCTGCCAGCCCATCACGATCAGCTTGTTGAGCGCGTTTTTAAGCAGGCCGGGCAGGGTGGCGCTGGTGGCGAGCGCCGCCCGCTCGGGGTAGTAGCCGCCGTAGAAGCTGGTGTCGCCGGTCAGCATGGTGTACAGCTCGCGGATGCCGGAGAGGCGCGCGGTCTTGACCGACTTCAGGCCCTCCGGGCGTTCGGCGCCGAGCAGGTCGTAGGCCGCCGCGGTGAGCTGGTCCTCGCTGGAGACCATGCCGCTGATCCGCCCGGGTCCCTGCACGACCGCGCCGCCGGTCAACCGGGCGGCCAGATCGCGCCCGTCCTGAAGGGCGGCCCGCAACTCGGCCGGTTCGAAGATCCGCCCGCTGAACTGGGCGCGGATGCGCTCTGCCAGCGGCGCGGGCAGGTGCGCAGCCGTCAGGCTCTGCTCGAGCAGGCAGGCGCACATCTCCGCGCGCAGGGCGCGGGCCTTTTCCAGCTCGTCTGCGGCGGATTCGGGCGCGGCGGCAGCCGGCAATGAATTGGTTTGGGTTGCTTCGTCCATGGTGGGTTTACCTCCTTTGATCGTTTGTCTGGTTTGCTGATTGAGCGCGCGCAGGAAGGCCCCGCCGCGCGCAGGATTCATGACCACGTCCACCGAGAGCACGCGCAGGATCTTGCTCACCCTGCGCCCGCTGGCGGAGAAGAGAATATCGGCCGAGAAACCGACGTCCGGCCGGACGTCGCTGTTCAGCGCCGCCTGGGCCAGTTGATTGAGAATAGGTCCGCCCGGGCCGACCGCCTTGAGCGTCAGGCGGATGCCCTGGCGGGCGTCATCCCAGACCGGCGAGTGCAGCACGCCGGCCAGGTCGCGCACGGAGTGACCCCAGAGGGAGTGGTCCAGGTAACATTCGCGACCGTCCCACAGCGCCAGCGACTCGCGCAGTACCTCGGCGGGAAAATCCCAGCCGTTGCCGGCGCCGGCGCTGATCGCCAGGATCTCGAACTTGCCGCCCTGCGGCGATGAGGAAAGGAGCAGGCGCTCCTGGATGGTTTCGTCTGACATGGCTGCCTCCTCAGGATGGCTGGGTTCCCAACGGATGGGGCGGCTGATCGCCGGAACGCCCGCGGGCGAGCAGGTCGTTCACGTCGGCAACCTCGCCGAAGAAGCGGTAGGTCAGGCGCAGCATCTCGGCGTCGTCGATCAGCCCGCGGTCGCGCAGCTGCGCCAGCACGCCGATGATGTGCCGTGCCGCCAGCCCCAATTGCAGGTTGTCGCGCGAGGATAGATCCGCGCCGTGCACTTCCAAGCGCGCCTGCGCATCGACGCGCCCGCGCCCGTTGACCGCGTGCTCGGCCAGCGCCCGCCGGTTGACGACCGCCCTCAGCACGTCGGCCAGCAGCCAGAGGAAGTAGGCCTGGCGCTGCTCGAAGCGGCGGTAGGTCGGCCCGCCGGCGGCCTCGGCGGTGGTGCGCGTGGCCGATTCCGGCTCGGCCAGGAAGTGCAATGGCAGCCCGGCGCCGGCAGCGATCATCTTCTTCAGCGCCAGCCCGTCGGTGTTGGCCTCGTCCGATTCCAGGCGCGGATGGATCACCTCCCAGCTCTCGCTCTCGTCGGTCACCAGGATCGAGCCGGGCGAGGGCGGCGCGGCGTTGAGCTTTTGCTGGCGCGCCAGGCGCTCGCTCTCGCTGGTGAAGCGCGCCCTGACCACGTAGAGGAAGGCGGTGCGGAATCGGTTCAGCCTGGCGCGGTCTTCCAGCCAATTAGCGTAGCGGCTCAGCCAGCGCAGCACAGGGGCCAGGTCCGGCTCGCCCCACAGCGCGCCAGCCGGGCGGTTGACCGCGTAGTGCAGCACGACCGTCGGAAAGCCGCCCTCGGGGCCGGGCGCGTCGCTCTCGGCGTCATAGACCGGCCAGGGCCGCGGCTGGGGCTGTTCCAGCGTGGGGCGCGGCAATACGGCAGTTTCCTGATCCACATCGTTCGGGCGGTGCTGAATTTCGGCGACCTCGCTGGCCGGCACTGCGCGTACGTAGCTCATCCCGGCCGAGTCGGTCGAGAGCAGTACGAACAGGTTTCCGCTGCGCGAAAGCTCGTCGCACCACTCGCAGATGCGCACCGCCATCCGGTTGAGCGGGTGATTCCAGAAGGCCTCTAGAAAGCGCGCGGTCGGCGCGTGCTTGCAGCGCAGGCTGACCCCGCTACCGACCACATACTGGGTGGTCAGCTCGATCAGCCGGCGCGCCAGCGGATTCAGCCGCCAGGCCTCCAGCGACTGCTCCAGCAGCGTCTGACGGTCGGGGATCAGCCGGTCACGTGGGCCGCCGTTCAGGGCGCGGCTGCCGAGCAGAAAGGTCGCGTCGGTTTCCTCGGCCAGGCCCGCGCGCACCTGCCGGCGGATTTCGCCGGCGAACAGGCGCCTGACCAGTCCGGATAAGAGCGAAGATGGCATGTCACCTCCTTGGGTGGAATGGGATGAGTAGGTCGGCTTAAAAGCCGCTGTCCAGCTCCCTGAGCGGGTCGCGCGTCCCGTCCGGCACGCCCCAGCGCATGCGCTTCTCGGGTCCGGGCAGGATCTGATACTGGCAGTTCCTCAACTGAGCCTGGAAGGGCTCCGACAGGGGAGCGGTCTCGCCGGCCGGTTCCTTCCAGCGCCCGCTGTCGACGACCGCCAGGAAATCCCAGCCGAGCTTGCTCTTGCTGGCGGCGCTGAACTGGAAGGCGATCACCCGCCCGGGCATGGCGCGGCTGAGAAAGGCCGCCAGCCCTGCGCCGACGCCGGTGGCATCCACTACCAGTTGACGCGCCTGCCAGGCTTCGGCCAGCGCCAGCAGTTCAGCGTACAGCCGGTCGTGCTTCTGGCCGGTCCACTGGCGGCGGTGGACGCAGCGGTAGGTCGGAGCGCGCAGCAGCGGATCGCTCAGCGTGGTCAGGTCGACCTCGACGACGGTCAGCGCGGTCGCGTCCCGCCCCGGATTGCGCAGTTGCGCGGCTTCGCCGGGAGAGCCCTCCTCGGCGCCCTCGTCCGCGCCGGCCACGTCCAGCAGCATGGCATAGAGCCGCCCCGGCAGCGGCGCATCCAGCGCGGCGTGGCTGCCGCGCATCAGCGCGCGGCGCGCGGGCGGGAACATGCCGCCGTCGCCGTCGATCTCCTCGCTGTAGAACTGGGTGCGGATCAGCGGGTGGCTGCGGCCCAGGCGGGCGACCTGCGCGGCGACGAAGCGCCGGTAGGCCGGAACCTCAGCCGCCACCCGGTCAGCGTCGGCGACGAAGACGCGCTGCAGGCCGTCATGACGCTGGGCTTCGCGGGCGGCGCGCAGCTCGCGCGCAAGCAGCGTCTGGCTGGTCCAGGCCGTGCCCCAGAAGACGCGCGTGGCATTGGTCGAGGCGGCCATCGGCGCAATTTCCTTCTCGTATTTTTCGATCTGGATGTCCTGCGCCTCATCGACCGAAAGCAGCAGGTTGGCCGTCGCGCCGACGATGTTGGCCTCCGGCGATCCGCTCAGGAAGAAGATGCGCGCCTTGCCGACGCGGTAGATGTAGCCCGACTCCTTCTGCCAGAGGCCGCGGGTGAGCAGGTTGCGCTCCAGCACGCGCTGCAGCCGGCGCATGGCGTTCAGCGACTGCGGCTTCCAGGTTGGGGATATCTTGACCATCTCGGCGTCCAGCTCCTGGCTGACCGCCAGCAGGTAGGTTTCGATCTGAGCCTGCAGCTCGTTCTTACCGGACTGGCGCGGGAACATGACCACGAAGGTCAACCCCTGCTTGAGCAGGGCAGAGCGCACCAGCGCGCGCATCACCTCGGCCTGGTAGCTGCGCAGCCGGATGCCCGAGCCGTAGCGGGCGAAGGCGACCGGGTCGGCGAGCAGGGACTTCTGGATTTCGAGCGGGATCGTGTTCATCGCGGCATGGTGCGGATGGGGGCGGGCGGCGCAGGGGTGCCGGGCGCGGTGAGGGAAATGCGGCGCGCGGAGGGCTGGGAGATGGCCGTGCCGCCGCCCGCCCAGGGGGGAACCGGGTCAGCCCAGCCCGCTGGTGAGGATGGACTGGATGCCCTTCTCTTTCAGCTCCGCGGCAATCTCGCGGATCGCGTCGCGGGTGTCGCCCTCCGGCGCGGCGCTCTCGCCCAGCTCGCGGCTGGCCTTGAGGATGCGCGCCAGGTGGTCGCTCGCCTCCGAAACGGCTTTGAGCGTCCTGAGCAGCTCGTCGAGCGAATCGGCCTGGTCGACCCTGGCCTTCGCCTCGCGGATCAGCAGGCGTACCAGGCGGATCTCCTGGCTGAGCGGGTTTTTCGCCTCGATCGATTTGCGCCGGGGGGTTTTGGGCTGGGCGGGGGTGGGGTGGGGTTCAGGGGGCATGGCTTGACACCGGTGATATAATAGAAAATATGTTCTGTTTTCAGCGTCAGTATGCCACACACTCGGGCTGCAAGACAACCTGCAGTTATCTGCAACCCGATCAGCAGGTACTGGAAGACACAGGGTTGGACCGCGGTCTCTTCAAATCAGGTACAATTAGAGGCGCATGGTGTAAATTAGCTTTAATAACGGAGGTTCTCGTGAATCCAATGATCTCTCATTCACTCGAGTCGCTCGAAATTCACCCGGTCACGCCCGAGCGCTGGCCTGACATGCAGCAATTGTTCAGTACACACCGCGTCTCGGGCGGCTGCTGGTGCATGTGGTGGCGAATCCCGCGCAGCGAGTTCAACAAGGGCGGCGCGAGCAACCGCCAGGCGATGGAGAACCTGATCCACAGCGGCGTCATCCCCGGGCTGCTGGCTTACCTGGACGGCGTCCCAGCCGGCTGGATTTCGATCGGTCCGCGCGATGAGTACGGCGCGCTGGAGCGCTCGACCAAATTCAAGCGGCTGGACGATAAGCCGGTCTGGTCGATCGTTTGTTTTTTCATAGGCAAACCGTATAGAGGGCGCGGGCTGATGGAGCCGCTGATCCGCGCCGCGGTAACTTACGCCCGCGAACACGGCGCGAGAGTCATCGAGGCTTATCCGGTCGATCCTCCGGGCAGGGTATCCGCCGACAGCCTGTTCACTGGCCTGGCCAAGGTCTTCGCCGAGATCGGCTTCGTCGAGATGACCCGCCCCTCGCCCACCCGTCCAATTCTGCGCTTCGTCCTTTGATCTCCAACAGAAAGAGGCAGTCATAACCGAGCTGATCTATCAGACTGACAGTTATTGCCAGCAGTTCGACGCGGTGGCGGAGGCGGTCGACGCGGGCAACCGCGCGGTGCTGCTCGACCGCAGCGCCTTCTACCCCGGCGGGGGCGGGCAGCCGGCCGACAGCGGCATATTGAGCGCAGAGGACCTGAGCTGGCCGGTGCTGCGCGCGCGCAAAGGGCCGGAGGGGGTCTGGCACCTGCTCGACGGGCAGGCTGAGCTGCCTCGGGTGGGTGCGGCGCTGCGCGGGCAGCTCGACTGGCCGCGCCGCTATCAGTTGATGCGCACCCACACCGCCCTGCACATCCTCTGCGGAGTGGTATTTCGCGACTACGGCGCACTGGTCACCGGCGGCGACATGGAGCCGCTCAAGGGACGCATGGACTTCGAATTCGAGAACCTGACCCACGACCTGGTGGCGGTTATCGAGCAGGCGGTCAACCGCGAGGTCGCCGCTGCACGGCCGGTGCGGGTGAAAATCCTGCCGCGCGAGCAGGCTTTCCAGATTCCCGACCTGATTCGCACGAAGATCAACCTGCTGCCGCCGGAGATCAAGGAGGTTCGCACAGTCGAGCTGGTCGGGCTGGATTTGCAGGCCGACGGCGGCACCCACGTGGCCAACACAAGTGAGGTGGGCAGGATCCGCGTGGTGGATTACAAGAGCAAGGGCAGGATCAACAAGCGCATCTACATCGAGATGGATCAGAATTCAAGCTTTCCCGAGTAATTGCGGCAAATCCAGCGGGAAAACATCGCTTCGTTCGGCTGCGCCTTATTTCAAATCTCCATTACCGCAAACCGCAAGGAGATCCAGATGATCATAATCTGGATCTCCTTGTACCCACTCACCCCGCATGTAATTATTGCTCGTTGATCAGTTTCTCGAGGATCGGGCGGGCGGCTTGCAGGGCGCGCGCCCTGTGGCTGATGCGGTTCTTGATCTCCGGGCCGAGCTCGGCCATCGTCCCGCCGTACCTGGGGATGTAGAAGAGCGGGTCGTAGCCGAAGCCGTGCTCGCCGCGCTCCTCGCGGATGATGAAGCCCGGGCAGCGCCCTTCGGCGGTCTGTATTTCCCCCTTCAGGTCAGCAATCGCGACATAGCAGCGGAACTGCGCCGGCCAGCCGGGGCAGTTGACCGGGACGGGAATGCCGCGCAGCCGCTCGAGCAGGTAGGCGCGCCGGTCGGCGTCCTTTGCGCCTGGTTTGGGCGAGAAGCGGGCTGAGCGGAGCCCGGGCGCGCCGTCCAGCGCTTCCACCTCCAGGCCGGAATCGTCCGCCAGGGTGATCATCCCGCTGGCCTGCCAGTAGGCTCTGGCTTTCAGCGAGGCGTTCTCCGCATAACTTCCGCCGGTCTCGTCGACATGCAATTGCAGGCCGATATCTTCCGGCAGGACCAACTCGAACTGCAAGTCGGCCAGCACCGCCTGGATTTCGACCAGCTTGCCGGGATTAGTGCTTGCCAGCAGGAGGCGCATCCCCAATTCCTTTAATATTTATAATATTAATCATAAAAAGTTGACTTGTCAGACTCCTCATGCTATAATCTCTTTGTTCGCCAATTATACCGACAATCTCACGCCCGTGACCCAGTCTCGCTACCCGCTGCGAATTAATGTTGGCTTTTTAATTTACCAGCCAATTGGCACGAACCGAGATTTCGATTTTGATTTCCCGGCTGTTCAATTATCCCCGGATTTCGAGTTAACCAGCTTCACCGGTAAGGCCCACATCAGCAGAACCCCGCAGGGGCTGCTGGTTGAAGGGCAGTTTTCAGGAAACATGCTGCAAGAATGCGTTCGCTGTCTGGAGGAGTACGCACAGCCGTTAGAGACGAATTTTTCCGAATTATATTCCTTCCGCTACCGGCGTAACAGCGAGTATGAGCTGTATGTGCCAGACGACGGTCAGATCGATCTGAGCCCCCTGGTGCGAGAATATCTGATGCTGGAGATGCCCATCAAATCGATTTGCCGACCGGATTGCAAAGGCCTGTGCACCATCTGCGGTGAAAACCTGAATTTCACCATTTGCGAGCATCAGGCGCAGGGCGTGAGCGAGTAATCACGGTTGGATTTCACCCACACTACTTAGGAAATCATTCAATACCTTTCGACTTTATTATGTCTTACCGCCAAGCAGCCCACGCGCCGGTCCGGCTCACGATTCTGAACACCCTCTTGGAGCGTGAAAGATGAGCCGTTCGGATTCTCTCCACAAATCATGCGAGGGGCTGCACGGCGGCGCTGTTATTTTCGTTGAGCGGGGAAAGACCATGACAGGAGGACGGGGTGGCTAATCCAGGCAGGCGAAATCGTAGTTCAGAAATACTGGGCATGCTGCTTGAAAAAGCCGATGTACAGGGGTATCTGACCACGGATGATCTGATCGAGGTCTATCCGGATGTCAGCCGGGACGCCGAACGGCTGCAGGCGGTCATGGTCGCGCTGCGCCGCCGTGGTGTAGACATCCTCGACCGCGAGAGCGAAGCCACACAGGATTCGCTCCTCGAATCCGAGAACGAGCTCGAGCCTTACTACGGCATTGAATCTATCTCCAGCGACGACACCATCGGCCTGTACTTGAAAGAAATGTCGCGCGTGCCGCTGCTTTCCAGCGACGAGGAGCTCGATCTGGCCAAGCGCATCGAGCTGGGCCGCTTTTCCAAACAGGCGCTGGAGCGGATGAACGGGCGCGCCTCGGCGCTGCGCCGCCAGGATCTCGAGCAGAAGGTCGCCGACGGCGAGCTGGCCCGCGAGCACCTGATCAAGGCCAACACCCGCCTGGTGGTCAGCATCGCCAAGCGTTACATCGGGCGCGGCGTGCCCTTCCTCGACCTGATCCAGGAGGGCAACCTGGGTCTGATGAAGGCGGTCGAAAAGTACGAGTACCGCCGCGGCTTTCGCTTCTCGACCTACGCCACCTGGTGGATCCGCCAGACGATCACCCGCTCGATCGCCGACCAGGGCCGCACCATCCGCGTGCCGGTGCACATGGTCGACCGCATCCGTCAGCTCTACCGGCTGACCCACGAAATGGAGCAGAAGCTTGGCCGCGCGCCCAACAACGAGGAGCTGGCCGAAGCCATGGGCGTCACCCCCGGTAAAATCGACTGGATGATGCGCGTTTCCTGGCTGCCCCTCTCGCTGGAAAGCCCGATCAATGACGACGAGGAAGATTCCGAGCTGGGCATGTTCGTCGAGGATCAGTTGACCCCCTCGCCGATCCAGAGCGCTTACACCAAGATGCTGCGCGAAAAGATCGAGTCCGTCCTGGAGACACTGCCGCCGCGCGAGGCGCGCATCCTGCGTCTGCGCTTCGGTCTGGAGAACGGCCATACCTACACCCTTGAGGAGGTCGGTCAGAAGTTCGGCCTGACCCGCGAGCGCATCCGCCAGATCGAGAGCAAGGCGCTGCGCCGGCTGCGCCACCCGCGCCGATCGCGCCAGCTTAAAGAATACCTGTAATCTTACCCGGGGTCGCGCCGGATGAGCTGATCCTTGCCTGGCCTGCTTTCCGGCAGGCGGGTGGAGGTCTGCTTGCTCGCCGGCAGCGGAAAGGGCAGGGCGATCTGGTCGGCGTCGTTGTCCACTGCCGCCAGGAACTGCGCCAGGCTGCTGGCCAGCCGCTGCGGCTGCTCCAGGACGGCCATGTGCCCGGCGTCCGGCAGCAGCTCCAGCCGCGACGACGGCAATTGCGCGGCCAGGTAGCGCGATAACTCCGGCGGGGTAAGCCGGTCTTCCTGCCCGCAGGCGATGTAGGCCGGCGCCCGGATTCGCCCGAGCCGCTCGCGCAGGTCGAAGCGCGCGCAGGCCTTCCAGTCGCCGCAGACTACGCTCGGGCGGACGGCGCTCAATGCTGAGGCGCTGTGCTCGATCAAGCCCTGGTTCGTCGCTGCGGCGAACGACCTGTTCTGCAGGGATTGCAGCCCGGCCGGGTAGGAGTAGGCGTTGCTCAACTGCTCGAGCAGTCCGGCGGGCAGACTGAAATAAGCTCCGCTGGAGATCAGCCCCAAGCCGGCGACGTGCTGCGGAAAATCCGCCGCCAGCTGCAGCGCGACCGCCCCGCCCAGCGAGTGTCCGACGAAGACCGCCTGGAACAGGCCCAGCTCGGCCAGAAAGCTGACCACCGCCGCGCTGTACGCCTCGACGGATTGCAATCCGATCCCCGCCGAGCGGCCATGACCGGGTAAATCCAGCGCCAGCACAGTACGCCCGGGCAGGCGGCGCAGCTCGGCCGGCCAGCTGAGATGGCTGGCGCCCGCGCCGTGGATCAGCACCACTGGTTTTCTGGCGCTGTCACCCCCCTCAGACCGTGCGTAGTATAGACCGTCCGCGATGGGCATGAGGTAAGTATCCCGTTGAACGTACTGCTGAGAAACCAGTCAGCGCTGAAAATGGCTGGCAGGAAATTTTCTTTGGAACAAGGTAAATCTTATTGTATCAGATTTTATTCATCATGCAGCATGGCAACGCAAAAAAACCTTCGTTAATGCCAGGCAAATGTATATGGTTGCCGATTCGCGTTTTGTGAATAAAATACATTCAGGAGATGCGCACATGACCGCAAGATTCTGGTGGGTGCTGCTATCAGTCGCGGCTTATGGGCTGATCCATTCGCTGCTCGCCTCGCAGCGGGTCAAGCTGGCCTTCGAGCGCTGGCTGGGGGAGGGAGTCAGGCGCTACTACCGCCTGGGCTTTTCGATCATCGGGCTGGTAACCTTCATGCCGGTGCTGGCCCTGGTCAACTTCCTGCCCGACCGGCGCATCTATGCCATCCCTTTGCCCTGGTCAGCGCTGACCGGCGCGCTGCAGGTTGTCGGTCTGGCCGGTCTGGTCTTCAGCGTGCTGCAGACCGGCCCGACCCGCTTCCTCGGCCTGGACCTGGTGCTCGACCCGCGCCGCGGCCGGCGCGACCTGGTGGTGCGCGGCCTGTACCGCCGCGTGCGCCACCCGCTCTACACCTGCACACTGTTGATCCTCTGGCTGACACCCATCATGACCTGGAACCTGCTGGCGTTCAACCTGGGAGTGAGCGCCTACTTCATCATCGGCTCGCGTTACGAGGAGGACAAGCTGATCGAAGAGTACGGACAGGCATACGTCGAATACCGCCGGCGCACGCCGGCCTTCCTGCCGCGCCTGAAGCGTTCGGATTGAAGCCGTGCCGCTGTTGTGGCTGGCGTCGGCCTTCCTGGCCGGCGTCGGATTGGGGTCTGTTTTTGATTTGCCCGCCTGGGCTTGGGGCGGGCTGTGCGCGCTGTCGATCGGGCTGGCGGTGCTGGAAGGGCGATTCTGGCGCAGATCGCCCGCCGAGCAGGCCTTGCGCCGCTACAGCCCACTGGCGCTGGGCGTGCTGCTGGCCGGTCTATTCGCAGGGGCGCTGCGCTTTACCCTGGCGCAGCCGCATTTCAACGCCGAGCACCTGGCCTGGTACAACAATCTGGGCCGGCTGAAGCTCTCCGGCTGGGTCTGCGGCGATCCTGACCGCAGGGAGAGCACGCTGCTGCTGCGCGTCTGCGCCGAGCGCATCCAGGTTCCCGGCAGCGCCGAAATCGACGCGCGAGGCAGGGCCGTGCTGATGCTCCCGCCAGGCGGCGACTGGCGCTACGGCGACCGGTTGGAGCTGTGGGGCCAGCCGACCACGCCGCCCGCTGATGATGAATTTTCCTATCGCGATTACCTTTCCCGGCGCGGCATTTACAGCCTGTTCTCTTACCCGCAGGTGACCCGGCAAAGCGGTGTCTCGGGTAGCCCGGTGCTCAGGGCGATCTACGCCCTGCGCAGGAGCGCCTACATCACGCTCAACCGCATCTTCCCGCAGCCCGAGGCGGCCCTGCTGGCGGGCATCCTGCTTGGGCTGGAGCGCGACCTGCCGGAGAGCCTCGAGCGCGCCTTCCAGGACACCGGCACGGCTCACATCATCGCCATTTCAGGATTCAATATGTCCGTGCTGAGCGGGCTGTTCATCGCCCTCTTCAGCCGCTTTTTCCGGCGCGGCTGGGCCGCGCTGCTGGCCGCCGCGGCGGTGGGATTTTACACCGTGCTGGTGGGTGCTAACCCGGCGGTGGTTCGCGCGGCGCTGATGAGCAGCCTGGCCCTCTTCGGCCGACTGATCGGGCGTTCCTCCGCCGGGATGACCCCGCTGGCCTTCAGCGCGGCGGTGATGTGCCTGTTCGACCCGCGCCTGCCCTGGGACGTCAGCTTTAAGCTCTCCTTCACCGCAACGCTCGGGCTGGTGCTCTACGCCGAGCCGCTGCAGGCCGCCTTCGAGGATTGGGCCGCCCGCCGCTGGAATCCGACGCTCGCCCGCCGGCTGGCCGGCCCGCTCAGCGAGTATGTCCTGTTCACCCTGGCCGCCCAGGTGACCACCCTGCCGGTCACGCTGGTGCACTTCGGTCGGCTGTCGCTCGCTACCCTGCTGGCCAATCCGCTCATTCTGCCGGCACAGCCGCTGGTGATGATCCTCGGCGGGATCGCGTTGATCACCGGACTGATCATCCCGCCCGCCGGGCAGGCGCTGGGCTGGCTGGCCTGGCCGCTGATCGCCTACACCATCCGCGCGGTTGAGCTGCTGGCGCGCATCCCTTCCGCGGCGTTGTCGGTCGGGCGGCTGGACGGCGGGTTCGCGCTGGGCTATTACGCGCTGTTGTTCGCCCTGACGCTGCCCAATAAGCCGTTTGCTGCGCTGCGGAAGAAACTGAAACCAGCCGCGCTGCTCACCGGGCTGGCGCTGCTGACTGTAGTCCTGTGGAGCGCCGCCCTGCGCCGCCCGGACGGACGTCTGCATCTGGTTTTACTGGATTCACCCGCAGGCCAGGCGGCGCTGGTCACCACGCCCGGCGGCAACCGTATATTGATCGGCGGCGCACCGGGAGGAAATGCGCTGGCGGGTCAACTCGGACGCGAAATCGGCCCGCTGCGCCGCGGCCTGGATGCGCTGGTCATTCCGTACGCCAGCGCCAGCCCGCTGGAGGGGCTGCCCGAGGTGGTCGAGCGGATGCCCGTTGCGGGAGTGTATTGGGCCATACCGCCGCCGGAGAAGCGCGCCGCCGAACGCCTGCGCGGGCTGCTGGCAGAGCGGCGCATCCCGGAGGCAGTCCTTGCCGGGAACGGCGCGCTGCGCCTGGACGACGGTGTGACTCTGCGCGTCCTAGCTGCCAATAAGGAGGGCGCTGCGCTGAAGCTGGAGTACGGCGGGCTGCGCGTCTACTGGCCGACTGGCGCGCCGCCGGAGGACCTGCCCGACCCGGGCGGCAGCATCCTGCTGCTGAGCGAGGCAGGCTGGAAGGAAACCAAGCTAGAGGAGTGGCAGCGCGCCGGCCCGCAGGTGGTGGTCGCCTTTGGCCTGCCTCCTGGAGAGGTCCCGCCTGGCTGGCTGAGCACGGCTCACAACGGCCGGATAGAGATTGATTCGGATGGAAATACTATGACCATCCTGGCTGAAAAGCCTTAGGATTTTAATGGGGGATAGGTGGCGGTTATTGTGCCGGCTTAGCCCGGCTTTACCTGCCCGAAAACCAACACTTCCCTGTGCAAAGCTGGAGACCTACACGCCTGACAATATGTAAAAAGAATTTCAAGTCATTGGCGCTGCCCGCATCATTATCATCTCGGGGTAGAACGCGATTGTTTTCATCCGCATTCTGTTCGGTTCTTTAACGGTTTGAACCTTTACGATCCAAGGAAATGCACAAAATGAAGATAGAATTTTATTTCGGAAAGTAGTTGCCGAGAAGTAAGGGCGTCTACGCGTAAAACGTCTGCCACATGTTTCTATCCATAAAATTATTTATATTAAATTTCTTTTCGACAAGTACTATAGGTCTTAGGCAGGAATGTTTGCTCTTTAATTCCCAAGGAGAATTAATATTTATCTGTTTCTCTCAACATACATTTTGAAGTTATCCAGGATCGCCTGCCAGCCAGAACGCTGCATCTCATCAGAATTTTCATTTTCCGGATCAAAGGTTTCCACAACCTTCACGCCTCCTGGCACTTTAGTAAATTCCACCCTCACATGCCGTCCGTCATCCATATCATATTCAATAAGCTGGTATTTTCTTACAGCAGTATAAAGTCCCGTGAAGTCGAAGCTCGCGCTTTTATCTTTGGCTGCCATCGTGGTTTTGAACTCTCCACCAACACGCACATCATTTTCGGCAGTTGGCGCTTCCCAGTCCTCCGAGGCAAAAGCCCAGCCGGTAATATGCTCGGGCTCATTCCAATATTCCCAGACTTTTTCAATGGGTGCGTTGATTGTGGTTTCTACTGTTATTGTTTTCATTTTGTTTCCGCGATTTCCTTTAACTTTTGCAACGCCTCTGGCCACATCTTGTTGAATACTTCTGTTTCATTTTCATCAACATCTATATCTACCAGAACCTCGGTTGCCCCGGCTTTTTCTTTGAAAGAATAGTTTTCATAAGCCGGCGCCCATTTTCGCGCTTCATCGCTCGTGGTATCCTCAACACCATTGTGAACGATTCCAAGGTGTTCAATAGAGATAAACTCATACGGTTTATTTTCAGCGATCCGGCTGACCATGCCTCCCTCCTCGCCGGTTTCGGGATTAGGCCCAAGAAAAAGTATCTTTGATCCCTTACTCCAGTCGCCTTTGTAATAGGAGCCTGGGTTAAAGACAGCAGTCCATTCGCGATAGGGCTTGTCATCCAGCATTACGCGCCACACTTTTTCCTTTGGCGCGTAAATTAACATTGAGAAATGTAATTTTTGCATAGCAAACCTTTCTATCAGCCATTCGACTGAATATAAGGTGTATTCGGAGTTGTGTTGTTCGTTTGTACGGTGTACATACCTGTAGATTATATCCTAATTATACCCCAATTACAACCCTATTTATCCGATTTATTGGATGATTTGCTATAAACCAGCAATGGAGCTTCCAATGTAAAATGAACATTAACTTTGGTTTGATATCTGCAGGCAGAACAACATATTTTGTATACGTCCAATGGTTTGTGTTTGTGTGCGCAGGCGCAATGCAGGAACACCATCGCGCAATCCCATTGGCAATGTTTAAATGATTATGCGGCTCACTCAAGGATTTTCCAGAAGGAATCCTTGCGGACGATCTTCCCCTGAGCGAACTCAAGCAGGTCAACACCTCGCACTTCGATGGGTTGCCCTGATGGTGATGTGCCGGTAAGTGTCCATTCCGAAACTCCGAAATCCCCGCAGATCCAGTGCCGATCATCACCATAATGAACATCCGGTATGCCTTCAAACCGTTTCGCTAACCCTGCTCGAACCTCCGTCTTGCCAACATATCGATCGCCACGTGGCCCGGCGCCTCTCGGCATGTAGAAGACACAATCTTCTGCGAAATAGGCCATGATGGCATCTAGATCGTGGCGGTTGAATGCTTGCAGGAATCCCTCCAACAATTCGATGGTCACATGCTCGGACATTGCAACCTCCATGTGTGCTGCCTGAGTAATAAAGATTCAGTCAGATAATCCTTAATTATCCGGACACTTGATATGCTGTTAATCCGCTGGAATCCTCTCTGCTAATGCTTAAATATACTCCACTTAGGGCGTGGAAATACCTGTTGACGATAACTGCATGATTCCTCATCATAGAATCTTGGTCTGGGAAGGTGCAATACCGCCGGGTCATTCCTGGCTTTGTCAATCAAACTTAGGGCGACACAATGGTAATGCCTCGCACCTCAGCCTCCGGGAGGATTCTCCAAGTTGAGGCTTTAGCCGGTGAAATTATCGATGCAGTGTGTCTTACGGGAATGGTCACAAATAATCGCCAGCCCCTCAGTGGGCGTAGAGCCTGCCATCGCGCGCGCAGGTTCTCTATTCCACCTGTTCAGGCCAGGGCGCGCCGGCCTCACAGTTGAATGACCTCCGTCACGAGCCATATCATCACATCATTAGAAAGAGCCGGTTTGAAGCTTCCCCGCACGCTTGAAATTGGCGATGATCACCCCGCTCGGCGAGGATTTGCTGTCGACCAGCTCAAAGGCAGCGGGAATCGCCCCGTCCCCAAACAGGCGCTTGCCCGATCCGAGCGCCACCGGGAAGATCTTCAGCCAGAGCTCGTCGACCAGATCGTGCTTCAATAACGTCTGGATCAAATTACTGCTGCCGTGCACCTGCAGGTCAGCCCCGGGCTGCCCTTTGAGCTTCTTGATCTCATCCGGGACGTTGCCAGTAATAAATATTGTCTTGTTCCAGTCGTGGCTCTTCAGCGTGTTCGAGGCGACGTACTTGGTCGCCTTGTTGATCCCGGCGCCTTCCTCCGGGTGATCCGGCCAGTAAGACGCGAAGATTTCGAAGGTTTTTCTCCCTAACAGGAGATCGAACGGCTTTCCCATCTGCTCGTCCATCACCTGTCCAAGGAACTCATCGAAGTAGGGCACGGTCCAGCCGCCGTGGGTAAAGTTGCCGCTGGTATCTTCCGTTGGCCCGCCTGGCGCCTGCATGACGCCGTCAAGAGACACAAAAGAGAGAATAATTATCTTTTTCATAACAATTATTCTAACACAAAATCCATTTTGTCTCGCATCTCGTACACCTTCAAGAATCAGAGCAGATCTGGTTGAATTGAGTGCAGAAATAGACACGCAAGTCGGTTTGAGGATGGTCAGTGTACCGCTCGATCGGGCTATTCACCCCGCCCGAAAGACGAGGCCGTCTCCAACACCCAAAAGTTTTCGAGTATCGGATGGACTCATGATTGACCAACAGCCAGGCCAGCACTTCAACCATCCAGGTTACGAGGGAGAAATTTAGGGCTGTCGCCGCCACCAGCGCGCCTATTATTTTTTACATACCCACCTATACACTATTGAATATCGCACGAGTTTCATGTAAAATTATCTTATTAATATTGGATTATTAATAACTGAATAATTTGCGGCATTTAGGGTACGGAAATATCAACGCGTAAACGGGGCAAGAAGGAGTACTGGGGGACAATAATCGGTACTGCATACCTCTGGTATTGGCGGATCAAGCGCTCGACCTGAAACCTTGGTTTAAAATTTTTGGGGAATATCCTCGTTGTGGTTTGCGTTCCAGATTTGCGACAGGGTAATCGAAGATATTTCTTTCTCTACCGACGTATCAAGCCGTTATCAGTGTATTGAGTTTATATCCATAGAGGAACAATGAATATTTTTGATCTTTCAATAATAACCTACCTCAATCACTTCGCCGGGCAATGGTATGTATTTGACAAAATTGTAAAAGCAGTGGCGGTTAATAATTTAATTAAAGGCGGTATCTTTGCAGTCATTATTTGGTGGGCGTGGTTTGCTAAAGACAAGGACATATCACGAAAGCGAGAGCAAATAATAACCACATTGATCGGCAGCCTGATTGGATTAGTCGTTGCGAGGTTACTAGCACTGGCGCTGCCGTTTCGTTTTAGGCCCATGCACGACCAATCCATTAATTTCAAGCTGCCCTATGGTGTATCGCTGACCACATTGGATGGTTGGAGCGCATTTCCAAGCGACCATGCGGTCTTCTTCTTCGCCCTAGCAACAGGTCTTTTCTTCATATCCAGGAAGGCAGGCGTTTTGTTACTGCTTTATGCTGCTTTCGTTATTAGTTTTTCCCGCATCTACACTGGATTCCATTGGCCAACGGACATCATCGCAGGGATGATCATTGGAGTGATTATCGGTGTCCTGTGTAATATTTTCATGGTGAGGTTAAAACCGATCAGATCTGTTGTTAATTGGTCAAATTCAAGGCCCATGTTTTTTTACCCATTGCTGTTCCTCTTTACATTTCAAATAATCGATCTCTTCAGTGGCTTCAGGGGTCTCTTAAGCGCTGCAGGTAAACTGTTCAATATTGTTTTCTGATCCTAATTGACCAGTCCCTGCCGTGCGTTTTCCCACACGGGGGTCAGACAGCATTTGTCCCGATAATCTGTCAGCAGCTTCACATCCTCGATATCCCCCCACCCGACCGTGAGCGGGGACAAAGGCGGCCGCCCCGAGCTGGCTGGTCTCTCTCAAGGCGTTGATCAGCGCCCATGGATCGCCGTCCGCCAGGCAGGGATGAAAATCGGTGAACAGCTGGACGATCATGAAGACGATGCCGTCCTGCGGAAGGTGGAGCGCGTTGTCGCTGCCGGTGTGCCCGCCGTCGTAGGGAATCAGCCTGGCATTGCAGACCGCGTGACCGCCGTTCTACGCGACGGCGGTAAACACCCCCTCAACCGGCGGCTGCAACCTGAAGTGCCAGGAGGTGAAGATTATCCGCCCTCCTTATTTCATCGCGCCGGTTCCCGCAGCCATAGATCCGCCGCCTCCGGCTTTGCTTCCCTTGGCAGCAGCGCGATGGCGTCGTTGGGGCACTCTGCCCGGCACACCCCGCAGCCGAAGCAGCGGCGCGGATCGATGTAGACCTTACCGAGCGCCGAGGAATAGAACATCGCGCCGAACTGGCACTGGCTGATACAAGACTTGCAGCCCGTGCACAGATCCCAGTCCACCTCGCAGACATACTCGGCGCGGAAGAAGTGCGGTGTGCCGCGCATCGCGATGTAATCCTGGTAGGCGCCGCAATCGCGGTCGCAGTTGCACAGGCCGATGACATACGGTGTAACGCCCGTCCAGATGCTGTGCATCAAGCCTTCCTGATCGAAATGGCGGAACAGCTTCAGCGCCTCTTTCTTGTTGAGCACCTCCAGCGAGGAGGCCGCTTCAGGATACACGCCCAACATCAGCCATTTATCGATGCCCAGCCCGAAGCAGTAGCGCTGGTCCGTCAATCCGGTCGACTGGTAGCGGCATCCGCACGGGAAGCGGGTGATCGAATCCACCATATCGATCACCTTCTCGACGTCCTCGATCGGCAGCACCTGTCCGAAATGCTCCACTTTGTTGTGGGCGATGATCTCTTCCTGGCTGGGATTTTCCAAAACGCCCTCGGCAAAGCCTCCCCCTGGTGGAACAGTCCCTGCCGTAATCGCCGGCATGACAAAGCCCTGCCAGAAGCGGTTCATCCAATCATAGCGGGTAACCGCGTCGACGGTTTTCTTCTGGTCTGCGCTCAGTTCTGCATGGAGCAGTTCCTGCGAGTAATTTTTCATCTCGAGGTACCATTTCTTCCCCTCGCCGTGTTCTTTACAAAACTCGCACATTTCGGCCTCCTCCCTCAGAGTACCATGAGGATCGCTCCTTTGGTGTACACCGTCCACCAGAGAAGACTTGACCATCGATACCATTATTGCTCTTATTACCTGCAATATCAATAACCTGCGGTTAAACCTCAGCCTATGGTCTGGATATCAGGAGTGTTGATTGCCTGGATGGTTGCCCGCTGTATAGTCTTTGGGTCACTTGCAATGGAGCATTGGTTCTTTAAGGACAGCTGAGTTCTGTGATATGGGAATGGTGTACAATTTGGAACATGAAAGGCGCTGTCAGAATCGTCCAGGTTATCCCGATCCTTGTGATCATGACTGGTTGCACGCCGGCGATCGACGTCGGTGTGCCGGATTACGCCGCGCCCTCCACGTCCACCCCACCGCCCCCTGTATTTTCTACGAGACAAACGCCGACCGCTTCAGAGGATCCTGCTTTGATAACTCCAACCCTGCCACCCCCCGCCGATTTGGTCCCGAGCAGCCTGATCGATGAAGCCAAAACTGACCTGGCCCAACGGCTGTCGCTTGCCGTTGACCAGATAATCCTTCTGGAAGCCTCTGCCGTGACCTGGCCGGATAGCAGCCTGGGCTGCCCCGAAGAAGGTATGGCCTATGCCCAGGTGCTCACTCCGGGCTATCTGATCCGGCTCGAGGCAGGCGCTCATCAATACGAGTACCACGCCAGCCGCGGCACGGTGTTTTATTGCCAGAATCCCTCGGCCCCGGTACCGGGGGTTTCGCCGGACGTATAGTCCGTGCGGCGATGCCCCTCGTCACCCCGAGCGCTGTTTGTCATTCCGAGCGAAGCGTGGAATCTTCCCCGTCACTCTATCAAGATTTCTCCTCGCTGTGCTCGTCGAAATGACAAACTTATGATCCTTCCACGCTGTGCTCGTTGAATAGGCGACTATCTTTTGCCACCCCGAGCGCTATTTTGTCATTCCGAGCGAAGCGAGGAATCTTCCCCGTCACTCTATCAAGATTTCTCCTCGCTGCGCTCGTCGAAATGACACACGACGCCCCTCTTCCCAAAGCTGCGGCGGGCAGGGATGCCCGCCCTACGATCTTCTAGCGCACCCATCCCTGGCCGCGGTTGTCGCTGTGGTATCGCGGCGGCCGGGAAAGAAAACAGGCTGGCAGTAACTCTGCCAGCCTGCTTGTTGAACTACAGGGCGCCTTACGGCGTGTCGATGCGGACGATGGTCGGGTTCAGTGGTAAGGCAGTGACCCCATCCGTGTAGGCTATGCTGCCAAGGTACTTGGTGCCTGCCGCCAGGCCGCTGAAGGTCAATTCGATGGTGCCGTTCTCGCCGATCACCGCGGTGGTCGGCGCAGTCACGGCCATGTTGCCGGCATCCGCCGTGCCAAGCACCCAGGTGAAGAGGGTGTAGACCGCATCCGGTCCGTCCGTCCCCCAGCCGTGCACGCAAACCGTGTAGGTGGCGGCCATCGGGTTGATCAGGTTGACCACCTCGGCTGAGGTGCCGCTGCCGCTGGAGCCGACCAGCGTGGTTCCACGGTAGACGTACAGATCGAGGTCGTCAGCGCCGTCGGTGTAATCGTCGAATAGCGCAGCGCGGAAGTAACTTGTACCGGCAGGCACAGCGATGTCGTACTTCATTACACCTGGACCTTCGGGATCAAATTCGTCCGTTGGGTCATCGAGGACGGTGTCGGTGAAGGTCGTGGCGGGGATTAGCCCGCGGGCGGTAGCAGAGAAGTCGCCGCTGTAACCGAAGGTGACATCGAAGCTCAGCGGATCGCCAGTACCGAAGATCTCCACGGGAGCAGCCAGGGCGACCGGCTTGACCACCATCGGGATGCGCACAACGTGACCGTGCTCATCGCTCCAGGTCAGGAATCCGCCGGCATAGGTGTTCAGAGTAGCCGTGGTTGTGGTGAAGGTGACTTCGAAATCCGCCGATTCGCCCGGGTTCAGGATCAGCTCAGCGGGTTTGACGGCCACATCGATTCCATCCAGGCCCTCGATTGAGACCTCGTAATGCGAGGTCGCCCCGTACAGGTTTTCCACCGTGCGGCTGACCGTCTGCGTGCCGGCCAGCGCGCCGATGGCGACGGAAGGAACGTTCAGGTTGCTGGGTTCGGTCGAGTAGCCGTACATCTCCAGCAAGCTGCAGGTCGCCGGGCCGACGCCGTTGGTCGTGCCGCACAGGAAGGCCAGCCAGTCGTTCCATCCGCTGTCGTAGATCAAGCCGGGATCGGCGGCAGCGTTGGGATTGATGTGGCCCGCGCCCATGCGGAAGATTTTATTTGCGGTGCCGACGTTATCGAGTACATCGTAGCTGCTGGTCATCAGCGCCGATTTGATCGCCATCGGCGACCAGTCGGGATGCAGGTCCTTCAACAGGGCAGCGACACCGGCCACATGCGGGGCGGACATCGAGGTACCGCTGTATACGTTGAAGTTGTATCCAGAATTTCCTGGAGGGGCAACCGCTGCCAAAATGTCCACGCCGGGCGCCATCAGATCCGGCTTGAGCAGGTCGCCGTTGCCGGCGATAATCGGCCCGCGCGACGAGAAGTCGGCCGTGTATGGAGCTGGAGTGGAATAATCGAACACGGCTTTGTTGATCGTTGCCGTCGCGCTGGCGCTGTTCGCTGCGATGTAGGTCTTGATCGCCAACCCATCAGCACTTTGGACATGCACTGTCGGCACGGAGTGGAAGTCGGCGTTAAGCGAGGAGTCCGGGGAGTTGTACAGGATCATGCCCACGCCGCCGGCCATGTACACTGCCAGGCTCTTGTCCACACGGGCGTTTGAGCCGCGCCTGCACAGGACGATCTTGCCGGCGACCTTGGCCGGATCGAGCGTGCCTGAAAAGCACAGTTCTACTTCGGCCGGAACTGCGTCGGCCAAACCAACGTTAACCGAATCCACCAACGGGGCTGTTACAGCCGCACCCGCCAGGGAGATGCCGTAATATGTTATCCCGTTGCCGAGTGTGACCGAGCCCGTGACGCCACGGTTGTGCGTTCCAGCCGCCACGGTGGTCAGCCAGGGCCCTGGATGGGCGACCGTGCTGGTTGTTGGGCCGCTGTTGCCGGCCGAGGCCGAGACGAATATTCCCGCGTCCGCGGCGTACAGGAAGGATAACTGGGCCGGGTCGAGGAAGTTGGTCAGCGTGCCGCTGATCGAGTAGTTGATCACATCCACCCCGTCAGCGACGGCTTGATCGATCGCCGCCACCAGGTCCGAGGTGTAGCCACTGGCCTGAGATCCATCCTCCAGCGACCACAGGGCTTTATACATGGCGATGCGGGCGCGCGGAGCCATGCCGCTGACACTGCCAAAAGTTGCTGCCGGGCCGGTGGTAGGCACGCCATAGTTGCCACCCGCTGTTGAGGAGGTGTGCGTGCCGTGGCCGTTGTAGTCGCGCGGCGAGTTGAACTCCCAGGGGCGCTGGGCATCGATACCGCCCGGTCCCCAGGCTGCGTTGAAGTACTGTGCGCCGATCAGCTTCTGGTTGCAGTACGAGGCGTTCCAGCCCTCGCCGGGCACGCACTTGCCGTTCCAGCCGGGGATTTGCTGGAAGACTTTCTTGCCTTTGGCGCTCGGCACGCCGTTCGCGTCCACCCGGTCGGTGAAGCTGAGGCTCTCCGGCCAGATGCCCGAATCGACGATACCGATGATGATGTCCTCGCCCCCCTTGCCAATGCCGCCAAGATGCTCCCACAATCCGCCTTCGGCATCCAGGCCGAGGAAGGATGGCGTGGACGAGGTGTCGACGGTGTGCAGTTCATCCGGGGTGACCATCAGGACGCCATCGCTGGTTGCCAGCTTGGTGGCCTGCTCCAGATCCATTTGCGCGGCAAAGCCGTTAAAGCTGTAGACGTAGTCGTAAAGCTTGCTGCCGCCTGCTTTCTTCACGGCCTTATCATGTTTTTCGATAAGCCGAGCGACGTACTTGGTCACAGCCGGGCTGTAGGGATCGATCTTTTCACCCATCTCAGGCTTGGTCGCTTTCAAGCCCGGGATGCTGCCGTCGTAGGCAACTACCGGCTCATCGATCATTTGAACAATATAGACGCCGTTGCTACTTTCTATCACCTGATCGGCGCTATTTCCCCCACCGGGCTTGAGCGTAGGTTGGGCGGCCGCTGGCGCTACAGCAGCAAATGCAAAGGCCAGCACCACCATGAGAGAGATCACCTGAAACCACTTGGTCTTCATATTAATTCTCCTTAGTAATTACGAATAAACGCGCCCATAAAAGCAGCAGATCGATAATTTTGGCCTTATAGAGCTTCACCTCCTTCAGAGTTGGTAGGATGGAACAGGTGGAAAATATTCGGTTGTCAGCAATGATTCGCTGTCGGAACACCCAGTATACTCCCCCAAGGTTCAGGTGCATTCAGGTTCATACATTATACAGATAAATTGTGCATTTTGTCCAGCCGCAATTTATAAAACGCATGTTGGATAAGCGTTTCTGGGAATCGAACAATAGCTGACTGTAAGCCAGCCTTGGGTAAACGATATTGAAACAAGTTCTTTTCCACCTGTGTAACGAGAGCTGATGGAGAGGAAGACGGCGGGTCAAATCACAGGGCTGTTTACTTAAACCTGCTTGCTCAGGCGGCAATATGCTGGGCGAGACTCCTGCTCAGCGCGAGGTATTTCTCATGAGCGCCGTCTTCCAGCTCGGCCTGCTCGAAGTCGCCCCAGACCTGAGGATGCAGCTCGGTTGGGATGACTTGCTCGGCCAGCGGGAAGAGGATATTGTCCTCTTTGAAGATGTGCTGGCGCAGCAGGGCTACGTAGCTGCGCGAGCTCTGGATCGCCCGGTTGACCGCGCTCATATCGCCGGCATGCAGATCCTGCGCGGCAGTGAGCAGTGCGCGGGTGTACTGGCGCGCCAGTGCGTGCTCTGCCAGCATGACTCCCAGTGGGCAGCCGTCTGTTGGAATCCCCTGCGCCTGCATGCGCACGAACAGGACGCCCTCTTCTTTTTGATGGTGGCAGCCGTCGGCGAATCCGCGGATGAAGTCGACCGCCAGCAGGAAGAATTCCGGCGGCACGTACTGGCCGTTTTCCAGCTTTTTCGCGGCGGCCTCGAGCAGGTCGAGCACCCGTTCGATGACGCGGTGCTCTTCGACAAGGATATCGATCGCTTTCATTTCTCTCACCCTTTTTCCCTAACTGGTTGAATTTCGAACCAGACAGGCCTTTGCCGACCTCTGATTCACCACCAGTTAAAGCATATCTTTATTTTCCGGCGTAGACTTTGCTCTGTAACAAAGAATATGATTTTAATGACGGTATTTAGAAATTCCCTTTTACTTCTGTCATCAGTATTCTTTTATAATGAACGGCAATGAACAACCACGCAGCCCACACCCGTTCCTGGGAGACTTTCGAGGCGGTTTATGGGAGCGCCTTGATCCTGAGTTTGCTGCTTAACTATTTGATTCCGCTTCAACTGAGCCTGGTCATGCCCAGGACGGCATCACTAAGCAGCGGGGCAATCCTGGCGGGAGCCGGAGTGGCGATCGTGATGGCTGTCCGCCGGCAGTTTAATCAGGCTGGGCAGCCTACCGATCCCGGGCGTCCAACCACCCAGATCATCACCACCGGCGTCTTTTCCTGGTCGCGGAATCCGCTCTATTTGGGCGGGTTGATCTTTATGCTGGGGATTGCAGCGCTGTTGAACTCCATCTGGCTGCTGATTTTGCTCCTCCCCGCCACAACCGCCGCTCACTTTATCCTGATCCTGCCTGAGGAAAAATACCTGTTGGCGAGGTTCGGGGGATCTTACCGCCAGTACACCCGCTCTGTCCGCCGCTGGTTCGGCAGGCGCAGGCAGCCGTAACAAGCGAATCACTCGGAATAGACTCTCACCCCGTTGATCAGCGACCAGTGGGTGTGGATGATTCGCCACTGCCCGTCGATCTGCCGGAAGACCTCGCTGCAGTTCCACGGCTTGCGCCCGGCGACCGCACCGTCAGGCCTCAGTCGGGTTGAGAGGAAGCGGTAGAACAGCACCGCCATCTTTCCGCAGACCCGCACCTGCGGATCGATGAAATCCATCGCCTCGCAGCTAATCTTGCCGGCGCGCCTGGCGTACTCGGCGCTCAGCGCCTCGCGCCCGTCGATGCGCCGCTCGGTGCCGGTGTCGAAGTAGGTCACATCCGGCGCGCTGATTTCGATGAAGCCCCACGGATCGCCCCGGTCGTAGCGCGCCATCGCCGCGGTTTCGAGCGCCATCAGCTCGGCCAGCACGCCGCTGTACTCCGTCGGCTCCGAACGGACCGGTAGCGGTACCTCCACCAGATCGGGCTGGCGGTGTCTGACATACGACCAGTGGGTGTGGACAATCTGCCACTGCCCGTTTCGCCGAAAATAGACCTCGGTCGCGTTCCAGTGGTTCTGACCTTTAACCGTCCCGTCCGGATTCGTGGCGGTCGAGCGGTAGTTGTAGCTGAGCAGCGCTGCGTCGCCGGCGGTCACCACCCTGGGCAGAAGGAATTCGGAGATCTGGTAATTGACCTTGCCGCGAACCGGATCCATGTATGCCCTGTACGCCTCCAGGTCGAGGATCGGTCTGGTCAGGCCCGGGTCGACGTAGAGGATGTCCTCGGCGCTGAGCTCGACAAAGCCCCACGGATCGCCGCACCGCCAGCGTTCCATGGCGGAGTTTTCGAGAGAGAGGATCAGGTTTTCCATCATTGGCGCCTCCAATATAGAAAATTATTTCTATATATTATACCATCCTGTCCATTTTCTCAGCAAGAGGTAATTAATTGGGCGCAGGGATCGATATGCATGGGAGTACGGGAAATTCCCCCTGCGTCGGTGGACATTCCTTGTTTATATATCCTGCCCGTTGATCGTCTGCTTCACCGTCACCGGCACAGAGCCCATCAGCGCCTTCTCGGTGAAGCACATCTGCCGCGCCAGGCGAATCAGCTCGGTGATCTGCTCCGCCGGCTCATCCGATTCGATCGAGATTTCCACCTCGAAGCCGTCGCAAAAGCCCTCGGCGTCGCCGCGCAGCACCGAGCCCTGCTCGTGAAAGTGGGCTGTGACCCGTACGTGATCCTTGCGGAGGGTCAGCTTGCGTTTTGCCGCAACCTGCGACAAATGCGAACTCAGTCAAAGCGCCATGCCGGCGGTGAAGTAGGTCAGCGGGGTGGGCGCGGTGCCCTCGCCGCCGGGCATGTAGCTGCCCTCGTCGCTGATGAAGGCATAGCTGCGCCCGGTCTCCGGCTGCCCGGCGATGACCTGTTTGCGCCATTTTTCGATCGAGCTGGCTTCGGCCACCACCTTAATGTCGCGGAAGCCCGCCGGTGGTTTTTCGTCATTGATCATGATGCCTCCAACCTCTCCTGTTATTTTAACGCGAGTCAGCTTTTAACGGGTCTCCCGGCGGCGATAAAATCATCCAGCAAGCGCTATTTCTCATCTGAATATTAATCTTAAGAAAAGGTTCCTGTGGTATGATAGCCCTGTTTGTGCAGGAATTTGATTAATAACATCCGGTAGTCGTCTGTCACTCATTCTTCCTGCGTCTGTGATTTTACGATTAAGGGAGAGAGAAATGACCATGAAGATAGTGACCGACACCGGTTGCGATATTCCAGCCGAGAAGGCGGATGCGCTTGGGATCATCCGCGTGCCATTCAGCCTGACCTTCGCCGGCGCCACCCACACCAGCGACAGCCTGGATCCGGCAGTTTTCTACAAAATGCTCAAGGACAATCCTGATCTTTACCCGACCACTTCTCAGCCATCCGCCGGACAGTTCGTCGAGGTCTACGAAAAGCTGGTCAAGGAGGGGCATGAGATCCTCTCCCTGCATATTTCCTCGGCTCTGAGCGGTACCTACAACTCGGCGGTCGCTGCCGCGGAGATCATCCGCCAGCGGTACCAGGACGCCAAAATCCACCTGTGGGATACCCGCACCCTCTCGGTTGCCGAGGGCTGGCAGGTGCTGGCAGCCGCCAGCCTGCTCCGCGCAGGCAAAGGGCTGGAGGAGGTCGAAGCCACCCTGAGCCGGCTGCGCGAGAATGTCCGCTTCTTTTTCACCCTCGACACGCTCAAATACCTGATCCACGGCGGACGAATCAGCCACATCAAAGGCTTGATGGCCTCGCTGCTCAACATCCGCCCGATCATCACGGTCAATCCGGAAGGCAGGTACGCCGAGACCGGCAAGTTTGTTTCCTTCCGCCGCGCCTTGCAGGGACTCGTCCCCACCGTGCGCGGATTGTTCGACCAGGCGCGCGAACTGCGCGTCCACGTCGTTCACGGCGATAATCCCGAGGGCGTTTCCAGCCTGATTGCCCACCTGGCCGAGAGCTTCCGCTGCCGCTTCGATCCGGTTCTGCGCGGAGACGTGGTCCTGGGCGCCCATACCGGCGAGAGCATCGTCGGCATGGCGGTCGGTTACGCCGAGGACCTGGCTCTGGTGGCTTAACCGCCCAGATTCGGCGATCTAAATCACGCCGCCAGCGCTTTGACCAGATACAGCTCCCCGCATTCAAATCCGCGCGCCTGGTAGTAGCGCCGCGTTCCGATGGCGGCGATGACCGCCAGGCGCTCGAACCCTGCCGCGCGCGCGACCTGCTCGGCTTCGGTCAGCAGGCGCGTGCCCAGGCCGCTGTGCTGGGCTGCCCCCTGCTGATCCACCCCCACCGGCAGCGACTGCCCGTAGACGTGCACCTCGCGGATCAGCGCTGCGCCCTCCAGGTCGCTCAGGTCAAGCTTGGGCGCGCCCGGCTGCGGCAGCGAGAGGCGCAGGTAGCCGGCGATCCTGCCCTGCGGCGTGCGGAAGTGGAGGAAGTGCTCCTCGGCGGCCTCGGCCGGGTAGGTCAGGTCGTGCAGTGACACCGCCCGCGGGTCGATCGGCTCGCCGCGCACCTCGTGACAGCGGATGCAGCCGCAGGCCTGCCCGCGCCGGGCCAGCTCGGCCTGCACGTCCATGCGCAGGCTGGTGCGTTTGTTGCCGGCTACCACGTGGGTCGAGGGGATGTCGCGGATCACCCGGTTGACCCGGCAGTAGGCCGGGATGCCCGGCTTGAGCTCGGCGATCAGCTCGATTAATTCCTCAGTGGCGTAGGGCCGGTACTCGCCGCGCTGCCAGTGCGCGTGCAGTTCGGTGCCCTCCAGCAGCTGGCAGGGGTAGATCTTGATCTCGTCCGGGCAATAGCCCTGCCACAGCCGGGCAAAGTCGGCCCGGTCGGATTCGAGCGTCGCGCCGAGCAGGTTGGGCATCCAGTGCAGCACCACCTTGAAGCCCGCCGTGCGCAGCAGGGCGCAGGCATGCAGCGTCTGCGCGGCGCTGTGACCGCGCTGGTTCAGCTCCAGGATGCGGTCGTCCAGCGACTGCGCGCCCATCTGCACCTTGGTTACCCCCAGGTAGCGCAGCCAGGCGATCTCTTTTGGCGTGATCTCGTCCGGGCGGGTCTCGATCACCAGCCCGACGTTGCGCTGAGCGGCGGTCTCGTTCAGGCGCTGAGCCTCATCCAGGGTAGCGGAATCGACCCCGTTCATCGCGTCGAAGCAGCGCTGCACGAACCACTCCTGATAGTCGCGCCGATAGGCGCTCCAGGTGCCGCCCAGGATGAGCAGCTCGATCTTGTCAGTCGGGTGGCCGTTGGCCGCCAGAGCCTGGATGCGGCTGGCGACCTGTGCGTAGGGGTCGAAGCCGTGCTGGACGGCGCGCGCCGCGCCGGGCTCGTCCGGCAGGTAGCTCTTCGGCAGGCGCACGTCGTCCGGGCAGAAGATGCATTTGCCCGGGCAGGGGTAGGGCTTGGTCAGCACCGTCACCGTGGTCACGCCCGAGAGCGTGCGCACCGGCTTCATACGGATGCGCCCGAGCAACTCAAGATCGGGCGCCAGCTCGCCGGCGGCGACCAGCTCGTGATAGGCTGCCACCAGCATCGACTTGGACAGATAGCCGCCGCCCGGCAGGGGATGCCGGCGCAACGCCTGGAAGGCGTCCTGCCCGCGGTGCACTTCGTCCAGCACGTCGCGGGCGGCGGACAGTTTATCGGCGGTCAGCTGGCGGGTTTGCTGCCAGTGGTCCTTGTCCATTTTGGAATGCTATCCTGTACGTTCGACATCGACGCGGTTGGCGGTTTTAGCAGCGGCGCGGCTGTGATATAGTTGCTCTAGATGGAAATCAGCGTCGTCAATCAACTCCTCGAGCTTAACCGAAGATTCTACCAGACTTTCGGGCCGGCCTTCGCCGCCACCCGCCGGCGCATCCAGCCGGGCGTGCGCCGGGTGATCGCCGGGCTGCCGGTCGGGGCGCGCCTGCTCGACCTGGGCTGCGGTTCGGGCGCGCTGGCGCTCGAGCTCGACCGGCTCTGGCCAACCGGCAGTTACCTCGGCCTGGATTCCAGCGCCGAGCTGCTGGCCGCCGCCCGCGCCGCGCTGCGCCAGGCCAAACCCGGCGGCGTGGACGTCCGCTTCGCCCGCGCCGACCTGGCCGACCCGGGCTGGGTCGAGCTGGCCGCCGCCCAGCCAATCGACGCCTGCCTGGCCTTCGCCGTGCTGCACCACCTGCCCGGCGCGGATCTGCGCGAGCGGCTGCTGCGCCAGGTGAATGTGCTGCTGCCGGAAGGCGGGCTGTTCATCCATTCCGAGTGGCAATTGCAACACTCGCCGCGCCTGTTAAAACGTGTCCAGCCGTGGATCGCGGTTGGCCTGAGCGAAGCAGACGTCGACCCCGGCGACACGCTGATCGACTGGCGCTTTGCCCTGCCTGGGCAGGATGAGCAGGTCGGTTTGCGCTACGTGCACATCTTCACGCCGGAGGAGCTGGCCGAGCTGGCCGCCCGGACGGACTTCGAAGTGAGGTCGACTTTCGAGTCCGACGGCGAGGGGGGCAGGTTAGGGCTGTATCAGGTGTGGAGGAAATCGTAGGGTACGTACAAATCCGGAACGCACCCTACAAGGCGACCACCCGGAGGGGAATCGAGGTGCGCGTAACTCTGTGACCTCTGTGTGCTCCGTGGTGTATTTTTCGCCGCACTACGAAAACTCCAGCAGCTCGTAGGGTGCGTCGCTGACGCACCACCAAGTTTACTCGCCATATCCCCATTCCCATTGGATATCCCCCGCCGTCACTCGGCGCGTGCCATTCGCATGACCCCTTCATCTATTTCATCACCCCAATCAACAGAATAATATCCCATTCGAACATAACGGTGAAAACTTGACCAGGGCCAATCTCTGACGCTTTGGACAAGGCCGTGTTTTACCGGATTGTAGTGGATATATTCAATGTGCTTTTCCAAATCCAGGTCATCCCGAATCTTGTGTTCCCAAAACCGGCGCTGCCAAATCGCGGCCTCATTTCGTTTTTGACGCGATTCATTCCTGTGCTCTCCCGTACCAATTTCGGCCAAAAAATCTTTTGTAAATAATCGTTTAATCTCTTTCCAGCGGACTGAATAATTCGAGTCCGCTTCCGGTAAAGTCCAAATACAATGGAGATGGTCGGGTAATAGACAGATTGCGTCCAGGCTAAAAGGAAAACGTTTCATCACGTCCTTCCATACGCGATGCAATATCCTCCTTGCGGGTTCGGAGGTGAGAATTGGCTGCCTGGCGAAGGTGACAACCGTGAAGAAGTAGGTTCCACCATCAACTCGTGATCGGCGATATTCTGGCATTTTGTTAAGGATTGGATAGAAAGAGATGCAAAATTCGTTTGAGAAAGTACCAATAACCCCGCTGAATCAGTAATACCTATATTATATGATAACTGTCTAGGATGATACTGTCCAGGAAGAGGCAAGATGGTGCGTCAGCGACGCACCCTACAATACTACAATACTGTTCCGCTCCAGCGTCCCCACATTTTGTGGATATATTTGCGCCGTTCGTTCACATTCATCGGGTCTGTTTCGGACATCGTAGGCCTCAGTAACATTTTCTTTTGACCTAACGATTGTATTTCGGTAACATTTTATGTGAACTAACGCGAATCATATGCATTTTGGTACTTTAGTAGTAAAATAAAATGTTAGGAAGATATTGGTAATAATTTACGGGGTATGGTTACCAATAGAATCATTGGTTCCTCAAATTAATATGGTGATTGCAAAATGGTAATTGCCGAGTTTAATTACGAAGCACCTCATTATAGATACCTTATCTGACCTCGCGCTAAGAGTTATTTGCGGTTAGCTATGAATTGGTAAGCATGCCTCAAATGGTAGAACATGGCAATCCGAATTTTGATTGCGGATGGTTATGGATTTTCGAGGGCGGGTATCCGTTACACGCTATCTACATACCAACATCAAGAAATATTGGGGGAGGTAACTAACAGTGAAATGACTATTAATTTGGTGAAGGAATTAAAACCCGATATTTTACTATTTGATATCAATATATTTGGATTGAATGTAAGTGATATATTATCAAGGCTTATAAAAAGTAATCCTTCGACACGGGTGATTGTTTTAGCAGCATATGATGATCGCTATTTTGTATTGGATATATTACGTGCCGGAATTAAAGGCTATATATCCAAAGAAGATGATCCCGAAGATTTATTAAAGGCGATATCTGTAGTGATGGATGGTAAAACTTGGCTGAGTCCAAAAGTCTCAGCAATGGTCATTAATAATCTCGATGGAGCAAAATCCGGGGATAAATCTTTAATGTTAAGTGCAAGGGAAATTATGATTTTACGCCTATTATGTAAAGGCTACCGTAGTAAAGTTATTGGGAGCGAACTTGGAATTTCTAAACGTACTGTGGATTATTATATTGGAAGAATAATTCGAATACTCGGTGTAAAAAACAGAGCAGAGGCAGTAGCCAAAGCAATTCATCTTGGTTTGATCACGTGGTTTGATTTATAGCAAAAAAGCGCTCGTTCACGGCGAGAGCTTTTTCGTTACACTGAGTAGAGCCCATATTAGCCCAATTACCCCGAATCATTTACCCGGTCTTTTTCGTTTATCTAATGTGGCAATAATCGCCGCGACTGCCCCAATGTAAGGAATTAATAATATCGTTAGAATCCAAATAGCTCGAGCAGAATCTGATAAATCACGAAATCGAATGATCCAGTAGATAGCAATTGAGCATATTAATACCCAGGTGATTGCCAGAAAAGGATAATAAAAGACCCCTGCCATAACTTATATCCTAAGTAGAAGACGAGTCATTGGCAATAGGTACCGCTTGTTGTTACGTACAACTTTGATACAACATATTGTGAATAGACATCTTCGATCAAAGTTGTTTTAATACCCCGCTTGCTTGTACATAGCCTGAATAAGAAAAATATGTACCAAGACTGGGATATGAATACTGGCTTAAGTTTTCCCATTGATGGAACGGTCCTGCATAAGTGCCTGACATATCCATCTGGTAGAAGGTGGCCGGTGCTACTGCTCTCCATGGATTCCAATACGCAATATACGCCCGATTATATAGTTCTCCAACCACACCTAATATCGGTCTCGATAATTGAATTCCACACACTTGCCATGTAGTCCAATAATCAGCAGCCGGAATAATTTTAGTATTATATTGACTTATTAACAATGAGGCGCTATAAAAAGGTACCACATAAGATGTAACAATAACAAAAGTATCCGTGTCGTTAAGGCGATATGTGACTTGATTTCCAGGTGTTACTCGGATTGGACGATTGTTAATATCGTTTATTAATATCGCCTCTATATTATAATCTTGATCAGGAGCAGATTGAGGGACAGGATTTGATTTAAAGGCTGAAACTGAATGTTTTGGTAAACAAATCGCGATTAGAATTATTATTAATACTACAGAAAATATGTTCCTTACGGCATTGTTCTTGCCCAATCTTCCCTCCTTCATGGCGAAGGGACAATTTGTTTTCACTACTTTTGTCCTATATACAATTCTATACAAAGCCCTGTGATACATCAATGTCAAAATTACCAATCCCCTGTCAAATTTGTATCAATTTTTCTCAATCGGAGTTCTATGGTGCAGTGGCGCGCTGCGGTTCGTGCGCCACAATGACCCTTGAGCAGCGCCACTGCATCCTACGGTTCTACGAAAGCTCCGGCCTCCTCAGCGGCGCATAGCTGCGCCGGTGTTCCGCGCACGGACCCAGCCGCGTCAACGCCTCGCGGTGCATCCGCGTCCCATAGCCCTTGTGCGCGGCGAAGCCGTACTCCGGATATGTTTCCCCCAGCTCGACCATCCAGGCGTCCCGTTCAGTTTTGGCCAGCACCGAGGCGGCGGCGATGCTCAGCGAGCGCGCGTCGCCCTTGACCAGCGCAAGCTGCGGCAGCTTGACCGCCGGCAGGCGCAGCGCGTCGATCAGCAGGTGCTCGGGCTGGCAGCCGCAGGCCTCCAGCGCGCGCGCCATCGCCAGCCGGGTGGCGGCGATGATCCCGCGCGCGTCGATCTCCTCCGCGCTGGCCGCGCCGATTCCCCAGGCGGCCGCCGCCAGGCGGATTTGACCGGCCCAGTAGGCGCGCTGCCTGGGGGTCATCTGCTTCGAATCGCGCACCCCGCGCAACTCCTCCAGCATGCCGTTCTGGGGCGGCAGGATCACCGCCGCGGCATAGACCGGCCCAGCCCAGGCGCCGCGGCCGGCTTCGTCCAGTCCGGCAAGTAAGGTTACCCCGCCTTCCCAGAGGGGCAGCTCGCAGCTCAGGTCGGGGAACGGCGGCGGCTCAATCCGCTCGGGGCGCGGCATCGTAAGCTCCTCGCCGCCCATTGGCGCGGATCGTCAGCAGGTCGCGGAACATGCGCCAGGAATCGCGCAGCACGCGCACTTTGGATTCCGGGTTGAAATACCAGTCGATCGGGATTTCGCGGATCTGATAGCCGCGCCGGCGGGCAATGTAGAGCACCTCCACATCGAAGGTCCAGCCGACGATCGTCTGGAGCGGGAAAACCTCCTCAGCCACTGCCGCGCGGAAACACTTGAAGCCGCATTGCGTGTCCTGCAATCCGGGCAGGGCCAGCCAGCGCACCAGCGCGTTGAAGGCCCGCCCGGTCAGGTGGCGGTATTCGGGCTCGTTGTAGCGCACCGCCCCGGGCGACTCGCGCGAGGCGATGGCGATGTCGACCCCGTCGAGCTGCGGCGGCAGGAAGCGGTTGATCTGTTCGATCGGCATCGACAGGTCGGCGTCGCAGATGAAGCGGTACTGTCCGGCCGCCGCCAGCATGCCGGCGCGCACCGCGCGGCCCTTGCCGCGCTGCTCCTCGTGCAGCGCGCGGACGCGCCTGTCGCGGGCGGCTAACTCGCGGGCGATCTCCAGCGTGCGGTCGCGGCTGCCGTTCTCGACGACAACCACCTCGGCGGCATAGCTCTGCTGGTCGAGAAAGCGAAGAATGCCCTCCAGCGTCTCGGGCAGGCGGGATTCCTCGTTGTAGGCGGGGATGATGATGGAGAGTAAGGGGGTGGTCAAGCCTGATTACCTCGCTGGTCAGGCAACGCGATGGTGTTAGAACAAGGGTGCGTCGAGCCGGTCGTGCTCGCCCTGCAGGCTGCCGCTGAGCAGGATCTCTTTGCCGGCCACGCTGACCAGGCGCAGCGCAGATTTCACCGCGAAGGTGCTGGCCAGGTACTCCTCGCGCGCGCCGCTGACGAACTTCTGCCCGGCCTTGATCCGCCGGATAAGCTCATCACGGCTGATCAGCAGCCAGTCAGACCACGTCGGTCCGCGCCGCTCGTAGATGCGCGCGACCTGCAGACTGCCGTCCGGCGCATAACGGACGGCCTCGACCACGCCGTCGAACTTCTTGGGGACCTGGGTGTCCTTTTCGCGGGCGAACAGTTTCAGCATAGGGTTCCCCTCGTGAGAAGATGAGCAATACGGATCGTGCGGTTTAGGGCAACCGCCGAGGGGTTCTCGGCGGTTGGATTTCGGACTGGTCGGGGTGGGCGGACTTGAACCGCCGACCCCCGCGTCCCAAACGCGGTGCGCTGCCAACTGCGCTACACCCCGGCTGCACCGAGTATAATCCGAATGATGGACACACGTCAAGGAAAAGCCCTGGCGGGTTTGCTGCTGATTTTGCTGCTGGCGGGCTGCGCTGCCGCGCCGATCTCGGCGCCTCGGCCGGCGCTGGCCAAGCTCAGCGCCACGCCCGGCCCCACCGGTACGCCGACCGCCAGCGCCAGCCCCAGTCCAACCCAAAGCCCGACCCCGACCCTGACGCCCACCCCGGCCTGCAGCGAGGTGACCGGCCGGGTGCTGGCGCTGCAGATCGAATCCGCCGCCATGCCCAAGCCGATGCAGTTCAACCTCTACCTGCCGCCCTGCTACGATCCGGCCCGCCAGCCGGGCTATCCGGCGCTGTACATGATCCACGGGCAGACCTACAACCAGGATCAGTGGCCGCGCCTGGGCATCGCCGAACAGGCTGACGCGCTGATCTCCTCCGGCGAGCTGCCGCCCTTTTTGATCGTCATGCCCTTCGAGGAGTATTCCCTGCGCGATCCGTTCTCGACCGGTTTCGGGCAATCTCTGCCGGACGAGCTGATCCCCTGGATCGACGCGAATTACAACACCTGCGCCGAGCGCGAATGCCGCGCCATCGGCGGCCTATCGCGCGGGGGAGCCTGGGCGCTCCACCTGGGCTTTTCCCGCTGGGAGTTGTTCGGCGCAATCGGGGCGCACTCCGTGCCGCCGTTCAACGGCAGCGGCGACCGGCTGGCCGGCTGGCTGGAGGCCATCCCGGACGGACAGGAGCCGCGCATTTACATGGACATCGGCGCGAATGATCCTTACCGACGGCTGGCCGAGGATTTCGAGCAGCGCCTGAGCGGTTACGGCGTCGCGCACGACTGGGTGCTTAACGAGGGCAGCCACACCGAGGAGTACTGGAGCGCGCACGTGGAGGAGTATTTAAAGTGGTACTGGGGGAAGTAGGGGCGAAGCATCCGCTGATCGGCTCTGTATTCCACTGCCCATCAACGGATGCTTCGCCCCTGCTGCTAGTACAATAATCTACCAAGGGGAAAGGGAAATGGGCAGCAGGCAACATCATGACCGCAGATCTCTCCGGCTCAAGGGCTACGATTATACGCAGCCGGGCGCATACTTTGTTACGATTAACACCTGGCGGGGCGTTTATCTCTTTGGCGAGATTAAAGCAGAGGAAATGAGGTTGAATCGCTTTGGAGAATTGGCCGGTCGCAGAATTTTGCTCTTGCAAGAATATTTTCCTATCCATATTTACTCGTGGGTGGTTATGCCAAATCACATCCATATGATCCTTGTCCTGGAGGATTCAAGTAAGGGCGAAGCATCCGAGTTGATGAGAGGCAAATTTCTGAGCCGGTCCGCGGATGCTTCGCCCCTACCCAATGGAACAAAAAGAGGGTCCCTGGGAGCAATTATTCAAAACTACAAGTCTGTGACCAGCCGTCAAATTAATCAGATGCGTTTTACGCCGGGAAAACTGGTCTGGCAGCGGAATTATTATGAGCACATCATCCGAGATGAACTGGAGATGAGCCGTATTCATGATTACATCATCGCCAATCCAATCAGCTGGTCTGCAGATCCCGAAAATCAGGCAAGGGTGAAGCATCCGCGGTGAAGACGGACGCAATTCAAGGTCAATCCACGGATGCTCCGCCCCTACGGAGCGCAATCCGCGCAGAGGCCGAACAGCACCAGGTGGTTGGTGGCGATACTAAAACCATGGCTGCGCCCGACCGAGTCGAAAAAAGCCTGCACCTCGTCGTGTTCTAAGGTAACCACCCGCCCGCAACTCTGACAGACCAGGTGATGGTGGATGCCCTCCTGGACGATCTCGTACACCGCCGCGCCGGTGCCCATATCCGAGATAGAGATCTCCCCCGCTTTTGCCATCCGCTCCAGAGCGCGGTAGACCGTCGACGGATTCACCGCCGGCAGCTTGGTGCGGATTCGTTCGTAGATCTCGCTGGCTGTCAGATGGGCGGGGACGTCCACTGCCAGCGTCTCCAGGATGGCCGCCTGCACCGATGATGCTCTCATGCTCTTCCCTCTCGGAATTTAGCGCAAATTATTGCAAATGCAATAGTTTGTATATATAATAGTTCGCAATAGTAACTGCACTTCTATTCTATCAAACCTTGCCTAAAAACAAAGACGGTTGTGCAGCCCGGTTGATTCCTCTCTCCGGGCGTAAATGGAGATGCCATGTTCTACTCGCCCATGCCCATGCACATCCCGGACGGTTTTCTCACCCTGCCGCTGGCGCTCTTCCTCTGGCTGGTCTCGGCCGGCTTCATCGCCGCCGCCCTGCGCCGCGTGGAGCGCGACCTGGACGAACGCGCCCTGCCCCTGATGGGCGTGCTTGCCGCGGCAATCTTCGCCGGGCAGATGCTAAACTTCAGCGTGGTCGGCGGCACCTCCGGGCACCTGCTCGGCGCCGCGCTGGCGACCATCCTGCTCGGCCCCTGGCCGGCCGTGCTGGTGATGACCAGCGTCGTCGCCGTCCAGGCGCTGCTCTTTCAGGACGGCGGACTGCTGGCCCTGGGCGCCAACCTGTTTAACATGGCCGTGCTCGGCGTGCTGGTGGCCTACACCGTCCAGCGACTTTTCCAGCGGCTGGTTGGCGGCAAACGCTGGGCGCTCATCGCCGGCGGTTTCGCTGCTGCCTGGACCTCGACCGTTGCCGCGGCGCTCGCCTGCGGACTGCAACTGGCTGTCTCCGGGCTCTCGCCGGCCAATCTGGCCGTGCCCGCCATGGGCGGCGTGCACGCCTTGATAGGCGTCGGCGAGGGGCTGATCACCGCCGCTGCGCTGGCCTTCCTCTCCGCCGCCCGCCGCGACCTGCTGACAGCGGCGCCTGGCAGACAGAAGGCCGACCGGCCGGTGCTGATCGGCGGGATGCTGTTTGCCGTCGGGCTGGCGGTGGCCTCGCCGCTTGCCTCGGCCCATCCGGATGGATTGGAATGGGTGGCGGAGCAGCAGAACTTCATCCACGCAGCCCGCGCGCCGTTCTTCGAGCTGATCCCGGATTACCTGCTGCCAGGCATCCAGAACGAAGCCCTGGCGACCATCCTGGCGGGGGTGATTGGCTTGATCCTGGTCGCCGCGGTAACCGTCCTGATTGCCCGCGGACGGCGCCGCGCCGGTAAAACCGGGCCGGCGTGAGCGTTCCTGCGCCTGACCCTTACCCTCAGGGGGGCAGCCGGCTGCACCGTGCCGACGCGCGCCTGAAGCTGCTGCTCACCCTCGGGTTCATCCTCACCGCCGGGCTACTGCCCGACGGCGCCTGGTCGGCGTTGATTCTGCTGCTCTCGCTGGCGCTCAGCGCGGCGCTGCTCTCGCGCGCCGGCCTGGCCCGCCTGCTGCGCCGCTCGCTGCTGGCGCTGCCTTTCCTGCTGGCCGCCCTGCCGGTGCTCTTCACCCTGCCGGGCGAACCGCTGGCTCAAATCCCGCTTTTTGGCCGCCAGGCGGTCATCAGCCAGGCCGGGCTGGAGCGCTTTCTGACCATCGCGCTCAAATCCTGGCTCTCGCTGCTGGCGGCGCTGATCTTCAGCGCGGTGACGCCCTTCCCTCAGACGCTGGCAGCTATGCGCTCGCTGCGCGCGCCGCGCCTGCTGGTCGCGCTGATTGGGCTGATGTGGCGTTATCTATTCGTCATGGTCGACAGCGCCGAGCGGCTGCTGCGCGCGCGTGAATCGCGCAGCGCGGCCAGCCCGCGGCCCGGCCTGCGCAGCGGAGGACGGTTGACCTGGCGGGCACGCGTCACCGGCGGGATGGCCGGCAGCCTGCTGCTGCGCTCGATCGAGCGCAGCGAGCGGGTCTACGCGGCCATGCTCGCCCGCGGGTACGACGGCGAGGTGCGCAGCCTGACCGCCGCGCCGTTCCAACCGGTCGTCTGGGGCGCGCTGATCGCCGGTCTTGCATTCTACGCTGGATTGGTGCTGCTGGCCTGGCTGCTCGCCGGTTGAGGAGAGCTATTGGATCCCGCCATTGACATCGCCAGCCTTTCCTTTACATATCCGGACGGTCAGCCGGCGCTGGTGGATATATCGCTGCGGGTGATGCCCGGCGAACGGGTTGCGCTGGTTGGGCCGAACGGAGCCGGCAAGTCAACCCTGCTGCTGCACCTCAACGGCATCCTGCGCGGCGAGGGGCAGGTACGTATATTCGGCCTGCCGTGCGAAAAGGACAATCTTCGCCGCATCCGCGCGCTGGTCGGGCTGGTCTTCCAGTCGCCGGACGACCAGCTCTTCTCGCCGACCGTCTATGAGGACGTCGCCTATGGGCCGATCTATCAGGGCCTGCCCGAGGCTGAGGTCGCAGCGCGGGTCGAGGCGGCTTTGAGCGCGGTGGGTATGCAGGCAGCTGTAAGGCGCATGCCCTATCACCTCAGCCTGGGGGAGAAAAAGCGCATCGCGCTGGCAACTGTGCTCTCCATGCAGGCGCAAATTCTGGCTTTCGACGAGCCATCCGCCGGCATGGATCCACGCGGGCGGCGCGGGTTGATCGAGCTGCTCGCATCGCTGCCGCAGACGCTGCTGGTCGCCACCCACGACCTGGCGCTCGTCCGCGCGGCGCTGGCGCGCACGATTGTCCTTGACGGCGGGCGGTTGGTCGCTGACGGACCGACCGGCCAAATCCTGGCGGACGAAGCCCTGCTGGATGCTCACGGCTTGCGCTAGGTGGCGCGATAATTGCACATTTGACAGGTAACTGTAAAGTCCGGGACGATCTTTTTGGATTCTGCTTCGTTATACTGTGTTTAATCCACCGGATCGGGCGCAGGGATTATGCCTGGCATGCCCTTCTGGCGGTGGATGGAGGCTGGCGGTTGCAACGCGAATGGGCTCGCTATAACACGACCAACAGGCTGGCGGTCCTGGTATTGATCATGCTCGCCTTCAGCGGGCTGGTTTTCATGCTGCTCGTCCCCGGGCGCATGATGATCCGCGGCATCCAGCAGTTTTCCATTTCGCTGCATTCCCCGCTGCAGGCCGATTACAGCCCTGACCTGCAGGCTATCCCGCTGGCGCCGGTGGAGATGGCACTGATCGAAGATGCCCTGGCCGACCGCAATACCTTCGACGTCGTGCCGGATATCTTCGATGCCCTCAACACGCCAGTGGCAATCGTCACGCCACTGCCGGTCGGCCTGCCCACCCAGGCGCTGTTCCCGGTGTTCCCCACCCTGCCATCGACGTCGACTTCGGCGCCGCCGACGGCGGTAAGGACGCCAACGCGCACCGGCACGGTGACAGTCACGCCGACGGGCACGCGCACAATCGGGCCGACCCAGACAGCTACCAGCCCGGTTGTTAACCCCACCCATACACCCACCACCCCTCCCACAAAAACGCCAATTCCGCCGACTCCGCCAACTCCTACGGATGCAGGTTACCCACCACCGCCCACAGACACGCAGCCTCCTCCTCCAACGCCATACCCCATTGATACCCCAATTCCTGGTGATACACCGGTGAGTGGGCCAACTGCTACCCCGATTCCACCAACACCTCCTTACCCGTAAATAAGCGCGCCGAACGAATTGAAGATAAGTTTCGCGCGTATAATTTGTGTATGCCTGCCACCCCCGTTGACGCTGCCTGGTATATCCTTGCCACCCTGATCGTCCTGGCGCTGCCCGGCGCGGCCTGGCTGGTCTGGGCGCCCGGCAGCAGGGCCGATCCCTTCGAGCGTCTGGCGGACGCGGTCGGCCTCTCCATTGCCCTGACCGCGCTGTTTGGCCTGGCGGCCTTTCTGACCGGCTTCCGCTGGGTGAATGAGGCCTTCCTCAACTGGGCGGCGCTTGGGCTGCTGCTGATCCTGGTCGTTGGCCTGCTGCTGCGCCTGCCCGCGCGCTCCGCCGCCCCCCGTCCGCGCCGCTGGCTGCGCCTGGGCGCTTCGCTGCTGGGTCTGCTGGCCCTGGTCGGGCTGATCCTTTGGCGGCTGTACCAGGCGCGCAGCCTGGCGCTGCCCGCCTGGGTCGATTCGGTCCACCATACGCTGATCGTCCGGCTCATCCTGGAAACAGGCGGGCTGCCGGCCACGCTCGAGCCGTACATCCGGGCGGAGTTCGGCTATCATTACGGCTTTCACCTGATCGCCGCGCTCTTCTCCATCTGGGCGCGCAGCCAGCCGGCGGAGACCCTGCTCTGGTTCGGGCAGGTGATCAACGCGCTTGTGGCGCTCTCAGTCTACCGCCTGGGTAAGACCCTTTGGGACGACGCCCGTCCGGCTGCCCTGGCAGCGCTGCTGGTGGGATTCGCCTTTCACATGCCGGCCTATTACCTGACCTGGGGGCGCTATACCCTGCTGACCGGGCTGATCCTGCTGCCGCTGGCCATGTCCGCCGCGCTGCAGGTTGTCCGCGGACCGGCCCGCCGCGGCGACTGGCTGCGCCTGCTGCTGCTGACCGCCGGGGTGGCGCTCGCGCACATCACCGCGCTGCTGCTGCTCGGCTTTTTCATGGCCGTGCTGCTGATTCTCGCGCTGGCTGACCGGATCGCCGAACGCAGGTGGGCGCGCCCGCCCAGGGTCGAAACGCCGGTTGAGGACTCGCCGGAAACGCCGGCGGTTCCACCTTCCTTGTTGGATGGAATCTGGCAGCCGGCCGCCGCGGCGCTGCTGGGCCTGCTGCTGGCGGCGCCCTGGCTGGCGCGCGTCTGGGAGCAGTCGGGCCCGCAGGCCAACCTGCGCATGATCTCGCCGCTGGACGGCAGCCAGCTGGATTACGGGCGCTACATTATTTACCTGCTGGGTCCGCTGCACAACGAAGTACTTTTAGGAATCGCGGGCGTCGGATTGATCCTGGCGCTCTTGCGGAGCGCCGCGCGTCCGCTGGCCGTCTGGGGATTATTACTGGCCCTGTTCACTCTGCCCTGGGGACTGCGTATCGACCCGTTCAGACCGGATCACATGGCGATTGTGCTCTTCCTGCCGGCGGCGCTGCTGATCGGCGGGCTGTACAGCAGCGCGCTGGGTCTTCTGGCGCGCCTGCCTTGGAAATGGCTGCGGATTGGGCTGCATACTGTGCTGCTTCTGGCTGGCCTTGGATTGGCCGGTTGGGGCGCCTGGAATACACGCGATGTGCTCAATACCTCCACGATATTCACCGATGCGGCGGATGTGCAGGCGCTGAGCTGGGTGGCGGAAAACACGCCGGATGACGCCCGATTTTTAATCAACACGACTATTTGGATGGGGGAGATATACCGCGGCGTTGACGGCGGCTACTGGATTCAGCCGATCACCGGCAGAGAAGCTATTCTGCCTTCGGTGCTCTACAATTACGGCGAGCCCGGCTACATCGCGCAAATTACCAGCCAGGCTGAGCGAGCCAGTAACCTGACCGACTGCGGCGAGGATTTCTGGTCGCTGGTGCACGATGCGAAGATCACTTTTGTTTACATCCGCGAGGGTCAGGGCAGCTTGCAGCCGGCAGCCCTGGCGAATTGCCCGGGATTGGTGCAGGTTTACCGCCGCGGCGGGGTGTACATTTACGAGATTAATTAGTAGAATAGGCACCATTATCAGTGTTATTATTTTTGCTGGTTGCATTGTGAAAATTGCCACCAGCAGTTGCTTGTGATATACTTACAACAATTCGGACAATCTGAGTAAACTTTGAAAGGATTGCGATGATCGAGCAATACTTGCCCCTGATAACCATTCTGGCCCTGGCGGTTTTCGTAGGCTTCTTTGTCATCGCGCTTGGCTCCGCCTTTGGTCCGCGGCGGCCAACCACTCGTAAAGCCGCCCCCTACGAATCGGGCATGGTGCCTTACGGATCGAGCCGCCGGCGCGTGTCGGTGCGCTATTACTTGATCGCCGTGCTTTTCATCCTGTTTGACATTGAGGTCATCTTCGTCGTCGCCTGGGCGGTGGTTGTGCGTCAACTGGGGACGCTGGGTTTGATCGGTATGCTCGTCTTTCTCGCGATATTAGAGGTAGCTCACCTGTATGCGTGGAAGAAAGGAGCTTTGGAATGGGACTAGAGCAAAAAACCGGCAACATGGGTGTGGTCACCACCACCCTGGAGCAGGTCATCAACTGGTCGCGCACCTACTCGATGTGGCCGATGCTCTTTGGGCTGGCCTGCTGCGCGATCGAGATGATGGCGGCGCAGGCTTCCAACTATGACATGAGCCGCTTTGGCATGGAGTTGATGCGCCCCAGCCCGCGCCAGTCTGACCTGATGATCGTCGCCGGACGGGTGACGCGCAAGATGGCGCCCGTCCTGCGCAAGCTGTACGACCAGATGCCCGACCCGAAATGGGTGATCGCCATGGGCGACTGCGCCTCCTGCGGCGGTGTCTTCAACAATTACGCCGTCGTTCAGGGCGTGGACGAGGTAGTGCCGGTGGACATCTATGTCTCTGGCTGTCCGCCGCGTCCCGAGGGCCTGCTGCACGGTGTGATGACCCTGCACGAGAAGATCAAGCGCGAGCGCTTGAAGGATTGGAAGTAACCTCAGACAGCGGAGTGGAAAAAGCCCATGAACGACCATCTGCACAAGGCAGTCGACGCGATCCAATCCCGGTTTGGGGCGAGCCTTCACCAGTATGCCGGCGAAGTGACCCTGATATTGGGCCGTGAGCACATCCTCGAAGCTGCCCAGGCGCTGCGCGACGAGTTCCAGTTCGAGATGATGGTGGATGAAACCGCTGTGGATTACTGGCCGCAGCAAGAACCTCGCTTCCATGTCGTATACCAGCTCTATTCCATGAGTCACAATGTGCTGCTGCGGCTGCGCGTCCCTCTGGACGGCAACGCTCCGCATGTTGAAACGATGGAAAAAATCTACCCCGGCGTTAACTGGAAGGAACGCGAGATTTGGGATATGTTCGGCATCCATTTCGACGGACACTCCGACCTGCGCCGCATCCTCATGCCGCACGACTGGCAGGGACACCCCCTGCGCAAAGACTATCCTCTCGGATATGAGGAAGTGCAATTCACCTTCAACCAGCAGGCGATTGATGAGACAAAGCCCTACGCCAAAGAGTAGCGTCCGGAGGTCCCCGCATGCCTGATATTCGTGAAGTATCTGTAGACGAGCTCCGCCATCTGGTCAGCGACCGGGCGATGACCGGCGAGACCATGCTGCTCAACATGGGACCGCAGCATCCCAGCACCCATGGGGTGCTGCGACTGCTGCTCGAGCTGGACGGCGAGATCGTGATCAACTGCATCCCGGATATCGGCTTTCTGCACACCGGGGTCGAGAAGAACATGGAAGCCAAGACCTATCAGAAAGCCGAGGTGATGACCGACCGCCTGGATTACCTCAATCCGATGGGCAACAACCTGGTCTTCTGCCTGGCGGTCGAGAAGCTGGTCGACCTGGACGTGCCGCCGCGCGCCCAGGCGCTGCGCGTGATCCTGGCGGAATTGCAGCGCATCTCCTCGCACCTGGTCTGGATCGGCACCAGCTCACTCGACCTGGCTGCCATGTCGGTCTTCCTCTACGCCATGCGCGAGCGCGAGATGATCCTGGATGTTTTCGAGCTGGTTTCGGGTCAGCGTATGATGACCACCTACATCCGCCCTGGCGGGCTGTGGCGCGACGTCCCGGCGGAGTTCGAGCCTGCCGTGGATGAGGTCCTCGCCATCCTGCCGAAGCGCATTGATGAGTACGAGCGCATGCTCACCACCAACGAGCTGTTTCTCGACCGCACCCAGGGCATCGGCGTGATCAGCACCGAGCAGTGCCGGCAGTACGCCCTGACCGGCCCGGTCATCCGCGCCACCGGTCTGGCTTACGACCTGCGCAAAGCGCGTCCCTACAGCGGCTACGAGCAGTACAACTTCGAAGTGCCCACCCAGGCCGCCGGGGATGTCTATGCCCGCTACCTGGTGCGCGTTGAGGAGATGCGCCAGTCGCTCAAGATCATCCGCCAGGCGCTGGACAAACTGCCCGGCGGGCCGGTGCGCAGCGACAACCGTAAATTCGTCCCGCCGCCGCGCTCGGAGATCGGGGTCAGCATGGAGGCGCTGATCCATCACTTCAAGCTGTGGACGGAGGGCTTCAACGCGCCTGCCGAGTATGTCTATGCCGCGGTCGAAAGCCCACGCGGCGAGCTCGGCGTCTATCTGGAGGGAGATGGAGGTCCCAAACCGTACCGCATTCACTACAACACGCCCTCCTTCGCCAACCTGCAGGCCATGCCGATTATGACCCGCAACCACTTCATCGCCGATGTGGTCGGGATCATCGGCAGCATTGATATCGTACTGGGAGACGCCGACCGGTGAACACACTGCTCTCACAATACCCTGCCGAAATCGACAAGATTTTGAGTCACTACCCGCCGGATCAGAAACGCTCGGCGGTGATGCCATTGCTGCACCTGGCCCAGCGCGAGGCTACCTACGTCAGCGCCCAGGCGCTCAAGGACATCGCCGAGATTTGCGAGATCTCGATCACCGACGTGGCTTCAATCGTCGGCTACTACACGCTGTATTATGACCGGCCGCTTGGGCGCTATCACATCCAGGTCTGCACTGATCTGCCCTGCGCGCTGCGCGGCGCCGACAAATTCCTGGCTGAGCTGTGCCAGCGGCTGGGATTGAAAGTCGGGGAGCCTTCGCCGGACGGATTGTTCATCATCGAAGAGGTCAAGTGCCTGGCGGCCTGCCACCGCGCGCCGATGTTCCAGGTGCAGAGCGGCGAGGGCATCAGTTATCACGAAAATCAGACCGTCGAGACTGCGCTGGAGGTGATCGAAGCCCTGCGTCAGCACGTCCTGCAGGAGAAGGAGTCGCAGCCATGAGCGAGTACATCTTGCTGCGCCACCGCGACACCCCCGATATCGACCAGTTGACGGTTTACCGCAAGCACGGCGGTTTCGAAGCCTGGCGCAAAGCCCTGACCGCCCTTCAGCCGGAAGACGTGACCCAGATTGTCAAAGACTCGGGTCTGCGCGGGCGCGGCGGAGCGGGTTTTCCAACCGGGATGAAATGGTCTTTCTGCCCCAAGGATATTTGGCCGCATTATGTCGTCGCCAACGCCGATGAGTCCGAGCCGGGCACCTTCAAGGATCGCGAGATCATGGAAGGCAACCCGCTCCAGTTCCTGGAGGGGCTCATGCTCGCCGCGTACGCGGTTCAGGCAAACGACGCCTACATCTACCTGCGCGGCGAGTTCTGGCAAATCGCCCGCCGGCTGGAAATTGTAATCGAAGAGCTCGACGCGGCCGGCCTGCTCGGTGAGAGGATCCTTGGCAGCGATTTTTCCCTGCGCCTGCACGTGCACCTGGGCGCTGGCGCCTACATCTGCGGCGAGGAAACCGCTTTGCTCGAGTCGATCGAGGGCAAGCTCGGTCAACCGCGCCTGCGCCCGCCCTTCCCGGCAGTCGCCGGCCTGTTCGCCAGGCCGACTGTGATCAACAACGTCGAGACATTGACCAACCTGCCGCCGATCATCCAGAACGGCGCCGCCTGGTACCGTGAATTCGGCACCGAAAAAAGCCCAGGGAGGAAAATCTTCTCCCTGTCCGGCTGCGTCAACCGGCCTGGCAACTATGAGCTGCCCCTGGGAACCCCCTTCCGCGAGCTGATCTACGAGCACGGCGGCGGTATCCCCGATGGACGCCAGATCAAGGCGATCATGGCAGCCGGCGCCTCCTCTGCGTTGATCGCGGCCGACGAGGCTGCGCTGGACACGCCCATGGATTATGAATCGGTGGCGATGCTCGGCGCTTCGCTCGGTTCAGCATCCGTGATCGTCATTGACGAATCGGTCAGCATCGCCTGGCTGGTCCAGAAGACGGTCAATTTCTTCAAGCACGAATCCTGCGGCAAGTGCACGCCCTGCCGCGAGGGCACCTATTGGATGGACAGGCTGGCCGACCGCATCGCCGCCGGTGAGGCGGGTGAGAACGACGTCGACCTGCTCTACAGCGTGGCACGCCAGATGCAGAACAAGTGCCTGTGCGCGCTGGGTGAGTTCTCTACAGAGGCGGTCGTTTCCGGCATCAAGAAATTCCGCCCCGATTTCATAAAAGAAAGACAGTTCCAGGATTGAGGCGCGGTAACCAGGCGCCGCGATCGTGTCCCCGAGGTGTGTATGCCCAAAATGGTAACGCTGACCATCGACGATAAAAAGGTGACCGTCCCGGCGGGGACGGTGATCGTCGACGCGGCCAAAAAGGCCGGCATCGACATCCCTGTCTTCTGCTACCACCCCAAAATGGAGCCGGTGGGTATGTGCCGCATGTGCCTGGTAGAGATCGGCCGTCCGGTCATCGACCGCAGCAGCGGACAGGTTGTGCTGGAAGAAGACGGCTCGCCGAAGATTTCCTTCGGCCCCAAACTGGAGACCAGTTGCACCGTGCCGGTCAGCGAGGGCATGGTCGTGCGCACCCAGACTCAGCCGGTAAAGGATGCGCGCGTTGGCATGCTCGAGTTTCTGCTCACCTCGCACCCGCTCGACTGTCCGGTCTGCGACAAGGGCGGTGAGTGCCCGCTGCAGAACCTGACCATGGGCTACGGCCCGGGCGTATCGCGCTTCCAGTTCGACGACAAGAAGCATCTTGGCAAGCGCATTCCGCTCGGTGAACTGATCTGGCTGGATCGCGAACGCTGTATCCAGTGCGCGCGCTGCGTGCGCTTTCAGGATTTCGTCGTCGATGATCCGGTGATCGGCTTTTCCAACCGCGGACGCAGCCTGGAGATCGTCACCTTTTCCGATCCGGGCTTCGATTCGATCTTTTCCGGCAACACCACCGACATCTGCCCGGTCGGCGCGCTGACGACAGACGACTTCCGCTTCGGCGCCCGCCCCTGGGAACTGAAAACCGACGCTTCCATCTGCCAGCACTGCCCGGTCGGCTGCAACCTGGCGATCAACATCCGCCGCGAGGCTAAGGCGGGCGGTAAGCCGGTCATCAAGCGCATTTTGCCGCGCCAGAACGAGGCGGTCAACGAGATTTGGATTTGCGATAAGGGCCGACTCGGCTATCACTACGCCGAGAGCGCCGACCGGCTGGAACGCCCGCTGGCGCGCAAGGGCGGCGAGCTTGTCCCGGTTAGCTGGGACGAGGCGCTCGACCTGGCCGCTGAAAAGCTAAAGGAAACAGAATCGCTTGTCACCCTGGCCGGCGGGCGGCTCTCCAACGAAGATCTTTTCAACCTGCGCGAGCTGACCGCGGCGAAGAGCGGCAAGGCGCTGCTTTACAGCGACATGGCCGGCGGCGACCTGGTCGCCCGCTGCGGGCTGGCGCCGGGCAGCAATTTTGGCGAGATGGGCAAAGGCAGCGCGATCCTGGTTATCGCCAGCGACCTGCACCAGGAAGCCCCGCTCTGGTGGCTGCGTGTCAAGCAAGCCGCCGAGCGCGGCGCTGAGCTGATCGTCGCCAACCCGCGCGCCACCCGCCTGGACAAATACGCTAGACACCGCATTCCTTACGAATATGGGCAGGAAGCCGCGACGCTGGCTGCCTTCCAGCGCGGAGTGTCTGCGCCAGAGGAATTGCAGGCGGCCGCGGCAGCCTTTGCCGCCGCCGAGAACCGCGTCATCCTCTACGGCAGCGAAGGGCTGGGATTGCACGGCTCGCAGGCGCTCGTCCAGACCGCGGCGGCTGTCCTGGCCGGCTATGGCAGGATTGGCGCGCTGAACAACGGCCTGGTCGGTGTCTGGCAGCGGGCCAACGACCAGGGCGCCTGGGAGATCGGCTTCCGCCCGTCTGCGAACCTGGCGGCGGAGATCGGCTCAGCTGGCCTGCTGCTGATCGCCGCGGCCGATCCTGCCGGCGACGACCCTGCCCTGGCGGAGGCGGTCGCGCAGGCCGGCTTCGTCGTCGTCCAGGAATTGTTCCTCAGCGAGACCGCCCGCCGGGCGGACGTGGTTTTACCCGCCCAGGCCTGGACCGAGCGCGAAGGCACGCTGACTTCCGGTGAGCGGCGCGTCCAGCGTTATTACCCTGCCCTGGCGCCGCGAGGCGAAGCGCGCGCCGATTACGCCGTCGCCGCCCAGATCGGACAGCGGCTGGGTTTGAGCCTTGAATCTGGGACGGCGTCGCTGGTCTTTCTGCGCCTGGCCGCCAGCCTGATGGCTTTTGCCGGATTGAACTACCAGCGGCTGAGCGAAACGAGCGAACAGTGGCCGATCATCGGACAGGAGGATTTATACTACGGCGGCACCGCTTACGACAACCACCAGGGACTCGGTGTGCAATTACCGCTGGCGGTAGAAGGCGAGCCGCCTGTCCCAGCCGCGGACGCGGAACTGCCCGCTGTCAGGAAAGGACAGCTTCTGCTTGTACCGATCACCCGCCTGTACGACCGCGGCGCGACGCTGCTGCCGACCCGGCTGCTTTCCCAACGCATCTTTAACCGGGAGGTCTGGCTGCACCCGCAGACCGCAGCCGCGCTCGGGCTTGACGGCGCCGGGCAGGTCGAGATCCGCTTGAACGGCGCGACCTGCAGCGCCGCCCTGCGGCAGGATTTGAATGTGCCGGCAGGGGTGGGGCTCGTCCCGCGCAGCGTTGGCATTCCGTTGTTCGCTCCGCAGGCCGCTGCACTGATTGCACTGGCCGCCGTGGCTGAGGTTTAGAGGAGAGGGGCGTATGGTCACTGCTGGAATGATTTGGGAATGGGTCATCAAATCTCTTGTCATCATCCTTTTTATGACGGCTGGCTTTGCCTATACCACGCTGTACGAGCGCAAGGTGCTGGCGCGCATCCAGGCCCGCGTTGGGCCGAACCGCGCCGGTCCGTTTGGAATCCTCCAGCCGGTGGCGGACGGTCTCAAGCTGATCTTCAAAGAAGAGCTGGTTCCGTCCTACTCTGATAAGATCATTTTTTTGCTCGCTCCGGTGATCACTGTCGTGCCCGCGCTGATCATCACTGCCGTCGTCCCCTGGGGGGAGACTTTCAGGATCGGCTCGCGCACCTACACCTGGTATCTCGCGGATGTCAACATCGCTGTGCTGTACCTGATGGCGGTCACCTCGATCTCCGTCTACGGAATCACCCTGGCGGGCTGGTCCTCCAATAATAAATACGCACTGCTCGGCGGGCTGCGCTCCACTGCGCAGATGATCAGCTACGAGCTGGCGCTTGGCTTGGCGTTCGTCGGGCCGATTATGCTGGCCGGCTCGATGAGCCTGGTCGACATCGTCCGCGCCCAACAGGGTCTGTGGTACATCTTCCTCCAGCCGGCCGGCTTCGCCATCTTCTTCGCCGCATCCATCGCCGAGGTCAACCGCGCGCCCTTCGACATGCCCGAGGCCGAGCAGGAGCTGACCGCCGGCTATCACAGCGAGTACTCCGGGATGAAGTTTGCACTCTTCTTCATGGCGGAATATATCAAGATGATCGCTGTGGCCATGATCGGCTCGACCCTCTTCCTCGGCGGCTATCTCTCGCCGCTCGGCTTCTTATCCGATCTTCCGGTCGTCGGCTGGATCTTTGGCGGCGGGCCGCACTGGCTGCTGCTCAAGGTGGCCGTCTGGCTGTTTGGCATGATCTGGATTCGCGCCACGCTGCCGCGCATCCGCTACGACCGTCTGATGCAAATGGGGTGGAAAATCCTGTTCCCGATCGGCATGTTGAACATCATCATCACCGCCGTCGTGATCGTTCTGGTAGGAGGTTAACCCCATGCTGAAAGGCTTGATAACCACCCTTCTGGCCTTAACGAAAAAACCGGTCACCATCCAGTATCCGGAGGTGAAAAGACCGGTCAGAGTGCGCTTCAAGGGGCGTCACGTGCTCAAGCGCTATGATAACGGTCTGGAAAAATGCATCGGCTGCTCGCTGTGCGCGGCGGCCTGCCCTTCGGACGCGATTTTCGTCGAGGCCTCCGAAAACACTGACGAAGAGCGCTACTCGCCCGGTGAACGCTACGCCAGCACCTACGAGATTAATATGATGCGCTGCATCTTTTGCGGTTTCTGCGAGGATGCCTGCCCGACCGAGGCGATTGTCCTCGGTGACAACTATGAACTGTCTTTCACCGAGCGCAGTCAATCGATCTATACCAAGGATTTGCTCATTGAACCGGTCCCGGCGGGCGGGCAGCCGACGCCGCAGAAGACGCCGGCGGGCGTGTACACCCGCTCGGTGCCTGAAATGCAGGATCCCACGGACTGAGGGAGGGATTTCATGTCGATAGGCGCAATCATCGTATTTGGGGTCATGGGATTTGTGGTGGTGGCATCGGCGGTGGGGATGCTGATCAGCCGCAACGCCATTTACTCCGCCATGTTCCTCGTGCTGAATTTCCTGACAGTCGGCTTTATGTACCTCTCGCTCGGTGCGGCGTTCATCGCCCTGGCGCAGGTGACCGTCTATGCCGGGTCGATCATGGTGTTGTTCCTCTTTGTGATCATGCTGCTCGGCGGCGAGCAGCTGCCCTTCATCGACGCGCTGCGCGGTCAGCGCATGGTCGGGGTGTTGATCGGCATCGCCTTCCTGGCTGAAATCGTCCTGTATGTGGTCCTGCGCGGGGATCCCGGCGGCGGCATCAGCCTGACTGGCGGGACTTTTGCCACCCCTGCGGCGATCGGCATGTTGTTGTTCAACAAGTATCTGCTGGCGTTCGAGATCACCTCGGTGCTTCTGCTGTCGGCGGTGATCGGCGCCATCTTCCTCACCCGCAGCGCAAAGCAGCCCAGGGACGAGGCAGCCCAGCTCAACAAGGAGTAGGAGGACAAGCCCATGCCAATGGTTTATTATCTCGGCCTCTCCGCTTTCATGTTCGTGATCGGCATCCTCGGCATGATCATCCGCCGCAACCCGCTGGTCGTGTTCATGTCGCTCGAGCTGATGTTCAACGCTGCCAACCTGGTCTTCGTTTCCTTTGCTTCTTACCATAAGGTGCTGGACGGCGAGCTGTTCGTCTTCTTTGTGATGACCACCGCCGCCTCCGAAGTCGCGGTCGGGTTGGCGCTGATGGTGGCGATCTTCCGCGCCAAGAAGACCATCGACATCGACCAGATGTCCAGCCTGAAAGGATAAGCCAGGATGAGTCTGAGTGAGACCGCTGTTTTCGATCCTCTCTTCGGGCTGGCGCCCTGGGTGGTTTTCCTGCCGGTGATCGGCATCCTGCTCAACCTGCTCTTCGGCAGGCGGCTGGGCGAGAAGGGCATCGGCGCGGTCGCCAGCCTGGCTGCCGGCGGGTCGTTCGTCGTTTCGGCGCTGCTGGCTTACGGTCTGTGGCGCAACCCGGGCGGCGGCACGCTGCTGCTGGCGAAGTGGCTGACGATCGGCGCCTTTGATGTTAATTGGACCTTCCGTATCGACACCCTTTCGGCGGTGATGATGCTGGTCGTTTCCGGCGTCGGCACCTTGATCCACATTTACTCCATAGGCTACATGCACGCCGATGTGCGTCACAACGGCGACCCCTCTCGCTTTCAGCGTTTCTTCGTCTTCCTCAACCTGTTCATCGCGGCGATGATGATCCTGGTTTCAGCCGACAACTTCCTGATGCTCTTCGTCGGCTGGGAGGGCGTCGGGCTCTGCTCTTATCTGCTGATCGGCTTCTGGTTCGAGAAGGGCGCGGACGGTATTGGCAACGCCAGGGCCGGCAAGAAGGCGTTCATCGTCAACCGCATCGGCGACTTCGGGCTGCTAATCGCACTCTTCCTGCTGTTTTCCTATTTTGGGACGCTCAATTTCAGCGAGATATTCGAGAAAGCGCCGCAGGTGGCTGCCGCCGCGCCGGGGGCCGTGCTGGCAATCACGCTCTTCATGCTGCTGGGCGTGGCGGGCAAGTCGGCCCAACTGCCGCTCTACGTCTGGCTGCCGGACGCAATGGCCGGCCCGACGCCTGTCTCGGCGCTGATTCATGCGGCGACGATGGTCACCGCCGGCGTTTATCTGGTGGCGCGTACCCAGGCGCTGTACGTCGAGGTGCCGCTGGCCCAGGACGTAGTCACCTGGGTGGGCGGGCTGACCGCGCTTTTCGCGGCGACGATCGCCGTCGGTCAGAATGATATCAAACGTGTGCTGGCCTACTCGACCATCAGCCAGCTCGGTTTCATGGTTGCGGCGGTCGGCATGGGCGCGGCAGTGGCGGGTATGTTCCATCTGGTCACCCACGCCTTCTTCAAGGCGCTGCTCTTTCTCAGCGCTGGCTCGGTCATTCTCGGTATGGAGCACGGGCGCGAGCACGGAAACGCTGGCGGGCATGAGCTCGACCCGCAGGACATGCGCAACATGGGCGGTCTGCGCAGGCGCATGCCGCTGACCTTCTGGGTATATCTGATCGGCGCGCTGGCTCTGGCGGGCATCGCCCCGCTGGCGGGCTTTTTCTCCAAAGATGAAATTCTGCTCTCGGCCAGCCAGCGCCAGCCGGCGGTGTTCATCCTGCTGCTGGCGGCGGCTTTCTTGACCGCCTTCTACATGGGTCGCCAACTGCTGCTGGTCTTCTTTGGCAGGGCGCGCAGCCCGGCGGCTGAGCATTCCAGGGAAAGCCCGTCGATCGTCACCCTGCCGCTGGTCGTGCTGGCGCTGCTTTCGCTGGGCGGCGGGGCGCTCAACCTGCCCGGCAGCCACTGGCTGGAAACCTGGCTGGAGCACACCTTCCACGGCGGCCAGCCGGGCGGCTTTAACTGGACGGTCGCCATTACCTCGCTGGGGATTGCGCTGCTCGGCTTGCTGCTCGCCTGGCTGGTCTACGGGCGCAGGCCGCTGGCCAGCGCCGAAACGGCCGATCCGCTTGCGCGCCCGCTCGGCCCGCTCTTCCGCGGGATGCAGCGCAAATGGTGGGTGGACGAGCTTTACCAGGCGGTCATCGTCCGCCCGTATTATGCCCTGGCCGGTTTCCTGGCCGGCGCCGTCGACCAGACCGTGATCGACGGGATTGCCAACGGACTGGGCAGCCTTGTCCGCGGCGCGGCGCAATACTGGCGCGGGCTGCAAAGCGGCTACGTGCGTTCTTACGCGCTGACGATTTTGATTGGGGTGGTCCTGATGATCGCCTATCTGGCTCTGCGATGATTCCTGTTGTGATCCTGGCCTGGAGCTCCTGGCGGGGACTGATCTTTTCGGCTGAGGACTGGTTATGAATCTTGGGATCCATCCCCTCGTTCTGGTGACCTTCTTCCCCCTGGTGGGATTTCTGGCCATCCTGTTCATCCCGGGCCAGCGCAAGACCGCCATCCGCTGGACGGCGCTGGTCACATCCCTGTTGAATTTCGCCATCTCCCTGTGGGTTCTGGCAAAGTTTGACCGCGCTGACGCCGGCATTCAACTGGCCCTGCGCACCCCCTGGCTGCGCCTGCCCGGCATCACCATCGATTTTTTTCTGGGTCTGGACGGAATGAGCCTGCTGCTGGTGCTGCTGACCGCTTTTCTGACACCGGTGACGATCCTCTCCACCTGGTCGGCGGTCGAGGAGAAGGTCAAGGGATTTATGCTCTTCTTCCTGCTGCTGGAAGTGGGCATGACCGGCGTGTTCCTTGCCCTCGACCTGGTGCTGTTCTACATCTTCTGGGAGTTCACCCTGATCCCCATGTATTTCCTGATCGGGGTGTGGGGCGGCGAGCGGCGCATCTATGCGGCAGTCAAGGTCTTCCTTTTCACCATGTTCGGCTCGCTGTTGATGCTGCTGGCGATCCTCTACATTGGCTTCACCGCGGGCAGCTTCGCCTGGCAGGATCTGCTAGCCAGCCGCGAGTTGTTCGCCTCGATGCAGTTGTGGCTGTTCCTCGCCTTTGGGCTGGCGTTTGCGATCAAGGTGCCGATGTTCCCGCTGCACACCTGGCTACCGGATGCGCACGTCGAGGCGCCGACGGCCGGATCAGTGATTCTGGCGGGCGTGCTGCTCAAGATGGGCGCTTACGGCTTCCTGCGCTTCAATTTACCGCTCTTCCCGCAGGCGGCGGTCCAGGCGGCGCCGTGGATGGCCATGCTGGCGGTGATCGGCATCCTCTATGGGGCGGCGGTCGCCCTGGCGCAGAAGGACGTGAAGAAACTGGTGGCGTATTCCTCGGTCAGCCACCTGGGCTTTGTCATGCTGGGCATCTTCGCCCTGACCATGCAGGGCATCTCCGGCGGGGTGCTGCAGATGATCAATCACGGGCTGAGCACCGGGGCGCTGTTCCTGATCGTCGGCATGCTCTACGAGCGGCGGCACACGCGCGAGATGAGCGCGTTCGGCGGCATCTGGAAGGTTATGCCGGTCTTCGCCGCGCTGACGCTGATCGTGACGCTCTCCTCGATGGGCCTGCCGGGCTTGAACGGCTTCATCGGCGAGTTCACCATTCTGCTCGGCGCCTTTAGCTCGCCGGTTCTCAACACGCCATGGTTTGCCGGGCTGGCCACTGCCGGGGTGATCCTCGCCGCGGTTTATTTGCTGGTGATGTTCGAGAAGGTCTTCTTGGGACCGGTCAAGGTCGAGGCCAATCGGCTGCTCAAGGACCTGAGCGCGCGCGAAATCATTACCCTGCTGCCGATTCTGATTCTGATCTTCTGGATCGGGTTGTACCCGCAGCCGTTTTTCGAGCTGATCAATCCGAGCGTCGAGCGGCTGGTCGCGCTGGTGCAGAACGCGGCGATGGCCGTCCATTAGGAGCGAAACATGACCCAGGCAGATTTCTACTCCATTCTTCCCATCATTGTGCTGGCGGGCTGGGCGCTGCTGCTCCTGGCGGTGGACCTGTGGATCCCCAAAGAGCGCAAGAGCCTGACCGCGCTGCTGGCAGCCGTCGGGCTGGCGGTTTCGCTGGGGTTGACCCTGGCGCAGGGCGGGACGAGCGCGCTGACCTTCGGCGGCCTGATCATGCTGGACGGTTTCGCCGTCTATTTGAACGTGATCTTCCTGGTGAGCGGCCTGATCGCGGTCGCGCTCGGCTACGACTACCTCAAGCGAATGGGGATGGAGCGCGGCGAGTATTACGTGATGATGCTTTTCTCGATCAGCGGGATGATGCTAATCACCCAGGCTTACAATCTGCTGGTGGTCTTCCTGGCGCTCGAGACGCTCTCGATCCCGCTGTATGTGCTGGCCGGTTTCGCCCACCCGAAGCTGGAATCCCAGGAAGCGGCGCTCAAGTACTTCCTGTTGGGCGCGTTCTCCTCGGCCTTTGTGTTGTACGGCATCGCCTTGATCTTCGGCGCGACCGCCACCGTCGGCCTGGACGGCATCCTGGCTGCGCTGCAGGGCGGGACGGCGAATCCGGTCTTATTCAGCGCCGGCGCGGCGTTGATGCTGGTCGGCTTTGGTTTCAAGGTGGCCGCGGTGCCTTTCCACAAGTGGGCGCCGGACGTGTACCAGGGCTCGCCCTCGCCGGTTTCGGGGTTCATGTCGGTAGCGGTCAAGGCGGCCGGGTTCGCTGTGCTGCTGCGCATCTTCCTGACCGCATTTCCTGGCCTGGCGGCGTCGCTTGCGCCGGCGGTGTGGGTCATCGCCGCGCTGACGATGATCGTCGGCAACGTCATGGCGATCATCCAGAGCAATATCAAACGCCTGCTGGCTTATTCGAGCATTGCCCACGCCGGTTACATGCTGATGGCGTTCGTGCCCTATGGCAGCGAGCAGAATGCCGGGCAATCGGTGGCGGCGATGGTCTTCTACCTGATCGCTTACGGATTGACGACCTTCGGCGCCTGGGCGGTGGTGGTCTCGCTGGAGCAGGCGGAGGGCAAGGGATTGACGCTGGACGATTACGCCGGGCTGGGGCCGAAGTACCCCTGGCTGGGCGTGGCGATGACCGTGTTCATGCTTTCGCTGACCGGCGTGCCGCTCACGCTGGGGTTCTGGGGTAAGTTTTACCTGTTCAAGACGGCGGTCGATGCAGGCTACGCCGGGCTGGCGCTGGTCGGGTTGATCACCTCGCTGGTATCGGCGTATTACTACCTGCGGGTGGTGGTGATGATGTTCATGCGCAGCGGCGATCCGCGCGTGCGCCGCGACGGCTGGCTGAGCCTGGTGGCTTTGGGTGCGGCGCTGGCGGTGGTGGCGCTGAGCGTGGTGCCGGGGCGATTGTTGGAGGCGGCGGCGAACGCGGTGCTGCGCCTGCAGTGAGGCGTGGCAATTGGGGTATAATGGGCTCAATTGCCCTCGTAGCTCAACGGACAGAGTGACAGACTTCGAATCTGGAGGTTCAGGGTTCGAATCCCTGCGGGGGCGCCAGATGTGGTGTGTGGAGGTCTTTATTGACCTCAAACGGCACGAATATGTAGCGCCGATGTGGCGCATTTGGGAGATTTCCGCCGCGGCAATACCTGGAATTATTTACTTGATCCCCCCTGAACAACCAACCACCTCATTTGGAAATTCCGGATCGCAAAAATCGGATGATCGTAATCATAGATCCTTTCATCCTAACAGACAGATTTATCTACAATCATCCGTACCTAATCTGATTGATTTCTAAATCAATCAGATTGAAAAGAAGGACTACATATTCCAAAAACCAGCATTAGACTCCACTAAATGCAGAAAAACCGCCGTCTATTGGGACTACAATCCCGGTCACAAATGCTGATGCTGGCGAAACCAACCATAAAACTGCCCCAAGCAAATCCTCGGGTGTGCCAAAGCGACCCATCGGTGTATGCTGGATGATACTTTGACCGCGAGCAGTTAATTCACCACTTATTTTATCGGTTAATAAAAATCGATTTTGCTCTGTGATGAAAAATCCAGGTGCGATGGCATTGACGCGAATGGCGGTTGAATATTCCTGCGCCATATGAACAGCAAGCCATTGGGTAAAATTACTCACGGCCGCCTTTGCGGCTGAGTATGCCGGTGTTCGTGTCAGGGGTCGAAATGAACTCATCGAGGAAATATTTAAAATAACCCCGCGATTTTGGTCTGCCATAATCTTCCCAAACACCTGGGTTGGCAGAATGGTGCCAAGCAAATTGAGATCGAAAACCCAACGAAATGCATCGGCCGGCAAGTCGAAAAATCGTAAATCTGGACTGGTGGTGGCCTGAGGTTTATTCCCGCCAGCACCATTTATCAAAATATCTATTTGGCCAAAGGCTGCCTTTACCTGACTGGCCGCGGTTTCGATATCAGCTTTATCCAAAACGTTGCAGCGATAACTAGAAGCGCTGCTCCCCATCGATCGGATTTCCGCAGCCAGTCGCTGAGCGGCATCTTCATTCACATCCAATATTGCTACTTTGGCGCCAGCTTCCGCCAGTGCTTTACATATACTTGCACATAACACACCAGCACCGCCGGTAACAACGGCAGTCTGCTGATGCAACACTTTTGGATTTTCAATCTTTGAAGCATTCATTACTTGCTTATTCCTTTTCAAAGAACCTTTTCAGATCCCTTCCGAGCTGCAAAGCTGGAGTCTCCGCACCAATGTACAGATATAGGATATCCCTAATATTCGCGGAAAGACCCCTCCTTCCACAATCCAGGGCTTCATCGTCTGACAAACTGCTGCCTACCGCTGCACTCTGCCCGAACTGTCTCCACCTTTCAGCTTTTCTACTTCTGCCACGGAAACGCGGTTAAAATCGCCTGGTATCGAATGTTTCAAACAGCTGGCCGCGACGGCAAACTCCAGCGCTTCCTGCTTGCTCTCGCAGGTATTCAAGCCGTATATCAAGCCGGCGGCAAAAGAATCCCCGCCGCCAACCCGATCTACAATATCCTTGATCTCGTACTTTTTGCTGAGGTAGAATTTTTCTCTGGTATTGAAGCAGGCCGCCCAGCCGTTTACGTCAGCACTTACGCTTTCGCGCAGTGTTATTGCAATAGCTTTCAGGTTAGGATAGATTTCCAAGACCTTATCACTCAGCGCTTTGTACTTATCAATATCCAGGTTGCCGCTTTCTATGGCAACGTCGACGGTCACTCCCAGCGATTTCTGGCAGTCCTCTTCGTTGGCTATCCCGTAGTCGCAGTATTTCACCAGTTCCGGCATGACTTCAGTCGCCTTTTCGCCGTACTTCCACAGCTTGCCCCTGTAATTGAAATCGCAGGATACGGGTAAACCTTTTGTCTTTGCCGCCTTTACAGCTTCAAAAGACAGATCCTTGGCGTTTTTACTTACCGCTGGGGTTATGCCCGTAATATGAAACCAGTCTGCGCCTTCAAACACAGCGTCCCAGTCGATTGCACCGGGGGAAGCCAGAGCCAAGGCGGAATCACTGCGGTCGTAGATCACGTTGGAAGGTCTCTGGTTCGCACCGTTTTCCAGGAAATAGATTCCCATGCGCCCCGGTCCGCGTAAGATCCCCGCTGTATCCACCCCCCATTTTCTCAGTTCCCGAATACAGTGGTCTCCGATTTCGTTTTTTGGCAGCACTGTTACAAACGAGGCGCTGACCCCGAAATTTGCCAGTGATATGGCTACGTTCGCTTCTCCCCCTCCGAATGTAGCTTCGAGCGTCGGCGACTGAAACAGTCTCTCCTGGCCCGGGGATTTAAGCCTGAGCATTATTTCTCCGAATGTAACTACTTTTTTCATAGCGGCCCTCCGTTACTTCTGCAATAGGTGGACAGCGAACCCACCAAATTCTTCTTTCAGGTATACCGCAATCGGCTTTTCCTCTGACCCTTTTCTCGTACTCCAGTCGATCGAGTATCCTCTCTTCTCAAGATAGTACGCAGCCCGTTCTATGCTGTTCGTTCGAATCGCGATATGGCCTTTAGCACCAAGCCCGGCGCTCTTATTCACCTCAATACTTGTACCGGCAAAGTTCGAAGAATTTCCTGGTTTAACCACAAAATTGAAACCGCGGGCAAACATGTTTACAACGCTTAAGGATTCATCGCCACTGTCTGTGTTAATGCCAACATGCGCCATCTCGAAACCGAGGAGCATGTTAATTGAATCCCTGACTACTTTGGTTATCGCGCCGAAGTTTTGAGCGTTAATATCGGCTGGCTTGCAGAGCCAACCGCCGCCTATTGCGTGAATATATGGCTTATCTGCAAAGTCCGAAAGGTTGCTCAGATCTACTCCGCCCGTCGGTATGAATTTCACCATCTTATACGGCCCGGATAGCGCCTTGCATCCCTCAATCCCGCCGTATACGCTCGCTGGAAAAAACTTCAGGATATTTAAGCCAAATGCTAACGCCTGCTCTATCTCCGTAGGCGTCACGCAGCCCGGGGTCACCGGAACGTCGTTGTCAAGGCACCATTTCACCAGCTCCGGATTGAATCCGGGAGCGACGATGAATTCCGCACCGGCATCAACCGCTTCCCTGGCCTTCGAAACAGACAGCACAGTTCCCGCGCCAACCAACATGGCCGGATTTTCCTCTTTTATCTTCCTGATCGCGGCTATGCCCTGCTCGGTACGCATGGTTATCTCCATTATGTCGAGGCCGCCCTCAACGATAGCTTTAGCTGCGGGGACCGCGAGTTCGGAATCTTCGATCACCACGACCGGAACAAGTCCCATTTCACCTATCCTCTTCAACACCTTGTTCATTTGCTCATACTCCTTAATCTTTGATTATTTTTATCCACTGAACATGCTGCGATCCGCGTCGATAGGCAGCGCCACTTCTCTCTCGCTTCAATCTATCCAGGCAATACTGATCCCGGTGCTTTGCGATAGCTTCTCAAGGCTCTCCACTACGTCGTCAGGCAAAGTGATCCCTTCCTTGTCGGCTTTCTTCTTCCTGTTCAATTCGATCTCGCCCGGATAATAAATCGTATCGTTTCCCTTTGCCTTGGGCGAAGCCTTTAAATAATCAATGTACCCTTCCAACCTTTCCACAAAGGCGTCAACTGGCTGAAACGCGCTTATGTTAATGGCTATAAACGCGCTGCTCGCCCGGTTCTTTTCCTGCAGCACAAAACACCAGCTCGGGATTCCAATGGGGATCTGACCGCCGGACAAGAGCCCACACAGCACGTCTACCAGAAGGGATAGTCCATAGCCTTTGTGCGCTGCCATCGGCCGAAGAGCGCCTCCGGTTCCATAGTAATGCGGATTGGTCGTCGGTACGCCCTGGTCATCTACAAGCCATGCATCGGGTATCGGTTTGTCATCGATCTTTGCCTGATTTATTTTTAGCGCTGCCGTCGCGCTCATCGCAATGTCCAGAGACATGGTTCCGTATTTTCCTGCAGGTACCGCGTATGCGACCGGGTTGTTTCCAATGACCATCCCCTTGCCACCGGGGACGGCCATGTTCTGGTCCGTATTGCACATCGCTATGCCTATCATCCCCTGTTCCGCTGCCATATTGGCGTAATAACCCGCCGCGCCGAAATGACAGCTGTTTTTCACCGTAACGAATCCGATCCCGCTCTTTTTTGCGAGTTCCACCGCTTTGCTCATCGCGGCGGTGGAAGAGACCATGCCCATCCCGTCCCCGGCGTCAATTATCGCAAAGGCCTCGCCTGCTGAGATCACCTTCGGCTGGGCTTTCGGGTCGAGAGACCCTACCTTTATCTTCTCGATGTATAACCTCAGGTTTTTTGTTCCGTGCGAATGGATTCCGATCGAATCTGTTTTTGACAGCACCTCCGCTGTTATCTCAGCATCCTTTTCGCTGAGCCCAGACATTAAAAGCGCGTTCTTACAAAAGTCAGCCAGGTCTTTTTCAAATATCTTACGGATCATATTGCTTCCTCTTTTCTTATAATTCATATGCCAAAACTAAAGAAACGGACGGCATTATGGTAGCAAATGTCTTTGACGATAATTCCAAGCATATTCACATCGTCAGGATATTCTCCATTTTCTACCAATCTTCCGAGGAAATCGCAAAGGATACGGCGGAAGTATTCATGCCGCGTATAGCTCAAATAGCTGCGACTGTCCGTCAGCATCCCAATGAACGACCCCAGCATGCCAATGTTGGAAAGGTCGGTTAGATGCTTTATAATGCCGGCTCGATGATCGTTAAACCACCATGCGCTGCCCATTTGAATACGCGAGATGCCAGGGCTGTCCGTCTGGAAGCATCCGCCGACCGTTGCGATAATCGCGTTGTCGGCTGGATTCAGCGAATAAAGCACCATTTTTGGGAGCGCACCATTGCTTTCAAAGGAGTTAAGTAATCTGGAGAGCTTTCTTGAGTTAGGCGTGTCATCAATTGCATCAAATCCGGTGTCTGCCCCCAATTTTTTATACATGATGGAAGAGTTGTTGCGAATACTTCCGAAATGGAGTTGCATTACCCAGCCACGACTGGCGTATTCTCCCGCAAGGAATCTAAGAACTGCCGTCTGGTATGCATCCCTTTCCCACGATGTAACCGATTGGCCGGCTAATCCCTTTTCCAGAATTGCATCAAGTTGATCTTCCGTTGCCTCCTCATATACACAGGCTTCAAGCGCGTGATCGCTGACTTTACAGCCGTTCTTTGCAAAGAAATCAATCTGGCGCACAAGTGCATGTTGAAGATCTTTAAAGCTGCCTATGGAAAGACCGGATACCTCGCCCAATTTGGTGACATAATCCTTAAACTCCGGCTTCTGTATCGCTATGGCTTTGTCAGGGCGGAAAGCGGGGAGAACTTTGACCTGGCAGGAGGGGTCTGAGGCGATACGAGCGTGAGCGCTCAAGGTATCCACGGGATCGTCGGTCGTACAAATCAATTCAACATTGCTCTTTTGGATAATGCCGCGCACCGTCATATCAGGGCGCGAGAGTATTTCGTTACATGTTTTATATACATGTGGTGCATTTTGACTGGATAGGGGTTCGTCGATGTCGAAATAGCGTTTTAATTCGAGATGCGTCCAAAGATACAGGGGATTCCCAACCAGATAAGGAATGGTTTTTGCCCAGGCTTCAAATTTCAAATATGGATCCCCATCGCCTGTGATTAACCGTTCCGGTATGCCATTCCAGCGCATTGCACGCCATTTGTAGTGATCCCCTCCCAGCCAGACATCGCTGATGGACTCAAATTGTTTGTCATCCGCTATCTCGACAGGATCGATGTGGCAGTGATAATCAACAATCGGCATCCCTTCTGCATAATCATGGTACAAGCGTTTCGCAATACTGGAAGAAAGTAGAAAATCATCACCAAGAAATTTTTTCATGAATGACCTACCTTCCATAATTCTTTAATTACTCCTCCCATTTTTATTATAAGTATCTTGTTGAGAATCACTCAGGTTCGACTGAGATAGCTGATGTTGATCCTATCCGTACGTGTTGGGTTAAGCTCACTTTGTTCTCTGTTCATCTTGAGTGCAACCGTACCGCTAAATCTCTGGTCCTTCAACAGCCGCAGGATCTTTGAGATAGGATAACATCCATATCCCAGTGGACATCCTGAGCACGTGTGTCGTCCGTCTGCGAGATAAACTATCGAAAGGTCTTTTTCGAATATGTTTAGCCAATCTTCAATTTTTTCACCATTCTCCAGGGCAGTACATACGTCCAAAGCGATCTTTAAATTCTCCATTTGAAGATCGTCTTTCAAACGTTGCACCTCATCCAATGTATTGATTAAGGCAGAGTTGGCGTTTGGAACATTGCCGACAACAATTGTGCAATTATTTCCTTTTGCATACGTGCACAGATTAGCCAGCATTTCAAGGCAATTTTCATACTGTACTGAATAATCGCCGTCACGCAGCGCTCCCCATAAGTCGAGGCATATTTGATTGGTTTCCAGCTTCTGTGCAATCTCAATACAAAATCGGTAATAACTTTCCGTGTGCTTCCTCTGAAGTGAGCCCATTGGTGCAAACAAACTGTAATTGTATGGACGGGCTGCGTAAGCCAGCAATTTTACCCGATGTTTTTTGATCATCTCTTTCAGAGTAGTAACATCCTCATAACCGAACTGATCAACCCAGAGATGCGGAACGCTTCCCCAAAATATTATGCTTTCAAAGCCAAGCGCCGCCTGATTTTCTAAAAAAAAGGAAAATGGGTAACGGAAGTAGTGAACATTCATATTTGCTAATCTGAGCTCATCAGAACTCTTCATTAATCTCTCCGCGGCGGTCAGTCTTCTAGAAATCTGGAAAGGACGCGCATATTGCGAATATCATCATTTCTGGGATCACTACTTCCGCAGATCTCTTGTGTCAGGTAACCGCGATAATCATTATGGATTAAGCATTCAATCTCTTCCTCCAACTTGAATTCACCATCTCCCCAGACATAATGCCCTGCAGATGGATTCTTTACATCTCCATCCTGAAAATGACAATGAATGACCTTTTCTCCAAAAACATCAAACCATTGTTGTGTTTTTTCCTTGCTATATCTGGTTGCTACAACGTCAACCATTAGATATACAGAAGGACTGTCAACAACGTCAACGAGCGTTTTTATCTGGTCGATCGTATACCCTGTTCTTGTCTCATCGCCAGTTAGAGATTCCAATGCCAACATGACACCTTCTGTTTGAGCGACTTTTGCGACTGCGCTAATTATCTCCGCTGAACGCGCAAACTCAATATCAAAGCTGTCGTTCCAATATCCCCAACCACTGTTAATTGACATTATCTTTGCGCCTAATTCTGCGGTAAATCTCACACCATTGGAAAAATAATCAACGGATCGTTTGCGATGGAAAGGTTCCTGCGCTCCATATTGGTATTGAAACGCGCCACCGCTTGGGGTGGTCGCAGCAATAATCGCTAAACCGGCGGCATTGGTCTTCTGTCGGATAGTTTTGCAATCACTCCACGAACACGAATCCAACCAGAAATGGGGGGCTCCAAGCCAAAGCTCCACGGATTGGTATCCAGCCATGACTTGACTTTCTAAGAAGTAATCAAAAGAGTATTGTCGGTAATTCTGGTTCATACCGGCAATCTGTTTTCTCTTAATCACCCAATACATCTCCTGGCATAAGATAGTCCATTGCAATGCCTATCAAACAAAAACAATAGACTTTTGTGGTGCTCTTGTTCTAATCCTCCCTCGTTAAATTTTGGTATAAATTTGCGTGGGGTTGCCAACCCTCATCGAAATGGCCGCAAGTGCAATGGTCACAAGGAAGAAAATCACTGCCAGCGCATCAATCATCTGATACGGTCGGAATCCAGGCGCGTTCACATCCGCAAAAAGCTGAACGACAAGCGTCTGGGTTTTTGCGCCGCTGACCAAAAACGTCAACTCAAACATAGAAATAACCCGGACAATCGAGAGTATGGAAGCCGAAAGTATTCCAGGTATTGTTAGCGGTATTAATATCCTTGTGAAATACTGTAGTTTGTTAGCGCCGAGCATGCGAGAAGCAGATTCGATGTTGTCTCCAATTTGCTCGATAAACGGCATGATTACCAGAATCATAAAGGAGACGGTCGGAACCATGTTTACTATTACTACGCCGGCAACCGTGGTGGCAAGCTTTACCTTATATATTAGAATCGCAAGCGGGAGTCCGTAAGAAATAGGGGGAATTAATATGGGCAACAGGAATAACCCCATGATTAAATTTTTGCCAGCGAATCTTCTTTTTGCGATAATATACGCAGCCGGATATGCAATTAGCAGGGAGAAAATGACTGTTAACAGAGTGATCAGCATTGTTATCCAAAGCAGGTGTTTAATATCGTGAAACCCAAAAAGATATTCCCACCATTTAATGCTAAATGCTTCCGGCAGCCATGTTCCTCTGTTCGCTGTTTCCCCGAACGAATTCATGATTACAGATAAGAGAATCCCAAAAACGTTGAGCATAAAAATAATGTTAACTAAATAAAACATGATCCCCGAAAAACCGAGTTTCCTGCTAGTGTTCATCATCCAACTCCTTTAGGTAAATCTGCTTTGTTTGCAGGTCTACTGGCTTAGCCCTTACCCACGGCGGAAGCGCCCTTATAAAGCCTGTTGCGGAACGCGAATACGAAGCCGATGATAATAAGCTGAACAATAATCATGAGTATGCAGATCGTAGAGCAAAAGTTGTAATCAAAGTATTCGTACGCATGGACATAGGCTGCATAAGCCATAACGCGGGTCTGGCTGGTTGGTTGCCCTAACATAATCGCCGAAGTAAATACGGAGAATGCCGATGTAAAATTGAGTGCAAAGGCGATCAAGATGCCCGGCATCATCAGTGGAAACATTACTCTCCAGAATGTCTGCGCGCTGGTTGCCCCCAGCATCGTTGCGGCCATTTCCAGACTGGAATGAATACCGGAAGTGTATCCAATCAAAATAATTAATCCCATTGGAAATGTTTGAATGAACAACGAGGCTGCGACCCCAAAATAATTATGGATTAATGAACTACGATCAGCTACTAATCCGAGCTGCTCTAAAAGCAACATTACCCATCCATTGCGCCCAAAATAAGTGATCATGCCCTCCGCAATTAGCACTACACCAAGCGTCATCGGAAGCATCATGAGGAAAGTAACCAATTTCTCATGTTTTATGCCGCGGCGCATGAAATACGCAATCGGAATGGCCAACACGATAGACAGAATGGTTACTGGAAGGGATATTTTGAGCGTGATCCAAACGGTCTTCAATTCGACTAGATCAGTAAAGAATTTTACATAGTTCCCCAGAGTGAACGCGCCTTCACTATCTGTAAGGCTCAGTTGAACCGCATAAATAAATGGATAAATGAAAACAGCCAGCAAAAACACGACGGCCGGAAATAAGAAACCTATTGTTTCTGCGCTCCAACCCTTTCTCCTATCCATTATGCTTCCTCCTCATCCTCAGGAATAACCACTATCTTCTGAGGATCGATGTGGAAAGACACTCTTTCGTTCACAGAAATCCTATGTGAGGGCGTCACGCGCGCCTGCATCAACGTGTCGTCCGTAAACCTTGCCGAGATTTGATTTGCAGTCCCAAGATACTCTGTTACTTCCACGATTGCTTCAAGTGTATTTACTGCAGTTGCTCCGAGCGAAATGTCGTCAGGCCTGATTGCAACCAACACTTCTTCACCCCGTTTTGCTGCATTGATAACCGCAGTATCTCCTTGAATATTGTCAGCAATAGTGCTCCGTGAAATAAATTTAAAGCCCTTGCTTTCCAGCACGATCTGTCTTTGGCCTTCGCTCTCGGTGATTTCGGATATCTTAGCTTTCCATATATTTTTGTACCCCATGAAGTCCGCGACAAAACGATTTGCCGGATGTAGATATACCTCTTTAGGTGTGCCAATCTGCTGAATTTTACCGATTTTCATGATAACGATCTTGTCAGACAACGCCAACGCTTCCGACTGATCATGCGTAACATAAACGGACGCTCGTTTCAGCCGTTTATGGATCTGTTTTAATTCATATCTCATCTCGATACGCAATTTGGTGTCGAGGTTTGAAAGTGGCTCATCCAAGAGTAGCAATCTCGGCTCTATGACGACACTACGTGCAATCGCAACGCGCTGCTGCTGTCCACCGGAAAGCTGACCAGGGAATTTCTGCTCTTGACCTTCTAGATGAACCATCCTTATTGCTTCTTCTACGCGTTTCTTTATTTCGTCTTTGGGTTGATGCGATACCGATAAGCCGAAGGCAATATTGTTATACACGGTCATATGCGGAAAAAGGGCATAGTTTTGAAATATGATTCCAAAACCTCGTTTTTCGGGGGAAACAAAAATATGACGGCCGTCATCAAGGATCTCATCATCAATCTGAATTCGACCATCATTTATACGCAGAAGTCCAGAGATACAGTTAAGAGCAGTACTTTTACCGCAGCCGGACGGCCCAAGGAGTGTAACGAACTCACCTCTGTCGACCGTCAGGTTAAAATCTTTAAGCACATGTAAATCACCATACGACTTACTCAGGTCTGTCATAATCAATCTGTCAAAGTCTTTCATATAGCCTCCATGCAACAAATAAATTTTTAGATCGGAAGACCTTGCTGTTCAATGGGGACAATTCGTGGGACATGCCAGGTTTTTCTGGCATGTCCCACACCCGAATACGGAATTTAATCGTCTGAGTCGTTTATTCTTTGATTCTATTGGTGCCGATTTGCTCATCCCACATTTGGAATGCTTTAACCAGATCGGTTGGAGACATTGGTCCTACGTGCGGATAGTTCTTTATGCCGTCAAGCAAGTCTTGAGTAATCACGGCATTGAGAGCTTCCTGAGCTTCCTGAGTTGCATCCTCTAATGTAACGCCCGTGATAACAGGGCCTGGATACATAAATCCCATATCGTACATCAGCGGCTGAACTTCGGGAGATAAGCAGTACTCGATAAACAACATGCTGAGTTCAGTATCCTGCGGATCGAGGCCTTTGGGTATGGCGAAGAAGTTAGAATCAGTTACCCAGTGCAGATCATCCATGAAGAGTTGTTTGGCCTCGGGAGCCATGGCGCCCATTACACGCTGATTTGTCTCATAACCGACCGCAGTCGTAATTATCCAGCGAGAACCCTCGTTGAATTCGCGATACAACAGAGAAGAACCAGGGGTGTAGTATTCGATATACTGATCCAACTCCTTCAGGTAAGGCCATACTTTTGTCCAGGTTGTAGGATCTGCTGGATTTTCTTCGCCCAGCAAGTATGGGAGGCCCTGCAACCACGCATATCCTGCACCAGAGTTGCTGGGATGAGGATAAGCGAACTTGCCAGGATTTGCTTTTGCGAACTCGAGTAACTCGTCAGGTGTTTTTGGAGGATTTGGCATCTTGTCCGGCCAATAAGTAAACATTGGCCCGCCAATTGAGAGCAAATGCGGAATGCCATATCCTTCACCTGCTTCCATCTGAATTACCGCGTCGTCGCTCAAATTAGCGAGGCTGGCTGCCAGTCTGTCGGGATATTCTTCCATAATATTCACCAAGACATCGGCATCCATGCTCGCTGCAAGGGCATCATATCCGGTCACGACAAATGTTGTATAAGGAGTGCCTGCCTTCAGTTCCGCGCTTAGCTTGGTAACCGTTTCTCCAGTAGAGGCTTCAACCCACTGAACATCGGCTACATAATCGGGGTATTTTGCCATAAACCCTTCTACTGCGGGCTTAAGCAGGTCCTGTTCTCCACCAGGATCGATGATAACCATGGTGCGTTTGCTGGTGATGATGGAGGTTTCCTCTTCTGCTGGTGGTTCTGTGGGAGCTACACTTACTGTATCTTGCACAACGGGGGGGGGAGTGGTTGGAGTCGGAGTTGCCTTTTGGCATGCGACTAACATGCCAAGCATAGAAACGACGGTCAAGAGTATCACAATGTACCTTACAACTTCTTTCTTCTTCATTTTCCTTTCTCCTTATTCTGCTTTTCAGCTTAATTTTTCCACACCCATCGGGTGGTGGAAACTGTCAGGATTTGCAATAAAACCCGAATGATAAGATTCACGTTCTATCCATCGGGCTTGCACCTCAATGCATTTTGGGACATACTTGTTATTCAGGACACGAAGAAGAAGCAGAACAGCCGACTCGCCCATTTTTGCCAAGTCAATGTCGACACTGGTGATAGTAGGCGTGCAGCATTGTGAATATAAGTTGTTGTACCAGCCAATCACAGGCAGTTCTATTCCAATTAGTGCTGCCGCTTTAAGCGCAGCCACCGCCAGCACGTCGTCTGCCGTCATTATTGCGTCGGGCGTGATTTCAGATGATTTCAAAAAATCCGCAATTTTTTTGGCGGTGATGTTGATATCCGACATGCTTATGTCTTCGGGTATCTGCAATGTCAAATTTTCACTAGACAGCCCAAATTGCTCTACGCCCTTCTTAAAACCCTCCAGCTTTTTAATGCCGCTATATGTCGTCGTGTCGTATATGTACGCAATACGCGAATACCCACTAAGGCACAACTTCTGGACAATGCTGACCGCCATGTATTTTTCATTGCATACTACGTTATAAACATTATCTATCTCTAAAACACCATTGAGCACAATGACTGGTATTTGCTTTGACAGATTCTTTATGGCCTCAATGTTCTCCTGATTATCTACACAAAGCCCTATAAGAAAAATTGCGTCGGCATGCTTGTTAATCAGCGTGTCGAAATATCGGGCCATGTTTTCGTAGTTCTTCTCAACGCAGCACAAAACTGTATCAAAATCATATTGACGAAGATGTTTCTCCAGTGCAGAGACCATCGTTGCATGATTAATGTCGGAAATAACGGGACACACAATACCGACCGTGTGAGTCCGCTTCATATTCAAGCCGCGCGCAAAGAAATTCGGAACAAAGTCGGCTTCTTCTATAATCCTTTGTACTTTTTCGCGAGTTGCCTGGCTGACATGCGGGCTCCCGTTGATAACTCTGGATACTGTTGTGGTTGAAAGCCCTGCTCGTTTCGCTATTTCGTAAATATTGATGCTGGTTTTATTCAAAATATCCTTCACACTGTTCTTGCATGGGCTAGAGGAATCTAAAGGATTTGTGCCAAGTCAATTTGATAAACAGTGCAAATCGTAAATTGTTCATCAGCCGGGGGGGAAATCTTTGTGCTTCGCAAGCACTCAAAACTCAACTACTACTGGAACACCTCCTGGATGTAACTGGTTACATATCCAGCCGGTTTTTCTGTGATCTCTATCTCATAATGTTATTATACATACGGTTCTTTGGATTTGTCAACAACCTTTTTGGGGTTTTTGAGCACAAAATACTATAGAATGGGACATAAAAAAGGGGAGAGCTCCGTGTTGAGGGTCTTGACAAACAGAATTATAAATTATATACTCATTAAAGATGTAAGTACTTACACCAGAATTAATATTTTATGGAGCAAAAACGTGAATGCAGACATACAAAAAGATGCGGAAATGATTAGAAATTTTGACGCAGACGGCGTGTCATGTGTCGAATTGCTTCCCGGTGTTGTTGATTTCCCGTTTAAAGCCTATAAATATAATTTGAAAAAAGGCAGCAGGGTTTCGCCCCAGCAATATTCTGATAAAGCGGTAGCCTTTATTTTTGGTAAAGGGAATGGGTATATCGCCGATGTACAGGGCGGATTTGTGATTGACCGCCTTTGCTTTTATGCGCCCGATTTTGATAATACTAAATACTCGATTCATGCTGTTACCGATTTGGAATTTGTTATGTGCGTTTCTGATATGAATGATTTTGATCGGGAACGCGCAAGGGAAAGTCGAGTTCATCTTCCGTTCTTCAGAACAATCGATCAGTGTTATCGTTATGAGCAATACTGTAAAACTGAGGGTACGGAATCAAGATCGATACTGTTCGGTGATTGCGGCCGTCTCGGCAAAATTACCATGGGATATTCGTACAGTAAGGATATCGCCGGTTCGGCCGGCACGATCGAGAATGGCCATCGTGAGGTTCATCAATTCAACTATGCTCTTGGGGAAGATTGCGACTTCCTAATGATTGTCGAGGGCGAGAGCGGTCGTGTTTTTCGTCACACAGAAGGCGACTGGAGCTTTGTAAGAGCTGGCCTTGCTCATAATTTGGTTTCCAGTCCCGGAAAAGCCGTCAGATATGTTTGGGTAGAAATATACACTAGCGAACGCGGTGTTTATTAAAAGGAGACGAAAAAAATGAAATATGACTATGTCAGCAAATCAGATGACAGCGCTTTGAAATTTGATAAATACGGTTTTTCTAAAGTAGAGCTGCATCCTGGCGAGGATGTTGCCGATATAAAATATTTCCGATGCTCTTTAAAAGCTGGCTGTAATGTGTCTCCTGAACTTGATCCGAATAATATTGTGATTTTGGTTTTCAATGGGAAAGAGGGCTATGTAACCACCGCTGATGAGCTATTCAGAATTAGCGAACCTGCTATCTTTGCTCCGGATTTCGACCGAACGCCTTACACTGTTCATGCTGTTGAAGACATTGAATTCATCATGGGCGTCTTTGGAATGAACAAATGGGACCGGGATTTCTATGCGGACTGGCACCTGCACTTCCCATTCTTTTCTCTTTATAGTGATGGTGTCCAATTCGATCAGGATTGTAAACTCCCCGGAACGAAATCATGGAGTATCATTCAGCCATTCCAGATCGGCCATATTTCAATTGGCGTGGTACGTGGTGTTGGTGGAGGTACCATCGAAAAAGGACATGGTATTCTTCATCAATGGAATTACGCCCTTGGAGATTCTGATTTTGAGCTTACTGTCGGTGACGATGATCCGATTCCTCAAAAACCAGGTGATTGGAGTTTTATCTTAGCCGGCAGAGATCATAAGCTGATAGCCGCTCCTGGCAAAGAGGTATTCTTCGCCTGGATTGAATATTTTGTTGATGAAGATATTCAGAAGTACTACTTAGCGCAGATATTTAACGGCAGTATTTATGAAGTAAAATAAAATTGAATAAACTCCTGGTTATAGTAAATTGTATAAGCCTCCAGTGTCGTTGTTTTGTGTGACGCGGGAGGATTATACAATAATGGGAAAGAAGAAGTGAACGCAACTGGAAGATTGAAGAATCATTGCAGGGAGCAGCTAAAATGAAAAGATTTTCCGACAAGGTTGTGATCGTTACCGGTGGCGGTGCAGGAATCGGCAGAGCAGCAGGCTTACGGTTCGCGGAAGAAGGTGCAAAGGTCGCACTCGTTGACGCATCTTTACTAACAAAAGAAGAGACACTGGAGCTGTTAGCAAAACAAGAAGCTGAGGCGATATTTCTGCAGGGGGATGTATCAGACATAAAGAGCGTTCAAAATATTATCAATACTGTCATATCAACCTTCGGAAGAATTGACATCCTTGTGAACTGCGCCGGGATTGTGCTGCCAGGTACGTTAGAGACAACCGAAGAAGCAGATTTTGACAGGACAATGGCAGTGAACGTAAAGGGTACTTTTTTGATGACAAAATATGCCGTTGAACAAATGTTGAAAACTGGCGGCGGGGCAGTCGTCAACATAGCTTCCTCTATTGCCATAAGGGGTGTCGCCAACAGGCTCGCATACACGGCGTCAAAAGGTGCGGTCCTTTCAATGACAAGGGCCATGGCCTCCGAATATTTACGGAAAAACATAAGATTCAACAGCATATGCCCCGGCACCACATCTACTCCTTCGCTGCATCAAAGGATCAACGCATCTGCGGATCCAAAAAAGACTTTAGAAGGTCTTACTCCACCCATAGGAAGACTTGGGAAGGATTCTGAATTAGCTGAAGCAATATTATTTGCCGCGGATGACAGGGTTTCATTTATGACAGGTGCTGCACTGTCTATAGACGGAGGGGAGACAATCTAAATAAGCGGAGACATCATTTCTGGTGGATCAGGGTTCGAATCTCTGCGGGGGCGCTGGATAGGGTTTTCGTTTTATAGCCGTTTGCATGCCCTTTGGGACCGTTAATCCGCTCATACTCCCCAACTCGCAGGCAGATTGCGCTCTCCGCTTCCGTGATGTTGTTGAGCCGCATCCGTATTTATTTGTCGAGCGGATCCACGAGGCCGGCTGCTCGGCAAAGGCGCCGGGCAGATCGTGTTGAAGCTAGCGCAGGAGAACGGCTCGGAGGTCCGCTGAATCTACCCTTGCGCTTTCTTCACCTTCGATGACGGCAGTTCAACCCTGACCAGTTGTCCCCTCAATAACTTGAGTAAAACCCTGACGCGATCCGTCCCGCGTATCCGCGCATCGAAAAGCGCCTGATACCCTTTGAGAGGACCGTCCTGGATTTGGAGTGAATCCCCGGGTTTGTAATCGACCGAATGTACTTTCTCACCCTTGTTGAGGTCGTCCAGGTGTTTTTGAAGCGCCGAGATGAAGCTTGGCGGCACGGCAGGATATTCATCTCCAAAAGATACCAAGCCTACTCCCCCGGGTATCCATTGCAGATCGGAGTTATCTTCATTTTCCATGTCCAGCTCAATGAATAAGTACCCTGGAAAATACGGTTTCATCTTGCGTGCACGAGGATTGACCGCATGCGACCGGATCATCGGTAAGTATGTGTGCATTCCACGCGCGTTCAATTGCTCTAACAGGAATTGCTCTTTGTTTGCCTTGCTGCGCATGGCGTACCATTGTTTTGGCATTCTTTACCCCACCATCCTGACGACGCTCTCACGAGCAGATTATATGGAAGAATTTGGGATCTGTTGATTGATATCCCGAAATGGAAACGAGATAATTGTATCCAGATATCTTAATTATAAAGTGAAACGTCGATGCTCTTTGCGCCTGTTTTAAAGCCAACTGCTCAATCCTGGCCCTCCTGATGACTTGGCGCAATTCCCTTCTCTGGATCGTTATTTGCATCCATATCAATCAGGAGTAGTTCAAGAGGGAGCATTTCCATTTCGTCCTCGATCATAATACAATGGCACGAATATTGCCACACTTAATCCTTAACTGCCCGACCCGGCAAGGCGGATGGACCTGAAAACGCAATAAAATCGACTGTCAGGAATTTCGCGAGTATTCGTAGAGAATGACCAGGTTCCCCGACGCATGGAGTGAAGAAGACACTGAGAATAAATGTTGTGGAGATTCTATTAAGATGGATACGATACTTGAAACAATCGGGAATGTGCCATTAATCCGCCTGGCAAAATTATCATCCGGGAATGTCTTCGCAAAGGCAGAATACTTGAATCCGGGGGGAAGTATCAAGGATCGAGTCGCAAAATATATCCTTGAAACCGCGATAAACGACGGCACTTTGATCCCCGGCATGACCATCATCGAAGCCACATCCGGGAACACCGGTATTGGATTGGCCCTGGTTGGTGTGCAAAAAGGTTATCGAGTCGTGTGCGTGATGCCGGAAAACGCCAGCGAAGAACGCAAGAAAATCATCCTGGCTTTTGGAGGCGAGGTGATCCTGACTCCGGCGGAAGAAAGCCTGAAGGGCTGCATCAGAAAATTGCGCGAGATCATCCAAACGGAACCCGGGCAGTATTTCCTGGTCAATCAATTCGAGAATCCGCGCAATCCAGAGCTTCATTACACGCAAACCGGGCCAGAAATTTGGCGCGACACGGGCGGTCATATCGACGTGTTTGTCGCGGGAATCGGCAGCGGCGGGACGCTGCAGGGTATCGGTAAGTTCTTGAAAGAGGTCCGACCCCAGGTAAAAATCGTTGCGGTCGAGCCTCGCAACAGTGCATCTCTCCTCGGAAGGGAGCCCGGGCTGCACGTCATCCAGGGCATTGGAGATGGCTTCGTCCCGGATGTGCTGGATAAAAACCTAGTCGATACAGTCATCACCGTTTCAGATGAAGAAGCGATCGAAACAACCCGCCGGCTCGCCAGGGAAGAAGGTTTGTTAGTGGGTACATCCTCAGGGGCAAATGTGTGCGCCGCTCTCCAGTTGGACAACGGCCGCTACCGCATTGTCACCGTCCTGCCCGACCGAGCCGAGCGCTATTTCAGCACTGCCTTGATTTAACCTTCCCCCCGGTCAAGCATTTAGCTCCTCTGCCCGGACATTCTCAAAATGGAATTCTGTCCGGATGCACTCCGATCCGGTTATCTTGGTCTAGGCCGTCGATACGTTGCATCTCGTCCGCATTCAGCGCGAAGTCGAACACATCGCAATTTTCGAGGATCCGTTCTTTGTGCACTGACTTCGGGATGGTCACCACTTCCTTTTGCAGTTCCCAGCGAATGACCACCTGCGCCGCGGTTTTTCCGTACCGGGCGGCGATCTCCTGGATGAGGGGGTTAGCCAGCGCGTTTCCCTTCATCAACGGCGCCCAGGCCTCCAGTTGAATGCCGTGTTGGCGGCAGAAAGCGTGCAGCCGCTTGGATTGCAGTAGCGGGTGGAATTCCACCTGGTTGACCGCCGGAGTCAGCGCGCCGGGCGTCAGGATCGCCTGGAGGTGGTGGATCAGGTGATTGCTGACCCCGATTGCGCGCGCTTTGCCGGTCTGATAAATCTCCTGCATGACCGCCCAGGTATGCACGTACGCCTCCGGCACCGGCCAGTGCACCAGGTATAAATCAACATAGTCCATTCCCAATCGGATCAGGCTTTCGTAGAAAGCCTGTTTTACGCGGCCCTGGCGCTGGGGGTCGTTCCAGACCTTGCTGGTGATGAAGACCTCCTCGCGCGGAATACCGCTGTCGCGCACTGCCCGCCCAACGCTGACCTCGTTGCCGTACAGGGCGGCGGTGTCGATGCTGCGGTAGCCGGCGTCCAGGGCGATGCGCACCGAATTGTACGTCTCTTCCCCCTCGGCTGCCTTGTAGGTGCCCAGACCGAGCCAGGGTATTTGCACGCCGTTGTTCAACGTGGCGCAGGCGCGGATGTTCTCCAGCATCGTTACTCTCCTCTGAACCAAGCCCGACAATACCATAACCGTTAAAATAACGGATGATTCGGGTTTCCCTGAGCTCAGATTCTACCAGCGCTGGTGCACCTGTGCGCGGATATGTCGGTCGTAAATCCCGCGGATGGCAGCCATCCTGCCGTCATCGATCGCCGGCAGGTCAGCCGCCGCGGCGTTATCGCCGGCCTGTTTCGGATTCTTCGCCCCTGGAATCGCCAGGCTGACCGCGTCGAACATCAGAATCCAGCGCAGAGCAAACTGAGCCATGCTGACGCCGGGCGGAAGGATCCTGCGCAGTTCTTCGACCGACGCCAGACCGGTTTCGAAGTCCACGCCGGAGAAAGTCTCGCCGACATCGAAGGATTCGCCGCGCCGGTTGTACTTGCGGTGATCGCTGTCCTCGAACTGCGTTTCGCGGCTCATCTTTCCGGTGAGCAAACCGCTGGCCAGCGGCACACGCGCCAGAATGCCCACCGCTTTTTCCTTTGCCAACGGGAAAAAGCGCTCGGCCGGACGCTGCCGGAATATGTTGAAAATGATCTGCACGCTTTGTACGTTGGGGAACTCGATCGCTTTTAGCGCCTCCTCCACCTTTTCGACACTCACGCCGTAGTATTGCAGCTTGCCGGCTTTGACCAGGTCGTCCAGCACGCCGAAGACCTCGGGCATATAGTACACCTGGGTGGGCGGGCAGTGCAGTTGAAGCAGATCCAGCCTTTCCACCCCGAGGTTGGTCAGGCTGCGCTCGACGAAGGCGGTCAGGTTCGCGCGGTTGTAGCCCTCTGATAAGTGCGGATTCAGCCTGCGTCCGGCTTTGGTCGCCACATAGATCCGCTCGGGGAATTCGCGTACGACCTTTGCCACCAGCCGTTCGCTGCGCCCGTCTCCGTACACGTCGGCAGTGTCGATAAAATTCACCCCGCGCCGAATGGCCTCCCGCAGTGCATCGAGTGCATCATCATCGCTCACCCGGCCCCAATCGGCGCCGATAGCCCAGGCGCCAAAACCGATTTCGGATACCAGCCAGCCGGTGCGGCCAAACGGTCTGTAGTTCATGCCTCAATCCTTTCCTCGCCCAGTTGGAATCTCAGAGCTCTGAATTACTGTGTAGAAAGTCTAACACATCTTGCAGGCGGGTGAAAGCCAGGGCGGTGACCGTGTCGGCCCCGCCGTAATAGATAGCGATGCGGCCGCTGGGCGGGTCGTAGAGCGCTGCGCACGGGAAGGCCACGTTAGGCACGTCGCCGACGCATTCATAGTAGGTTTGCGGCGCGAGCAGATAAGGCGCGCCGCGGCAAACGACCTTCCAGGGCTGCTCCAGGTCCAGCAGCGCCGCGCCAAAGCTGTATACGAAACCGTTGCAGGAGGTCAGCACGCCGTGATAGAAAAGCAGCCAGCCTTCCGGCGTTTCGATCGGCACCGGGCCAGCGCCGATTTTGGTGCTCTGCCAGCCGTCCTTGACGCCCATCACAAAGCGGTGCTCGCCCCAGTGGATCATGTCCAGGCTCTGGCTCAGGTAGATATCGCCGAAGGGAGTGTGACCGTTATCGCTGGGACGGTTGAGCATCACGTACTTGCCGTTGATCCGGCGCGGGAAGAGCACGCCGTTGCGGTTGTAAGGCAGCAGCGCGTTTTCCAGGAAATAGAACTTCTCAAAATCTTCCGTGTAGCCCACCCCAATGGTTGGACCGTGATAGCCGTTGCACCAGGTCACGTAGTAGCGGTCTTCCAGCCAGAGCACGCGCGGATCGTAGCGATATTGAAAGTGGCCGATCTCCGCGTCGTCGCACCGCCACTCGATCGGGTCGTTGTCCAGGGTCCAGTGGAATCCGTCGTGACTAAAGCCGCGGTTAAGGTTCATCTCGCGTTTTTTATTGTCGCAGCGGAATACGCCAGCAAACTTGCCATTGAAAGGCACCACCGCGCTGTTGAAGATGCTGTTGGAGGAGGGGATGGCATCGCGCGGGATAATCGGATTGGCGCTGTAACGCCAGACTACATCCGAGCAGCCTGCGGGCCGCTCCTCCCAGGGCATGTTGGCTAAAGCGGTCGAATTCATCATTTGCATTACTCCTTGAGTAGAGCCTTCGACTAAAAAGGATCATATATGAAGAAGTGGTTGACTTATGTCAAATTAATTTGTATAATATAGTCGAGAATTGGGAGCGCTCCCAAAAATGATAACACAAATGCGCCGCCAATTCAAGATGGAGCTCTTCTGTGACCGATCTTACCCTGGAAGACATCGCCAAACAAGCAGGTGTATCGCGCTCCACGGTTTCTCGTGTGGTCAACAACCACCCCAACGTCAGCGATAAAGTCAGAAAACATGTGCTGGAGGTGATCCAGACCACTGGTTTTCACCCGAACGCCGCTGCGCGGACGCTGGCTTCGCAGCGCTCCTGGACGATCGGTCTGCTCCTGCCGCACTCTGTTAGCTTTTTCTTCACCGATCCGTACTATCCTCACTTAACCAAGGGTGTTGCCCAAGCCTGTAACCAGTACGGCTACACCCTGGCGCTCTTTCTGGTTTCCAATAAGGATGACGAAGAGCAGATCTTCCCACGGATACTCCGCCGGGGGCTGCTGGACGGGATCATCATCCAATCCGGTCATTACGGAGATCAGACCATTATCGGGCGCATGGTCGATGCCAAAAAGCCGTTCGTCGTCGCCGGGCGGCCCTTCCGCTCGGATAACGTCAGCTTCATCGATGTCGACAACCTCAAGGCTGCCTGCGGCGCGGTGGAACACCTCATCCGGCTGGGCTACCGGCGGATTGCCACCATCACCGGTCCAAACGCCAGTACCGTTGGCATCGACCGCAAAGAAGGTTACCTGAATGCCCTGCGCGCCCACCACCTGGAGGTAGACCCTGCGCTGATCGTCGAAGGCGATTTCACCGAAGCAAGCGGCTATGCCGCCATGCAGGCCCTGCTTCCCCTCCGGCCAGCGGCTGTGTTTACCGCCTCCGATATCATGGCGATCGGCGCCATGCGCGCGGCGCAGGACGCTGGATATCACATCCCCGCCGACATTGCCTTCATCGGTTTCGATGATCTGCCTCTGGCCAGCCTGTCCAGCGTTCCGTTGACCACGGTACGCCAGCCGGTTGTGCAGTTCGGTGTGAAGGCGGTCGAGGTTTTGCTCGACCTGATCGAAAACGGGATCGAACCACCCCGTCACGTGGTCATGGACACCGAACTGATTGTGCGCGAAACCTGCGGAGCGAAGCTGCGAGTGTGACCCGCGCTATTGTCTTTGTTTTTTTATGCCGGGCTGGAAGCGCTCTCAATTTGCGCCCCTGATCCGGTCAGGAGGAGGTGAAAAATCTCAATAGAAGCCCCCAATTCCATAACAATCCCTGCTTATCTCAAATCATCACAAGGAGTAGAAAGATGAAAAACAAGACGTTTGTATTTTCCATTATGGTCGTGTTGGCACTGCTGCTGACCGCCTGTGGTGGAGCTGTAACAGAAACGCCGGCGCCCCCGCCGGAACAGCCCACCAGCGCGCCTCAGCCTACGGCTGTGCCGCCGACCGAACCGCCGCCGCCGGTGGAACCACCCGCGGAAGAGGTCATTCCGACTGAATTCCCCCGTGCGGAAACCATCTATGTGAGCGGCGCGGCCTGGGGCCCTGCCTCCACCTGGAACCCATTCCAACCCGGCAGCCTGGCTAATACCACCGGCACGATCGGTTACGTCTATGAATTTCTCTACGGCTACGATCCGCTCAAGGGCGAGTTGACCCCGTGGCTGGCTGAGAGCGGAACCTGGAGCGATGCCACTACTTTCGACGTGACCCTGCGCGATGGCATGACCTGGACTGACGGCGAACCGCTGACCGCCGAGGACATCAAATTCACCTTTGAGCTTGGCCAGAAATATGCGGCGCTCTGGTACTCCAACCTTTGGGCATACCTGACCGGCGTAAATGCTGTCGACGCCACTCATGTCCAATTCACATTCAACAATCCGCTCTACCAGGAATTCGAATACAACCTGTGGAACATTCCGATCGTCCCCAAGCACATCTGGGAGAACTTCAGCGAAGAGGATATCACTGTCGGCATCAATGAGAAACCGGTTGGCTCGGGCGCCTACATGTACCTCACGCATGCCGAGGACCGCAACGTCTGGGTGCGCAACGAGGATTGGTGGGGAATCGATGTCTTCGGTAAGCCCGCCCCCAAGTACATCGTCGATATTCGCACCTCGAGCAACAACATCGCACTCGGCATGGTGATCAAGGGCGAGCTCGACTTGAGCAACAACTTCCTGCCCGGGGTTGCTACGCTGGCCGATAAGGGCTACGTCTCGACTTACTTTGCCGGCCCTCCGTACATGCTCTCGGCGAACACGGCTGTCCTCTTCCTCAACACCACCAAGAAACCCATGGATGACCCGGCCTTCCGCCGCGCGCTGGCTTTTGCCATCGACGTCCCCTCCATTGTCAATGTTGCCTATGCTCAACTGGTCAAGGCAGCCAGCCCGACCGGTCTGCTGCCCTCGCTGGAGAAGTTCGTCGACCAGGACGTAGTCGCAGAATTGGGCTACACCTTTGACACTGATAAGGCCAAGGAACTGCTGGCCGCAGCCGGCTATAAGGATACTGACAACGACGGTTTTGTCGAAGCGCCAGACGGCTCCGCAATCGCCCTGGAAGTAACCTGCCCCAGCGGCTGGACCGACTGGATGGCAGCGATCGACATCATCGCCGCCAGCGCTCAGGCAGCCGGCATCAACATCAAGGCTGCCACGCCTGATTACGGCGCCTGGAACACGGCTCTGATGGGCGGCACCTTCGACATGACCCTCAACAACTGGGCTCAGGTCAGCAACACCCCGTGGACGCTCTATAACCTGCTCTTCCGCCACCCGATCATCGAGCAAATGCAGCTGGGTAACTTCGGCCGCTATGAAAACCAGGAGGTCTTCGATGCGGTCGATGCGCTTGCCAAGATTCCGACCAGCGATATCGAAGGCATGCAGGCGGCCTGCTCGCAGATTCAGGAGCTCATGCTGACTGAAATGCCCATGATCCCGCTCTGGTACAATGGTCTCTGGGCGCAGTTCAGCAATGCAACCTGGACGAACTGGCCGATCGAAACCTCACCCAACCAGACTCTGCCGACCACCTGGTCAGGCTACTGGCAAATGTGCGGGTTGCAGACCCTTATCAACCTCAAGCTGGCAGGACAGTAAAACAACCTATGGAGATACCGCCCCTCCCAGCCTGAATCAGGAGGGGCGGTATCAACCGCGCGGAACAGTTCTACGGAGTTTGGATGAGAAAATATTTTGGCAGAAAGTTGATAATCTATCTGCTGACTTTCTTCCTGGCAGTGACCATTGACTGGATGATCCCGCGCTTCATGCCGGGTGATCCGGTTCAGAATATGCTCGCGCGCGTTTCAGCCAGCACCAATGCGACCGCAATGGCGCAGTTGTATGAATACTACTCGCACCTGTTTGGGCTGGACGTGCCGCTCTGGCAGCAGTATCTCAATTTCTGGAAGTCGCTCTTTCAGGGCGACCTTGGCATTAGCGTGTACCTGTTCCCTACGCCGGTGGCGGCCGTCTTGAAACGGGCCGTGCCTTACGACATGGCGCTGCTGTTGCCCGCGGTGCTGCTGGGCTGGTACACGGGCAATAAATTCGGCGCACTTGCCGCTCGTTCCAAATGGCTCGATAATACGATTTCGCCCCTCAGTTATATCATCACTGCTACACCGTATATGTGGCTTGGCATCTTGCTTGCCTGGTTTTTTGGTATCGTTCTGGGCGTTTTTCCCATTGCTGGCGCGTATAGCTTCCGCTTGAGCCCGACGCTCTCCTGGACTTTCATTGGAGATGTCCTGCTCCACTGGCTGTTGCCATTTGTTTCCATTTTTATCGTCGAGTTTGGCGGATGGGCGATAGGCATGCGCAATATGATCATCTACGAACTCGAGTCGGATTATTCCCATTACCTCGAAGCCCTGGGCGCCTCGAAAAAATTGATCCGGCGCTACGCCTTCAATAACGGCGTCCTGCCGCAGATTACCGGTCTGGCGCTCAAGCTGGGTGTTGTCGTTGCCGGAGCGCTGGTCACCGAAGTTGTTTTCTCTTACCCGGGTATCGGATACCTGCTGTTGGCAGCCATCCAGAACCAGGATTACTTCCTCATCCAGGGTTGTTTCCTGTTCATCATCTTTGGTGTGCTGATCGCAAATTTTGGCATCGACATCGTCTATGTGCTGGTCGACCCGCGCACGCGCAGGGGCATGACAGGTGAATCGGCATGAAGAACCAGAAGAAGAAAAACGAGTTCCTCTATTTTGCCCTGAGGAATAAAAAATTATTAATCGGCACATCAGTTATCCTGATCTTCCTTGTGCTGGCGATCATCGGCCCTTCGCTCACCAAAAATGAACCTTTCGACTACGCCAATCCCCTCGGTCCTCAGCCGCCGTCTTCTGAATATTGGTTCGGAACAACCTTCTTTGGTCAGGATGTGTTCTCGCAATTCGTCCACGGCTTGCGCGCCACCTTCTTCGTCGGCGCCATTGGCGGGGGCATTGGCACGCTGCTGGGCATGCTGATTGGCTTCGTCGCCGGCTACCGCGGTGGAGTCGTCGATGAAATCCTAAACGCGATCACCAACATCGTTCTGGTAATCCCCACGCTGGCGGTATTACTGATCATCGCGGCATATTTGGAGGTGCGCAGCATATTCACAGAGTGCATCTTCATCGGCCTGACAGCCTGGCCGTGGGTGGCGCGCGCCATCCGCGCCCAGACCTTTTCGCTGCGCACGCGGGATTTTGTCGACCTGGCCCGGATGAGTGGGATGAAATCCTCGCGGATCATCTTCTCCGAAATCGCCCCGAATATGATGTCCTACCTCCTGCTGGCGTTCATTCTGCAGTTTGGAGGAGCCATCCTCTTCGCTGCCACGCTGGACTTCATCGGATTGGGTCCAACCAACGCCATTTCCCTTGGCCTGATGATGCAGTACTCGGTCCTCTGGGGCGCGCTGCAGCTCGGCACCTGGTGGTGGTTCATCCCACCGGGTCTGGCTATCACTTTGATCGTCGGAGCGCTGTATAGTATGAACGTCGGCCTGGATGAAAACTTCAATCCCAAACTCAGAGAGTTGTAACGGATGAGCCTGCAAATTGAGAACCTGACGGTCCACTACCAAACCTTACGGGGCGATGTCCACGCCCTGGAAAGCTCCACATTCAATGTCAGGGACGGCGAGATCATGGGACTGGCGGGGGAATCGGGCTGCGGTAAAACCACCCTTGCGCACGCGTTGATCGCCCTTGCGCCCCCGATGAAATTCGTCGGTGGACGCGTCCTGCTGGATGGAGAGGAGATGCCCATCTGGGACACGGAAAAAATGAACGATTTCCGCTTCCAGAAAATTTCCATCATCCCACAATACGCCATGAACGCCATGAATCCGATCCGCAAGATCGGCAAAATGGTCGAAGAGCTGCTGAAATCGAAGAAGGTCAACCCCAAATCGGTCATGGCGGACATGAACATGAAGCTCGACCTGGTCAAGCTGCCACACGAAGTGCTCGGCATGTACCCCATCGAGCTCTCCGGCGGCATGAAGCAGCGCATGGTTATGGTCATATCCACACTGCTCAATCCTTCGCTGCTGATCGCCGACGAGATCACCTCGGCGCTCGACGTTGCCAGTCAGAAAGCTGTTGCGGAGATGCTGGTCATGTTCCGCGACCAGGGCTGTTGTAAAAGCGCCATCGTCATTACCCATGATATTTCCATTCTCTACCAAATCGCCGATACCATTATGATCATGTACGCCGGTCAGCTGGCCGAAAAAGCCGCCACAAAAACAATCATCAACTCTCCACGCCATCCCTATACCAAATTGTTGATTTCCTCACTGCCGCAAATTGGGGTGAAATACGTCGAAAACCAATTGACGGGCATCCCCGGTAAGCCGCCGCTGCTGCTCCATCCGCCCGAAGGCTGCTGCTTCCGCGAGCGCTGCCCGGTGGCTTTTGAGCAATGCAGCCAGGTTCCTCCCTTCATCGAAATCGACAAGGATCACTACGTCGCCTGCTGGCGGGAGGTTGGTAGCAATGCTTAGGGTCGATCGGATCTCGAAAATCTACCGGGTTGGGACGTTTGGCGGCAAGGAGCTGCACGCCGTCAGCGATATCAGCTTCACCATTAAGGATGGCGAGTGCGTATCGCTGATCGGGGAGAGCGGCAGCGGCAAGACCACCATCGGCAAAATGGTGCTGCGCTTGGTTTCCATCTCTTCCGGCGTCATCACCCTGGATGGCGTGGACATCTCGTCGCTCGAGGGAGGTGCGCTCAAAGCGTATTACCGCAAAGTGCAGGGTGTTTTCCAGGATCCATTCAGCTCGCTCAACCCTGTTTTCAAAGCTGACCGTATCTTTCAAATCATCCAGGAACAGTTCTACCCGGACATAGACAGTCAAACCTGGCAGGGCAGAGTGGAGAAGACATTACGCGACGTCGGTCTGAATCCCGAGCACGTCCTGAATAAGTTTCCGCACCAGCTCAGCGGGGGACAGCTGCAGCGCTTTCTCATCGCCCGTGCGCTGCTCCTGGACATCAAATTCCTGGTCGCCGATGAGATCATCAGCATGCTGGATGCATCCACCCGCATCGATGTGCTCAACCTGCTGGCAGAGTTGAAGCAGCGCGGCCTGTCCATCCTGTTCATCACCCATGACCTGTCCCTGGCCAACTACATCAGCGAACGCGCGGTGATCCTATACCGCGGCTGCATAGCAGAGATGGGCGTGACCGAAAAGATCTTCCAGCAACCGCGCCACCCTTATACGCAGATGCTCATCGCTTCTGTGCCGCGCCTCGACCAGAAATGGTCTTCCGCGACAACTGCCAGCTCTACAGTAGCGCAAATAGGTTATCAGCATGGCTGCCCGTATCTCGACCGCTGCCCGCTCGCTTTTGAAAAGTGCAAGAAGCGTCCCGATTTGGTCGAAATCGAGCCGGATTACCATGTCGCCTGCTGGAAGGTGTCCGATAACCACAGGTGAGTCAGAAAGAAATTGATAGTCTGGGTGGGTAGTGATCCTTTATCGCCGATTTTAAGGAGCAAATATGCGTTATGGATTTTTCGATGATCTCCAGCGTGAATACGTCATTACCCGACCGGATACCCCACTGCCCTGGATCAATTATCTTGGCTGTGAAGCTTTCTTTGGCATTATCTCCAATACAGGTGGTGGTTACTCTTTTTACCGGGATGCTCGCCTGCGCCGTCTGACCCGCTACCGCTACAACAACGCCCCCCTGGATCTGGGCGGGCGGATGATTTACCTGCGCGATGATGATCCAACACCGGCCGGTCCGCGAATCTGGTCGCCGACCTGGATGCCCGTACGCCAAAAGCCGGACAGCTACGAATGCCGCCACGGACTGGGGTACACCATCATCCGCTCCAGCCTGGGCGGGATCGAAGCGCAAATCCGATATTTCACCCCGCTGGGCGCCAATCTCGAAATTTGGGAGCTGACCATCTCCAACCGGCGTGCCGAGGCAGCCAATCTGTCAATTTTTTCGGCGGTTGAATTCTGTCTGTGGGATGCGCTGGATGATGCGGTTAACTTCCAGCGTAACTACTCGATCGGCGAGGTGGAAGTCTGGCCCGATCTGCAGCCAATGGCGGGCGTGGCGGGCGGCGCAGTCATCCATAAAAGTGAATACCGCGAGCGCCGCGATCACTTCGCTTACCTGGCCTGTTCTGAGCCGCTTGCGGGCTTTGACACCGAGCGCGAAGCCTTTTTGGGTCCCTACCGCGGCTGGGAGCTGCCCGCGGGAGTGGAAGCTGGCTGCCTGAGCGGCTCGCTCGTTCAGGGCTGGCAGCCGATCGGCGCGCTCCACTCCAGGGTTTGCCTGGCGCCAGAGGAGCAGAAGAAAATTATCTTTCTGCTCGGCTATCACGAGAATCCCGTGGATGAAAAATTCGACCCGCCCGGCACGCAGAACGTCAACCGCCGCACGGTGCTGCCGGTTATGGCGCGTTTCCTCGATCCTGTTGAAGTAGAGCGCTCCTTCGCGGCGCTGCGCGAGTTCTGGGATGTGCTGCTCGGAAAATTTAGCGTCAGCACGCCCGACCCGCACGCCGACCGCATGGTCAACATCTGGAACGCCTACCAGAACATGATTACCTTCAACATCAGCCGTTCGGCATCCTACTTCGAAAGCGGCGTCGGGCGCGGCATCGGCTTCCGCGATTCGAACCAGGACCTGCTCGGCTTTGTTCATCTCCTTCCGGAACGCGCCCGCGAGCGCATCCTCGACCTGGCGGCGACCCAGCTGCCCGACGGCGGCGCCTACCACCAGTACCAGCCGCTGACCCGGCGCGGCAATCACGACGTCGGCTCGAACTTCAACGACGATCCGCTCTGGCTGGTGCTGGCGACGGCTGCCTACGTCAGAGAAACCGGCGACTGGCAAATCCTGGACGAGCAGCTGCCTTATGACAATCAACCCGGCTCCGAGCAGCCGCTCCTCGAGCACCTCATGCGCGCGATCCAGTATCCGCTCGACCGTCTTGGACCGCACCGCCTGCCGCTGATCGGCCGCGCGGATTGGAACGACTGCCTGAACTTGAACTGCTTCTCCGACCGCCCGGGGCAAACCTTCCAGACGACCATCAACAAGGACGGCAAAGTGGCCGAGTCGGTGTTCATTGCCGGGTTGTTCATCCTGGCAGCCAAAGAGATGGCCGGGCTGGTTGACTTCTATCGGCAGAGCAGCCGGGGCAACCCCAACGTACCATCCCTGCCGTCGGCAGGTGATTATCTCGCCGCCGCCCTTGACATGGAGCATGCCCTCTGGCAGTCCGGCTGGGACGGGGAGTGGTTCCGCCGCGCTTACGACGACTTCGGCCGGCCGCTCGGCTCGCGCGAAAACGACGAGGGGCGCATCTTCATTGAGCCGCAGGGCATCTGCGTCATGGCAGGTTTGGGTCTTGATGACGGGCGCGCCGAGCAGGCCCTGGATGCGGTCGCGCACCATCTGGCGACCCCGCACGGCATCCTGCTCCACCAGCCGGCGTTCAGCCGCTATTATCTGCACCTGGGAGAGATTTCCTCCTACCCGCCCGGGTATAAAGAGAACGCGGGCGTCTTCTGCCACACCAACCCCTGGATCATCATCGCCGAAGCCATGGTTGGGCGCGGCGACCGCGCATATGACTACTACTTGCGCATCAATCCGTCGGTACGCGAGGCGCTCAGCGAGGTTCACCGCTGCGAGCCGTACGTCTATGCCCAGATGATCGCCGGTCGAGATGCGGACAGGTACGGCGAGGCGAAAAATTCCTGGCTGACCGGCACCGCCCCCTGGAGTTACGTCGCCATCACCCAGTGGATCTTGGGTATCCGCCCGTCTTATAATGGATTGGAGATATCGCCGGTCATCCCGGCGGCCTGGAACGGATTTGAAGCCCGGCGCCGGTTTCGCGGGGTGGAATACCACATCCTTATCCGGCGCGCCGGCCCGGGCAACTGCGTGAGACTGTGCGTGGAAGGCATCCCCATTCAGGGTAAAATTGTGCCAATTCCACCGGCAGGGAGAAAGCGCGTCGAAGTCCGCGTCGAATTAGGAGGAGGATGAGCTCGAATTACAAACTTGCCTTTCCTGATGATTTTGTCTGGGGCGCGGCGACCGCTGCCTACCAGGTCGAAGGCGCGTGGAACGTGGACGGCAGGAGCGAAAGCATCTGGGACCGTTTTTGCCACACGCCGGGCAAGATCGATAACGACGATACCGGCGACATCGCCTGCGACCACTACCACCACTGGCGCGCAGACATCGCCCTGATGGAAGAGATTGGGCTGCGGGCATACCGTTTCTCGATCTCCTGGCCGCGGGTGCTGAAGGACGGCCTCTCGCCCGTTAACCAGCCGGGCATGGATTTCTACGACCGTCTGGTCGACGCCCTGCTTAATGCGGGCATCCAGCCGTACGTTACCCTGTATCACTGGGACCTTCCCCAGCGCCTTCAGGATTTGGGCGGCTGGCCGGCCAGAGCGGCGGCGGAAGCCTTTTGTAAATATGCCGATATCGTCAGCCGTAAGCTTGGCGACCGGGTCAAGCACTGGATCACCTTAAACGAGCCGTACGTCAGCGCCTTCATTGGTTACGAGGAGGGCCGTCACGCCCCCGGCCACCGCGATTTGAGCGAGGCGCTGGCTGCCTCTCATCACCTGCTGCTGGCGCACGGGCTGGCGCTGCCGATCATTCAAACAAACAGCCCGGGGGCGCAGGTCGGCATCACTCTCAACCTGTCCTTGATGGAACCCGCCTCGCCCAGCCTGGCCGACCGCCAGGCCGCCCGCTGGTGGGACGGGCGAGTCAACCGCTGGTTTCTCGATCCGCTGGCCGGGCGCGGCTATCCCGCCGACATGCTCGAGTCGTATGATACCGACATGACCTGGGTCAAGGCCGGGGATCTGGAGCATATTGCTGCGCCGCTCGATTTCCTCGGCGTGAATTATTACTTCCGCCAGATTCACCGCGCAGCCGGCATGGCGGACGAGAAGAACCTGCCGCGCACGGTCTTCCGCAACGATGAGCGCACGGAAATGGGCTGGGAGGTCCACCCTGAGGGACTGTACCACATGCTTGGCCGGCTTACCTTCGATTATCATTTCGCCGCGATCGTCATCACCGAGAACGGCGCAGCCTACAGGGATCAGCCCGGCGCGAACGGTCAGGTGGACGATCCCCAGCGCATCTCTTACCTCCAGCGCCATCTGCGCCAGGTGCAGCGCGCCATCTCCTGCGGCGTGCCGGTGAAGGGATACTTTGCCTGGTCGCTGATGGATAACTTCGAATGGTCATACGGCTATTCCAAGCGTTTTGGTCTGATCTACATCGACTACGAGACCCTGGCGCGCGTCCCCAAATCCAGCGCCCGGTGGTATGCGCAGGTGATCCGCGAGAACGCCGTCGAGTAAAACGAGGTTTGCATGCAGTACGGTTATTTCGACGATGCGGCCCGCGAATACGTTATCACCCGCCCGGATACGCCGCAGTCCTGGAGCAACTACCTCGGCTCAACCCGGTTTGGCGGAATCATCACCAACAACGCCGGCGGCTACGGGTTCTTCCAATCCGGGGCGCGCGGCCGCTATCTGCGTCTGCGCTTCAACAGCGTCCCGCTGGATCAGCCCGGGCGCTACTTTTACCTGCGCGACCGGCAGAGCGGTGATACCTGGTCGGCGTCCTGGCAGCCGGTCGGCAAGCCGCTCGAGCAGTACCAGTCCACCTGCCGCCATGGAATGGGCTACACCGTCATCTCCTCGCGCTACGCCGGCATCCTGACTGAGACGACCTACTTCATCCCGCTCGGGCAGGCATTTGAATACTGGCGGCTGAAGCTGACCAACCAGAGCGACCGGCCGCGCGAGCTGTCGGTCTTCTCCTTCTGCGAATTCACCAACCAGTGGGATACCTTCCAGGATAACGTCAACCTGCAGTACTCGCTGTTCATCGTGCGCGGCGAGCTGACTGATGACAAGCTGCTGCGCATCGCCATCCAGGATCACCTGACCGGCGAGAGTGAGGGCATTTACCTGCACGACATCGCCCATCACGCCTGGATCGGCCTCGCCGGCGCGCAGATCAGCGGCTTCGACACCGCCCGCGAGGCGTTCATTGGCCCCTACCGCGGCTATCACAACCCGTTGGTCGTCGAGCAGGGCGCCTGCACGAACAGCCGCGCCTACGGCGACAACGCCTGCGGAGTCCTGCAGGCTGATCTGACCCTTGCCCCGGGGGAAGGCCGCGAGGTGTTGCTCCTGCTGGGCATCGGCAACGCGCGCACGCTCGGCGCAGCGACGTTCGCGGAATACGGCTCGCTCGAGCGCGCTGACGCCGAATTCATCAAGTTAAAAAATCACTGGGAAGAATTCCTTGGCAGCCTGGTGGTGGAGACCCCCGACGAGGATTTGAACCACATCCTCAACGTCTGGGGGCCGTACAACTGCCTGATCGCCTTCAACTGGTCGCGCTCGGCCAGCCTGGTCTACAACGGCGAGCGCGACGGGCTGGGCTTCCGCGATTCGGTCCAGGATGCGCTGGGCGTGACCGCGGCGGAGCCCGAACTGGCCCGTCAGCGCCTGGAGCTGATGCTGACCGGTCAACTGGCAAACGGCGGGGCGCTGCCCATTGTCAGGCCGTTCGAGCACCGCCCCGGCAGCGAACAGCCGCCGCCCGAGGAGGAGTTCCGTTCCGACGACTGCCTCTGGTTTTTCAACAGCATCCCGGCCTACGTCAACGAGACCGGCGACCTGGATTTTTACCGCAAGGTGCTGCCCTTCGCCAACCAGGGTGAGGCGAGCGTCTTCGAGCACCTGCGCCGCGCGCTGGAGTTCAACCTGCAGCGCAAAGGCAGCCACGGGCTGCCCTGCGGCCTTTCCGCTGATTGGAATGACTGCCTGCGCCTGGGCTACCACGGCGAGAGCCTGTTCGTCGCCTTCCAGCTGCGCCTGGGCCTGAGCGTCTACGCCGAGATCGCCGGGAGGCTGGGGGAGCCTGGCGAGGCTAACTGGGCGCTGGCCGAACGCGACAGGCTGGACGCCAGCATCCAGGCCTGTGCCTGGGATGGGGAGTGGTTCATCTGGGCCATCGCCGAAGACGGCACGGTCTTCGGCACGCACCGCTGCGAAGAAGGCCAGGTCTACCTTAACACCCAGGTCTGGGCGGTGATAAGCGGTGCGGCCGACGCTGACCAGGCGCAGCGCTGCCTTCAGACGGCCAACAAGCAGCTGGCGACGCCTTACGGGTTGATGCTCTGCGCACCGCCGTTCATCAAAACGCCAATCGAGGTGATGCGCGCGGTGGTGTTCAATCCCGGTATCAAGGAAAACGCCGGCATCTTCAACCACACTCAGGGCTGGGGGGTGATGGCCGAATGCCTGCGCGGAGACGGCGACCGCGCCTACGATT